>NZ_PKKM01000029.1 GCF_002847525.1 Schaalia odontolytica | reverse complement strand
GGAACCCCCATCATCGGAAGACCTCGACCCCTACCCAGCCACGACACGCCCAACCCCGCCCACAACACCTACACCCTCAAATGCGAAGAGCCGGTATTATACGGTATTCTATAGAACTGTATCAACAGGATGGACATGTGAGTTTTGTGAAAACACAGTTTTATCGTTACAATTTGACATCCCCCATGATCTCACGTATACTGTGAATAAGCAGTACACATGATAGGAGGAACTATTATGAGTGATTCAAGCAAATTCTTCTTTATTTTATCGGGTATTGTAAGCATTATCCTGGGGATATTCTTACTCTTAAATCCCGCTATTAGTCTCATAGCTTATGCCTGGCTTTTTTCTATTATCTTTTTCGTCAGTGCGGTCAGCTCTATTATAAATTATTTTACATTACCGTCTGAATTACGTAGCGGCTGGTATCTTATCAGCGGCATTATCGATGCTCTATTCGGTATCTATTTAATATTCGGCGGATTTGCATTCCTACCATTAGTACTCCCAATCACAATCGGCATCTGGATGGTAATTGAAGCCGTCTTTATTTTCATTACATCAAGAAAGTCCGACAGCATGGTATCACTCATGGGACGTAATGCAAAATGGCTTGCACTAATTCTTTTACTATTAGGCCTATTACTCATATTCCAGCCGATTGCTTCCGGTAAGGTATTTATCTACTTTATCGCTTTCGGTTTCTTATTTGACGGAATTTATTCCATCAGTGAGGCTTTTGTAAAATAGAATATAACTAAATAATTACACTATAAGATCGACCATGTACTGCCAAATAGCTGCCATAAATTACGATGTCTATTTCGTATTTGTGGCAGCTATTTTATTTGTTTTGGCTAGCCGTCATGGTAAATGTATTCGCCTACTACATTTGCAAGTGGTTAGACGCTTTTCTAGCTCTTTTATTTAGCAACTAGCCCAACGCTCTAACATTAGCGTAATAATGGGGTTATAGGACAAAAATTAGTACAACCCTGTAGTAATTTAAAATCCCCTTGATCAGTACCAAGATACTCATCAAAGGGATTATATTAATTATGAAAAAGACAAATAGCCCTTCGTTATCCTAGGATCGCTATTAAATTCAAGTCACATCTTAGGCTTTAAATATAACACCATTATGCTCTAGTTGTTCCACTGTTTTTTTACCAATGCCCGGTAGCATCAATACTTCTTGTTTAGTAATTGTTTTAAAATCATCTACTGTGTATAGGCCGGCTTGTGAAAGTGTAATTTGTGCACCGAACCGTATATTGTCATATACCGGATTTCCACGCAAAGCCCCACCTTTAGCGGCTCTTCATAATTGGGGGTGTAGTTGGGGTCTGAATCCTCCTGTTTCGAGGAGTGCTCGGGTGATGTAGTTGGTGAGGTTTCGCAA
>NZ_PKKM01000028.1 GCF_002847525.1 Schaalia odontolytica | reverse complement strand
TCTTCATAATTGAGGGTGTGGGGGTGGTATGCGGGGTTGGGCGTGTCGTGGCCGGGTAGAGGTCGAGGTCTTCCGATGATGGGGGTTGCGACACCGTCCATCTGAAAGACCTCGACATGTCCAATGCTACCTTTGATCGCCCTGATCTGAGCGCCTTCACGGGCCTGGATGACCTAGGACTGGAAGTGATGGGTCAACGTGTAGGAGACGATCGGACCGTCTTGGCCTGCAAGGTAGTGGGTGAGGATCGGTGGTGCCGACAGTGTGGGGGTGAGGGCGTCGTACGTGACACGGTGGTCAGGCGCTTGGCTCACGTACCCTACGGGTGGCACCCCACCATGTTGCACGTGAGCGTGCGCCGCTACCGCTGCCCAGAGTGTGCTCACGTGTGGCGTCAAAACATGAGTGCAGCGGCCGACCCGCGTGCGAAGCTCTCGCGTGCGGCGGTGCGCTGGGCGCTGGTGGGCCTGGTGGTCCATCATCTGACGGTGGCGCGCGTCGCCGACGTATTGGCCGTGTCGTGGAACACTGCCAATACCGCGATCTTAGGTGAAGGCCAGCGCATGCTCATCGATGATCCTGATCGTTTCGAGGGGGTGCGTGTCATTGGCGTGGATGAACACGTGTGGCGACACACCCCATACGGGGACAAATACGTCACCGTCATCTTGGACTTGACTCCTATACGTGACCGTCGTGGTCCCTCCCGGCTCCTGGATATGATTCCGGGCCGATCCAAGCGGGTTTTCAAAACCTGGCTGGCCTCCCAGCCCGACACCTGGCGCGAGCGCATTGAGATCGTCGCGATGGATGGATTCACCGGCTTTAAGAGCGCCGCCGCCGAAGAGCTCCCAGACGCGAGGGCGGTCATGGATCCTTTCCACGTTGTGCGCCTGGCCGGTGATGCTCTCGATGAGTGCCGCAGGCGCATTCAGCAAGAACTTCACCATCGGCGCGGGCGGGCCACGGATCCCCTGTACAAGGCTCGCAGGATGTTACACACCAGATCTTGCCTGCTCACCCCACGCCAGCAACACCAGCTAGCCGACCTGTTCGCCAGCGATTGCCACGTCGCACTCGAAGTCACCTGGAGCGTCTACCAGAACATCATCGACAGCTACCGCGATCCCCACAAAATCCGCGGCAAGGCCCTAATGCAAGCCGAAATCAACACACTGACCTCCACGCGCGTACCCAGGGGTCTGACCGAGCTCATCACGCTGGGCAGAACGCTCAAACGCAGAGCCGGAGACATCTTGGCTTACTTCGATCATCCCCACACCAGCAACGGTCCTACCGAAGCCATCAACGGCCGCCTCGAACACCTACGCGGATCCGCACTCGGATTCCGAAACCTCAACCACTACATCACCCGAGCACTCCTCGAAACCGGAGGATTCAGACCCCAACTACACCCTCAATTATGAAGAGCC
>NZ_PKKM01000027.1 GCF_002847525.1 Schaalia odontolytica | reverse complement strand
CGGCTCTTCATAATTGGGGGTGTAGTTGGGGTCTGAATCCTCCTGTTTCGAGGAGTGCTCGGGTGATGTAGTTGGTGAGGTTTCGCAAGTCCGAGTGCGGATCCGCGTAGGTGTTCGAGACGTCCGTTGATGGCTTCGGTAGGACCGTTGCTGGTGTGGGGATGATCGAAGTAGGCCAGGATGTCCCCGGCTCGGCGTTTGAGTGTCCTGCCCAGCGTGATGAGCTCGGTTAGGCCCCTCGGTACGCGTGTGGAGGTCAGTGTGTTGATTTCGGCTTTCATCAGGGCCTTACCGCGGATTTTGTTGGGATCACGATAGGCGCCAGGTGATGTTCTGGTAGACGCTCCAGGTGACTTCGAGGGCGACGTGGTAATCGCTGGCGAACAGGTCGAGGATCTGGTGTTGCTGGCGTGGGGTGAGCAGGCATGAGCGGGTGTGTAACATTCTGCGGGCCTTGTATAGGGGGTCGGTGGCACGCCCGCGCCGGTGGTGGAGTTCTTGCTGGATGCGCCTGCGGCACTCATCCAAGGCGTTGCCAGCCAGGTGCACGACATGGAAGGGATCCATGACTGCCCTTGCGTCGGGGAGTTCTTCGGCGGCTGCGCTTTTGAACCCGGTGAATCCATCCATCGCGACGATCTCAATGCGTTCGCGCCACGTGTCAGGGCGGGAGGCCAGCCAGGTTTTGAAAACCTGCTTGGAGCGGCCCGGGACCATGTCCAGGAGCCGGGAGGGACCGCGACGGTCTCGTACGGGAGTGACGTCCAAGATGACGGTGACGTATTTGTCGCCGTAGGGGGTGTGGCGCCACACGTGTTCATCCACGCCAATGACACGCACGCCTTCACACCGTGCTGGATCATTGATCAGCAGGCGCGCCCCTTCAGCCAGGACAGCAGTATTGGCGGCTCTTCCAGGACGCGCCCAGGGTCTGGGCGACGCGCGCCACCGTCAGATGGTGGACCACCAGGCCCGTCAGCGCCCAGCGCACCGCCGCACGCGAGAGCTTCGCGCGCGGATCGGCCGCTTGACTCATGTCTTGACGCCACACGTGAGCACACGTCTCGCACCGGTAGCGGCGCACGCTCACATGCAAGATCGTGGGACGCCACCCGCAGGGCTCATGCGCCAAGCGCCTGACCACCGTGTCACGAGCCACGCCCTGGCACCCGCAGCGTCGACACCACCGGTCCTCACCCGTAATACGGCACGCCAACACTGCATGGTCTGCCTCAACGCGCTGACCCGTCACCTCCAACCCCAGGCCATCCAGGCGCGTGAACACGCTCAGATCAGGGCGATCAAAGATAGTATTGGCCATGTCGAGGTCTTTCAGATGGACGGTGTAGGAACCCCCATCATCGGAAGACCTCGACCCCTACCCAGCCACGACACGCCCAACCCCGCCCACAACACCTACACCCTCAAATGCGAAGAGCC
>NZ_PKKM01000026.1 GCF_002847525.1 Schaalia odontolytica | reverse complement strand
TGAACTGCCTCCCGTTTCTTGGACATCGAAATTGAAGTCCAGGGAATGGGAGGCTTTTCGTGTCTGTGGTTCTGGGGTTGAGGCATGATCGTTTGCTTCGGGAGCAGGCGGTGGAGATGTTTGAGAGGGGATTTGGCTATCGTTTGACCGCCGGGAGGCTTGGTGTGTCTGCCGAGACTGTGAGAGAGTGGCAGAAGATGTACCGCGTGATCGGGAGGGGCGGGCTTCTTGCCATGGGAGTAAATCGGGCCACATACGACTATGAGACGAAGGTCGCCGCGGCGAGGGCCGTGGTTGACGGCGGGATGAGTAAGCCTGAGGCGATGGTGCGCTTCGGTATTGCGAGCGCGACATCGTTGAAGAAGTGGTGCAGGCTGTACCGCGAGGGCGGCGCGCAGGCGCTCAAGCCCAAGCCCAAGGGCAGGCCGAAGGGGTCGGTGCGGGCGGTGCCACCAACGCGTGAGGAGGAACTCCAAGAGCGTGTGCGCAAGCTCGAGGCGCAGGTGGCGTACCTAAAAAAATCGATTGCCCTGAAGGCGCAGAGGCGCTCCCAAACCGGGACAAAGCCCTAGTGGTCGCCGAGCTTTCAGGGCGCGGACATGCGGTGTGTGATCTCCTCGAGGCCGCCGGTCTTGCCAGGTCGAGCTACTACTACGCGCTGGCTCACCCCCAGCAGCCAACCAGGGCGTATCTGCGGCCCAAGGTTGCCCAGATTTTTTCACGAACCCCCAACGGGTGCGGTCACAGGCAGGTAGCCATGTGCCTGCGCGCTGAGGAAGGGGAGCGCATCGCCGATAAGACGGTCTTAAAGATGATGGGCGAAATGGGGCTGCGCTGCGGCATACGCCGCGAAACGAAGTACCACAGGTACAACTCCTACAAGGGGGACGTGGGGCAAAGTTTCGACAACATCATCGGCCGCGACTTTAAGGCCGATGGGCCCTGGCAGAAACTGGGTACCGACGTCACCGAGTTCAAGCTCTCCTTCGGTAAGGCCTACCTCGCTCCGGTCTACGACTTTGCCAGCAAAGAGATCGTGGCTCACTCCATCTCGATGTGTCCCAACCTCGCCCAGCAACAAGAGATGCTCCAGATGCTCATGGATGCCAAGCCCGCAGGAGCTGAGCCGATCTTGCACTCGGACATGGGATGGCAATACCAGCACAAGGCCTACATCAGTGCGCTCGCCGATAACGGTTTCATCCAGAGCATGTCTCGCAAAGGCAACTGCATCGACAATGGCGCCACCGAGCAGGTTTTTGGGCACCTCAAGGACGAGTTCTTTCGCGGCCAGGACTGGCAGACCTTCGAGAGCTTCAAAGCCGACCTCGAGGCTTACATCACGCACTGGAACACAACAAGACGCCAAGTAAAGCTCAAGGGCCTGACCCCGGCAGAATACCGGGATCAGGCCCTACAGGAAGCCGCATAACGGCTACCATTAAACGCGTCCAAGTTTCGGGGCGCAGTTCA
>NZ_PKKM01000025.1 GCF_002847525.1 Schaalia odontolytica | reverse complement strand
CCGCACTCGGATTCCGAAACCTCAACCACTACATCACCCGAGCACTCCTCGAAACCGGAGGATTCAGACCCCAACTACACCCTCAATTATGAAGAGCCCGTTTGGCGCTCGGTGCTTTCTAACGAAGGAGTATGTACCTTGGCAAGAGAAACAGTAATCACGATGTCTTAATGCGCCTTATGGCGCTCGGTGCTTTCTAACGGTCAAGAACAATGACACTGCAACCCTCAATGTCTACTTGTCTTAATGCATCTTATGGCGCTCGGGGCTTTCTGACGACAACCTCAGCTTTCGAGCGTGGCGACCTCGCAGCCTGTCTTAATGCGCCTTATGGCGCTCGGTGCTTTCTAACGCGGTAAGTTCACGTTCACGATTGACGAGGGTGTGAAGTCTTAATGCGCCTTATGGCGCTCGGTGCTTTCTCACCTGACGCTGTACACCACCCCACATTGCCCTGCATGGTCTTAATGTACCTTATGGCGCTCGGTGCTTTCTAACCGATGACTACATCCGTCAGATGCCGTCTTACCTTACCTCGTCTTAATGCGCCTTATGGCGCTCGGTGCTTTCTGACCTGATTTACCTGTACAACACGAACGAGGGCGTCGTGAAGTCTTAATGCACCTTATGGCGCTCGGTGCTTTCTAACGGATCTCAAGTTGTTCCTCGTTAACTCGACGACCTATATGCCTTAATGTGCCTTATGGCGCTCGATGCTCTCTAACTCGCCAATCAGCGCTCCTTAGGTTGGCCGGCGCGTTCGTGTCTTAATGCACCGTTTGGCGCTCGGTGTTTTCTAACAACCCTCATCGTCACCGCCGACACATTCCTTCAGCAGTCTTAATGCACCGTTTGGCGCTCGGTGCTTTCTAACCGGCTTCGCGAACTTCTCTCTCCCTGTCGATAGGGTGGAGTCTTAATGTACCTTATGACGCTCGGTGCTTTCTAACTTGGCATGGCTAATGAAGTCTTGACGACTGACCGCACCAAGGTCTTAATGCACCTTATGGTGCTCGGTGCTTTCTAGCTGTGGGGCGACAAGGACGGCACGGGAACCTGCACGAACGAGTCTTAATGCACCGTTTGGCGCTCATCTTGCAGGGGTGTTGGAAATTGTCGCATGCAATTCGGCTGACAGTCCTTCAAGATTTGAGTCGGAACGTTGAAATTCTGCGGTTTCCTGGTGCTTGTTGATACGTGGACTGGGGAATTGTATGCGAGACTTTGGGCGCTCGGTGCTTTCTGACTGAAAATCATCGTCGCCTCAGACCTTCACCTGTCTCCGTCTTAATGCACCTTATGGCGCTCGGTGCATTCTCACCAAAGGCGGTGAAGTGCTCGTCCGGCCCGACCTGGGAGTCTTAATGTACCTTCTGGCGCTCGGCGCTTTCTAACCCTGAAGGAAGGCTACCTGGTCCAGCGTATCGGCTTCCGGTCTTAATGCACCGTTTGGTGCTCGTTGCTTTCCGACGCCTGTAGCTCAACGGACAGAGCATCCGCCTCCCAAGTCTTAATGCACCTTATGGCGCTCGGTGCTTTCTCACCCACGTTATTATCTTGTCAGTAATCATTGCTTTGTTGTCTTAATGCGCCTTATGGTGCTCGGTGCTTTCTGACAGATCACCAATACGACCGTGAGTGGTCGATACGGGGGATCTTAATGCACCTTATGGCGCTCGGTGCTTTCTCACCAGAAACTGTCGATGCAGGCTGTGCAGCTGATGCGCGCGTCTTAATGCGCCGTTTGGCGCTCGGTGCTTTCTAACCGAACTTCCCGTTCATGCTCGACGACGGCACCCGGATGTCTTAATGCACTGTTTGGCGCTCGGTGCTTTCTCACTGGGAACAAGGAAGACCAGATTTTCGAGTACAGCGGTCTTAACGCACCTTATGGCGCTCGGTGCTATCTAACTCGCACCGATCCGCAAGCGACAAACACTCAGCTATCGGGTCTTAATGCACCTTATGAGGCTCTTCATAATTGAGGGTGTGGGGGTGGTATGCGGGGTTGGGCGTGTCGTGGCCGGGTAGAGGTCGAGGTCTTCCGATGATGGGGGTTGCGACACCG
>NZ_PKKM01000024.1 GCF_002847525.1 Schaalia odontolytica | reverse complement strand
CAGCCAGCAATCCCAACCAAAAACACTCAAAAACAAAAAACAGGCATAAAAAACAAACAAACACACTATCGAGTTCACAAACAACACCCACACGATCGAGCGCACACGAATATCTCGCACGTTTTCGAAAGGTGTTCCGCGCCATGTTTCCGCGACCCGAGCTTCTCGCTTCGTTCGCTGCCGTTCGGCGCAACAAGGAAAACAATACGCACTTCTCCAGACATCGTCAAATCAAACGCAACAGAGGCGCCTGACAGCACTTTTCCGTGAGATTGCAACGATTCACATCAGCTCACCACGCCAGATTGTCCCAAAATCGGCGATTTTAATGCTCCAGACCACAAGGATTTGAGCGAAATGTGCGCCAGCACTCGCAAGATTCACGAGTAACCCAACGCAGAGTCGTCGCTCATTAGCGTCTGAACTGCGCGCATGGCCGAAGCCATCACGTTTTTTAGTAAAGTCTTTACCCTCCATTGACCGAGGCGCTATACTCGTGACCATCAGCGCGGCCTCGCCGCGTCCACGAACATCCATCAACGCTAGGAACAACGATGAATGGAACCCTGCGTCCGGCTTTCGATCTTGCCGGCACTCTCGACACGATCTCGGGCTTTATGTATACGTACCTGCTGGTCGCCCTTCTGATCGGCGTCGGTCTGTACTTCTTTGTGCGCACGCGTGCGCTGCCCCTTCGTCTGTTTAAGGAAGCGATCCGCGTCGTGACCGAGCCTCCCCACGAGGAAGGCGAGGTCTCCTCGTTCCGTGCACTGATGGTGTCGACGGCGTCGCGCGTGGGCGTCGGCAACATTGCCGGCGTGGCGACGGCCGTGACGCTCGGCGGCGCGGGAGCTGTCTTCTGGATGTGGGTCATCGCGACCCTCGGCGGCGCCTCCGCCTTTATCGAGTCGACGCTTGCGCAGATCTACAAGAAGCAGGGCCCCCACCACTCCTACGGCGGCCCCGCCTACTACATCCAGACGGCACTCAAGCAGAACTGGCTTGCCACGCTCTTCGCCTCTGTTCTTATCCTCACCTACATGGGTGGCTTCAACCTGCTCGCCTCCTTCAACGTCGCCGACGCTTTCACCCATTACAGCTGGGCGAATGAGTGGACGCCGTGGATTATCGGTGCCATCCTCGCGGTGCTGATGGCCGGCTCGATCTTCGGCGGCACCCGTCGCCTGACGGACGTCACTGGCCTGCTCGTGCCCGTCATGGCGATCATCTACCTGGGCGTCGGCCTCGTCGTCGTCGCACTCAACTACCAGAACATCCCCGCGATGTTCTCCGCGATCTTCGCCGGTGCTTTTGACTTCCAGGCGATCTTCGGCGGCTTCGCTGGCTCGGCCATGATGTACGGCATCAAGCGCGGCCTCTACTCCAACGAGGCCGGCGTCGGTTCCGCTCCGAACGCCGCCGCCTCCGCCTCCGTGTCACACCCCGCCAAGCAGGGCCTCGTCCAGATGCTCTCGGTCTTCATCGACACCATGGTGATCTGCACGCTTACCGCGTTCGTGGTTCTCTCCTCGGGCGTGGGCAACGACAACGGCGTGACGGGCGCTCCTCTCGTGAAGGACGCGATGGCCACCGTTTTGGGTCAGCCGGTCGCGCAGGTCTTCATCTCGGTCGCGCTGTTCCTCTTCGCCTTCACGACGCTGGTTGGTAACTTCTACTACGCCGAGGTGAACTTCCGCTTCCTGCTGCGCAACAAGCACATGAAGCACTGGATGCTCTCGATCTTCCGCGCCGTGGCCGCGCTGCTCGTCTTCGCGGGCGCGCTCCTCAAGTTCGAGGTCGCATGGAACCTGGGCGACATCCTGATGGGCCTCATGGCGCTCATTAACCTGCCCGTCATCGTCATCCTGGGCAACCAGGCCATCCGCTGCGCGAACGACTACGTCGCCCAGCGCAAGGCCGGTCTTGAGCCGCACTTCACGGCGTCCTCGATCGGCCTGAACCCCGACGAGCTGGACTTCTGGAAGGACGACGCCCCCGTCGCCGCCGAGAAAACCAACGCGTAAGGGGCCTCTCCCCCAGCAAACTTGCCCCGGCCTCGTCTGAAATGTACGGACGAGGCCGGGGCTTCGTTATGCGCGACGGCGGGGCGGTCGGTTGCTACGACGGTGCGTGAGCGAAGCGCGTTCGGATCTGCACTCCCCCGGTGTGCCCGCAGGCCGACAGGGCGCGAGCCACCGCGTCGGCGGCCCACCCGAGCATCTCAGGGCCCCCGTGCGGAGCGCGCAGAGTGGCGGCGGCACCGAAGGCGAACGCAGAGGACGACTCCACGGAGAGCCCCATCTGCACGGCCGATGCCAAGGCCTCGGTAAAGCCCGAGGGGGACAGGGCCTGTCCCTTGTAGCGCGGGCGCGCCTCGAGGTGAATGAGCGGACCAGGGGCAACCAGGGACAAATCCAGCGCGCCAATGGGCAGGCTCCCGTCCTCCCACGGCTTGTTCGCGGTGAAGCGCGCATACTCCCGCGGCAGCTCACACTCAAAGACACACTCGTCGACGCGCACATCGGCGACGAGCTCGAGGGTGGCCACGGAGGCAATCACAGATGCCACGAACGGGATGTGTGCGCTCGTGTCCCCGAGCCACGTGTCGACGATCGCGTGGCACATCGCTCGGGCGGCGCCGTCCGCGGCAGGGTCCCCCGCCATGCCGGGCACTCTCTGCCCATCAACGCTCCTGCCGAGCGGCGGCGCCTCGATGTCACCGACGAAAAAGTCGAAGACGTAGAGCCCGTGATGGGCTTGATTATCGTCGTAGTCCGCGAACCCCAGCCTCGTGCCGACAAGCACGGAGAGGAAGGCATCGTAGAGGCACTCGCTGTCCTGCGCAAAGAGGTCCGCCGCGTGCGGCGTGCGCGGGGACATCTGCCCGCACAGCCAGGCGTACAGCGCCACGTAGCGCTCCTGCGAGGCATGATCGTTGACCGTCATGGGAACCTCCTCGTTCCATCCCGCAACGCTTGCCCCCTCATTATCCCAGAGAAAGAAGGCCCCGGCCTCGTCGAAACTGAACTGCGCCCCGAAACTTGGACGCGTTTAATGGTAGCCGTTATGCGGCTTCCTGTAGGGCCTGATCCCGGTATTCTGCCGGG
>NZ_PKKM01000023.1 GCF_002847525.1 Schaalia odontolytica | reverse complement strand
CCCAACAGGAGGAACCCCCACTCCAACTCAGCGCATAACCCACTCCGAAGGACACAAAACGATTACACCACTCCACAGGACTTGACCGCTTTGCCTGGGGCGGGGGCGACTTTTCAGAACGCCCATGCGACAGCTCTGCACACGTGCGACCAGACAAATTTCGCATGCAATTCCCCCACGGCACGAATCGACCCAACCCCAAAAACCGCAGAATACCAACGATCAGATTACAAAATTTGAAATACGTTCACGGGAATTGCATGCGAAATTTCTGGAGACTGCGAGACTCTGCACCACATCCAAGAAGCGGAGCAGCTCATATGCGCTTCGTCACACGCTTGACTGGACGACAAAGAATAGTAACGCCAGTCAATTAATTACCAAACAACTAGAACGCCGCCCAAATGCTCACATTTCCATCCGGGTTAATGGCTGATGAATTGCTGGACGACTAAATCAAACCCTCCATAACATGGACAAATAGACGAAATTGAACGCGCAGACTATTACGCACAGGCGTAGCCTTCCCATCAGCATCATTACTTGCTAACCAGAGCGGATGGGTGGACACCCGACGCGCACGCCACGGCCTCGTCCCCCATCCATGACGAATGGAGACTCACGTGCACCCCCGCAGTATCGGGCGTCTTTTCCCGCTCGCTGTCGGGCTGATCGTCGCCGGCCTGCTGGCCGCGTTCATCGCGATCGCCCCCACCTACGCCACCTCCGTCAGCGTCGTCAGCAAGATCTCGCTGGCGCGCGAGGACAAGGAAACCACCGCGCCCACCGTCGGCATCCACGTCATGACCATGTCCTTCGACATCGACACGACCGGCAAGGATGTCGCGCCCGGCGACACGTTCACCATTCAGATTCCGCCGGAGCTTGAGATCGTCTCAGACTCGGGCAGCTCGACGCTGAACTTCAGCATGCTCAACGACGACAAGGTCCCGGTCGTCGACTGCTCCGTCCCCGCGGGCGAGGGCGTCTCCATGACCTGCACCTTCGGCGAGTACGCGAAGGACCACCACAGCATCATCGGCCACGGCACCGTGCGCACGAAGGCCGTGCACGCCACGTCCTCGTCGACTGTGTCCTTCCCGGTGAACGGCACCGCCATTGTCGTGGACCTGCCCGGCGGCTCGATCTCCGGCACGTACGAGCGCATCCTGCGCAATACCCAGAAGTGGGGCCAGCCCAAGCAAGGCGACTCCTCGCGGATCATCTGGGAGATCGACATCAAGGGATCCCAGCTGCCCGAGGGCGCGACCGCGGTCGAGATCGTTGACACCTTCGACATGAGCTCCGGCGGCTACTCGCTGGTGCCCGGGTCGGAGAAGCTCTACTACTACAACAACGACGCCGAGTACCAGGCCGAGCAGGCACCCGCCCTCAAGGCCGGCGCGTCGATCGGCGACGGCACCTTCACGATGGAGGCCACCGCCGACGGCACCGGGTTCACCGCGACGTTCCCGCGCCTCACGAACAACGGCACCTACGTCCTGCAGTACGAGGCCACGATCAACAACGTGGCAACCGTGCGCAACGGCGTCACCTTCCACAACGACGCTCTCATCAACGCAAAGTTGTACACGGGCGGCGTGGACATCCACTCGGACGGCTCGGGCGACGCGAACGGCGACGCGAATCCGACGCCTACGCCGTCGGTGACGCCGACGCCGGAGCCGACTCCTTCCACGACTCCCACTCCGGAGCCGAGCCCGACCCCGTCCGTGACCCCGTCTCCGACGCCGACCACAACCCCGACGCCTACGCCGTCTTCCACGCCCACCCCGTCGGTGACGCCCACTCCCGAGCCGACGCCGTCGACCACCCCGACTCCTTCGGCCACGCCGACCCCGTCGATGCCCTCGACGCCAAGCTCGTCCACTCCCCCGGCTACGCCTCCCACGCCTTCGGCTCCCGCGCCGAAGCAGCTGGCTCGCACGGGTGCCGACATGGCTGGCGTCCTCGCTGGCGCCGGCATGCTGGGCCTGCTGGGCGCGCTGGCGGTGGCCGCTCGCCGACACCAGGCCTGACCGCCCCACCCTCCGCGTGAGGGCACGCATCTGACGCACTGAGCCCCGGCCTCGTATCGACGAGGTCGGGGCGAAGTCATACGCGAACGCGCCCACGCGGGGCTCGTCATTGCCGGGAAAGTGTGAGAGAAACCGGCGGCGAGTGGTCGCGTGGGCGCGTCCGTTTACACAGAACGTTTCAACAGAGAGAAAGCACCCGGAAGAAACAGTGATTAGCGTAACAGGCATCGTGTTCTCGCGGGTGCGTTTGGATGATCAATTTCCGGTGAACTTTTGCGTGGCTCTCTCGGTCCATCCGGGCGCGCCACGGCCACCCTCCTCCCCTCGCTCGAGATAACCGAAACGCATCAGGGCTCGACCGCGTCCCAGTCACCATTGTGGATGTAGGCGCCGTCGAGACGCTCGACCATCTCGGAGGCGCGGGTGCAAGCTTCGACGGCCTCGAGGACTCCGAGGGCGATCAGGGCGCGGCCACCTTCGTCGTTCAGGCGGTCCGTGTCGACGACGAGGATGGCTCACCTGCCCGGAGATCACTCCCAGGTGGACTGGCTGCCCCCCTCGTACGCGACCTAGCACTATTTCGGGAACGAGTCATCTCCACTCAAAGGGGAAACTCTGATCAATCGGTGTCAGCAAGAGAGCGTTGCTCATGTCTTCCTTGACCAAAACTCTGCTTTTCGGCTAGTATCGACCTAGCGAGAGGATGCGGTAGGACGTCTGGTAACAGACGTTCAAAGGAAGCCGCTTCAGCGACTTCGGGTGCGGGACTGCCTTCAGCTTCAGGCTGTAAAGACCCCATGTATCAAGATCTCCTCTCGCTTTCAAATGCTCCTGAACGACGTTCAGGAGCATTTTGATTGAGCATTTCCTGATCAGGGCTCATCTCTACTCAAGCTGGGAATCAATCACCCACCCCCTTTGATATACTGTTCACACCCTCACTTGTCGGACCGTCAAGCTGAGAATTGATCACCCATCCCCTTTGATATACTGTCCTGCTCGTAAAAAGTCTGCCCTGAGTGCTGAGAATTGATCACCCATCCCGTTTGATATACTGTTGACTGCCGCCTGTGCACAGCCCCCTTGCTGAGAATTGATCACCCATCCTCTTTGATATACTGCCCCGGTTCCGACCCCCTCGGATGAGCCGCTGAGAATTGATCACCGATCCCCTTTGATGGCTCTTCATAATTGAGGGTGTGGGGGTGGTATGCGGGGTTGGGCGTGTCGTGGCCGGGTAGAGGTCGAGGTCTTCCGATGATGGGGGTTGCGACAC
>NZ_PKKM01000022.1 GCF_002847525.1 Schaalia odontolytica | reverse complement strand
TCCGCACTCGGATTCCGAAACCTCAACCACTACATCACCCGAGCACTCCTCGAAACCGGAGGATTCAGACCCCAACTACACCCTCAATTATGAAGAGCCGGATTTCACCTCACCCACAAAACTGACAGCACACTACGCGCATACTGCGACTATTTTACATACGCCCACGCTATCGCCGAGGCCTCGGCCCCCTCCCCGGATTCACTACGGCCGTAGAATCAAGACAGTCGATAGCGCACGCTGAGGAGGAGTAACTCTCGCATGAACGAAGAACTCGCCGCATACATCACGCGCCTGTGCGAACTCTCCGAGCACACAACGCGGATCGACGATGATGTAATCCTGGTCGAGCCGGGTGAAGACTTTATCTACAACGCATTCACCGTGCGGAAGAACTATTATGTCTACGGCCACTACAACAGATACGCTTTCAGTGGCACACGGTTTGGGTCCGAGTCCTTCGAGATCTTCAAGAAGTTCGCGATCATGTATTTCGCTGTTGATATTCGCATTGCGCACGACCTTCCCCCGATCACATTCCCTGTAATTTCCTTCCCACACCCGAACTATTCCATCGAGACCGCATCAGGCGGCACGCACAAGCTGATCGATACACGAACGACACTTCCTACAACTTTTACGACAATCACACCCGATGCCCTGGTGCCTCTGTCGTATCTGATGGACACGCCAAGCGACGACCTGCTCTCCCTCGTCCTCGAACCGTCGGGCGCCGGATACGCCGCGCTGTACCAGCGGAGCTGACACTCACCCATCAGTTACGATGTCTGCAGAGGCAATGACCCGAAGGAGTGATCGCCTATGCTGGAAGAATTCGACGACCTGATTTCCAGGCTCTGCGCGAACTCTCCAATAACTCAAGAAGAGCACAGGGACAGGCTGTTTTTCACCGATGACGGCCTTATCGTTGACTCGTTGTGGGAACGGAACGGCTATTTTATATTTGGTCGTTCGGAACGCCCATCATTCGGTGGCGGCCACTTGTGGACGCGCAACCCGACCATCGCTCAGTATCAGCTGGTTGTCGTTCTTGGAAGTTACATTCGTCGCCTCAACTCATGGGATCCGATAGCACTACCGTCGCAGCCAGACACTCTCGAGAACGCCTGGTCACTCACACCGGTACCGGGCACGACAGCAATTGACTGCGTTTACGTTGACAATCCAGAACTTAGTTTCGGGACTTTCACCAAAGACCAATGGCTTTGCCTCGCGAGTCTTCTCACTATGCCCCTCGAGGACGCGATTCAGCTCTACACGACGGAATAGCCCCACACCAACGAACGCTCAATCGTTTCCCCACACCGGACGAGGCCTCGACCCCCTCCCGGGATTCGCTGGAGCCGTAGAATCGAGGCAGTCGGAAGTGCGCACCCAGGAGGAGCAACCATCACATGAACGAAGAACTCGCCGCATACATCACTCGACTGTGTGAACTCTCCGGGCACACAGCCTGGATCGACGATGATTTGGTCAAGGTCGAGCCGGGTGAAGACTTTATCTACGACGCATTCACCATGGTCAAGGAGTACTACGCCTACGGCCACGTCGAAAGATACTCATTCGGCGGGGCAGAATTCAGCTCCGCGTCCTTCGAGATCTTCAAGAAGTTCGCGATCATGCACTTCGCCGCCGACATTCGCGCAGCACACCAGCTCCCACCCCTCACCCTCCCGCCAGTGACCGACGTTCACCCCAGCTTTTCCATCGAATTCCTAGAGCCGATTAGCTACTTCCTGACAAGCAAAGCCTCCCCCATTCCCAAAACATACACAAACCTCTCGCCAGCTGCGCTGCTCCCGCTGTCATATCTGATGAGCACACCAAGCGAGGACCTGCTCAACCTCGTCCTCGAACCCTCCGGTGCCGGATACGTTGCGCTGTACCAGCAGAGCTGACGCTCCTCTCTCCCGGCGCTAGCTCACGGAGCATAGGACGAGAGCGTCGGTCACGCCTCCTCCCCTCGTACAAGGGGAGAAGGAGCGCTATTTCGCGCTCGCCCGTCAGTTACGATGTCCGCAGAGGCAATGACCCGAAGGAGTGAGCGCCCATGCTGAAAGAATTCGACGATCTCATATCCACGCTCTGCGCGAACTCTTCAATCATGCGCAAGGAACGAGACGGCAGGCTCTTCTTCACTGTCGCAGTCGCCGCATCAGCACGCGGCACCTAGGTAGGATGGGGATAGCCTGCCTCGATGGCGCAATCGGAGCAGGCCCCAACCTAGCGAAGGGAGCCAGTCATGTGGGAAGAGTTTCGTAGCCTCGCGCTCCCACTCCTCGGCGAGCACTTTCCCCCGAATCTCGTCAAAGATAACGGTGACAGTCTCGTCTTTATCGATAGGCGTAGTCTGGCAGGCTTTGTCATCACAGAGGACGCACTGGGAATTACCATCGGCCGCGACGGCGAACGCAATACCGTCGATATTTTCTTCACGAGCCCTTCCATTGAGTTGGCGACCATAGCACTGACGCTCCTCGCGCGCGAGGGGCTCGGCGAGCTCGTCGATATGCGCCATCCTTCGGACGAGCTTCTAGGCCCCGTGCCGGGCACCGACTACAGCATCAGAAGAGGCAGATCCAGAGGATTTCACCTCACCCACAATTCCGACAGCTCGTTGAGCGCAAAATGCGCATATTTTACATACGCGCGCGCTCTCGCCGAGGCCTCGACCCCCTCCCTGGAATCACTACGGCCGTAGAATCAAGACAGTCGATAGCGCACGCTGAGGAGGAGTAACTCTCGCATGAACGAAGAACTTGCCGCCTACATCACGCGCCTGTGCGAGCTATCCGGGCACACAACGTGGATCAAGAAAGACTTAATCCTGGTCGAGCCGAGTAAAGACCTTATCTACGACGCATTCACCATGGTCGAGGAATACTACGCCTACGGCCACGTCGAAAGATACTCATTCAGCGGGGAAGACTTCGGATCCGCGTCCTTCGAGATCTTCAAGAAGTTCGCGATCATGCACTTCGCCGCAGACATTCGCGCAGCACACCAGCTCCCACCCCTCAATGTCCCAGCAGTGACCGACGTTCACCCCGGTTTTTCCATCGAATTCCTCGAACCTATCGCGTATCTGCTAACAAGCAAAGCCTCCCCCATTCCCACGACATACACATCCTTCTCGCCAGCTGCGCTGCTCTCATTGTCATACCTGATGGACACGCCAAGCGACGACCTGCTCTCCCTCGTCCTCGAACCGTCGGGCACCGAATACGCCGCACTCTTCGACCGCTCGCCCACATCCACAACCACTGCTGTGACACTCAGGACAAACAGCAACCACGTAGGCATCCTCTGATCGCAGCGGAATGACCACCACCATGCTCGACCAGCACACCGACCTCATCGAACGCCTTTTGTGCGACTCTTTGACCAGAACAAGTGAATTCAACGGGGGTTGGACGTTTACGGGCTCTTCATAATTGAGGGTGTAGTTGGGGTCTGAATCCTCCGGTTTCGAGGAGTGCTCGGGTGATGTAGTGGTTGAGGTTTCGGAATCCGAGTGCGG
>NZ_PKKM01000021.1 GCF_002847525.1 Schaalia odontolytica | reverse complement strand
CGCAACCCCCATCATCGGAAGACCTCGACCTCTACCCGGCCACGACACGCCCAACCCCGCATACCACCCCCACACCCTCAATTATGAAGAGCCGCTTTACGTTGTCAGCGAGGATCACGTGTGGTTTCGGAGCAACGATCTTAATGTCATGATCCACGCGTGGTACGAGGACGGTTTCTACTCGGGCGGGTCAAGCGAACGCCTCTCTCCCCCTGGCACCATCATGTGGGCGGATTCTCTTACCCCCGTGAAGCAGTGGCTGGTCATGTACAACTTTGATCTACTGCGATGGTGCCTCGACCTCCAACCATTGGGCATCAGGTTTCGGGAGCTCCTGATCGCGCCGAACTGGTCCCACAGGCCCGGGACTAATCAGTACTCCCTTGAGCTGTGCCACGACGATCAACCGACCAACATTTTTACTGGGAAATGGTCCAAGGAATCAACCAATCTATCCTGGTTCCTCAACCACTCGCCCGAACGGCTCGTCGAGATCGCACGCATCGAGGACAACGAGGAAGCCTGCCAATCTCTTTTTGGAACCACGCATATCCCCTACGGGGACGACGACTAAAGCAAGATTCGACACTGGGCTTAGGTTGGTGTTGTTGGCGCTTCGTGAAGCGGGGATGTCCGTCTGTAACAGTGAGGTATCTGTTATGGGAAATCGTCGGCGTTATACGGCTCTTCATAAGGCTTTGTCGGCGCAATCGGGGGGATCCAGCACACCCTCTCCACAGGCTCCGCTCCCTGCTACCGGGTCCATCCGCCGGCTAACGCTCGATCGTTTCCCCTTACCGTGACGAGGCCTCGACCCCCTCCCTGTAATCACTACGGCCGTAGAATCAAGACAGTCGATAGCGCACGCTGAGGAGGAGCAACCCTCACATGAACGAAGAACTCGCCGCATACATCACTCACCTATGCGAACTATCCGGGCACACGACCCGGATCGAGAAAGACCTGATTCTCGTCGAGCCGGGTGAAGACTTTATCTACGACGCATTCACCAGGCGGAAGGACTACTACGCCTACGGCCACGTCGATAGATACTTATACGGCGGGCCACGCTTCGGCTCCGCTTCCTTCGAGATCTTCAAGAAGTTCGCGATCATGCACTTCGCCGCCGACATTCGTGCAGCGCACCAGCTCCCACCCCTCAACCTCCCACCAGTGACCGACGCTCACCCCGGTTTTTCCATCGAATTCCACGAACCCACCTCGTACCTGCTGACAAGCAAAGCCTCCCCCATTCCCACGACATACACAATCTTCTCGCCCAATGCCTTGGTCTCTCTGTCGTACCTGATGGGCACATCAAGCGACGACCTGCTCTCCCTCGTCCTCGAACCGTCCGACGCCGAATACGCCGCGCTCTTCGACCGCTCCCACATCCACAACCACTGGCGCGAAACTCCAGAACAATAGCAACCATGTAAGCATCCTCTGATTGCAGCGGAAGGACCACCACCATGCTCGAGCAGCACAACGCCCTCATCGAACGCCTTTTACGCGACTCATTGACCAGAACAAGTGAATTTAACGAGGGTTGGACTTTTACGAATGATGGCACCCTCTATTTCTCCGTCTGGGAAGAGGATGAGAGCATATTCTTCTCATGGTCAGAGAGACAGCCATCGAAAGGTATCGTACTCGATACTGATTGCGATTCTGTCGCCGCCTACGTATTAACGACCCAGCTGGGAGCAAAGCGTGCAATGGCACTGCATTTCGACGTGCCGAGATTCCCTGAAAGGCTCGAACAACTTCACCCGTCATGGGTAGCCGACGAGACCCCATGGCCACTGACCTTGCTCTACCACCGCATTGAGGATCCAAGTATTCGCTTTTATTCGAACACTCCATCCCTTGCAGTATCCACCACTCACGCGATGCAATACGACCTCGAAGACCTCCTGAAGAAATACAAGGCCTAGGCCGATTTCCGGAGCACTCACGCCCCGGCCTCGTCCCCACAAACGGTGAGGCGGTGGGAGCTTCACGCTCCCACCGCCTCGTCGTAGGCACGACTCGCGGCCCCTGTACTGACTCAGCCACTCAACACGGAACCAACGACGCGACGAGGCAATCAGTACCGGTGTCTACCACGACCCTGCGTTCTTCTCAACTAGTACGAAGTCTGAAGTGGCAGAGATGTTCATGCAGAGGCTCGATCCCGAACCTGGGGAAACACGAGTCCTGTTTGAGATTGAAGAGGCGTCGGGTTCAAACATCCACCCGATGTCTATGTATGCCACACAAGATGAAATCCTTTTTAAGTCCGGAGTTGAGTTCGACGTTGTCGACCAAGATAAACTTTCTAACGGAAGTTACACCATCAAACTCAGGCAGAGAAAGTAGGATGCAGCTATGCCCGTCGCGGTGAATGGAAACGTTAACGGAGCACAGTTGTGGATTGCCGACCATCATTGGTGGGATTGCCCAATGATCTGGAAGCTCCCTAAGCGCCCTGAAGACGGCCAGCTCGACTGGGAGCGACTCTTCCCCCACCAACGCGACGTCATCCGTCGTTTTTCAGCCACGCTCCGCACGTTATCGGGTCTGCCTGAGGCGCTGCCACGGGTGCCCTACCAGCCTTTCGGGACCCCGAGCCCACAGGGCTGGGTGATGCCTATCAGTTCCGGTACGCGCAGTGAGCTTCGGCACGGCATACGCAACTCTGGAGGCTCTATTGTCTCCCATCACCCCATTCGCGGGACTGACACGTTCGCTCTCCTCGTGGATCTAGGCTGGGGCAATCCCTGGTTTGTGGTGCGTGCAGACGGACGTCCCTGGCACACCAATCCCTGGGCAAACAACACGCGAGTGGGGTCCATCTGGGTGCGAGTTCTTGCCTGGGAGCATAGCTCTCCTGACATTCCGCCATTCACCGAGATCGCCGTGCCGCCGCGGACCGTGCCTGGGCAGCTGCGCACGATCTACGTGGATCGATACCCCGACGATCCTGACCTGTACGGCTCACTCACACAGCTACCAACCCCGGCGGAAGAACGCATCGAGGTTCGAGATGTCCCCGTGTGGTGGAAAAAACCAGAATACCTCCTGCGCAAAAGCTTCCTTCAGCCTGACCCGCACAATCCGAACTCCTATCGGAACGCTCCTAACACTCTCGACGAGCGCAACGCTTATACGTGCATCGTCCAATACACAGGCCTGCTCCGCGATTGGACATCACCGTACGTCCTGCCCGACTACCTTGCACGCTTTGACTAGAAACCACAGGAGGAATCATGAACGAAGACAACATCAAAAGTCTCTTGACTCTTCTCGAGTCACTACCCCCGACCCCGTCGGTAACCTTCCGAGGATATGTCGACACTTCCATCACGGAGCCGCGTGCGATTGCTTCTCCCGTGCTCACGGCAACATCGCATAACATTTCGATTGCGACAAACAACCTGGCGGTTCCGCAGGTCGCTATTTTTATCGGCCAGAACGGACGAGACCTCAGCAGACTTATGATGGGTGCCCCCTCTTTCAATCTCGAAGAGGTCACCTACATGCCCGGATCCTACTTCTACGTGCATCCCGCTCAGGAGCTCCTCGGAGTGACCATCCAGATTTACGAGGAAATGCGTCTGACCGAAGGCGGAAAGAGCCTCGCCCCCACCCGCGTTCTCGACTCCTGGACTCCCATTCTCATTGAGTTTGAGCCCGCGCTGCGCGCTGCTCGCAGCCAGCGCGTCGACCTGCCCGAAGGCGCGTCAGAACGTTTCCTCATTCCCGTGGGCTAACGCCTCAACACGACAAGAGCCGGCGTTGTTGCCCCCACTAGCTAGCGGGGGCAACAACGCCATCATCGACTCAACCACCCGGCGATTGACCACACGGAACGTCAGCCAACACGGCTGCCCTGCTGGCCGCCAAGGCAACAGCCAGAGCACACTCAGCTCGCGACAGCTGAGTGACTCGCTCCGTCGTGTCACATGGCGAGCGCTCGCCGCACGCAACGGACACCGCGCATTCCCAACAGCACAGGCCTGAACACACCGGGTGTCAACGAATGACGCCTTCGAGGATAGGATAACGCGCTTATACTCGAGGTACAGGAGTGTCACCCACGGGAGGACGTCATCATGGATGTGCTCGAGCAGCTGATCGAACGGGCAAAGAGCGTCGGCGTCTCTGCCGACCTCATTGGAGATAACGACTGTGTCTTCGGATACGGGGCGTCAATGAGTCAGCACTTTTGGGTTGACGATGGGCAGTATTTCTTTGGCTCCGACGAAAGAGCGACCACACGCTACTCAAACATGTGGACGTCTTCTCCTGATATCGCGTCACTGGCCTTGATAGAGCTCGTTGGCTCCTTCTACCGAATGGCTGCAGGCTACAGACAGATCAACATGGAATACGGGTGGCGCTCCTTCCCCGTTGGTTGGACGATCCAACGAGTGACGGGAAGCTCTAGCATGCACGTGACTTCCGAACGCCTTCCTGAGCTGAGCTACACAACCAGCTCACTCGACCGATACCTGCATATCCCCTCCCTCACCGTCTATCCCGTCAAGACGGTGCTCGACATGTTTTTCGACCCCGAAGCACCCCCTCTCGGCACGCTCGATGAGGTTCACAATTTCTACGCTCGTTTCTAACCGGAGAGGTCTGGTATCAACATGTCGATAGAGATGCTGACTCCGCTGTTTACCCCAATGACTCAGGTATCGGCAGACGATTCACGACACGAAGTGCGATTGACGGTATCGGACGACGTGCAAGCAATTCTGCATACCGATCAACACCTCCTTGTCATCAACAAAACATATGACAGCGGTACGGTTTCCTACATGCTGCGCTGCGACAACCACAAGATATTGCTGGCACGCCTCGCCCTTGTCCTCGGCGAGGCAAACCCAGAGCTAAACGGCCTGCCACCCACTGCCGTGAAAACGCTCAGCCGCCTCCAGTCCGATTGGACTGTGAGGCGCTCGGCCCTCGATTCGCCGTGGTTTGATATCACGTGCAATCACGATGAGAGCCTCACGTACTCCACAACGTATCCCCCGCACGATGCCGTCTTGTCCCGGCTCTTCAATGTCGACACCACAACGCTGATCGACGCCCTCATCAACGAAGGAAGGAACGGGCCACTATTGGCTGCTTTGAGGAACACCGACGACCTGTAGGGCACCCGACGCATCATCCAATATAAAGCTCTGATCGACAGAAGAGAGTAGAGAGCGTCTCATATGGATACAACGATCAGCGACGACGAGTTCATTAAGACAGTCGTTTCTTCCGCAAAAAGAGAAGTACATGAACTGGCCGAAGAACACATCATCTTCCCTGGACCGGATCCTCAGGTCCTTATTCACATCTGGCACGAGAACGGCTGTTATTTCAGCGGAATAAGCGAACGATCATATAATCCGCGAGGAGCAGTTCGCGCCAACGATTTAACCACAAGTAAGCAGTGGCTCGTGATGGAATTGTTTGATTTCCTTCGACTGACCTGGCACCTGGAGGACATTGGAATCGCATTCAGATGGCTCTCCCCCGCCCCAAACTGGTCACAAGATCCCGAGACAGGAGAACTTCTCTACAAGGGGTCACCCACAGGCATCATTGCGAACATCTCCACACGTGCCGCCGCGAATCTTCCCTGGTTCCTCAACCACTCGCCCGAACGACTCCTCGAGATCGCCCACATCGAAAGCACCACAGAAGTCCGCCAGGCCCTGTTCGGCATGCCACGCATCCCCTTCGCATAGACCCACGGATAGACAGGAGTAACACATGCTGTGGGAACAGTTTCGGAGCCACGCACGAGCGCTCCTCGGCCAGCACTTTCCCCCTGAACTCCTAGAAGACAACGGTGACAGCATCGTTTTCACCAGCAGGCGTGACTACACAAGCTACGTTCTCACCGAGGATGAGAGGGGAATCGTCATTGCCTTCGAGGGCGAACGAAACACCGTGGTCCCGTTCTGCATAACCAAATCTCACGAACTCGCCACCACGTGTCTCACTCTGCTCGCACGCGACGGGATAGCCACGCTCACGGACATGTCGTACACGCCTCGGGATCTCTTGGGCCCCGTCCCGCGCACGGCATTCACCATTTCGAAGAAGTCCCCACCGTTCTTCGAACTCACCTCGACTATCGATCCCGCAGTATCCGCGAAATGCCGATCATTCCGATGCGCTCGAGCTATCGCCGAGGCCTCGACCCCCTCCCTGGGTTCACCGCGGCCGTAGAATCAAGGCAGTCGGAAGTGCGCACCCAGGAGGAGCAACCATCACATGAACGAAGAACTCGCTGCATACATCACTCGCCTGTGCGAACTCTCCGGGCACACAACGTGGATCAAGAAAGACTTAATCCTGGTCGAGCCGGGTGAAGACTTTATCTACGACGCTTTCACCATGGTCAAGGAGTACTACGCCTACGGCGAGGTCGATAAATACTCATTCGGCGGGGCACGCTTCAGCTCGGTCTCCTTCGAGATCTTCAAGAAGTTCGCGATCATGCACTTCGCCGCCGACATTCGCACAGCACACCAGCTCCCACCCCTCACCCTCCCGCCAGTGACCGACGTTCACCCCAGCTTTTCCATCGAATTCCTAGAGCCGATTAGCTACTTCCTGACAAGCAAAGCCTCCCCCATTCCCAAAACATACACAAACCTCTCGCCAGCTGCGCTGCTCCCGCTGTCATATCTGATGAGCACACCAAGCGAGGACCTGCTCTCCCTCGTCCTCGAACCGTCCGGAGCCGGATACGCCGCGCTCTTTCAGTGTTGACCCACATGTTGTTTCACCGTGTCCAACCGCTTATGCCCGAAGGATGGAGCGCCCGATGCTAGAACAGTTGCATTCCCTGACCCAGAGGATCTCGCACGCAGACTTGAGCGTACAAAACATCGGAAATTGTGATTACGTACTTGACGCGCCTTACACGCGGTACTACCGATTCCGATTCGCTGATGGATTCTACGAAGTAGGTTCATATGAGCGACACGCTCCCGATAGCTTCAGTTTTCAGACGCGCAACGAAGCTATTGCCCTCCATCAATTCACACGAATCATTGGAGGATTGTACCGAAGCGCCCAGAGTTACAAACAGCTGGCCACACCGCCCGGATGGGCTGCCCTTCAGCCGGGGTGGGCTGTTGAGCGGCCGGACAAAGCATTGAGCTCTTTCGACGTTACAGAAGATAATGATCCGTCAATGCACTTTTCTACCTCTGAACCAGAATCCCACATTATTTTGACGTATTTCACGTCTTTTCCTCTCGATTCACTGATCGATATTTTCCTCGATCCATCTGGCGGCGAGCTGGGCACCGATCATAGACATATCCACGCTCTCTCGTTCTAGTGGCCACCTATCACAGACGAGCATCAGCTCAACCATCAGCAAACTGACTCCAACAACCACACGACGAAAGAACAAAGCATGGATCCCGCAGCGATTATCACAACGCTAACGAATTCTGCAGCACTCCGTGCTGACATTACTTCAGACACCTACCACATCACCTGCGAGACCGACACAGCTACATCCATTCATATTGATCTGAGCTCGCAAAGCGTCACCAGTACTGATGACGACAAGAAAACCACGGTGAGCACACCGAGTGCCGCCGTCTTTTGTTTCGCCATCGTTTTTCGTTTAGCGCCCTTGTGGCGCCAGGCAGAAGGACTGAAGACGATCCGTGGAATGCACACCTTCAGTAATCTTGAAACTGAATGGATATTGTGCCGAGAAACACCGGAACACCCCCGCTTCCTCTTCCGGCACGTCAACGATCCATCGCTCGTTTTCTCGACGACAAACCCAAACATGGACGCTGTCATTACAAAAGCGAGCTCACTAGATCTCAGCGCTCTCCTCACCGCCTACACGCAGCCCGAACCATCGCACGTCTACGCACTGATGTGAGCACACGGCCGAAGCGCATAGACCCCTCAACGAAGTCCCACACGACGCCCCCGGAAGGACCGCCACCATGCTCGAACGGTACACCGATCTCATCGAACGCCTTGTGCGCGACTCTTTGACCAGGACACGGGAGTTCAACCAGGCGTTGTCTTTCACGAATGACGGCACCCTCTATTTCACTGTCTGGGACGAGGACGGAACCACGTTCTTCTCACGGTCGGAAAGAGAACCATCGACTAGTGCTGATCTTCAAACTGATTGCGATTCCGTCGCTGCCTACGTATTAACAACGCAGCTGGGAGCGAAGCGCGCCATGGCACTGCATTTTGACCTGCCGAGATTCCCCAGAAAGATCGATCAACTCCACCCGTCATGGGTAGCCGAAAAGACCCCATGGCCACCCACCTTGCTCTACCATCGCATCGACGATCCAAGCGTCCGCTTTTATTCCAACACTCCATCCATTGCCGTTCCCACCACCCACGCGATGCAAGACGACCTCGAAGACCTCCTCAAGAAATACATGGCCTAGGCCAACAGTCGGAGCGCTTCGGAGTTCTCTCCCTCCAGTGCACACGCATTGTCGGACCAGCCAGCCTCAAGTCCTCGACAAACGACTCAGGAAAGCATGAGACACGACAGACTATGACAACGATCAGCGACGACAAGTTCATTGAAGCAGTCGTTTCGGCCGCACACAGGAAAGTAATTGAACTGTCCGAAGAACACATTTTTTTCAATGGGCCAGATCCTCAAGTCATGATTCATATCTGGCACAAGAACG
Organism: Schaalia odontolytica; assembly: GCF_002847525.1. Lineage (GTDB taxonomy): Bacteria > Actinomycetota > Actinomycetes > Actinomycetales > Actinomycetaceae > Pauljensenia > Pauljensenia odontolytica_B. The sequence goes on along the minus strand of NZ_PKKM01000021.1, from coordinate 850 downwards.
GCTGTTATTTCAGCGGAACAAGCGAGCGAAATTACAGGCCCGGAGGTGAAATTCGCGCTAACGATCTGACCACAGTTAAACAATGGCTCGTGATGGAATTGTTCGACCATCTTCGCCTTAGCCTGCACCTGGAGGATATTGGCATTGCATTCAGATGGCTCTCTCCTGCCCCACACTGGTCACAAGATCTCGAGACAGGGGAACTCCTCTACGAGGGGTCGTCCACGGGCATCATCGCGGACATATCTACACGTGCTGCCCTAAATCTGCCCTGGTTCATGAAGCACTCACCCGAGCGCCTCTTCGAGATCGCCCACATTGAAAGCACCAAGGAAGCCTGCCAGGCCCTCTTCGGCATGCCACGCATCCCCTTCGCTAAGCCCACGGACAGACAGGAGTAACACATGCTGTGGGAACAGTTTCGTAGCCACGCACTAGCGCTCCTTGGCGAGCACTTTCCCCCGAATCTCGTCAAAGATAACGGTGACAGTCTCACCTTCGTTGATAGACGAGAACGTCTACGTTATTTTCTCACCGAGAGCGCACAAGGAATTACGATCGGTGACTACGAAGAACGCAATACCGTCGGTATTATCTTCACGAGCCCTTCCATTGAGTTGGCGACCATAGCACTGACGCTCCTCGTACGCGAGGGGCTCGGCGAGCTCGTCGATATGGACTATCCTCCGGACGAGCTTCTAGGCCCCGTGCCAGGCACCGACTACAGCATCACAGAAGACAGATCCAGAGGATTTCAGGCTCTTCATAATTGAGGGTGTGGGGGTGGTATGCGGGGTTGGGCGTGTCGTGGCCGGGTAGAGGTCGAGGTCTTCCGATGATGGGGGTTGCG
>NZ_PKKM01000020.1 GCF_002847525.1 Schaalia odontolytica | reverse complement strand
AGCATGAGCGCAGATGTGGGTTTTACTCCTGGGAAGCTGGTTGAGGCTGCCCAGGGTATCGAAGATAACGCTGAGCCTTTTGCTCAGGCGGTGTCGACGATCGGCGAGGATGTGACGTCTGCGTCGGAGGGGATTAATGGCCCGTTTATGGAGCCGTTGGGTAATGCGCTGACTAAATGGGGCGATTCCCTGAGTGTGTTGTTTGATGATTTAGGTCGTTTGGCCGAGGCCTTGGTGGGCGTTGAGCGGTCGTTTGGCACGTGCGAAGAAGAGATTATTCAGTCGTTGGTCCAGGCGGGTTCCGGGTCGGAGTCGGGCGGGGATTCGTCGGGTGGCAGCTTGTACGACGAGCTGACGCAGCTGTCCCAGTCGGAATCGTGACGGAGGTTTGAGTAATGAGTAGCGATTCGATGCTGGTCTTTAAAGAGGCCAGTGCCACTGAGATGGCTCAGGCCTTCCGTAAGAGGGTCCCGGTGGTCAAGGAGTTCATTCCCGATGTGGCCGCTGATATTAAGGCTACTGTGGGCGATTGGACGGGTGAGTCTCGTCAGGCGTGCGATGCTGCGCTCAAGCGTATGGAGGAGCGCGGCGAGGAATTGGCGGATTTGTTGACGGCGGCAGCTGAGGCGATGGACAAGATCCTGGCGGAGGGTCAGCATGCCGAGTCTAAAGCGTTTGCGTGCATCGACAGTTAAGGATTGTGACTCGTGAGTGATTTTAAGGTCGATTTGGAGGCCATGTCCTCGTTCGTGGAATCGTTGTCGTCCTTTGAGGAGAAGGCCAAGGAGTACGACGTGGAGGACTGGGTTCCCAACTCGGGGATGCTGGAGCATCCTGAGGTGTGGGATCGCACGAACGCGTTCCAGGATACGTGGGAAAAGGGTACCAACGACTTGCGTGAAGAGATTAAGGCTGCCTCCAGTGCGGTCAGTGGTGCTCTGGGTGCTTATAGCGAGTACATGGAGAAGGCTAAAGAGTATATGACGACAGTTCAGACGGCTGCTGAGGCGCTGAGCCAGTCTCCCGTCGTTGGTTCGGGAGCGTGATCTGACGTGGGTGTTGTTGCGCATGGTGCACCGGTTTTTAAGATCGGTGGAGATCCTGGTGGTATTTCGACGCGCGCCGCGGTGATGATGGATCGCGCCAATGAGTTCCGCGATATTCATTCCGGCTTGTCTTCCCTCAAAGCTGATGGGTGGGAAGGTCGCGCAGCGGATCATTTCCGCTCGAAGTTCGATGTGCAGGTCAAGGGCTGGGTGGACGCCCAGGAGGCGTTCTCTGAAGCGTCTGAGGCCTACTCGTCGTATGCGTCGACGCTGGCGTCGGCGCAGAGCCAGTGTGATGGGATTCGTTCGCGTTGGAAGGCTGGCCGCGACGCGGTCCAGCAGGCGCAGAACAATCAGGCTGATGCGCGCAGCCAGGCCGCCGCAGATGGCGGCTCTCCCGTGTTTGATGCCTCCTGTGATGAGGGTCCGGGCCGCTCGGCCATGGCGGCCGCGGTCGCTGATTTCCAGGCGCTGGTCGATCAGGTCAACGAGGCCGGTGACCTGCTGATTACCGCATTGAATGCTGGTATTTCGAAGCTGCCCGAGCGCACGTGGTGGGATTCGGCCAAGCGCACGGTCGGCTCGATCCTGGGTGGCGCCTACGAGGCCGTCGTCGAACTGGTGAAGCTGGTGTGGAAGCTGGGCGGCCAGGAATTTATGTGGGACTTCGGCCGTATGCTCATGGGCGACATGACCCTGGACGAGTTCACAATTAAGCACGTCGAGATGCCCATCGAGACGGTGACCACCATGGCGAAGGCGCTGTGGCAGGATCCCGTGGGCTTTATGAAGGCTGTCGGCAAGTCGCTGATCGACTGGGATACGTGGACCGACGATCCGGCACGCGCCATTGGCCACCTCCTGCCCGACATTGCCATCGCACTTGCGACGATGGGTGGCAGCGCCGGCGTGTCCGCCGGCGAGAAGGCCCTGACCGGCGGAGCTCGCGCTCTTCGCATCGGCAAAGAGGTCTTCAAGGCGATCCTGCCTATTAGCCCCGACGACGTCCGCTCCCTGGCCAAGCTCGGCAAGAACCTGGTCGGCAAGCTCAGCGCCCGCGGCATCAATACGGCCGCGGACCTCGCGGATCTGGCAAACACCGCGCAGCGCGTGGCTAAGGCCGCCGACCACGCCCACGACCTGGGTCACGCCGCCAACGGCATGGCTGGCGCCCTGGACGGGGCCGCTGACGCCGGCCGCGCTGCCACGAGGGCTGGCTCGGCTATCGGGGACACGAGCCACGCAGCGCATGCAGCCGGCGGGGCAGCCGATGCTGCAGGTAGTGCCAGCCACGCCGCACACGCAGCTTCCGGAGGTGGTGGCATCGCCAGCGGTGCGAGCCATGCCGCAAACGGTGCCGGTAGCGCCAGCCATGCCGCTCATGCTGGCGGTAACGCCGCTGATGCTGCTGGTAGTGCTAGCCACGCCGCTCACGCTGGCGGCAACGCCGCAGACGCTGCAGGCAACGCCAGCCACGCCGCTCACACTGGCGGCAACGCCGCAGACGCTGCAGGCAACGCCAGCCACGCCGCTCACACTGGCGGCAACGCCGCAGACGCTGCTGGCAACGCCAGCCACGCCGCACACACTGGCGGCAACACAGCCGACGCTGCAGGCAACGCCAGCCACGCCTCGCACACCGCAGGCAACACAGCCGACGCAGCAGGCAACGCCAGCCACGCCTCGCACGGTGGCGGGGATGTCAAGGATTCGGCTCTTCCGCCCACGGATCCGGGCCACCGCTCCAACGGTGTGTCCAGTGCCGCTCAGCCCGACGCGACGCCTCATGCGCCCGCGGCTGGCGATGCCAGCACCGGCGGGCACGCGGCTCCCGCGAACACTGCTCCCAGCGCGTCTAACGGCGCTCACAACAACGCATTCATGAATGCGGATACCGGCGGCGCCACCCACGGCGCTGGCAGCACTGCCAACGGCGCAACCGGAGCTCCTGCGACCGGCGCAGGCACACACGGCGCTCCCGGCGCAGGTACGCATGGCGCTCCCGCGACTGGCGCGCCTGCCACTGGGACCCACGGAGCCCCGGCAACCAGCGCTCCCGCGCCCGGCGCAGGTACGCATGGCGCTGGCACAACCGGTGCACCTGCAACTGGTGCGGGCACGCATGGCGCTCCCGCGACTGGCGCTCCTGCCACCGGTGCACCCGCGGCGGGCGCTCCTGCCACCGGCACCCACGGAGCTGGCACCACCGGTGCCCCCGCGACTGGCGCACCTGCCACCGGTGCACCCGCAACTGGCTCCCACGGTGCTGGCGCATCCGGTGCGCCTGCTGCCCCCGGAGCTCCCGCGAGCGGCTCGCATGGTGCGGCTTCTGGCCACGGTGCTGCTGGCGGCTCGCCCGCTGCTCCCGCGCGCAACAACGGTGTGGGTGAGCGCGGTGCACCGGCTGAGGCTATTGCGCAGAAGAAGCCCGTCGATCCTGACAAGATATTCACCCGTTCGGGCAACGATTTCGGTGCCCCGGCGAACAAGATCGATACGCACGCTGGCGGCAACCAGAAGAACCTGGATCATCTGGACTTCAAGCCCGGTGATTCGGACAAGGTTTCCAACGGCCAGTACCGTCCGGTCGAGACCGCAGGTGGTCCTCACCGCGGCGGCACCGACGGAGCTTTGAAGGGTGACGCCTTCGAACCGCAACCCGCTGTTGCGGGCGACGGAATGCCTCCGCGGAAGCCTGATGATTCTTACCGTGTTGGCCCTGATCGTTCCATGACGCCTGACGAGGTCGGGTCTCAGGCTGCCGCTGCAGTTGGCGGGCAGCCTCCGCGAAAGCCGAACAATTCGTGGGACTCCGATGGTTTCTCTGCGAATCGGGACGATTACGATCTTTTCGGCGTTGAGAACAGGAAGGACTCTTCCTACCTGGATCACAGCTCGACCCACGCTAACGGTGAGACGCGCGGTGCCGATGAGCTTGTCGGCGCGGGCGTTGGTCGTAGCGAGGCCAGCGTGGGCGCTCAGGGATCCTACGAGCGCGCTGGTGCCTTCGGCGGCAGCGATCCGAGCCGTGTCAGCCACGGAGCGGACGGCTTCGGCGGCACCGCAGATTTCGGAGCGAACGCAGGACATGCAGGTCACGGCGCACACGGCGTCAGTAATTCCGCTGATGTCGGTGGCGGCGTAGGAGACGCGTCGCGTGGTACGCACGCTGCTGGCGCCCCCACGGGCCAGGGCGGCGGTCATGTTGGTGCTGATACTGGCACCCACGGTGGTTCGTCGGCCCCTGCGCAGGGGCCGCACCGCGGCGATCCGGGCATGTCCACCGGTGACGCGCACGGCGTTTCGCGCGCTGATTCCACCCCCGGCCACGGCGACACCCCCCGGACAGGACACGGTGGAGACGGCACCCCCGACGCACCCACCAGCCCCAAGAAGGACACTCCTGCCGGGGACGGCCTGGGCGGCAACAAGCAGCCGCATAGCGGAAAGCATGCGGTAGACACGCCTGCCACCCACGCGGATGAGGCTGCCGACGCCAGCAAGGCTGGCCACGGCTCTGGCGACGCAAATGGCTCCGGGAAGGCCGATGCCGACGCTAAGCATGGGCATGATTCCGTCGAGCACGCGGACGCCGAGCCGAAGGCGAAGGACCACTCTGCCAACGGCAAGGCCGACGACGCTGCTGACTCAGCGCGCCACGGTGACAAGACCGAGGCAGCCAAGGCCACCCCGGATGCACCCGAAAAGTCGTCCTACGACAAGATGGCCGAAGACCTTGGAGGCGAACCCCCCAAGCCTGCTAAGACCACCCCCGACGGCCCTCAAACACGCGAGGAGTTCGCCAAGGTCCTCGACGACAACTACGAGGCCAACCACGCAGCCAAGGCCACCCCGGATGCACCCGAAAAGTCGTCCTACGACAAGATGGCCGAAGACCTTGGAGGCGAACCCCCCAAGCCTGCTAAGACCACCCCCGACGGCCCTCAAACACGCGAGGAGTTCGCCAAGGTCCTCGACGACAACTACGAGGCCAACCACGCAGCCAAGGCCACCCCGGATGCACCCGAAAAGTCGCCCAACGACGACATGATCGAAAAGCACAGTGGTGACACGCAGCCGCATGGCGAAAAGCATGCAGCAGACACGCCCACCACCCACGCGTACGAGGCCGCCGACGCCAGGAAGGCTGGCCACGGCTCTAGCGACGCACATGGCTCCGGTAAGGCCGATGCCGACGCTCAGCATGGGCACGATTCCGGTGAGCACGCGGACGCTGACCCCAAGGCGAAGGACCACTCCGCCAACGGCAAGGCCGACGACGCTGCTGACTCAGCGCACCACGGTGACAAGACCGAGGCCGACAAGCCCACGTCGGACAAGTCCCACAAGGAAGACGACGCCGCACACCACGACGGCGACGAGCACCCCAAGGACACCGACGACAAGCACTCAGCCAAGAACGACGACGCCGACACCAAGTCCCCCAAGGACGAGGCCGACACGCACAAGTCCGACAAGGATTCCGTCGAGCACGCGGACGCTGACCCCAAGGCGAAGGACCACTCCGCCAACGGTAAGGCCGACGACGCTGCTGATTCGGCGCGCCACGGTGACAAGACCGAGGCTGACAAGCCCGCGTCGGATAAGTCCCACAAGGAAGACGACGCCGCACACCACGACGGCGACGAGCACCCCAAGGACACCGACGACAAGCACACCACCAAGAACGACGACGCCGACTCCAAGTCCCCCAAGGACGAGGCCGACACGCACAAGTCCGACAAGGACAGCGACGCCAAGTCTGACAAGGACGAGGCCGACACGCATAAGTCCGACAAGGACGGTGACGGCAAGTCCGACAAGGACGAGGCCGACACGCATAAGTCCGACAAGGACGGTGACGGCAAGTCCGACAAGGACGCCGACGGCAAGTCCGACAAGGACGGTGACGGCAAGTCCGACAAGGACGGTGACGGCAAGTCCGACAAGGACGCCGACGGCAAGTCCGACAAGGACGCCGACGGCAAGTCCGACAAGGACGCCGACGGCAAGTCCGACAAGGACGGTGACGGCAAGTCCGACAAGGACGGTGACGGCAGCACCCGCAAACACAACGGTTCCACCGACGGGCAAGGCTCCGGTGGGGGTGACGGCAACAGCTCCGGTGGGGGTGACGGCAACGGCTCCGGTGGGGGTGACGGCAACGGCTCCGGTGGGGGTGACGGCAACGGCTCCGGTGGGGGTGACGGCAACGGCTCCGGCGGGGGTGACGGCGATGCTACCCCCAGCGCTGATGCACCTGGTTCAGGCAGCGACTCAGGCGACCCCCTTGATGAGAGCATCTTTGATTCATCTCCTGATACTCGCGAATACGTTCTGCGTCCTATCAGTGACGAACCCTACCTGAAGGACACACCTGAATGGTTTGATGAACCCACTACTGTCCAGGAACTTGCGGAAAGGTCACCTAGACCCCCAACAGACCCGTACGCGGGAATTAAAGACGCCGATAAGAACCAGCGCTGGCAGGCAGGACTTGGAGATGGGTACGTGACCGGTGCAGACATTTACATGAACCCGCGAGCGCAGCTCAGCGAAGGAACTAATCCCGAGATCAAGACGACAGCGGACATGATGCGATCTAATCTCACTAAACCAGGAGAGACACGCGCTGCCTGGCGAACTGATATCGACCATGGCGCAATTCCGGGAACCGACAGATACTACACAAACCTGGCGGACTTTAAGCAAGATTTCACCATCACAGGATTTGACCGAACAGGCACACCTGATGGCGGGTTTTTGTCCCCCATCATCGATGGTGCCATTGCCCCGGGAGAGAATCGAGCTACATCCCTCTTCAATCTGAACTGCAGATATCATCAGTACGAACTCGTGGATACTAAGCTTCAGCCCGGAGATCGCCTTGAGATATCGCTTGCTGCCCCCGAACAGAATTCACCTGGAGGAGCACCACAAGTCAGGATACTTACAACAGAAGGCGGCAAGGAAGTAGAAATGACAGTCGAAGCAATGATCGAAAAGGGTTATCTGAGAGGAAGGTCCGAGCATACCGGCACTGTTCAGGAGCTCAACCGCGAGGATCTTGTACGCCGATTCAACAATTCGAGAGGTTCGAGAAAGTAAGTGCCTGATTGAATTGTCGGTGTTGAAGTGTCTGCACTTTTGGGTTGACGATGGGTAGTATTACTTTGGATCCGACCGGCGGCCGACCACCTACCACTCGCATATGCAAATGTCTGCTCCTGACATCGCATCCCTGGCGCTCGTCGGCCACGTCGGCTCCTTCTACCGAATCGCTGCAGGCTACAGACGAATCGACATCGACTATCGGTGCCGCTCTTTCCCCGTTAACTGGACTATCCAACAACCGGCGCGGAACCAGAGGCCTTATCCCAGTCCAGTTGAACTGAGAACTCTAACGATTTCTATGACTAACCCCCTCAAAGACGAAAGAAACAACACGACTCACAGCCCACCACACATGCTACGATTACACGCAGACCCCCTTGAAACGAGGCTTTAATTGGCAGACAATCCTCCTACCCCCAATTCCGGTCGCCCACTTGATCCGGAGACCCGTTTCTTCCCGGTGCGGGCACCAGGACCGAGCGATGCACTGACGCATGCCTCGAGTGGACTTGGCAATCGCTTCCGCATCGGTAAGGATGTCGCTCTTGATCTCAAGGGCCAGTTCGCACACGGCACGCACCCGGAGATGCGTTCGACGGCTGATTGGATGCGTTCGCAGTATTCGGTCCCGGGCAGCATTTCTCCGACATGGCGAGACGACATCGATCACGGGGCGATTACCGGATCGGACCGCTACTACGCACACAAAAAGCCCTTCATCGAAGACTTCCACATCACGGGGCTCGATCACATCGGGCACGTCGGAGCATTTTCCCTCACCCCAATCATCGACAACGGCATCATTCCCGCGGATTGCCGGTCTGCTCCACCCGCACATTTGAACGAGCTCTACCGCCAATACCGACTCACCGATGAACCGTTGCCTAAGGGAGTCCTCATTGAGGTTTGCCTCCTTGCCGAGGACCATGGTTCGCGCGGGTATGCGCCGCAGGTTCGTTTCCTGGAGCGTGTCACATTCAATAATCTTTCTCCGCTATCGATCGACGAGCTCGTCACTCAACACATCATTGAAGGAGTTTCTGCCCATGTTGGAGACGTTAAAGCCCCTGATTGGGAAGCTCTGTTCGGGTACTTCCGTAACGCCCGAGAACTTTGAGAACGGCTACGCCTTCTCGAGTTACAACACCGACTTCTTTGCGGTCTGGACCATCGAAGACAGGTTTTGCTTCAGTTGGTCCGAACGCCACCCAAGCGCCATATTCTGCATCGACACCCAGAGCGCGACGATAGCCTCGTACATTGTTATCGCTGCGGTTGGAGCACTGCGCCGTGCAGACCTTTTCCAGGACGCCATCTCGCCTGCCATCCTCACCGACGAGCTGCGTAGCCGGTGGGTTTCTTCCCCCACCCGCTGGCCTCGCGTCGCGAACTATCAGTACATCGCAAATCCGGAGCTATCCCTCAATTCGACGAACTGCGCCGCGCTTCGACAACTGCAGTTTGCCGTGCAGTTTTCGGTCGAGGACTACCTCAATTCCTACCTCAACGCTGACGGAGGTCCAGCGCTCACCCCGTTCAGGACATCATTCGAGCCGTATCTACACCAGCTCAGCGACGCGGGCGTCGACATCTCACGGATGATTCCACCGACGTCCAGCCGATAGAAAGGCTTCTAAGGGCGAGGCCGTGGGTCCGCACCGTGCAGATCGGCATTTCCACCGGCGACAGGCACGGCGTTTCGCGCGCTGATTCCACCCCCGGCCACGGTGACACCCCCCGGGCAGGACAAGGTGGAGACGGCACCCCCGACGCACCCAAGAAGGAAACTCCTGCCGGGGACGGCCTGGGCGGCGACAAGCAGCCGCATAGCGGAAAGCATGCAGCCGACACGCCTGCCACCCACACGGATGAGGCCGCCAACGCCAGGAAGGCTGGCCACGACTCCGGCGACGCATATGGCTCCGGTAAGGCCGATGCCGACGCTCAGCGTGGGCACGATTCCGTCGAGCACGCGGACGCTGACCCCAAGGCGAAGGACCACTCCGCCAACGGTAAGGCCGACGACGCTGCTGATTCGACGCGCCACGGTGACAAGACCGAGGCTGACAAGCCCGCGTCGGACAAGACCCACAAGGAAGACGACGCCGCACACCACGACGACGTCGAGCACCCCAAGGACACCGACGACACGCACAAGTCCGACCAGGACGAAAAGTACGAGGATCTCTACGATCACTCGCACGATAAAGACGGTCCAGATTCCTCTTACAATCCAGAAACAGATCCTCACAGCAATCCGGACCCTAACTATGACAGCCTGCCGGATTCGTCAATTAATCAGTCTGAAGGTTTTCCAGAAGGAGTCGATCCCTACAGAACTCCCCCAAAGACACAACGCCAGCTTGAGGAAGCACTTGAGGCTTGGGAGTCCTATCAAAAGAAGGTGCTGTCAGACGATGCAGCTAAGTGGCATTTAGGACGTTACGGTTTTGATGACGTAGTAAATCCTGAACGTGCACTGGGATACAATCCCGACGGGTCGCCACGTTCCATGGAGGACTTCGTGAATGTCTACTACGACAAAGAAAAGAAGCAACCAGTTCGGCCATGGGATGTCGAAGAACTCCGCAAGAATGGGGCAAAACTCAACGCAAATTACCACGAGTACACGTCGATTACCCCATTCATCAAAACGCACTGCGAGGATTTGTGCCGACTCGGCAATCCTGGTGGAAAATACGCTGCAGCGATGCACAAAGATGGAATACCGCCCTCTTTTGGAGAACGCAGCCTATTCCCGCCTTTTTCATTAGGCGAGCCTGACATGCGAGTACGACTTACAGGTAAACTCCCAGAAGGACACGTTGTAAAATATAGAGAAGTAGCCCAGCATTTAGCCAGCCAGGAGGAGCTATACAGCTCCAAATTTGGGGCCCCGACGAAACAGGTACACTTCAAGAGCTGCCACTGAGAGAGCGGAAGAAGCGGGGGATCATTGAGTATTTCAAACACGATTAGCGAAGATGAGTTCATCAAGACCCTGGTTTCCTTGCTCGAGCGAGAGCTTTACGGGCTCTTCATAATTGAGGGTGTAGTTGGGGTCTGAATCCTCCGGTTTCGAGGAGTGCTCGGGTGATGTAGTGGTTGAGGTTTCGGAATCCGAGTGCGG
>NZ_PKKM01000002.1 GCF_002847525.1 Schaalia odontolytica | reverse complement strand
CCGCACTCGGATTCCGAAACCTCAACCACTACATCACCCGAGCACTCCTCGAAACCGGAGGATTCAGACCCCAACTACACCCTCAATTATGAAGAGCCACATTAGTCATACAAATTGTGGGTACGCAGTGTGCGTACCCACAATTTGTATTCATGCAGTGAGGGGTGGTGCGGATCAAGCGCACCGCCCCTCACCTGTTGAAAATGTCAGCCCTTGGCGACGGCGTTATTCGCGCCCGAGTCGCTGCCAACCTGAGGAGCGTTTCCGTCCTCGTACTGGACGGTGTTATTGGAGCCGGTGAAGGAGACCTTGCTGGCGGACTTCACCTCGACGGCATTCGCGGAGCCGTTGATCGTGATCTCGGAGACGGCCTCGCCCTCGATGTGGTTGTTCGAGCCGTTGATGACGACGGTCTTCGTGCCCGCGGGGATCTCGACGTGCGCGTTGGACTCATCGATCGTGAAGGTACCGGAAGCGTCGGACTTCTCCGCAGAGCCGGACTTGTCGGAGTGGTCGTGGCCGGAATGGTCCGTGCCCTCGGAGGAAGAGGAGGTGGGGGCGGAGGAGTCGCCGCCGGACACGTTGGTGGTCATGGAGCAGCCCGCGAGAGCCAGGGTGGCGACGGCGACGGCGGCCGCGGTGGGAAGGAGGGACTTCAGGGACATGGTGTCTCCCTTTCGTTGATCGGTCGTAGATAAGCGCTAGTCAGGGTACTAGAACGCGGGGATGAAGATCTCGACGCGGCGGTTGAGTGCGCGACCCGAGGGGTTGTCCGAACCGTCGGCGTTCTCGTTGGGGGCCACCGGCTTCGACTCGCCGTAGCCGGTCGCGTCCAGGGTGGAGCTCACGCCGTCCTTCTTCAGCTCGGCCATCACGGCATCCGCGCGCTCCTGGGAGAGCTGCAGGTTGAAGGCCTCGTCCGAGATGGAGTCGGTGTGTCCGTAGATGTGGGCAGCGGGAACCTTGTTGCTGGAGAGCACGGTCGCGAGGGACTTGATGGTCTGGGCGGCCTCGGGGCGGATGTCGGACTTGCCGAAGTCGAAGAGGACGCCGTCCTCCAGGGTGATGACGGTGCCGCAGGATTCCACGGGCTTGAGGTTGGCGACGGGCGGGAACTTGCCGAGCTTGCCGATCTTCTCGACCTTCGGCGCATCCTTGACGTCCTTGCCGTTGACGGTCGCGGTGCCGTCGCCGTTGTTCATAATCGTCAGCTTCTCGTCCGTGTAGCTGCCGGTGCCGTCACCGTTGTTGATGATCGTGGCGGTTCCCTTGGAGTAGACGCCGGAGCCGTCGGCCTCGATGGTGATCGTCTCCATCTCCGTGTTGATGGAGTAGTTGCCGCCACCGTGGCCGTCCAGGCTGATGTTCGTGGTGGGGGTGGAGTAGGTGCCGGAGCCGTCCGCGCTCACAACGAGGGACACCATCGTCTCGGCGTTGGAGTAGGTGCCAGAACCGTCGCCGCCGTAGATGATCGAAATTGGCCCCTCGGTGATGGTGCCACCGCCCTGGCCGTCGTTGACGACGGTGCCATTGTCGGAGGAGGAGACTGCCGAGCCGTCACCGCCGAAGACTGTCGTACCGGACACGAGGGAGGTGCCGTCGCACTTGGCGGGCGACACAGTGATGCCGGGGACCGTGTTGAGGGTCTTGGATGCGGAATCGACGATGGCCTTGTCAGCGTTGGAGGCGAAGACGTCGATGGAGGGGACGGCGAACAGGGGGATCGGGGGGATTTCGCCGGGGCGGTATCCGGGGACGGTCGGAACGGACGAGGCCGTGGCCGACTGGGTGGCCGCCGGTGTCGTCGGGTCCGCGGCGGGGGACGTGTCGGTTGCCTGGGGCTTCGAGGAGCCGCAGGCGCCGAGGGCGAGAGCGGTCGCAGCGATGAGAGTGGAGGCTGCCAAGGTACGTCGTGTGATGTTCATGTTCTTAACCGTACGGGAAATAGAATCACGCGCACACTGTTCCGGTAATTATGTAAAACCGCGGAATATCAAGGCTGTCAGGGGAAAATGACGTGCCGGTCAGGGGATAATCAGGGTATGTCCGGGGTGTTTGTTCGAACAAGGCTTCGATGCCTCGGGTGGGGGTGGTGGGGGGACTGTCCAAGCTGTGGCGTGATCAACGCCACGGGGTGTAGGAGGTGGCCCCTACCTGTGGGAGAATGGAGACATGAGCTACAAACTGGTGCTGCTCCGCCACGGCGAGAGCGAATGGAATGCAAAGAACCTCTTCACCGGTTGGGTGGATGTTCCGCTGTCGGACAAGGGCCGCGCGGAGGCTACCCACGGTGGCGAGCTCCTCAAGGAAGCGGGCGTGAAGCCTGACCTCCTGTTCACGTCGATGCTGCGTCGCGCCATCATGACCGCGAACCTCGCCCTCGACGCTGCTGATCGCCACTGGATCCCCGTTGAGCGCAACTGGCGCCTCAACGAGCGTCACTACGGTGCGCTCCAGGGCAAGAACAAGAAGGAAATCCGCGACGAGTACGGCGAGGATCAGTTCATGCTGTGGCGCCGTTCCTTCGACGTGGCCCCGCCCGCCATCGAGGCCGGCTCCGAGTATTCGCAGGATCAGGATCCCCGCTACGCCGGTGAGCCCGTCCCCATGAGCGAGTGCCTCAAGGACGTCATCGCGCGTCTGCTGCCCTACTGGGATGAGACCATCGTTCCCGCGATCAAGACCGGCAAGACCGTCATGATTGCCGCGCACGGCAACTCGCTGCGCGCCATCGTCAAGCACCTGGATGAGATCTCCGACGAGGACATCGCCGGCGTCAACATCCCCACCGGTATTCCGCTGGTGTACGAGCTCGACGAGGAGACCCTTAAGCCCATTAAGAAGGGCGGCACCTACCTGGATCCCGAGGCCGAGGCGAAGATCGCCGCGGTTGCCAACCAGGGCAAGTGATCTGACGCGTTGCCCCGGCCTCGTCTGCATGGGCGAGGCCGGGGCTTCGTTATGCCCAGAATCCTGCGCGTTTTTGGGTGTGATGACCGTCCTTATGGTGCACGTTTGACCGTGAGCAGGGTCGCATGCTGGGACGAATTGCGGTCGTGCTTGAAGTTGGTTTGTGTCGATCCTTGTATGCGTGTAACGTTGAGCTTTCACACTGTACGGGTCGGTTTTGCTCGCCAGCTGGTAGAATAGTTGTGCTATCCACGCAAGCACTCAGGAGTCCATCCATGTCGTTTGAAATCGGTCAGACGGTCGTCTACCCGCACCACGGCGCAGCCACGATCGAAGAGGTCATGACGCGCACCATTCGTGGTGAGGAGCGGACGTACCTGAAGCTGCGCGTGAACCAGGGCGACCTCGAGATTCAGGTCCCCGCCGAAAACGTCGACATGGTCGGCGTGCGCGACATCGTTGACGAGGACGGCCTTGAAGAGGTCCTCTCCGTTCTGCGCGCCCCCTATATCGAGGAGCCCACCAACTGGTCGCGTCGCTTCAAGGCGAACCAGGAGAAGATCGCCACCGGCGACATCGTCAAGGTCGCCGAGGTCGTGCGTGACCTGACCCGCCGCGACGATCTGAAGAAGCTGTCCACGGGTGAGAAGCGCATGCTGACGAAGGCCCGCGGAATCCTCACCTCCGAGCTGGCCCTGGCGCGCAACATCGAAAAGTCCGCCGCCGCCGAGCGCCTCGACGCCGTCCTGGCTGAGGGTCGCATCGAGATCGAAGAAGATGCCGTCGAAGAGTGAGTCCTGCGCGGTCCTGACGGCCGCAGGCTCCGGTTCTCGCCTTGGCTGCGAGTGTCCGAAGGCCCTCGTTGAACTCTCGGGTCGCCCCCTCGTGTGGTGGGCGGCCCGCGGCCTACGCGCCGGGGGAGTGGGGGCGATCGTCGTGACGGCCCCGGCCTCGTCCATCGAGGATTTTCAGCGCGCCCTGACCGATATCGACCGCCTGACCGTCGTCGCCGGCTCTGATCGTTCGCGCCAGGAGTCGGTGGCCCTTGGCCTGGCCGCCCTCGGCGAGCGCGACGCAGACGCGGTCGTCCTCGTGCACGACGCGGCGCGGCCCCTGACGCCCTCGCAGGTCACCGAGCGCGTCATCGACGCGGTCGCCGGCGGCGCGGGCGCGGTCATTCCCGTCCTGCCCGTCACCGACACCCTCAAGACCGTGGATGCCGCCGGCATCGTGACGGGCACGCCCCGTCGCTCCGACATGGTGGCCGTGCAGACCCCGCAGGGCTTCCGGTGGGATGTCCTTATGCGCGCGCACGAGGCGGGTGCCTCCCTGGGTGCGGACGAGGCGGCTGCGGCCACCGACGACGCCGGTCTCGTCGAGGCCATTGGGGGTTCCGTCCAGACCGTCGCGGGTGACGAGCGCTCCATGAAGGTCACGCGCCCCCTCGACCTGGCCCTTGTGCAGATCCTCGCAGCCGAGTAAACGAGCGCCTAGAATCCTGAGCTGGTTACGTTCCGGCAGAAGGTCCGTTGCTCGCGCCTTAGTGCGGCCAGGGCGGCGACATGCATCAGCGAGCCGTCAGGAGCGAACGCACGAGCTGCGCGCCCTCCAGCCGACCGAGCTTCGCGCGTTCCTCCGGCTTGTCGACGAAGTAGTCGATGAGGCGCCGCAGCAGAACGAAGCGCATGGGGGATCCCGTCATATCAAAGACCAGGTTGTCCTCTAGGCCGTCCACGGAGACATGCATATGCATGCACGGGAAGAAGGCATAATCCTCCACGGTGAAACCTTCAATGCGGGGGTGCATGTCCCACGGGATAGGCGTCGGGGAGCTGTCTGTGAGCGGGTGAATCTCCATATGATCGGGTGAGAACACGATGAATGGGCCGCGGTGAATACAAGAGGGGCGCCACGGATTGATGACGCACAGCATGAAAGAAATTGCTGATAGGAGGAATCCGCAGAAAATATGAATGATCGCGTGCACGATCGGGACCTGAAATGCTAGCTCGACGATGAGGGAGATCGGTCCGGCGGTGATTCCGAAAGCGTAGGAGTAGCGACGCACACGAACCTGAATAAGGGATGGATAGAGTGCCATTCCTCGTGGCTCCGCGTGCACGACCGGCCCCCTGCGTCGGCGAATGGACTCCGCAATGCCGATCACGAGGGATGCTGGGCCTATCAGGAGGCAATAGATAAACAACAAGACGAGCAAGCTGGGCGGCAGAATCCCGCCTAAGAAATACAAGAAGATCACCGCGACGGGACAAGCGGCTGCGATGAAATACCAGGTGAGGGGCTCCATTTGGCGCCCGCCGGCAACGGGAACGCTCAACATCGGGCTTTGCTCCATCGTCTTCTCCTTCCAGGGTGACATACCAGCATATGACATGCGGTCAGGTCGCGCTGGTGGTTCCCCGGCCTCGTCCTTGGGGTGGCCCGAGGAGTAAGTGAGCTACGAAACGTGGTAGTTTCACCCTGGGCGCACACGCGCCTCCGAGCACTCCCCATCGAAGGAGCCCGATCCCATGAGCACAACGCCCACCACCCCACATCGCGTCATCACACGCAAAGTCGTCGACTGGGCGGCCTGGGACTGGGGCAGTGCCGCCTTCAACGCGGTCGCCACGACCTTCGTGTTCACGACCTACCTGACCAGCGACGGTGTCTTTACTGACTCGGGCACGGCCTCGACGTGGCTCAGCAACGGCATGACGATTGCGGGCCTGTTCATCGCCCTGCTCGCCCCCATTACCGGCCAGCGCGCCGACCGACGAGGCCGGGGCGGAGTCTGGCTCGGATGGTTCACGGGCGCGGTCGTCGTCTGCATGCTCGCCATGTACTTCGTGCACCCCGAGTCGGTCCTCGGGCCCCAGGGTGCCCTCATGCTGGGTATTGCCCTGCTCGGCCTGGGTAACGTGTTCTTCGAGTTCGCCTCGGTGAACTACAACGCGATGCTCAACCACCTCGGCGAGAAGGAAGACCGCGGCAAGATCTCCGGCTTCGGCTGGGCGGCCGGCTACATCGGCGGCATCGTCCTGCTGCTCATCCTCTACGTCGGCCTCATTGGCGTGAACCTGCTGGGCGTGCCTACCGACGCGCACCTGAACATCCGCATCTCCATGGTGATCGCCGCCCTGTGGTTCGGCGGCTTCGCGATTCCCGTGATCGTGAACCCGCCGCTGCCCAAGAAGGTCCAGACCGGCGGCGACGGCGAGTCGATCATCGACTCCTACAAGCTCCTGTGGCGCACCGTGCGCACCCTCAAGAACGAGGCCCCGCACACCCTCTTCTTCCTCATTGCCTCCGCCGTATTCCGCGACGGCCTCGCCGGCGTCTTCACCTTCGGCGCCGTCCTGGCCAAGACTGCCTTCGGCTTCACCGCCAGCCAGGTCATGATCTTCGCGATCGCCGCGAACATCGTCGCCGGCCTCGCGACCGTCGCCTTCGGGTGGGTCGACGACAAGATCGGCCCGAAGAAGGTCATCATCCTGTCCCTGTGCGCGATGGTCGTCGCCGGCTTCGGCGTCTTCTTCCTGCACGCCCGCGGCCCCGTCGTGTTCTGGACTCTTGGCCTGGTCCTGTGCGTCTTCGTCGGCCCCACCCAGTCCGCGTCGCGTTCCTTCCTGTCGCGCATCATCCCCGCCGGCCGCGAGGGTGAGGTCTTCGGCCTCTACGCGACGACCGGCCGCGCTGTGTCCTTCATGGCTCCCGCGATGTACAGTCTCTTCCTCATGCTCGGCAAGCGCATGACCCCCGCCGGCGAGGACTACACCTACTGGGGCATCCTTGGCATCATGCTGATCCTCGGCGTCGGCCTGGCCCTCACGATCCCGGTGAAGGCGGACCGCGCGACCCTGGCACACATGGAGGAGTGAGCGGCTCGCCTTTTACGGCACGTCCCCGACGCAACCGAGTGATCCTCGGGCGTCGGGGACGTTCTTTTTCCTGTCCTCTTAGTCGCGGTCGGGCGTGAAGGCAACCAGGCCGTCTTTCGTGACGCCCACGAGGAGATCGTCGAAGACCCACGTGAGGTTGGTGGCCTCGTCGAGTTGCTCCGACCTGTTCGTCACGTTGTCCGCCATCGCAAACACGAACGCGGGAGTGCCGGCGGGACCCGCGCCCCGAAGGTAGAGGACGCTGCCGTCAGCGCTGGAGCGCATCGCGACAGACGAGAAGAAGTTGGGCTGGCTGCTCTCCTTCAGGAACGCCCCGTCAGGGTGCATGCTGAGGGACTCGCCGGTGGACGTGGAGACCTCAAGTGACGGTGGCGAGTGATCGGTGGCTCCCTCGGCGCTGACGAAGCTCGTCGTCCAGGGCGTGGTCTCCTTCATGTAGAAAGATCTGAGCTGCTCGAGTGTCGGCAATGAGCTGTCGCTCGTGGGACGGACCCACTGGATTGTTATCTTGTACGTGTCGACGACGGTGCCGCTCGGATCGTAGGCGGTCACTGTGTTGCCGTCTCTCAGCACGGCCACGCCGTCGCTCGCAAGCGTGACCTGAGGCTTGATCTCCTCGTCCTTCGATGGGGGCGTGCCGAGGGTCCGTAGCTCCCCGGTGCGCGGATCGATGAGCTGCGGGGCAGCGTGCGACACGTCGACGGGCACGAGTATCGAGGTGTTCTCCCCGCTGCCAGTGAGCGCGTCCGTCGGGTGTGTGATGGGGGAGAGGAACGTTAATCCGGTGCGGTTTTGAGGCGAGGTCCTCGCGCTCCATCGTTGGGTCCACGTGCCCGCCTCGTTCGTCCAGCCGCTGCAGGTCGCAACGGTGTCGCACGTGACCAGGACACCCTGGGCGACTCCCATGGGCAGCTCGTTGCCCCAGGGGGCCAGGGATTGTTCGCCGGTCGTCTTATCGACGAGGAGTGGGCCGATGATGAGGTACGTGTCGGTGGAGAGAAACTCAGGGAACGCGTAGGCGCGCAGACGCGGTGGGCGTGGCCCGGTGGACGTCCACAGGGCGCTCGGCTCGGTGCCCAACACGTCGTAGGCTGAGATCGTCGTGACGGCATTCGAGTTCGGGCCGTAGGACACCGCGTAGAGGGTGGGGCCCTCTGCGAACAGCTGTGGCGCAAGGGCCGCGGCTGCAGCATCGAAGGGCTGCGTCCATGCGACGGCAACTCCCGAGGCCCACTCCGGGGAGATGGTGCGCGTGTCCTTCGCTGTACCGTGGTAGCCCGTCAGAGAGGAACTCCCCCAGTTCACGTCTGCGCTCGGCCAGGTGTGCTGTGTGACGTGCTGGTCGCACATGTTCAGGATAAAAGCCAGTATGAAGGCCACCCAGGTGAGGAGAAATATGCGCAGCCACAGGAGGCCCTTCCGCTTGCGAGGCGCGCGAGACGCGTTCGGATCTGGACTCATCAGATAGTTATCGCTCACGATTCCTTCCTTCCCCTTCAAGCGCTGCCGTCATGACGAGTGAGGCGTGAACGCCACGATGGTGTCGTCGACGACGCCGACGAGGAGGTCATCGAACACCCAGGTGAGGTCCTTGGCCGCGTTGAGTTCCTCGGAGACGTATGAGCTTCCGTTCCTCGTATCGACGAAGACGTCCTCGTTGTTCCGCTGTAGCGTGTTGAACTGGGCGAACACCACGTCGGCTCCGGGGCTGACGCGGATGTCTGAGGATGAGTACGCCACGTACGTATGGTTCAGGTTGTTGTCGCCCGGGCATACCGCGCGGCTGGGGCTACCGTCCGTCGGGGTGACCGTGAGGAAGGGGCATTGCTCTCCCTTTGCGCCGTTCACCGTTTTCACGGTCGCTGTTGCCCACGTTGGAGCTGAGCCAGAGAAAAACTCCTGAATATCGGCGATGGAGGGGAGGGTCCCGTCGTCCGTCGTCATGCGCCCGCCAGTTGAGGCAGGCTGTACTCCCACGAGGAATCCGCCCGCGTCGAAGGTGAGGGCTGTGTAGTCGTCGTAGGCGACGACTCCGTCGCGCGCGAGGAGCACACCACGAGGGTTGTTCGTGTCATAGGAGGTGGGATCCTCGAGGTCTGTCACCACTCCTGTGCGCGGATCGATGAGCTGGGCCGGATGCTCGCTCGTCTTGATCGGCAGGAGTACGCTCGTCGTCTCATTGTCTGTGATGACCCTGCTGGTGGGATGGGTGATCCTGTCCGAGCTCAGATTGTCGAAGGCCTGCGTTGCTGTCCAGGAGCTCCACTGTTGCATCCATCCGGAGGAGTCCCGTGCCCAGCCCTTGCATGTCCATATCCCGTCGCAGGTCACGACAATGCCGTCAGCGAAGGCAACCGGCTTCGCGTTCTCCCAGGGGGTGTGGGACAGCCGCCCGGTTGCTTTGTGAATGATGATGGAGTTGAACACGATGTCCGTGTCGGTGACGACGAATGCGGACGTGTCGATGTACGGGGGCTTCTGTTTCTTCTCATCCCACAGCAGGCGAGGCTCGGCGCCGGACAGATCGTACGCCTGCGCGGTCAAGGCCTTCGAGGATCCCAGAATGGACTGGAAGGTGACGTAGAGCGTGCTTCCTTCGGCGTAGAGGAAGACGGTAGCGTTCTTATCCTCAGCGTTGAGGGGGAGTCGCCACGCCGTCTCAATGCCCGAAGCCCAGTTGGGAGACAGGAGATGCGTGTTGGTCGCGTGCCCGCTGTAGCCCGAGGTCGGGGCACTTGCGTCGTATGTTCGCGCCGTTCGCTGCAACGATGGGGCAGTGGAGCCGGAGGGCCAGATCCATCTGCCGACGAGAACGATCAGGACAATGACGGCGAGGGTGGTCACGATGCGCGGCAGCGAGAACAGTGTGCTCTCACGAGGAGGCTGCTTGGTGGGCGCGTGACGCTCCATCCCGGTGCCCTGCTCGCGCGAGGGTGTGTTCGTGCCCGAATGATCGCCATTGCTCATGAGTAGTTTCTATCACACCCGGGGGTGGTGTTGTTACGAAGACGCTGGCACGAACGCCTTGATCTCGCTCTCGGTCAAGCCGATCATCATGTCGTCGAAGACCCACATGGTCTTTTTTGGCAGGTTGAGAAGGTTCGATGTGTAGGTGTGTCCGTTGACGGTATCGATAAAGTATCGGCTCTTGTCCTGGTAGGTGAAGGTGTCGGTGTACAGAACCGAAGCGTCCGCGCTCACACGGACCTCGTCGGGGCTGAAGCTGCACGTCCTGGTCATGTGCTGGCTCAGCACGCCGGGGACCGGGGTCGTGTGCGTCGACCCATCGGAGGTGAGGGTGACCTCGATGGAACAGTCGTTCTCGCCCACGAGGCTCACCGTTCCCGTTGCCCAATTCGCGGTCTTTGTTGTCATGAAGGTCTTGATGTCAGCGGTGCTCGGCTGGTTTCCGTCACGGCTGACTGCGGGCAGACGTCGGTACCCTGCTGTGGAGAACGTGGATTGGAGGGCTCCCGAGCTGTCGAGAAGGAGCCCATTTTGCTGGCTGACGTCGACGATGACGAAGCCGTCGGTCGCCACCTCGACGTGTTGGCCTAAGCCTGACTGATCGGGAATGGGCAGCGTCGTTGTTTCGCCGGTATGGATGTTGATGATCTGTGGGGATACCTGGTGGGGGGAGGGGACCAGGAAGGATGTGAGCGCGCCACTGCCGGAGAGGGTAGTGCCCGTGGGAGCGTAGCCCAAACCATGGTCACGCAACGCGTAGGACGCCTGGGCGATCGTGGTCGTCGTCCACAGGTTCGTCCACTCGCCGGACGCCTGCGTCCACCCGTTGCAGGTGGACGGTGGCGTGCAAGTCACCACGATGCCCTCGGCCTGCGCAAGGGGAATCTCTATGCCCCACGGGGCTTGCGTGTGTTCGCCGGTGGCCTTGTCGATGACCACGTCGTGGAAAAAGAGCTGGGTTTCGTTCGACAGGAACGCCGGCTCGTACGTGACGATCGCTGAATTTTCCGTGGGTCCGACCGTGTCCCACAGGAGGCTGGGTTCCTCCCCGGACAAGTCGTAGGCCACGACTCTGATGGAGCCGCTCTGGCCCGTGATCCTCTCTGTGGCGGCGATGTAAAGGACCTGGCCGTCGACGAACATATTCGGGGTGGACCGAGTCATCTCTGGGGGCAGCTCGAGCGTCCACGCGGTGGCCACGCCCGAGGCCCACTGCGCAGAGATGGAATGCGTGTTCGTGGCGCTCCCGCGGTACCCGGGCGCGCGGGTCGGCAGGTTCGTCGCATGTTCGCGTACCTCCGTGTTCGTTGCAGCGCTGGCGCTCGACGAGGTCTGATGGGACGAAGGCGTTGACGACGACCCGCTCCGACCGGGAGAGAAGAGGGAAACTGCGACGTTGAGCGCGATAATACAGCCGAGCACGATCATGACGAAAGACGGCTTCCGCTTGACGGCCGTCTTGTCCACCCACGTCCGCGAGGGCTCGGGGGCTGGGGCGCGTAGCGCAGTCGGCGTCCGGTCGCCTTCGGACGTCCTCCGCGACGAGGCCGTGGCGGCCGCTATGGACGCGACGTCACGCGAGGCAGGCTGTGGCTCCTCCGAGGTGGCCTCGTCTGGCAGCAGCTCGAATGCGCTTACGGAAGTGCTGGCCAGCACAGCGGCACCGCGAACGTCCCGCGCTGGGGCTTCCTCCGCCTCGGGCCAGGCGACGCCGCTCTCCATAGGCTCTTTCTCATCGTCAGGCGCTGTCGGCTCTTCCGTGAGGGGCTGCGCGATGGCTGGCTGCGGCGCGAGCTCGGGCAGGGGTGCGAGGCCCGCGAGCAGGTCCATCTCCTGCGGACCTTCTGGTTGTGCCTGTTCGGTGATCGCCTCGTCGGCGGGCGGGGTCAGAGTGAAGAAATCATCGAAATCCGGCAGCGGGGCCAACTCCGGCAGAGGGGCGAGCTCGGGCAGCGGAGTAAACCCCGGAAGCTCGCCAAACTCGGGGAAATCCGGGGTATCAGCTAACGGCTCCCCGTCCCGTCCATCGGAGGGGCGAGAAGGCGCCTCGTCGTCGGGGCTGCGGGGGAAGTCGTCGTTGCTCATGAGACGTTTCTACCATGCAACCGCGCCCGGAGTGCGCTCGCGGCAGTGAATGGGACTGCGGGCAGGCCTCACGCGCGTAAGCCTCGACGGTGCCGAGCAGCCGCGAATGGGAGACCTACTCGGCGCGCACCATGAGGGCACTTGCCAGTGCGGCCACGCCCTCGCCTCGTCCCGTGAAACCCAGACGATCCGAGGTCGTCGCCGACACGGTGACCGTGCCCCCCGCGATCTCGCTCATGACTGCGCAGGCCTCGGGCAGGCGCGCGGCCATACGAGGCCGATTCCCGACGACCTGCACGGTCGCGTTGCCGAGTACCCAGCCGGCCTCGGCCGCCATGCGGCGAACCTCCTCGAGGAGGGCACGCCCCGAGGCGCCCGCCCACTCCGGGCGGTCCACGCCAAAGACCGTGCCCAACTCACCCAGACCCGTCGCCAGCAGCATCGCGTCGCACAGAGCGTGCGCGGCAACGTCCGCGTCCGAATGACCCTCGAGAGGGCGCTCTCCCGGCCACTCCAGGCACGCGACCATCAGAGGGCGCGGCGAGTCGGGAGCGGCGAACGCGTGGACGTCGACCGCTTGGCCGATGCGGAAAGGCAGATCAGTCATGGCACCAGGGTAGCGTCACGCGGAAGCCGGAGTAAAGGCCGTGACCTGGCCCTTCGATACCGCAATGATGAGGTCGTCGAACGCCCACGTCAGCTGATCCGCCTTCACCATGTCCGTCGCCGCGTGGACGACATCCCCGTCCGTGTCGAGGAAGTAAGCGTGCTCGATCTCCGTTCTGTTGCCATTCGACACGTACACCGCGGCGCCGTCGGGGCTCATACGCACCTCGTCAATATCCGTGTAGCAGGGATCGCTGGAACTGACTGCCAGGCCCTTGGCTTTGTGTACGATGCGCGAGCTTCCGGCCGAAGTCGGAGAGACGGTCACGTCCTCGCACTTGGGGCCCGACACCTCGATCATGCCCGTCGCCCACGGGGCCTTCCCGGACTTCAGGTATGCCTGCAGCTCCTCGAGGGTCGGGGCCTGGCCGCCGTCCGCGATCGCACTCAGGTAGCGCGTCATCTCGAAGGAGTTGACGAGAGTCCCGGATGCGTCGTAGAACGACACCAGGTCGTTGTTATCCCTGATGGCGACTCCGTCGCTGGCGACGAGGACATCGCGTCGGTAGCCGGATTGCTCCATTCGAACGCTGTCACTGAGCGTCGCGACCGTTCCCGTGTGCACGTTGATCAGCTGCAGGGATCGCCTGCCCTGCACGGGGGCCAGGACCGACGTGTCGTCTCCGGAGCCGACGACCAGGCTGTCGCGCATATCCCAGATCTCGTTGCTCGTGTCCTGCAGTGCCGTGATCGACTTCCACTGCTGCTTCCACTCGGAGGACTCCCACGTCCACCCGGCGCAGGTCTCGGCACCCGAGCACGTCACGAGGACGTCACCGACCGCCGTCAGGGGCGAGTCATCGATCCAGGGGGCTTCCTGAACCTCACCCGTCGCCTTGTCCACCGTGTAGGTGCCGACGATGAGCTTGTCGCCGACGGACGTCATGCGCAGCGGCAAACGAGAGGAATCACGCCTCGCCTGCGGGTCACTCGAATCCCAGATAACCTGCGGCTGCGAGCCCGAAATATCGACGGCAGCAACGTCGATCCCCTCATGGCTGCTAGGGGTACCAGCCACGTACAGGGTCGTGCCGTCCACCAGGGTCACCACGTCCTGGTGCTCTCCCCGGACGGCTGAGACGCTGTCGAGGGTCCACGCGGTGCCGACGCCCGCCGCCCAAGCGCTCGAGAGGTTACCGGTGTTCGTCGCGGACCCGCTGTAGCCCTGGGAGCTGTTCTTCTCTTCGCGCGGCGTGGAGCCCCACGGCCGGAAGAAGTATCCGAGGAGCAGGAGGATGACGATGAGGAACGCGAGGATCGACAAGACGATAAACCACCCGCGCTTCGACGAGACCGTCGAGGCGGCTCCCGGATCATTCGGGCGTGCAATGGGGTTGGGGACCGACGACGGCGCGGCAAACACGTTCGTCGACGAGGCGGGCCCACTCGCGTACGGGGTGCCCGTCGGCGGCGGGGGAACCGGGGCGCTCGAGGAATCGGCAGCGGTGGGCTGCGTCCACTGGGAATCGTTCGTACTCACCCGTCGTTTGTACCACAGACGGTCGTGAGGTTTCCCGGGCTCACATGGCCCCGGCCTCGTCCCACACATGTGACGAGGAACGGGCGCCCTCGCAGGCCACGTGCTCTCTCCGATAGGATCGACCCGTGCGCTACATTTCGACCCGACGCGGCCCCAACACGCCCACCCGTTCCTTCAGTGACATCCTCCTGGAAGGACTCGCCCCCGACGGCGGACTCTACCTGCCCGAGGAATACCCGACGCTGTCTCGCTCCGACCTGGACGAGCTGCGCATCGTCCTGCGCGAGGACGGCTACGCCGCCATGGCCGCCGGCATCATCTCCCTCTTCGTCGACGACATCCCCGCCGGCGACCTGAGCGCGATCACGGCCCGCGCCTACCGCACCCCCTCCTTCTCCGACCCCCAGATCGTCCCCGTCGACGCCCTGGAGGGCACCGACCTGCACATCGCCCACCTCTCGAACGGCCCCACGGCCGCCTTCAAGGACATGGCGATGCAGCTCCTCGGCGAGCTCTTCGAATACGAGCTCACCCGCCGCGGCGACTGGCTCACCATCGTCGGCGCCACCTCCGGCGACACCGGCTCCTCCGCCGAGTACGCGCTGCGCGGCCGCCCCGGGCTTTCCGTCGTCATGCTCACCCCCGCCGGGCGCATGACCGCGTTCCAGCGCGCCCAAATGTTCTCTCTCCTCGACGAGAACATCGTCAACGTCGCCGTCGACGGCGTCTTCGACGACTGCCAGGACCTCGTCAAGGCCGTCAACATGGACGCCGACTTCAAGGCCACCTGGCACGTGGGCGCCGTCAACTCCATCAACTGGGCGCGCCTGCTCGCCCAGGTCTGCTACTACGTGGCCACCTGGCTGCGCGTCACCGAGGAAGGGGCCGACGCCTCGTCCACGGTCAGCGTCGTCGTGCCCTCGGGCAACTTCGGCAACGTGTGCGCCGCCCACATCGCCCGCCAGATGGGCGTGCCGCTGGGAACCCTTGTCGTCGCCACGAACGAGAACGACGTCCTCGACGAGTTCTTCCGCACCGGCGTCTACCGGCCCCGCTCCTCCGCGGACACGCTGGCCACCTCCAGCCCGTCCATGGACATCTCCAAGGCCTCGAACTTCGAGCGCTTCATCTTCGACCTCATGGGCCGCGACGGCGACGCCACCCGCGCCCTCTTCGAGACGGCCCTGGCCCGCGACGGCTACTTCGACCTGTCCGGCACGCCCGAGTTCGCCTCCCTGCGCGAGACCTACGGCTTCATCTCCGGCACCTCCACGCACGCCGACCGCCTCGCCGAGATCGCGCGCACCGAGAAGGAAAGCGGCTACCTCCTCGACCCGCACACGGCCGACGGCGTACACGTCGCCCGCGCTGTGCGCCCGCAGATCGAGGGGCCGCTCGTCGTCATGGAGACCGCGCTGCCCGTCAAGTTCGCCGACACGATCCTCGAGGCCACCGGCCACCTCCCGCCCGTGCCCGAGCGCTTCGAAGGCATCGAAGGCCGCGAAGAACGCGTCACGCCCCTCGCCAACTCCGCCGAGGACCTCAAGGCCCTCATCCGCGAGCGCGTCCGCCCCGGCGCCTGAGTTTTCTTTCGCTCGACGAGGCCCGAGCCCCCACCTGCGAACCCGCGCGGTTGCGTGGGCGTGGCCCGGGCCTCGTTACATACTCCCGGGGAGCGCCCGTTTCCCTCACCCCCTCGCCCCGCCAGGTAGGATTGGTGCCATGCTGCACCTGTACGACTCCAAGAGCGCCCGCATCCAGCCCCTCAACCCGGTTACCCCCGGCAAGGTCGGCATCTACCTGTGTGGCGCCACCGTGCAGGGATCCCCGCACGTCGGCCACCTGCGCGCCGCCGTCTCCTTCGACACCCTCATCCGCTGGCTGCGCCGCAGCGGCTACGAGGTCACCTACGTCCGCAACGTCACCGACATCGACGACAAGATCCTGAACAAGTCGGCCGAGGCCGGCTGGGACTGGTGGGCCTGGGCCTACCGCTTCGAGCGCGAATTCACCGAGGCATACGAGACCCTCGGTGTGCAGGCCCCCACGTACGAGCCGCGCGCCACCGGCCACATCCCCGAGCAGCTCGACCTCGTCCAGCGCCTCATCGACGCGGGACACGCCTATTCGGATGGGCGCGGCAACGTCTACTTCGACGTCCACTCCCAGCCCGACTACGGCTCGCTCACCCGCCAGCGCCTGGCCGACATGCGCACCACCGAGGACGACGCCCAAATCGACGAGGCCGTCGAGGCCGGCAAGCGCGACCCCCGCGACTTCGCCCTCTGGAAGGCCAGTAAGCCGTCTGAGCCGGCCACTGCCTCGTGGGACAGCCCCTGGGGACGCGGCCGACCCGGCTGGCACCTCGAATGCTCCGCCATGTCGCGGCGCTACCTCGGCGACGAATTCGACATCCACGGCGGCGGCATCGACCTGCGCTTCCCGCACCACGAGAACGAGCAGGCCCAGTCCCACGGCGCCGGCTGGGAGTTCGCGCGCCTGTGGGTCCACAACGCGTGGGTGACCACCAAGGGCGAAAAGATGTCCAAATCGCTGGGCAACGTCCTGTCGATCGGGGCGCTCACCGAGGAGTACCCGGCCGTCGCCGTACGCTGGGCGCTGTCGACCGTCCACCACCGCTCCGCCATCGAATGGGGCCCCGAGACCCTGCCCGCCGCGCACGCCGCCTGGGAGAAGTTCTCCACCTTCGTGGCTCGTGCCATCGAGGCCGCCGGCGAGGCTCCAGCCTCCGAGATTGCCCTGGCACCCGCCGACCTGCCCGAGGCGTTCGTCGCCGCCATGGACGACGACCTCAATGTCGCCGGCGCGCTCGCGGTCCTGCACGAGCACCTGAAGGCCGGCAACGCCGCGCTCGCTGCTGGTGACGTTTCCGGTGTGTATCGCGAGCAGGTCCTGGTTCGCTCCATGCTGGATGTGCTGGGCCTTGATCCGGCCTCCGAGCAGTGGCGTGGACAGGCCGGCATCGGCGCGGGTGCCTCTGGCGCGGCTGCGGCCGAGCACTCGGCGCTGGATGCGCTGGTTCAGGCCGTGTTGGAGGAACGAGCTGCTGCCCGCGCCGCCAAGGACTGGGCGCGCGCCGACGAGCTGCGCGACCGCCTCGCCGCCGCCGGCGTCACCGTCGCGGACGGCCGCGACGGCGCGACGTGGAGTGTTGGCTGAGCTGTGGCTGGGGGCCGGGCTGCTTGATGCGCCCGTGGGCGGCAGCCCGCCGTCCGAGCGGCGTGTTGTTGCTTGTGGCCCCACGGGTGTTCCGGACGCCGGAGGGCCCGGCCGCCCGCGAGGCTAGGGCCTCACTTCGTTCGGCGCCGCGCCTCGAAGCCCGCCCGTGCCCTCCGGTCCCTCCGGCGCCCTCCACACCAGTGGTGCCAGGTCGCTGATGTGTGGCGCGTTGGCTCGAAGCCCGGCCAGGCCCCGCCGCCGCCCACAGGCGCCGCAGCTCGGCCCCCGCCTCGAAGCCCGCCCGTGCCCTCCGGTCCCTCCGACGCCCTCCACAGTGACGTGGCCACTAAGGAACCGCGTTTTTGCTTGTTGATTAGGGGTATTGCACTACTTAGGGAGGTATTGCACTGGCTAGTTGCTAGTGCAATGCCGCGCTATCTAGTGCATTGCTTCCTTCACTAGGACAGTCCTGCTCGTGCTCGCTGTGCATGCGGATAGGTTGTTGCTTCATGGATAGGTTATGAGCATACGGATAGCTTATTAACCTATCCGTATGGCGATAACCTATCCGCATCGTCACAACCTATCCGCGCAGGGGCTTTCCTCTTCTCAGTCATCGCCAAAATGCTTGTTGCAGTGAGGTGTACACCCGATAAGGAAGATTCAACCCCTTCCGATCAGGTTGAATCCTCCCGATGGGGTTGAATCCTGCCGATCAGGTTGAATCCTTCGGAGAGGTGTATCGCCTCCTGAGTAGTCGTGGCCTCAGTGCTGTGTCTAGCCCGGTGTTCAGAAATTTCGCACGTAATTCTCCCGCGACTCGTTCAAAACCTGAAATCGCATCGTTGGAATTGCAGTGTTTTAAGGCTGTCTTAAAAAGTTACCGCTTTAAATTACGTGCGGAATTGAGGTTGGGGGGCGTGGAGAGGGTGCTTCAGGAGAACCGATGCAATTGCCCCGAGAGAGTCCGTGGGCAGTGTCGTCAGCTAGGCCTCTCTACGGGCTGGGGTAACCCTTCAATCGGTGGGTGCGCGATCAGCCCGATGCGAGTCGAGGCCGTACCCTGGGGTCAGGTCGACGCCGTGAGGCGTCGCGGCAAGTGGGGAGGAACAGCATGGAGTACGTGGCGCTGCTGCGCGGCATCAACGTCGGCGGTAACAACAAGGTCGTCATGAGCGAGCTGCGCGAACAGATCGCAGCCGAAGGTTTCGGACATGTGCGCACCTACATCAACAGTGGCAACCTCATCTTCGAAGCCGAGGATGACGCCCCGAGCGAGGACGTTGCCCAGGCCGTCGAACAACTCCTGGAGCTTCGCTACGACTTCCCGATCCGACTGGCCCTCCTGACGGCGCAGGACTACCTTGCCCAGCTCAAAGAGCTGCCCGACTGGTGGCACGGCGAGGTCGCCCGCCGTGATGCGCTCTTCTACACGCGAGGCCTGGACCGCGACCACGTGCGCGAGCGCATCGAGGCGATGGAACTGGGGGATGAGGCCGTGCACTTCGGCGAGCGCGCCGTGTTCTGGGGCAAGTTCGACGAGAAGAGCTTCCTGAAGACCGCCTATCACAAGCGCCTCCTGCGCGAGGACTTCTACCGCCAGGTGACGATCCGCTCCGGTTCGACGGTCGAGAAGATCGCAGCCATGCTGTCGCAGGACTGAGGCTCACCCTACCCAATCGTGATTTTGGCCCCCGCGCGCGCCCCTGTGGCCCCGATGCGACCTAAAACCCGTACGCTTGTGTCAGTTCACGAGAAAACGAGGAGACACCATGGCCTCACACAGCGGGCGCCCCGGCGCCATCCGTAAGAAGGGCACCAAGAAGGGCGCGCAGGTCGGCACCGGCGGCCACTCGCGCCGCCGCCTCGAAGGCAAGGGCCCGACCCCCAAGGCCGAGGACCGCACCTACCACCCCGCCCACAAGCGCAAGGTCAAGCGCGAGGCCCGCGAGGCCCAGGAGGCCGCGATCGCTCGCGCCCGCGCCAAGTCGTCGATCCGCGTCAAGCCCGGTCACGAGCTGATTGCCGGCCGCAACCCGGTCGCCGAGGCCGCCCGCGCCTCGGTCCCGATTGAGCGCGTCTTCGTCCTCGACAACGTGAAGGACGACCGCGTGGAGGAGGTCGTGCGCCTCGCCTCGGCCATGGGTGCCCCCGTTTACGAGGTCACCCGCCGCGACCTGGATGTCGCGACCGACGGCGCCGTCCACCAGGGCGTCGCCATCGAGGTGCGCGGCTACGAGTACGCCGACGCTTCGGACCTGATCGCGGGGTCTCTGCAGCAGCTGGGCCACCCGCTTCTCGTTGCCCTCGATCAGGTGACGGATCCCCATAACCTGGGCGCGGTCCTGCGTAGTGCGGGTGCGTTCGGCGCGGACGGCGTCATTATCCCCGAGCGTCGTAGCGCGGGCGTCAACACGACCGCGTGGAAGGTGTCGGCCGGTGCGGCCGCCCGCGTGCCGGTGGCTCGTGCGACGAACCTTGTGCGCGCCCTCGAGGAGGCTAAGCAGGCCGGTTACTTCGTGGTCGGCCTGGACGGCGGCGGTGACGCGCCCCTGCGCGGCCTGTCGCTGGCGGACGGCCCCCTCGTGGTCGTGACTGGTGCCGAGGGTGCGGGCCTGTCCCGCCTCGTGCGCGAGACCTGCGATCAGATCGTGTCGATCCCGATCACGTCGACCGTCGAGTCTCTTAACGCGGCCGTTGCGACGGGCATCGCCCTGTACGAGGTGGCGTCCCTGCGGGCGCAGGGCTGATCCTTCCGGACTGTCTGTCGTCTCGCCGTGGGTGCGCGCTAGCGCCCGCGGCGAGACGATCTTTTGTCGCTCAATGCGTCACGAAAGCGGCTCTGTGCTCGCCGCCTGTCGCATGGCGGCGAGACAGTTCGCCGTGAGGGCGCTGTCAGCGGGAAGGTCCTTCTGGTTGACGTAATGCGGAACATCAAGCAGGACGTCCTGTTCGGTGAGCTTGCGTTCGAGCCATTGGAAGGCCTCGTCGATCTGGTCGTCAGAACCCAAGGATCGCTTTGGTGAATCATCGCTGAGGAAACACCACAGCTGCGCAGCCTCCTTCTCCTGATCGGGGAGTGCGCGGGCTGCGACCACGATGCGGAATTTGCCGGGTTTTGGCAGGTGTTCCTTGCGCCAGGTTTTGGATGCGAGGCCCGACACGAATCCACCGACCTTGTTCGCGGCGCTGGTGGCACCCTCGTATGCGGCGCTACCGGCGAAGTAGGCAACCTCGCCGACTGTTCCGGTTGCCTCGACGACTGTGTCCACGACCCCGCCGGCGGCTTCTCGCGCGGCGCTACCGGCGAAGCCGGCAACCTCGCCGACTGCGCCTACGACCTCGCCAACCGTGTCGGTGACCGCACGAAGACCCTCGGGTGCGGTTTTCTTGTATGCCATGTGGAGATGCTTCCCAGCGTCGCTCACGGCGTCCATCACGTCAGTGAGGTCAAGTGACGGCTTCTTCGTTGCTGTGCTCGAGGCGTCGACCGTGATCTCTGTGCCGACCCAGCCGCGGCGTGCAAACTGCTCGGGCATGCCGTGTGTTTGCTCGCGTACGCCAAGCGTCACCCACAGGTCGAGACACCGCCTGACCGCGTCCTCGGGGGAGCCGGTGACCGTGTAGACGCCAAGAGGCGGGCGTCGAAAGAGGTTCCCGGTCCACGAGGCCGGGGGAGTCGTTGTCATCTTCATGTGCGGTTCTACTCTCGTTCATTCACGTCTGCGGTCCGCCGTATTGTGCGGGTGTTGTGGATCGAGAAGAGGTAGTTTTTCGGTGGGAGTTGGCGAGTCTCAGTTTACTGAGAAACGCCGGGGTTTGCGGCCGTACTCCTTTTTGGCGGCCCTGCGCATCGACAGGACGCCGTCCATGGTGAAGAGGTGATCTTTCGGCAGGTCTCCGCCGTGGAAGAATCGAGGAGCTTCCAGGAGCAGTCCTTGGCGATCTAGTGAGCCCGCCAGCTCGCCGAGCGACATGTCCATGAATGCGTCTGTCGCCCATCTGGAGTCATGTACCACGCGGGCTTCGCAGACCCAGAGTTCGGAGGCGGGGCGTCCTCCGACCGAGCAGGATCGTGCTGCGACGAGGATCTCGGTCCTCTCCTGACTAGTGCGTTTGATCGACGTGGGCGCTGTAGACGGAACGAGATTAACGCCGGGAATGGCATCGAGGAGAGGCCTGAATGCGAGGCTGCGCAGGTCGCTGCCGATAATGACTTCCGCGCCGACCCAACCGTGCTGGGCGAGCTGCTCGCGCATGCCGTTCGTCTCGCCCCAGGCTCCTTTGGACACCCAGTAGTCGACAGCATGCGTGACCGTCTGATGTGGGTCGGCCGCGACGAGCGCGTAGAAGTACCTGCGTCGGTTGACGGCCCGACGGAGAGAGAAACCTGAATGACCCGCCCCCATGAACATCCTCCTCGAGGAAAGACAAGTGTCAACAACAAGCCTCAGCACTCTGCCGCAGTGCGTTGCTGCTGAGCGCCGCTGCTCACCAGGATACTATCCGCAGGGAATTATCGGGATTGACGAGGCATGGGTACCCGCGCGGTGACCGGCCGAAGAGAGGATGCTACCGGTTGCGCTTCTTTGCTGCCTGACGCATCGACACGAGTGTGGGGAGCGAGAGGGGACTGTCCGGCTCGATGTCCCTGCGATCGAGGTGACGGACGGGGGCGGACAGGATGCCCTGCGTGTTGAATGACTCTTCGAGCGAGCGCATCGACGATTCGATGTAACTGTTCTCGAAGCCGCTGAGGTTGATCCGCGTCGCCCAATCAGCGAGGCACCACAGTTCGGTTATCGGCCCCGATTCGGTTTCGATCGTGCGTGCGATGATGTCCACGTAAATCTTGGTGATGGCGGCTCTCTTGACACGGTTGGGCAGGAGAGAGATTGCCTGTGAGAACAGGAGGGTGAGCCCTCGCGTGTTGAACAAAAAATCAGTGAGGAGTGCGCGCCCGCTGTGTCCGATGATCAGCTCTGTTCCCGCCCATCCCCGCTGCTTGAATTGTTCGCGCATGCCGACTGTCTCGGAGCGGATGCCCTTCATCTTCCAGAGGCCGACGCAGCGAGACACGGCGTCGTCGGGGGGTATTGCCAGGCGAAAAACGGTGATTGGGCTGAAAGATGCGTCGTAGTCTCGCTGCATCGCTGAGACAAGAGAGTTCATCGTTTATCTCCCGTGTGGCGTCAGTAGCGCCTGTTCATCTTCGCGTCCCTGCGCATGATGGCGATGTTCTGGAAGTAGAACAGGTGGTCTTTGGGCAGCGCGCCTCCGAAGAAGCGCTTGGGCGTGCCCAGCAGCGTCCCCTGCTTGTGGAGCGCGATCGCGAGATCGCGCAGGGCGGTGTCCATGAAGGCATTGGACACCATCGGGTCCGTCGAAGTGATGTCGCCGTCGAAGCACCACAGCTCGCTCGCCGGGCGGCCAGCTACCTGACAGGCGCGAGCGGCGATGATGATGCGCTTGGGTGCCTGCTGTGCGTGCTTGAGTGACCTGGGAGCGAGGGAAGGAAAGAAGCCGATGAGGGGGATGCTCTCGAAGAACGAGGACATGGCGCAGTGGCGTGCGTAGCTGCCGGTGATGAGTTCGGTGCCGATCCAGCCGTGGCTGGCGAGCTGCCCGCTCATCCCTGGCGTTCCGTTGCGCGCCCCTGTGGACACCCAGTAGTCGGCGCAGCTCGTCGCCGCCTGGTGCGGGTCGGTGGCCAGCTGCGCGTAGAAGTAGCGGTTTCGATTGAGGAGGCGCCCCTTCGACGAGGAGGTTGGTGGTGCCGTGTTCATCGCTGTCCTTTCCGGGAAAAGACGGAGGAGAGAGAAGCGAAGGTGCCCCCGCGCGGTGCACGGTCGCGGGGCTGCGTGGTGCTGAGGGAGGCTTGCGGGTGGTTCACTGGCGGTGTGACTCGTCGCGAACGAAAGCTGTGGCGGCCCGTCGCAATGCGAGGAGACCCATGTCGGAGAAGACGTGATCACGGGGGAGATCTCCACCTCGGAAGAATTGCGGGGTGCCCAACAAGATGCCCTGTTGGGTGAAGGACTCACTTATGCCTTCTAGAGCAGACTTCATGAAAGCGTCCGTGATGACGGGTTCCCTGAGGGCATCTTTCGCGAGGAAACACCACAGCTCCGATGCCGGTTGCCCACCTACCGAATGTGGGCGAGCGGCGACCATGATGCTGGTCGGCTCCTGGATGGAGTCCCTGAATTTCTTGGGCATGAGCTTCGGGAAGACGCTCATCAGCGGAAACATATTGTCGAGGGAGCGGAAGGCGTAGTACCGACCGGTTCCACCGATCGTGAATTGGGTGCCGACGAAACCGAGGCGCGCGAGCTGCTCGCGTACCCCAGCCTGCTCGGCGAACCCTCCGATTGAGCGCCAGAAATCCAGGCAGCGGTCGGTTGTCTGCTGCGGGTTCAGCGCGACGAGGTACGTCGCGTACTGGCGCTTGTCCCAGCGGTTGCGGGACTCTCCTCGTGAGGCTTTGTTGACCATGATGATGAGCTGACGCGCGCGTCGCCAGCCGACACCTCCCTCCCCAAACGGTGCCCGTGATCGGTTTCCGCTGTGACGGCCCCCGGGCGCTCGCTTTGATCAGGTTTACTCGACGCCTTAGAGGGACCACAGCGAGGAAACGTTTTGCTCCGTTTCCTCGTAGGTCTGGATCGCCTCGTCGAGGAGCTGCCGGGCGCGAGAGAGCGCTTCCGCAGTGTCGCGGAGAGCCTCTTCATCCATCCTCATGCGGTTCAAAGCTGCCCGCGCAGCCTCGCCCTCCCAGGTGCTCGCAAGGTAATTCTGCGCCTGTGGGATGGTGTCGATGATTGCTTCCATGTGGTCCACACGCTGGCTGAGCGTGCTGGAGAGGGATTGAAGTTCGCCCTCGTCGACGTAGAGATCGGGCATTATGTCTCCTTCTGGAATGGCCCTTTAAAAGCCCTGAAAATGACGGACTCGTTCTTCAGTCGCCTTGCTCAGAGCGCTGAGCTTCTCCTGAAACGCAGCGAAGGGATCCTCCTCATCGTTCTCCTCGGCTTCTTGGCGCGCCTGCTGCATAACCTTCGTAACGTTCTGTTGTGCTGTTTTCCGAATGGTCTCAGCTGCTTCGGACGTATCCTTACCGGAGAAGACGTCTTCCAATGTCGTCTCTCCGTTGTCAATACGTTCCTGGATTGTCTTCCAGTCTTCACCGAGTTCTCCGCGGCGTGCGGCCTCAGCGCGCCGCTGCCGGTGTTCTGCATTGTCTCGCTGATTTTGCTCGCGTTGTTTGTTGATCGCTTGAGACAAGTTGTCGAACGAGCGGAACAACTCTTCGAAACGTGCGATGTATCCTTCGTTGCTCATACTCGTGCTGCAGCTCCTCGAACAGCGGCCTCGGCTAGGTTCGCAATAGTAAATCGGACTTCAATGAGTTTGTCCTTTGCTTCAACAAGAGATTCCATGATGTCGAAGACCATGTTAATGATGTCGTAGATGCTCATAACCATCTGTATGAACTTCCAGGCATCCTTGGCAATATCGAAGGCGGCTTTTACCCACCCGGCTACCGGGACTCCAGCGTCTCCAAGTAGCTCCAGGCAAGCGATTTGAAGATCGACAAGCAGCTCACCAATTTCATTTGCCGCTTTTTTGACGAGTAGCTGGATTCCTAAGAGAACTGTCGACATCACGCCCGCTGCGCCTTCCAGTGATGTCGTTCCCCACGAAAGAGCGGCGATGAAAACATTCGCTGCCTCGGAGCCTCTCCCTGTCCACTCTGACAGAGCAGGGAGAATTTCGGAGTCGTTCTGGCCGACTGCGACGAGGGCGTCGCCGATCTCGGACCAGGCAGTCCTCGCTCGATGAATGACGCGCCAGTCGCCGACGGTGTACTTGAAAATGATGTCGTTCAGGACGGAGACACCGGTGAGCTTCTCAATCAGCCAATCGACACCACCCAAGACAGGCCCCGCTTTCCAGCGAAGGTTCTCCATCTCTGATTCCGGGGCCTCTGGTGTGACGAGGTACGAACTTGCATCGTGAGCCTCGGAGATCGAACGGTTTGCCGAGAGTGCCTTCTCGCCGCGTTGCACGACACGGTCCGAGAGACCAGTAACGTAATTGCGGAACGCGTCAATATCCTGCCCCATTTGCGCGAATACGTTCGGATCTGCGCCTCCATACCATTGTGAAGCGCGTTGCTCCGCAGCGCCGAGGGTAGGTAGAGACGAGCGTGGGTCATTAAAAGGAAGCGCAGAACCGCCGAGGGCCTGTGTCGCAGCGGATAGAGCAGCGTGAATCTGTTCATCGGCGCTGACATAGGCATCGATTGTTCGGCCCATGTGGTTTGCCGTACCGGTATGAGCGTTTTCTAGGAGTTTTAGGACGCCCAACCCGGCTTGTACTGCAATCTCGTTGAGGCCATTGAAAGCCATGAGGAGAAGCCCGTAACCAGTTTTGTAGACAGCTACCGGCGCAACGCCTCCGGTGACAATATGGCCCCATTCGTCAAGGAATGAATGCATATTCTGGACGTGTGTTCCCTGACGCTCCAGCACCTGCTGTGCCAGCGACAGGTCCGCGTATTCGACAGATAAAGGCATATTCCCTCGCTATGTCTCGAATCTTCGACGGTGGGTCCTCGCCGATGAGGTGCGCTGTGGTGCTCAGCGGTGAGCCGATCATAAGTCCACCAAAAATAACACAGGTAGTCAAAGTTCGTGGTCAGCTTCTTGAGGAGTGTACTTCGTGCCCGTATGATCACCCCATGAGCGTCCTTGGAACCGTCATCGTTGGCATCGTCATCCTCATCGGAGTGATCGGCGCGGTCGTGCAGATCTGGCCCTCCGCACCCGTCGTCGGAGGCGCGATCCTCGTGTGGGCGTGGATGACCGGCACGCGCGCCGCGTGGATCATTTTCGCCATCGTGGCGCTCGTCCTGATCCTCGGAACGGTCCTCAAATACGTGATTCCAGCCCGCGGCATGAACAAGGCGGGAATCCCTCAATCCACGCTCGTGTGGGGAGCTGTCGGCGGTGTCGTCGGATGGTTCATCGGCCTGCCCCTCGGCCTCGTCCTGGGCATGGTCGCGGCCATCTTCCTCGTCGAGTACCTGCGCAGCCGCGACACCGCCAGTGCCTGGACGGCCACCCTCCACGCCCTCAAGGCCTTCGGCTGGACGATTGCCATCGAGCTGATCGCCGCCCTCACGTGCGCCACCCTGTGGGGCGTCGGCGTCGCCCTGGTTGCCGCCGGAAACTGACGTGACCAGCCGGTGCCCCGGCCTCGTCGTTCCTCCGGTAGGATGGATGCGTTGCGCGCACCCGCGTAACAGACCCAACTAAACGGAGATACTCATGCCCGCCGTCATCGTGCTCGGCGCCCAGTGGGGCGACGAAGGCAAAGGCAAGGCCACTGACCAGCTCGGCCAGCACACCGACCTCGTCGTGAAGTTCAACGGAGGCAACAACGCCGGACACACCGTCGTTATTGACGGCGAAAAGTACGCGCTGCACCTCCTGCCCGCCGGAATCCTCTCCGAAGGCGTCACCCCCATCATCGGCAACGGCGTCGTTGTCGACCTGGACGTGCTCTTCGAGGAGCTCGCGGAAATCACCGAGCGCGGCGTTGACTGCTCGCGCCTGCGTATCTCCTCCAACGCGCACATCATCCCGCCATACAACCGCCTCATGGACCAGGCGAACGAGCGTGCGCGCGGCAACAACCTCATCGGCACGACCGGCCGAGGCATCGGCCCCACCTACGCCGACAAGATGAACCGCATCGGCCTGCGCATCCAGGACCTCTTCCACCCCGAGGAGCTGCGCGCCAAGGTCGAGGCCGCCCTGGCCCCCAAGAACACCATTTTCGAGGCCGTGGACATCCCCACGCTCGATCCCAACGAGGTGTCGGACCACCTGCTGTCCTTCGCGGATCGCATCAAGCCGATGCTGTGCGACGTGTCCCTCGTCGTCAACGACGCGCTGGACCGCGGCGACACCGTCCTCTTCGAGGGCGGCCAGGCCACGATGCTCGACATCGACCACGGCACCTACCCCTTCGTGACCTCCTCCAACCCGACCGCGGGCGGCGCGCTCACCGGCTCCGGCGTCGGCCCGACCCGCATCGACCGCGTTGTTGGCGTCGCTAAGGCGTACACGACGCGTGTCGGCGAGGGCCCGTTCCCCACGGAGCTGGACGACGAGGTCGGCGAGGCCCTGCGCACCAAGGGCGGCGAGTTCGGCGTGACCACGGGTCGCCCGCGCCGCACCGGCTGGTTCGACGCAGTCATCATGCGCTACTCGACGCGCATCAACGGCCTGACCGACATTTGCCTGACCAAGCTCGACGTGCTCTCCGGCTACGAGACGATCCCCGTGTGCGTGGCCTACGAGGTCGACGGCGCGGTCACTGAGGAAATGCCCCTCGACCAGGCCGGCTTCGAGGCTGCCGTGCCCGTGTACGAGGAGCTGCCCGGCTGGAGCGAGGACATCTCGCAGTGCCGCTCCTTCGGCGAGCTGCCCCAGGCCGCCCAGGACTACATCAAGCGCCTGGAAGAGCTGTCGCGCTGCCGCATCCAGTCCATCGGCGTGGGCCCGGGCCGCGAGGCCACGATCGTGCGCTACCCGCTCATGTGACGGTTCACTGAGACGATAGTGGGGGCCGGTGCTGCACTGCAGCACCGGCCCCCACTCGTTTCACGCGCCACCGTCGGCGCGCATGTACGACAAAGCACGCCGAACCGAATGCGCCTGTCGGCGCGAAGGCCGCTCGTAGCGGCAGAGTTTGGAGCCCGGGGCATACCGGTCCGGCGTGCCCCACAACTGTACGACCAGTCAACGCTGGCGCGCATCCCGTGGCGGCGTGCATCAACCCACACGGGGCGTGCGCCACAGCGCGCACCTCATCGCTGAGGCCATGGCGGCGTGAAGTGGGACCGACACCCAGCCCCACGCACGGGCAACCCGACCCGCGCGAGTGGCCCCTGCCTCGTCAAGGGCGCAGATGTGGGACCATGGAAGCGTGATGACCTCGACCCCGCCCACTCGGCGCCGCAGCGGCCAAGGCCGCGGGCGTCGCCGCGACACCCTGGCCACCCGGCACGTGCCCAACAGTATCGGTACACTCACCGTTACCCTGCTGGCGGCGGCAACCATCGTCGCGTGGTGGCTACCCGGGTCTCGCTGGAGCGTCGGTCCCATCGTTGCGCTCGCCTCCTTCCTGCTGGCCCTCGGCTGGCCGACGCTGGCGCGCTTGCACATGCCGTGGCTCGCGCAGGCAGTCCTCGCCCTGGGTGGGGCGCTCACTCCCATGGCTGTTGCCTACTGGAAGAACCTCGACATCGCAGTGCCCCTGACGGGTATCACGCTGGTCGCGCTGGTCGCGGCGACGATCCTGGACGCGCCCGCACCCCGCGATCACTCCGTGGGGCACACGAGCGAGCACTGGGGATCCACGGCCCTGAGTGCGGCGCTTGCCTCGTCGGTCACGGGTCTCCTCATTGTGACCTCCGGGTCCATGTGGGTCTCCCTGACCGTCCACGAGCGCTGGTCCGTCATCGTGCCCATGGCGGCCCTGATCGCCATCGTCGGCGCAGCGGCCGCGCGCGCCGGGCGCAGTGCGAAGGCTGGTGTCGTCGTCGCGATGGTCGCCGGTATTGTCGCGGGCCTCGTCGCAGCGTCGATCGCCTGGTTCCTCGGTCAGACCTCGGACCTGCTGCCCGTCGTCTTCCCCTTTATCGCCAAGCGTTTCGGTGAATTCGCCGCCTTCCTGACCCTGGGCGGCGTCACCGGCTTCGGCGTCGGCTTCGCCGTGTCGGTCGTCGATGCGCTCCTGGGTGAGCGCGCCTCCTCCGCGCAGTTCGCCAACGTCCTGGGCCGAGGCGCCGCGAAGTTCCTCGTCGCCGCCCTGCCCGTGTACGCGATGATCCGCATCGGCGGAATCTGAGGCCCTGGGGCGCTCGGGTCTCCGCATGGCCCGGCCCCGGCCTC
Source organism: Schaalia odontolytica (assembly GCF_002847525.1). GTDB lineage: Bacteria > Actinomycetota > Actinomycetes > Actinomycetales > Actinomycetaceae > Pauljensenia > Pauljensenia odontolytica_B. Next base: position 215,835 of record NZ_PKKM01000002.1, on the reverse strand, counting down.
GTCCCGTTCGCTGCCAGCTGTGCACGCCCCTGCTCGCGCGGTGAGCGTCCACCCGAGGCGTTAGGCTGGAGGCATGATGGTGATACCTGCTGACCTGCCCGCACTCGTTGCTCCCGTCGCGTGGATGCTTGGAACCTGGGAGGGGTGGGGCATGTACGCCGCCCCAGCCGCCCCCGGCCAGGATGAAACCGCCGAGGATTCGCCCGTCATCGAGGAGATCCGCGGCGACGTCGTCGGCGAGCAGATGCGCCTGGTGACCCGCGTGTACGCGGGCGTCGCCTCCGAGCCGATCGATCCCACGTGGGACGCAGCGAAGGGCCTGTCTGCTATCCAGAAGGGCGACCTGATCAGCGAAGAGACCGTGTATGTCTCCGTTGCCCCCTCCGATGCTCCGCTGCCCCCGCCCGGCCAGTACAACTCCCGCGAATTCACGGCGACCTCCGCGTCCACCGAGGGCCACAGCGCCGTGTGGGACGGCGTCAGCGTCGGCCCGCGCGTGCAGATGGTCTCCGACGCGATCGCTCTCGGCGTGGGTGCCACCCGCGTGACGCACCTGGGCCGCATGTTCGGCCTGGTCGCGGGCGAGCTCATGTGGACGCAGGAGCGCACGCTCGACGGCGAGGATGAGGCCGACGTTGAGATCTCCGGCCGCCTCATGCGCACCGCGCAGGCCTCCACTGAGTCCGGCGAGGTCATCGAGGGCATCGACGACACCCAGGGTGGCTTCCTTGTCTGAGTCCGCGCCCGATTCCGAGTTCGTCGACGAGGCCGTGGCCTCCTTCGGCGCGACCCCGCACTTCGGCGATCCGTCGGGGGAGCAGTGGGCCCTCGAGGGTGGTCGTGCGCTGGTGCGCCGCCCGGACCTGGCCGTCATCTCTGTGTCGGGGGCCGATCGGCTGACGTGGCTGACGTCGCTGGCCTCCCAGATCGTCACCGACCTCGTCCCCGGCGCGAGCCGCGAGCTGCTGATCCTCTCGCCCGAGGGGCGCGTCGAGCACTGGGCCGGTGCCAGCGACGACGGGGAGACGCTGCACCTGATCGTGGAACGCTCGGACGTGTCGGAGTTTGTGGCGTTCCTCGAGTCAATGCGTTTTGCGCTGCGCGTCGCTGTTTCCGAGCGCGATGTCGTCGTGTTCTCCTCGGTCCGCGCGGGCGCGAATACGCCCGAGTCCGTGGATGACCTGCCCGGACACCTGTGGACCTGGGAGGACCCATGGCCCGGTGTCGTGGACGGCGGTGCTGCCTACTTCCAGGGTGAGCGTCATCCCGGCGCGCGCACCCCGATGATGTTTCACGCTGTTTCACGCGAGGCTGCGGATGAGTTCGAGGCCGCGTGGCTGTCCGCTTGCCCCGAGGCCGGCTCGCGCCGCCGCGCCGGATACCTGGCGTGGGAGGCCATGCGCATCGCCGCGTGGAAGCCGCGCCTGGGCCGCGAGACCGACGCCCGCGCGATCCCGCCCGAGGTGGACTGGCTGCGCAGCGCCGTCCACACGACGAAGGGTTGCTACCGCGGGCAGGAGACCATCGCCCGCGTCCTGAACCTCGGACGGCCCCCGCGCCGCCTTACCTACCTGCAGCTGGACGGCTCTCGCGGCGACCTGCCCGCGCCCGGCACGCCCATCGAGGTGGGCGGACGCCAGGTCGGCGTCGTCACCTCCTCGGCCCGCCACGCGGACGAGGGGCCGATCGCCCTCGCGCTGATCGCCCGCGCCGTGCCCGTGACGACCGTCTTCGACATTGACGGTGTCGCCGCCGCGCAGGAGGAGATCGTGCCCGTCCACGGCAAGTCCTCCGTGTCCCCGGAGACCCGCCCGGGCGCCGACCTCTCGCGCGAGGCCGGCCAGCGCGGCGGTTCCACGGGCTTCGGCGGCCTGGGCTCCGCCCTGGGGTCGCGCTGATGCGCGCCGTCATCCAGCGTGCCACCTCGGGCGAGGTCCGCGTCGACGGCACCGTCGTCGGCCGCCTCGCCATCGATCCGCACGAGGCGGGGGAGAAGCGCCAGGGCCTCGTCGTCCTCCTCGGCGTCCAGCGTGGCGACGGTGCCGAGCAGGTGGCCACGGTCGCCCGCAAGATCGCCGAGCTGCGCATCCTCGACGATGAACGCTCCGCCCTCGACGCGGGCGCACCGATCCTCGTCATCTCCCAGTTCACCCTGTACGGGGACACCCGGAAGGGCCGGCGCCCCTCGTGGGCGCACGCCGCCCCCGGCGAGGAGGCTGAGCCCCTCGTCGACGCGGTCGTCGCCGACCTGCGAGGCCGGGGCCTGCACGTCGAAACCGGCCAGTTCGGGGCGATGATGGAGGTCTCGCTGGTCAACGACGGGCCGTTCACGGTCCTCGTCGAGGCGTAGTTGCGGGGGCTGCCCGCCGCGACTGTGCTTGCGTGAGAGTCGTGCTGTGACGCTGCGGACCAGTACGGCCGAGCAAAACTGCACTCGCACTTGCTACCGATGAGGTGTTACACCTGATCGGTAAGGTTCAACCCCTACTGATCGGGTTGAATCTTCCCGATCGGGTTGAGTGCTCCTAGGTGCCGCGTTTGGACTTGTTCCTAAGTGGTGTTACACCACTTAGGTGGGTATTACACCAGCTGGGAACTGGTGTAATGCTCGCTAACTGGTGTAATGCTCCCTAACTGGTGCAATGCCCCTTAACGGGTGTAATGCCCCTAACTAGTGCATTCCTGCGCTCAGCGGTGTGCAGTGTTTCTTGTGGGGCTAGCTGCATGGAATCTGCGTGTGGTCACAGAGCGTGGTTTCGCCCCAATGTCGCATGCAATTCCCATGGCAACCTTTCATACATTGAAACATGGTCGTTGCAATTGCAACGTTTCTGGGGGTTGGCGAAATCTGGTGTGGGGGAATTGCATGCGACTTTGGGGTGAGGCTCCCAGAGATACATGCCGATAGTTCGTGCCGCGCTCCGGCCATGGCCTCGTCCCTGGCCCGGCGTCGCCGCCTCACCCCGGCCTCGTGCCACGCTCCGGCCCCGACCCCGGCCCTGCGCCCAGGGCGAAAGCGCGCGCACGGCGCGGGAGCTTTCCGTAGGCTGTAACCAGTCAACTGGGACGGGTGTACGCCGAGCTCGGCGAAGTGCCTGTCCTGTGAAATGAGGAGAGGCATGTTCGAACGCTTTACCGACCGCGCTCGCCGGGTCGTCGTGCTCGCGCAGGACGAGGCTCGCGGTCTCAAGCACAACTACATCGGCACGGAGCACCTGCTGCTCGGCCTGATCTCCGAGGGTGAGGGCGTCGCCGCCAAGGCCCTGGAGACGATGGAGATCAAGGGCGAGGCCGTCCGCGCCTCCGTCATCGAGATCATCGGCGAGGGAGAGAAGCCGGTCGAGGGTCACATCCCCTTCACCCCGCGCGCCAAGCGCGTCTTCGAGCTGAGCCTGCGGGAGGCCCTGCAGCTGGGCCACAACTACATTGGTACGGAGCACCTGCTGCTCGGCCTCCTCAAGGAGGGCGAGGGCGTGGCCGCCCAGGTGCTGACCAAGCAGGGCGCGGACCTGGCGCAGGTGCGTCAGACCGTCATCCAGATGCTCAGCGGCTACCAGCGCGGCGATGACGAGGGCCGCGAGTCAGTCGGTGCAGGCGTCGGTGGTTCGGGCGGTCCCGAGCGTTCCAACTCCGCGATCCTCGAGCAGTTCGGCCGCAACCTGACGCAGGCTGCGCGCGAGAACAAGCTGGACCCCGTCATCGGCCGCCGCGTCGAGATGGAGCGCGTCATGCAGGTCCTCTCGCGCCGCACGAAGAACAACCCGGTCCTGATCGGTGAGCCCGGCGTCGGTAAGACCGCGGTCGTCGAGGGCCTCGCCCAGGCGATCGTGCACGGCGACGTGCCCGAGACCATCAAGGACAAGCAGATCTACAGCCTCGACATGGGCTCGCTGGTCGCGGGCTCGCGCTACCGCGGCGACTTCGAGGAGCGCCTGAAGAAGGTCCTCAAGGAGATCCGCACGCGCGGTGACATCATCCTGTTTATTGACGAGATCCACACCCTCGTGGGTGCGGGCGCTGCAGAGGGCTCGATTGACGCTGCCCAGATGCTCAAGCCCATGCTGGCGCGCGGCGAGCTCCAGACGATCGGCGCGACCACGAACGACGAGTACCGCAAGTACATCGAGAAGGACGCGGCCCTCGAGCGCCGCTTCCAGCCGGTGAAGGTCGAGGAACCCAGCGTCGACGAGACGGTGGAGATCCTCAAGGGCCTGCGCGACCGCTACGAGGCGCACCACCGCGTTATCATCACGGACGCCGCGATTCAGGCTGCCGCCGAGCTGGCGGACCGCTACATCTCGGATCGTTTCCTCCCTGACAAGGCCATCGACTTGGTCGACGAGGCCGGCGCGCGCCTGCGCATCCGCCGCATGACCGCGCCGCCGGAGCTGCGCGAGCTGGACGAGAAGATCGCCGAGGTGCGCCGCAACAAGGAAGCGGCCATCGACGATCAGGACTTCGAGAAGGCCGCCTCGCTGCGCGACGAAGAGTCGAAGCTGAATGAGGAGCGCAAGGCGAAGGAAGAGGCCTGGAAGGGCGGCGAATCCGACGAGATTGCCGAGGTCGGAGATCAGGAGATCGCCGAGGTTCTCGCCATGTCGACCGGTATCCCGGTCGTGCGCCTCACCCAGACCGAGACCGCGAAGCTGCTCAAGATGGAAGACGAGCTGCATAAGCGCGTCATCGGTCAGGACGAGGCCGTCAAGGCTCTCGCCCAGTCGATCCGTCGTACGCGCTCGGGTCTGAAGGACCCGAACCGTCCCGGTGGATCGTTCATCTTCGCCGGCCCGACCGGCGTCGGTAAGACCGAGCTGGCCAAGGCTCTCGCCGAGTTCCTCTTCGGCGACGAGGATGCCCTCATCCAGCTGGACATGTCTGAGTTCTCGGAGAAGCACACGGCCTCGCGCCTCTTCGGTGCTCCTCCCGGCTACGTCGGCTACGACGAGGGTGGCCAGCTCACGGAGAAGGTCCGCCGCAAGCCGTTCTCGGTCGTCCTCTTCGACGAGGTCGAGAAGGCTCACCCGGATATCTTCAACTCGCTGCTCCAGATCCTGGAAGAGGGCCGCCTGACGGACTCGCAGGGCCGCAAGGTGGACTTCAAGAACACCGTCATCATCATGACGACGAACCTGGGTACCCGCGACATCAACAAGGGTGTCCTGACGGGCTTCCAGACCGCGGACAACTCGACGCACGACTACGGCCGCATGAAGTCGAAGGTTGCCGAGGAGCTCAAGCAGCACTTCCGTCCCGAGTTCCTCAACCGCGTCGATGACACGATCGTGTTCCCGCCGCTGACCAAGCCCGAGATTGCGCGCATCGTCGACCTGATGATCGCCAAGCTGGCGAAGCGTATGGAGGCTCAGGACATGCGCCTGCAGCTGACGGACGAGGCGCGCGAGCTGCTCGCGGACGTGGGCTTCGACCCGGTCTTGGGCGCGCGTCCGCTGCGTCGTGCGATCCAGCGTGAGATCGAGGATGCGCTGTCTGAGCGCATCCTGTTCGGAGAGCTGCAACCCGGTCAGGTTGTCACCGTTGGCGTCACCGGAGAGGGGAAGGACCGCAAGTTCACCTTCAATGGAGAGTGATTTACTCGCCAATTATCTTCGACTGACAAACCAGTCACTTTGAGAGGGTGGCCCGTCGCACAGCGATGGGCCACCCTCTAGTTGTCAAGTAATCGCACATCTGATAGATTCTCGTTAACTATTAGTATGCGGTGTAGTCGTGTCACACTATTTCTGGGGTACTGCTCACCGATCGAGAGAGGCCATATGTCCGCGAAAACGCGACACAATCGGATCAGTGCGAGGCGCCGTCTGCCGGCGTTCATCCTCGTGCTGCTCGTTGTTGCGCTCTGCATCGCGGGTGTCATCTACAAGGGCGCCGAGGTGACCCAGGTCAACGTCAACGACGGCGGCATCTGGGTGACCAACAAGTCCAAGCAGATGGTCGGCCACCTCGACTACGAGGCCCGCATCCTCGACGGCGCCCTGCGCACCGAGGCCACGAACTTCGACGTCGGCCAGGCGGGAGAGACCGTCACCGTCTCCGACCTCACCTCTCTGACCGTTGCCCCCGTCAACGTGACCCAGGTGTCCCTCGGCTCTCCAACGGCCCTGCCCGCTGGTTCGAGCGCGATGCAGGGCGGTGACGTCCTCGGTGTCCTTAATGCTGCCGACGGCACGCTGTGGACCACCTCGGCCACCGCCCCCAGCCCCGCGAGCCTCTCTGAGGGAGCAGCCCTCGCCTCGAACATGGGGGCGAGCGCCTTTGTGACCGGCCTCGACGGTTCCGTTTACTCCCTGTCCGCATCGGGCACGCTGACCACCGTGACGCACCAGGGAACGGTCGACCAGACATCGACCGGCCAGATCGAGGGGATCCCCGCCGACGCCCGCCTGAGTGTGACCGTCGTCGGCGACCAGGTTGTCGCCCTGGACTCGCAATCCAACACCCTCTTCCTCCCGGGCAACAAGCAGCTCAACCTGAGCGCGGCCGGTGTCGAGGAAGGCGGCATCCTCCAGCAGGCTGGCCCCAAGGCGGACTCCGTCCTGCTAGCCACGCCCTCGGCCCTCGTGTCGATTCCGCTGGCGGGCGGCGCTCCGACGATCACTCCCTCCACCGAGGGTGGCGTCAGCGGTACCCCCGCCGCCCCGGTTCGCCACGAAGGCTGCGCGTACGGCGCGTGGAGCGTGTCGGGCGCCTACATGCGCGCGTGCGACGACCCCTCCGCCAACAGGCAGATGGTCGTCGACACCCTCACGAGCGCGCGCGAGATCGTCTTCCGCACCAATCGCAAGGCCATCGTTCTCAACGATGTTGCGCAGGGCAGCGTGTGGCTGCCCGACTCGAACATGGTCCTTATGGACAACTGGGACGAGGTCGAGAACGAGCTCGAGGAAACCGAGGAAGAAGAGGACAGCCCCGAACTCACGAACGAGGTTGCCGACCCGCAGCAGCGCGAGGAAAACACTCCGCCCGAGGCCGTGGATGATGAATTCGGTATCCGCCCCGGGCGTTCGACGATCCTTCCCGTCCTTGATAACGACTCCGACCTGGACGGAGACGTCCTGACGGCGTCCCCGACCAGCGCTCCCGACTGGGGGTCGATCACCGTGGCGCGCAGCGGTCGTGCCCTGCAGATCACCGGGGTCGAGGACACCCAGACCGGCTCGACGTCCTTCTCCTACGAGGCCTCTGACGGCCAGGCATCAGCGGCTGCCCGCGTGCAGGTGACGATTCACCCCTATAGCCAGAATGCGGCACCGACTCAGGTGCGCGCATCGACCGTCAAGATCGGCGCGGGTGCGCAGATCCAGTACCAGGCGCTGAGCGACTGGCGCGACCCCGACGGCGACCCGATCTACCTGAAGAACGCGGAGGCCCCGGAGGGGCTGGGTGCGTCCTTCAGTGAGGACGGTTCCCTGACGCTCACCGATGAAGGAAGTGCGCCCGGCCCGAAGACCGTTGTCCTGACGGTTGCGGACGACCAGGGCGCGGAGACGCGTGGCGAGCTCATCGTGACCGTCCAGGAGGCCGGAAACCTGCCTCCTTCGGCGAATGGCGACCTCTTCCAGGCACACCCCGGCGAGACCGTCACCCTTGATCCCCTCAAGAATGACACCGACCCCAACGGCGATCCGCTGAGCCTCGCCGCCGTCTCGGGTGCCCCGGCGGGCGCGACGATCTCGCCGGACCTGGACCGTGGCACGATTGACTTCCGCGCGACCGCGGCGGGTTCCTACTCCTTCGCCTACACCGTCTCCGACGGCATCGCGACGACGCTGGGCATCATCCGCGTCGAGGTCGTGGCCGCGTCCACGCTGCCCCCGGTCGCCGAGAACGACACGGCCGTGCTGCCTCAGGGCGGCTCCGTCCTGGTGGCTCCGCTCGGTAACGACTACGACCCCGCGGGCGGCCTGCTGTCCATCACATCGGTCAACGCTGAGAACGCTCCCGGCCTCGAGGTCGCTCTCATTGATCGTCACCTGCTGCGCGTGACCGCCCCTTCCGGCCTCGACCGCACCGCGACCTTCTCCTACACGGTCTCCAACGGCCAAGGCGAGGCCACCGCGGACGTCATGGTGATTCCCGGCGCTGCCGATCGCTCCGACCTGCCGCCCGTGCTCAAGCCCGACCGCGCCAAGGTGCGCGTCGGCGACGTGGGCACCGTGTCGGTCCTGTCGAACGACCGTTCCCCCGCCGGCCTGAACCTGCAGGTCGAGCCGACGCTCGGGTACGACCCGACGGGCGCCCTCGGCACCCCCTTCGTGACCGGAAACCAGGTGCGCCTCGAGGCCGGGGCGACCCCCGGCATCATGGACGTCACCTACTCGGTCATCGACTCCGCGGGCAACCGCGCGTCGAGTACGGTCACCTTCGAGGTGCTCGCCGCTTCCGATCAGAACCAGCCTCCGCGCCCCCGCGACATCAGCGCATGGGCTGCCGCAGGCCAGACGACGCGCATCCCGGTCACCCTCGACGGCATTGATCCCGACGGCGACTCCGTGAACCTCACGGGCCTCGACTCCTCGCCGCAGAAGGGCAGCGCCACCGCGAAGGCGACCTGGATCGAATACACGCCGAACCAGAATGCCTCCGGCACAGACTCCTTCACCTACACGGTCGTCGACCGCCAGGGTGGACGGGCCTCCGCTCGCGTGCGAGTCGCGATCTCCGCGGCCCCCTCTCTCAACCAGAACCCGGTGGCCGTGCCTGACACCGTTCTTACGCGACCGGACCGCATGGTGACCGTGAACGTCCTGTCCAACGACGTTGATCCCGACGGTGACTCCCTCACCCTGGAGGAAAACGGCCTCGAGACGGCCACTCCCGAGCTCGACCCGCAGGTCCGTTCCTCCTCGACGCTGCAGATCCGCACGCCCTCGCAGGCTGGAACCTACCTGGTTTCCTACACGGTGAGCGACGGCCGCGGCGGCTCCGCACGTGGCACCGTGACGGTGTTCGTGCAGGATGACGCGCCCCTGAAGGCTCCGATCGCACGCGACGACTACGTCGCCTACGAAGACCTGCCCACCGACGGCTCCGCCGTGCGCGTCAAGGTCCTGGAGAACGACGAGGACCCCGACGGCAGTATCGACGAGCTGTCCGTGACGACCGCAGAATCGGGCGTCTCCGTGGATGGATCCGACCTGCTGATCCCGGTCACCGACACCCTGCGCCTCGTCGTGTACACGATCACCGACCGCGACGGTCAGACCAACTCTGCCGTCGTGAACGTGCCCGGACGCGACACCACCGCGCCCTTCCTCAGCGCCGCAGGCCTGCCCATCGAGATGGACGCGGGCACCTCGCGCACGATTAACCTGTCGGACTACGTCGTGACCCGAGCGGGCCGCAGCCCCCGCCTCGTCGATGGAACGTCCCCGGTCATCCAGACCGGCCTGGACTCCGTCGTGGCCGACTCGTCGACGCAGCTGACCCTGACTGCGACCGCCACGTTCGGCGGCAACTCCGCGTTCCTCATTCAGGTCGCGGACGGCGACGCCGACGACGCGGGCACGCTGAGTGCCTCGCTGTCGCTGCCCGTGCGCATCAAGGCCACGACGAACCAGCCGCCCACCTTCGCCCCGACCGCGATCCGCGTCGAGGCCGGCGGCAGTGCCGTCACCCAGAACCTCGCGCTCGCCGTGCGTGACCCCGAGGGTACTGATGCCTCGACCTTCACCTACGCGATGGGATCCGCTCCCAGCTCCGTGAGCGCAAGCCTCGACGGCACCGTCCTGACGGTTTCCGCCCCCGAGGAGGCGACCGCTGGATCCGCCGGTTCCATCGCCGTGAGTGTCACCGACGAGCAGGGCAACACCGTTAACGCCTCGATCCCCGTCGAGATCGTGACGACGACGAAGCCACGCATCCAGGTGCCCCCCTACTCCGTGAATGCGAAGGTCGGGGAGACCGTCATCGTCGACGTTGCCTCGCGCGCCACCAACCCCTTCCCGGACACGCCGATCTCTCTTGTCGGAGCCGCAGTCTCCCTCGGTGACGCGGACATCGCATCCTCTGGGACGTCGGTCATGGTGACCCCGCGCTCTGCGGGCACGATCTCCGTGGGCTACCAGGTCAACGACAAGCTCGGCGATCCTTCGCGCGTCGTGCAGGGCACGATCACGGTGACCGTGACGGGCAAGCCGGATGCGCCGACGAACGTCCAGGCCGAGGCCGTGGGGACCAACGCGGCGCGGGTGACGTTCAGCGCGCCGGCCTCGAACGGCTCTCAGATCACCGGTTACCGCCTCTACGACGCCACCGGCACGAAGGTCGCCGACTGTTCGTCCACCGTGTGTGTCGTGAGTGGACTGACCGTGGGACGCTCCTACACCTACACCGTGACCGCTGTGAACGCCATCGGTGAGTCCGCGCATTCCGCATCCAGCTCGGTGAGCATCTCCGGGGCGCCGAGTCAGCCTGCTAAGCCCACGGTGACGGCCGGAAACACCACGATCGACGTGTCGTGGACCGCGCCCGCCGAGAACGGTTCGCCGATCACCGGCTACACGGTCACCGCGTCGACCGCTAACGGCCCGGCCGCCAGCTGCAGCACGACCGGTGGTGACACGTCGTGCACCATCTCGGGCCTGCGCAACGGCGAGAACTACACGGTGACGGTCGTCGCGCGCAACGCCAGGGGTGACTCCCCGGCATCGTCCGGCGCTCAGGCGATCCCGACGGCTCCGCGCGTCGGCCCCGATCAGCCGACTATCACGAACGGCAACACGATCCAGCAGCGCGATGGCAACGGAGCTCTGCTCACCATCACCTGGTCCCTGGGTAGTTCCGGCAGCGCCGAATGGGGCGAGACGGTCGTGTCGGTCAACGGCATGACGAAGAAGGTCCCGGGGGGCCAGACCAGTACCCAGATGACGGTCCCCTACGGCACGGCCCTCACCGCCTACGTGACCGTCAGCAACAAGAACGGCGACACGGCGACCTCCCCGGGCTACGTCATTCCGGCGCTCGTCCACGAGGACCTCGCTCCTCCCAAGACGATCCCGGTTGCTCCCGATGCGCCCAACGTGCGCACGCCCATCAACAATGAGTGGGGCAAGCTGAGCGTCTATGGCGCGAGGGTGAAGGAAGGCAACGGCTTCAAGGCCGCCGACCTGACCCTGTTCTACACGCATGACCCCAATGGGTGTAACGCGAGTGCGAACGAAGTGGGTATGGAGGACTTCAATATCGGTACTCTTACGGCCGGAGCCACGATGACCTACTACTTCTGCCAGCGCGGTAAGAAGGATGATGGCTCCTTCGTGTGGGGTCCCACCACGGCCGCCTCCGGCGTCGTCGGCAACGGCCAGCGCGACGGCGGCGGCGGTGACGCCGGGGATCAGATCCCGACCTTCGTGGTTCAGACCAGCGTCAGTGGCACGTCGGTGAGTGCAAAATTGAATACTCCTAGCGGCGTGACGATCGCCAAGACCGAGATCTGGATCGCGGAATTGGAAGGAACGACCAAGCAGACCGTGGTTGGTCCGCTCACCGATTGGTGGGCCGGTGACCTCCCGCCCGGCCGTGACCTCACGCTAGTCGTCCAGGTCACCGGTACTAAGGGGCAGCATCGCGAGGTGAGGACCACGTTCAGGACCGCCGAACAACCCACCAGCATTGACGCGACCTTCGAAGGGAAGATGGCCTGCGGAAACGGGCAGGAGTGCGGCTCGATGACGCTGCACGCCGTGAACGCCCAGAAGTTCCAATCCGATGTCACCATCGTGTGCAGCGTCAAGACCGGACGCCCCGCGACCATCACCGAGTTCCGCTTCTCGCGGGATAACCCCCAAGTTACGGGTATCCTGACCGAGGCCACGACGGCGGCAGAGCTCCTGGCCAAGCACCCCGTCACCGCCTGTCGCGCCGAATAGACCACCCCCCGCCACACAACAAAAGGTAGAAACATGACCCTTTCCATTGAGGATGCAACCAGGTTCGCCCAGGTCTTCAAGGGCCTCGTCGACGGCGTGTCCGTGGCGGTCCTGGACAAGCGCCAGGCCGTGCGACTCGCTCTGACGACGATGTTCGCCGGCGGCCACCTCCTGCTCGAGGACGCTCCCGGCACCGGTAAGACCGCCCTGGCGCGCGCCATCAGTGCCGTCATCGACGGCACGCACTCGCGCATCCAGTTCACCCCGGACCTGCTGCCCTCGGACATCACCGGCGTGAACATGTTCAACCAGAAGACGGGCGAGTGGGTCTTCCACGCCGGCCCCGTCTTCGCGGAGATCGTCCTGGCCGACGAGATCAACCGTGCCTCGCCCAAGACCCAGTCCGCGCTTCTGGAGGTCATGGAAGAGGCCCAGGTGACGGTCGACGGCGTGCGCCGCCCCGCCCCCCAGCCCTTCATGGTAATCGCGACCCAGAACCCCGTCGAGCAGGCCGGCACCTACCCGCTGCCCGAGGCCCAGCTGGACCGATTCCTCATGAAGACCTCTATCGGCTACCCCTCGCGTAGCGCCATGATCGACGTCCTCGACGGCTCCGCCTCCCCGGACCGTTCGAAGAACCTGCGCCCCATCGTCAGCGGTCAGGACATCGTGGCCTGGGCCTCCCTGGCCTCGGCGAACCACACGGACCGCGCTGTCCTCGACTACGTGGCCGCGCTGGCGGAAGCCACCCGTGAGGACGAGTCCTCGCTGCTGGGTGTGTCCACCCGTGGCGCCATCGGTATGGTGCGCTGCGCCCGCGTGTGGGCGGCCGCGCAGGGACGTAACTTCGTCCTGCCCGACGACATCAAGGCCCTGGCCGTGCCCGTGTGGGCCCACCGCGTTATCGTCGACCCCGACGCCGCGTTCTCCGGCGCGACCGCCGAGGGCGTCATCCAGCGTGCCCTGACCTCCGTGCCCGCTCCCGCGGTCGGCGCGTAAGGATCCATCCGGACACAACGATGACAGGGACGCGTACGGACACCCCCACGATGGTCTCGCCCCGCAGGGCGAAGGCCGGTCCTTCGCATCCCCTGAAAGCCCTCGCCTCGGCGGTTACGCCGATCGGCTGGGCGGTCATCATCTTCATCATTGCGGGCCTGGCAATCGCGGTCACGCTCGAATGGGTCGAGGCCCTCGCCTGCGCGCTCGCGGGTGCCGTCGCGCTGTTGATCGCGGCGCTGCGCGTCGCCTGGCGTCCCCCGCACCTCGTGTCGATCCGCGTGCCGAACGAGCGCATCGTCGCAGGCCAAACGGCCGTCGGCGAGATTTCGGTGCGCAACGAGCGCTCACGCTCGGTGCGTTCGGGCATCATCGAGCTGCCGATCGGCTCGGGGACCGGTGAATTCGTCGTGCCGCCGCTGGGTGCGCACGAGACCTGGGACGAGATGTTCCTGATCTCTTCGCGTCACCGCGGACTCATCAACATCGGGCCCGCGCGAGCCGTGCGCTCGGATGCGCTGGGCCTGCTGCGTCGCGTGCGTATGTGGGACGAGCCTGTCGTCCTGCACGTGCATCCGCGCACCGTGCGCGTGCCTTTCGACGCGACAGGCTTCCAGCTGGACGTCGAGGGCGTGTCCACCGGCAAGCTGTCCAGCTCCGACGTGTCCTTCCATGCCCTGCGCGACTACGAGCCGGGCGATGACCGACGCGCCGTGCACTGGCAGTCCACCGCGCGCCTCGGCAAGCTCATCGTGCGCCAGTACGAGGAGACGCACCGCTCCCACCACGTCATCGTCCTGGACACGTCCCGCGACGCCTGGGATCACGACTCCTTCGAGACCGCGGTATCGGTCGCGGGATCGCTGGGCCTGGCGAACCTGCGCGAGTCGCGTCCCGTGTCGCTGACGACGACGGAGTCCTGGCTCCCCTCCGGTCACGCGATGCGGATGCTCGACGCGCTGTCCGAGGTCTCGTCGCGCTCCTTTGGGGATCTTCCCCTGCGCGTTCGCGAGGCCGTGGCGCAGCGCCCCGGCGTCTCCGCGCTCACGCTCATTGTCGGCCCGCAGGTGAGTGACAGCGAGGCGGCGCACCTGGCCCGCCTGGCACCCATTGATGTGCCCGTGTCCATCATCCGTATCGGTGCCGAGGGCAAGCGAGCTCGCCGCGACCTGGGCCGAGGTATCCTGCTTGACTGTTCCACGCTGGACGACCTGCCGCGCATCATTGTTGCCGGGGGGCTGGCATGAGCGACACCGTCAACACCAAGCCGCGCGCCCAGCGCATTGATCCCCAGGCTCAGCCCGAGGAGGCCTCGACGCAGGTACGCGAGGTCAGTGAGAGCACGGACGCGACCGAGATTCGCGAGGCCGGCCCGAGCACACGGCCGTCACCCGCCTCCGAGGGCCCTAAGTCCAAGACGACGCGCAACCGTCTGCTGACGATTACGCAGCGCTTTTCGACCTACCGTACCCGGCTGCCGATCTGGTCCCTCCTGGTTCTCGCGCTGCTTTTCGCAGGACCCGTCTGGGCCTTCGAGCCCGTGTTCGGTGGGGGAGTGGGCGCCATCGCCGCCGGTGCAGGCGTCGCCTGCGGCCTGGCCTTGGCCGCCGCCGCGACGCGCTGGCGCTGGGACGCGGTGACGAGTGCGCTCGGCGTTCTTGCCACCTACTTCCTGCTGGGAAGCGCCGCAGCGCTGCGCTCCGAGGCGCTCTTCGGCGTCCTGCCCACCGGCAAGACGCTGCAGGTCATGGTCTTGGGTTCCTTCCGCGCCTGGAAGGACCTCCTCACGCTGACGGCGCCCGTGTCGGTCTACTCCGGCCCCGCCCTCGTGCCGTGGATGAGCGGCCTGCTCCTCGCTTTCCTCGCCGGTGTCGTCACCGCGCGATTTGGCCGTGCGGTCCTGGGCTCCATCCCCCTCGTCCTCATGGGCGTCATCGCGGTCTTCTTCGGCCTTGCGAAAAACCCGCTGCCCCTGTGGGTGGTCCTGATCTGGTGGGCGCTCCTGGCCGCCTGGTGGGCGGGTGCCGCGCAGTATCAGCGCATCACCCTGGGCCAGGATGTCCTCGTGGGCCGATCGAGCGCCCCCGGCACGGACAACACCGTCGGACGCGAGTCTCGCTCGACCGTCTACGTGTGGACCCGCCTCGTGGGCGCGCTTGCGGTGCTCGCGGTCTCCGTGGGCGTCGCTCTGCCCGCCGCCTCCTACTTGGGCAAGTCCGGCACGCGCGTCGTGGGACGCGACCTGGTCCAGCCGCCGCTCGACATCCAGGCCTACCCCTCTCCGATGTCCTCGTTCCGCCATTACACGACGGACCTGAAGGACGAGACTCTCATGACCATCTCCGACTTGCCGGAGAATCAGCGCGTGCGTATCGCCGCGATGGACGTGTACGACGGCACGACCTTCGGCATGTCGAACAAGCGCGACGATACGCACACGGGGTATATCCCGGTCGAAACGACGATCCCCGGCCGTGTCGAGGGGCAGTCCGTCGTGACGGTGGAGACCAGAGGGATGTCCGGGCCGTGGGTGCCCGTGCTGGGTGAGCCCTCGCAGATTACCTTCACGGGCAGCGCCGCCACCGCCCAGAAGGATGGCCTGTTTGTCGACACGTGGGCGAACGCCGCGCTGACGACCGGCCCCGCTGGGACGATGAGCTACAACGTGACGACCACCTTCACGGCCCCCGTGCGCGACGAGGACCTGGCTTCCCTCGCGGTCATGCCTTTCAACATGTCCGATACCAACGTGCCCGACGCTGTAGCCACGAAGGCCGCTGAGATCACGCAGAACGCGTCGACCGTGTTGGCGGCCGCGCGCGCGATCGAGCACTACCTGTCGACGAACGGCTTCTACCTCAACGAGAACACGCAGTTCTCCCGCCCGGGCGTGCGGGCCGACCGTCTTGAGCGCATGCTCTCCGAGGACGGCGACCTCATCGGTGACGACCAGCAGTATTCGGCGCTGATGGCGCTCATGCTGCATCAGCTGGGTATCAACGCCCGCGTGGTCATGGGCGCCTACCCGGAGGGTGGCTCCCAGGGCGGTGCCGCGAGCCTGCGCGGTTCCGATATTCGCGCGTGGGTCGAGGTCGAGTTCGCGGGTGGCAACTGGGCGGTCTTCGACCCGACGCCGCCGCGCGACCACACGCCGCAGACGCAGGTCCCCAAGCCTCGTAGCGTGCCGCGTCCGCAGGTGCTGCAGCCGCCGGAGCCCCCGGAGGCTCCCGCCGAGCTGCCGCCGACGACGCGCGACCAGAACGCTGATCCGATGGCGCCCCCGGAGGAGCCTTTCCCGTGGGGAGTCGTTGCCGGTATTTCGGGTGGCATCCTTCTCCTGCTGCTGCCACCGCTGATGGTCCTGCTCTTCAAGGCGGGTCGCCGGAGGCGTCGTCGCCGCGCTGCCGCCGCGGATGCGCTTGTCGGCTCCTGGGACGAGGTCGTGGATCTCGCCGCGGACTCCGGCCTGCGTATTGATGTGGGACGCACGCGTCAGGAGACCGCCTGGTCGCTGGCCTCACAGTGGGATCTCGGTGAAGACCCGGGCGACCCCTTCACGCTGGTGACGGGCGAGGTTCGTCACGGTGATGACGGATCGACGGATTCCGTCGAGGTGGACGAGCCCGAGTCCGGTCAGGGGCGCTACGTGATCGACGGCTGGAGCCGCTTCGGTGACGACGTGCCCGCCCCGGTCGTGATCGCCCGCTACGCGGACGTCGCA
This sequence comes from Schaalia odontolytica, assembly GCF_002847525.1. Classification (GTDB taxonomy): domain Bacteria; phylum Actinomycetota; class Actinomycetes; order Actinomycetales; family Actinomycetaceae; genus Pauljensenia; species Pauljensenia odontolytica_B. The sequence goes on along the minus strand of NZ_PKKM01000002.1, from coordinate 199,227 downwards.
AACTTCGCGTCTAACGGCGCCTCCCGCGACCGTGCGCGTGATGCATGGGAGCAGGTGGGTGCCCTGCGCTCCCAGGTGGGCAAGCGTGCCGGATTCTTTGCGCGCGTTCGTCGCGCGCTGTCCCTGCGCAGCCTGCGCATGCGCCGCAAGCTGCGCCTGAGTGCGTCAATCGCGCGCACGATGAACGAGGAGGAGAATCAGTGACCCCTCCGATTGCGGGCATGAAGGGCCCTGATATTCCCGGCTTCCAGTGGGTGCGCCCGTTGGGACAGGGTGGCTTCGCTGACGTCTTCCTGTACCGTCAGGAGCTGCCCAGTCGTGAGGTGGCCATCAAGGTCGTGCGCACGCAGGGCGACGAGCGCGGCACGAAGGAACTGCACCGCGAAGCTGATGCGATGACCCTGCTGGCAGGCCACCCCTCGGTCGTTGAGTTGCACGGAGTGGGGACGACGGCGGACGGTCGCGCCTACCTGATCATGGAGTATTGTCCGGTGGCGGATCTGCTCACGCAGGTGCGTGCGCGCCCGATGTCACTCGAGAAGGCCCTCGATACCATGATCAAGATCAGTGGCGGCGTGGAGATGTTCCATCGCCAGGGCTACGTGCACCGCGACATTAAGCCGTCGAACATCATGCTGGATTCCTACGGCAAGCCTGTGCTCGCGGACTTCGGCGTGGCCTCGAAAGTTGGGCAGCTGGAAGTCGGTGCCTTCGATGGTTTTTCGGTGCTGTGGGCGCCTCCGGAGCAGCAGGACGTGAATTCTCCGGCCTCGCCCCTGCAGGACGTGTGGGCGCTGGCGGCGACGACGTGGACTTTCGTGACGGGGCGCAGCCCCTTCGAGGATCCGATCGGCGATAACTCGGCCGCCTCCATCGCGAACCGCGTGCAGCGCGGACGCATGCGTGGCCTGGGCCGTGCGGATGCTCCGGCGGAGCTGGAGCGCGTGCTGCGCGCCGCGATGACGATTGATCCGAACGAGCGCACGCCCTCTGCGATGGAGTTCGGCCAGGGTCTGCAGCGCGTTCAGCAGGAGCTCGGCCTGCCGCGCACCGAGATGGAGATCAAGGAGAAGCGATCCAAGGCTGTCGCTCCCGTCTCTGGTGATCAGAAGACGCGTCTGCGCGGCGCCCCGCTGATCGACCCAGATGCGACGCGCCTGCGCTCCTCGGCCTCGTACTCCTTCGAGGGTGGGGCCGGCTCCGGCGGTGTCGAGGCCGTGGCGGACTCGTGGAAGATCGAGCGTTCCGCGGACGCGGACGAGGTTTCGGCTCGCCGCGTCGTCGAAGGATCCGCGGCGGCCAAGAAGGGCATGTCGCCTGTGGCGGGTGTGCTCCTGGCGCTGCTGGCTGCGGTGATCGCGGCCGGCCTCGTGGTGGGGATGCTCCGCGGCCAGGGGTCGTTCACGCGAATCTCTCCCGCGCCTCAGGCGACGAGCCCCTCCGCGGCTCCGGGCGATGCGTTGGGCGCTGCTCCCCCGAAGGTGTCTGGTCTGGTCGGGGAGTACTCCGACGGAATGGTGACCTGGACGTGGACGGCGCCTGTGGGACCCGCTCCCGCGGACATCTTGTACGCCTATGAGGGGTCTGGTGCAGCCGGTGCTTCGCGCGGTCGCGTGGAGACGGCGAGCGTAACCGTCGACGGTGCGAGCGGTGAGAACTGTATCGAGATCACGACGGTGTCTCGTTCGTCCGGACGCATGTCGGACCCGGTGCAGGCCTGCGTGGAGGTCCCGTGACACACATCATTCAATCGGTTCGCTTTTCTTGCCCGCAGTCCGTCGGTGTCAGACGAGACGCCGGTCACGTCGGGTGTAAAATGGTCAGTATCGCGCGTAGTCCCTCGCGCTCAACGCAGCTAAAGGATGAAGGCACATGTCTCTAGAAGAACATGCGGAACGACCCGCAGTTCGATGGGGCGCGTCGACCGACATCGGTCCGGTCCGCTCCGAGAATGAGGACTCGTGGCTGGCGGTTCCTCCTGTCTTCGCTGTCGCAGACGGGATGGGCGGTCACCTGGGGGGTGCGCAGGCCTCGTCGAAGGCTGTCATTACGCTGCAGGAGTATCTGAGCCCTCAGCGCCTCGGCAATCGTCCTGTCGACCTCGTGGACCTGTCTGTGGCGATCGACGCGGCGGCCACGGCGGTCGCTTCCTTGGCGCCAGCCGACAATCCGATGAGCGCGCCCGGTACGACGCTGTCGGGGCTCATGGTGCTGCGCACCACGGAAGGGCCCTACTGGCTGTCATTTAACGTGGGTGATTCGCGCGCCTATGTCGTGGGCGGCGGAGGCATCCGACAACTCACTCACGACCATTCGGCACTGCAGGAGGCACGTGACCTTGCGGCCACCTCCGGCGCTCCGCGTGTGATCCCTCCCGCAAATGTTGTGACAAAGGCGCTGGGGGCCGGCCAGACCGGAAGTGTGAAAGCCGACTACACAATCATGCCGCTGGAAGAGGGGGATCGGGCCGTCATCTGTACAGATGGTGTGCACGGCGTCCTCAGCGATTCGCAGATTCATGCGGTTGTTGCGGCCGGTGACGGTCCGCAGGGCACTGCTGACAGACTCGTGCGAGCGTCGCTGGAGGCGGGTACTCGAGACAATACGACCGCTGTTGTAGTTTACGCAGGAACCAAATCACGAGTAACATTGACAACGAATGTCATGAATCGGATGATTCAACCAGTACGTCCGGCGTCGATTGAGACCGCTCGCCGGGTTCCTCGTAGAGAAGGCAGTAACTGATGCTTCAGATTGGACGCTTCCTGTGTCGCGGGCAGGGCGCGATGCTCGTCACGGGCCCCCTCGGTGCGGCACTGGTTCCGCTCGACTTCGCGGACTCCGCCGCCGACGTGGTGTGGGGACGCGCTGACACCCAGGCGTGGCTGGCCCACGTCCAGGCCGAAAAGGGTGACGTCCTGCTGCTGGACTGTGCGGGCGAGCAGCCCTACCTGACCGTGCTGGGCAACATTCAGCTGCGCATGCGCGCCGCCGGTCAGATCACCGAACAGGTGTGGACCGACCCGATCTGGGCGTGGCCCTTCAACCCCGGCGAGTGGCAGACCTTCGAGGCCACCATCATCGACGGCGACGAGGTGACCTGGATGGTGCCCGCCGCCGACCGTGTTGAGGCTGGCGAGATTCGCATCGGCCGCGCGCTCGACGAGGTCGAGGCCCTCGCCTCGATGCCCGTCGACACCATGGGCTTCCTCATCAACCCCGACATCCCGGACCATGAGCGTCGCGCCCGTCGCGAGGCCCGCGAGGAGCTGCCGGAACCGTCCGTGCACACTGCCTCCGTGGATCTGGCCGCCGTCGAGGCCCAGTTCCTCGCCGCGACCAGCAACGGCCCCGTGTCGCTGGCCCCCGCGTCGCGCAACCCCGACACCGACGAGGCGCATGAGGCTCCCGAGGCCTCGGACGAGCAGGTCGAGGAAGAGCCGCACGAAGAGGCGCCTGTGAAGGATGCCGAGCAGCCCTCCGGTGAGCTCTACGTCGTCGCCGACGCCGAGGAGCCGCCGGTCGACACCGCTGAGTCCGCCGAGCGTGCGGGCGGTTTCGGCGAGTCCGGCACCCCGGCCTCGTCCGAGGTTGTCGCTGAGGCTCCCGTCGCTGAGCCTCCCGCCATTCCCGAGGCCATGAGCGCCGAGGGCCTGGCTGACCTGGGCGCCGAGACCGACACGGAGGCGACCATCCTGCGTCTCGCCCCCGCGAACTCGGGCCCCGCTGCCCCCGTCGCCTTCCTGATCCACGGTGGTACCGTGCCCGTCGAGGTCTCCCGTGACGTCGTCATCGGCCGTGACCCCGACGCGCGTGCGCTGACCGGCCGTCCCGTGGCTACGGTCCTGCGCGTGCCCAGCCCGCAGACCGAGATTTCTCGCTCGCACTGCGCCGTCATGATGACGACCCCCGGCTCTTGGGCCCTCATGGACCTGGGCAGTGCGAACGGCACCGTCCTGCGTCACGCCGACGGCTCGTTCCAGGACGTCACCCCCATGGTGACGATTGCCCTGAACGACGGCGACCTCATCGACGTGGGCGAGGGAACCACGATCGAGTTCCGCGTGCGCTGACACGGCTGATTGACGCAGGTGGGGCGGGCCTTCGGGCCTGCCCCACCTGCATTTTTGTTGCTTTCTCGCGAGTGGGTGATACCGGGAAAGGTTCTCCTGCCTCGTCTATGTAAGGACAATCATGCTCTCACGCGCCTTGAGGTGACCTTGGTCCCTTGATGCGTGTATCCTTACCCCTGGTAGCGGCCCACAGGTGGGCCGGTCATCGCATACAAGGAAGTTGAGAACCACGATGGTCAAGTACGTATACGACTTCTCCGAGGGCGACAAGTCCATGAAGGACCTCCTCGGAGGAAAGGGAGCCAACCTCGCCGAGATGACGAAGCTCGGTCTGCCCGTTCCCCCCGGCTTCACGATCACCACCGAGGCGTGCCGCGCATACCTCAAGGAGTCGACGGTTCCCGAGTCGCTTGCCACCGAGGTCACCACCGCCCTGCGCGGCGTCGAAGACCAGATGGGCCGCCACCTCGGCGATCCCTCCGACCCGCTCCTCGTCTCCGTGCGAAGCGGTGCCAAGTTCTCCATGCCCGGCATGATGGAAACCGTCCTGAACATCGGCCTCAACGATGAGTCCGTTCTCGGCCTTGCTGCCGTTAGCGGTAACGAGCGCTTCGCGTGGGACTCCTACCGCCGCCTCATCCAGATGTTCGGCAAGACCGTTCTCGACATCGACGGCGACCTCTTCTCCGACGCCCTCGACGAGCTCAAGGCCGCGCGCGGCGTGAAGGGCGACACCGAGCTGAACGCCGAGGACCTCAAGGGCCTCGTCGACACCTTCAAGGGCATCGTCAAGGAACAGACCGGCAAGGACTTCCCGCAGGACCCGCGCACCCAGATGGACATGGGCATCGAGGCCGTGTTCCGCTCCTGGAACACCGAGCGCGCCCGCATCTACCGCCGCCGTGAGCGCATCCCCCACGACCTGGGCACCGCCGTCAACATCTGCACCATGGTGTTCGGCAACATGGGCGAAAACTCTGGCACCGGCGTGTGCTTCACCCGTGACCCCTCCTCCGGCCACTCCGGCGTCTACGGCGACTACCTCGAGAACGCGCAGGGCGAGGACGTCGTTGCGGGCATCCGCAACACCCTGCCCCTGTCCGCCCTCAAGGAGATCAACAAGCCCGTCTACGACGAGCTGCGCGCCATCATGCGCAAGCTGGAGACCCACTACCGCGACATGTGTGACATCGAGTTCACCGTCGAGCGCGGCAAGCTGTGGATGCTCCAGACCCGCGTCGGCAAGCGCACCGCCGCCGCCGCGTTCCGTATCGCCACCCAGCTCCTGGGCGAAAAGCTCATCACCCGTGATGAGGCCCTGGGCCGCGTCACCGGCGACCAGCTCACCCAGCTGATGTTCCCGCAGTTCGACGCCAAGGCTGAAAAGGAGCTCATCGCTCGCGGCATGGCCGCCTCCCCGGGCGCCGCCGTCGGCAAGATCGCCTTCAACAACGCCCAGGCCGTCGAGGCCGCCGAGAAGGGCATCAAGACCGTCCTCGTGCGTCGCGAGACCAACCCCGATGACCTGCCCGGCATGGTCGCCGCCGAAGGCGTCCTGACCGCCCGCGGCGGCAAGACCTCGCACGCCGCCGTCGTCGCCCGCGGCATGGGCAAGACCTGCGTGTGTGGCGCCGAATCCCTCGTCATCGACGAAGCCGCCGGCACCGTCACCATCGGCGACCTGGTCCTCACCGCCGACGACACCATCGCCATCGACGGCCAGACCGGCGAGATCTTCCGCGGCGAGGTCCCCGTCGCCGACTCGCCCGTCACCACCTACCTGGCAGACGGCCTCGAGGCCGGCATCGCCGCCGCCGGCGAGGACCAGGGTACCCGCGAGCTCGTCGAGGCTGTTGACAAGCTCCTCGGCCACGCCGACAAGGTCCGCCGCCTGCGCGTGCGCGCCAACGCCGACACCCCCCTCGACTCCAAGCGCGCCATCGCCTTCGGCGCCGAGGGCATCGGCCTGTGCCGCACCGAGCACATGTTCCTGGGTGAGCGTCGCCCGCTCGTTGAGCGCGCGATCCTCTCGGCCCCCGATTCCGACGAGCGTCAGGCCGCCTTCAACGAGCTCGAGAAGCTCCAGAAGCAGGACTTCCTCGAGATGCTCGAGGTCATGGACGGCAAGGCCATGACCGTGCGCCTCATCGACCCGCCGCTCCACGAGTTCATGCCCGCCCTCATCGAGCTGGAGACGAAGGTCGCCGTCGGCAAGGCCACCGGCACCCTCGACCCCGCCGACGAGGCCATGCTCGTCGAGGTCCGTCGCATGCACGAGCAGAACCCCATGCTGGGCCTGCGCGGCGTGCGCCTGGGTATCTACCTGCCCGGCCTGTTCGCCCTGCAGATGCGCGCCCTGTGCGAGGCGGCCGCCGAGCTCGTGGCCCGCGGCCTCAACCCGCGTCCCGAGATCATGGTTCCGCTCGTCGGCTCCGTGCGTGAGCTCCAGCTCGTGCGCGAGGAAGGCGAAGGCATCATCGCCTCCGTCGCCGCCGCCCACGGCGTGGACCTGTCCGGCGTCTCCATCGGCGCCATGATCGAGCTGCCGCGCGCCGCCATGACCGCCGAGGACCTCGCCGAGGAAGCCGACTTCTTCTCCTTCGGCACCAACGACCTGACGCAGACCGTGTGGGGCTTCTCGCGCGACGACGTCGAGGGCGTGTTCTTCCCGCAGTACATCGAGGCCGGCATCTTCGGCGTCTCCCCCTTCGAGTCCATCGACGTCCACGGCGTGGGCACCCTGGTCTCCGAGGGCGTGCGCCGCGCCCGCTCCACCAAGCCGAACATCAAGCTCGGCGTGTGTGGCGAGCACGGTGGCGACCCGCAGTCGATCCACTTCTTCCACAACGTGGGTGTCGACTACGTGTCCTGCTCCCCGTTCCGAGTCCCCGTCGCCCGCCTCGAGGCTGGCCGCGCCGCGGTCGAGGATCACGTGGACATGACCGCCTGATCGCTGGCGCTTGCTCTGCTGAGTAGCGCTGATTGAGCGCGGCGAGGCCGCGGCCGGGAAACCGGTCGCGGCCTCGTTTCGTGTGGGTGCTTGTGGCTCCACGGGTGTTCCGGGCGCCGGAGGCCCCGGCCGCTGTGTGCGCCGGTGGGCGGCGTCCCGCCCGCGAGTCGTCCGCGCCGCGAGCTTCGCTCGGCGCGTCGTCTCGAAGCCCGGCCAGGCCCCGCCGCCGCCCACCGGCACCGCGGCAGGTCCCTCCGACGCCCTCCACACCAGTTATGCCTGTTCGCTGATCGGCGCGTCGTCTCGAAGCCCGGCCAGGCCCCGCCGCCGCCCACCGGCACCGCGGCAGGTCCCTCCGACGCCCTCCACACCAGTGGGGTCGGGGCGCTGTGAATAGCCCTGCTAGGCCCCGCCCCGCCCATGCCATAGTAATTTCGCATGCAATTCCCCTGAGTGTATTTCAAGTGTTGAAATCTAATCGTTGATATTCTGCGGTTTTTGAGCGTGCATCGATTCGTGTCGTGGGGGGAATTGCATGCGAAATGTGGGTGGAGGTGGTGTCGCCGCCGTCCATGGGTGCCGCAGCCGGGCCCGTCGCCCACAGGTGCCGCAGTCAGGTCCTGCGTCTGGAGGTACGCCCGTGGCTCGGGTCCCTTCCCGCCGTCGGTGGGGGTTTTGCAGCATTAGGAACTCGCTGGCGGCGTGTCGCCGGCGTGTCGGATCTCTAATGACGCCATTTCCCCCGTTTGGTGGCGATGGGGTCGTGGCTTGGGGTGGTGCAGCGCCCAAAACGCAGACCACCTCGGCGAAAAACGCTGAAAACGGGCGGTTGCGGGTGAGGTGGTCTGCGTTTTGGGCACAACGGTGCCTGTCGTGGTGTGTTGTTCGCACGTCAGCCCCTGAACATGCGCGTTAACCCTTTGACGCGCACGTCAACACCTCAACATGCGCGTGGGCGGCGCTGCTTCGTGAGTACTGCCCATTTTGCCGTGGTAAAGATAGTGCTGGCAGCCCGCCCAGACGACCACCTAGCGCGTTAACGTGCGGCCGGACGGGTGCGCGAGTACAGTGACGCCCCGCCCGAAACTGGGCGGGGCGCTACCGTAAACAGCAATCAGGCGCTCTGCGGCAGTGTTGGCACGAGGAATATGACAGCGACCATGATCGAGTTGTTGAGTGCGTGGTATATCCACGAGTAGGCAATGTTCTTGCCGGATTTGACGTACACGAGCGTCAAGATGATGCCGACGGGCAGGTACATGGTCATGTCCTGCCACTCGTGGCAGTGCATGTAGGCGAAGAGGAATGCAGAGATTGACCCGAGAAGCCAGGTCGGTGCGTACGGGCTCAGCTTGCCGATCAGGATGTGACGGTAGAAGATCTCCTCAACCAAGGGCATGCCAATTGCAACGAAAAAAGCGAATGTGAGACCGAGAGCGCTGTCGGATAGTGCGCTGACGACCCCCTGCTGGTTCTGTGCGACCGGCGGGTTCGGACCATAGATTGCGAGGCGTATAGCACCTTGGGTCATGGTGATGAGCAGCCATAGGCCCAACAGGAGTGCAATCTTGCGCACGGGACGCCTGCACAGGAACGAGAATGCGGATAGGAACTCGCGCCCGAAAAATGCCAGCGCCATCACCAGGAAGATTGAGTCGAGTATGACGTTGACGAGGGTGGCGTTCCATGACGCGGGGAAGATTGATGTTGGGATGATGTCGAGCAGGAAAAATGAAGCGTAGGGGATCCCGAAGATTGCGATGCGCACCCAGTCGTCGCGCGTGAGGTGCTTGGGGGACGAGGCTGGGGCGGCCTCGGTCGGAACAGCCGCGCCGGGTAGGGGTGTGGGCAAGGGCTCGGTGACTGTGGGCCCCTGCGGGCTCGTCATCGTTGCTGGAGTGGTGCCAGCTTCCTCTGTGGGGGACGCGCTGGGATCGGGAGGCATGGATACCGAACCGCTTTCTATGTAACTATCGATGCCTGAGGATTATGACAGGATTTTAAATTCTTTTGCAAGTTGGCGCCCTTGTGGGATGTTTGTGTAGTTAATGTGCCATTTTTATGGCACCGTGTCAGCAAGCGATCGACCTGGGTCTTTCGTCCCCCAAGGGGGTCATGTCTCCGCGCTAAACACGGTCACGGCATGGTCACAATTTAGGACGACCTAAACGGACTACTTTTCACCTGGGCGAGATGTGGCTACGCTCAATGCTTAGGAATTCCATCATCCCGGCGTTACCTAATCGCCGGATCGTCAGGAGGCAAGCGGTGACAGTGCTTCGCGCTCACGCGCATAATATTCGCGCTCACGTACACAACGTCGGTCAGCGACTCAGTCGCGTCCTCATCGTCGCCGTGATGGCGGCTCTGGCCGTGGCGATGTTCGCCTCGCCCTCGCGCGCCGCGGATCAGACGTGGAGTGATGTTTCGGCCACGATCAATGGCCTGATCGACGAAGGTGTGTCCACCTACAAGGCGGGCGACGCCAAGGGCGGCAAGGACAAAGTCAACGACGCCTACTACAAGCACTACGAGATCACCGGCATGGAGAAGCAGGTCATGGCCCGCATCTCCGGCTCGCGCGTCTCGCAGGTGGAGATGGAGTTCTCCCTCCTGAAGAAGGCCATGAGTGACGCCGACAGTGCGGGCGTCGATAGCCACGCTACGACCCTCAAGCAGTACATGGTCGAAGACGGCGCGTCCCTGGATGGTGTGGCCCCCGGGTCGGCAGCCCAGGCCTCGTCGGATGATTACAGCCCCGGCGCGTGGGGTGAGGTCGCCAAGACGATCAACGGCATCCTCGAAGACGGCGCCAACGCCTACAAGGGCGGCGACGCCAAGGCCGGTAAGGACAAGGTCAACGAGGCCTACTACAAGCACTACGAGATCACCGGCATGGAGAAGCAGGTCATGAGCCGCATCTCCGGCTCGCGCGTCTCGCAGGTGGAGATGGAGTTCTCCCTCCTGAAGAAGGCCATGACCGACGATGACTCGGCGGCGGTCGACCAGCACCTCTCGACGCTGACGAACTACATCCGCGAGGACGCCAATAGCCTCGACGGCTACACCGGCAAGGCTGCCGACAAGACCACTGACAGCTCGGGCACCTCCCCGTGGATTGCCCAGTTCCTGCCCTCCCTCCTCGTGATTCTGCGCGAGGGCATGGAGGCAATCCTCGTCGTCGCCGCCGTCCTGGCTTACCTGGCCAAGGCCGGCCACAAGAACAAGGCCCCCATCGTGTGGGGCGGCGTGGTCCTCGCCTTCGGCCTGTCCATCGGTCTGGCCTTCCTCTTCAGCTACGTCACTTCCCTGGCGGGCGCAAACCAGGAGCTCCTGGAGGGCTTCGCGGCGCTCTTCGCGGTCGCCATGCTGATCTGGGTCTCCAACTGGATGATCAACAAGTCCTCCAACAAGGCATGGGACGAGTACATCAAGAAGCAGACGGACGCCTCGCTGAGCAGCGGCTCCCTGCTGGGCCTGGCCTTCATTTCCTTCCTCGCGGTCCTGCGCGAGGGTGCGGAGACGATCCTCTTCTACGTCCCGATCGTCACCGCCGCGGGCGACAAGGTCCACTACGTGTGGATCGGCCTGGCGGTCGGCCTCGTGGCCCTGGTCATCATCTACCTGCTCATCCAGTTCGCGGCGGTTCGCATCCCGCTGCGCCCCTTCTTCACCATTACCTCGCTGCTGATGGCCTTCATGGCCTTCACGTTCACGGGTTCTGGTATCGGGGAACTTCAGGAGGCGGACGTCGTGTCCCTGACGCCCATCTCCGGCTTCCCCACCATTGACCTCTTGGGGATCTACCCCCGAGTGGAGAACCTGGCCGCGCAAGCCATCGTTCTCGCCATCATCGTCGGTCTCTATTTCTTCGGAAAAGCTCGCCTCGCCCGCGAGGCCGCCGCCCAGTCGCGGGCCGGGGAATGACACCCCCCGAGCGACACCGACGTTTCACCCAACCAACACGCACAGGAGATCATCACATGAAGCGCTCTCTGTTCCGCGTCGGCGCGGCCCTGGCCACGCTGGCCCTCGCAGGCACTCTGGCGGCCTGCTCCAACAACTCCTCCTCGTCCTCCAGCGAGAAGCCCGAGGCCTCGTCCTCGGCTGACTCTGCCGCTCCCGCCCCCGGTGAGGACGCTGGCTTCGAAGAGCAGCCCCTCGGCGACGAGGTCCACGTCGGCCCCCTCGTCGTGGGCGGCGTCTACTTCCAGCCCGTCGAGATGGAGCCCACGATGGGCACCCCGGCCGCCGAGTCCTCGATGCACATTGAGGCCGACATCGCCGCTGCCGCAGACAACAAGCTCGGCTACGGCGCGGGCGACTTCGTCCCCGGCCTGACCGTGGACTACTCGATCAAGGACAAGTCCGGCAACGTCGTCCAGGAGGGCACGCTCATGCCGATGAACGCGTCCGATGGCCCGCACTACGGCCTGAACCTGCCCAAGCTGGACGCCGGCACCTACGACGTGTCCTTCATGATCAAGCCCCCGAGCGGCTGGCTGCTGCACACCGACAAGACCACGGGTGTTGAGGGCCGCTTCTGGACCGAGCCGCTCGTCGCCGAGTTCCCGGATTGGCAGTGGGATCCCACGGCCGTCTCCTGGTGATCGACGCACACTCTTCGCGGGGCCGAGGCAGTGGTACTTTGTAGGACCGCTGGCCTCGGCCCTCGCCCCGTGAGGGGACTAGAATCGATACCGTAGCTACGACTTCGGTGAACCTTTACTTTGGGAGGAAAGCCAATGCTTCAGCAGATGAGTGAAGCAACCCTGACGTTGCTGTTGACGATGCTCGCGCTCGGCGCCGTCATCCGCTTCATGCCCGCCGCCGGGCGTGGTCGCCGCGGTAAGAAGGCGCGCTCGGTCGCCGTGTGGGCCGGTATCGGCCTGGGCATGGTCTCTTCCCTGGCCCTGACGATCATTAACGTCGAGGCCCCTAAGTCCGTGAACCGCCAGACCGTTGGCCTGTTCACCCTCCCCGTCGTGATCGTCCTCGCGGTCCTGTTCCTCGCGCTCATCGCGGTGCGCTCGCGCCGCGTGCGTTCCCTCCTGCCCGGTGACGCCGACGACGAGGCCCGGGCGGCCTCGTCGATGGAGACCGCGGTGAGCGGGGATACCCTCGTGCGCATCGTCGGTGCCCTCTACATTGCGGCCGCCCTGTTCCGCGCAGTCCCCACGGCCATGAACCAGGCCGTCATGATGCTCTCGGGCGGCGTCGAGATCTACTCGACCCCGGTCGTCCTCGCGCTCGTCGGCTACGTGCTGGCGTGGGTGCTCGTCTGCTTCGTCGCCTGGGTGTCCTACCGCCTGTGCTCGTGGAACAACCGCGTGTGGCCGGCGGCCTTCATCCTGATCTCGCTGCTGGCCAACCACGCCCTGATGATCGTGCGCATCCTCAAGGCCAAGCGCTGGATCGCGATTCCGAAAGACGCGTGGAACGTCATGTCGTGGTTCATCAACCACGAGGCCATCTTCACGATCGCCGCGGGCCTGGCGCTGTGCGCCGTCGTGGTCCTCACCTGGCTGGCATCGCGCTCGATTCCGACCGTCGGGGCTAACCCGGCGGAGGGACGCCTGGGCCGCGCGCGCTCGCGCCTCTACAAGTCCATGGCCGGCACCGCCGCCCTCGGCTACCTGTGCGGCGCGCTGCTCATCACCGTCGGCGTCGCCTACGGCAGCCAGGAGATCGAGCTGTCCCCGCCCGAGTCCTTCAGCGTCGTCGACGACCAGGTGAGCGTCAACCTCGCCGACATCTCCGACGGTCACCTGCACCGCTTCGAGTACACGACCTCGGGCGGCGTGAAGGTACGCTTCATCGTCATCCAGAAGTCCGGCTCCGCCTTCGGCGTGGGCCTGGACGCGTGCGAGATCTGCGGCCCGTCGGGCTACTACGAGAAGGACGGCAAGGTCATCTGCAAGCTGTGTGAAGTGGCGATGAACATCGCGACCATCGGCTTTAAGGGCGGCTGCAACCCGATCCCCATCGACTACAAGGTCTCCAACGGCACGCTGACCGTGCCGATCTCGGCCCTCGAGGCCTCGGCCTCCATCTTCGCGAAGTAAGGCTCACGCGTGTTTTTCCGAATGCTCCGCGGTGCCCTCACGAGACGCGGTAACCGCCACCTCATGATCGCCCTCACCGTCGCGCTGGGCGCCTGCGTCGCCACGTCCATGCTCTCCGTCATGTTCAACGTGGGCGACAAGGTCAACCAGGAACTCAAGTCCTACGGCGCAAACATCGTGGTGCGCCCGCAGGGCGCGGCCGTCCTCGACGACCTCTACAGCACGGGCGAAGCCACCGAGGCGCGCTCCTACCTGCGCGAGGACGAGCTCGGCAACATCAAGACGATCTTCTGGACGTACAACATCCTCGACTTCGCGCCCCTGCTGAACGTGTCCGCCACCGACGCATCCGGCGAGCACGTGCCCACGACCGGCACGTGGTTTGGCCACCATCTCGAGCTGGCCACCGGCGAGAGCGTCGAGACCGGCCTTGACAAGCTGCGCGGCTGGTGGGGCATCGAGGGCTCCTGGCCCGCGGACGACGACGAGGACGGCGCCCTCGTCGGCACCACCTACGCGACCGCTCACGGTCTGACGGTCGGAGACACCTTCACCCTCACCCGCGAAGGCATTACCCGCGACTTCACTGTACGCGGCATCCTCACCAGCGGCGACGACGCCGACCGCGGCGTGTTCATCCAGCTTCCGCAGGCCCAGGCGCTCCTGAACCGCGAGGGCGTCGTCGGCAGCGTCGAGGTCTCCGCCCTGACCACGCCGGACAACGACCTGGCCCGCAAGGCCGCGAAGAACCCGAACTCGCTGAGCGTATCCGAGAAGGAAACCTGGTACTGCACCGCCTACGTCTCCTCCATCGCCTTCCAGATCGAGGAAGTCATGACGGACTCTGTGGCCCGCCCGGTCCGCCAGGTCGCCCAGTCCGAAGGCGTCATCCTGGAAAAGACCCAGCTGCTCATGGTCCTCGTGACCGTCCTGGCGCTCATCGCCTCGGCCCTGGCCATTGCGAACCTGGTGACCGCAGGCGTCATGGAGCGCTCCAACGAGATCGGCCTCATGAAGGCCGTGGGTGCGAAAGATAAACAGATCATCTCGCTGTTCCTGACGGAGACGATCATCGTCGGCCTGGTCGGTGGCGTCCTCGGCTACGGCGGAGGCCTCGCGCTCGCCCAGGCGATCGGCTACATGGTCTTCCACTCGTCGATCTCCTTCGTGCCCGTCGTCGTCGGCCTCGTCGCCGTCCTCGTCATCCTCGTCGTCCTGGGAGCCTCCATCCCAGCGATCCGCTACCTGCTGCGCCTCAACGCGGCGGAAGTCCTGCACGGAAGGTGATGCCCATGTCCAGACGAGCAATGTTCTGGCGGATGGTCACCTCCTCCATCCTGCGCCGCCGCTCCCGCGTCCTCATCGCGATCCTCGCCGTCGCCATCGGCGCGACCACACTGTCCGGCCTCGTCACGATCGCCGTCGACGTGCCGGCCCAGCTGGCCCGCGAGATCCGCTCCTACGGTGCCAACCTCGTCGTCACCCCCGCCGGGGACGTGCCCATCACGGACGAGGCCGTGGCCGCCGCAACCGCCCAGGTGCCCGCGAGCGCTCTGGTCGGATCCGCAGCCTTTGACTACGAGACCGTCACCATCAACGACCAGCCCTACGTGGCGGGCGGCGCCGACCTGGAGGCCGTGCACGCCATGAACCCGTACTGGTTCGTGGACGGTGAGTGGCCCGCTGCGACGGGCCAGGTGCTCGTGGGCGAGCAGGTCGCCTCGACTATCGACGTGAAGGCCGGGGACACGATCACGATCAGCCAGCTGGACGCCGGCGCGTCCTCGAAGGGCGCCGCCCAGTCGGGGGCGCAGGCCTCGGCCCTCAAGGTCGATCCGCGTACCGTTACCCTGACCGTGTCCGGCATCCTCAAGACCGGCGGTAACGAAGACGGCTACGTGTATATGTCCAGACAGGACATGAGCGCGCTGACCGGGCAGACCGGCGCCGTGTCGCTCGCCGAGTATTCGATCGCGCTGGAAGGCGATCAGCTGAGCGCCGTCGCAGACGCGATGAACGCCGCGAACCCGCAGATTCACGCCCAGACCGTGCGCCGCCTCGCCCAGTCCGACACGGGCGTCCTCGCGATGCTGCGCTCCCTCCTCGTCGTCATCACCGTCATCGTGCTGGCGCTGACCATGATCGGCGTGTCCACGACGATGATCGCCGTCGTCACCGAGCGCCGCAACGAGATCGGCCTGCGCAAGGCCCTGGGCGCCACCGCCCGATCCATCACCCGCGAGTTCATGGGTGAGGGCGTCATGCTCGGCCTCATCGGAGGCATCCTGGGCGCCGGGGCCGGCTACGGCCTCGCCGTCCTCATCTCCACCTCCGTGTTCCACCGATCGATCTCCCTGCACCCCGTCATCCTCCTCGGCACGGTCGCCTGCTCGATCCTCATCGCCGTCCTCGCCTGCCTCCCGCCCGTGCGCCGCGCACTGGCCGTCGACCCCGCGCTCGTCCTGCGCGGAGAATGAGAGTCACCATGACCACCTCCACCGCCACCCCGGCCTCGTCGGCCCCCACGGACGCGCTGCTCAGCCTCGAGGGCGTCTCGAAGATCTACGGGGACCTGCACGCCCTCGACAATGTGTCCCTCGAGATCCCGCGCGGCCAGTGGGTCTCCATCGTCGGCCCCTCCGGATCCGGTAAGACCACCCTCATGAACATCGTCGGCGCGATGGACACCGCCACCAAGGGCACCGTCATGCTGGACGGCCACGACATCTCCGACCTGACCGCCGACGAGCTCACCG
The DNA here is from genome assembly GCF_002847525.1 of Schaalia odontolytica. Taxonomy (GTDB): domain Bacteria; phylum Actinomycetota; class Actinomycetes; order Actinomycetales; family Actinomycetaceae; genus Pauljensenia; species Pauljensenia odontolytica_B. The sequence continues at coordinate 183,383 of NZ_PKKM01000002.1, read as the reverse complement.
AGGTGCGCTGCCGCACCATCGGCCTCGTCTTCCAGCAGTTCCACCTCATCGGTCACCTGACAGCCCTTGAGAATGTCATGGTCGCCCAGTACTACCACTCGATGCCCGACGAGAAGGAAGCCCTCGAGGCCCTCGATCGCGTCGGCCTCGCCGACCGCGCCACCCACCTGCCGCGACAGCTCTCCGGCGGCGAGCAGCAGCGCGTGTGCGTGGCCCGCGCCCTCATCAACTACCCCAAGCTGCTGCTGGCCGACGAGCCCACCGGCAACCTGGACGAAACCAACGAGGAGATCGTCCTCGACCTGTTCAACCAGCTCCACCAGGACGGCACGACCCTCATGGTCGTCACCCACGACGCGCTCGTCGCCGAACAGGGCCAGCGCGAAATCCGACTCGACCACGGCAAGGTCGTCAAGGAAACCTGGCACGACCACGATTTCGAACAGCGCGCCTCCGGCCTGGTTCTGCCCGGCCGCGACGGCGACGCACGCAGCGGAAAGGACAAGGTGCGATGACCACGCCCACCACCCCCGACACTCGATCCCGCTGGGTCACCCCGGCCTCGTACGCGGTCCTCGGCGCCCTCGGCGCGACCATCCTGGCCGCGTGCGCGCCCTCCACCGGCCTGGACATGACCAAGCCCATGAGCGACGGCACCTGGACCGCCCAGTCCAACGCCGACGACCAGGGTTCCATCGGCACCATCACCATCACCGTCGAGGGCGGGCGCATCACCGCGACCTCTTACGAGACGACGCTGGCCGACGGCACCGACAAGGGCGCCGATTACGGCAAGAGCTCCTCGGGCGAGGTCTTCAACGAGGACTACTACAAGAAGGCTCAGGCCGCTGTCGCCTCCTACCAGGAGTACTCCGACAACCTCACCAAGGTCGGCGACCCCGCCAAGGTCGATGTCATCACCGGCGCCACCGTCGCTCACCAGCAGTTCGTGCAGGCCGCCATCCGTGCCATCGCCGCGGCCCAGGGCGTCTCCCCGGACGGCGCCGATGACATCAACATCCCCGGCCTGAACGACGCCACCAAGGACGGCGACCTCGACAAGGACCTCGGAGGCTCCGACGGCTGATTTGGCGCGTACCGCCGGCGCGCCGGGGGACGAGGCCGTGGCAGAGTCCCCGGGGTCTGCTCCCACGTGGCGCTCCTCCTTCCCCGCGATGGGCACCCGCATCGACATCATCGGCTGGGGCGGGGACGGCATGGCGATCGTCAATGCTGTCGTGGGCGTCGTTGCGCGCCACGAGGACATGTGGAGCGTGTTCCGGCCCTCGTCCGAGGTGTCGCGGCTCAATGATGCTGTCGCCTCGACTGTGGGCGGTGGCGGCGCGTCCCGCTGCGGGGCCGATTGTGCGCAAGGCGGCCCCGGCCTTGTCGTGAGCGAAGAAACTGACTGCCTGCTGCGCGACGCGCTGGCGCTCGCGGAGGCGACGGGGGGAGCGTTCAACCCGCTGATCGGGCCGCTCGTCGCCGCGTGGGATGTTAAGGCGATGCGGGCCGCGTACATCGCGGGTGCGCCCCTGCCGCCCGCGCCGTCTGAGCGTGTCGTGGAGGCGGCGTTGCGGGCGTCGTCGTGGGGCTTGCTGTCGCGCGTTGGTGAGCGGCGGTGGGTGATGGGTACCCCTGCTGAGTGCGCGGGTGGCGTGGATGTTCCCAGCCCGCGCCTCGACCTGGGTGGTATTGCAAAGGGGTACACCGCCGATGCGTGCCGCGACCTGGCCGTGGCTATGGGGGCGCGTGGTGTGTTGGTGTCGGTGGGGACCTCGTCGGTCTCGGTGTTCGGGACTCGCGCCGACGGTTCCCCGTGGCGCGCGGGCCTGCGAGACCCCCATGGCGGTCCCACGTCGGTCGCTGGCGTCGTGGAGCTGCCTGCGGGCGGCATGGCGTCCCTGTCGACGTCCGGGGATAACCTGGGGCCGCTGGGTGGGGTTCGCGCGGATCCTGTGGTGGGGCGTGCGGCCGGGCCTGTGGTGGGGCGTGCGGCCGGGCCTGTGGTGGGGCGTGCGGCCGGGCCTGTAGTGGGGCGTGCGGCCGGGCCTGTAGTGGGGCGTGCGGCGGGGCCCGTGTCGGATCCTCGCGCGCGTGAAACACGGCGTGAAACATCCCCGGGTGGCGGTCGAGTTTTCGATCACCACATCATTGACCCGCGCACGGGATACCCCGCGAATGCGGGTGTTCGACAAGTTAGTGTCGTGGCTTCATCGGGCGTGTTGGCGGAGGCACTGTCGACGGCGCTCCTCGTCGATCCGTCCATCGATATTTCGGACGTCGCGGCCCGCTGGACCCGCGAAACGAGTGCCCCTGCCTCGGCGAAGGTTGTTGGCCTGGTGCGGGTGGAGCAGGGGTGAGGTAGTACGTCCATCGAATCCGGATTGAGCTGGGCGCACGGCGGTTGAGTATATCGAGGGTTGAGCCTTCGGTGCTGCGTTCTTGTGTGTCTGTTGCGGTCAGATGCGACGTCCGTGCTGAAGGTCTGCACTGGTTAGGGAGCATTACACCATTTAGGGAGCATTACACTGCCTGGGAAGTGGTGTAATGCCCGGCTAAATGGTGTAACACCACTTAGCAACAAGCGTATTTGCGGAGAACGCTGGCGTTTGATCGATATCGACCAGCGATTGTGCCATGAGTGTTCACAGATGCATGCGAGAACGGCAGTTATCCACATACCTTCGGAGCGACTGGGCTTTATCCACAGGTCTGCTCGCGGGTCATGACAACGCTTGTCGTCACGCCGATGATGGGCATATGAACGCTCAATCGTTGACTGTTATTAGGTCTTCGACAGATGGACGTCCTTCAGTGAGGGATCTGTCGTCAGGCAATGTACTTCGTATTCAGCGCGGACGTTACGTCACGATCCATCAAACCGTTTCGCCGATGACCTACTGGGAGATGTGGGCTCTCGTGGCCAGGGCTCGATTACTTGTCGTGAGTGACAGTAGCTCCTGCTCTCCGGTGTTCGTAGGCGCTAGTTCATTCGTTGCGCGGTCGATACCGCTCTGGGAGGCAAATCCCGATGTCGTGATCTGGTGCGCGTCGCGGCATGGGAGGCGCTCAATGCCGGCTGTCACCATGCAAACGGTGACTGTTCCAGCGACGTTCGTGTGTTCGACTGTGAAGAAGCCCTGCGAACGCAGCATCGAGATCGTTGATCGGTTGCGATGTGAATCTGTCGTTGAAGCGGCAGTTCGCATGGCTTGCTATTCGGAACGTCTCAGTGGATTCGTGGCAATTTGCATGGCATTGCACCACGAGTCTCGGTTCCTGTTGCTATCCCAGGGAGAAAGTAGACAACGAGCTGAACGTGTCCGAGGCAAGATGCTTGAATGCTTGGATCTGTATCGGCAACAAAAGGAATGCGTTCCCTACAAGCGTGCACAGTGCCTGATAGCCGCCGCTGACCCGGGCTGCGACAACCCTGCCGAGGCGGCGTTGCTGTGGGTCCTCAAGTCGGTGAGTGCCTTCGAGGTCGTGACCCAGTTCGAGATCGTCGTCAACGGGAGGCGTTATTTTGCGGATATTGCGATCCCGGGACTCATGATCATCTTCGAGTTTGATGGCATTGGAAAACTGGGCAAGGATGATGCTGAGTTCGCGCGGGCAAAGCGTGACTGGATCCAGTGAGAAAACGACTTGCGTAGTGCCGGTTGGAGGATCCACAGGGTCTCTTGGAAAGACTATGAAGACTTCAGTAGGTTACGTGCGTGGGCGATACAACTCCTTCGTCCGCATCAAGTTGCCATCCCTGAGCATGCTGAGGCGCTGTGGGCGTTGCCGACTGAAGCGTGTGATGGCCCGAGTCGACGTTTTCATGTCTACGCTCGATGAGGCCTGCACCGGTTAGGGAGTATTACACCACTTAGGGAGTATTACACTGCCTGGGAAGTGGTGTAATGCCCGGCTAAATGGTGTAACACCATTTAGGAACAAGGAAGAACGCGGTTGCGAGTTCTGGCAGCGGTGCCCCTAGGCGCCGGAGGGACCTGCCACGGTGCCGGTGGGCGGTGGCGGGGCCTGGCCGGGCTTCGAGCCGACGCGTCGAGCCGCAGGCTCGCGGCGTGGACGGCGAGCGGGCGGGCCGCCGCCCTCTGGTGCACACAGTGGCCGGGCCCTATGGCACTCGGAACACCTGTGGCACCACACAGCAACATCGGAGATGGGCCGCCGCCCACCGGCACACAAAGCAGCCCGGCCCCACAGCAAGGTACGACGGTGCCCCGAACAGGAGCAGTGCCCGGAAAACCCGTTGGCCTCGCAGCAAAGCCAGAATTCAGGCGGAACGCCCCGCAAGCAGCGTCGCCAGGTGGACGCCCCCGCGGCCCGCCAGCTGCGCGGCCTGGGTGCGGCACGAGAAGCCGTCCGCCAGATACACAGCATCCGGCTTCGCCGAAAGGGACGGCAGCAGCGAATGGGATGCGACGGCCACAGACAGGTCGTAGTGGCCCGCCTCCATGCCGAAATTTCCGGCCAGGCCACAGCAGCCCTCGAGCCGTGTCACGCGTGCGCCCAGCGACTCGAGCAGCGCCTGGTCCGCGTCCCACCCCATGACGGAATAGTGGTGGCAGTGCGGCTGCGCGACGATCTCGACGCCCTCCAGGCTCGGCAGGCGACGCGCGGATGCGGGCACCGCCGACAGCACCTCGGCGAGGGTGCGCGTCGCGGAAGACACGAGTTCCGAGCGCGGGTCCTCGGGCAGTAGGTCCAGCAGGTCGTCTCGCAGCACCGCCGTGCACGATGGCTCAACGCCGACGATCGGGATCCCCGACGCCGCGAAAGGCGCAAGAACGCCCAGCAACGACGCCAAGTGCTTCTTCGCACCGCTCAGCTGACCCGTCGTAATCCACGTGAGGCCGCAGCACGCATCCGGCGCGACAATCGGCGCAAACCCGTTCGCCTCGAGCACGTCGACGACCGCGCGCGCACCCGCATCGTCCAGGGTCTGGCTAAACGAGTCCGCCCACACGAGCGCGTATGGCCGCCCGCTGGGGTCGCGTGGCCCGTTCAGGATCGGGGAGTCCGACATCGACGAGGTCGGGGCGCCGCCGCGCTCGCGGGCATCGGATACGGCATCCGACGAAGCCGACGCAGGAACACTGCCCGCCAGCAGAGAATGGCGGCGAGCCCACGCGGTGAAGGTGCCGGACTGGAGGGCGGGCATACCTCGGCGAGGATCGAGGCCGATGAGGCGGAAGGCGAGCGAGCGCAGGGGCGCCACCGACATGACGGCATTCGCGACAGTAGCCAGGCCGGGCACGCGCGCGGTGACGCGGGTGAGGCGCGGCAGCCAGCCGAGCGTGTAGTGGCTAAGGGGGCGCATGCGGCCCCGGTAGGTGCGGAACAGCGCTTCGGAGCGGTAGCGGGCCATGTCGACGCCGGCGGGGCAGTCGGCGGAGCAGGCCTTGCAGGCCAGGCACAGGTCGAGTGCCTCGAGGACCTCGGGGGAGTCGATGGCCTTGACGAGCTGCGAGTTCGCCGCCTCCTGGAGAATGCGGGCCCGGCCGCGGGTCACGTCCTTCTCCTCGCGCGTGGCCAAGTAGGACGGGCACATGAAGGTGCCGGACACTCCCGCGCGGCATTTGCCGACGCCCGTGCAGCGGTGGACGGCGGCCGTGAAGTCGCCGCCGTCGTGGGTGAAGGCGAAGCCGCCGTCCGCGGGCATGGGGCGCGCGGCGACGCGGCGCAGGTTTGCGTCGAGGGGGTCGACGCCGGGCTGGAGCTCGAGGGCACTGCCCGAATGGCCGGCAACACCGGCAGCCCCGGCATTCCGCGCCCGCGCGCGGGAGGAGGCCTCGGCCTCGTCCATGGGGGCGGCGAGCACCCCGGGGTTGAGGAGGTTGTCCGGGTCGAAGATGTGCTTGACCCGGGCGAACAGGTCGAGCATCTCGGGGGAGTACATGAAGCGCAGGAGTTCGCCGCGGGCGCGCCCGTCGCCGTGCTCGCCGGAGACGGAGCCGCCGTGGGCGGCGCAGATGCGGGCCGCGGACTGGAGGAAGGCGCGCGAGTGGGCGACGCCCTCCGGGGTGTCGAGCGGCATGGCGAGGCGCACGTGCACGCAGCCGTCGCCGAAGTGCCCGTACAGGAGCCCGTCGATGTCGAACTCCTCCATGAGGGCGGTGAAGTCGCGCAGGTACGCGCCGAGGTTTTCGGGCGGGACGGCCGCGTCCTCGAAGCCGGGCCAGGCCTGCTGGTCACCGCCGCCCGCGCCATCAGGCGGGGTGCGCCCGCCCAGGCCCGCACCGTCGGCTCGGATCCTCCACAGGGCCGAGGCCTGGGCCCCCGGTGGGTACACGACCGTGTCGATGGCGGCGGAGTCGGCGCACAGGGCGCGTGCGCGCTCCAGGGAGGCGGTGACGTCTTCGCCGGGGGCGCCGACTTCGACGAGGAGCCAGCCTTCGCCCTCGGGCAGGGCAGGGACGGCGCCGGGGCCCTTGTGGGCGCGCACGACGTCGACGAGGCGGCGGTCCATGCCCTCCACGGCGAGGGGGGAGTGGGCGAGCAGCGCGGGCACATCGTCGGCGGCCTCGATCATGGAGCGGTAGCCGAGGGCTGCGAGCACGGGCGCGTCGGGCAGGGGCACGAGGCGCACGGTGATGGACAGGATGAGGACGAGGGTGCCCTCGCTGCCCGTGAGCATGGCGGCGAGGTTTCGTCCGCCCTCGGGGGTGAGGTGCTCGAGGGAGTAGCCGGAGACCTGGCGCTTGAAGCGACCGAGCTGCGTGCGGATTGGCGCCAGGTTGGAGTCGATGAGGGAGGCCAGCCCCGGCACGTCGCGAAGTGCCGAATCGTGCGAGGTCGTGGCCGTGAATCGGTGCCCCTGCCCGTCTACGCAGTCGAGGGAGACGATGTTGTCGGAGGTGCGTCCCCAGGCGGTCGCGTGTGGGCCGCACGCGTTGTTGGCGACCATGCCTGCGATCGTCGCGCGGTTCTGGGAGGAGGGGTCGGGGCCGAAGCGCAGGCCGTGCTTGGCGGCGGCGGTCTGGAGGGTGGAGCCGACGCAGCCGGGCTCGACGGTGGCGGTGCGGGCCTCGGGGTCGATGGAGATGACACGGTTCATGTGTCGCGAGAAATCGAGGACGAGGCCGGGGCCGATCGCGTTGGACGCGCACGAGGTGCCGCCGCCTCGGGCGGTGAGGGGTACGCCGTGGGCGCGGGCGAGGTCGAAGGCCGCGACCGCCTGCTCGGGCGTGCGCGGGAAGGCGACGGCTAGGGGCGGGATGCGCGTGAGGCCGGCGTCGGAGGAGTAGCGCGCTCGCGTGCCGCTCGAGGCGTCGACGTCGATGAGTGCGCGCAGGTCCGTCAGGAAGCTCTCGCTCATGGTGCCAGTCTGTCACGCGGGCGCGTGTTGGGCGGCGGGTATCCGGTGTGCGGATGGTCGCTCGAGGGTGTGGTCCGTCGGCTGCGCGTGGGGGCCGTGGTGCTGTAGGAAAAGGAGAGGCCGAGGCAGTGGTTGCCTGCGGCCCTGACGATTACGCGGGTTCCGGGTCGTCGCGGAACAGCTTGGGGAAGGGTGTCACGGGGACGGGCATGCGCTCCACGGGCGGCAAATGAGGGCTGACCGCCTGCTCGGAATGTGGGTAAATGCGGGGGGTTGAGTCTGTGCTCAGGCAGTAGGGTGACAGTTCGCGGCGCGTCTCATCGGACGCTGGAACCTGCAGCTCTGGCGCCGAATATTCAACGATACGCAGCTTATCTCTGCCCATTGAGTGCCACCCTGTTCTGTCTCATATGCTCAGTCGCGCAGTAGTCTAACCGGGTGGAAGATGCTGCGCCATCCGGATTCTGAGCGACATGTGTCATCGTACACGACATTGGTCCCAAGTCGTCGGACAACTGAGGATAGTTGCTCAGAATGTGTCAGTGGCTGATGTTTCGCTGCGCTGTGCTGCTGTGGGGACTGGCGGGCTGTGCATGCGACGGTGCTCCCAGCCTGTCGAGGGATGGGAGCACCGTTTGGATTTGTCTAGCGGTGAGAGGTTTCTTTCGCTCGGGCTTCTTCGAGCGCTGCATATTCCGCTGTGATTGTTCGGGTTAGGCCAGGTTGCGCGAGACGCTCCAGTTATCGGTCAACCCCAACTCGTGAGCCTTGTCGAGCATTTCCCATTCCTCGTCCGTCGTCTGGTCTGAGCCAGCGACGATGTTCGCGAAGTCCTGCGAGGTTCGTGTGCCTTCGTCAAAGTAGTCCATATGGTGCTTGAAGCTGTGTGTGACGTCCGTCCACCAGCGCGAAATGCCGGGGCTCTTCTTGTTGACCCAATAATCGGCTGAGTCTGTTGCATCCCCGCTGAGGTGTGTAATTCCATCGAGATTACGGGGATCTTTCCCGTATCCACTCGAGGCTAATACGTTGAGATCCTGGACTGAATCATGTGTTGGGATAGATGAGACATAGACGTGATCCTTGGGGACGTTGTACTCATCGATGCTCTGAACGCCGGAACCGGGGGAGCCGCACATGATGAAGCGGTCGACGGTGCCGGGGGCGACGAGCGTCATCGATTTGCCGGACGTGGTGGAACCGTAGGAGTGGCCGATGAGGGTGTTGACGAAATTGTGGTTGTTAGCCTCGGCGCTTGCGCGCAGCCCCTCCTCGAAGCGCGCGAGCTTGGGGGCCGCGCGATCCGCGTAGCGGATGTCCGTTGCCTGAATAAGGTCAATCCCCTCGTTTTTGGGGGCGACGTAGCCGAGGTAGGAGATGGTGGCGACGTTGTTCGGGTCGATCCCCGCGTAAGCGGTCTGCTTCTTGAGTCGTTCGTTGAACTCCATGTAATACCCGAGGTCGCCGCGCACGTTCGTGCCGATGCCAGGGACGAGTGTCGACACGTGCGTGGCGGTGTCAGGGTTGCCCGAGGCAACGATGGCGGTCGTGCGCTGGTACTTCTTGTCGTAGTCGAAGTCGAGTAGGTAAGCGGGGGGAAGGCCGCTCTTGGCACGTTCGGTGTCGTTCGTTTGTCGTCGGATCGCGCTCAGGTCGTCGTAATGCTCCTGGGCTACTCTCATTCGCTCAGCTGCTTTTCGGTATTTCTCTCGCACGTCGGCGGGGATGTGGTTTGTGCTGGTTTCGCTTGCGGCCTTGAGGTATTCCTTCTTGGCTTTGTCGTATTCCTCCGTCGCGGCGGATAGTTCTTGCTTGGATTCCTCGAAGGCTCCTGCCCGATAGGTTCCGTCGGCGTGGAGATAGCCGTTAAGTGCGTGCTTGTTGGCCTTGTCGCGTGCCACCGCTGGGAGTCCGTCGAGGTGGCGGATGTCATCCGGGCGTCGATCGACGAGGAATTGTTGCTGCTCGTATGACAGTGATTTCCACCAGGCGGCGACCTGAGAGGGGGTCCAGTTCGGCTGGGGGAAGTCGGGGACGCCGACGACCTTGTTGTTTGCCCCGTCGCCATCCGTGTAGCGGTCGTTATTGATATTGCTAAGAGCCTCGCACAGGTTGCTGTCAACCTGGTTGGCCTGTTCGACAATTGCCTTGATTTTGTCGACGATATCGAGGTATTCCTGAGAAGGGGCGTCTTCTCGCCTTGATAAGCTATGGTCGATGACGGTGCCGTTGGTGAGGATCGTGCACTCGACAGCGGATGCGTATGCTAGCAAGCTGTGGACGTTTGCCACGACGGTCGCAACCCCGTCGCGTGCGCCCTCGATGGCCAAGAGAGCGCCGTTGACATTGGTGAGCGCGCGCTCGAGCGAAGCGAGGTTCTTGGTGGTCGCCTCGCGCATCGCCGTGACGGCCTCACCCTCGGACCGGACGGCGCCCAGGGCGTCCTCGCCGTCCTCGTAGGCCTTGCGCAGGACTTGGTTCGCTTCGAGCAGGTCCTTTGCGATGGACTCGAGAGATCCACTTTCCCAGTTGAGAATGTTTGCCCACGTGATCGCCATGGCTCACTCTCCCTTCGATGGGCCGACGGGCGGGCAGGGCTCGGGGAGGCTCGCCATGACCTGTTGGATTGACTGCTGGTTGATGTCTTCTGTTGCCCAATACTCGGTGGCCGAGGCCTTAACGTTGTCGGCCAGGGTTGAGAAGGAGGTCTTCAGCGCGAGCAGCTGGTCCTCCATGTGTTCGCCTGCATACGTCGCCTGTGTGGGGGCGGAGCCGCCTTCCATGGCCAACTTGACATAGGAGAGATTGTAGGGAAGGGAGGCGATATTGTTGATCGTCGCCGAGAGGTCGCTCAGTTTCTGGGAGAAAGCCTCGAGGTCGTTCTCGAGAATGTGGAGATCGGGCATCGTCGTCCTGTCCTGCCGTCAAAGATCTGTTGCGCTAGCTCACTATTCTACCGGCTTGAAGAACTGTGGGCGTGATGTGGGGCGTGGGTGAGACGGCTCGTCGACCGGGGCTTTAGGGATAGATGCTTACGTGGTATCTATCCCAATGTCCCTGTGTCATCCGTGTTTCTTTTGGAACGTATGAAACAATGGCCCCGAGCGCCCCATACACGTGAAGGGAAGAGCGATGGCCCTGTTTGAGTTCGAGGATGGACACCTCGTCCCCGCTCAATTCGGATATCCGGTCGCCCAGGACCTGGGACCCGACCTTGTCGACGCTATCTGCCAGCAGGTCCTGCAGATTGTCTCGCGCCCGCTATTCCCGGTGACCTGGCGTGATATGACCGGCCAGGGGGACGAGGAGACGCCGCGTTTGACCGCGCTCGACGTGTCGGGTCAGATCGTCTCCGTCGAAATTCTTAAGGAACTCGACTCCGAGACCCTTATTACCTCCCTGTCGCGACTGGCCGAGGTGGCCTCGATTTCGTGGTCGGACCTGGCGGCCGAGTACCCCTCGGGCCCCGAGGGCTTCCGCGGCGGTTGGGCGCAGTTCCGCGATTCGATGCCCCCGGCGGTGGGCCCGGGCCCGCGACTCATCATCGTGGCAGGTGAGATCGACCCCTCGGTGCGCCCCGCTCTGTCCATCCTGGCGACGTCCGGCGTCGAGGTGCACCTCATGAACCTGCGCCAGATGTCGAACGGCCGCCTGTTCCTGGACGTGAACGCGGTGGGGCCGCGCCTGTACGGCCATGCGCCGCAGCTCCTCGCCTCCGCCGCGGCAGCGCCCGCGCTGGCCGCCGCGACCGAACAGCCGGCTCCCTTTGAGGAAAGGGTGCCCGCAGAGTCCGCGATCCCCGCGCCTCCCGAGGAGGGCGCCGAGGCCTCGAACGAGGAGGACTCCGAGACCCCCACGACGCGCCCCACGCCGAAGGTCGCCCCGCACCTGCGCGAGGTCTTCACCTACCCGATCGACGAGGAGCCCCCGGCTCCCTGGCAGTCCGCCGCCGAGGAAGGCGATCAGGACGAGGCCGAGGCCGAGTTGGCCGACGCGCTCGAGGCCGTCGACGCCCCGCAGCAGGGCGAGCCCGCCGAGCAGGCCGACGCCACCGAGGAGTCCGCGGATGAGTGGGCCCCGGCCGATGAAGCCGACGATGCCGATGAAGCAGGCGAGGCCGACGCCCCTGATGCTGCCGACCAGCACGTCGCCGATCACGTCGAGGCGGTTGACAGCTCCGAGGTCAATGAAGCAGTGGAGGAAGTCGCAGACGCTCGCGACGCGTTTGCGCCCGAATTCTCCGACAGTGAGCACGCGGAGGAGGCCGAGGCTGAGATCGCCGACGCGCTCGACACTGCGGGTGCGCACGAGCAGGTCGACGAGCAAGCCGAAGCCTCCGAAGGTGACGCCGCCGAGCAGCCCGCGGACAAGTGGGCCCCGGCCGACGAGGCAGGCGAAGCCGACGCGCACGCCGTTGACGACCAGCACGCCGACGATCACCTCGAGGAGATCGCCACGGAAGAATCAGTTCACGCAGACGAGGCCGAAGCCGCCGACGAACGCAGCGATGAAAGCGACGAGCACGTTGAGATCGCCGATGAACAGGCGGAATCGGCAGGCGACGCCACGCCCGAGCAGGCTGATGAGCAGCAGGAGCCCGAGGAAGAAAAGCCCCGCTGGGAGCGCCCCGCCCACATGAGCCGCCGCGCCACGCGTCGCGCTCGCGAAGAATCCGTCGAACTTAACGACGGTGGTGCGACTGAGGCTGCCACGGCGTCGTCCGTGGATCGTTCCGATGAATCCCCCGAGGTCGCTGCGGCCCGTGCGGAAGGCCTGCCGGTCCTCGGCCGCGACGAGGCCGGGCTGCGTACCCTCGCGCAGATCCTCGGCCAGGACACGCCCCTCGTCGCCCGCAGTGAGCTCGGCCTGCCCACCGACCTCGTGCTTGCGGCCAGCGGCGCGGTGTCCGGCGCAGGCCTGACCTACCCGTCGCTCGACACCCTCCTGACCGCGCGCGGCCTCGGCCATCTCGACGCCTGGGGGCAGGTGCGCATCGGCGATCGCCTGGGCCCGACCCTGGCCGAAGCCCTCGACGAGGTCAACCGCGAGATCGTGCGCGAATACGCGCAGGCTCCCCGCGGACACCGCTCCGCCAAGCACTGACGCGCGATCGCGGCGAGCGCCCAGACCCCGCGACGCTGACACGACGAAGGAGGCCAGGGATCAGGCGATCCCGGGCCTCCTCGCTTCCTGATGCTCAGCGCACGAAAGCACCCAGCCAGCCGCGCATCGTCGCGTACACGGCCTCGCGCACGGGAGCGTCCGACAGGACGAGATCGTGCTTGCCGGGGAAACGCGCGATCGTCACCAGGTCCGACAGGCCCAGGCTCCGCTGAGCGATGACGGTCGGATCCAGGACGGTGTCGGAGGTGAAGGCACGCTCGCACCACTCCTCGTCGAAATAGGCGGACGTGGACACCATCGACAGGACCGGGCAGTCCAGGTGCACGTCCTTTTCGATCGTCTCGTGCCCGGCCATGATTGCCTCGAGCCACGAGGCCGGTACCGGGTAGGACTCGGGGCGCTTCCAGTCCTGGATGATCGGCCAGCCCGCGACGGACGGATCCTGCGCCGACAGCCCCTCCGGGATAGGCAGTTCCGACGAAGCCCGACCCGCGAGCGAGCGTCCGTAGTGTCCCGCCCCTCCCGTGGGCACCTCCCACATCGGGTTACGCGACGCAATGCGTCCGATGACGGGGGCCATCGCCCCGCGCCAGGCGGCCATCGACTGCATTTCCAGCCAGCCCGAGTTCAGGATCAGGCCGTCCAGGACGCCCGGGTGACGATGCGCCCACAGGGTTGCAATCAGGCCGCCCGTCGAGTGGCCCATGAGGACGATCGGCTCGTCGTCGCGCTCCTCGCGGATGATCTCGATGGCCTCGCCGATCTCCTCGTCGTACACGGACAGGTCGTCCGTGTAGCCGATCGTCTGATGGGGACGCAGGGAACGCCCGTACTTGCGCATGTCCAGCGCGTAGAACGCGGCACCCGCGTCAACCAGGTGCTGGGCCATTTCGGTCTGGAAGAAGTAGTCGTTGCGACCGTGCAGGTACAGGATCGTCAAGCGGGCGCTCGCGGGCGGGGTCGCGCGCACGAGGGTCGCCACGCAGGGGCCCTCCGCGTCGTCAAGCAGCTCGATCGTGCGTGACTCGTACCCGTCGCCCAGGATGTCGGCGCGCCAATCGGAGCCGGGCGGGCCGGCCTCGCCCCAGGGGGCCATGACGTCGCGCTCGGGGATCCCCTCGGGCGACGAGGCCGGGGCCTCCACCCCGGACAGGTCGGGCAGGCCGCTCGTGTCGGGCATTAGCTCGCCGCCGGCCGTGGGATTGCTGGTAACGCTCATGTGGTCAGCATAACGCGCGAGGCCGCCCCGGCCTCGTTGATGAGGAGGAGGAACCGGGGTGGCCTCGCGGAGAATGGGGGTCGATCAGGCGAAAGAGGACGCGCGCGAGGGGATGCGCTCGTTGAGGAACTCGTCGAGGAGAGCGGTCAGCTGGTCGTGCTCGATGAGGAAGCCGTCGTGACCGTGGTCGGAGTGGATCTCGCGGTAGAACGCGCCCGAAATTCCGGCTGCCATCTGCCAGACCTGCTCGGGGAAGAACAGGCGGTCGGAGTCAACCGCGACGACGAGGGTGCGCGCGGTGACGGCCTTGAGGGCCTCGACGACGCCGCCGCGGTCGCGGCCCACGTCGTGGGACAGCATCGTGCGGCACAGCGTCACGTAGGAACCCGCGTCGAAGCGGCGCACGATCTTCTCGCCGTGGTAGTCCAGGTAGGACTCCACTGCCAGGCGACCGCCGTGCAGGGGGTCCTCGTCGTTCTGGGGAATGCGGCCGAAGCGCTCGTCCAGCTCCGAGGGGGAGCGGTAGGTCGTGTGCGCGATCTGTCGGGCGAGCGCCAGGCCTGCGGTGGGGCCGGGGCCCGCGTAGTAGTCGCCGCCGCGCCACGCCGGATCCAGCTCAATCGCACGGATCTGCGTGTGGGTCCAGGCAGCCTGGTCGGCGGTCGTCTGCGCGCCCGAGGCCACGACCACCAGTCGGCGCACGCGCTCCGGGTAGCTGACCGCCCACTCGATGGCGCGGTGTCCGCCCAGCGACGCGCCCACGACGATGCTCCACTCGTCGATGCCGAGCAGGTCGGCCAGGCGGGACTCGGCGTACACCTGGTCGCGCGTGGAAATTACGGGGAAACGCGAGCCCCACGGCGCGCCGTCGGGAGCGAGGGACGCCGGGCCCGTGGAACCCTGACAGCCGCCCAGAACGTTCGCGGCCACCACGTAGTAGCGGTCCGTGTCGATGATGCGCCCCGGGCCCACGATCTGGTCCCACCAGCCGGGGGTCGGCTGGCCGGGCGCCGTCTCGCCGTACACGTGGGCATCGCCGGTCAGCGCGTGCAGGATAAGGACCGCGTTGGAGCCAGCCTCATCCAGCTCGCCCCACGTCTCATAGGCAAGTGTCACGGAGGGCAGGATCTCGCCGTTCTCCAGGCGCTGGGCACCCAGGTTCGCGAACTTGCGGAAGGCGACCGGGTCGCCCTCGCGCCACGCGCCGGAGATGGGGGCGGGGGGCAGGTTGTGACGGCTCATGATGTCCTTCTTTCGCAGGGGCGCTTCGCTGTTGCGGGAATTGGGGGAGGGGCAGCGGCGGCCTCGGAGCCTCAGGAGTGCGTGTATCCCCGAGGCCGCCGACGGGTCTGTTAGGCCGTGGCCGCGCGGGCCGCGGCGAAGCCGAGCTCCAGGTCGGCGAGGATATCCTTGATGTTCTCCAGGCCGATCGACAGGCGCACGGTGCCGGGCGCGACGCCGGCCTTGACCAGCTCCTCCTCGGTCAGCTGCGAGTGCGTCGTCGACGCCGGGTGGATGACGAGGGACTTCGCGTCGCCGATGTTGGCGACCACCGGCAGGAGCTGCACGCCGTCTGCGAAGGCCCGGCCGGCCTCGTACCCGCCCTTGATGACGAAGGAGAGCAGGCCGCCCGTGCCCAGCGGCGCGTACTTCTTGCCCAGCTCGTAGTAGGGGGAGGACTCCAGGCCCGCGTAGTTGACGGATTCGACGTCCGGGTGAGCCTCGAGGAAGCGGGCGACCGCCAGCGCGTTGGAGACGTGGCGCTCGATGCGCAGGGACAGCGTCTCGATGCCCTGCGAAATGAGGAACGCGTTGAAGGGGGAGGTGACGGCGCCCAGGTCGCGGTTGATGAGCGTCTGGATGCGCAGCAGGAACGCCAGGTTCGCGCCCAGCGCGCCGCCCACGCCCAGGTCACGGGCGTAGACGAGGCCGTGGTAGGACTCGTCCGGCGTGTTGTAGAGGGGGAAGCGCTCGGGTTGGGAGGCGAAGTCGAAGTTACCCGAGTCGACGATCGCGCCCGCGATCGAGGTTCCGTGTCCGCCCAGGTACTTGGTGGCCGAGTGGACGACGATGTCGGCGCCCCACTCGATCGGGCGGATCAGGTAGGGGGTGGCGACCGTGTTGTCGACGATGAGGGGCACGCCGACCTCGTGGGCGACCGCCGCGATCGGCTCGATGTCGAGGATGTCGCCCTGCGGGTTGGGGATGGTCTCGCCGAAGAAGGCGACCGTCTTGTCGTCGGCGAGCGCGCGCCACGCCTCGGGGTCGAGGGGGTCTGCGACGAAGCGGGTCTCGATGCCCAGGCGTCCCAGCGTGTTCTTCAGCAGGGTGACGCTGCCGCCGTACAGGGAGGGGGAGGCGACCACGTTGTTGCCGGCAACGGCCAGGGCGAGGATCGACAGGGCGGTCGCGGACTGGCCGGAGGACACAAGGAGGCCGCCGACGCCGCCCTCGAGGGCCGCGATGCGGGCGGCGACGCCGTCGGTCGTCGGGTTGGTCAGGCGCGTGTAGATGGGGCCCAGCTCCTGCAGGGCGAAGCGGCTCGCTGCCTGCGCGGTGTCTTCAAAGGCGTAGGAGGAGGTCTGGTAGATGGGCAGCGCGGTGGCACCGGTGGCGGGGTCGAGGTTGTATCCGGCGTGGATCTGCTTGGTTTCGAAGGACCAGTCGTTGGCGGTCATTGTGCGGCTCCTTAGGTGAGGGGTAGTTCGTCTCTGATTCCCCTCCGGCGGGCCGCAGATGCGGTGAAGTGAACATGCGTCGAGGCGCGTCCCGCTGTCGGGGGACTGCGCGGCAGTCGCTTGTGCTGACGCGCAGTCAGCGGCACATTCGACGGTTCATGCCTTCAATTGTTTGTCATCGACGAGGCCTGGGCGCGATGGTCCCGGATGGTGGACTTTTGTGACAGCTGCTGTCCGTCGGTCGAGTATGTGAGCAGGCTCATGGTGATGGTTGAAAATGTCATGAAAGCGCAGGTATTTGCGCGGTAATCATGGTGCTGGTGTTACTAATGTTGCGACTGTTGCATGTGTGAAAGTTGAGTTTTGTGGTGTGTTTGTTGCCAAGCGTGACGAAAGTGGATAGGCTCTTTCCCAGTACGCGCGCTCCGGCGCACCTAATTGGACGAGATGAGACAACGATGAGACGACGCGGAACCATTCGCACGGGCCTGACGGCTATCGCCGCCTGCGCCCTCCTCGTGCTGCCCCAGATGGCGCAAGCCGCCCCCTCTGAGGAAGAGATCGCTGCCGCAAAGGCTGCCGAAGAAGCCGCGAAGATGAGCGTCGCCCAGATCGAGGTCAAGCTCGCCGAGGTCAGCGCCAGCGCCGCAACCGCGGTGCAGAACGCGCAGATCGCCGGTGAAAACCTCAACGAGGCGAACATCGCCCTAGCCGAGGCCACCGCGACCGCCACCCAGGCCTCGGCCGAAGCCGATGCTGCCGAGGCCGCCTTCCAGGAAGGCAAGCAGCAGATCGCCTCCGTCGCGCAGGCTGCCTACCGCAACGGCGGTGGCACGCTCGACTCGCTCGCCCCCTACCTTGACTCCGACGGTCTGCGCAGCGTCGAGACGAAGCAGGCCGGCATCAACTCCTTCTCCTCCTCCGCCGAGGCGAAGATGCAGAACGTCGCCGCCCTCGAGCAGGTCGCCAAGGTGACCCGCGACGCCGCAAACTCCGCGCTCGCGAACCAGCAGGCCGCCACCAACGAGGTCCAGGCTCGCACCGACGCCGCCAACCAGGCCGCGACCGCCGCCCAGAACGAGGCTGCAATCGTCGCCGCCCAGCGCAGCGCCTACGTGCAGGAGCTGGCCACCAAGCAGAACACGACCGTCGATCTCATCAACCAGCGTGAGGCCGCCCTCGAGGCCGAGCGTCAGGAAGCCGCGCGTATCGCCGCCGAGCAGGCCGCCGCAGCTGCGGAAGCCCAGCGTCAGGCCGAGGCCGCAGCCGCCGCCGAGCGCGCTGCTGCCGCTGCTGCCGCCCAGGCCTCGTCCTCTGCCGACGACGAGGACGATGATGACGACTACTCGTACTCTGCGCCCTCCTACTCTGCGCCCTCCTATTCCTACGAGGAGCCCTCGTACTCGGCCCCCTCCTACTCGGGTGGCGGCGGCGCTGACGCGGCGATTGCGGCCGCGAAGAGCTACCTCGGCGTCCCCTACGTGTGGGGCGGCGAATCCTACGGCGGCGTGGACTGCTCGGGCCTGACCATGCTCGCCTGGGAGAGCGCAGGCGTCGACCTGCCGCACCTCTCCCGCGCGCAGTACAGCTACGGCACGCACGTGCCGATCGGCTCCATGGAGGCCGGCGACCTGATCTTCTGGTCCTCCAACGGCACCCAGTCCGGCATCTACCACGTCGCCATCTACCTGGGCGGCGGCCAGATGATCGAGGCTCCCACCTTCGGCGTGCCCGTTCGCATTACCGGCGTGTACAGCTGGGGCTCGATCATGCCCTACGCCGTGAGGCTCTGAGCCGCATCGTTGCTTGATGAGCCGGGGGCCGCGCAGACTGTGTGTCTGCGCGGCCCCCGGCCTTTTTGTGGTTGTGTGGGTTGTGTGTTGTGGGCTTGTGTATGGCTGGGCTTACACGCCGTGTGTGGGGAGAGTTTTGTACCGGTTCGGCCTTGAGGTGGGGGTTGCCGGGAGAGTTTTGTACCGGGGCGTGTGCGCTGCGTGGCTAGTCGGTGGTGGTCGGCGGGAGAAAGTTCTCCCTGCTCGGGTTGTTTGCGTCTGGACCGGGAAAAAGTTCTCCCTGCTCGCGCTAAATGGTCTGAAATGGGCGTTTTTTGCTGTGTGGGGAGAGTTTTGTACCGGTTCGGCCTTGAGGTGGGGGTTGCCGGGAGAGTTTTGTACCGGTGGGCGCCCGTACGGGGCTTTACGGGTCAGCAATGGAAAATTTCAACGCCAGTAACGCGACGGTCGGCACGTGTGCGGTGGCCACCTGAGGGGCCGCGATAGCCACTCGGTGGGCCGCGAGTCTTACCTGGTGCTGCCGCCATGAGGCCACAAGTGCCGGATGGCGCCGCCGGTGTAGAAAATCGCTCCTGTGTGCAACCCGCGAGCGTGCTTGTGGGGTCATGTGGCTAGCATGAACGACATGAGTGCCCCCACCGCCGACACGAACACCCACCAGATCGGTGCTACCTCCACGGTCCCACGCGTTGTCAAGCCGTTCCCCGCGTACGTGCGCGCCCTGTTCGTCTTGTTCTGCGTGGTGCCTCCGGCGTGGGGGTTCATTGATTTCCTCAGTAGGGATAACTGGACGCAGTGGGCATTCCAGTTGAGCCAGGCGCGAGTGATCATCGCGGCCATAGCAGTCCTCGCGTTCCTCCCCATCGTCCGGGCGGTGTTCGGGCGTTTCATCCTCGACCTAATCCGCAGAATCAAGCCGATGCGCAGCGGCAAGCACGCGACGGAAGCCCACCCCGGCACCATGTTCCTGGGGGTCGTGGCCTCGCTCGTGGTGCTTGGACTGGTTGGTCTGGTCGCGTGGGGCATGTGTGGTCAGGCTGCCCTCGACTGGCGCGACGGTCCGGTGACCCGCGAGGGAGTCACGTGCACCGCCATGAATCCCGAGCAACGCGACGATGGGCCGTTCGTGCACATCGAGCTGACTGAAACCGAAGGGGTCGTGCGCGCCTACGACCTGCGCCAATACGAGCTCGATCGCCACGCCGAGAAGGGGACGCCCCTCTACAACACGATCGTCGAGGCCTGCCAGGCACCCGGCACCCAGATCGGGATCAGCGTCTACGACCGCACGGGCATCATCGTCGAGGCGTGGAAGCGCTAGCGCGAAGTAGGTACACGCTCTACTGACGGACCGAGGCCTCGGCGATGAGTCCCGTCCGAGGGTAGATCGACGCGTCGAGGGTCGTGCCCGGGAGCCTGCAGGCCGTCAGGACCGTTGCGTAGGGGTGGCCCAGACGGGTGGAAACTGCTCGCAGCTCGCTGTGGTCGACCTTGAAAGACCGCACGACGCCGTTGGAGTCAACGAGCTCAAAGGTGCTGGAGATGGGGCGCCGAGTGCTGCTTTTCTCGTCCAGGTTCTGGCAGGTCAGGCCCTCGTAGTGCGCCGGCCCCTCCCACCAGTCTTGAAGTGCGGGGAGGTACCCCGCCCCGAACTCGGTGTAGGCGAATGCGAATGCCGAGGCGGAGAGTACGAACGCGGCAGTGGCGACCCCGGGATGCGGGGCGCGCGCGTGGCGCCCACGGACGGGCAGCAGGAAACGACGAAGGGTGTCCCGGACCATCCAACGCAGGGCAGCCCACACGATCGGCACCCACCCGATGCACAGCAGTGCGAACAGGGGAAGCGTCGCCAATGTGGCGCGCATCGTCAGCGGTCCCAGCATCGGCTTGCCGAACGGGATCCAGATGAACACGCCGACGAGAATCAGGACGACAACGACGATGAGGCGCGTGAGGCGCCGCTCCCACGGCTTCGACGCCGGTGCCGAGATCGAGCCAGAGCCCCCGCTTTCTCCCCGCGGGGAAGGCTGGGTGGCAGTCGATGTGTGCATACGCCCATGCTAACGGCCGAGGCCGGGGAGCGCGGGTATGCGAAGGGGGCCGCGCAGACGCAAGTCCGCGCGGCCCCTTCGCAAGCAGTCAGCTCAGTGCTCGCCCTCGTGCTCCTTCAGGCGCTCGTAGGAGCGGCGAATCTCGGCCTCGGCCTCTTCGCGACCCACCCAGTGGGCACCCTCGACGCTCTTGCCGGGCTCGAGGTCCTTGTAGACCTCGAAGAAGTGCTGGATTTCCAGGCGGTGGAACTCCGACACGTCGTCGATCTCGGTACGCCAGGAGGCGCGCTGATCGGAGGCGGGGACGCACAGGACCTTGTCGTCGCCGCCCTTCTCGTCGCGCATGCGGAACATGCCGAGCGCGCGGCAGCGGATCACGCAGCCGGGGAACGTGGGTTCCTCGAGGAGGACCAGGGCGTCCAGCGGGTCGCCGTCCTCGCCCAGGGTGTCGTCGATGAAGCCGTAGTCATCGGGGTAACGAGTGGAGGTGAAGAGCATGCGATCCAGGCGGATGCGACCCGTCACGTGGTCGATCTCGTACTTGTTTCGGTTCCCCTTGGGGATCTCGATGGTCACGTCAAATTCCATGGCCGCGCCTTCCTCATTAGCCCCGAAACTCGGGGGTCCGGTTGGTTGTGTCGGCGCATGGACGGGTAGTGTAGGTACCGAAGTAACCACGAAGGGAAATCCATGCATCGCACGTCTATGGGGGCCATTGTAAGCGCTAGCGCCGCACTCGTGGCGACGGCGGCGCTCGTGGGTGCCGGTTGTGCCCCGCAAACGGCCACTCCGGCGGACGCCCCCACGGCCTCGACCCTTGAAGCTGCGCCGATTTCCGGCGATGCGAAGGGCGCCGGGAACCCGGTCTCCGCCGAGGATGTCCAGGCGCTGTGGGCGCCGGTTGCGGCTGCCGCGGCGGAGGGTGGATACACGGCGTGGGGCACGGTCGTGGATGCCCAGACCGGTGAGGTGCTGCTGGACGCGGATGCGTCGACGGCGCACACGCCTGCCTCGACGACGAAGACTCTCGCTGCTTTTTCGGCGCTCACCCACCTGGATCCGACGGCGACGCTGACGACGAGCGCGCTCCTGGGTGCCGACAACCAGACTCTCTACCTGGACTCCGAAGGCGATCTGCTCCTCGGCATCGGCACCTCCGACGAGGTCGAGGTGTCCGGACGCGCCGGCCTGCAGACGCTCGCCAACGATGCGGCGGCGGCCCTCGCGCAGCGCGGCATCACCTCGGTGACCCTGAACTGGCGTGGCACTCTCTTCGAGGGGGCGTCGCACCTGGCGTCCTGGGATGCGCAGGAGGTCGGCGCCTACGAGGGGCACGTCGGGCCGATGGCGATCGACGCGGGACGCACCTACGAGGGCGCCAACGCTTTCTACTCGGATGCTCCGGGACGCGTCGCGCAGGTGTTCTCGCAGGCGCTGGGCGCAGCCGGCATCAGTGCGACGCTCGGCGAGGCCGGGGACGCCCCGGCGGGCGCGGCCGCTATCGCCTCGGTGTCCTCTGCGACGATGGGAGAGCAGCTGCGCTGGATGCTCGCGCACTCCGACAACACGCTCGCCGACCAGTACTGCCGTTTCGCCGCGCGCGCGGCGGGTGCCCCCTCGACCTACGAGGGTGCGACCGACACGGTGCGCGCCGCACTCATTGGCGCCGGCATTCCCACGGACGGCCTGACCCTCGAGGACTGCTCGGGCCTGTCGAGCAACGACAAGATCAGCGCCGACACGCTCGTCGGCGTCCTCAAGGCGTCCTACGCGGGGCAGGGGACCGGTGCGAACACGATGCGTCTGCTCCCGTGGGCGGGCCTCGTCGGTACGCTCTCCAAGCGCATGACTGAGGAACCCGCGGTCGGAAACGTGCAGGCCAAGACGGGCGCCCTCCAGGAGGTCACCTCCCTGTCCGGGTCCGTCATGACGACGAGTGGGCGCGTCCTCCTCGTGTCGATCGGGCATGACCGCGTGACCGAGGGGGCCTACGCCACGCGCGGCCGCCTGGACGCCTTCGAGGAAGGCCTGGCCGGGCTAAACTAGGGACATGGATATGCCGTTTGGCCCGCGCGACGTCGCGGGAGTTCTCGCCTCGCTGTCGTATGCGGGACCGTCGGCCTCTCGCGTCGGTGCCTCCGCCGTGGTGGCGCGCCTGCGCCGCTCGGTGGAGTGGTCGAACCGCAGGCTCGCCGATCTCTCCACCCTGCCCGAGGCCTCTGCGACGGTGGCCGCCTCCTCGACCCTCGTCGTGGACCGGCGCGGCCTGATTCGGTCGGTGGGCTCCCTGCTGGAGCGTTTCGAGGACAAGCGCACCCCCCTCGTGCTGGCCGCCGAGGCCATCATCTTGCGTGCCCTGTCGAAGGATGCGACGGGCATCTGGGACATTAACGCTGGCCGCCGCGTCCTCGTGGCCCCCAACGTGCTCGCCGACGCCCAGCGCTACGCCCTCGATCAGACGGATTGGTGCCGCTGGGTGTCCCTGTGCACGGGCCTGCGCGGCGTGCACCTGACGTATGCGCCCCACCTGGTTCCCTACATCGCGGACCTGATTCAGGCGCTGCCCGAGCGCAGTGACGAGCTCGTGCGCATCGTTCTACTCCTCGATGCGCTGCCCACGGCTGAGATGGAGGTCCTCACGCCCCGCGACCTGCCCTCGATCCAGTGGCTGCGCACCCACCGCGCGCACGCCGGTGGGGTGGCCCTGGTGCGCGCGTGCGCGGCGGCCGGTATGCCGTTGGCCGGGGTCGAGGCCATGCAGGCCCAAACCGAGGGTTTCGCGCGCACCGTTGTGCGCGAGGGTGCGATCGCCCATCTCCTGTCGGGCGTCGAGGCCCTGCCCTCCGCCCGCGAGTACGCGGAGCCTTCCGCGTGGCTGGCGCGTGTGCGCTGACGCCTCGAGCCGTGTGGGGCCGAATCCGAGCGGCCCTCTGCGCGCCTGCTCCCTGGCGGTGCGCGCTCAGCTGACCTCGTACATCGACGAGGCCGGGGCCCCTCCCGCTCTCATCGTCGGCTTGTCGGGTGGTGCGGATTCGCTGGCGCTGGCGCTGACGACGATTGATGTGGCCGCGCGAGCGGGAATCCCCGTTGTCACGGTGACTGTCGATCACGGGTTGCGCGCGGGCAGTGGTGACGAGGCGCGCGAGGTCGCGGACCTGGCCGAGTCCCTGGGCGCGCGAGCCCTCGTCGAGACCGTGGCTGTTGATGGCAGGGGAGGCCCGGAGGCTTCAGCCCGGGACGCTCGCCGAGCCGCCCTGCGAGCGGTCGGTCTGCGAGAAAATGCTCCGATCCTCCTCGGACACACGATGGACGACCAGGCCGAGACGGTGCTGCTGCGCCTGGCGCGCGGCTCCGGCCCCTCCTCCCTGCGCGCTATCGCTCCGATCTCGCGCGATGACGACGGGGTGACGTGGCTGCGCCCGCTGCTCGGGCTGCGGCGATCAGACACGGAGGCGGCGTGCGAACAGGCGGGCCTGACGCCTGTGGAAGACCCGACGAACGATGTTGACGGCCCGTGGCGGGCCGCCGACGGGAGTCCGCTGCGGCGCTCGGCCCTGCGTCACCGCGCGATCCCGGCCCTGGCCTCGGCCCTCGGAGTGGACCCGGTTCCCGCGCTGGCCCGCACGGCTGCCCTGTGCGCGCACGACGACGATGCCCTCGCGCAATGGGCGCGCGAGCTCACCGGAGCCGCCCGGGTCGCCGACGCACAAGACCTCGGTGGAGGGGTCGCGTCTGTGGCGCTCGCGGTGTCACTCCTGCGCGGCGCTCCCCGTGCGGTGCGCACGCGCACCCTGCGCGAGGCCGCCCGAGCCGCCGGCCTGCGGGCGCTGTCGAGTGGGCACATTGACGATCTTGATGACCTCGTCGTCGCGTGGCGAGGACAGGGCCCGATCCACCTGCCCGGGGGTCTGGCCTCCCGCGCTGGGCGCGGTGAATGCGCCCAGATCATTCTCCGGGCACACCCCGCGGGCGAGGATGGACACCAATCGTGACGGTCGCCGGCGCTCCACTCGCCGGGCCGCGGGGCGCCCGGTGCGCCGCGAGCGTGCTCACACGATGTTGCGCTGACAGTGAGAATCTATGCCTTCCTGTTACAGTCGCGCGGTTTTGTGGCACGCTTATAGTGGAACCGCTCGCGTTACAACCCAACGAAAAGAGGCCACGGTGGACGCCACCGACATGGGAAACGACCTGAAGGAAATCCTCGTCACCGCCGAGGACATGGACCGTCGGCTCGGTGAAATGGCCGAGCAGATTGACCGCGACTACGCGGGTGAAGAACTGCTGATCGTCGGTGTTTTGCGCGGCGCCGTCATGGTGATGGCGGATCTGTCGCGCAAGCTGCGCACTCCCCTCGAGATGGACTGGATGGCCGTCTCCTCCTACGGGTCGGGCACCAAGACCTCGGGCGTTGTGCGCATCCTCAAGGACCTTGACCAGGACGTGGCCGGTCGTCACGTGCTGATCGTCGAGGACATCATCGACTCGGGCCTGACCCTGTCCTGGCTGCAGGCGAACCTGCTGGGGCGTGGCGCAGCCTCGGTCACGATCGCGACCGCCCTGCGTAAGCCGGAGGCTGCCAAGGTTGACGTCGATGTGGCATACGTGGGATTCGATATTCCCGATGAGTTCGTCGTCGGTTACGGCCTGGATTACGCCGAAAAGTACCGCAACCTGCCCTTCGTTGGCACGCTGCAGCCGCACGTGTACAACAACTGAGAACACTGAACTGTAAGGGACGTCTGTGAACGAGAAGATTAAGAATAAGCGCCCCAGCCTGGGCTGGGTGCTGGTTCCGCTCCTCATCTTGCTGGTGGGTGGCTGGTTCCTGTGGCAGACGAACCAGCCGCGTTCGGTCTCGACCTCGGAGGGCCTGGCGCTCATCTCGGGTGACACGGTGGAGCAGGTGGTCCTCAACGAGGGCACCCAGCAGGTGAACCTGACGCTCACGGAAAACTACGTGCACCAGAGCACCGGCGATGACGACAAGACCGCGGATCTGGGTAAGCGCGTCTACTTCACGTACTCGTACGTGCAGACGAAGGACATCCTGGACACCGTGGCCGCCAAGGCCCCGGCCAAGGGCTGGAACGCGGTCCGTCCCCAGTCTGGCGCCCTCGGCGCTATCTTCCAGCTGCTGGTTCCGCTGCTGATCCTCATGGGCGCGTTCTACTTCGTCATGCGCTCCATGTCGGGTTCGCGCATGATGGGCGGCTTCACGCAGTCGCGCGCCAAGGAATTCAACCAGGAGCGCCCCGACGTCACCTTCGCGGACGTCGCCGGTGAGGACGAGGCCGTGGAGGAGCTCGAGGAAATCCGCGAGTTCCTGGCCTCCCCGGACAAGTTCCACAAGGTGGGTGCGCGCATCCCGCGCGGCGTCCTCCTCTACGGTCCTCCCGGAACGGGTAAGACCCTGCTCGCCAAGGCTGTGGCCGGCGAGGCGAACGCCCCCTTCTTCTCGATCTCCGGCTCGGAGTTCATGGAGCTCTACGTCGGCGTGGGTGCCTCCCGCGTGCGTGAGCTGTTCGAGCGCGCGAAGAAGAACGCGCCGGCCATTATCTTCGTCGACGAGATTGACGCCGTGGGTCGCCACCGTGGCAGCGGCATCGGCGGTGGCAACGACGAGCGCGAGCAGACACTGAACCAGCTCCTCGTCGAGATGGATGGCTTCGACGAGCGCGCCAACATCATCCTCATCGCTGCGACCAACCGCCCCGACATCCTCGACCCGGCCCTGCTGCGCCCGGGCCGTTTCGACCGCCAGATCGCCGTCGAGGCCCCCGACCTGAAGGGCCGCGAGGCCATCCTCAAGGTGCACGCGCAGGGCAAGCCGCTGACCGAGCAGGTCGACCTGCGTCAGATCGCCAAGCGCACCCCCGGCTTCACGGGCGCAGACCTGGCGAACGTCCTGAACGAGGCGGCGCTGCTCACCGCGCGTTCGAACATGCAGTTCATCGACGAGCGCGCGATCGACGAGGCCATCGACCGCGTGATCGCCGGCCCGCAGAAGCGCACCCGAGTCATGAACGACCACGACAAGGCCGTGACCGCCTACCACGAGGCCGGCCATGCACTGGCCGCCGCCGCCCTGAACTACACGGACCCGGTCACGAAGGTGACGATCCTGCCGCGCGGCCGCGCCCTGGGTTACACGATGGTCATGCCCACCGAGGACCGTTTCAACAAGACGCGTAACCAGCTCCTCGACGACCTGGTGTACGGCATGGGCGGCCGAGTCGCCGAAGAGATCGTCTTCCGCGATCCGTCGACCGGCCCCGCCAACGACATCCAGCAGGCCACGAAGACGGCCCGCGCGATGGTCACCGACTACGGCATGAGCGACCGCATCGGCATGGTCAAGCTCGGTGACGCCGACACCGAGGCCTTCGGGCACGGTAGCGGCGAGGGCCCGCGCGCCTTCTCCGACGAGACGGCCGCGATCATCGACGAGGAGGTGCGTCGCCTCCTCGACAACGCGATGCGCGAGGCGTGGCGCATCCTGTCGGAGAACCGCGGTGTTCTCGACACGCTGGCCTCCCGCCTGCTCGAGGAGGAGACCCTCGACGAGGCGCAGCTCGCGGAGATCTTCAAGGACGTCGTGAAGGCCCCGGAGCGTCCCGTGTGGAACTACCAGTCCGATGCGGCCGTCCCCGGCGCCCTCATGGGCAACCCGGTCGGCGTGGGGTCCGCCGAGGCCTCGGCCACCTCCGAGGCGTCGTTTGAGGTCCCCTCGATCGACGTCTCCGACGTGATGGATACCCAGGCGAACGAGGGTGAGGAGCAGGCATGACATACGATCCCGCAGGCGTCGAAAAGGCGTCGCGCGACCTACTCGTCGCAATCGGTGAGGACCCCGAGCGCGAGGGCCTGGTCGGCACCCCCGACCGCATGGCGCGCGCGTGGCGCGAGATGTGCAAGGGTCTGACCGAGGACCCCCGCGAGCACCTGCGCACCCAGTTCCACGCCGGTACCGACGAGCTGGTCCTCGTCCGCGATATCACTTTCTTCTCGGTGTGTGAGCATCACCTGCTGCCCTTCTACGGCCGCGCCCACGTGGGTTACATTCCGCGCGGCGGCGTCGTGACGGGCCTGTCCAAGCTGGCACGCGTGGTCGAAGGCTACGCGCGCCGCCCCCAGGTGCAGGAGCGCCTGACCGCTCAGGTTGCCGACGCGATCGATGAGATTCTGAACCCCCAGGGCGTCATCGTCGTCATCGAGGCCGAGCACATGTGCATGTCGATGCGCGGCATCTCTAAGCCCGGTTCCTCGACCGTGACCAGCGCGCTGCGCGGCATCATGAACGACGGGGCGACCCGCGCCGAGATGATGGCCCTCGTCCTGTCCGGGAGCCGATGACGTGAGTGCGCTGCCCCTGCCCGCCGCCCCGGCCTCGTTCCCAGTCCCGCCCCCGGCGCTGCCGGGCGGCCTGACCCTGCCCAGCGGGCGGACGGCGATCATGGGCATCCTCAACGTCACCCCGGATTCTTTCTCGGACGGGGGACGCTACACGGACGTCGCGGCTGCGCTGCGTCACGCGCGCGAGATGGTGGCCGCCGGAGCGGACCTCATCGACGTGGGCGGGGAGTCGACCCGCCCGAACTCGACGCGCATCAGCGCGGACGAGGAGTGGGCGCGCATCTGCACCATCGTCGAGTCCCTGGCCGCCGACGGCGTCATCGTGTCGGTTGATACGCTGCACGCGTCGACGGCCCGCGAGGCTGCGCGCGTCGGTGCGGCGATCATCAACGACGTGAGCGGTGGGCGCTGGGATTCCGAGATGAATGTGGCTGTTGCGCAGTCGGGCTGCGCGTACGTCGTCCAGCACTACCGCGCGCTGCCGGGCATGCCGGGGGAGCACTTCGACTACGGGGATGACCTCGTGGGCACGCTCATCGAGCGCGTGGGCTCTCAGGTTCAAGACGCTATTGATGCTGGTGTGGCAGCTGATAAAATTGTGGTTGACCCGGGCCTCGGCTTTTCGCTGACGGGCGACCAGTGCTGGCAGATTCTGCGTGAACTGCCGCGCTTCTTGCAGGGCGGATACCCCGTCCTCGTCGGCGCCTCTCGCAAGCGTTTCGTCAAGGCCCTCGAGGGCGACGTGGACGCGAACAGCGCGGACATCGCCGCCTACTGCGCGGCAGCTGGCGCGTGGGCCGTGCGGGTCCACGACGTAGCAGCCACCGTGGCGGCCATCGCCCGAAAGGAGAACGACGTTGACTAACCGACGCGTCATCATCGCCCTGAAAGGACTCGGGGCGCTCGCCAACCACGGCGTCTACGGCTTCGAGCGTGACCGCAACCAGCGCTTTAGCGCCGACATCGTCATGTGGGTCGAGACCGCCGGTGCCACCGATGACATCGCCGCCACCGTCTCCTACGCCGACATCGCCGACGAGGCCATGGCTGTCCTCACCGGAACCGCCGTCGATCTCATCGAAACCCTCGCAGAAACCATCGCCGCGCGCGTCATGAGCCACGAGGGCGTCGTCGGCACCGAGGTCACCGTCCACAAGCCCGACGCCCCCATCGACCACCCCTTCGCGGACGTGTCGGTGACCGTGCGGGCAGGCCAGACCGACGCGATGCCCCTGTCGCTGTCCTTCAAGGGTATTTACGAGGCCGAGGACGGTTCCGTCCTCACCGGCGAGATCGAGGCCTACGGCCACGCGCAGGCTCCCAGCCCCGCCGAGCAGGAGCAGCGCGAGGTCCTCCCGTCGCGCCGTGCCGCGCACGCCGCGAACGCCGCGCAGGAGCAGCACGAGGAGGACGCCTCCCGTCCGGCGCACCTGCGCTCGCGCCGCGTCGTCCTGGCGATCGGAGGCAACCTCGGGGACGTGCCCGTGACCCTCATGCACACGGTCGAAGCACTGTCCTACATGGAGGGCTTCCAGATCGACGACGTCTCGCCGATCATGCGCACCAAGCCCGTTCTGGCCCCCGGCCAGGCACCCCAGCCCGACTACTGG
Source organism: Schaalia odontolytica (assembly GCF_002847525.1). Lineage (GTDB taxonomy): Bacteria > Actinomycetota > Actinomycetes > Actinomycetales > Actinomycetaceae > Pauljensenia > Pauljensenia odontolytica_B. The sequence continues at coordinate 154,219 of NZ_PKKM01000002.1, read as the reverse complement.
AACGCAGTCGTCGTCGGCTCCGCGATCGCGACCCCCGACGAGCTGTTCGCCCAGACCAGCCGCATCGAGCGCGAGCTCGGTCGCGAGCGCCACGAGCGCTGGGGCGCACGCACCGTCGACATTGACATCATTCAGATCGAGGGCCTGGCCTCCTCCGACCCGGTCCTCACCCTGCCGCACCCGCGCGCCAAGGAACGCGCCTTCGTTTTGGCGCCCTGGCTCCTGTGTGAGCCCGACGCGATCCTCGAGGGCGTGGGCCGCGTGTCCGACCTGCTGGCCGATACCCCCGACCGCGAGGGCATCATCGACGCCGTCGACGACTGGCTCGAAGACCCGGCGGCCGTCATGGCTGACTCCGACCAGCTCCTCGCACAGCGCGCCGAGCAGGCCAGCGCCGACATGCGCGAGCTCATCGAGGCCCTGACAGGCGAAATCAGCCAGGTCGATAACCTTGTGACCCGCCCGGGAGTGCCCGCCACCGAGCTACCGGCACCCGTCGTCGATGCGCCCGAGGCCTCCGCCGAGGTCGTTCCCGCGCCCGAGGTCGTTCCCGCCCCCGAGGCGGTGCCGGCTCCGACGGTCGTTCCTGCCCCCGAGGTCACGCCAGCTCCCGCAGTCGCTCCTACACCCGAGGTCGCGCGTGCCGAGTCCTTCGAGGCCTCGACCGTCCCGCAGCCGCAGACCCCCGATCAGGCTGCCCCCGAGGCCTCCGCAGAGGCCTCGCCCGAGGTACCCGTGCCCGCTTTTGATGCGCCCTCCCAGGCGGCCCCGCCCCAGCGCGAGCGTCGCCACCGCGGGGAGCGCGCCTCGTCGCGCCCCTCCTGGCACCCCATTTCGTCCGTGCCCGCGGACTCCGCGGCCGGTCGCATGACCCGCAAGATCGGTACGGGCACCTACAAGCCGAGCGGAAGTGAAAAGCCCCGCTGGGTCCCCGTCTTCGAATCCAACCGCGAGGAATCCCGTTCCTCGATCGCGCTGCCGGACTGGAACTTCTCCGTCAGCTCCGCGCACGATGTGCGTGTCGTCGACGACCGCTCCGGCCTCGGCCACGACGAAGAGCCACCCAAGGCCACCGTCCACGCCGACGGGCGCTCGACCATCCTCGCCCCCGGGCTGCCCGACAATACCCCCGTCGGTCCCATCCCCGAGGACGAGGCCACCCAGACCGGCATCCTACGTCGCGTCGTTGTGCGGCCCACGATGACCGGCGCGATCCCGATCGTCAAGAGGCGCTAAATGAAACCCGTGTCGATCGTGTGGGTGCTGGCGGTGGGCCTCGTGGCCGCCGTCCTGAGCTTCCTCGGCTTCTTCGCGCACATGCGCGAGGGTGGCACCCCGATGATCGTCACCCCGGGTCCCGCAGTCATCTTTGCGATCGCCACCGCGTGCCTCATTTGGTCCGGTCTGGCGGTGCGTCGACTGCGTGCCGGCAAAGAGACGTGGATTGACGCGATCGGTGCGATGCGCGTCGCCGTCTTTGCGCGTGCCAGCGCCATCGTTGGCTCGGGCTTGACGGGGGTCCTGATCGGCGTCATGGCTGTGTCCCTGATGCAGCTGGAGGCTCCCGCGATGCTCGCCAACGCGATCGGCTCCGGCCTCAGCGGCCTCGTCGGGATCGTGTGGTGCGTGATCGCGATCGTCGTCGAGCGCTGGTGCGTCATCGATCCCGACGACGAGGGCTCGACGTCCTCCAAGCGTAGCGCCGCCGCCTGATCTGCTCCTCACTGGAGCGCGACGACGGGCGCTCAGCGTGTGAAAGTCGCCCCCGTCCCGAGCGTTAGCCGCTTGCTGCGCCCTGCGCCCGGTATCGTGGATGCGTGGCTGACCAGCGTAAGAATTCCCCCAGGCGACCCACCTCCAGGCGTAGTACGTCGGGAGGCGCGACCGGTCGCACCGGCGATCGAGCGTCTCGCGCCGCAGCCGGCAGCCGCACCTCGACGGGGCGCGCGGCCTCGTCGAAGGCCTCACCGTCCACGAAACGGGGCAGTGCCAGCGCGCCCAAGGCACAGCGTGGCGGCGCCGCACAGGCAGCCGCGAAGAAGAAGGGCGGGGGCCGTCCGCCGGTCAACCTGTGGCCTCGGCGCATCATCACTGGCCTTGGGCTGATCCTTATCCTGGCCCTCATCGTGTGGGGTATCGTCGCCGCTGTGCGCGCGATTGCGGGCGCATTCACCGCTGATCCAGCGCCCCAGTCGACCCCGCAGTCCGCTGTCCAGTCCGGGGCCCTCGACGCCTCCGGGTACACGCTCAAGGGCGGCCAGGAAGCCACCGCCGACGGCCTGCTCACCGACGGAACGACGATCGACATTCCCGCCTGCCTGGATCGCGACATCACGGTCACCGCGAAGGCCACCGAGACCTCGTCTGGGTCGGCGATGCCCGTGACCCTCACGCTCGAAAACCGCGGCAGCGTCGCATGCTCGACATCCCTGTCGCGTTTCGCCCTGCAGATTTCGACGGGTGACCTGCAGGTCTACAACTCGGCGAAGTGCGGCGAGGACCAGCAGTCGTCGACGACCCTGCTGCTGCGCCCGGGCGCCACGTGGAGCGGCGCGCTGCGCTGGGATGGCTACGTGTACACAAACGGCTGCACAACCCCGGCGGGCGGCGCGAGCGCCGCGTCAGCCGGAACCTACAAGGTCGCGGTCACGATGGGCACGCGCGAGGTCGGCTCGACCGTCGTCGACGTGACTCCCGCGCCGACGCCCGCCCCGCAGTCCGGCGCTCAGTCCGGTGCGCAGTCGGGCCGCTAAGGCTTACCAGCCGACGAGGCCGGAGCTGACCGCCTGCGCCTGGTGGGCCAGGTTCTCGGTGATGAGCTTGGCGCGGTAGGGGCCGATGCCCTCGATGGCTTCCAGGTCCTCGGTGGTGGCGGCGCGCAGCTGAGGCAGCGTCGTGATGTGCGCGGACACCTCCTTGATGGCGCTCCACGACAGGTGCGGAACCAGGGAGAGGGCGCGCACGCCACGCGGCGTGATCTCGCGGTCCAGGTCCGCGACCTCGTACACGTCCAGGCCGAGGATGTTCGCGATCGCGGTGAGGTCCACGATGCGCTCCGACCCCAGGGATGAGAGCTCGGCCTCGACGCGGGCGACGTCGTCGGGGTTGTGGATGTAGTCGCGCATGACGAGGGCGCGCTCGGACGCGGAGCCGCGCACGAGGTCCTCGACCTGCAGGGCCAGCAGACGGCCCTCGGAGCCCAGCTCCTCCAGGTATTCGGTGATCTCGGAGGTGATGCGGCGGATCATCTCCATGCGCTGCATGACGGTGGCGACGTCGCGCACGGTCGCGCTGTCGCGCATCTCCAGGATGGTGAGGGTCTGCAGGACCTCGTCGAGGCGCTGGCTGTAGCGGTCGAGCGTATCCACGGCCAGGTTGGCGCGCGACAGCAGGGCCTCGGGCTCTTCGACAAGGCGGTGCTCGGTGCCCACGTAGATGGAGATCATGCGCATCGACGCGGACAGGGACAGAACCGGCAGGTGGGTCTGGCGTGCGGTGCGCTGGGCGGTGCGATGGCGCATGCCGGACTCGTCGGTGGGAATCGTGGGGTCCGGGAAGAGCTGTATGTTGGCCTTGCGGATGCGCCACAGGTCGGGGTCGATGATGACGGCGCCGTCCATCTTGCACAGCTCGCGCAGGCGCGCGGCCGTGAAGGCGATGTCGAGGTCGAAGCCGCCCGAGCAGATCGCCTGCACTTCGGGGGTGTATCCCAGGACAATGAGGGCGCCCGTGTGGGAGCGCTGGATTCGTTCCAGTCCTTCACGCAGTGGCGTACCGGGCGCGACTGCGCGCAGTGCCTCACGAAGGATCGCTGCATCGGACGTCAATGTGATTCCCTCCCTGAACAGTAGGTTCGATACCTATTATTGCGAGTCCGTCGGAAAAGCGACACGAATAGCCGTCGCCAGATCCGACACAGTAAAGACGGTGATGCCGTCGACGCCCGCGAGGTCCTCGCTGCCCTGAGCGGGAACGATGGCTGCGGAGAAGCCGAGGCGAGCGGCCTCGGCGAGGCGGCGCTGGGTGCCCGTACAGGCCCGGACTTCGCCCGTCAGGGAGATCTCTCCGACCGCGACGAGGTCCGCGCGAGGGGGAACGCCCTTGAGAGACGACACGATCGAGATCGCCATCGCCAGGTCGATCGCGGGTTCGACTGTGCGCGCCCCACCGACCGTGGAGACGTAGACGTCCGCGCCCGACGTGTCTGCGCCGATGCGGGCCTGCAGGACTGCCAGGATCATGGCGACGCGCGCGTGGTCCACGCCCGACGTCGTGCGCCGAGGCGAGCCGCCCGAGGAGGGCGCGACGAGCGACTGGATTTCCGTGGGCAGCGGGCGGCGCCCCTCGAGGGAGACGGCCGCGCACGTGCCGGGCACGCCGCGCGTCGTGCGCGACAGGAACAGACCAGAGGGATCGGCGAGGCCGTAGATCCCCGAGTCCGTCAGCTCGAAGCAGCCGACCTCGTCGGTGGGGCCGTAACGATTCTTCACCGCGCGCAGCAGGCGCAGGCGCGAATGACGGTCACCCTCGAACTGGCAGACGACGTCCACGAGGTGTTCGAGGACGCGCGGACCCGCAATGCCGCCGTCCTTCGTCACGTGGCCCACAAGGAGGGTGGGCAGGTCGGATTCCTTGGCGACCCGGATGAGCGAGGCGGCAACCGCGCGCACCTGCGCGACGCCGCCCGCCCCACCCTCGACCTGGGCGGAAGAGATGGTCTGCACGGAGTCGACGATGAGGAGAGAGGGGGAGGCCTCCTGCACGTGGCCGAGGACGACGCCAAGCTCCGTCTCATCTGCGATGAGCAGGTTCGGTTCGAGGGCGCCGATGCGTTCGGCGCGCCCGCGCACCTGCGCCGCCGACTCCTCGCCCGTGATGTACAGGACGGGCCCGCGCCCGCCCGCGGCCGCCGTGCGCGCGGCCTTCGCGGCCACGTCCAGAAGCAGCGTCGACTTGCCGACGCCGGGCTCGCCGGCCAGAAGGATCACCGCACCGGGGACGATGCCGCCGCCGAGCACGCGGTCCAGCTCGCCCACGCCCGTGGAGCGCGACGAGGCGCGTTCCCCGTCGACCTCTCCGATGGGCAGAGCGGGACGCCGCGGGGTGGTGGCCGCCGTCCGTGCACCCCCCGTCACCTCGCCCGCCTGGTCGACCGTGCCCCACGCCCCGCACTCGCGGCACTGGCCCACCCACTTGGGGGAGGTCCAGCCGCAGTCGGAGCAGCGGTAGGTGATCTTTTCTTTCGCCATGCACTCACCGTAACCCGACCCGCCCTCATCTGCGGTTCGCGCGCGCGAGGAAGCGGGCAGGTGTGGGTGCCCAGGGGGCTTCGCGCGCCGCTGTGAGAGGGGATGAGTGGGGGAGGCGGGACCCCGGCCCCAGCCTCGTTGAAGGACATTGCGCGTACAAATACGTCACTGTGGTCAGGTTCTCGTGCGCGCAGCATGCGCGGAAACATCGCGCGAATGAACCGTTGAGTGAGCGCGCTTATTCAGTACCTGTTGTTGTCTCGAGCGTTTATCCATAGGGTTGGTCGGTGTGTATCCTTGGAATGGCTCACCATGCCACCCGCGGATACAGATCCCGCCCCACAACAGTGCGCAGATGAAGACTGAGGAAGCCCCATGAACAAGGCGCGTCAATCGCGAAACACCTGGTCGAAGCGGATGCCCGCGATCGCCGTCCTCGTGGTGTCTGCGATGCTGTGCGTTCTCGCGGTGGTCTACCGCGGCGTCGAGGTCACGCAGGTCAGCGTCGATGACGGCGGTATCTGGGTGACGAACCAGGACCGCAAGCTCCTGGGCCACCTCAACTACGACTCGCTCATGCTCGATGGCACCGTGTCCGTCAAGTCCGCGTCCTTCGACATCGGTCAGGCTGGCGGCGACGTGACGCTGGGGGAGACGGTGACGCGCACGGTGTCGCCCGTCAAGCCCACCTCCTTCTCAATCGGCCAGGCTGTGACCCTGCCCGAGGGAGCCACCCAGGTGCAGGGCGGCTCCGTTCTGGCGGTCCTCGACCCGGCCGCCGGCCTCCTGTGGGTCGGTAACGCGGGTGAACCCGCCTCCATTTCGTTCGCAGCCGAAGACGCGGTCGCCAAGGACCTGAGCGACGGCGTCGTCACGGTGTCGCGCACGGGCACGGTGTTTGCCTACTCGGCCGGTTCCTCGTCGCTGGTCACCGTCGTCAAGGAAGGCCAGACGTGGCGCGCGAAGACGACCACTATCAAGGATTTCCAGCCCGCCGGCCCCCTGACGATCACGGCGGTCGGCGACAAGCCCGTCATCTACGACCAGTCCGGTAATACCCTCGTCCTGCCCGGTGGGAAACTCCGCAACCTCGTCGAGGAACACGTGACCGGCGCGGTCCTGCAGGACCCGGGCGACGAGGCCGCATCTGTGCTGCTCGCGACCGATTCGGAGCTCGTGGCCGTCTCCCTCAACGGCAAGTCCGTCGAGCGTCAGCCCGCCTCCGACGCGGGTACGAAGGGCAACCCGGCTGCCCCCGTCTTCCACAACGGCTGCTCCTACGGCGCGTGGGCCGGCTCGGGCGCGTTCGTGCGCACGTGCACGGACAAGTCGCGCAACCAGGCGCAGACTGTTCCGACGCTTGCCGAGGCCACCTCCGCCGTCTTCCGCACGAACCGCACGCGCATCGTCCTCAACGATGTCTCGACGGGCACGCTGTGGCTGCCGGACAAGAACATGGTCCTCGTCAACAACTGGGATCAGATTCCCACCGAGGAGCAGGAAGAAGAGGACACTCCGACCCCGGATCAGCGCGAGCAGGTCTCGGAGCCGGAACACAACGACAAGAACACGCCGCCAGAGGCCGTGGACGACGACTTCGGCATCCGCCCGGGTCGTTCGACGCTGCTGCCGGTCCTCGATAACGACTCGGATGACGACGGCGATGTGCTGACCGCGCGCGCCGTGACGAACCCGGAGTTCGGGACGGTCGTGCGCACGAGGGGCGGTCGCGCCCTGCAGATCACGGAGGTTCCCGAGAACCTGACGAGCGGGTCGACGTCCTTCACGTACGAGGCCTCGGACGGCCTCGCGGGCGCCACCGCGACCGTGCGCGTGACGATCCACCCGTGGACGCAGAACGAGGGGCCGCGCCAGGTCAAGCGCCCGGTCGTCAAGGTCGGTGCGAACGCTCAGGTGGAGTACAACCTGCTGTCGGATTGGATTGATCCGGACGGCGACCAGTTCTTCCTCAAGTCCGTGGTCGCTCCCGAGGGTATCGCCGCGCAGTTCACGGAGGACGGGACGGTGCAGATCCGCGACCTCGGTTCGGGCGCGGGTACGAAGGTGCTGAGCGTGACCCTGTCGGACGGACACGCCGAGACGACGGGCGAGCTGCAGGTGAGCGTCCAGGAGGCGGGTAACGTTCCGCCGGTGGCGCGCGCTGACTTCTACGTGGCCCGCGTGGGCGAGGCCCTGGCGATTGACCCGATTGCGAATGATACGGATCCGAACGGCGATGCGATTTCGCTCGTCGCGGCGGGAACGCCCCCGGCTGGCACGTCCGTGTCGGCGGATCTGTCACGAGGCATCCTGACGTTCACGGGCTCGGTGCCGGGTTCCTTCCAGTTCACGTACACGGTGTCGGACGGCCCGTCCACGACGGTGGGTGTCATCCGCGTGGACGTGGTCGATGACGACACGCATGCGCTCCCGATCGCCGAGGACGACCTGGCGGTGCTGCCCAGCGGTGGCGCGTCGCTGATCGCTCCGCTGGCCAATGACACGGACCCGTCGGGCGGCGTGCTCGTCGTCCAGTCGATTGACGTGCCCGCGAGCTCGGGTCTCGAGGTGACCCTCATTGAGCGTCACCTGCTGCGCATTACCGCGCCCGGCGGCCTCAGCGATGTCACCTCCTTTACGTACACGGTCTCCAACGGCGCGGGTTCCGCGACCGCTCAGGTGAGCGTCATCCCCACGGACGCGCAGAGCGAGGAGACTCCGCCCGAGGCCACGCCGGACACCGCGAAGGTGCGCGCCGACGACATTGGTTCGGTGAGCGTCCTGAGCAACGATCGCTCGCCGATTGGCCTGTCGCTGAACCTGGATCCCGACGTCACGGTCCTGTCGGGCTCGGAGCTGGGAACGGTGTTTGTCACCGGTAACCAGGTGCGTCTGGCCGCCGGATCCGAGGCCGGGGTCGTCCGCGTGGCGTACACGGTCGTGGATTCGGTGGGTAACCGCGCGACGTCGACCGTCACCTTCGAGGTCGTGGCGGCCTCCGCCGCGAACAGCGCGCCCATCCCCAAGGCGCTGAGCGCGTGGGCCGTGCAGGGCCAGATGACGCGTATTCCCGTGCCGCTGACGGGCATCGACCCGGACGGCGACTCGGTGGCCCTCGTCGGTATCGATCAGCCGCCCGCCAAGGGCAGCGTCGTGCTGGGCACGGAGTGGCTGGAGTACACGCCTTCGGATGATGCGACCGGCACGGACACGTTCTCCTACATCGTCGAGGACCGCCTCGGCGTGCAGGGCCGTGCGCGCGTGCGCGTCGGCATTGCGCCGCCTGGATCGCAGAACCATAACCCGACCGCCGTCCCGGACTCGGTGACGGTGCGACCGGGCCGTGAGGTGAGCATTAACGTCCTGAGCAACGACCTGGACGCCGACGGCGACGCTCTCACCGTCGATACGGATCCGGCGACCGTGACGGTGTCGGATGAGTCGGCGACCGTGACGATGGCCGAGGATACGGTGACGGTCAAGGCCCCCGCCTCCAATGGCGTGTTCGTCGTCGCCTACCAGATTCAGGACGGCCGAGGAGGTCGCGCCCAGGGGCAGCTGACCGTGACGGTGGACGCTGAGGCGCCGCTGCGCGCACCGATCGCCCGCGACGACGTCGTGTCGGTCGCGGATCTGCCCTCCGACTCCAAGCCCGTGAGCGTTCCCGTGCTCGTTAACGACGAGGACCCGGACGGCACGACGGGTGCTCTGACGATCTCATCGGATGGATCGGGCGTGAGCGTGTCCGGCCAGAACCTGTCGATTAGCCCGGACGCGCGCCGTCGCCTCGTCGTCTACACGGTGACGGACCCCGATGGGCTCAAGGCGAGCGCCGTCGTGACGGTCCCGGGCACGGACCTGCTGGCTCCGCGCCTCGATATGACGCGCATCCCGGTGGCGATGCGTGCGGGGTCCGCCCTCACCCTCGACATCAACGACTACGTGCTCGTGCGCGACAACTCGCGTTCCCCGGTGATCACCGACTCGGCGACGGTCAAGGCCAGCGGCGGCATCGACTCGGCGACGCTGCAGGATTCCTCGCACATCGTGCTGACGGCGCCCGACACGGCCTCGGGCCGCGCCTCGGTGTCCTTCACGGTGCGTGACGGTTCTGTCGATGATGAGTCGGCCCTGTCTTCGACGCTGACGATCCCGATTACGATTCAGCCCGCGAGGAACCTGCCTCCGCGCCTAACCCCGACCCCGATCCTCGTGGGTCAGGGCGAGAACGTGAAGGTTGATCTCACCCAGATGGTGGACGACCCGGACGACCAGGCGAAGAGCTCCTTCGACTATCGTGTGGTGAAGGTCCCCGGCGGCATCGACGTGTCCCTGGACGGCTACACGCTGACCGTGGCGGGCAAGAAGGACCAGCCCAAGGGGCCGGTCGGCGCGATCACGGTGAGCGTGGACGACGGCTCGGGCGCGGTCAACGCCGACATTCCGGTGACGATCGTGAAGTCCTCCAAGCCCCTCGTGACGACGACGGACGCGCGTATCAAGGTCAGCGCGGGTCAGACGGCGACCGTGAACCTGTCGGAGTACACGACGAACCCGTTCCCGGATCCGCTCGTGGTCCTGGACGCGTCCGTGCATGTGGGCCAGGGCACCGCGGCGGGCGATGGCAACGTGCTGACCGTGAGCCCCAAGGCGGGCTTCCACGGTGACATGATCGTCGTCTACCGCGTCATGGACGCGACGAATGACCCGGACCGCGTCGTGCAGGGCCGCGTCGTCGTCAAGGTCCTGGACCGCCCCGACGCTCCGCAGAAGGTGACCGCGACCGCGACCGGCCCGGGCAGTGCTTTCGTGAGCTTCCCGGAACCTGCTGCGAACGGCGGAACCATTTCGGGGTACACGATCATCGACTCGGTGAGCGGAAAGCCCGAACGCACGACCAACCCGGGCATGGAAGTGACGGGCCTGCAAAACGGCGTCGAACACTCCTTCACGGTCATCGCCCACAACGAGGCCGGGGATTCGGACCCGTCGGCGCCCTCCGCGCCTGCGTATGTTGACGCGGTGCCCGATCAGATGGCCGCGCCCACGGTCGAGGGCACGGATGGTGGCCTGATCGTCTCGTGGACGCCTGCAACCACTAGGGGATCGGCGGTCCACACCTACACGATCTTTGTCGCGCCGCAGGCGGGTGGTCAGCCGATCCCGCACTCGGTGGCCGCCGGCACGGAGAACACCACGACCATTCGCGGCCTGCAGAACGGTGCCATCTACTTGGTGTCCATCCAGGCGCAGAACGGTGCGAAGTCCCCCTCGCCGGTGTCTAATCCGACGCAGGGCAGCCCGCACGGGCCGCCGTCCATTCCGGGCAACGTTTCCGCCTCCACGTCGGCTATGGCGCCCGACGCGTCGACTGCGACGGTCACGGTGTCCTGGACGCCCGGTCAGTCGAATGGAAGTGGCTGGGGCCGGGCGGAGGTCACGGTGAATAATAAGGAGCCAGTTACTGCCAAAGCGACTGATCTGTCCGTTAACGTTTCCGGCGTGCCGGCGGACACCGACGTGCCCGTGAAGGTGGTGCTGTACAACGCCGACGGCGACAAGTCGGATCCCGCGACCACGACGGTAAATGTCGCCACGGTCCCCGTTGAGATCGCGGCCCCGACCCTGTCTGGTATCGGAGAAGAAGGCAAGGTGCGCGTGGACGGTCTGGTGCGCGTTCCGGGCCGAGGCTTCGACGCGTCGCGCCTGACGCTGCGTTACGCCAGTTCGCGGGACGCGTGTGCCACTGGGACGCCGGTCGAGAACGGTGACACTCTGACGGTGACCGGTTGGGAGCAGCAGACGTTCTACTTCTGCCAGACGGGCGTGGGCGTGAGTAGCCCGAACGCGGCTTCCCCGCCGGTGGCGGCGGTCGGCCAGGCGACGGGTGTGCCGTCGAACGTGGACGTACGGCTCACGGGCGTCAACTCGACGAGCGTGACGGTGGAGTGGGATCCGGTGGGTGCAAACCCGGCGGTGACCGAGATCCGCGTGTCGCTGGGCGGCGAAACAAAGACTATGACTCGTGACATGACCTCGGCGACGTTCTCGGATCTGGCGCAGGGAACTCGTTACCAGGCGACGGTCACCGCTGTGAACTCGCAGGGGCCCAGAACGATGGCTAAGCACCCCGAGACCTTCACGAAGCTTGACGTGAGCGCCCAGTGGGTGGAGACCTGCAGCGGCGAGGAGCGCGGATTCTCCGCGGGCTCGTGCCACACGTTCTCGCTGAGCGCTCCGGGTTGGTCGGGTTCGTCGAGTAACCACGTGTGCACGGTCCGTAACGAAAAGACGGGCGGTACGGAGACGGTGCACATCGATGGTGCGGGCCCGTTCCAGACGCGTGCGATCACTCTCGCAGGCAGTGAGGATGAATTCAGGCAACGCGGCCCGTACCTGCTCGAATGTCATCCGGAGTAGTGAGCACGTGAAGAAACTTCGTCGAATCATCAAGGCGGCGTGGCGCAATGCGCGCGCCCGCCTGGAGGCGGTTCCCGCCTTCGTGTGGCTGTCGCGTTGGCTGAGCGCACTGACGCCGGTGGGCTGGGCGGTGAGCATCGCCCTCGTCGCGGGCGCGGTGGCCGCGGTCTCCTTTGGCTGGATCGAGGGCTTCGTGGTGGCCGTCATGGGCCTGGTTGCCCTCGTGGTGGCGATCGCGTCGGTGGCATCCCCGTCTCCGCTGGCGGTGTCGCTGCGTATGCAGAACGATCGCATCGTTGCCGGTCAGGTGGCGGTGGGCCGCGTGCGCGTCGTTAACGAGTCGGCTCGCCGCTCGGGGTCGACCCTCGTGGAGGTCACGATCGGACGAGGCAGTGGCGAGTTCCTGGTCCCCCCGATTAGCGGGAACGGGACGTGGAACGAGGCCTTCTCGGTGATGACGAAGCGTCGCGGCGTGATCAACGTGGGTCCGGCGCGCACGGTGCGTATGGATGGCTTGGGCCTGCTGCGCCGCGTGCGCCAGTGGGATGACCCGATCCTCGTGCACGTGCATCCTCCGACGGTGCGTTTTTCCTTTGACGCGACGGGCATGCAGATGGACGTCGAGGGCGTGGCCAGCGAGAAGCTGACGAGCTCGGACGTGTCCTTCCACGCCCTGCGGGACTACGAGCCGGGCGATGACCGTCGCGCGGTGCACTGGCCGTCGACGGCCCGCTACGGGCGCCTGATCGTGCGCCAGTTTGAGGAGACGCACCGCTCGCACCACATGGTGCTGTTGGATACGCGCATCGACTCGTGGGGTCGCCGCGCCTTCGAGACGGGTGTGTCTGTTGCGGCGTCGCTGGCGATTGCCGGCTCGGGCGAGGCGCGTACGGTGTCGATGCACACGGCGGACGAGTGGATTCCCACGGGCACGCCGATGGCGATGCTGGATGCTCTGTCGGAGATGGAGACGTCGACGCGCTTGGAGTTCGCGGGTGTCGTTCGGCGCTGCATCATGGAGCGCGGCGGGATTTCGGTTCTGTCGATCGTGGTGAGCGAGTCCGTGGATGACGAGGAGGCGGCTCGCCTGGCCAATATTGCGCCGGTCGACGTGACCGTGTCCGTCATTCGTGTGGCTCCGGGGCGCGCGAGGCGTCGCCGCAAGATTAGCCGAGGCGTCATCATTGACTGCCCGTCGCTGGAAGATCTGCCGATGCTGGTGTCGAGGGGGGTGTCTGCGTGAGCGCTCCCGTTCGTCCTGCTGCCCATCAGGCCCCGCCGCGTCGTTCGCGTCGCTCGGAGGCTACCGAGACGACGATGGGCGGCTCGATGCGTCGCGCGGCCATGCCCGCGTGGTCGCTGCTGGTGCTGGGTGTCCTCTTCGTGGGCCCCATTGTCATGTTCGAGTCCGTCTTCGGCGGGGGAGAGGGTGCGATTGCCGCGGGCCTGGGTGTCCTTGTCGGTCTGCTCGTGTCCTGGGCGGCGTCGAGGTGGCGCTGGGACCTGCTGTCGATCGTGGCCTGCGTCGTGGCCGCTCACTTCCTGCTCGGCGGGCCCGCGGCCCTGCGTGAGACGACCCGCTGGGTCGTGGTGCCTACGTCCCGGACACTCCAGACGCTCGTCATCGGCGCGGTCGAGGCTTGGAAGGACCTGCTGACGCTGACGCCTCCTGCTGGCTCCTATGTGGGGCCGGCGATGGTGCCGTGGATGGCGTGCCTCGTGTGTTCGGTCGCTGCGGGCGTCGTCACGGTGCGCTACGCGCGCCCGATGTGGGGCTCGGCGGCCCTCATCCTGTGCGGCGTGATCGCGATCGTGTGGGGCCCGACGAACCACACCCCGAACCTCATTCTCGTCATCGTCTGGTGGGTGGCCCTCATCGCCTGGTGGTCGTGGGCCTCGGCGATTGGCCGGGCGCGCTCGGGTGCTGACATCGTTATTGGCATGTCGTCGTCGACGACGTCGGCGTCTACGACGATGGGTGGGTCCTCGCGTCAGATCGTGCACGTGTGGTGGCGCGTGGGTATGGCCTCGCTGATGGTTGGCGTCATGGTCGCGGCCGCGATCCCTGCTGCGTCCGTGCTGGGTCCCACGGCCTCGGACCGTGTCGTGGGGCGCGACGTCGTGGAGCCGCCCGTGGATGCGCGCGAGTATCCTTCGCCGCTGTCGAGCTACCGTCACTACAACAAGGACCTCGAGGACTCGTCCCTGATTCACGTGACCAACATGCCCAAGGAGGCGCGCGTGCGCCTGGGCGCGATGGACGTGTACGACGGGACGACCTTCGGCATGGGCGTGGCGAATGCGGATGGCACGGCGGGATATCGCCGCGTCGGTTCGACGATCCCGGGCCGCAACGCGAACGAGGCTGAGGTCGAGACGACTGTCTCGACGTCGCAGCTGCTGGGACCGTGGGTGCCCACGATCGGTCAGGTGCACGTCCTGGAGTTCGACCCGAGTGACCCTCTCGCGGCCGACCAGCAGAAGGGCCTGAACTACGACCTGTGGGCTGAGACCGCGCTGACGACGGGCCCCGCCGGTGAGATGGGCTACACGATGAGCCTGACGATGCCTCGTGACCGCGCGGACGCGGAGTTCGCCAGCGTTGAGGCCGCCCGCTACGCCGGGGGCGACACGAACGTCCCCAAGGACGTGGATACGCTCGCTGCCGAGCACACGCTGACCGCGCGTTCGGACCTGGAGAAGGCCCGCGCGATTGAGAACTTCCTGCATACGGACGGCTACTACTCGAACGAGGACACGATCAACTCGCGTCCGGGTTCCTCCCAGGACCGCATCCAGCGCATGATTGGCGCGGACATGCTGGTGGGCGACGACGAGCAGTACGCGACCCTGATGGCGCTCATGCTGCACTCGCAGGGGATCAACGCCCGCGTCGTGATGGGCGCGTACCGCGAGGGAACGTCGGGGAACGTGGACCTGACGGGCGCGGACATGCACGCATGGGTCGAGGTCGAGTTCCCTGGCGTCGGATGGGCGACCTTCGACCCGACACCGCCGCGAGACCAGCAGCCCACGACGCAGGTCAACAAGCCGAAGTCCGTGCCTAAGCCGCAGGTTCTGCAGCCGCCGGAGCCCCCGGAGCAGCCGGTTGAGCTGCCTCCGGCTACCCGCGACCAGGCGACGGATCCGCACGATCCGAACGGCCTGCATATCCCGTGGATGGCGATCGGCACGGTGTCTCTGTCGCTGCTGGTGCTCCTCGGCCCGGTGCTGGTGGTGCTCCTGGCGAAGTCTCGCCGCCGCAAGGCCCGCCGCAAGGCGCAGGCCGCCGAAGCGGTGCGCGGCTCGTGGGATGAGCTGGTGGACACTGCGATCGACTCTGGACTGGTGGTGGAGCCTCACCTGACGCGCCAGGAGGTCGCGTGGGCGCTCGCCTCGCAGTGGACCCCCGAGACCTCCGAGGGCGACGAGGCCTCCTCACGCAAGGCCCGCAAGGCGCGCACGCGCTCGGCGGCCGACGTGCGTGTGCCCGGCTGGTCGCTGTTCTCCGGCGCGGTGCCCCGCGTCGTGACGGTCGCGCGCCGCGCGGACGTCGCGGACTTCGCGGTGACCGGTGCGCGCGCGCAGGACGCCGAGCAGGCGTGGAACGACGTGGATGAGCTGCGCCGCGAGTGGGCCTCGTCGGTGTCGGTGTTCGCGCGGGTGCGCCACGCCCTGTCGCTGAAGTCGTTGCGTTGGCGTCGCCGCGCACGCCGCCAGGCGGCAGCAGCTTCCGGTGAGGGGCGTCGTTCGCTGATTGGGCGCGTTAGTGGCCGTGGGAAAGGGAAACGTTGATGGATAGCGACGCTCGCGTCGGAATGGTCCCGGCGATACCGGGATACCAGTGGATTCGCCCCCTGGGGGCGGGTGGTTTCGCGGACGTGTTCCTGTGCCGTCAGGAGCTGCCCAGCCGCGAGGTGGCTGTCAAGGTCGCCCGCCGGGACCGCGGGGCGGACGGCGAGGCCGGGATTGCCCGCGAGGCGGACGTCATGGCTCTCGTGTCGGGTCACCCGGCTGTCGCTCAGCTCTACGGCGCGGGGCGCACGTCGGACGGCCGCCCCTACCTGGTGATGGAGTATTGCCCGGTCGCGAATATCCTCGATCAGGTGCGCGCAAACCCCATGGCGACGGATCGCGCCCTGTCGATGGTGATCCGCATGTGCGGTGGCGCGGAGATGTTGCACCGCGCGGGCTACGTGCATCGCGACATCAAGCCGAGCAACATCATGATCAACGCCTACGGGTCTCCGGTTCTGACGGACTTTGGTGTGTCGGAGCCGGTGGGCGCTGATCCGCGCAGCGGCCGGGATGCGTTTTCGGTGATGTGGGCGCCCCCGGAGCAGATTGCGGGCACGGCGCGCGCTCACCCGACGCAGGACGTGTGGGCCCTGGGGGCGACCCTGTGGACGCTGCTGATGGGCCGTTCGCCCTTCGAGGTGGTCGATGGGGATAACTCTGCGAAGGCGGTCGCTCAGCGCGTGGCGCGCGGACGCGTGTCGCGCATTGACCGCCCGGGCGTGCCTGACGCGGTGACGGCGATCGTGCGCCGCGCGATGAGCCTGGATCCGGAGCAGCGTTTCGGTTCCGCGGCGGCGCTGGGCTATGCGCTGCAGACGATTGAGCGGGAGATGCACCGGCCGGTGACGGAGATGAAACTGAGTGTCGTCGCCTCCTCGAGCGCGCCCTCCTCGGCCCTGTCGTCGCCCTCGCCGGCTGCCCTGGATGCGGAGCGTACGCGCACGCGCCGCGGGAGCTTCGCCGATGGTGCCCATGCTTCGTTGGACGAGGCGTGGGCTGGGAACTCGACGACGAGCCGTACCGGGTTGGTCGAGGGTGAGTCGAAGCGCCCCAAGTGGGTGCTGCCCGTTCTCGCTGTCGTTATGGTGCTCGCGACGGCCGGTCTGGTCGTGGCGATGCTGACGGGCGGCGGACACAGTATCCATGTGGGTGGTGCCTCGGATCCGACTGCCGGATCGACGAGCGAGACGCCGGATGGTGGCAGCGTGAACGACGCGGGAGGCGCGCCGCCCGCTGCCGTCGCGGAGGTCGTTGCGACCCCGAAGGGCACGGAGATCCTGTGGAGCTGGGATATCCCCCAGCAGGGTCAGAACAAGGTCGATCAGTTCGTCTTCAAATACGTGCTGGAGCGTCCGGGCGAGGCCGTGGTCGCTGAGACCATGCGCCGTAACTCCCTGACGACGACGGCCGTGAGCGGCGAGAACTGCCTGACGGTCAGCGTCGTCGCGGAGGTGAGCGGACGCGAGTCCGCGCCGGTCACGCAGTGCGTGACGATGCCGTAGCCGCAGATCGGCGAGGCGAAAGGACACTGTGATGAGACACGAGAAGGCACGACTGGCACGCCGGTGCGCCGGTGCGGGGGTGGCTGCGGCGCTCGCGGTGGGTGCGTTGGCACTTCCCGCGGCCCCTGCCTCAGCGGATTCGGCGATTACGGCGGGGGAGCAGCCCTTCTACTCCCACTATCGCCTGGATTCGATTCATTCGGCGGGGTATACGGGAGAGGGCATCACGATCGCGCTGATCGACGGCCCCGTCAACGCGGGCATCCCGGAGCTGCAGGGCGCGCACATCGAGTCCTACACGCCGTGTTCGGTGAGCTCGTTGGATGCGCACTGGGATCATGGGACGGTGATCGCGCAGATCCTGGTCTCCCCGCAGTTCGGGGTGGCCCCCGGTGCGCGGCTGAAGGCGTACACGGTGTCGTTTTCCGGTGACTCGACGGGACAGGATTGCGCGTTTCGTCAGCGGTCACGTGGGTATGCCGATCTGGCGTTCCTCATTGAGACCGCGCTGAACGACGGGGTAGCGGTCATCACGACCTCGTCGAGCTATCCGGAAAACAACTACGAGGGGATGCGGTGGGCTCTCGCCCGAGCCATCTCACAGCAGGTCCCGGTTGTGGCTTGTGCGGGCAACGATTCGACTCGGGATTCGACGGCGTGGTTACCCGCATGGAGTGGTGTCGTGGGTGTGGCTGCGATTGAGTCGAACGGGCACGCGTCCGACTACACGAATTGGGGGAATCCCATTTCGACCGCTGCCCTGGGGCGTCCGATCGCGCGGTCGAGCACGTCGATGGAGCGCGGTGAGTGGTGGGGCACGTCGTTTGCGACCCCTATCGTCGCTGGCTCTCTGGCGTTGTCGATGGAGCGGTGGCCGCGTGCGACGGGCAATCAGATCATGCAGGGCTTGGCGCGTACAGGCGTGGGTGGAAATGGCGGGCAGTGGAACCCGTACACGGGTTTCGGGGCGCTGGATACGTATGCGCTGCTGACGACGAACCCGAGGGACTTCCCGGACGAGAATCCTTTTATGGATAAGGGGAATGAGTCGATTCCTACTCGCCAGGATGTGGCGGACTATTCCGATGGTGTGGTGGATCCTCGCCTGATCCAAAATGATCGTTCGTACACCTACCGGGGGTTGGATGAGCGTATGGCGCGTGGCGATCAGCACGATTATCCCGTTCACCTGGGGACCAGCCCGCGCTATCACAAGAAGGTGACGGGTAAGAAGAAGTAGTCGGTAGACGATGAGCTCCTGCCCCACGGTCGTGTGGGTGCAGGAGCTCTCGTATGTCCGCTTCCGGGTGCTCGCGCCTCAGGCCGAACGAGGCCGGGGCGCGGGCACGGGGGAGTGGCTACTTTCGGTGGTACGCGGGGCTGGTGCCGATGTGGGCCTTGAGGCCTTCTCTTGCAGTCGCGTTTTCGTTGACCCCACGATAGACGTAGCTGTCATCGAAACTGACCTCCGAGAAGGGAACGATGCCGTCAATGTATTGCTGCACTTCGGCGGGGGTGGGGGTGGAGCCGCCGCCCTTGTCGGCCAGGGGGTTTTCGTCGGGGAACTGGGTGGGATCGGTCTTCATCATCCTACCCATGTTGAGAACGCCGTAGCCGGTGTACTGGTTCCACTCGTTGTTCAGGTTGAGCCCGCTGTGGGTGACCAGTTGCAGGATCTGGTTGGGGGTCGCCTCGGGCCAGCGCGAGCGCGCCAGGGCGATCTGCCCGGCCACGATCGGAGTCGCAAACGAGGTTCCCTGAGTGTCGGTGATGGTGCCGGTGTCGTAGTCGCGCGCCTTGATAGGCCCGCCCACGCCCGCGGCGACGACTCCCTGGCCCCACGAGGAATAGCTCGCAAACTCGCCGGTCGAATCGACCGCGGAGACGCCCACCGTGCCCGACCACCAGGCTAAGGAGAGATGGTTTTCGTCGCGTGCGTCGTTGCCGATGGGGCCCACGATGATGACGCCCTGCGCCATGGCACGAGCGATCGCCCACTTCAAGGGTGCCTGCTCGTGGTTATAATCCGATCTCGAGTAAGAGATCACCTGCGCGCCGTCGTTCATTGCCAGCTCAAAGGCGCCATAGGAAGAGCTCTTGAGTTTCTCGTCGTGCGTGCAACCCTCTTCGTCGTCGGCTGAAGGGGTCGAGTATGCGATGAGGGTGGCGTCGGGTGCCAGGCCGTAGTTTTTGGACACCAGGATGGAGGCGATGGCGGTTGCGTGGGTCTTGGATGCGTTGACAGCTTCGTACTTGCAGGGTGTTTTGACGGTGATGTTGGCGCCGGCCAGTTCGGGTGCGCTGGTGTCGACGGGGCCGTCGACCATGGCGATGGTGACGCCTGTGCCGGTGTATCCCTTGGCTCGGGTGCTGTCGAGTTTGTAGTAGGAGAAGTAGTCCTGGGTGGTGATGGTGTCGTCGGCCCTCGCAGGGGCCGGTGTTGCCGCAAGGGCGCCCGTGGCCAGGGCCAGGGCGCAGGCGGCGATGGTCAGGGCGCGCGCGGCGCGCCCCGCCACCCCCGCGTGCGAGCGGGGATGACGGGGCGCGTCAGACGTGTGTGTCATGTGGCTACTTTCGGTGGTACGCGGGGCTGGTGCCGATGTGGGCCGTGAGGCCTTCGCGCACGAGTGCGTCTTCGTTGACCCCGCGATAGATGTAGCTGTCATCGTATTCGATCTCCCCGAAAGGGGCGATGCCGTCGATGTATTGCTGTACTTCGGCGGGGGTGGGGGTGGAGCCGCCGCCCTTGTCGGCCAGGGGGTTCTCGTCGGGGAACTGGGTGGGATCGGTCTTCATCATCCCGCCCATGTTGAGAGGACCGTAGCCGGTGTATTGGTTCCACTCGTGGTTGGGGTTGAGCCCGCTGTGGGTGACCAGTTGCAGGATCTGGTTGGGGGTTGCCTCGGGCCAGCGCGAGCGCGCCAGGGCGATCTGTCCGGCCACGATCGGGGTGGAGATGGAGGTTCCCTGCGTGTCGGTAATGGTGCCGGTGTCGTAGTCGCGCACCTTGATGGGCCCGCCCACGCCAGCGGCGACGACTCCTTGGCCCCACGAGGAATAGCTTGCAAACTGTCCGGTCGAATCGACCGCGGAAACGCCCACGGTGCCCGACCACCAGGCCAAGGACAGATGGTTTTCGTCACGTGCGTCGTTGCCCATAGGACCCACGATGATGACACCCTGAGCAATGGCGCGAGCGATAGCCCACTTCAAGGGCACCTGTTCGTGATTGGGGTCTGACGACGAGTAAGAGATGATCTGAGCGCCGTCGTTCATCGCCGTCTCGAATTGTGCAAAAGAAGTGCGCTTAAGACCCTTGTTGTCCTGCCTGCATTCGTTGGAAATCTCCTCGCCTTCAGCGGGCATGGCATAGGCGATAAGGGTGGCGTCGGGTGCGAGGCCGTAGTTTTTGGACACCAGGACGGAGGCAATGGCAGTCGCGTGCGTCTTCGTGGCGTTGGTCGCTTCGTACTTGCACAGTGTCTTAGTGGTGATGTTGGCGCCGGCCAGTTCGGGTGCGCTGGTGTCGACGGGGCCGTCGATCATGGCGATGGTGACGCCTGTGCCGGTGTATCCCTTGGCTCGGGTGGTGTCAAGTTTGTAGTAGGAGAAGTAGTCCTGGGTGGTGATGGTGTCGTCGGCCCTCGCAGGGGCCGGTGTGGCCGCAAGGGCGCCCGTGGCCACGGCCAGGGCGCAGGCGGCGGTGGTCAGGGCGCGCGCGGCGCGCCCCGCCACACCCGCGTGCGAGCGGGGATGACGGGGCGCGGAGTCGTGACGGGAGCTCACCACTGGCGCAGGTCCCATCCGTCGTCCTCCCGCTTGGCGGGAGCGATGGTGCGGTCTGTTCCGTAGGTCTGGGACAGGGGGTTGACGTAGCCTGCGGGCAGATCGTCCTCATCCTCATCGACCGAGAATGCCACGTACTTGCGCTTGCGGCCCTTCTTGTCGTCCTTGCCCATGCCAGCACCAGCACCCGCGCCGCCGCCCATGAAGCCGCCGCCAGCGCCCGCGCCGCCGCGACCGGCAGCGCCAGCCGCACCAGCCGCGCCACCACCGGCACCGGTCGTACCGGTTACGCCCGAAGCGCCAGCGCCTGCGGTGCCGTTCGCGCCGGCCACGGAGGCGGGGGGAGTGTAGGAACCAAAACCCGACCCGGAGTAGGTGCCCACGCGCAGGTTCGTGCCACCGAAGCTAGCGGCCGAGCCGGTCGTGCCCGAGATGCCACGCAGGCCGCCCATGCCCAGGCCGTTCGCCGAACCGGAGGCACCGGAGGCACCGCCCAGGCCACCAAAGCCCGAACCCATGCGGGCCGCGCCGCGCATGCCCAGCGCGCCAGCGCCGAGCACGCCCGCGCCGCCCAGGCGACCGGCGGTCATCGCGTCGGCGGCGGCGTGGTTGTTGAGGCGCCACAGTGGATGCAGCGCGTCGGCCGCGGGGGCGGGGGTGTGTCCGCCGACGACGCCGTTGCGATACGTGGTGCCGTTGACGCGCGTGTGGAGCAGGTCGGTGTCCATGAGGTCCTGCGGGTCGGTGATCGGGTTCGTACGCGACCCCAGCTCGCCGTAGGGCAGTTCCTTGGTCGGCACAGCGCCCGAGGCGATCACGCGGTTACGGGCAGCGGCCGCGTCAGCCTCGCTCCACCACGGCTTGTCGAAGCCGCCCGGGTATCCCTCTCCGTTACGGCCGGCTTCGCGGCCGAAGCCGTTCTCCGGCGTGTAGCCACCACCGCCGTAGCCGCCACCACCGGGGTTACGGCCGCCGCCACCGCCACCGGGGTTACGGCCGCCGCCACCGCCGCCGGGATTGTCGCCGCCGCCACCGCCGCCGTCCTTATCCTTATGCTTATCCTTATCCTTCGTGGGGTCGCCATCGGTCTTGCCGGACCGTGAAGCGTCTCTAATGTCGCCGACACCAGAACGCAGATTCCTATTCAGCGTGTCAAGGATGCGCCCGCAGGCCGCCTCGCGCGCTTCGTTGTTCTGGGCCTCGACGCCCGCCACGTACGCGGAGCCCGTCGTGATTTTGACCGGTCCGGCGGAAAGGCCACCGCCGGGGGCGCTGGAGGGAAGGGTCACGAAGGGGAGATAGCCCATCGCAGCGGTGACCGGGTCCACCAGGGTGTCGGAGATCGAGCCCGCCTCGCTCAGCGCCGTCGCCATGTCGTTGCGTCCTTGTTGGTAGGACTGATACTGCGCCTCGTAGCGGACGCGGTAGCCCTCGATACGTTTGATCGAATTGTCCACCCAGTCGGTCATGGCCTTGGCCGCCTCGCCCTTGAAGCCTTGGCCGTCGCGGTAGGCCTTCAGGCGTTCGACGGCCTGCTTGAAGCCCTCGATCGTCTTGTCGTGTTCGTCGTTCCACGCGTCGAGGCCCTTGTTCGCCTCGGCGGCCTTCATGAATTCCTTCAGGCGGTGGTATTTCGGAGAATAAACCATGATTAATTCCTTTCTGCCCGTTGTGGGATGGGATCAGCTCTCGTCCTGACTTTCCGGAGTCGGTGCGGTTGTTCCAGCCTGTGAGGGGTCAGGCTGGCCCGTGGCCGCTCCAGTCTGCGAAGGGTCAGGCTGGCCGGTGGGCGCCGCAGTCGCCGCCCTCAGCGGCTCGGGCCGCTTATCCATGTATTCCTTCTCTTCCAGCTGCTTGGCGAGCGCCTCGGCCTCCGGGGAGTTGGCGACGGTATCCAGCATTTTGTTGACCCTGCTCAGGGCCTGCTGGTTGTCCCACTCGGCGTTTTCCGCGTCCTGCATGGTCAGACGCATGTTGGTCTCGAAGGTGGAGATGAGATCGTTTTCCTTCTTGAGGATGTCCGCCATGTCCTTGAACATGTCGGCCACGGAGTTCCGGAAGGCAGAAGCTCCTTCTTCATTACCCCATGCAGAATGCGTCTGGGCGGCGCTCTGAGAGTAGGACGCACTTACCGTGGTCTTCACCGCATCCTTGCTTTCGTTGACATTGGTGGCCGCAGCCTCTTGGGCGGGCTTGTCGTACTCGTAGTCAGGCGATCCTGTCATGTTGAGCTCCTAAATGTTGATGGGGTGTTGTGGGCGCTGGTGCGCGGGGTTGTTTGTTATTTGACCTTGAACTGGCGGACCAGGGGTTCGTCGGTGATCTCGGGGTTGTCGATCTTGAGGGTCCACACGTAGGTGAGGTTGGAGCCGCTGCCTTTGATGTCGATGGTCCACGAGGAGTAGTACTGGCAGTCCTTTTCGACGCACAGGTCGTAGCTGTCCTCACCGAGGCGCCAGTAGTCGGCGGCCGACATCATGGCATACACGTTGTCGTCCTTGTTGACGACAATGGTGCCGTTGGGGTCGAGCTTGAACTGGCCTCCGTAGACTCCTGTGCTCTCGCCGACCAGCTGCGCGCCGACCATCTTGTTCAGGGCGTTGGCCTTCTCGATGATCTTGTTCTTCTCGGCGCCGGAGGCGGAGTTCATCTGGTTGATGAGGTCGCGTTTGATGCCTTCGGGGATGTTCTTCATCGAGGCGATGTCCGTAGAATTCGAGCCTCCGCCGCCGGGCAGCCTAATGCAGCCGGTCAGGCCAACGGCCGCCAGGAGGAGGGACGACGCCGCTGCGAGGGTGCGGCGAGACACGAAACGGGACATATTTTCTCCTACTTTCAGACTGGTCAATCATATGCGACTGTGGGGCCGCCGTGTCAACAAACGATCAAGTTGTCGGCGGGGTCCACGCCATCTGCGCGGCGACCACCCCGAGATCGCGGTGAATGACCTGAGCACGGCCCGGAATAGCGCGCTTCGGCTTCACGCCGTTGATGATCGCGCCCTCACTCGGGTTACCGGACAGCAGGATGCCCGTGACAGCCAGGTCGCCCATCATCTGCAGGACCTTCTCGAAGCTCGCTCGAGCCGCGCCACCCATGCGGCGCGTGATGATCAGGTGCAGGCCGATGTCGCCCGCCTGCGGCAGCAGGTCGACGAGCTCTGCGAGCGGGTTTCCACTCGTGGTGTTCGCCAAATCGTAATCGTCGACCAGGACCCACAATTCGGGGCCGGTCCACCAGCTGCGCTCGCGAATCTGCTCGGCAGTGACGTTCGGTCCGGGCAGACGCTCGCGCAGGAACTGCGCCAGCTCGCGCATGTCCTTCATGGCGGCCTGGTGGTTCGTCATGTAGCGCAGCGTGTAGTCCTTGGGAATCTCGCCCATGAGCGAGCGTCGCATATCCAGCGCGACGATCTTTGCCTCGCCCGGCGTGTACAGGCGCGTGATCTCCTTGATGATCGACCGCAGGAACGTGGTCTTGCCCGTCTTCGAATCGCCGAAGAGGTACAGGTGAGACTCCGACCGCGTGTTGAACATGAGAGGACCGAGGCGCGACTCTTCCACGCCCAGGATCATGTCGCCACCGCCGCGCGGCAGGATCTGCTGCTCGGGCAGTTGCTCGAGGACATTGTCGATCGTGATCTGCTCCGGCAGCAGACGCAGCTTCGGGCCCTCGCCCGCCACTAGGTGCTCGCGGATCTTCTTGATCGTGTAGGCCACGCCCTCGGACACGGTGGTCGGATCCTGCTCCGCGTCTGCGCGCGGCAGGCCGATCATCATTTCGTGACCAGCCATGTCGATGCCTCGGCCCGGGCGACCCTTCGGAATACGAGCCGCACCCTCGCGGTGGACGATCGACTCCTTCGGGTTCGCCGTGTGCAGCTCCAGGCGCGAGCCGAACAGGTCCTGCGCCTCGGAACGGAAGTCCATCCAGCGAGAGGCAGACACGATGAGGTGAACGCCCAGCGACAGGCCTCGGCTCATCATCGTCGCCACCTGGCGATCCAGGCTGTCGAACTCGGAGCGCAGCGCGCCCCAGCCGTCGATGACCAGGAACACGTCGCCGTAGCCGTCGTCGTAGCGTCCTTCCAGACGACCGCGACGGTACGTGTCCATCGAATCGATGCCATTTTGGCCGAAGTAACGCTCGCGGTCGTCCATGATCGCCGCGATCTCAGCGAGCATACGCGTGCGCACCTCCTCGGTGTCGCGCGT
The DNA here is from genome assembly GCF_002847525.1 of Schaalia odontolytica. Classification (GTDB taxonomy): domain Bacteria; phylum Actinomycetota; class Actinomycetes; order Actinomycetales; family Actinomycetaceae; genus Pauljensenia; species Pauljensenia odontolytica_B. Next base: position 129,250 of record NZ_PKKM01000002.1, on the reverse strand, counting down.
CGCGATGCCCGCCACGTGCGGGGCGTTCGCGAAACCGGCGAAGGTACCGCCACCGAAGTCCATCACGTAGAACTGGACTTCCTGCGGCGTGTAGGTCAACGACAGGGCCTGCACGATCGTACGCAGCGCCGTCGACTTACCGGTCTGCGGGCCGCCGACGAGCGCGAAGTTACCGCCCGCACCCGACAGGTCCAGGACGAGGGTCTCGCGGCGCTGCTCGAGAGGAAGATCGACAGTGCCGAGGGGGACGCGCAGCGTGCCCGACTCGCGCCAGGCGCGCGACACGAAGCCCAGATCCGGGTCGGGACGTAGGTCCGGCATGAGGGTCGCGAAGGTATCCGGGGTCTCCAGGGGCGGCAGCCACACCTGGTGGGCCGGGTAGCCCTTGCCCTTCATCTTGGCCACGGCGATGTCCATCTCGGACATGTCTGCCCACAGCTCGTCGCCCGCCAGGACGACTTCCTGGTTCTGGTCGACCTCTTCCTTCTCGCCCAACGTATCCTCGCGCGTGATAACGGGAGCGACCGTGAAGGGCAGGATCTCAATCGGGGCGGTCGGTGCCCCGGCGGTCGTGGCCTCGGAAATCGACGCGAGGGTACGCGCCGGCGGGGGAGCGGCCACGTAGGAGGCGCGGAAGCGGACGAGGTCGTCGCCGCCCGCCTTCAGGAAGCCCGAACCGGGCAGCGGGGGCAGCTTCGCGGCGTCCGGGATGCCCAGGACCTCGCGCGAGTCGTTCTCGGTGAAGGTCTTCAGGGCGATGCGGTACGACAGGTGAGACTCCAGGCCTCGCGCCTTACCAAGGTCCATCTTCTGGGAGGCGAGGAGCAGGTGCACCGACAGCGAACGACCCAGACGGCCGATCATGATGAAGACCTCGCCGAACTCCGGCTTGGCCATGAGCATTTCCGTGAACTCGTCCAGGACGATGAACAGGGCGGGCAGCGGCGGGAACTCGTGCTTGCCGGCGATGCGGTCCGCCTCGTAGTCGGACACGTTCGCGTAGTTGCCGGCCTGGCGCAGAACCTCCTGGCGGCGCACCATTTCGCCCTGGAGGGCGTCCTGCATACGGTCGACGAGGGAGAGCTCCGACTCCAGGTTCGAGATCATGGCGGACACGTGCGGCAAGTCCGACATGCCGGCGAAGGTCGCACCACCCTTGAAGTCGACGAGAACCAGGTTCAGCTGCTCCGGAGAGTGGGTGAGCGCCAGGGCCAGCACGAGGGTACGCAACACCTCGGACTTACCCGAACCGGTCGCACCGATCAGCAGGCCGTGGGGACCCATACCCTGCTGGGCGGATTCCTTGATGTCCAGGACGACCGGCGCGCCCTCGGGCGTGACGCCGAAGGGTGCGGCGAGGCGTTCGCGGCCCTCGCGGCGACGCCACTGCTTCTCCGGGTCGAAGTCGCGGATGTCGCCGATGCCGACGAGCTCCATGAGGTCCTTCTGGCGGGACTCGTCCGAACGGCCCACCGGGGTGTCCGCCTCTTCCAGGTTCTGCTGTGTGGCGAACGGCGTCATGCGGCGCGCGATGGCCTCCGCCTGCACGGCGCTCAGGCGATCCGCGAAAGCCTGCTCGGGCATGGAGTCCATCGTGACCACGTCGACCACGTCCGCGCCCTTGCGATCCGGGTTCGGGTGGATGAGCAGGCGCAGCGTCGTGTGCGAGGTCATGGGGGTCCACTCGCGGGCGCGACTCATGATCGTCACACCCTTGACGCCGGCGGCGGAGCCGAAGGGGGACGAGGCAGGGAACTCAGCCCCGTCGCACACCAGCAGCAGGTGCGGGTACACGGGGATTTCTTCTCCAAATCGGAAGGCGCCGCGCATGGCGATGTCCGTTCCGATCATTTCCGCGAGCTCACCCGGGTCGGTCGAAATCATGCGACCCGGACCCACCGCGTCGCGCACGGTAGAGGAACGGGCCTGGGGCATCCACTTGACCCACTCCCATTCGCCCAGGCGATCCGCCGAACACAGGACGGCGATCTTGAGCTTGGAGGGGTCGATGAAGCACGCCAGGTGCATCATGATCGCGCGCATCTCGTCGTAGACGGCCTCGCCCTCGCCGGCGACCTCAATATGGCTGAAGTCACCCAGGAAGAGGAACTTACCCACGTTATCCGTGTGGTCGTGCACGTTGATGAAACGCTCCATCGCCGACAGGCAGACGACGTCCATCTCCGTCATCGGGTCGATCGGGGGACGCTCAAAGATGAGGCCGAGGGGCTGCGTGCCGGACCCGTAGCGGAAAGCGAAGAGGTCGTAGGTGCCGCCCTCGCGTGACCACAGGCGCGAGCCGTTGGCCGCCAGCGTCACCAGCGCGTTGGGGTCGGGGTACACCCAGTTGTAGTAGGCGCGCTGCTTCTTCGCGACCTTGCGCACCGCGTCGCGGGTCTCCGCCAGGTAGGACAGGTATTCGCGGCGCTGCGTCACCACGCGCGTGCGGTACTGGGAGAACTGGCGATACATGTTGAAGCCGACCATGCCCAGCATGGCCACCAGCATGCCGCCGCCCATCAGCATCGAGCGGTTGTTGTTGCTGCCGTTTTGCATGGCCATGAAGATCATGACGCCCGTGGAACCCAGCATGGGCACGACCATCATGAGGACGTTGCCCATCGATGCGGGCTCGGCCTTTTCCGGTGGAATCTGGATAGCGAGGCTGCCGGAGGGCTGCTCCGGAGCCGCGGCACTCCGCCGTTTTCTGCGTGTAACCATGAGGTCTCCTCGCGCTGTGCGCGTAAGTGTTCGATGCGACTGCACCCAGTGTAGCTGAGTGGACTTCCAAGTTTTAACCGGCGGTTAGCGTCGGTGCATTACACTGGGCACTGTTGTTTACTTGAGAACGGAGGTTACATGAGCGCCACCATGGTGTCAGTGACTGTTATCGACTCCGATGGCACCTCCGATTTCGCCGCCCCGGAAGGGACGACGGTCGCGGGCCTGTGCGCCATGCTGGAGATAGATCTGTCTCTGCCTTCAGTGCGCGTCTCCTACGCGGACGGGCGTCCCCTCGAGGGGTCCGCCGTCCTCGGACGCGACCTGCCCGCGGGCTCCACGATTGCCCTGTCCAGCCGCGTCCTGTCCGCTCAGCAACTCAACGAGGCCTCGGCCCGCCAGGACAACCAATGGCTGTCTCCCGTCCTCGCCCTCGTCGGCCTCTGCTTCCTGGTCCTGGGCACCGTTTCCGCTCTGTGCCTCCTGCCGATCCTGGGCGACGCTGCCCTTGCGATCTACGAGCACGCTGAGGACGGCCCCCTGTGGGCGAAGACCGTCTCATCCGTCCCCGTGTGGCTGCGCGCAGTCTGCTCGCTCGTCTGCTGCATCGGCTCGATCGCTCCGCTTTTTGTGTCGCGCAAGGTGCGTTCGCGTCCCACTCTGCTGCTCCTGATGCCCGCTCTCGCGGGTTACAGTGCGATCGGCCTGGTGTCGGTAGCCGATATCCACGCGCTGACGATTGCTCCCGTCGTCGGCGTCTGGGTGGCCCTCATCGTGTCCCTGGCCGTCGTGTCCCTGACTGTCACCCCGTCGGCCCTCAGTGCGCTGCTGGCTTGGGTGTGCGCCACAGTGCTCATCACGATCGACGCATTCCCGCTCTTTAGCGTGATTGATATCGCGCCGCTGGCGGTCATGATCGGCGTCTACCTCTTCCTCATGGCCCCCCGTCTGTCGCTCCGCGTGCCCGACACTCAGCTCATCGACGTGTCCGCCGTCCAGACGGTCGCCTCGCGCATCCGTCAGCCTCCCGTCCAAAAGCCCAGCGCTGTTACCGGTGGACGCATGGCCGTCGTCCTGGGGCACACCGAGGCGCGCAATACCCTGCTCGTCGTCGCTTCGGCCGCGTTCGTCCTCGCCGGAGGCATCCCTCTGGCCCGCACAGTGACGCCCGACCTCGACATGGGACAAGGCATCGCAGGCATCGTCCTCGTGATCGCCTCGATCGTCGTTCTGCTCACCGCGCCGCGATCGACTCGGACCTACCTCGGTCGAATCCTCCCGCGCCTGACCGCTCTCGCGCTGTTGTGCGCCCTGCTCGTCGGTGACTGGACGAACGCGTTGAAGGGCGTCGACTGGTTCTTCCCGCTCGTTCCCCTGTGCGTCCTCATCGTGATCAGCGTTGTCACGGTCGTCATGACCAGCATCGTGGAAACCACGAACAACGCTGCACTCATCGGCACAATCCTCGATTTCGTCCAAAGTTTCTGCACGTTTGCGCTCCTGCCCGCGGCGGTCATGGCCTCGGGTCTCTTCTCGTTCGCTTGGAGGGCGGTCCTGTAATGTCTGACACCACTAAGACTCCGTTCGCGCCCGCCACGCCCTCGCGGCTCGTCGGCGCCTACGTGATTGACCTGCTGGTCCTCGGTGCGCTCCTCGCTGCGACCTGGTTTATCTACTTCACGCCCCTGACCATCACGTTCATCACCGTCGAGGCCGTGATCGCCGCCGGGATCATGCTCGGAGCCTCCGGGCGTACACCCGGCATGGCCGCCATGCGCGTCTGCCTCATCCGCGACGAGGACGATACGCAGACACCGTCCCTCGGAGCCGCAATGGGCTACATCGCCCTCATGGCGCTGCTCCAGATCACGGTCGTTGGTCCCCTCGCCGCTCTCGCCCTCGCCCGCGACGGCCGTACCTGGCTGACGGGGCCCACCCGCACCCGCCTCGTCGACCTGCGCAAGCACGCGGCGCTCGCGGCCGGACCTGGCGCGGCAGGCATGGCGGGATACTCCGAGCGTCCGCGCCCCGGCCAAGCTCCCAACGGTTTCGACGGCGTTCACCCGGCTAGCTCGCCGGGCCAGTGGGGGGCGCCGAGCGCCCCGCTTACGCCCGTGCCGCAGGCCGCGCCCGGCTACTCTGCTCCGGGACAGCGCGCCAACGACCCCTACGCGCCCGACTACAGTGCGCCGCAGGCTGCGCTCTCCGCTCCCTCGGTGCCTTCCGCTCCGGCGATGCCCGCGGTTCCGGCAGCGCCGCCGCAGGGCATGCCCGACGCGCATCGTCCCGCCCCGACCCAGCCCGCATACGCGCCTGCTGCGCAGGCCCCTGCGGTTCCGGCGGTGCCCACCTTCTCGTCTCCCGCCTCTGAGGTGCCCGCCGTTCCGACATTCTCGTCTCCCGCCTCTGAGGTGCCCGCCGTTCCGACCTTCTCGTCTCCCGCCTCTGAGGTGCCCGCCGTTCCGACCTTCTCGTCTCCGGCAACCGACGTGCCCGCGGCTCCCGTGACTGCCCCGCAGGATTCCTGGGGCGCGCCCCCTGCGCAGGCTCCCGCCCAGGCAGCCCCGGCCTCGTACTCCGAGCCGTCGTTCGAAACTATGCCCTACCACGCCGCAAACGGTGCGGGCGTGTCCGCCCCGCCGCCCAGCCGCCGCGCGGTTCAGGCCGGCCAGGCCGCCCAGGAGGCGTACGCGGCCGGGCAGATGCAGGGTGGCGGCTCTCAGTGGGGTGACGCGGGCCGGTCTCAGTGGGGTGCCCCGGCTGCTCCCGCGCGCGCTCAGCTGCTGTGGCTCATCTTCGATTCCGGGCAGCGCGAGCTGATCGACGAGCCTCTCACCATCGGCCGCAGGCCCGCGTCCGTCGAAGGCACGCGCTCGGTCGTCGTGCCCGATACGACCGTGTCGTTGTCGCGTACGCACATGCGCGTCGGTCCGACCGCGACGGGTGCCTGGATCGAGGATGCCTTCTCGGCGAATGGCACGCAGATCCGAACGCCTGATGGTCGTATTTCCGCGCTCGCGGGCGGCCAAGCTGTCGAGGTGCCCGCGGGTACCGAAATCCTCATGGGCGAGCGTCGTGCCACGATCGTCCTTGCGGATGCGGATTCGGTGCGCTGACGCGTTGTCTGCTTGAGGATCCCGTCGCGGCCTGGCCGCGACGGGATCCTCTTTCTGTGGGGCTGCAGGAGTTATCCAGCAGGTGTGAGTGGTGCGGTGGTGAGGCGTTACAACGGCGAGCCCGTGGGCGCTGTGGAACTCGCGCCGGTGCGAATCTGCGAGCGAGGCACGCCGCGAGCCGAGGGATGCTCAAACGGACACGCAACACCTTCGACAGTTAGACATGGCGTCCAACGGCCGCCAATACAATCGCGAATGAGAGACTCGCCACAATGTCTGTTGTAGGCCTCTTTGTGGGCAGGTGTGGGCACCGCGGTAAGCGATTTTGTATCATTCGGTTAATTTCGAAAAATGCTGTCGATGCGCGAGGGAGTTGCCCTCGCGATGGGTGTGTCGTCACCCGGCGGGGCTGGGCGGATAAACGAGGGAGGGCCCGCCCCGACAATGGGGCGGACCCTCCCTCAGCGCGTGTGCGCGGTGCTATCAGAAGCGGGCGGCGGAAGCCTGGTCCGTCTGCTGGTAGTTGGAACGAGCGGAGTCCACGGCCGCGGAGGTGCGGGACAGGACGTCCTTCAGGCCCTCGAGGCCCTGGTTCCACTTGACCTGAGCGGCGTTGTAGGCTTCCTGAGCCTGGCCTTCCCACGAGGAACGCAGCTGGTTCAGCGTGTTCTCGAGGTCATCGAGGCAGCCCTGCAGGTTGGAGGCGCCGGACTTGATGTCGGCGGCAGCGCCATCGAGAGCGCCGTAATTTACCTGGAAATCCATCTTCAGTCTCCTGTCTTAATCTCTCACAGTCCGCCGAGGATCTGCGCGAACGAGCCCTCGGTGTCGGCCTCGTTGGCCTGCATTGCCTTGTCGGTGCCACGCAGGTTGTCCGCGAGCTCCTGAAGAGCCTGGTTAACCTTCGCCGCGTTGTCCTGCCACTGCTGCATCAGCTGGGTGAACTGAACCGAGGCGCTGCCCTGCCACGAGCTGCCGATGGTCGACAGGTCGCCCTCGAGGCGACGGAAGTGGCCCTGCAGGTCGTTGTAGGTGGACTCAATCGCGGAGACGCCCTGTGCAAGGGCGCCATCTACGGCCCGCTGGTCTGCCATGTGAACCTCCATTTGTATGAGTGAACTCTCTCGCGGGATGCGTGAGAGCATGGGGACACATGAATACTAACCATGTTTTCATCTCTTTTTTTGATGTTACGCAAAAATCATGACAAAACCTGACCGACAACCTAGACTTACAGGGTTGTGTCGTGTAGCCACAGACCCCATCACGCGGCAACCGGGAGGATCCAATGGCATCGAAAACATCTCGTGGAGTGGCGATGATTCCACTCACGATTACCTACGGCGTGGATCGAAGTGATGTCACGGTCCCTCAGACGATCCCTTTGGTCGAACTCCTGCCGGGGCTCGTTGAATCCGCCGGAGCATTCAGTGATCAGCCCGCAAACGATGGTTTCGCGGTGCGAACCGCGTCGGGCCGACTCCTCGACCAGTCCGCGTCTCTGTCCGCCCAGGGGGTGCGCGCCGGTGCCGCGCTGACGCTCGAACCCCTCGGTGAGGGAGCCGCCGATATGGTCTATGACGACCTGACGGAAGCCGTCGGGCAAGTCGTTGAAAGAGTGTCCACGCCTTGGACACGTGACAATGCTCGCACGCTCGCCGCGCTCTCCGCTGCTGCCCTGATTTTCGTTGCCGCCGTCCTCCTGGCGACCACGCCTCAGGACGCCCTCGTTTCCTTGGATCCCGGCCGCGTCAGGACACTCAACTTCGTCTACGGTGCAATCGGCATTGTCTCCGCGCTCCTTGTCGTCGGAACGTCCATCGTCGTAAGCCGCAAGTACGCCGGCCCCTCCGGAATTGCGCTCGCGCACACTGTTCCCTTCCTGACCGCCGCCTCGGCGCTTCGGCTCTCGCAGAGCCAGTGGGACGCGGGCGGCTGGATCTTCGTCGGTCTCGGCGTGCTCGTCGGCTCGCTCGCGGTGCTGACGCTGCCCAAGAAGTACCGGATTTCCATTGCGGCTCCGCTTGTTCTCGGAACGATGATCACCGCCACCGGCCTCATGGTGAAGGTTGGCGCCCTGTCTCAGGTCGGTGTGTCCGCCCTCCTCTTCGCCCTCGTCGTCGTCCTCCTGCAGGTCGCGCCGTGGATCGCTCTTGCGCATATTCCCGTGAGGATCCTGGACGCCGATACTGCCGAGCAGATCCCCGCGCAAGGAGTCACCGACCAGGTCAGTACCTCCTTCGTGTTCGTCGTCTCCCTGCGTGCGGGCGGCGGCCTCGCGGCGCTCTTCCTGACGGTATCGATGCTGAGCGCGCCCACCCTGCGTTCGGTGTCCATTCCGCTCATCCTGGCCGTCCTCGGCTCCGCCTCCCTGATTCTGCAGACACGCTCGATTCGCGCCCGCGTCGAGGTGCTCCTCGGTGCTCTGACGGGCCTGACGACGATCCTGGTCTCTGCGACGCTCGCCACCCGAGCCAACCCGACGAGCCTGGCGTGGGTGACCTTCTGCGCGATTGCAGCCGCCCTCGTCCTCGTGGTGACGAACGTCGTTGGCCCCCGCGCACGTCCGCACCTCACGCGCATCGCGGACACCATTTCGGTGCTCTCGCTCTTTGTCCTGATCCCTCTGGCCGTCTACCTGTGGGGGTAAGTCATGCCGTCCAGTAAAGATATTCTCGAAGCCCAGCGCTTCAACCGTCACCGTCTGATTACGGCGTTCACATCGGGTACCCCCGGTGGTCGCGAGGTCGATCCGCCGTCCCCGGTACGGCCTCTGATTTTCGGCGCGCTTGTCGCGATCATCATGTGCGTCATCGGTGTGGGCATGCGTTTCTTCAACGCAAACCCGAACCTGGACAGCAAGAACTTCGTCCTCGTCGACGTCAAGTCCACGGGCGCGCGCTACTTCCTCGCGAACGGTGTCCTGCACCCGATCTCGAACGTGACGACGGCGCGCCTCCTGTCCCAGGAAGGCACCCTCGAGGTGATCTCCGCCAGCGCCTCGTCCCTCGACGACAAGCCGCGCGGCGCCCAGATTGGCTTGCCGGGCGTGCCCGACGACGTTCCGACCAGCAAGCAGCTGGCGAGCACCTGGCTGTCCTGCGACCTCGAGGACACCTACCACACCTGGATCGGGCAGAAGCTGCCGGAAGAGAACTTCCCTCTGACACCCGCCGTCTCCGCGCTCGTTACCCCTGACCACGGTAAAACCATCTACTTCGTGGACGCAGCGACCGAGAAGAAGTACCTCATCGACGAGACGGATTCCCGTCTGAGCGACTGGACGTTGGCGTTCCAGAACCGCGTCGGTTACCCCGTCGAGGTGGACCCGCAGTGGGTGGACCTCTTCCCCTCCGGCACGCCGCTGCGATCCTGGAGCTACAGCGAAATCCCGAATGCAGGTGCGCCCGCGACAGACCTTCCGGGCCCTCTGAAGGACGCGAACCTGACGATCGGCACCGTCGTCGAGCAGACCGACGCGAAGGGTGAGGTCCAGTTCTCCTACCTGGTCGTTAATTCTTCCCAGCTGGCGGTGTTCAACTCCACGGCCGCACGTCTGTACCGCGACGCCCCGGCCACGAGGCAGTTCGGGACGGACATGTTCAAGGACGTGACTCCCGTCCATGCAGATTTCATCGGCGAGGACTGGCCGCGCTACGAGGATTTCTCGGACCCGGTGTGGAATGACCAGAAGGCTGACGCGTCGAACCGAACGGCCCTGTGCGCCCACATGTCGACGACGAACAAGGCGGTGCCCAAGCTCGGGCTCTACACGATGCCGTATCAGCGCGCCGTCCAGGCCTCGTATGATGCCGAGTCCGTGAGCTCGCCCTCCGGGCCGACCACGACGCGCACCGTGACGGTGGCGGGTGGCTCCGGGGCGCTCGTCGCGATCACGTCGGCGGGTGGCCAGGCAGCTGCCTACGCCTTCGTGTCCGACCAGGGATACATCCATTCGCTCGGAGCGACGCCCACTGTGTCGATGAACGCCCTGGGATGGAAACAGGATGATGTCGCCGCGATCCCAGAGACGTGGGCGAACCTAATTCCGCCGGGAACCGATATGACTCCACAGGCGGCAGCCTCATCAGTGGGGCTCTCGTGACACGGGGCTTCGCGCGTACCCGGGCGCTCCGCCACGGCCTCGTCGGTGCCGCCTTGGCGACGGGGCTTGCGCTCGCGCCGGTTCTCGCCCCTGCGTCCCCTTCGGACGAGGCCGGGGCATCCTCTGCGTTCGGCCCGACGATCGCGCACGCGGACCCGGCACCCACGCCGAGCGTTCGTCCCACACCCACGGCGCCTCCCTCCGATGCGCCGACGGAGGCCCCCGAGCAGCGCTCAGAAGAGACGTGCCCGGTAGACTCTCCCCGCTACATCAAGCAGCAGCCCCTCATCCTCGACCAGGTGGGCGTGCGCCGTGCCTGGGACCTGACGCGCGGTGCCGGCGTGACGGTTGCGGTCGTCGACTCTGGCGTTGCCGCGGGCAATGAACACTTTAACTCGGGGGATCCCTCCGTGGTCCTGCCCGGTATCGACCTGAGCGGTGAAGGCACCGATGGCCGCGTCGACGTTGGCGAACACGGCACGGCGATCGCCGGTGCGATCGCTGCCCGCCAGCTTCCCGCGGCGAAGGGGTCGGGCCTCGTTGGTGTCGCTCCGGAAGCGAAGATCCTCCCGGTGCGCATCGAGACTGGCCTCGAGCAGGGAAACGCCGACAAGCCGGGGCAAGAACCCTTCATGTCACGCGTCGCTCGAGCCATCCGCTGGGCCTCTGACAATGGTGCCCAGATTATCGTCGTCGCCCAGTCCTCGAAGGATCCGAACTCGGACCTGGAGGCAGCGGTCAAGGCTGTGCGCGGGCGCTCGCTCGTCGTCGCGTCGACCGGCAACACCTACCAGGACCAGAAGAACAACGAGGTTGTCTACCCCGCAGCCTACGAGGGAGTCCTCGCGGTCACCGCCTCGGACGCCTACGGTTTCGCGTCCGACCAGCAGGTGCACGGCGCTCACGTGGACCTGGCGGTGCCCGCCGCGGTCATCCTGACGACGTGGTTTGATCAGGCTGATTGCCTGGTCGGCGGCTACTCGGGTGACACGCCTCTGCCATCCTCCTCCTACGCGACCGCCTACGCGGGCGGCTTCGCGGCCCTCGTGGCCTCCAAGTATCCCAACGAGTCTCCGGATATGTGGAAATACCGCCTCGAGGTCACCGCGCTGCGCGGTGCGGCTGATCAGCGCACGAACGAACTCGGCTGGGGTATCGTCGCGCCCTACGACGCGCTTACCTTCGACGACATCGGCACGAGGTACGGGCCCCCGCACCCCGATCAGGCGGCCCACCCCGTTCCGAACCGTCCGGCCGTGGCATCTCCAACGCTGGCAAACAGCAACAACATCCTGACGGTTCGCACCTACATCGTCTCCGGGATCGTCGTCATGGGTGCGGCGATTCTTGGCGGCCTCGTGATCCTCTCGCACCTGCGCGGCAGGCCAGTGGCCGCCGACAAGGATGATGAGGACGACGCGTGACGCTGTCGTCTGGGCGTCGCTGGCGGCGCATGTGCGGCCTCGGGACGGGCGTCCTCGCGCTCGTTGTCGGTGGCGGCCTCGTCCCGGCCGCTCCCGCGAACGCCGTCGATCGGGAGGTGACCGGCGCGGACCAGGAGTACTACTCCTTCTATCGCTTGAGCTCGTTGCACAGCCAGGGGTACAACGGCGAGGGAGCGATCATCGCCATGATCGATGGGCACGTCAACCCGAACATTCCTGAGCTGGCCGGCGCGACAATCGAAAATAAGAGCCCGTGCACGGTCCGGTCCCTGCCAGAAAACGCGGATCACGGCACGGCTGTTGCCCAGGTCCTCGTGGCGCCGAAGTTCGGCGTAGCCCCCGGAGCGACCCTGTACACCTACGACCTGGGGTACAGCGAGGAGGAAGTGGGCGCCGACTGTGCGACCGCCGGCGTGTATGCGCGGGGCGAGGCCGATACATCGCTGCTGATCGAGCAAGCAATCAACGACGGCGCTCACATCATCTCGATCTCGAGCAATTACCCGCTGTACAACGAAGATCTGCGCTGGGCCATGGCGCGGGCCATTTCCCAGGGCGTCATCGTCGTTGCCGCGATGGGGAATGAATCCACCGAAGATCCCGCGGATACGCTGCCCTTGTGGTCCGGGATCTGCGGAGTGGGCGCCATCAATGCGGACGGGTCGCTGACCGATTACAGCAACTGGGGCAACGGCGTCGAAACCGTTGCTCTGGGCTCGATTGTCGTGCGCAGCGGTACCAGCGGAGAAGTGTTCACGATGCAGGGAACATCCTTCGCGACGCCTATCGTCGCGGGTTTCCTCGCAATTGCGTGGCAGCGCTTCGACGACCGGATCACGGCGAATCAGATCCTGCAGGCCATGACGACGACCGGTACCGGGAGTAACGGCGACTGGAACTACTACACGGGTTTCGGGCCAGCTGACCCGTGGGGGCTGCTCAACGCGAATGCCTCGTCGCTGCCTGACGTTAATCCATGCGAATCGAAGACACTGTCGTCGAAGCCAAGCTGGCAGGATGTTGAGGATTACATCGACGGCACTGTCAATCCGCTGTTGATGAGGAACGACGACGACTACGTCTACCGCGGTGTGAACGAGGATGCGGCTTTTAGCCCGGATAATGAATTCCCCGTTCACCTGGGAACCAGCCCGCGCTACCACCGGGACTGACGCATTCCCTCCCGCTGGACAGTGAAAGGACAAAGGCCCTTGACTACGACGACGAGGCATGGGCGCGCCCTGCGTGTCCTGGCAGTCTTTCTCTGCATCTGCACGCTTATCGTGGGCAGTGTGGTCGTTGCCGAGCAGCCAGCGCAGGCGCTCACACGACCAATCGTGGCGACGGACCAGACCCACTACTCGCGTTATTCTCTCGACTCCCTTCGGGCGCAGGGGTACACGGGGCGGGGAGTCGTCGTCGCTGTGCTCGATGGCCGAATCGATACGACGATCCCCGAACTCGCTGGAGCACACATTGAACTGAAGAGTCCGTGTGTCCCGCAACGTGTTGAGAAATCGGATCGACACGCGACCTTCATCGCGCAGGTGCTTGTTGCGCGGGACTTCGGCTTGGCGCCGGACGCGACCATCTACAACTACGAAATGGTGCGCGAGGCGCTTGAGGGGGAAGGCGACTGCTCGACGAGCTGGTCGAGACCGGGTGATTTGGCTCAGGCTCCCAACCTCATTGAGCAGGCTATTAATGATGGAGCTGACATTATCTCCATCTCGTCGACCTTTTCCGTACCGGAATCCCAGGAGATGCGGTGGGCGCTTGCCCGCGCAGTCGTCAATGGTGTGATTGTCGTCGCCAGCATGGGTAATGAAGGCATCGAGAACGACCCGCGATCGATGGGGAGTTGGTCTGGCGTTGTCGGTGTGGGCGCACTCGAACCGGACGGAACAGTGGCCAGCTACTCGAGTTGGGGCGATGGAGTGTCGGTTGCTGCTATCGGGGAGGTGATGGTTCGTTCGTCGATCGATGGGAACGACTACATCGTGAATGGCACGTCCATGGCGGCTCCGGTCGTCGCTGGGACCCTCGCGTTGGGCAAGCAGCGCTTTGGACGAGAAGCAACGACGGAACAGATCCTCCAAGCGTTGGTCGCTACCGGGAGTGGAGCTGGACAGTGGAACAACCGAACTGGTTACGGAGAGATCGATCCCGCTGCCCTTCTTTCGTCTGACCCCACAGCGCTCTCCAACAGACACCCATTCATTGGAAAAGGCAACGGGGCAAAGCCCACAGTCCAAGAGATTTCGGACTATGCGGATGGGGTTGTGAACCCGCGAGTAATCATGAATGACCCGTCGTATGTCTATCGGGGCACCGATGAGAAGAACGCGTTGAGGGATGGGCACAAATACCCTGTTCACCTGGGAACCAGCCCGCGCTACCACCGGGACTGACGAGGCGTCAGGGTTGTGCGTGTTGATATGTCAATCCTGAACGACCTTCTGGTCGGTGAATTTCCGCTGTCCGTGGCGTTGTCTCGCAGGTCGAAGAGCTCCCCACATATCGCCTCAGTCGGTTAGGATAACCGTATGGTAGATGTGATGGGGCAGACGCCCGAAGAATTTGAACAGATGCTGAAGGATCAGATCGCCGCCGCCGAGAAGAAGGCGAACGCGATCAAGGAGCTCGTCGAGCGACTGACGTCCGCCCGTGTTTCTGGCATGGACAGCAACCAGGATGTCGAGGTCGAGGTCAACTCTGACGGTCGCATGACCAAGATCTCCATCGATGACAACGGCATGCGCGGCAGTGCCCGCGAGCTTGAGCAGGCGATCATGGAAGCCTACGCGGACGCCGGGCGCAACATGGCGACCTTCGTCCGCGAGCACGTCGCTCAGGACTTCAAGGACGAGGGTGGCGCAATCGAGGCATACGCCGCCACCGTGGAACCCGTGCTGAACTCGCTCGGGCGCTGATACCAATGTCGAACTACGATCTCGCAATCGACCTGGATGGGCTGGTGAGCCACGCGGGCGAGGTGGACAACTGCGCCAACACCCTCGATGCGTGCTACGACACCGCCACCCAGACCCTGGGACAGGTCATCACGAACGCATTCGGCCTGATGTTCATGCAGTACACCGCCGTGTGCACCTACCAGTTCTCGAACATCGCGGCCATGATCAATGACGCCGCCCAGGCTGAACACCGCCTGAGCAACTGCCTGATTGACCTCGAGCAGCGGATGCGCGCGGCTGAGTCTGAAAATGAAGACACTGTTAAGGGACCCGGAAACGAACTCGAGCCGTGCCCCACGCCTCCCGGTGCAGGAGACACCCCCGGCACTCCGCCCGGCTCCGTAGCCCCGGGCGCGAGCGCACCGGTCACCGGGCCCAGCGGCGGCAGCGCAGATGGCGGCGTAGGTGTGCCCTCGCACGGCGGCGGTGGCGGCGTATCGAGCGGCGGTGGCGGAGGCGTCTCGAACGGAGGCGTCAGCGGCACTGCCACCATGCCCAAGCCGAACAACGCCGAGGACATCATCAAGGGCCTCGAGAAGGACAAGAAGGACGACGAGACCTCCATTGCGAGCATGCTCGCCGGCCACGACAAGGTCTGCGTCGGTGAAGATGAGCTCCGCGCCTTCCTCGAAAAGCAGCGCGGCGAGGAAAACGCCGACCTGAAGACGTTCTACGACCGTCAGAAGGAAGACCAGGCGAAGGCCCTCGAACGCTATGCCGAGGCGCACCCGGGTGAGGACATCTCCGAGGTGAAGACCCTCATCGAGGACAACCAGAAGCAGCAGCAGGACGCGATGACGGACTTCCTGGCGAAGCAGCGCACCGAGGAAGAAGCCCAAATCCGCGAGTTCGTCAAGGACAACCCGACGGCAACGACCCAGCAGTTCGACACCTTCATGTCGAAGCAGCGCAACGAACAGCAGACCAGTTTCCGCGCCTTCGTCGACGAACAGCAGAAGACACAGAACGCGCGCATCGACGAGTTCTCGAAGGCACACCCCGAGTCCAAGCCGGAAGACGTCCGCTCTCTCTTTGAGAAGCAGGACAAGCACGGCGACCAGGACATCGAGACCTTCCTGACCCGCCAGCGTCAAGACGAAGAACGCACGCTGCGTCGCTTCATTTTTGAAGGAGTGAAGAAGTGAGCCCTCAACAGCCGGTATATACCCGTAGCGAGTGGATGGACGGGTCCGACGACGCCCTGGGCCCCATCGGCGACATCCGCGACGCTGTCATCCAGCTCGATGCCGGTGACTGGAAGGGGGGCGCCGAGTCGGCACTCAGCGCTGTCCAAGGCATTGGCGAGCTCGCCCTGGGTGGGCTTGGTGGCTTGATCAGCTACGGCGTGGATATCCTCCTCAACTACGTCGACCCCCTGAAGTTCTGGATGGACCAGCTCACCGGTGACTCCGCGCAGGTCAACGGCATGGCCATGACCTGGGCATCCATCGGAGATTCGCTGCGATCGACGGCATCCGAGCTCGACTCCGGATCGTCCAGCGCCATGCAGAACATGAAGGGCGAATCGGTCTCCCGTTACCTGTCGCGTCAGGGGCAGGTTGTTGCTTCGATCAACACCCTGGCCGACGCGTCAGCCACCGTGGGCAGCGCGGTTGCCAAGGCCGCTGAGCTCGTCAAGAAAACCCACGATTACGTATGCAAGCTGATCTCGGACATCATCGGAGAGGCCGTTGAAGGAGTAGCGTTCGCGGGGCTCACGCTCGGCGCGTCGCTCGTCAAAGCCGCGGTCGTTGTCGGCGAGCGGGCTATTGCCGAGGCCTGGAACGTTCAGAACCTCCTGACCCTGCTGAAGATGGCCTTCGACGAACTGAAGTCGCTCTTCGACATCCTCACGGCAGCTGCCCCCGCCTTCCTCAGCGCGATCCGCGAGGTGGGTAAGGAATGCGGTACCCCCGGCGGCGGTTGCTGCGGTGAGGGCTCTTCTTCGAGCAGCGACAAGCCGAAGCGCTCCCCCCTGGACGAGCCCGTTCGCGAGTGCCCGCCAGAGGAAAAAGAAGAGAAACACCTCATCGATTACATCACTGACCCGATCCTCGAGCCTCTCCGCGCAGCTGAGGACTTCGTTAAGCCGCTCGTCAAGCCGATCGGTGACGCGGTCAAGAAGGTCGTCGAGGATCCCGAAGGATACGGCCTCACCCGTCCCTTCACACCCAAGGTCCACATCCCCCCGTCGACCGTGGGCAAGAAGCTCGAGGAAGAGAAGAACAACGGTTGGTCGAGCGCATCGGGCTCGGGTGATGACTGGGGATCGGGCGGTTGGTCGGGCTCGTCCGGTAGCTTCTAGGAGCTTCGCCAGTCGCGTCACTGACCTCGACTGATAAGGGGGTGCCCCGCACAGATACTGTGCGGGGCACCCCCTTATGGTCATGCATCTGCGTCGGGTTGACGCTTCGTCTGCTGCGGGCTTCCTTGTCGATGCTGGCCTCCATCGGCCGTGGTCCAGCGTGCGCGCATACCCGCCCCGGCCTCGTCGAAATCCTGAAGCATTGGCCTAGGGCGCTGCAACACGCATCCGGCGTCGCACTCCGGGCCTCGACGAAGTACTACGGACGGTTCGCGAAGTACTCCAGCAGGTGCGAGTCGCCCGATACGATAATCTCGTCGTCGGCGTTAATGCGCGTCGACGAGTCCGCGTACTCAAAGCGCTGCTTGGGACGGCGGATCGCCAGCACGTTCACGCCGTAACGGCCGCGCAGGTCGAGCTCTTCGAGGGAGAAGCCGCGCACCTCCTGCGGGGGGCGCAGCTTCATGATGGAGAAGCCGTCCTTCTCCATCTCGATGTAGTCGACCATGCGGCCACCCACCAGGTGCGCCGTGCGCTTGCCGGCGTCCAGGTCGGGGTAGACGACGTGGTGGGCGCCCACGCGGCGCAGAATGCGGCCGTGCTGGGAGGACGTCGCCTTCACCCAGATCGAGGAAATGCCCATGTCGACGAGGTTTGCGGTGATGAGCACCGCCGCCTCCAGCGAGGAACCCACGCCGACGACGGCGCTGCGGAACTCGCGCGCGCCCAGCTGTTCGAGGGCATCCTTGGAGGTCGCGTCGGCCTCGACGAGGGGGAAACGACCGGCGAACGCCTGCACGCGTGCAGGGTTCTTTTCGACGGCTAAAATCTCGTACCCCAGCTGGTCTTGCGTCACCGCGACTGCGGAGCCGAAACGGCCCAGCCCGATGACGAGTGTTCCCGACTGGAGGTCCTTTGACTCGCGTTCATCTGCCATGCCCCCCATTCTTCCCTGCGCACGCCCCCAACGCGAACGCTGCGGCCGTGAACGCAGTGGTGTTTGCGGTGTCCGTGCCTGGAAGTGCTGGCTAGCGTGACGGCGCCTCCGTGCAGCTCGTGGAGCGCAAGGGTGTGGCACGGATGCATTGCCTGACGCGCGAGAAGATGGTGGAAGGCGTTTTCGAGGAGGCTGTCTCTGCAAGGTTCGTCGCGGTACCGGTGTCGGTATCTGGTCGGTGCGCGTGAAACACGCGTGAAACATCGCGGCTCGGTTGTTAACGTCCTACCTTCGCGCGGATGGCGACCAGAACCTGGGCGACGATCTCGTCGACGAGTTTCAGGTCCGACCAACGAACCCGAATCACTTTCCAGCCCGCGCGTTCGAGATCCCTTTGGCGACGCTGCTCGGCCTCAATGCTGTCGTGGACTTGATCGACGGTCTCCCCGTACTTGATGCGCCCATCGAACTCGATGGCGATCTTCAGGTCGGGCAGTGCGATATCGATGAAGTACGTGCGGCCGTCAATGCGGACTTCTGCCTGTGTCGCTAACCCATTGATGCCCGCGCGCAGCAAAGCGAGGAGGACCAGGGCCTCGCCGGGAGACTCGCATCCAGCGTCAGCGTGGTCGATGATCCATCGGGCGTGCCTGCGTCCTCTGGCGTTACGGGGAGTGTCATCCAAGGCCTGGTGAAACTTCCTCCGTGCCTCATCCTCGCGGTTTCGCGATGCTTCCTGGTGGAAACGATCAAACTGGCATGCCCTGGCTAAACCTGCGCAGGCGATGGGGAATCCACGCTTGTCGCTCAATAGGCGTGCGCAATCAACGAGAACGCGTGCCGGTGTCGCGATGCGGAAGCCCAAGTATTCGATGGAGGGAACGGGATGGCTTGGACGGCACGTGCGAACACTCACGGAAGGGATGTGGATGTTGTCATCAATGACAATTTCAGGGAAATGAACGAGACGCGAACAACTTCGGGAAGGGACGTAGATGACGAGCTTCTCGAGGCTGCCCGTGCCCGGTAGACCGAGCAGAGATGCAATGGCTGGTCCGCTCAATGTGTAGGACGGGTGGCGCACACTCAGCGCACACAGGCGTGCAGCGGATACGAGTGCTTGGCAGTCGCGCGGGTTCAGGTCTGCAAACGCCTCTGCTTCGATATAAACGCCTGCCGTAATGCGCAGAATGTCACCGGTCTTATGCCTTCTGTGGAGGCAGACAGCGGTGTTGTTCTCATCAACCATGAGAAGGGCAGATCGTACAGACGCAATGCGATCAGGTGTCATGTCAGGACCTCCAGCTGGAAACCGTCGTTGCTTCGCTGGTTCCACTGTCGATGGTGCATCCTTCACGGCGCAAGCCTGCGAATCATGCCTGTGGATAACTGAGTTGGTTTTGGTGTCTGTGGAAAACTCGCTTATGTTCCGTGCGTCATTGGGTTTCCTGGTCTTGCCAAGCGGGTTGTTCCGAAAGGATGTGTGTCGTGAAACGGTGTCGAGACGGGGAATGAAATTTTGATCGCCCCTGCTCCGCAGGATATCGAGGTGCCGACAGGAAAATGAAATATTTTTCGCCCACATGAGCTGAAAATGACTCATTTTGCTCCGTTTTCTCGCTGCATGGGCGGTTTTTCTTTCACATAGGTGTGAGTTGGGGCGAATGTGGGCGGTTTTTCTTTCACATAGGTGTGAGTTGGGGTGAGCGTGGGTGGTTTTTCTTTCACATAGGTGTGAGTTGGGGTGAGTGTGGGCGATTTTTCTTTCAATGAGGGGTTGCCCCTCGACCAGAGTCATGCACTATGCGGGTGGTCGGCGCCTGTGTCGCTGCCTAGCGTTAGCGCGAAGGAAGAAGACAGCTGAGCCGGTGAAGTTGTGTCCTTGTCAGACATAGGAAGCTGTGGATAATGCGACGATGGCGCACACGGTGTTGCCCTCGTTAGCGCGATAGACCTTCAATTTGGAGGAGTGGGCGCAGTAATGGTGCCTTCAGTGCCGGGTACTGGTTAGTTTGTGCCGTGGTTGAAACTGGTGGGCCGTTGTTGGGTGCCTTGCTGGCCGAGTTTTGTACCGGTTGGGCGGGAAAGGTGTGTGCTGGCCACGGCACCGCGCCACAACAAAGCCCGCAGCCGCGACGGTGCCAGGCGCCAGCAATTAGCCGATGATGGGCTGTTCTTCGGGCATGCGGATGACGCGGGAGCGCTGGCGCAGGGCCAGTGCTGCGGCCACGGTCATGGAGCCGGTGCGTCCCGCGAACATAAGGAAAATGAGCACGTATTTGGCGCCGGTGGGCAGAATGGGGGTGATGCCCGTGGACAGGCCGACGGTCGCAAACGCGGACACGGTCTCAAACAGGATGATGTCGAGCGTGTAGTCCGTCATCGACAGGAGCAGGACAACGGAGTCGGCGACAAGTGCCAGGCCCAGCAAGGACACGGCAACCGACAGCCGGATTGCGGAGGTGGGGATGCGGCGGCCGAAGGTCTCGATGTCGCGGTCGCCTCGCGCCTCCGCGATGACGGCCAGGACGAGGACAGCAAAGGTTGTGACCTTGACGCCGCCCGCGGTCGACGCGGAGCCGCCGCCGATCATCATGAGGATGTCCTGAACGAAGTGGGTCTGCGAACGCATGGCGCCCACGTCGAGGGCGGATAGACCGGACGAACGGGAGTTGACGCCGGCGAGCATGGCGTTGAGGATCTTCGACGGCGTATCGATCGCGCCGAGCGTCGTCGGGTTGTGCCATTCGGTGAGGGCCAGCGCGAGCGCCCCGACGAAAGCCAAGATCAGGTAGGTGGACAGCGTCAGCTTTGTGTGGAGACGCCAGCGGCGCGGAGTGCGCAGGTTCTTCGCGACATCCATGATGACGGGGAAGCCGATGGCGCCCACGGTCGTGCCCAAGATAATGGGGACCAGCATCCACCAGTCGGTGACGTGGGGTGCGAGCCCGTCCGGAAGAATGACGAAACCGGCATTGTTGAAGACGGAGATCGCCATGAACACGGCGTCCCACAGGGCGTGCGCGGGGTCGAAGCCCATGGCGAGGAATCGGGGCAGGAACATGGCGGCCAGGAAGGCCTGCATGGTCAGCGACGTGGCGATGACTGCTTTGAGGAGCGTGGAGATCTGGCCCATGGCGCCCGTTCCGGTTTCCTGCGTGGCAAGCATGCGCTGGGTGAGGCCGAGGTGGCGGGAGACGGCGAAGCCGAGGATCGATGCCAGCGTCATGACGCCCAGGCCGCCGACGACGATGCCGACTGCGATGACGGCTTGGCCAAAGGGGGACCAGTAGGTCGCGGTGTCCACGGTGGTCAGGCCGGTGACGCACACGGCGGACACGGCGGTGAACAGAACGTCGACGAAGGGGGCGGGCGTGTCCGACGAAGAGGAGATTGGCAACATCAGGAGTGCCGTGATGACGCCGATGATGAGCGCGAAGGTGCCGAGTGCGAGGCGTGCGGGTGAGTAGCGTGCCTGCTTGGACAGCCAGGCGCGTACGCGCTGTACGGCTGTGGTGGGCACCTCGCCGTGTGGGTTCTGGGGGCCTCCGGGAACGCGGCGGACGACGGGGGAGGGTTGGGGGCTGAGGGTTTCCTCTGAGATCGCGGGGGACGAGGCCGTGGCTCGTCCGCGCACCAGGGAGCGTGTTGCGCCGGGTTCGGGACGTAAGCGAGGTGTCTTCCCCCGCTGCTGACGACCCTTGCGTGCCGGTGCCATCGATGCTCCTTAACGACTCTGCAACAAAAGTGGACAAAGTTGCAGTTTCCATGTGGTTGGGCAGTAGTATATTTCGTGAGGCTACGTAAGCGGTGAACGAATCGGGTTTAGCGCGCCTCGCGAGCATATCTGGGAGTCATTAATGGAACAGCAGTCGGCGCCGCGCTTTATGACTGTCACGGAAGTGGCGGACATCATGCGCGTCTCTAAGATGACTGTGTACCGCTTGATTCACAGTGGCGAAATGCCCGCGATTCGCGTCGGAAAGAGCTTCCGAGTCCCGGAGGCCGCGGTCGCCCAGATGATCCAGGCTGGTATGGCGGATCACTCTGGTGACCAGGCTCGCGTCATTGGCGGGTAGTATAGGCACGATGTGCCCGGCTCGGGCACCCATCATCCATCAGCGGTAGTACCTCTGCCGCACACACTACGAGGGAGGAACCCCATGGGCTCCGTCATCAAGAAGCGCCGCAAGCGCATGGCGAAGAAGAAGCACCGCAAGCTCCTGCGCAAGACGCGTCACCAGCGTCGCAACAAGAAGTGAGCGAGCGGAGGCCCGGCCATTTGGTCGGGCCTCTCGTGTATCCGGGGCCCTATACTTGGGTGTCATGGAACGCACCATTATTCACGTTATGCGCCACGGTGAAGTGGACAATCCGAACGGTGTTTTGTACGGGCGCCTGCCCGGTTTTGGGCTGACTGAGTTGGGCCATTCGATGGCTGCCCGGGCCGCGGAGTATCTGGTGGATTCGGGTGCGGATATTACGCGCGTGATTTCTTCGCCGCTGTTGCGCGCGCAGCTGACGGCGGCACCGACGGCGGCGGCGTACGGGCTGACGATTGAGTCAGACCCGCGTCTGATCGAGTCCGACAACGTGTTCGAGGGTATGCCGGTGAACTCGAATCGCGCGATGTTGGCGCACCCGAAGTACTACAAGTACTACTGCAACCCGCTGCGTCCCTCGTGGGGAGAGCCCTACCGAGATATTGCGTCGCGCATGAGTGCTGCCCTCTCCTCGGCCCTGCGGGCGGCCCGTGGGCACGAGGCTCTCGTCGTGTCCCACCAGAACCCGATCGTGACGCTGACGCGCTTCGTGAACGGTCAGCCGCTCGCCCACGCGCCGAAGTCACGTCACTGCGCGCTCGCGTCGATCACGTCGTTCATTTTCTCGGGCGCGACGCTCGTGGGGACGTCGTATGCGGAACCCGCGGCGGATCTCGTCGCGATTGCGAAGGATATGACGCCGGGGGACTCGCAGGCGGATCTGCGCCGCTGACGTGATCGTTGTGGGCGGCGACGGCGAGGCTTAGCTGGCGTTGTCGCCCGAGGCCTCGGTGGGGTCGGTCCCCTCATCCTCGGAGCGCTTGTGGCGTTCCTGCTCGAGGCGCTCTTCCTCGCGGCGCTTGCGCTGAATGTCGCGCTCGAGGCGGAACAGGAATTCCGGGTCGTCGTCGGGCGCGGAGGGGCGCTTCGGGGCCTCGGCCTGCTTCTGCTGAGCCTTTTCCGCGCGGGACACCCAGCGCAGGACGAGCCAGGCGATGGGGCCGATGGCGGCGATCGTCGCGGTGAAGAGGATGATCATGAGCCAGATGGGCTTGGCGATCTTGCCGGGCATCTCGTCTTCGGGCGTGCGGTGCCAGTCCGCGGCCGCGTAGATGGTGACGGCGAGCATTGCGACGACAAGGGCGATCCTGAGCATGCCCCTAGTCTACGGGGGTGTGCCTGCTCACGCTGGGGCGTTCACTCCGGGAGCAAACGGGGGAGTCGGGAGCGTGTGACGCGGGGGAGTGACGTGTACGAGGGCGCGGCCCCCGGCGCGAGGACCGCCGTCGATCCGGCCCGGATTCCGTCGGCCACGGCCTCGACGAAGGGCTTGCCGAGGGCCATCGCGGCCGCCAGCGCGCCCACGCAGGCGTCCCCAGCCCCGGTGGTATCCACGGCCTCGCCGAGGGTGAGGGCGGGGCAGTGCCCGGCCTCGCTGCCCGACGCCCACGCCGCGCCGTCCGCCCCCAGGGTGACCATGACGTGCTTGGGGCCGAGGCCTCGCAGCGCCCGCGCGACGCCGATCGCCTCCGTGGGGCTGGCGGGGGCGGGCATGCAGAGCGTCAAGCCTGCCTCCGTTTCGTTGACGACGAGGATGTCGACGCGGGCCATGAATGCGGCGTCGGTGGGGCGTGCGGGAGCCAGGTTGAGCAGGACGCGCGCGCCGAAGGAGTGGGCCCACGCGAGGGCGGTGGCGTTCGCCTCGGCGGGGATCTCTGCCTGCAGGACGACGATGTCGGCGGGGGAGGGGAACAACGAGGCCTTGGCCGGCTCGACCGTCACGGTGGCGTTCGCACCGGCGTCCAGGATGATCGTGTTCTCCCCGGAGGCGGCGACGGTGATGAGGGCGGTCCCGGAAGGGCCCTCGACCTCGCGCAGGTGCGTCACATCGACCCCGTGGGAGGCCAGGTCGGAGCGCAGGCGCTGGCCCGAGGGGTCGGAGCCGACGGCGCCCACGAATGCGACGGCGACGCCCGAGTGTGCGGCGGCGGCGGCCTGGTTCGCGCCCTTGCCGCCCAG
Source organism: Schaalia odontolytica (assembly GCF_002847525.1). Lineage (GTDB taxonomy): Bacteria > Actinomycetota > Actinomycetes > Actinomycetales > Actinomycetaceae > Pauljensenia > Pauljensenia odontolytica_B. Next base: position 105,365 of record NZ_PKKM01000002.1, on the reverse strand, counting down.
GCTGTAGCTCAGGGACGAGCCGGAGAGTGTTTCGCCGGGGTGGGGGAAGCGGTCGACCGTGACCGTGACGTCCTGGTTGATAGAACCGACGACGATGACGCGTTCCATGAGGGCTCCTTTGCGAGTGGTTGCTCCATTGTGCCACGTCGCGCGGCTGATGATGTGCGCTTCGACACCTTGTTGACGGGGTGTTCGGTGGGCTGCAGGCGATGTCGCTGGTTAAGCGTTGCTTTATTTGGATGCTAGTTTCCTGCAATACTGCTAAATCTTTGATTTGTGGTGAACTAATCGCCGTGCGCACGCTTCGGTTCTTCATCTCATCACGCGCGGCAGGCCCCACCTGCCGCGTCAACACTGTACCCTCACAGGTGATCCGCGGGGCTGCCTCGGCCCCCGCGGTCAACGTGCGCACCATCGCGACCGACGGTGAACTGGCCGACGGCCCCGCGCGGGTCCTTCTCCCGCTCCTCGGCATCTACGCGCTCGGCACCGTCTCCCTGCAGGGATTCAACCTCGTCTACCTGCGCGTCGCCCAGGACATCGGGGCTGGGGACGCCTCTGGCCTCATCACCGCGATCCCGGGAATCGTCCTCGGCGTCGCCTGCTTCCTGTACGGAACCCTCGGAGATTTCATTCCGCTGCGTCGCATCGTCGACGTAGGGATCGCGCTGATCGTTGCCGGTTCCCTGCTCGGCTTCGCCTTCTCCTCGTCCCTGGTTGGTGTCATCGTCGCTCGTGCCCTCCAGACACTGGGGTACCAGGCAGCCGCCTCCGCGTACATGATCCTGGCCACCGCCATCCGTGACCCGAAGAAACGAGGCCTCTACGTGGGCCTCATGTGCGCGGCCTTCCAGGGCGGTACCGCGATCGGCATGCTCTCGGGAGGCATTCTCGCCGAGATCAACTGGGCGCTCCTCCTCCTCATTCCCCTTGTCGGCCTCGCATTCCTGCCCATCATGGGGCGCCGAGTCCCCGCGCGCGCCCGCGCTGGGCGCGTCGATGTCGTCGGCCTCGCGATCTTCTCCTCGCTGGCCCTGCTGCTCACCCTGGTCGCTGCGAACCCGCGCTGGTGGCTCATCGCCGGCCTCATCCTCGGCGGCGTTCTCTTCTGGCGGTACATCGGGCGTGCGCGCGCCCCCTTCATCACGCGTTCCTTCTTCACGAACGTTCCGTGGGCGCGCTCGATCAGCCTCATCCTGATCGTCTACTGCATGAACTTCACGGTCGCGCCCCTCATGAACGGCATTGGTGCCGCCAACTACGGGCTCACCCCCGCGCAGGTGTCCGTGCGCCTGCTGCCCGCCTACTGCGTCGCCCTGGCCACCGCCATGACCTCGGGTGCGATCATGTCCCGCATCGGGCGCGGGCGGACCGTGCGTGCGTGCGTCAGCCTCATCCTCGCGGGTACCGTCCTCATCGCGCTGTGCATGAGCATGGGGCCGTGGGTTATCACGGCCGCCATGTGCTTCATCTACGCGGGCTTCGGCGCCCTGTTTACGCCCATCTACGACACGGTCTTCGCAACCGTTGCTCCGGGGCAGAACGGGCGCGCCGTCGCCATGAATGACCTTGCCATGCAGGGCAGCGCAGCGATCGGCATCGGCGTGTTCACGCCGATGCTCGCATCGGGCGCCTTCCGGGCCATCGCCCTCGTCTGCGTCCTCGCCGCTGCGACCGGCATCGCCGGGGACTGGGTGCACGAATACCTGTACCGCCGCGGGCGCTGACCCGTTCGCTCACCTGCGGCGCACAAGGCCGCGCTCCGCGCCGCCGTGAGCGGTAGGAGGGTTCAGGCGAGGACGGTGAGGGGCTTTGTGGGTCGCAGGGGTGTCTTATTTGGGGGGAGTGAGGACCATCCAGTCGGGTCTACGGTCGGGAATATCGGCGACTTGCATGGGGTCCTGTGTCGAGCCGTCAGATTTCAGTGGTTGTGTCTCGTAGCCGAAGGACGCGCGCGTGGATTCGCGGACGTATACGTTGACGGTGACCCCATAGGTTGGATTCTCCGCAACAATCCGTGTTTCATTTCCGTCCTCTACTGTTTTCTTTTCTGTTGCCCGTATTGTGAATCCGAGGGGTGCCAGATGGGATTTGACGACGGCCTGCACTTTGTGCGCATCGTTCTCGACAAACAAAATCGTAGGGGACGTGAGTGTATAGAGTTGCGTGTCGCGTACCGGCTGGCTGGAGATAAAGTCCCAGCTTTGGCGTTGGCTGAAGTTACTCTCGTTGATGAGTTCGTTGCGCACCTGGATGAGGGTGGGTTCAATGTCGCGGCCGACGGCCTCGATTGACTCCATTCGCCCGGCCTTTTGAAGCGCCTCATCTGCCCATGATTGCCGCCCTACAGTCACGGGGAAAAACGGTGCGCACGCAGCCGTGCACAGCGCCAGGAGGGCGCAGGTGAGGAGCGCGAGTGGTCGCGCTCCCTGGCGTGCTGCTGTTCCTTGTGTCATCCCTGTCCTGCGGGTGGGAGGTTGGGGTCGAACCAGTCGGGGATGCGTCCGGGCTGGTCGATCATCTGCGGCGGGTTGCCAGTGGACCCGTCCGTTGGAGTGTCCTGTGTGTAGTAGTAGGTGGAGGTTTGCTCGCCCAGTCGTGTCGTCGCGGAGACCGCGGCGTGGTATTCCTCGTTAGTCCACACGTAGTCAACGATCTCAACTCCGCCGGAGGTCCAGCGATCTTCGGAGAGCTCGAATCCGAGGGGCAGCAAGCGCTTGTTGTAAGTATCGCGGATGAGGTCGGTGTCCAGCTCGGTGAAGAAGAACATGCGCGAATGGAACGAGCAGATGGTCTTGCCATCTTTGTCATAAGTGTCGATCGAGTAGCTGTTCTTGTATGCCATGAAGTTCTCGGCGGTGACGAGCTCGTTGCGCGCGGCGATGATGGCGGGCTCGAGGTCACGCTGGAAGGCCTCGACGGATTTAACCTGGGGGCTAAGCGGGTTCATGGATCCTCCAAAAAAAGGTGCGCACGCGGCGCATGCGATGGTTGATGCGAGTGCGAGAAGGGCCGAGAAGAGCTTCCTCATACGTTTGGTTTGCCTCCAATGACACTGGCAATGTCACGGTTCGCCTGGGTGTCTTTTCTGAAGTAGGAGCTGTGTTTATCAAAAAGAGGCATCAAAGAAGTTGGAACGGTCTTTCCGGAGAGGTGCTTATAGCCTGGCATTTTGGTCGGGTTCTTGCCGAACGAGTCATCTGGACCCAAGCCCTGCACAACGTCCTCCAGATATGGGGCTGCACTGACGTACGTGTGTCCTTCGGGGACGTGGAACTCGGCCACGTCCTGAACGCCTGAGCCGGGCGAACCGAATTGGACGAGATCGTCGATGACGCCGTCTCCGACCAGTGTTGCAGCTATACCCGCGGTGGTTGAGCCGTAAGAGTGGGCGGCGACAGTGATATGGGCGTCGCCTGCCCCGTGCTCGCGCGCCGCGTCAATGCCGGTCAGGAAGCCGGAGAGCTTCTTGGCACCCGCCTGAGCCATGTCGGTATTTGACGCTTCGAGGACACCGGGAGGCGCGTCGTATCCGAAGAACTCGACCATCGCGACTTTTTGTCCGGGGCCTGCTGCCTTTTCTGCCGCTTCGCGCATGACTTTGGCGTGACCGTCGTACTCCTGGATAGAGCCTGCGACGCTCGTCGTCATGCCGGGAACGATGACACCGATATGATCGGCGTCATCCGGATTATTCTGCGAGACGGCCGCGAGGATATTCGGTCCGCTCGCGTCAAGCTGCATCAGGAAGCGAGGAACGCCGTCGGAGTCCCGCTTGAGGGTCTTGTCAATTTCATCAAGAGCCTTGACACGAGCTGATAGGCGCATGAATTCTTCAAATTCCGGGCCGCTCATGTGGGGGTTCATCTTCGCGACGAACGCGTCCAGCTCTTCCTTTGCTTGCTTCTGGAGCCGTGGCAGCATGATCCGGTTCGCCTGGTTGCGCGACGTGTAGTCGACGCCCTCAAGGTTGCCGATGATGTCTGGGTGCTGGTTAATCATCCACTGCTTGTCATCGTCGGACAGGGAATTCCACCAAGACGCGTTTTCCTGTGCAGAGGCTCCGGCGGGAGGTAAGGTGGGGCGACTCTTGATCGTCGTGGAGTAGTGTACGTGGTTATCGAAAGTACCTGCCTCAAGGGAGGCTAGCTTCTGTGAGAGAGAATCGACGAGTTTCTGTGCCTGCGTGAGGGCAGTGTTGACACGCTTCTGTGCGGTGTCGACCATGTACTTGATATCGAGGATATTCTTCCCCGCCTTTTTGAGCCTCTTCACCTGCGCTGCGTCTATTGACACGTTCCCACTCGAGTCAATAGTCATATTCCAGGACTGTGCCAGCTGCTTTGCGTCGTCTGCGTTCGCGCGAACTTCGTTGATGCCCTGAGCGCCCTCAGAGGCGATCTCGGCTGAGCTGATGAGGAAGTTGACTTCCTTCTCGATAGCCGTAATCTGCTTGCGCAGTGCGGCCTTGGCTGCCTTGACCGTTTGGCCCGAACCGGTGAGGCTATTCAATGGTGATGCAAGGGCTTCGCCAACGGACTGCAGCTTGCGTTGATTGCTATCACACTCCGCTGCGTACGTCTGCAGCGGCGCTGCTTCCCATTGCTGGATGTCTGTCCAGTTCACGGCTTCATCACCGAACCCTGGGCGACCGTGCCCATCGGGGCGTGCGCGCCCGGCGTGTAGGAATCATTGCTCATCGTGGCCTCCGCTTGAACGGTGAGTAGTGCTGTAGATCATCCTATCTGACAGATGGTCGTTTTTCATTGCCCGAGGAGACTATGTGAGCGCAAGGAGCCCCGGCCTCGTCCATGAAAACCTAGGAAATCACGAGGGCAACGGCCGCGAGAACACTCCAGGAGAGCGTAAAAAAACCCGTGTTGCGCAGGACCGTAATGAGCTCGCGGCCCGAGGCTCCGGTGAGGACCGGCAGACTCACGCCAACCGCCCAGGCGGCCGCTCCCACGCCCAACGCGCACGTCGCCAGCGGGTGCAAACCGACCGCAGCGCCGAGGGCCATGATCATCGCGACCGGAAGCCACGCGCACGCCGCAAACACCCAGCGCGATGGACGATCACCCAGGCGCACGGCCGCCGTCATCTTGCCGGACTCGCGGTCCGTCGGAATGTCACGAATGTTATTGGCCATCAGCAGCGCCACCGACAGCAGGCCCAGCGCCGATGCGCTCATCCACAGCCACCACGGAGCCGACTGCACCTGCGTCCACGTCGTACCCACGCACGCCAGCAGGCCGAAAAACACGAACACCATCAGCTCGGACAGTCCGATGCCCATGTATGCGTACGGATGCTTGCCGCCCGTGTAGAACCACGCGGCCACGACCGCCGCGGCGCCCGCAGCGATCAGCCACCACGTGCCAGAAATCGCGACCAGCGCGAGGCCCGCGACCCCGGCCAGCGCGAACGACCCCAGCGCTGCCGCGAAGACCGTCTTCGGCTTGGCGAGGCCGCCGCCCGTCAGGCGAGCAGGCCCCTTGCGATTGTCGTCCGTCCCGCGAATGCCATCCGAATAATCGTTCGCGTAATTGACTCCCACCTGCAGCGCCAGCGCGACCAGAAGCGCCAGGGACGCGCGCGCCGCGCTGAAGCCCCCCAGGTAGTGCGCGGCGGCAGAACCCACGATCACGGGCGCGGCGGCGGCAGGGAGGGTGCGCAGGCGAGCGCCTTCAATCCAGTCAGAAACGGAAGCCATGCCCACCAGTGTAGTTGGAGCGGGCGCGGGTCCGGGAAACGGATTAGCGCACCCACTCCCGCTCGGTGCCCGAGGCCTCGGCCGCAGCCTGCGCGGCGGCGGCGCGGTCGATCTTATCGAAGCCCAGGTAGGGGAGGGACTCGACGGCCACAATCCGGCGAGGAGCCTGCGCGCGCCCAATGTGCGCCGCCGCATGCTCGCGGATCGCAGAGCCGAGCTCCGCCATCTCCAACGAATCCGACGGCACCTGCTCGGGGACCACCAGCGCGGTCACCACGTGGCCCCACTTCTCATCCGGGGTCGCCATGATCCACGCATCCGACACGCCCTCGAAGGAACGCACCGCGCGGCGCACCGGACCCGGCGCGATCGACAAGCCACCCGAGACGATCACGTCGTCCGCGCGACCACGCACCTCCACCGTCCCCGAAGCCCGGATAATGCCCAGGTCCCCGGTGAGCAGCCAACGATGGCCACCCTCGTCGAAGAAGGGGCTCTCCGCGTCCAGGTAGCGGGTCATGAGCGTCGGGCCGTGGATCGCCAGGCGCGTGCGCCCATCCCAATCCACCGCGCGCACCGACGTGCCCGGCAGGGGCTTGCCGTCGTACACGCAGCCGCCCGCCGTCTCCGTCATGCCGTAGGTGAGGCGCACCTTCAGGCCCGCCTCGGTGGCGCGGGCGAGCAGCTGCTGGTTCGTCGCCGCCCCGCCCACGAGGATCGCCGCCAGCGAGCGCATCGGCCCCACGACCTCCTCGCCAGCGTCGAGGCACTGGGCGAGCTGGGTGGGCACGAGCGACAGGTAGCCGGGCATCTCATCCTGCGTGGCGCCCTGAATCGCAGGTAGGAGCGCGCGCGGGTCGAAGCCCTCGGAGGTGTCAACGATCTGCGGGTTCGTCTCCGCGACCGCCGCGCGCAGCAGGATCATCGCGCCCGCGATGTGGTGCGCCGGCATCGCCAGAATCCAACGGCCCGGGCCCTCCAGGGCGAGCTCGGTGGTCTTCGCCGAGGCCATGAGGGCCTCGATCGACAGGCCGACGAGGCGGGGGCTTCCCGCGCTCGACCCCGACGTCGGGACGACCAGGTCAATGCCGTCGAAGAAATTCGGGTCCGCGTTGATTGCCTCGGCGAGGCCGGGGTAGCGGTCCTGAGGGAAAGCCTCCTCGGGGGTCACCGCAGAGCCGCGCAGCGTCGCCGGGGGCACATCCTCCGGGGCGCGCAGGATCACGACCGTGTGCGGCGCCGGATGATTCGGATCCGCCTGGCGCTCCTCGTAGAGCTCCACGAGCTTATGAATCGACGCATTCGCCAGGGCGACAGCGCCAATAGCGGTGCCTCCCGGCACAACAAGAAGTCGCGGCGCAGCCATGATGAGCCTCCCAAAGTCGACGGCGAACGCATATACAACCAGGATAAGCTCTTGCGTTCTCGCAGGTAGCAGGGGGCCTCGCGGCAAAAATCACGTTTGTCGGTTGAAATGGCTGAAATGCGCCCAATTCCTTGTGGCAGATAACTCAGCTGAAAATTCAACGGAATTTCCGCGTGGGCATGCATGAGGTTATACGATAGGGAACGATGCTCAAAAAACTATCCTTGAAAACCAGATGGGCGATTGGCGTCGTGAGCGCCCTCGTCCTCCTCGTCGTCTGCGCCGGCGTCGTCTACGCCGCCAACTACTCCGGACGCGCCCTGCCCGGCACCACTGTCGCTGGCACACCCGTCGCGGGCATGACCCGCGACCAGGTCGTCTCCGCGGTGAACCAGCGCGCCGACGCGACGAGCGTGACCCTGACCGTCGAAGGCAAGACCACCGAGGCCTCGCTCAACGAAGCGGGCATCACGGTCGACGCCGATGAGACCGCCGACGCCGCCATGAAGGGCTCCACATCCCTTCCCGCGTTCGTCAGCGCCCTCTTCTCCGAGCGCGATATCGAGCCCGTCGTCACCGTCAGTGAAGAGTCCATCAAGAAGCTCGCCGCGACCGCGAACTCGACCCTCACCTCGGAAATGAAGGACGCTGCGGTCGTTGTTGCCGAGGACGGCGAATCCTTCACCTTCACCCCCGCGCAGAACGGAAACGGCGTGTCCACAGAGGACGTCGCCTCCGCCGTCAAGCAGGCGGGCGCCACCCTCACCTCCGTCACCCAGGACGTGAGCGTGAGTGAGATGCAACCCTCCATCACCACCGAGAACGCGCAGGCCGTCGCCGAGAAGGCCAACGCCCTCCTGGAGACGAGCATCGAAATCTCCGACGGCATCGACACCTTTGCCGCCGAGCGCTCCGACAAGGTCAAGTGGGTCGAATTCCTCACCAAGGATGACGGCAGCCTCGAGGACCCGTCCATCAACTCCGTCAAGGTCGCCGACTGGGTCAACGCGCTGGCCGCAAAGACCGACGTCAAGCCCGAGAACCGCGTCGACAACGTCGACTCCGCGGGCAACGTCCTGACCGTCGCCCGCGAAGGCAAGAAGGGCCTCAAGACCAACAACACCGAGCAGATCACCAAGGACGTCGTCGCCGCCATGACCGACGGCAAGGCGTACGAGGGCCTGTTCCACTACGACGACGTCGAGCCCGGCTCCGAGACCAAGCAGGTCGCCGAAGGCACCGAAAACCTGGTCTACCAGGCAGCCGAAGGCGAGAAGTGGGTCGACATTAACCTCTCCGACAACTCCGTCACCGCCTACATCGGCGGCAAGGTCGCCGGCGGCCCCTTCTACATGGTTCCCGGCGCTCCCGAGACGCCCACCATCGTCGGCACCTTCCACGTGTACCTCAAGTACGACGTGCAGACCATGCGCGGCGAGAACGCCGACGGCACCAAGTATGAGACCGAAGGCGTCCCGTGGGTCACCTACTTCAGCGGTGGGTACGCGATGCACGGCGCCCCCTGGCGCTCCTCCTTCGGCTGGAGCGGCTACGGAGGCTCCCACGGCTGCGTGAACATGCCCGTCGACGCGGCGAAGTTCATCTACGACTGGACCGACATGGGCGACACGGTGGTCGTGCACTACTGACGCGCGTCGCGCGCTGCTGATCACCTGTCGCGCAGCGCCGACACCTGTCGTGCAGCGCCGACAACCACTGAGCACCGAGGGCGGGCCGGAACCGAGAGGTTCCGGCCCGCTTTTGTGCCCGTGCCCGTGCCCGTGTCTGTGCTTGTGTCTGTGGCCCCGCTGGTGTTCCGGGCGCCGTCTGATCCTGCTGTGGGGCCGGGCTGCTTGGTGCGCCCGTGGGCGGCGGCCCGCCCGCGAGATCGCCACACGCGAGCCTGACGGCTCGGAGTGGTCGATCTCGAAGCCCGGCCAGGCCTTGCCGCCGCCCACGGGCACCGCAGCCAGGCCTCCGGTCCCTCCGGTACCCTCCTTACCGGCGGTGCCTGTGGTTCTGGTGTGTCCGGGCCCCGACACCGCCTATGGGCGCCGCTGCCAGGCCCTGCGGTCTCTCCAGTGCCTTCCATGCCGGCGGTGCCAGTGGTTCTGGTGTGTCCGGCCAGGCCTCGCCACCGCCTACGGGCGCTGCAGCCTGGACCTCCGGTGCCTCCTCAACGGCGGCATCGGGGTACGACGTCCGGCTTAGAGTGTCGTCGCGAAGCCCGGCTTGGCCTCACCGCCGCGTATACGCACCCATACGGGTTCCGGTGAAAGAAATATCGCCCCAGCATGGTGCTCTAGTTCGCGGCATGGTGCTTCACTGAAACAAAAACCGCCCAGGCGCGCTCAAAATCGACGAAAACTGGCCTATTTGCGCGTGCTGGGGCGAATAATATTTCACGGTGCCCCGCAACAACTCATGCATGGGCGTTTTTTCTTTCAAACCGGTCCCGCCTGTGGTCACCGGTGTCAACAACTATCGCCGGATCATGGACGCAGAGGTCGGTGGCTGCTTGTTGATCTTCCCTGCCGATGAGGGGTGCCGCCATGATGGGGTGTAGAGGTCAGTGGCAGTATGCCGAGCCTCAAAGGCGGCTGAGCCCGCAAGAGGAATTCTCCTGCTCGGACTGTTCGATCCGCAACCGTGAATAAAATCGCCCTGCTCGGCCTGTTCGATCCACATGCGTGAATATATTCGCCCTGCACGCGGAAAAGTGCCCAAATCGGGTGTTTTCTGGTGTGCTGGGAGAGTTTTGTATCGGGTGTGGTGCTGGTGGGGGTGTGCTGGGCGAGTTATGTATCGGCGTAGCGGAGGAGGCAGGTGAGTTGTGCCGCGGAGGCCCTCATGTTGAACGTGTGTATGTGCGTCTGCAGTCCTTGCGGCTGCCTCTCATCAACCGGAGGAAATTTCGCATGCAATTCCCCTGAATGTATTTCAAAATGTGAACTCAGATCGTTGAAATTCTGCGGTTTGTGGGTTGTCGCGGGTGTGAGCCCTCAGGGAATTGCATGCGGAATTGCGGGGGCATGTCGCTCAGGGGCGCCGGAGCGATGCCGATAGTCGCGTCGATGGACCGAATCGGTGGCAGAGTGGGTGTAGTTGCGGCTGGGCTGGTCCGGCGCTCGTCTGGTGCGGCAGGCAGCAGGCGGGGTCAAGTCCTGTGGAGTGGTGTAATCGTTTTGTGTCCTTCGGGTTGGGTTATGCGCTGAGTTGGAGTGGGGTGTCCTCCTGTTGGGTGGGTTGTGGTGTGAGTCGTGATTTGGTGAGGATGTCGAGGCTGAGGTAGCGTCGGCCTTCGGCCCATTCGTCGTTTTGTTCGGCTAGGACGGCTCCGACGAGGCGGATGATTGCGTGGCGGTTGGGGAAGATTCCCACGGTGTCGGTGCGTCGGCGGATTTCGCGGTTGAGGCGTTCATTGGGGTTGTTGGACCAGATCTGGGTCCACACCCCGGTTGGGAAGGAGGCGAACGCGAGGACGTCTGCCCTGGCTTGATCGAGGTGATCACACACGGCGGGGAGCTTGTCGTGGACGTAGTCCAAGAGCCGGTCGTATTGTGCGTTGACCGATGCTGCGTCGGGTTGGTCGTACACCGAGTGCAGCATCGCTTTGACGGCGGGCCATAGTGCTTTGGGGGTGATGGACATGAGATTAGCGGCGTAGTGGGTGCGGCATCGTTGCCAGGTGGCTCCGGGCAGGTTGGCGGCGATGGCTTCAACCAGGCCCAGATGGGCGTCACTGGTGACCAGGCGTACGCCGGTGAGGCCTCGGGTGACCAGGTCAGAGAAGAACTCCTTCCAGGCTGGAGCGGTCTCGCTGGTAGATGTGCGCACCCCCAGCACTTCTCGGTGTCCGTCATTGTTGACTCCGGTGGCAACCAGGACCGCGCACGAGACGACGCGTCCTCCTTCGCGTACTTTCATGGTGAGCGCGTCAGCGGCGACGAAGGTGAAAGGCCCGGCATCGTGGAGGGGACGGTTGCGGAACTGATCCACGTGCTCATCTAGGTCGGCTGCCATGCGTGAGACCTGGGACTTGGACAGTCCTGTGATCCCCAGGGTTTTGACGAGCTTGTCCATACGGCGCGTCGACACTCCTGCTAGGTAGCAGTCAGCGACCACTGTGATCAAGGCGCTTTCAGAGCGTTTGCGCCGTTGCAGCAACCATTCTGGAAAGTAGGTGCCTGAGCGCAGTTTGGGGATCGCCACGTCAATGGTGCCGACCCTGGTGTCCAGGGGCCGGTGGCGATACCCATTGCGCTGGGTGTGACGCTGCGGATCTTGTTGGCCCCACTGGGCCCCGCACACGGCATCAGCGTCCGCTGATAGCAACGCGTTGATCATGTGCTGAAGTAAGGAACGCATCAGATCTGGGGATGCCTGGGACAACGCCTGGCCAAGCATGCCAGCAGGGTCGATAATATGAGGAGCGGTCATCGTTGTGCCTCCAAATCATTTCGAGTCAGAAGTAGAGAGCTTTCTCGAAGGATCACACGGTGACCGCACCCATATCAAACAGGCCGACCACCACACGGTTACACCACTATGCGGGACGCTACTGCAGGCGGCCATGGCGGCAGGCGACAGGTGGCAGGCAACAGGCGGCAGACCGTGGTCGGCAGACGGAAGGCCGCAGGTTGCAGACGGCAGGTGGCAGACCGTGGGCGACCTGGCGGGCCCGCCGACGCGGCCCGCCGACGCGTCAGACCTGCCGCTGCAGCAACACCAATGCCGCGAGGGGGCCGGCTACGCGGCTCGGGATGCAATGAACCCCTGCAACGCAATGACCCCGGCACCACGAGACCACGCCTCGTTGGAGCCGTCGGAGAGGGTGACACGAATCGATGAGGCGCGCGGGTCGCGTACTTCGGTGATGCCGGCCCGCAGCGCCTCGCCGCTCAGTGATGCGAGTGCGACACCCTCGCCGCCGACGATCACCAGTTCCGGAGCCGTGAGCGACGCGACCAGGCCAATGAGTCTGCCGAGGGCGCGTCCCGAGGCCGCCAAAATCGCCGTCACCGCGGGGTGTTTGTCGGAGGCAAGCGCGATGACGTCGCTCCACTCGAGCGGGCGTCCGACAGCGGCCGACGCGTCCCGGCAGATCGCGGGTGTCGTCAACATGGCCTCGGCGCAGCCCCGGTGCCCCTGGGAGCAGATGGGGCCGAGTGGATCGAGTGGCCAGTGGCCGACGAGTCCGATGCCCGAGTCCTCGTTCTCCAGGCGCGCCCCGTTCGCGACGCACCCGTAGCCCACGCCCACGCCGACCGTGATGACCGCGAAGTTGGAGTGTCCGGTGCCCGACCCGAACCAGTGCTGGATCTGCGTGTAGGCGGACAGGTCGTTGGCGACGAAGGTGGGCAGGTGGGTGGCCTCGGAGACGAGGGAGGCGAGTGGAACGTTGTTCCACTTGAGGAAGGGGGCCGACTCGACGGCGCCGTCGGCGTTCACGATGCCGCCGACGGCGATGCCGATCGCGTCGATGCGGTAGGACGTGCGTGCTTGGTGTGCGAGGTCGGCGATCGCTCGGACGACGCGGACGGGGGTGAGGGAGTCAAGGGGGACTCGGTAGGAGTCGCGGGGTGTCGCCTTCAAGTCGATGACGGTGGCGTCGAGTGCGCTATCCGTCAGCTTGATGCCGAGGAAGTAGTGCGAGGAGGGGACGACGTCGAGGGGGATGGTGGGGCGGCCGGAGGTTCGCTGGGTGGCCTCGGGGACCTCGGCGAGGAGGCCGGAGGTGATGAGCTCCGTCGAGATGCGCGTCAGCGTCGCGGGGGCCAGGCCGAGGCGTCGCGCCAGCTCAGCACGGCCGAGTGGGCCGTGGATGAGGACTTCGAGAGCGACCGCGGAAGCGAGCTCGTCTTTGGGCTGCCAGGTCATGACCATTCCTTTCTGGTGAAAGAAAGAGTACATGCAAATTTCAATTTTGCCTAGCTTATTGACACAACTAATTTTGCGTGGTAAAATTAGTAGCAAGCGGCCAATGGTGGTCGCGATCACGAGAAAGTGCACAGTGCAATGAAGCAGAAGCGTCTCCTTACCGTCGGTGTCACCCTTTTCGCTGCGGCCTCGATGCTTGCAGCCTGTGGCGGCAACACAGCCGACCAGTCATCGTCTTCCGGATCCGGCTCCTCGACCGTCGAACTTACCCTGTGGGGCACGTACGGCGCGGGCTCCAACAGCGCCCAGAAGGATGCGCTGGAAAAGGAAATCATCCCCGCCTTCGAGAAGGCCAACCCCGGAATCACCATCAAGTACGTCGACATGCCCTATGACGGCCTCAAGCAGAAGCTCACGACCGGCGCCGCGGCCGGGGAGCTGCCCGACCTGATCCGTACCGACCTCGGTTGGAACGCGCAGTTCGCCAAGCTGGGTGTCCTCAAGCAGCTCGACGGCAACATGCCGAACTACGAGGCCTTGGCGTCCAAGGTCTACCCGGGCCTGCTCGGCACGACCCTGTACAACGGCCACCACTACGGCCTACCCCTGGATACGAACACGCGCGTGCTCATCTCAAACCCCGATGCCCTCGCCAAGCTCGGCGTCGACAAGGCCCCCGAGACTTTCGACGAACTGAAGGACCTCGCCGCCAAGGCGAAGGACGCGGGCGGCTCGGTCTACGCCTTCGCGGATGGGGACATCTCGCAGTGGAACATCATGCCGTGGATCTGGAGCGCGGGCGGCGACATTTCCGACCCCGACCAGACCAAGGCCTCGGGCTACCTGGACTCCGATAAGTCCGTGGCCGGCGTCCAGTTCCTCGTCGACCTGTACCAGCAGGGGCAGATCCCCAACGCGATCATCGGCAACGAGGGCGCGACCAAGACCCAGGACGGCATGCCGAACGGCGAGTATGCGACGATCCTCGACGGCCCGTGGATGGACCAGATTTGGGCGGGCTCGTACCCGGACTTCAAGCCCACCTACTCCAAGGTTCCCGCCGGTGAGGGTGGATCGATCTCGGTCGTCGGTGGCGAGTCCATCGTCATCACGGAGCAGACCAAGGATCTCGAGGCCTCGTACAAGTTCCTCGAGTTCACCCAGTCGCGCGAATTCCAGCTGCCGATGAGCAAGGCCGGCCAGATGACGGTCGTCGCCGAGTACGCGGCCGAGGAGGCCGAGGCGACCCCGGGCACCAAGATCTTCTCTGAGCAGCTCAAGACCGCGAAGTCTCGCCTCTCCATCCCCGACGCCGGGAAGGTCGACGAGATCCTCAAGACCGAGCTGACCCCCGCCTTCGAAGGCAAGGTGACCGTTAAGGAAGCCCTGACGAAGGCTGCGCAGCAGATCGACCCGCTCCTGAGCGCCGCCAAGTAACCCGGCGTCGCTCCACTCACCGGGCCCGGCCCCCACGCGCGGGGCTGGGCCCGGGAAAGGACAACTCATGAGCACCCCCACCGCGCACGAGGCCGTGGCGCCTCGCGCGCGTCGGCGTTCCTCCCGGAGGAACCCGGTGGCCCCCTACCTCTTCTTGACCCCGGGCATGATCCTGTTTGCCCTGTGCATCCTGTACCCCATGGTGCGGTCGGGGCAGATGAGCTTTTACGACTGGAACATCGTGAAGGGCTCGAACTCGGACTTCGTCGGCCTGGACAATTACGTCAAGGCCTTCCACGACCCGTCCTTTTGGACGGGTTTGGGTAACTCCGGGATCTACATGGCTCTGACGGTGCCCCCGCAGATCATCCTCGGCCTCGCCGTTGCGATGCTGCTGCGCTCGAAGGCGCCGCTGCAGCCCCTGTTCCGGGTGCTCTACTACCTGCCCGTGGTCACGTCCTGGGTGGTTGTGTCGCTGCTTTTCAAGTACCTGTTTGCCGACCAGGGGCTCATTAACTACATGATGGGCAGCGCCCACCTGGGCGCGGGGGACACCTCGTGGCTGTCGAACCGCTGGACCGCCATGATCGCGATCTGCGCGCTGGGTGTGTGGAAGGGGATCGGCTGGTCGATGATGATCTTCCTTGCCGCCCTCCAGGGGGTGCCGAAGGAGCTGGAGGAGGCCGCCCTCGTCGATGGGGCGAACTGGTGGCAGCGCTTCAAAGCCGTGACCGTTCCGGCGATCTGGCCGGCCACCGTCTTCGTTATCGTCATGCTGGTGATCGGCGGGCTCAACGTCTTCACGTCGGTGCTGCTCATGACGAAGGGCGGGCCCAACGGCCAGACCGAGGTGCTGCTGACCTACATGTACCGCCTCGCGTTCTCCGACCTTAACTTCGGGTATGGCTCGGCGATCGCCGTCGTCCTGACGATTCTCGTGTTCATCATTTCGATTGTTCAGCTCAAGGTGTTGAACCGCGATGACGAAAGGGCGGGAGCATGAGCACGTCTCGTAAGACGATTCGCGCCGCGGGAACGTCGCTGCGCTTCGTCGTCCTGACGGTGGGCGCGATCGTCATGATCCTGCCCTTCGCTTACATGGTGTCGACGGCCTTCAAGCCGCAGGCCTACGTCCTGGAGACACCCCCGAAGTTCATCCCCGACCCGGGCACGGTCGACAACTTCGTGCAGGCGTGGACGACGCAGGATTTTTCCCGCTACGCCTTGAACTCAGCGTTCGTGTCCATGACCTCGACGGTGCTGGCCGTGTGGCTCTCCTCGATGATGGCCTACGCGTTCGCGCGCTTCGATTTCCCGGGCAAGGAGTGGTTTTTCCGAGCCCTGCTCCTCGGCCTCATGATTCCTTCGATGATGCTGATCATCCCGCAGTTCGTGCTCACCAAGCAGCTGCACCTCATCGACAACTTGTGGGCCCTCGTGCTGTTCTACGTGTCGGGAAACTTGGCGCTCAACACGTTCCTGCTACGTAGTTTCTTCGAGGGGATCCCGCGCGAGCTCGACGAGGCCATGGAGGTCGACGGTGCGAACGTGTGGACCCGCTACTGGCGCCTCGCGATGCCGCTGGCACGGCCCGCGCTGGCGACGACCGTCATCTTCACCTTCCTGGCGACCTGGGATGAGTTCGCCTGGGCTCTCACGGTCATTTCGACGGAAACGAAACGCACTCTCCCGATCGCCATTCAGCTGTTCCACGGGCAAAACTCCACGCAGTGGGGGCTCGTGTTTGCCGCGTCCCTCATAGCGATCCTCCCCGTCATCGTCGTGTACCTGATCTTCCAGCGCCACTTTGTCGCGGGCCTGACCGCAGGAGCCGTGAAAGGATGACTCCCTTGCTCCTTCCCTCACAATCCGATTACCTGCCCGGCCAGGCGATCCTCGTCGAGGCCTCCCACCCGGGCGACCTCGTCGTCACCCACCTGGGCGAGGTCGTGCGCGAGGTTCGCTGCGGGCGCCCCGGCCTCGTCGACCTGGGAGACCTGAGCGTCGGCGGGTACGGCGTCGTCCAGCCGTCGACGGGTGCGTCGAGCGCCGTGCAGGTGTGTGCGTCGGCGTCGGATCGGCTGCGCTACGGTTTCGTCGCCTCTTTCCGCCCGGGAAAGGACGTCGAGGCCGTGGCCCGTTTCGCGCGTCGCCTGCACCTGACCGGCATCCAGTTCTACGACTGGGCGTATCGGCACGCCGACTTGCTGGGCGGGGGAGAGGAATACCGCGACGCCCTGGACCAGCCGATTTCCCTGGCGACCGTGCGCGCCCTCGTCGAGGCGCTGCGGGCGGTGGGCGCGCAGTCGATCGGCTACGCGGCCGTGTATGGCGTCGGCAATGACGAATGGGAGCAGTGGGAGGACGCGGCCCTGCTGGATGCGGCGGGGGAGCCGTACTCGCTCGCTGACTTCCTGCGCATCGTCGATCCTGCCCATCCGCGCTGGCTTGAGCACTTCGCCGCAGACGTCGCGGCTGCCGCGCGCGAGGTCGGCTTCGACGGCTTCCACCTCGACCAGTACGGATACCCGAAGATGGCTGTCCGCCCCGACGGCGAGATCGTCGATGTGGCCGCCTCCTTCGACACGCTCATCCGAGGGGTGCGCGAGGCGGTGCCCGGCGCGACGCTCGTGTTCAACAACGTCAACGATTTCCCGACCTGGTCCTCGCCGGCAGCCCCTCAGGACGCGGTCTATATCGAGCCCTGGGAGCCCGTCACCACATACGAGGCCCTGGCTCGGGTGGCAACGAGGGCCCGCCTCGTCGGGGGTGGGAAGCCGGTCGTCCTGGCGGCCTACCAGTCCATCTACGACAAGGCAGCCCGGGATGTGGCCGACGCATCGACGCGCCTGACGATGGCGACGCTCTTCTCACACGGTGCCACGCAGCTCCTCGCCGGAGAAGACGGCCGACTCCTCGTCGATCCGTACTACGTGCGCAACATGCCCGCCGAGGACGAGACCCTCGACATGCTCGCCAGCTGGTACGACTTCCTCGTCGCGAACGACGAGATCCTCGTGGACCCCGGGATTGTTGACGTGACGGCCTCGTACGTGGGTGCATATAACGCGGATATCGACGTATCCTTCGATGCGGCACCCGTGTGCTGGGAGGCGTCCCCGGGTTGCGTGTGGCGGCGCGTTACCCGCGCGGGTGAGGCCCTGGTTGTCCATCTCATCAACCTCGTGGGACAGTCCGACACGGTATGGGACGGCCCCCACCGCCCGGTGATTGCGCTGCGAGGCGGTACGCTGCGTCTGAAACCCCTGTTCGGGCGCGTGCCGCGGGTGTGTGCGGCGGATCCCGACTCGGGTTCGACTCTGATCCCCCTGGACGTGCGCATCGTCGACGGCCAGGCCGTTGTTTCCCTCCCCGACCTCAACGTATGGCAGGTGCTCCATGTTCTTCTGTAACGATGCGCTGAACCCCGCAGGCAACGGCCTGGGCCCCGACGAGTGGTGGAAGGGCGCGGTCGTCTACCAGATCTACCCGCGCTCCTTCAAAGACTCCAACGGCGACGGCTTCGGCGACCTTGAGGGCATCCGCTCCAAGCTCGACTACCTGAAGTCCCTGGGCGTGGATGTCCTGTGGCTCTCGCCGATCTACGCCTCCCCGCAGGCAGATAACGGCTACGACATCGCCGACTACTACGACATCGACCCCTTGTTCGGCACGCTGTCGGACTTCGATCGCCTGCTGGAGAGCGTCCATGAGAGGGGCATGCGCCTCGTCATGGACCTGGTCGTCAACCACTCCTCGGACGAGCACCCGTGGTTCGCCCAGTCGCGCTCCTCGCGGGATAATCCGAAGCGCGACTGGTACATCTGGCGCGATCCGCGACCCGGGTTCGTGGGCGGCGAGGACGGGGCTGAGCCCAACAACTGGGGGTCCTTCTTCTCCGGCTCGGCCTGGGCCTGGGACGAGGCCACGGGCCAGTACTACCTGCACCTGTTCCACAGGAAGCAGCCCGACCTGAACTGGGACAACCCCGACGTGCGCTCCGCCGTCTACGAGATGATGAACTGGTGGCTCGACCGCGGCGTCGACGGCTTCCGCATGGACGTCATCAACCTGATCTCGAAGGATCCGGGCCTGCCCGACGGCGTCGTCTACCCCGGGCGCGCGTGGGGTGAGGGCTTCCCGCACTTTTCCGAAGGCCCACGCCTGCACGAATACCTCGCCGAGATGCGCCGCGAGGTGTTCGAGGGGCGCAGCGGCACGATGACTGTCGGCGAGTGCCCCGGCGTGCGACGCGACAATGTCCTGCTGTTCACGGACCCTGCCCGGCGTGAGCTCGACATGGTGTTCCAATTCGACCACGTCGACCTCGGCCTCGAAGCGGGGAAGTTCCACCCCCGCCCGCTGCGTCCCGGCGAGCTCGCCGACTGCCTGAGCGCCTGGCAGGAGGCCCAGGGCGAGGTCGGCTGGAACAGCCTCTACCTGGACAATCACGACCAGCCGCGCGCCGTCAGCCGCTTCGGCGACGAGGAATACCGCTACGAGTCGGCAACGGCCCTGGCCACCGCCCTGCACATGCTGCGTGGCACGCCCTACGTGTATCAGGGCGAGGAACTCGGCATGACGAACAGCGTCTTCGGGGGTATCGACGACTACCGAGACGTCGAGGCGCTGCGCTACTACCGCGAGGCCGTGGAGTCGGGGGAGAGCCCCGAGTCGGTCCTGGCGGGGCTGGCCGTCACCGGCCGCGACAACGCGCGCACCCCCGTCCAGTGGGACGGAAACGAGAACGCCGGTTTCACGGACGGCACCCCGTGGATCGGCGTCACCCCGAACTACACGGAGATCAACGCCGCCTCCCAGATAGGCGACCCGTCCTCCGTGTACGCCTACTACCGCGCGCTTGCGGACATCCGCCACGGCCTGCCCGTCATCGCGGCCGGCTCATTTGAGCGCATCGACACCCCCTCGCCCGCGGTCTTCGCCTACCGGCGTACCCTCGGCGAGGCCGTGGCAACCGTCCTCGTCAACCTCTCCTCCCAGCCCGCCTCCCTCGGCGATGCGGCGCGCGGGGTGAGCGGGGACCTCCTCCTGGCCAACCGCGACCTGTCCGAGGAGGACCGGGGTATCCCGGAGAGCCTCGGAGAATGGGAGGCTCGCGTCTACATTCGCTAACTCCACATGACGATTCCCCCGGGGCCGGCACCGATGGCCCCGGGGGTCTTCATAGGCCTCGTCACCGACGAAGGAGACGACGCCTCGACGCGCGCACGCAGCACGCGCGCTCGACGGAGGCCATTTGTGCTCCGTCCTCGCCCGACCCACGCGCGGGGTAGACAACGATGTCTTGAAAAGGAACACACCATGAAATCGCGAGTATTACCCGCGAAAGTAGCGATCGTCGCGACGGCAGCAGCGACCGCTGCCGGAATCATCGGGATGGTGACGCTGGCGCACGCCCAGGCGCAGATCACGCGCGTCTGGACAGAAAACGCCCGATACCTGCCCAACCAGAGCGTCGATGTGACCGCCCAGGTCACCGGCGCATCACACGTCCGATTCCGCCTCATGCACCTGGGCGAACAGGTCATGGCCTCGGACGATCGGCCCGTCGACGGAAACGGGCGCGCATCCTGGGAGTTCAGCGCCCCCGACCGCGACTACACCGGCTACGTCATCGAAGCCGACTCGGACAACGGCGCGCAGGGCGAGACCGCGCTGGATGTGTCCTCCGACCCGTATCGCTACCTGCGCTTCGGGTTCCTGGACTCCTACCCCGAGGGTATGAGCGGGGCGGACCAGCAGAGGATCGTTGACGACCTCGCCCAGAAGTACCACATCAACGCCCTGCAGTTCTACGACTGGATGTACCGCCACGAGGCACCGGTTCCCTACGACGGAAACGGCGTCGCCCCCACCTGGTCCTCGTGGGGCGGGGAGAAAATGTCGCGAGACACCATCACAGGACTCATCAACGCCGCCCAGTGGCGTTCCGTCGAGGCCTACCCGTACTCCATGAGCTACGCGGCGCTCAACGGCTACGAATCCTACGGGGTGAGCCCCGACTGGAGGCTAACCTACCGCTCGAGCGGCAGTCCCTGGTCCTTCGAAATGCTGGCGAACCGTCCGGACTCCACCCTGTGGATCATGGACCCATCCAACCCTGCGTGGCGCTCGCACATCGTCTCCCAGTACGTCCACCAGAGCGAGGACATTGGGTTCGACGGGACCCACCTCGACCAGCTTGGCGACTGGGGCCACAGCGAGGATCACCAGGGAGGCATGGCGACAACCGGAGGCGTTCCGGTCGATTTGCCCAAAGCCTTCGGCACGCTCATCGATCAGACCATGGACGCCACCGGGAAACCCGTCGGAATGAACGCGGTGGACGGCTTCGGCATGGACCACATGGCCGCCGGATCCGCGACCTACGAGTACACGGAAATGTGGGACTCCCACGAACGCTACGAGGAAGTGCAAAACTACCTCCAGCAACAGCGTATCCTGTCGGGGAACAAGCCCTCCGTCGTCGCCGGATACGTCAACAACAAGTGGAACAACGGCCCCGGGTTCGAGGCTGAAGCATCGACCGTGTCGCGCACGGGCGTGCAGGTGGCCACCGATCACCGCGATTACTCAGGTACGGGATTCATCGACCACTTCGGCGAGCGTGGAGACTCCGTGACCTTCCGCGTCCACGTGGACGCCTCGCGCAACTACGGCCTCGTCCCTCGGTGGTCCAACGCCACGGGAGACATGGCGGCGCGAACCTTCTCCGTCGACGGACGCGTCGTCTCACGGAACGTCCTTCTTGGCCTCACGAAGGACTGGGACCACTGGAATATCGAGGGAGGTACCTGGGCGTATCTCACCCAGGGTGACCACACCGTCACGATCAGCGTCGACGAGGGCGACTACGGGTACATCAACCTCGACGAGCTGCACATCAACTCCTTCTCCACTCCCTCCGTCCAGCTCTTCGACGCGGCGCTCGCGGCCAACGGCGCGAGCCACATTGAGATGGGGCAGGGCGACCGCATGATTGCCGCCGCCTACTTCCCGGACCGCACCAAGTGGATGGACGAGGAACTGACGCAGTGGATCACCCGCTACTACGACGTCACCACCGGCTACGAGGAACTGTTCTACGGGCCGACCCTGCGTCCCCTCGACGACTCGATCGTGGAGATCCCCGGATACAACGTGTCGCGCAACGGCCTGAAAAACACGATCTACGCCCGTGTCATGCGCTCGGGTGGAATGGACGTCATCCACCTGATCAACCTGCTCAATAACGATGAATTCTGGCGCGACCCGGGTAATTCGGTGACGGACACGGGATCCTTCACCGTGCGCTACCACTACGGTGACTCGCCCACGCCGGGCACCGTCTACAAGGTCACCCCAGACACTGAGCGTGGGACGCGAGCCGTCGCCCTGAGCTCAAGGATCGGCACCGACGAGACGGGCAACTACGTCGATATCGACGTCGACAACCTCCACGCCTGGGACGTCCTCTTCATGGGACAGAACACGGCCGGCAACGGCAACGTTGTGAACCAGGGGCAAAAGTGCATGGACGTTCGAGAAGGAGCATCCGCCAACGGGACGCCCATCCAGCTCTACGACTGCGCCTCGGTTCCCGCCCAGCGCGTCACCTACGACGGCAACACACTCTCCGTCATGGGCAAGTGCGTCGACCTCGAATACCAGGGCACCGAGAACGGGACCTACACCCACCTCTGGGACTGCAACGGCGCGCCCTCCCAAACCTGGTACTACACGCCGCGCAACCAGTACTACAACCCGCATTCAGGCAAGTGCCTGACGTTGGACGGAGACCACTACACGAACGGCAACCGCCTGACGGTCTGGGACTGCCACGGCGGTGCGACCCAGAAGTGGAGCAAGCCGCAGTAGTGACTCAGTAGTAGTAGGGATAATCCTCCCAGCGGGGGGCGCGGTGCTCGAGGAAGGCGTCGCGCCCCTCCTGGGCCTCGGCCGTCATGTAGGCCATGCGCGTGGCCTCGCCCGCGAAGACCTGCTGGCCGGCCAGGCCGTCGTCGGCCAGGTTGAAAGCGAACTTGAGCATGCGGATGGCCTGCGGGGACTTCGTTGCGATGGTCGCGGCCCACTCCAGGGCGGTCGCCTCGAGCTCGGCGTGGGGGACGGCGCGGTTGATGACGCCCCAGCGTTCGGCAGTTTCAGCATCGTAGCGCTCGGCGAGGAAGAAGATCTCACGCGCCCGCTTATCCCCGGCCTGGCGGGCCAGGAGCGCCGAGCCGTAGCCGGCGTCGAAGGATCCGACGTTCGCGTCCGTTTGCATGAAGGCCGCGTGCTCGATGGAGGCGACCGACAGGTCCGCAACCACATTGAGGGAGTGGCCGCCGCCGGCTGCCCATCCCGGGACGGCCGCGATGACGACCTTCGGCATCGTGCGGATGAGGCGCTGAACCTCGAGGATGTGCAGGCGCCCGGCACGTGCGGGGTCGATCTGCTCGCGGCGCTGGGCGGTGGCCGCCTCGGGGTCTGCGCCCTCGACCTCGTAACGGTAGCCGTCGCGGCCTCGGACCCTCTGGTCGCCGCCGGAGCAGAAGGAGTATCCGCCGTCGCGCGCCGAGGGACCGTTGCCCGTCAGGATGACGGCCGCGACCGAGGAGGTCTGGCGCGCGTGGTCGAGCGCGCGGTACAGCTCGTCGACCGTGCCGGGGCGGAAGGCGTTTCGTATGTCGGGGCGATCAAAGGCGATGCGTACGACCGGCATGTCGGCGCCCTCGGGGCGGCCGTCGGCCTCGAGACCGCGCGAGATGCCGCGGTGGTACGTGATGTCGACAAAGTCGAATCCCTCGACCTCACGCCAGCGGGTCGGGTCGAAGGTATCGGACACGAAGGGGAGAGCACTCATGTGTCGGATTCTAATCGACGAGGCAGTGGCAGGCGTCGGGCGTGCGCGCTCGAGAGGGGTGGCGGCGTTGTCGGCGCATCTGGGACGAAGGGCATGCGTGGGAGATAGGGTGCGCAAGCTAACCACACGGAACAAAGTCTGCTGTGCAGTAACCGTTCTATATGCCGTCTAGACAGTCGGGAGTGTGCCCTGCGAGATATGCCCACTTTCCAAACGTTCAACCGTTTGAGAAAGTCTGTCACTTTTAGGCACTTACTGCACAATTGGTTACAAGTTGATGTGTGTAAGATTTGTCGTTAGCGCGAGGTTGCGCGATAATATTACCGGTAAGTAAGGAGAGTTCTCGTGAATGCAGCGCAGCAACCGACGCTCATGCGCATCCCCATGCGCACCTTGAGTCGCCAAACGCGTTACGCCCTCGAAGGCGTCGACGACATCCTCGTGTACAAGGTAGCGATGACGACGCGTTTCCGCGGCGTGACGCGCCGCGAGGGCCTGCTTCTGCACGGTCACGCGGGGTGGGGAGAGGCCGCGCCCTTCTGGAACTATGACGATGTGGAGTCCTCGCGCTGGCTGGCAGCCGCTCTCGAGTCCGCTCGACGTTTCCCGCCGGTGCCTCGGCGCAAGTTCGTGCCCGTCAATGTGACCGTCCCCGTCATCTCTCCCGAAGAGGCCTACGAGCGCGTCAAGGCCTCGGGTGGATGCGCCACCGCCAAGATCAAGGTCGCAGAACCCGGCGTGAGCCTGAGCCGCGATTGCGCGCGCATCGCCGCCGTCGCCGACGCCCTGCGCGAGACGGTCGGCGGGCAGGCGATGATCCGCCTCGACGCCAACGGCGCGTGGGAGGTCGACGAGGCCCGAGCCGCGATTCCCGCGATGGCAGCCGCCGCCGGTGTGGTGCCCATCGAGTATGTGGAGCAGCCCTGCCTGACGGTCGACGAGCTGGCGGAGGTTCGCCGCTCGGTGGACGTTCCCATCGCCGCCGACGAGTCGATCCGCCGCGCGGAAGATCCGCTCGAGGTGGCCCGCAAGGAGGCCGCCGACGTGGTCATCATCAAGGTGGCGCCTCTCGGAGGCGTGCGTGCCGCGCTGCGAGTGGCTCGCAAGAGCGGGCTCGGAGTTGTGGTCTCCTCCGCGCTCGAGACGTCCGTCGGCCTGTCGGTCGGCGTCGCCGCGGCCGCAGCCGTGCCCGGTGTGCCTCGGGCGGCTGGCCTGGCCACGGCCTCGTTGCTGGTGGGGGACGTGACCGAGCCTCTGATTCCCGACCGTGGTCGCCTCCCCGTGGGGCGCCTCGAGCCCGACCAGGAGCTCATTGATCGCACCCCGGTCGACGGCGATCTCGTGTCCCGCTGGGGCATGCGCTTGGAGGGAATGGCTGAGCATCTCAAGGTGGGTGGCCGGTAGGCTGGGCCTATGCCCTCCGTTGATACCGCCAGCGCTATCCTTGAGTCCCTGGATACCCTGGGCGTCACGCACGTCCTGTACTGCCCGGGTTCGCGCTCTGCGCCCTTCGCCTACGCTCTCGAAGCGGGCTCTTTCGGCGGGGATGCGCGCGCCGTCCTGGATGAGCGTGGCGCCGGTTTCGCGGCCGTCGGCCTGGCGCGCACCGGAGCGCTGCCCGCCATCGTTGTCACCTCCGGCACCGCCGTCGCCGAGCTGGCCCCCGCTGTCCTCGAGGCCTCACACGCGCGCCTGCCCCTTCTGGTCCTGAGCGCCGACCGCCCCGGCGAACTGCGCGGCGTTGGAGCGTCCCAGGCGACCGATCAGGCAGGCTTCTTCGGCACGCACGTGCGCGCGAGCATTGACCTGGAGCCGCGGGAGGCCTCGCCCTCCCTCGTTGGGCACCTGACGCGCGCGGTCGCGGCCGCCTGCGGGGCTCCGAGTGGAACGCCCGGCCCCGTGCAGGTCAACGTCGCCTTCCGCGATCCGCTGACCCCCGTTCGTCCCGCCTCCGCCTCGGGGAACGAGGCCGGGGCGTCGTTCGTCCCTCGCCCGGCGCAGGTGGTCGCTGCGTTCCCCGTGCCCGTACGCTGGGAGGGCGTGGTTGGTCCCGCCGCCGCCGGGCTGATTGTTGCTGGTGAGGGGGCCTCGCCTTTCGCCCGCGAGTGGTCGGAGGCCTCGGGCTTCCCGCTGCTCGCCGAACCGGCGTCGGGCGCGTGGAGCGGCGGGGGAGTGACCCCCTTCGAGCAGACCCTCGTCGCTTCGTCGCTGGGGCGAGAGGTCGACGCGGTCGTCGTGACCGGGCGTCCGACGCTGTCCCGCCCGATCCAGGCCCTGCTCGCGCGCCCCGACGTGTGCGTTACCGTCGTCGATCCGCATACCCCGTGGGTGGACGTCTCGGGCAACGCATCGGTCGTCGTCGACGACCTCAAGCCAGCACGCGAGCCGATCCGCGCCGCTCAGGCCGAGTGGGCGTCTCGCGTGCGCCAAGCCGCTTGCGATGCGGGCGAGCGTATCGAATCCCTGCTCGCCGCCGGTTCCGGGCGCACGATGCTCGACCTGGCGCGGGCCGTCGCAGCCTCGACGAGCGGGCCCCTCGTGCTGGGCGCCTCCAACCCCGTGCGCGCCTTCGACCTCGCTGTCCCCACGCTGGAAGGCCGCGTCGTCCACTCGAACCGTGGGCAGGCCGGTATCGACGGCACCATCGCGACCGCCGTCGGCATCTGCCTGGGCTCCGGATACGCGGGCGAGGCCTTGGCCCCTGCGCGCGAGCGCGTCACCGCCGTCATGGGCGACCTCACGGCCTGCCACGACGCCTCCTCCCTCGCCCTGGCTGCGGCCGCTCGGGCGCACCTGGATATCGTCGTCGCGGACGACGGAGGCGGCGGCATCTTCGCCACCCTCGAACACGGGCGCGCCACCAGCCCCGAGGCCTACGACCGGTGGTTCGGCCTCGCTCAGTCGGTGGACTACGAGGCGCTCGCGGCCGCGTACGGCGTGGCCTTCGCGCGCGCCGACGAGCCTCAGGAACTGGAGTCGTTGCTCGCTCAACCCGCCAGCGGCCCGCGGTTGATTCACGCGCCCATCGAGCGCGCCGCGCACCTGTACGCGGCTGTCCGCGACGTGCTCTCCTGAGGGGACGCGTGTTCGCTGTGAGGTTGAACGGTTTGCAGGAAACTTCCAGGACGCTTTCAGTGGCCCTTTGAGGAAACGGCCCATACTGGTGGACAGATAACGAACTGACACCAGAGGAAACCATGACTCAGCCTCATATTCCGGCCGACGAGGCCGACTCGGCGCGCGACGCTGAGACGGCCTCGGCCCCCAGCTACCCGCAGCGCTCGACGGCTCAGGACCACTCGGCCACCCAGGAGCTTCCCTCCGTGCAGGACGCCACGCGCGAGATGCCCTCCGCCACGACGATCCCTGCGCCGACCGCTGGCACGGTTCCGTCGGCCTCAGAGCCTACGGCACCCGCCGCGCCGCCGGCCCCCGCGCCCTCCGCCCAGGAGGCCCCCGCGGCTGGTGGCGCATACTCTGCCCCCACGGGCGAACCCTACGGCGGATACGCGGCCCCGGCCTCGCCCGAGGCGGCTCCCGCTCCCACGGCTGTGGCTCCCACCGTCGTCGTCACGAAGAAGGGCCCGGGCTGGGGCGCCCTCCTCGGCGCGATGCTTCTGACGATCGGCCTGACTCTCGGAGCCGTGTTCTACGCGCGTCCGGCGATGCTGCGCGCGTCCACGCCCACGAACCTCAACGGGGGAACGGTGGCCACCGTGCCCGTCTCGAACAGCTCCGGGACGGACTGGACGGACGTCGCCGCCGCCGTGTCGCCCGCCGTCGTGACCATTCAGGCGCAGGGCGCCTCCTCGGGAGGCACCGGCTCCGGCGTCATTTATGACGCACAGGGCGACATTGTGACGAACTATCACGTCATCTCATCCGTCCTGGGCGGCGGCCAGATCCAGGTCACCCTCGCAGACGGGCGCCTGTACAGCGCCGTGGTCGTCGGCCACGACAAGACCACGGACCTGGCCGTCATCCGCCTGGACAACCCGCCTTCGGACCTCACCGTCGCGCGTTTTGCGACGTCGGCCAACCTGCAGGTGGGTGCCCCCGTCATGGCGATCGGCGCGCCCCTGGGTCTGTCCAACACCGTGACGACCGGAATCGTCTCCGCGCTGAACCGTCCCGTCGAGGTGTCCATGGACGAATCCGCGACCTCGGAGGACGGCGCGCAGGCATCCTCGGATCTCGTGGTGACGAACGCAATCCAGATCGACGCGTCGATCAACCCCGGTAACTCGGGCGGCCCGCTCTTCGACGCGAGTGGCGCGGTCATCGGCATTAACTCCTCGATCAAGTCGCTCGCCTCCTCGTCGGACGGTCAGGCGGGCTCGATCGGCCTGGGCTTCGCGATCCCCTCCGACCTGGTCGTGTCCATCGCGGACCAGCTCATCGCCTCCGGCACCGCCTCGCACGGCATGCTCGGCGTGACTGTCAAGGCCGCGACCACGACTGTCGGCTCCGATACCTACGTGGGCGCCGAGGTCCAGGACGTCTCCGCAGGTTCCGGTGCCTCCGCGGCGGGCATCCGCTCCGGCGACGTCATCGTCAAGGTCGAAGGCCAGGAAGTGACCAGCCCCAAGCAGCTGATCGGCTACGTGCGCCGCTACAAGGCCGGCGACACCGTCACCATGACGATCGTGCGCGACGGCGCCACGCAGGATGTGTCCGTGCGGATTCAGTGAACTGTGCGTCGCGTGCACGTTGCGTGTATGCGCGCGCTGCGCGTGCCCGGCATGGCGTGACCTGAGTGCCGTGCACTGACGAGGCCCGCCGTCCCTGTGAAGGGGCGGCGGGCCTTTGCGCGTGGTGGGCTTGCGAGGGTGCATATGCGCAGTTTTCGGCCGCTGATGTGCCGCACGTTGATGTGACGCCCCCGCATCTGGGCTTGTGTCGATGAGGATTCAACCTGATCGGGAAGATTCAACCCGTTCTGATCGGGTGGAATGTTCCCGATGGGGTGGAGCGTTGGCACAATCAAGCCGCTGAGTTGCCAGAAGTGGGTTCCGGCGTGCGTGAGGACGGGCTCTTGAAGCTTGACTAAGGCGTGATGCAGGATGTGGATCGATAGCCTTCCTCGTGATCACGCTTTGGCTTGTTCCTAAGTGGTGTTACACCACTTAGCTAGGTATTACACCAGCTGGGAACTGGTGTAATGCTCCCTAACTGGTGTAATGCTCCGTCATCGGCGAATCCTTCGTGCGGTCAGACCCCATTCAGCTATTGCGCAGACGCATGAAAATGCGGGGCGGCGGGCCTATGCACGTCGATGAGTCGCTTAGACCCCGAGGGCGTCCAGCAGCGGGCGCATCTTCGCTTCGGTCTCGGCCAGCTCGGCGTCCGGGTCGGAATCCGGCATGATGCCGGCACCGGCGAAAAGGCGCAGGCGCGTGCCCGATGTGAGCCCGCAGCGCAGCGCGATTGCAAACTCGCCGTTCCCTGCCGTGTCGACCCAGCCCACGGGCCCCGAGTAGCGGCCGCGCTCGGTGTCTTCCAGCTCCTCGATGAGGCGCATCGCTGCGTCGCGCGGGGTGCCGCATACGGCGGCCGTCGGATGCAGGGCGGCCACCAGGTCGAGCAGATGCGCCTGACCCAGGCGTGCGTGCACGTCCGTCGCCAGGTGAACGACGTTGGGCAGCGACAACAGGAATGGCCCCTGAGTCGTCACCGAGGTGCACAGCTGCGTCAGGATCGAGGACACGGACTCGGAAGCTAGGTCGTGCTCGCGCAGGTCCTTCGCGCTCGACGCGAGCATCTCGCCCTCGCCGGGCTTGCACGTGCCCGCCAGGACGCGCGAGCTTGCCGTGCCGTTCGAGGCCGCGATCAGCATCTCCGGGGAGGCACCCACCAGCGAATCCACGCAGAAGCGCCACGTCGACGGATACAGGTCGCTGAGGCGTTCAAGCAGGAAACGCTCGTCGAAGCCGTGGGCGCACCGCACCGTCATATCGCGCGCCATGACGGCCTTGTCGGCGGCGCCATCGCGCAGGCGCTGCGCCATCGCACGCACGGAGTCACGCCATTGGCCGCGCGACATCGACCCGTGCCCAAACGTCAGGGACTCCGGCACACGCGGGGCAGGCCTCGCCTCGGCAACGGCCGCGTCAACCGCCGCCAGTGGATCCGGGGCGTCCCCAATGCCCGCCGTGATCGCCCAGCGGGCCCCGGCCTCGTCGATGAGAGTCAGCGCGGGAACGAAGGCAACCGAGCGGGCGGGGGAACGGAACGCGAAGGACGCGAAGAGGACGGGGGAGGGGGCATCGTCGGCGGACGAGGCGGGGGTGGCCTCCCACGCGCGGCGCACGTCGGCGATCGCGCTCGGGGTCGCGGACTCGATCGTGAGCGCCCGTCCCAGGCCGATCATCTGGCGGCGCTCACCCAGCCAGGCGGCGCCCCCGGAGTCGGGAAGCAGGGACGTCAGTGAGCAAGTAGACCCCGGGTGCTGCGGGGGTAGGACCAACGCCCGAAAGACGAGGCGCGAGCATCCGAAGTCGTTGTGCATGGGTTCCATGGTAGGAGCAGGGGCGGCGGCGCGCTGGAAGACGTGCGAGTATTGACGCATGACTGAATCCCCGCGCGCGGACCTGAACAAGGATCCCAAAGAGATCGCCTCGATGTTTGACTCCCTCGCCTCGCGATACGACGTGATGGATGCGCTGATGACGGGCGGTTTGGACAGGGTGTGGATGACCGCCCTGCGTAAGGCTGTCGCCCCGCACCCCGGCGAACGCATCCTCGACCTGGCGGCCGGCACCGGCGCGTCGTCGGCCGCGCTGGCCAAGGGCGGCGCCGAGGTCGTCGCCTGCGACCTGTCGGAAGGCATGATCGAGGTCGGCCGTGAGCGCCACCCCGAGATCGAGTTCGTGCACGGCAACGCCATGGACCTGGACTTCGAGGACGGCTCCTTCGACGCGGTCACCATCTCGTGGGGCCTGCGCAACATCCCGGACCCGGAGCTCGCGCTGCGCGAGATGGCGCGCGTCGTGCGCCCGCGCGGCCGCCTCGTGGTCCTGGAGTTCTCCACCCCGCCTTCGCGCGTCTTCCGCGGCATGTACAACGCCTACCAGTCGACCGTCATGCCTGCGATCGCGCGCCTGGTCTCCACGAACGACGGCGCCTACGACTACCTGGTTGAGTCGATTCGCGCGTGGCCGGCCCAGGAGGAACTCGGCCGCATGATCGCCGCCAACGGATGGAGCGAAGTCGAGTACCGCAACCTCACCGGCGGCATCGCCTGCATGCACCGCGCGGTCAAGCCGCTGCCGTAACCCTAGAGACGACGAGGCCGGGGCCCCTTGTGTGGGGTCCCGGCCTCTCGCGTTGGGCGCGGAAGGCGTATCCGCCCCGGCCTCGTCCTTAGTTCTTCGGAGCGTGGCCCCGGGCCAGCTTCCCCAGTTCGAGGTAGCCGGGCAGCGGCTTGTTCATGGCCTCGTTCGCG
This sequence comes from Schaalia odontolytica, assembly GCF_002847525.1. Taxonomy (GTDB): domain Bacteria; phylum Actinomycetota; class Actinomycetes; order Actinomycetales; family Actinomycetaceae; genus Pauljensenia; species Pauljensenia odontolytica_B. The sequence continues at coordinate 74,662 of NZ_PKKM01000002.1, read as the reverse complement.
AAGGCGACGGGCGCGCCGTTCGGCAGCGGGTTCACGACGCGGATCGCGGCGGTCAGGTCCTGCGCGGAGTTGTTCGCGCGGTAATCCGCGGGCAGCGGCAGGCGCGCGGTCACCTTCCCCGTCTGGCCCGGGAGGATCGAGGGCAGGGGCGACTCGATCGTCTGGCTGGCCACGATCGTGCCCTTCGAGTCGACGAGGACGACCTCGAGCGGCCACGTCGCGTAGAACGGTGCGACGCCGGTGTTCTTGATCTCCACGACCACGGTGGCCTTCACCTGGTTGTACGTCACCGACGTGCGGGTCGCCTGCAGCGTGTAGCCCATGGCGGCGCTCGCGGCCTTGGCGCGCGTCAGCTCAGCGCCGGTGTAGCCAGTCGAGAACGCGTGCTGGTTGATGAGCCACGTGGCGTGAGCCTTCTGGATCGACTCGAGGGCCTTGTAATCGCGTCCTTCATCCCTGCTCTTGCAGTTCAGTGGCTCGGAGAAAGCGCATTCCTGGAAGGACGGGTAGAGCTCGCCGCCGATGGGGGAGTGCTGCCAGGCATCCCCCTCGCCCTGCTTCTTCAGCTTGGGGATGAAGTGCCAGTCGGTCCCCTCCAGGGTCGCGTAGCCGAGGGAATCATCGTAGTAGCCCATGCCATGAGCCTTCGTAGCCTCGGTGGGGTAGCGGTTCTGGATGAAGGTCTCGTCGAAGGCGTCGTCCCAGGCCTCGACGAGCTGGGCGCGGAACTCGTCCGACGGCATCCAGTTGATAGCCGTCGGGTTTTGCTCGTTGACGTAGCCGTTGTAGGGGTAGGTGTGCTCCTCACCCCAGAAGCCGTAGAGGCCCGCGGTGATGTAGGCGATGCGCGGGTCCCCGTCGTACTTGTCACCGAGGGCGTCCACGAAGTGCAGGAGCATCTCCTTCACGTTCGGGTCGTCGTAGTTGGGGGAGAAGGAGATCTTCCTGTTGTTCTCGAAATCGTATTTGCGGCTCTGGTCCGTACCTCCGTCGATGAGGTACTGGGGCATGCCGGATTCTTTGCCGGGGGTGTCCAGGTAGAAGCGGATGGCGGCCTGGTGGCCGCGCGACGCGATGGAATCGAGCATGGCGTCGACCTTCGTGAAGTCGTAGGTGTCGCGTCCGGTGACGACGTCGTTCACGGGGAAGGGTGCCCATTCGAGCGTGTACGGCAGCGATCCTTGTGCCAGCACGGGTGCGTCGCCGACGGTGGGCGCCCACGGCATGAAGCCCTTCATCGGGTTCGAGACCGGGGCGGGTGCTTTTTTCAGGTCGGTCCACTGGGGTGTGGCGGCCGACGAGGCCGTGGCCGGCAGGGTGGCACCCACCAGTCCTGCGGTCGCCGCGAGAGCGATGGCGATGCGAGTAAATGTTCTCATCGCGAGGTCCTTTCAGTCATGAGTACTGCGGCTGGGGACAGGTGCGGCGTGGGCGCGACGCGTGGAGTCTGCGTGTGCGACGGTGCAGTGACGTGCGAGCTAGGACTCCACAGCTGTCAAGTGAACCATGTTGTGCATAGTGACTGCAACATTGCGGAAAACTCTGCCAGTAAGTGATTGTTTGACAAACCTATTGTGGGGCGTGTCGATTGAGTATGTGCGAGGCCGGGTCCCTCGGTGGGGTCCCGGCCTCGTCAATGGAGTGCGTGCGCTGGCTCGTTTAGTACGGTCCGCTGTCGACGACCGCCCACGTTCCATCGTCCTGCATTCGCAGGAAGACGACTTCGCGCCCCTTCACGGGCTCCAACGAGTCGTCCGAGTAGTTGCGCAAGTAGTAGACGTTTCCGTACCAGCGCGTCGGGTCAGTGTTCGGCTGCTGCCCATGGTTGTTGCTGCCCGTGATGGTGACGGTCGTGTGGGCGCGGTTGGCCAGGAGCGGCAGGAATTCACCCTGACCGTGCTCCAGGTCGGGCGTCTTCGTGTGGCTGCTCGCTCGTTCCGGTACTTCGTACACGCTCGCGCGGATGAATGCATAGGCGTTGGATTTATCGCGCGATGCATCCCACGTGTTACGCGTGATGGTGTAGGCGATGGCGACCTGCTCGGGATCGGTGCGGTCCACCTCGCGCGGGTCGGGCAGGAGGTCGGGGAGCCACTGGACCGATGCGGGATATAGGCACGTACCGAGCGGCGTGGGGGAACCGTCCTCGCAGGCGGGGGTGGTCGGCATCGCCTCCGTCGGCGTCGGCGCGGCTGTGGAGTCGCCGGATTCCTGGGTCTGCGTCTGGTCCGAGGAGGATTGTGGGGAGGATTGTGTGGACTGTGCCTGGCTATCTGCGCTGGGCTGGTGCGAGCCGCAGGCCGTACCTGTGATCGTGAGGGTGAGGACGGCTGCCGACGCGACGGCGATCAAGGCGCGTCGTTTGCGGGTATGAGTCTGTTCTTCTGAGCCCATGCGTGCTCCCCTTCAATGGTCGTGTGCTGAGGTGTATCGCGCGTGTCTTGCGCCGGATGAGTGGGTACTCGGCGTCAACGCTGGTCGTCTCGACGCGGGTCATCGTATCGAATTGCGTGAGGGTGTTGCGCGGGCTCGTCTCGGTGTGCGTGACGCCCGGCGCGACGAGGCCGGGGCCACTATTTACGACAACGCTTTGTTGCGCAAATGGGTGCTATGGGCGAGCCTAGCCCAGGCCTCGTTCGTTGAAACGGCGGGAAAAAGTGCGCTCGGTCGCCGAGGTGAGGGTGACCTAGCTAGGGTTGTTTGCGGAATGAAGTGATGTGCACACTTCATCCACCTTGCACACTCGCGCGGATGCACCCGCGCACCACATGACGGAGGAATGCCGTGGCATCCACCATGCCTAGCGACATGAGCGCTGACGTTGTCGTCGTCGGCGCAGGCCCTGGCGGGTCCTCCACCGCCTACCACCTGGCCAGAGCAGGCCTCGATGTCGTCCTCCTCGAGAAAAACCCGTTCCCGCGCGACAAAATCTGCGGTGATGGGCTCACCCCGGCCGCCGTCCACGAGCTCATCGCCATGGGCGTGGACACCGCCGGCTGGATGCGAAACCGCGGCCTGACCGTCATCGGCGGCGGCCACACCGTCCACATGGATTGGCCCGACCAGAAGTCCCTGCCCGGCTACGGCATGACCCGCGCCCGCATGGACCTCGACCACGCGCTCGCGCAGCGCGCCGTCGAGGCCGGCGCCCGCCTCTACGAGGGCGTCACCGTCGTCGGCGCCATCCAGGATGGCTCCGGCCGCGTCGTCGGCGTGCAAGCCAAGAGCGGGCGCGGCAAGAACGCCACCACCTTCGAGGTCCGCGCCTCCATCACCGTCGACGCCGGGGGAGTGGCCGCCCGACTGGCCACCAGCCTCGGCCTCGAAAAGAAGATGAACCGCCCCATGGGCGTGGCCGCACGCGCCTACTTCCACAGCCCCCGCGGCGACGAGGAATGGATGGAATCCCACCTCGAACTGTGGAGCGGCACCCCCGGCGCCTCCGACCTGCTGCCCGGCTACGGCTGGATCTTCCCCATGGGCGACGGCATCGTCAACGTTGGGCTCGGCTCCGTCGCCTCGCGCGCCGGCGCCACCAACCTGCCCTACCGCGAGGTCTTCAAGACCTGGACCGCGAACCTGCCCGAGGAATGGGGCTTCACCCCCGAGAACCAGATCGGTCAGCTCCGCTCCGCCGCCCTGCCCATGAGCTTCAACCGCAAGCCTCACTACGTTCAGGGCCTCGTCCTCGTCGGTGACGCCGGCGGCATGGTCTCCCCCTACAACGGCGAAGGCATCGCCCCGGCCATGAAGGCCGGACGCTACGCGGCCTCGTGCATCGCGCAGGCCCTGTCCCGCTCCCACCGCGCCGGCATCGACCGCGCCATGAGCGAATACCCCCACATGCTTCGCGACGAATACGGCGGCTACTACCAGCTGGGCCGCATCTTCGTCGCGCTCATCGAAAACCCGACGATCATGCGCACCTGCACGAACGTCGGGCTGCCCATTCCGCGCCTCATGACGCTCGTCCACAAACTCCTGTCGGACGGGTACGAGAGGACCGGGGGCGACTTCGACGACCAACTCATCACAATGCTGACCAAGGTGGTGCGCCCCGCATGACCACCACCACCGATAACCGGGAGGAACGATGACGAATCCCTACGTGCCGCTGCTCATCATGTCGGCAGCTGCCCTCGTACTAGCCTTCGGAGGCCTGGGTGCCTCCGCGATCCTGGGCCCCACCAAGAAGTCCAAGACCAAGGCCGACAACTACGAGTGCGGTATCCAGCCGACCAGCGCTCACCTCACCGAGGGTCGCTTCCCGGTGCGCTACTACCTGGTCGCCATGACGTTCATCATCTTCGACATCGAAGTTGTGTTCATGTACCCGTGGGCCGTCAGCTTCAACCAGCTGGGCCTGTTCGGACTGGTCGTCATGATGAGCTTCCTGGTCACCCTCTGCGTCCCCTACGCCTACGAATGGCGACGCGGCGGCCTGGACTACTGAGATATAAGTAAGGAAAAGACAAGTGGGACTTGAAGAATCCTTGCCCGCGGGTATCGCGCTCACCAGCGTCGAAAAAGTCCTCGGGCTAGCACGCAAGTACAGCCAGTGGCCCGTCACCATGGGTCTGGCGTGCTGCGCCATCGAGATGATGGCCGCCGGCACCCCCCGTTTCGATATGTCGCGCTTCGGCCTCGAGGTCTTCCGCGCCTCGCCGCGTCACGCCGACATGATGATCGTGTCGGGCCGTGTCTCGCACAAGATGGCGCCCATTATCCGCCGCGTCTACGACTCGATGCCCGAACCCAAGTGGGTCATCTCCATGGGTGCGTGCGCGTCCTCGGGCGGCGTGTTCAACAACTACGCCGTCGTCCAGGGCTGCGACCACATCGTCCCCGTCGACGTCTACCTGCCCGGCTGCCCGCCCCGCCCCGAGGCCCTCATCCACGCGGTCCTCGTCCTGCGTGAGCAGATCGGCAAGGAACCCCTCGGCGTCCACCGCCGCGAGATTGCGCGCCGCGCCGAGCAGGCCGCCCTCGAGGCGACCCCCACCCACCAGATGAAGGGACTCCTCGCATGAGCGACCTTTCCATCCCCGAGGACAACGCGTCCGCCGAGGTCACCCAGGCCTCGTCGCAGCGCGGTTTCGCCCTCCCCGAGCCCATCGCGCACCGCGAGGGCCTCTTCGGCGCGGGCACCGACTCCTCCACCTCCGGCTTCTCCGGACTGGTCTCCGACTCCTTCCTGCCCGGCGAGGCCTCCCGCCCCTACGGCGGATGGTTCGACCAGGTCGTTGACGTCCTCGAAGAGCTCATCGCCGCCGATGGCCTTGACGTCGCCGACGTTATCGAAAAGGTGACCGTCGACCGCGGACAGCTCGGCATCTTCATCGCCCGCGAGCACATCGCGCGCGTCGCCAAGTACCTGCGTGACGACGCGGACCTGCGCTTCGAAATGTGCCTGGGTACCAACGGCGCGCACTACCCCCTGGATAAGGGCCGCGAGCTGCACGCCATCTACCCCCTGTACTCGATCACGCACAACCGCATGATCCGCCTCGAGGTCACGTGCCCCGACGAGGACCCCCGCATCCCCTCCATCGTCTCCGTCTACCCCGGAAACGACTGGCAGGAGCGCGAGACCTGGGACCTCATCGGCATCGTCTTCACCGGGCACCCCTCGCTCACGCGCACCGCGATGCCCGACGACTGGGTCGGACACCCCCAGCGCAAGGACTACCCGCTGGGCGGCATCCCCGTCGAATTCAAGGGCGCCGTCAACGCTTCCCCCGACGTTCGTAGGAGTGTGAACTGATGACCACCGCCTTCCACGCGCCCGCTGGCGCGACCGACCTGCCCATCGAGGACATCCCCGAGGTCCTCACCCAGGGCGGCGACTGGGACGACGTCCTGCACGAGATCGAGGCCATCACCTCCGAGCGCATCGTCGTCAACCTGGGCCCGGTTCACCCCGCGACCCACGGCGTTCTGCGTCTGATCCTCGAGCTCGACGGCGAGAAGGTCCGCGAGACCCGCGTCGATACCGGTTACCTGCACACCGGCATCGAGAAGAACATGGAGTACCGCACGTGGGCCCAGGGCGTCGCATACTGCACGCGCATGGACTACGTCGCCCCCTTCTTCCAGGAGGCCGCGTACTGCCTCGGCGTCGAGAAGCTCCTCGGCATTGAAGAGGACATCCCCGAGCGCGCGTCCCTCATCCGCATCCTCATGATGGAGCTGTGCCGCATCGCCTCGCACCTGGTCGCCATCGGCTCGACCGGTAACGAGATGGGTGCCACGACGATCATGACGATCGGCTTCCGCGCCCGCGAGGAAATCCTGCGCATCTTCGAGCGCATTACCGGCCTGCGCATGAACCACGAGTACATCCGCCCCGGCGGCGTCGTCCAGGACATCGGCGAAGGCACCTCGGACTACATCCGCGACCGCCTGCGCCGCGCCCGCAAGGACATCGGCGAGCTCCAGGACATCCTCGTGGAGAACCCGATCTTCAAGAAGCGCCTGTGCGACGTGGCCGTCATGCCGCTGAGCGGCCTCATGGCCCTTGGCACCACCGGCCCCGGCGTCCGCGCCGCCGGCCTGCCCCTGGACCTGCGCAAGAGCCAGCCCTACTGCGGCTACGAGAACTTCGAATTCGACGTTCCCACCCGCGACAAGTCTGACGTCTACAACCGTACGATGGTCCGTTTCGACGAGTGCTACGAGTCGATGCGCATCATCTGGCAGGTTCTCGCCAAGCTGGACCAGTGCGAGGGCGCGCCCACCATGGTCGCCGACCCAGAAATCGCCTGGCCCGCGCGCCTGGCGGTCGGCACCGACGGCCAGGGCAACTCGGCCGAGCACGTCCGCGAAATCATGGGGGAGTCCATGGAGTCCCTCATCCACCACTTCAAGCTCGTCACGGAGGGCTTCCACGTGCCCGCCGGCCAGGTCTACCAGACCGTCGAGCACGCGAAGGGCATCCTGGGCGTTCACCTCGTCTCCGACGGTGGCACGCGCCCGTTCCGCGCGCACTTCCGCGACCCCTCCTACGCCAACCTGCAAGCGCTGGCCATGATGACCGAAGGCGGCCAGCTGGCCGACGTGGTCGTCGCACTGGCCGCTATCGACCCCGTTCTCGGAGGCGTTGACCGATGAGCTACACACCCGACACCCTGGCACGCCTGCAGGCGGATGCCGCGCAGATCATCGCCCGCTACCCGGACGGTCACTCGCGCTCCGCGCTGCTGCCGATGCTGCACCTGATCCAGTCCGTCGACGGCTACGTCAGCCCGGACGGCATCGACTTCATCGCGGCCACGCTGGACCTGCCCCGCGCAGAGATCAGCGCCGTCGCGACCTTCTATACGCAGTACAAGCGTCACCCCACCGGTGAGTACCTGGTGGGCGTGTGCACGAACGCGCTGTGCGCCGTCATGGGCGGCGACGAGATCTGGGAAAAGGTCTCCGAGAAGGTCGGGGTCGGAAGCGACGAGACCAGCGAAGACGGCAAGATCACGCTCGAGCGCATCGAGTGCAATGCGGCGTGTGACTATGCGCCCGTCGTCATGGTCAACTGGGAATTCTTTGACAATCAGAGCCCCGAGTCAGCGCTGGCGATGATCGATGACATCCAGGCCGGCCGCGATATCCACCCGACGCGTGGCCCCATCGTGGCCCCCACGTTCAAGGAGAACGAGCGCGTCCTCGCCGGCTTCCTGGACGGCCACGAGAACGAAGGCCCCTCCGCGGGCCGCGCCACCCTGCTGGGCCGCGAGATCGCCGCGGCGAACGGCTGGACTGAGCCGGTTGCCGTCGAGGTCGCCGACGAGGCCACTGACACGAAGGGAGAAGAGGCGAAGTGAGCACCGCATACGTTGCACCCGGACCGCTGACCCCGATCCTCACCAACGGGTGGGGAGAGGAGCGTTCCTGGACGCTGGACTCCTACCGGAGCCGCGGAGGCTACCAGGGCCTCGAAAAGGCCCGCACCATGGAGCCCGCTGACATCGTGCAGGCCGTCAAGGACTCCGGTCTGCGAGGCCGTGGTGGCGCAGGCTTCCCGTCCGGCCTCAAGTGGTCCTTCCTGCCCCCGGCCGACGGAGGCCCCCGCTACCTCGTGGTGAACGCCGACGAGTCGGAGCCGGGCACCTGCAAGGACATCCCGCTCATCATGGGCAACCCGCACGTCCTCATTGAGGGCATCGCGATCACGTCGCGAGCCATTGGCTGCGACCACGCGTTCGTCTACCTGCGCGGCGAGGTCACCCACGTGTACCGCCGCCTGCTGGAGGCCGTGCGCGAGGCGACCGAGGCCGGTGTGCTCGGCGACCTGCGCATCACCGCTCACGCGGGCGCCGGCGCCTACATCTGCGGTGAGGAGACGGCTCTGCTGGACTCCCTCGAGGGACGTCGAGGCCACCCGCGCCTCAAGCCCCCGTTCCCCGCGGTCGCCGGTCTGTACGCCCGTCCCACGGTCGTCAACAACGTCGAGACCATTGCTCAGGTGGCGGGTATCTTCCGCAACTCGCCCGAGTGGTTCGCCTCGATGGGCACCGAAAAGTCCAAGGGCCACGGCATCTTCTCCGTGTCGGGTCACGTGAACAACCCCGGCCAGTTCGAGGCCCCCTTCGGCATCACGATGCGCGAGCTCATCGAGATGGCGGGCGGCATCCGTGACGGCCACGAGCTGAAGTTCTGGACCCCCGGCGGCTCCTCCACCCCGATCTTCACCGAAGACGAGCTGGACACCCCCCTCGACTACGAGTCCGTGGGTGCGGCCGGTTCGATGCTGGGTACGCGAGCCCTGCAGGTGTTCGACGAGACCGTCTCGGTGGTCCGCGTCATCACCCGATGGTCCGAGTTCTACCAGCACGAGTCCTGCGGTAAGTGCACGCCCTGTCGCGAAGGCACCTACTGGATGAAGCAAATCATGCTGCGTCTCGAGCGAGGCGAGGGGCGCCCCGGCGACGTCGACCTGCTCGACGAGATCGCACACAACATCGCGGGCCGTAGCTTCTGCCCGCTCGGCGACGCCGCAGCAACCCCGATCATGTCGGGCATCAAGCGCTTCCGCGACGAGTTCGAGGCGGGCCTCACCACGCCCGCCCGCGAGCTTTTCCCCTACGAGGCGTCCGCTAACTACGCGCGAGGAGGTGGCCGATGAGCGACGCACCCAACATGATCGACGTCACCATCGACGACGTTCAGATTTCTGTCCCCCAGGGCACGCTCGTGATCCGCGCGGCCGAGCAGGCCGGCATCCGGATCCCGCGTTTCTGTGACCACCCGCTGCTGGCCCCGGTGGCCGCATGCCGCCAGTGCCTCGTGGAGGTCGGCATGCCCGACCGCAACACGGGCGAGCTGCGCTTCATGCCCAAGCCCCAGCCTTCGTGTGCGCAGACCGTCACCCCGGGCATGGTCGTCAAGACCCAGCACACCTCCGAGGTTGTCGACCGCGCCCAGCGCGGCGTCATGGAGTTCCTGCTCATCAACCACCCGCTCGACTGCCCGGTCTGCGACAAGGGCGGCGAGTGCCCCCTGCAGAACCAGGCACTCACGGAGGGCCGCGGCAAGTCCCGCTTCACCGACGCCAAGCGCACGTTCAAGAAGCCGCTGCGCCTGACCTCGCAGATCCTGCTGGATCGCGAGCGCTGCATCCTGTGCCAGCGCTGCGTGCGCTTCGGCAAGGAGATCTCGGGCGACGTGTTCATGGACCTGCAGGGTCGTGGCGGCGGCACCGCCCCCACGGAGCACCACTACTTCATGGGCGAGCAGGTCGGCGGCTTCGACTCGACCACGCTCGACTTCTTCGACCCGAAGGCCAAGGAGGCCTCGACCTCGTCCCTGTCGTCCCCGTACGGCACGGACGCGATCGTCGGCTCGATCAACGAGGGTGAGCTCTCCGTCGCCGAGCGCGACGTGTCGGGCCGCGCCTTCGCGTCCTACTTCTCGGGCAACATCATCCAGATCTGCCCGGTCGGCGCCCTGACCGCCGCGTCCTACCGCTTCCGCGCGCGTCCCTTCGACCTCGTGTCGACGGCGGCCGTGACCGAGCACGACGCGTCGGGTTCCGCGATCCGTCAGGACGTGCGCCGCGGCGAGGTCGTGCGTCGCATGAGCGGCAACGACCCCGAGGTCAACGAAGAGTGGATCACCGACAAAGACCGCTTCGCCTTCGAGTGGGACAAGGTTGATCGCCTGACCTACCCGCTCGTGCGTGAGGACGGCGAGCTGGTTCCCACCTCCTGGTCCGACGCGCTTGATCGCGTCCGTGAGGGCCTCGAAAAGGCCGGGTCGTCCGTGGGCTTCCTGCCCGGCGGTCACCTGACCTTCGAGGACGCCTGGGCCTGGTCGAAGTTCGCGCGCACCGTCGTTGGTTCCGACTCGATCGACTTCCGTTCGCGTCGTTCCAGCGAGGAAGAGCGCTCCTTCCTGGCCTCTCACGTGGCGGGCTCCGGCCTCGAGACCACGTATGCGGATCTGGAGAGCGCGGGTCAGGTGCTGCTGGTTGCCCTCGAGCCCGAGGACGAGTGCGGTGCCATGTTCCTGCGCCTGCGTAAGGCCACCCGTAAGTCGGGCCTGAAGGTCGCCACCATCGCGCCCTTCACCTCGGCGGGTTCGCGCAAGCTGAAGGCACAGGTCCTGCACGCGGCCCCCGGCGTCGAGCCGAGCGTTGTCGACGCGATCGCCGCTGGCGGCGCCTACGCAGACCTGGCTGAGGCCCTCTCCGGCGGCATCGTCCTCGTGGGCGAGCGCGCCGCGCAGACCCCCGGCCTGCTCTCCGCCGTCGTCGCTCTGGCCGAGCGCACGGGTGCCCGCCTCGCGTGGGTCCCGCGCCGCGCCGGTGACCGCGCCGCCATCGAGGCCGGCCTCCTTCCGGGTCTGCTTCCCTTCGGCCGCGGCCTCGACGAGGCTGGGGCACAGTCCCTGGGTTGGGGCGAGCTGCCCGCCCGCGGCCTCGACGCCGAGCAGATGATCGAGGCTGCCGCCTCCGGTGAGCTCCAGGCTCTGGTCGTCGGCGGCGTGGATGTCCGTGACTTCGACGAGCCCGCCGCCGTGCGCGAGGCCCTCGACGAGGTTCCCTTCCTCGTGTCCCTCGAGGTTCGCGCCTCGGAGATCACGGACCGCGCGGACGTCGTCCTGCCGGTCGCTCCCGCGGTCGAGAAGAACGGCACCTACATCAACTGGGAAGGCCGCCTGCGTCCCTTCGGCCAGGCCCGCTCGGCGACGTCCCTCACGGACCGCGACGTGCTCGTGCGCCTCACCGAAGAGTTTGACGACGATCTGGGGATCACCGCCCTGGCCGACCTCTACGAGGAAGTCAACCCCCTCATGGAGTGGGACGGCGCCCCGCAGGAGTTCGCCCCGGTGCCCGCGCAGGCTCCCGCCTCCGCCGGCAAGGGCGAGGTCGTTCTGGCTTCACACAAGCCGATGATCGACGCCGGTCGTCTCCAGGATGGCGCACCGTGGCTGGCCGGTTCGGCCCGCCGCCCCGTCCTCCTGGCCTCGGCCGCGACGCTGGCCGCCGCGGGCATTACCCCCGGTGCCGACGCGACGCTCGAGACTGAGCGTGGCACGATCACCCTCCCGGCCGCCATCGCGGACCTGCCCGACTCCGTCGCGTGGGTGCCCGAGTGCTCGACCGGCTCCGTTATTCACGAAAACCTCGGCGGTGCCGGCGCCGTCGCGACCCTGCGCGCCACGCAGGAGGTGGCACGATGACACTCGCACCCTTCGCAGTCCCGGAGTACACCGCCGCGGACTTCAGCCAGGAAACCTGGTGGCTCAGCCTCATCAAGGCCGTGTTCATCATCGTCTTCCTGATTGCCAACGTGCTCCTGGCCCTGTGGGTCGAGCGCCGAGGCCTGGGCCGCATGCAGACGCGTCCCGGTCCGAACGTGGCGGGTCCCCTCGGCCTGTTCCAGGCGTTCGCGGACGCCGGCAAGCTCCTCTTCAAGGAGGACATGTGGACACGTCGGGCCGAGAGGTTCCTGTACTTCCTGGCCCCCGCGATCGCCGCGTTCGCAGCGTTCAGCGTCTACGCGGTCATCCCGATGGGCCCGAACGTGAAGATCTTCGGCCACTCCACGCCGATGCAGCTGGCCGACATGCCCGTCGCCTCCCTGTACATCCTCGCGATCGCGTCGCTGGGGCTGTACGGCATCGTCCTGGGTGGCTGGTCGACTCGCTCGACCCTGCCGCTGTACGGCGCCGTGCGTTCCTCCGCGCAGGTCATCTCCTACGAACTGGCCATGGGCCTGTCCCTCGTGAGCGTGTTCCTCATGTCGGGCACCATGTCCACCTCGCAGATCGTCGCAGCCCAGGGGCAGTTCTGGTGGGCATTCACCCTGTTCCCGGCATTCGTCATCTACTGCATCAGCGCCGTCGGTGAAGTCAACCGTCTTCCCTTCGACCTCCCCGAGGCCGAAGGCGAGATCGTCGCCGGCCACATGACCGAGTACTCGTCGATGAAGTTCGGCTGGTACTACCTGTCCGAGTACGTCAACATGCTCAACGTCTCGGCCGTGGCGACCACGATGTTCTTCGGCGGCTGGCACGCGCCGTGGCCGCTCTCCCACGTTGAGTTCCTCAACTCCGGCTGGTGGGGCCTGCTGTGGTTCTTCCTCAAGATCTGGTTCTTCATGTTCCTGATGATCTGGACGCGCGCCACGCTGCTGCGCTTCCGCTACGACCAGTTCATGAACCTCGGTTGGAAGCGCCTCATGCCCATCGCCCTGGGCTGGCTCGTGCTCGTCGCCCTCGTGCGCGGCATCACCCAGTTCGTGCAGCTGCCCAACCACGTCCTCTTCGGTGGCGTCGGCGTCCTCTTCCTGATCGCCCTGGCGATCATTTGGGTCACCGACAAGTCCGAGCCCGAGGAAATCCCCGCCTCCGAGCGCGAATACACCGGCTTCGAGGACGGCTTCCCCGTTCCGCCGCTGCCCGGACAGACCCCCGTTGCCTCGCCGCGAGGCCTCGCCACCATCGAGGGCGAGCTTGCCCCGGCCCCGGCAATCGACAGCCCGAAGGAGTCCACCGATGAGTGAGAAGACCACCGACGAGGAAATGCTCTTCGAGCATGACCCCAAGGGTGCGTTCGCCCAGTTCGTCGCGCCCATGGCCGGCTACGGAGTCACCATGGCTTCCTTCTTCCGGCCCACCGTCACCGAGCAGTACCCGCGCGAACCCGCGCGCGTCATGCCTCGCTTCCACGGTCGTCACCAGCTCAACCGCTACGACGATGGCCTGGAAAAGTGCGTCGGCTGCGAGCTGTGCGCCTGGGCGTGCCCCGCTGACGCGATCTTCGTCGAGGCCGCGTCCAACACCCCTGAGGAGCAGTTCTCGGCGGGCGAGCGTTACGGCCGCGTCTACCAGATCAACTACCTGCGCTGCATCTTCTGCGGCATGTGCATCGAGGCGTGCCCCACGCGCGCCCTGACGATGACGAACGACTTCGAAATCGCCAAGTACACCCGCGAGGATGACATCTACGAGAAGGAAGACCTCCTGGTCCCCCTCGCAGACGGCATGCTCGCAGCGCCCCACCCCATGGTCGAGGGTAAGAACGACATCGACTACTACCGCGGGGAAGTCACCGGCCCCACCGCCGCCCAGGTTGACTGGGTGGCGAGCCGCCGCCCCGACGACCCCTCCCTCAAGACGGTACGAGTCGCCGAGGAGGCACACTGATGAACCTGTCCAATGGTTGGCCCATGATGGGGTCAACGGGGGAGATCATCCTCTTCGCATGCACGGCCATTGTCATGGTCGCCTGCGCTCTGGGTGTCCTCTTCTTTAAGAAGGCCGCGCACTCGGTCATCTGCATGGTCGGCGTCATGCTCGGCCTGGCGGTCCTGTACATTGCGAACAGCGCCCCCTTCCTGGGTGTCGCGCAGATCGTCGTGTACACCGGCGCGATCATGATGCTCTTCCTCTTCGTCATCATGCTGATCGGCATCGGCACCTCCGACGACTACGCCCGCCAGAGCCGCGGCGCGATCGTCGCGGCGGTGCTCGGCGGCCTCGGCCTGATCGTCATCGTCACGACGGCGATCCTGAAGTCCGTGCCCGCTCCGCACAAGCCCGTCGAGGTTGACCCCTACTCCAACCAGCCGATCACCGACCTGGCGATCACGCTGTTCCAGCAGCACTGGCTGAGCATGGAGCTCGCCGGTGGCCTGCTGATCACCGCCGCCGTTGGCGCGATGCTGCTGACCCACTCTGATCGCCTCACTCCGAAGGCCGACCAGTTCGAGACGGCTCGCAACAAGATGCGCGCGTTCGCCGAGAAGGGCGCCCGCATCGGCCAGCTGCCCGCCCCCGGTGTCTACGCCCAGTCGAACGCGGCTGACGTGCCCGCCATCTCCGGCGAGACCCTCGGCCCGGTCGAGGAGTCGGTGCCTCGAGTCCTGCGCGTGCGCGGCCTCGCCCGCACGATCGGCGAGGTCACCCCCGAGGTCTCCGAGCAGCTCGCACTCGCGCGCACGGCAGAGGTCGAGGCCTCCGAGCTCGACGAGTCGCCCTACACTATCGGGCGCACGCCCGACGTCCCCCGCTCCGGCGCCTTCGGCATGCCCGGCGCGGACGCGCCCACCGGTCTGGCCCAGCCCCGGGCTCGCAAGGCGCGCACCACCACCCCGACTGAGAAGAAGGAGGAGAGCAAGTGAGCCTCGCCTGGTACCTCATCCTTGCGGGTGTGCTGTTCGCCATCGGTGCGACCACGGTCCTCGTGCGCCGCAGCGCGGTCATCGCGCTCATGGGCGTCGAAATGATGCTCAACGCCGCGAACCTTGTCCTCGTGACGTTCTCGCGCATTAACTCCAACGTTGACGGCGAGATCATGGCGTTCTTCGTCATGGTCGTCGCGGCTGCCGAAGTCGTCGTCGGCCTGTCGATCATCGTGTCCATCTATCGTTCCCGCTCGACCACGAGCATGGACGATCTCAACCTGCTGAAGAACTGAGGGAGGACGTAACTCATGACCACCTTCATTTCCACACAGGCTACCGGCGTCCCCGGTACGGTCGCCGCCACCGGAGTCGCCGCCTACGCGTGGCTGCTCATCCTCATCCCGCTGGCCAGCGCGGGCCTGCTCCTGCTGCTGGGCCGCGCCTCGGACAAGTGGGGCCACCTGCTGGCGACCCTCGCGTCCTGGTCCACCTTCGTGGTCGGCGCGCTCATCGCCGCCCAGATGTGGAACGCGCCCGTGGATGCGCGCCGCTTCGGCCAGACGCTGTTCACCTGGATCCCCGCCGGTGACTTCACCGTCGATTTCGGTCTCCTCGTGGACCCGCTGTCGATCACGTTCGTCATCCTGGTGACCTTCGTCGGTTCACTCATCCACGTGTACGCGATCGCCTACATGGAGCACGATGCGGCCCGCCGCCGCTTCTTCGCCTACCTGAACTTCTTCATCGCGGCGATGCTGACCCTGGTCCTCGCGGACTCCTACGCCGGCCTGTTCGCCGGTTGGGAAGGCGTGGGCCTGGCGTCCTACCTGCTGATCGGCTTCTGGAACCACGTGCCCGCCTACGCGGTCGCCGCCAAGAAGGCGTTCGTCATGAACCGTGTCGGCGACATGGGCATGCTGATCGCCATGATGGCGATGGTCGCCTCCTTCCACTCGGTGTCCTTCTCCGTCGTCTCTACCCAGGTCGAGTCGATCCCCACGGCGTCGGCGACCGTCATCGGTATCTTCCTGCTGGTTGCCGCCTGCGGTAAGTCCGCTCAGTTCCCGCTGCAGGCGTGGCTCGGCGACGCCATGGCCGGCCCGACCCCCGTCTCCGCGCTCATCCACGCGGCCACGATGGTCACCGCCGGCGTCTACCTGATCGTCCGTTCCGGCGACGTCTTCATCGCCGCCCCCGTTGCCGCGACCGCCGTCGCCATCATCGGTGCGATCACGCTCCTCTTCGGTGCGATCGTCGGTTGCGCGAAGGACGACATGAAGAAGGTCCTCGCGGCCTCCACCATGAGCCAGATCGGCTACATGATGCTGGGCGCGGGCCTGGGTCCCATCGGCTGGGCATTCTCGATCTTCCACCTCTTCACCCACGGCTTCTTCAAGGCCCTCATGTTCCTGGGTGCCGGTTCCGTCATGCACGGCATGGGCGACCAGGTCAACATGCGTCGCTTCGGCGCCCTGCGCGGCGCCATGAAGGTCACGTGGCTGACGTTCATGATGGGCTGGCTCGCCATCCTCGGTGTTCCGCCGTTCTCCGGCTACTGGTCGAAGGACAAGATCATCGAGGCCGCCTTCAGTGCCGACAGCTTCGGCGGCAACATTGCTCTGTGGGCCGGCTGGGTTTACGGCCCGGTCGCGATGATCGGCGCGGGCGTGACCGCGTTCTACATGTCGCGCCTCTTCTTCATGACGTTCCACGGCAAGGCCCGCTGGACCACCGAGGCTGAGGGCGCGCCCGTGCACCCGCACGAGTCCGGACCGCTCATGACGATCCCGATGATCATCCTCGCCATCGGCGCGGTCGCCCTCGGCGGTGCCCTCTCCGTGGGGAACACCTTCACCGAGTGGCTGGTCCCCTCGATCGGGCACGTCATGCACGGCGACCCCGTCCTCAACGAGTACGTCATTCAGGGAGCCACCCTCGCCCTCGTCATCCTCGGCGCGGTTCTCGCGTGGATGAAGTACGGGCGCGACGAGGTTCCCACTTCCGTCCCCGCAGGCAACGCCCTGACCGAGGCCGCACGCCGCGACCTCTACCAGGACACCGTCAACGAGACCCTGTTCATGATGCCCGCCAAGGGCCTCGTCACCGTCGCGACCGTCGGCGATGCGAGCGCCATCGACGGTGCGCTGAACGGCCTCGGCGCCGGCTCGCAGCTGCTCGGACGCATCGTCGGCATCACCCAGAACGGCCTCGTGCGCACGTACGCCGCCTACATCCTGGGTGGCGTCATCCTCGCCCTGGCCATCGTCCTCGGATTCAGGCTGTAAGGGGTACACGACAATGGAAAGTGCAATGATTGCTGCTAACTTCCCGTGGCTGTCCGTCCTCGTGGCCATTCCGGCCGCGGGTGCGGCCCTCCTCGGCTTCGTCCCGCCCCTGAGGCGCGCCGCCGGGCGCGTCGTCGCCCTGGTGGTCTCCCTCGTCGAGCTCGCGCTCGGCGTGTACGTGGCCGCCTCCGTCTTCGACTGGTCCGCCCCGGCCTCGTACCAGGTGTACGAGTCCCATCTGTGGATTCCCCAGATCGGCATCACCTGGTCCCTCGGCGTCACCGCGCTGGGCCTCGTCATGATCCTGCTGGCGATCGGCCTCGTGCCGCTCGTGCTGATTGCGGGTTGGGACGAGGACGATGCCGCGGACCGCGGCGCCTACCCGGCGCTCGTCTTGGCCCTCCAGGCATTCATGGTCGTCATCTTCGCGGCCTACGATCTGACGGTCTTCTACTTCGCCTTCGAGGCGATGCTCGTGCCGCTCTACCTCATGATCGGACGCTACGGCGTCGGTGACGAGGTCGCGCGTCACAAGGCCGCGATGAAGTTCCTGCTGTACTCGCTCTTCGGTGGCCTGGTGATGCTCGGTGGCATCCTCTACCTGTGGGCGATGGGCTCGCGCGCCGCGCAGGATGTGTCGACGTTCTTCCGCATTGACACGCTCGCCCAGATCCTGCCGAGCGCCCCGCTCGTCATTCAGATGGTCATCTTCGTGACCTTCATGGTTGCCTTCGCTATCAAGGCTCCCATGGTCCCGGTGCACACGTGGCTGCCTGACACGGCCGCCGTCGCTCGTCCCGGCACCTCGGTGCTGCTCGTCGGCGTCCTGGACAAGATCGGCACCTTCGGCATGATCGCCCTGTGCCTGCAGCTCACCCCTGGCGCGGCCGCGTCCGCGAAGTGGGTCATGTGCGTGCTCGCCGTCATCTCCATCCTGTGGGGTGGCCTGTCGGCGAACGGCCAGAACGACATTATGCGCCTCGTGTCCTACACCTCCGTGTCGCACTTCGGCTTCATGGTCCTGGGCATCTTCATCGGCTCGCAGATCGCCCTCGTTGGCGCCATGTTCTACATGGTCGCCCACGGCGTCTCGATCGCCGCGATGTTCCTGCTTTCCGGCTGGCTGTCGCGCCGCGGTGGCACGCAGGACATGCGTGAGTACGTGGGCATGCAGCGCGTGACCCCGGTTCTCGCGGGCCTGTGGCTCATGTCCGGCCTCGCCTCCATCGCGCTGCCCGGCCTGTCCGGCTTCGTCCCCGAGTACCTCGTGCTGATGGGCACCTGGTCGGTGAACGCCCCGCTGGCGCTCTTCGCGGTCCTGGGTGTCGTCATCGCCGCCCTCTACGTGCTCATGCCCTACCAGCGCGTCTTCACCGGCGCTCCGGGCAAGGGCAAGGAGGAGCTGGCGGACCTCGGGGCGCGCGAACGCGGCGTCATGGTACCGCTCGTGGCCGCGATGCTCATCCTTGGTATCTGGTCGGCGCCTCTCGTGAGCGCCCTGACCCCGGTTGCTTCAGACCTCGACCTGACCAACTCGCAGGTCCCGGCCGCCGTTGAAGGGAGCGCACAGTGAACGTTCTACCCATGGATAACTTCCAGGCCCCCGAGGTTCAGTGGCTGAGCCTCGCGCCGATCCTCATCGTGCTTGGCGGTGCCGTCCTCGGCATTCTCGTCGAGGCCTTCGCCCCGGCCAAGGCGCGCCGTCCCATCGTGATCGGCCTGTCGATTCTGGCGACTGCCGGTGCGTGCGTGATGCTCGCGCTGCGGTGGGCGCCCGTCGTGGCCGCCCCGGCCTCGCTGGGGGAGTACATCGAGGACCCCCTGACGGTTGGCGCCCAGTCGGTGCTCGTCATCATCGGATTCCTCGCCGTCCTCGTGATGGCCGACCGCACGACCGTCGGTGACGGTGCGTTTGCCGGTCAGCCCTCGGATCGCCCGGACTCGGCCGCCGAGGAGCTCTCGGAGCGTAAGGGCTACCAGCGCTCCGAAATGTTCCCGCTGACCCTGTTCTCGCTGGGCGGCATGATGATCTTCCCCGCTGCGGATAACTTCGTGACGCTCTTCGTGGCCCTCGAGGTCATGTCGCTGCCGCTGTACATCATGGCTGCGACCGCGCGTCGTCGCCGTCAGCTGTCCTACGAGGCCGCCCTCAAGTACTTCGTGCTGGGTGCGTTCTCCTCGGGCTTCATGCTGATGGGCTCGGCGTTCCTCTTCGGGTTCTCCAACTCGCTGCGCATCTCGGCGCTGGGCGAAGCAATCTCGACGAACACCGCCATGGACTGGATGGTCCTCATCGGCGTGTTCTGCGTGATGGTCGGCCTGCTGTTCAAGGTGGGCGCCGCCCCCTTCCACGCGTGGACGCCCGACGTCTACACGGGCGCCCCGACCCCGGTGACGGGCTTCATGGCCGCGGCTGTCAAGGTCGCCGCGTTTGCCGCGATGGCTCGCTTCTACCAGGCCGTCGCCGCCTACCTGCAGTGGGACTTCCTGTACATCTTCGCGGCCGTCGCGGTCCTGACGATCCTCGTCGGTACCTTCGCCGGCCTCGTGCAGGATGACGTCAAGCGCATGCTGGCCTACTCGTCGATCGCTCACGCGGGCTTCATCCTCATGGGTATCCTTGCGATCCAGAAGGGCGGCACGGGCCATGTGTTGTTCTACACGCTCGGTTACGGCCTGGCGACGGTCGGCGCCTTCGCGGTGGTCTCGCTCGTGCGCGGTCGCGACGCGGACGGCAACGTCCTGGGCGAGGCGACGAGCCTGCGTAAGTGGGCGGGTATCGGCCGCACCAACCCGTGGATCGCGGGCGCGATGCTGGTCTTCCTGCTCTCGTTTGCGGGCATCCCGCTGACGGGCGGTTTCATTGGGAAGTTCGTGATTTTCTCCGACGCGATCAAGGGCGGCATCGGCTGGCTCGCGATTGTGGGCCTCGTGGCCTCGGCGATCACCGCGTTCTACTACTTCCGCCTCGTGCGCCTGATGTTCTTCACCGAGCCCGGTGAGGAGTCCGTCGTGGTGAAGTCGGAGGGCCTGTCCGCTCTGGCGATCATCGTGTGCGCGCTTGGGACGCTCGCCCTGGGCGTCTTCCCCGGTCCCGTGTTGAGTCTGCTCGAAAAGATCGTCATACTGATTCCGTGAGCGCTCAAACACCCGATCTTCATGTTCCCGACCTCGAGTCCCGTATTACCCCGGGGCTCGAGGTCGTCGAGCGTCGACTCCTCGACGCCGTGTCTTCGTCCCGCGATCTGACGGACGAGCTGACGCGTCACCTCGCTGTCGCTGGCGGCAAACGGATGCGTCCGCTGCTCACCCTCGTGTGCGCGCAGCTGGGTGACCCCGAGCGGGCGCTCGACGAGCAGGTCATCACGGCGGCGACGGCCGTGGAGCTGACGCACCTGGCGTCCCTGTATCACGATGACGTCATGGATTCCGCGCCGACGCGTCGCGGCGTGCCCTCGGCTCAGCACCTGTGGGGTAACAACCGCGCGATCCTCGCCGGCGACATCCTCTTTGCCCGCGCGTCGCTCCTGGTTGCCTCCCTGGGTCCCGAGATGGTCGCCCACCATGCGCGCACGTTCGAGCGCCTGTGTGAAGGCCAGCTCAACGAGACTTTCGGTCCGACGGACGGCGCGGATCGCGTTGACTTCTACTTGCAGGTCCTGGCGGACAAGACGGGTTCGCTCGTCTCCACCGCCGCTTCCTTCGGTGCGCTGCTGTCGGGCGCCGGCCAGCTCATGGCGGACGTGGTCAGCGACTTTGGTGAAAAGGTGGGCGTCGCCTTCCAGATCGCCGACGATGTGCTCGACTTGGCGTCGTCGGGCGAGCAGTCGGGCAAGACGCCCGGCACCGATCTGCGCGAGGGCGTCGACACGCTGCCCGTCCTCCTCCTGCGTCGCCGCGAGGCCGCCGGCACGATTGACGAGGCCGGCGCGCGCATCCTGCGCGAGCTGACGGGGGACCTGTCCTCCGACGAGGCCCTCGCCTCGGTCGTTGAGCAGCTGCGCAGTCACGACGTCCTCGAGGAGACGCGCGAGCTTGCGCGTACGTGGGCCAACGACGCGATCGCTGCGCTGGCACCGCTGCCCAAGGGTGAGGCGAAGACCGCGCTCGAGGCGTTCGCGAACCTCATGGTGGATCGCCTGGTCTGATTGTCGACAACGAGGCCGGGGCACGGCTGCGCGTCATCGCGTGGCTGGCCCCGGCCTCGTCGTATGTGCACCCTTGAGGTGTGTGAGGGGTCTCAGCTAAGGTTGCCCTTGGCAACGGGGCGCTAGACTTAGTGCCCAGGTGCGCGTACACGCGCGCGGTCACGAAGAAGGAGAAATCGGTTGGCACCGCTCAACGTCGCCGTCATTGGCGCTGGTCCCGCTGGCATTTACGCGTCGGACATCCTGTCCAAGTCGGGGCTCGAGGTGAATATCGACCTGTTTGAGCGTCTTCCCGCGCCCTACGGTCTCGTGCGCTACGGCGTCGCGCCGGATCACCCGCGTATCAAGCAGATCATCGTGGCGCTGTACAAGATCCTGCAGCGTGGTGACATCCGCCTGCTCGGCAATGTCGAAGTTGGCCGCGACGTGACGATCGACGACCTGCGTGATCACTACGACGCGATCATTATTGCGACGGGCGCGGACCGCGATCACCCGCTCGACATTCCGGGCGTGGACCTGCCCGAGTCTTACGGTGCAGCCGACTTCGTGTCCTGGTATGACGGCAACCCGGATTACCCGCGCACGTGGCCGCTGAAGGCCCGCGAGGTTGCTGTTCTCGGCGTCGGTAACGTGGCGCTGGACGTGGCTCGCGTCCTGGCCAAGCACGCCGAGGATATGCTCAAGACCGAGGTGCCGGCGAATGTGGCCGAGGGCCTGGCTGAGAACCCGATCACCGATGTGCACGTGTTCGGTCGTCGCGGCCCCGCGCAGGTGAAGTTCACCCCGCTGGAGCTGCGCGAGCTGGGCAAGGTGCCGGACGTGGACGTCATCGTTTCGGAAGAGGACTTCGACTTCGACGAGGGCTCGGAGGAGGCGCTGCGCGCGTCGAACCAGCAGCGTCAGGTCGTCAAGACGCTGACGAGCTACGCGATGGCGGACCCGGAGGAGCACACGGCCTCGCGTCGCATCCACATTCACCTGTTCCAGGCTCCGGTCGAGATCGTCGCGGACGAGAATGGCCACGTGAAGGCTCTGCGCACTGAGCGCACCGCCCTGAATGGCGATGGCAGCGTGTCGGGCACGGGCGTCATCACGACGTGGCCCGTGCAGGCCGTGTACCGCGCGGTGGGCTACTACTCCTCGCCGATCCCGGGCCTGCCCTTCGATGAGCGTGCGGGCGTTGTGCCGAACGTCGAGGGTCGCGTCATCGAGGGAGACACCACGAAGGACGAATCCGCCCCCGTTATCCCGGGCGTGTATGCGACCGGCTGGATCAAGCGTGGCCCCGTCGGCCTCATCGGCTCGACGAAGTCGGACGCCCAGCAGACGATCTCTCACCTCGTTGAGGACGCCTCCGAGGGCCGTCTGCACGCGAACACCTCCGAGGTGGGCCACGAGGCCATGGTGGCGCTCCTGGAGTCCCGTGGCGTCGAGTTCACGACGTGGGAGGGCTGGGAGCTTCTGGACGCCTACGAGCAGGCTCTGGGCGAGGACTACGGCGAGCTGCCGGGCGGCCGCGGCACGCGCGAGCGCATCAAGGTCGTCTCGCGTCGTGCCATGACGGATATTTCGCGTGGCGCGCAGGTGGATCCGAAGGCAACGGATCTCATCGGCGACATGGGCGAAATGGGAGTACCGACCGCGCCCGAGCGCTTCGATGACTACACAGGTCCGGGCCGCCGCAACTGACGCGTCCGACATCCTCGACGAGGCCGTGGCCGGGTTTTCCGGTCGCGGCCTCGTTCTGATTCGTGAGTGGGCAATCGGTTCCCACCTGAGCTTCGGCTGGCTCCCAGGGGCTTCTCAGGTAACCCCCATAGGATCGCCTGTATGGTGCACCGCAACTATCACAACGGTCTGAAGACGACCCTCCTGCTGGGCGGCATGTGGGCGCTGCTGCTCGCTATTGGTGCGCTCATCGCGTCGGGCACGGGCCGTGTGGTGTGGATTGTCGTGTTTGCGGGCATCGGGCTCCTTCAAACCGCCTACTCCTACTGGAACTCAGCGACGATTGCGCTGCGGTCGATGGGCGCGTATCAGGTCAGCGAGTCGGAACAGCCCGTGCTCTACGCCATCGTTCGCGAGCTGTCGGATCGCGCGCAGCAGCCGATGCCGACGATCTGGGTGGCGCCCACGCTCACCCCGAACGCGTTTGCGACGGGTCGTAACCCGAACAATGCGGCCGTGTGCTGCACGGAGGGCATCCTGGCGATTCTTAACGAACGTGAGCTGCGTGGGGTGCTCGGGCATGAGCTCATGCATGTCTACAATCGCGACATCTTGACGACGTCTGTTGCCGCGGCCATGGGCGGCGTGATTACGACGGTCGCGCACGGCCTGCTGTTTTTTGGTGGCGGTAACCGTCGCGACGGCGGGGGAGTAGGCATCATTGGCCTGCTCGCCATGAGTCTCCTGGCCCCGATCGCGTCGATGCTCATACAGTTCTCGCTGTCTCGCACCCGTGAATTCGATGCGGACGAAGACGGTGCGATGCTCACGCAGGATCCGCTCGCGCTGGCCTCGGCCCTGCGTAAGCTCGAGATGACGACGGATCGGCGCCCGATGGAGGACACCCCGCGCACGCGCAACGTCGCGGCGATGATGATCGCGAACCCTTTCCGTGGGGAGTCTCTCATGCGCATGTTCTCGACCCACCCTCCGATGGACGAGCGGATCGCCCGACTGGAGAAGATCGCGGGCTATTAGGCCAATGAACGAGGGGGCGGGTGGCCGGAGACAACCGGCCACCCGCCCCGCAGTATCGCTGTGGTCAGCGGTAGTTCACGAACTGGAGTGCGACGTCCAGCTCCTCGCCCTTGGGGCCCTTGAGGAGAGCGATGACGGCCTGCAGGTCGTCTCGGGACTTCGAAGAAACGCGAAGTTCGTCACCCTGGATCTGCGCCTTGACGCCCTTGGGGCCTTCCTCTCGGATGAGCTTCGAAATCTTCTTCGCGGTGTCCTGAGGGATGCCTTCCTTGAGCGGGCATGCGAGCTTGAACAGCTTGCCCGAGGCCTTGGGCTCGCGGTCCTTGTAGTCGAGGACCTTGAGGGACAGGCCGCGGCGAATCAGCTTGGACTGCAGCACGTCGAGGATTGCCATGACGCGGGAGGCGGAGTTCGCTTCCATTGCGATTGTGTCGCCGCTGAGGGAGATGGCGGCGTCGACGCCGCGGAAGTCGTAGCGGTTGGCGATCTCCTTGGCGGTCTGGTTGACAGCGTTGTCGACCTCCTGGCGGTCGAGCTTGGAGACAACGTCGAAGGAGGAGTCTGCCATGGATGCACCTTTCGTTGGAATTTAGCCAATCGTCGTTCCGATTGGCGCTCAGGATCATTTTAATGCTATTCTTTCACGGCACCGCGAGAGCGGCGCACGGCAGGTTACCAAAGCGGCCAAATGGATCTGACTGTAAATCAGACGCTTCGTGCTTCGGGGGTTCGAATCCCTCACCTGCCACCACTCGCTGGTTCCAGTGAGTAACGCCTGTGACGTCATTCTCAGGCTCCGGGATTGCTTCGGCACTCGGAGATGAGATAGGCTTTCCGGCGTTGCCCCGATAGCTCAGTAGGCAGAGCGTCTCCATGGTAAGGAGAAGGTCAAGGGTTCGATTCCCTTTCGGGGCTCCGGTCGCGGATTTATCCGCTTCCGGCGGCGGGGTAGCTCAGCTGGTCAGAGCGCACGACTCATAATCGTGAGGTCGCGGGTTCGAGCCCCGCCCCCGCTACCAATTCTTTGATCCGACAGGTCGCGCGAGCGACGAAACTAAGCGAGGGAAACAACCGTGGCAAGCAAGTCCCAGGACGTTCGCCCCAAGATCACTCTGGCCTGCTCGGAGTGCAAGGAGCGCAACTACATCACCAAGAAGAACCGTCGTAACACGCCGGATCGTCTCGAGCTGGCGAAGTACTGCCCGCGCTGCCACAAGTCGACGGCGCACCGCGAGACCCGCTGACGGCTTCCGTCTCAAAGCCCCGAGGAACTCTGGTTCCCCGGGGTTCTTTGTATGTGCGCTGAACCACATGCGTTAGACTGTGTCTATGACTGACATTCCCACCCCTCGCTGCATTGTCGCCCCGACGGGCGCGGGCGAGGCGCGCATCCCCGGCCTCGTGACGCTCGCGGACGAGCGCACCGTCCTGTTCTTTGATGAGAGGCCTGCGCCGGCCTCGGGCACGGGATCTGACTTCAACGGGCTGACGATGGCCTCGGATCTGCCGAATCCGAACCAGATCCTCTGGATGCTCCGCGAGGGCGATGGGCACTGGGGTGAGCCGCACCCGCTTCCCGCCGGCGGCCCGCCCGTCTCTTCGGATGCGTGTGTCGGCGTGGACGGTGAGGGCCTCCTGCATCTGGCGTTCGCGTCGACGGATGGGCGCGTGGGCTACATGGACTCTTGCGCGGATGGTGAGCGACTGCGCACCTGGTGGGCGTGGGGGAGCGGTCCTGATGACCTCGCCTATGTGGACATGACGGACGAGCTCTATGAGCTCACGGGTGCCGACGCGCTGTTTGCGACGTCTGGCGGCACGGTCGCGCATGACGGCGCAGTCGCGCTGCCCTACGTCGTGCGCGTGGGGGATGCGACGCACGTGCGCGTCGTCTATGCGCGCGCAGGCCGACTTGTCGGCGCGGCGGACCCGCTTGTTGGCGATGGGGGTGTGCTCCTTGACGAGACGACGCTCAGCGTGTGGGATGGCCGCCTTGTCGCGAACTGTCGTCTGCAGGGCTTCGAAGGGCGAGGCTCGGGTGCGCGCTACCTCGCGTGGGGAGACGGGTGCACCTGGGAGGGTGGGTGCCTATGGGAGCTCGACGACCCGGGCTGCAATGCGCGCACGGTCGGCGATCTGTTCGTGCATCCCGGTCGGCGCGACGCGCGGGCCGGTGGCGAGATTGTTCGCCTGACGCCACCGTGGGAGGGGCCAGTTGGCTCCCAGGCCGTCTCTTCATTCGGGGATGGGGTCTTCGGCTACAGCGATCTCATGTCCGCTGGGGACGAGGCAGTGGTGGTCTTCGAGCGTGACCGCGGCCTCTGGGAGGTCGTGCTCTCCCTGTAAATGGGTACAGAAAACCCGGTGCGCGTGCCCCCACAACGCTCCGGGTTTTTCTGTGTGCTCTAGCGACCTTCGATGATCGCGAGGAGTGGGGCGTAGTGCGCGTCGACTGCCGCGGTGTATGCCTCGACGTCTCCTGCTTCGCACGCCCGCAGGATGGCCGCGTGGGCCTCGGCGGTGTCTTCCATCTCCTGGCGCGACGCTGCGGCCAGCTGGGGAGTGACGCTCTGGTGGACCAGCCACATGGCGGCCACGAGCTGATGCATCAGCTCGTTCTCGACGTAGGCGAGAAGGCCGGAGTGGAACGCGATGTCCGGCTCCAGGTAGGTCGAACCCGAGTGCGCGTATTCGGTCATCGCCTCGACGAGCTCCCACAGGTGCGGGTTCGTCGTGCCCTTCATGGCTCGGGTGAGCGGGACAGCGATCCCGAGGTCGAGGGCCCGGCGCGTGTCGATGATTGCATGCAGGGACTGTGCGCCGTTGATCTCATCGAGGGCGGCGCGCAAGACGAGGGTCTCGACGAGCGGCTGCATCGACATTTCGCCGACGTATGATCCCGAACCCTGACGGACTGTCACGATGTCGAGAGCCTGGAGGCGACGTAATGCTTCTCTCACAGAGGAGCGCGAAACGCCAAGGTCGGCGCATAGTGCCGATTCTGTGGGGAGGCGATCACCGGGATGTAATCCATGTCGCAAAATGTAGGACTTGATCGCATCCATCGTTACTGAGGATCTCGAGTCAATCGATGTCGGTTTGGGTCGGTTCGGACTGG
The DNA here is from genome assembly GCF_002847525.1 of Schaalia odontolytica. Classification (GTDB taxonomy): domain Bacteria; phylum Actinomycetota; class Actinomycetes; order Actinomycetales; family Actinomycetaceae; genus Pauljensenia; species Pauljensenia odontolytica_B. The sequence continues at coordinate 47,778 of NZ_PKKM01000002.1, read as the reverse complement.
TTTCTGAGGGCGATGGGGGTGATATCGCTTGCATTAATTTGTCAGACAACATAGAATAAGTATAGCGAGCGGAACAACAGAACCGCACGTCCCAATTCTCGAAGATGAGGAGCGAGAACATGCGAATGCGTAAACACTTCGCAACCGGCGCTGCACTGACCGCAGCTGCCGCCATGATCCTGACCGCGTGCGGCGGCGGATCGTCCACCAGCACCACGTCGACCGACGGCGGCTCGAAGGCCTCCGAAGGACCGAAGGGTACGATCACCGCCGGTGTCGCCTACGAGACCACCGATTACGGCCCGATCACCACCTCGGCTCTCGGCATGGGTGCGAACTGGCAGGTCCTCGAGGGCCTGTACCGTTTCAACATGGCCGACTACTCCGTCAGCCCCGCGCTGGCCGCCGGTGACCCGGAGAAGATCTCCGACACCGAGTACGAGGTGAAGCTGCGCGACGGCGCGAAGTTCTCCGACGGCACCCCCGTGACCGCCGCCGACTTCGTGGCCTCCTACGAGCGCGCGACCTCCGAGAAGTCGATCTACCGTCAGTTCTTCACCTTCGTCGATTCCGTCGAAGCCAAGGACGACAACACCATCACGATCAAGCTGAAGCACCCCTTCGCCAACCTGAAGGAGCGCTTCGTCAACGTCCGCGTTGTCCCCGCGTCGATGGACGAAGACTCGCTCAAGGCGAAGCCGATCGGTACCGGCCCCTACAAGTACGAGAACATCACGGCGACCGAGATCACCGCTGTTCCGAACGAGAACTACACCGGCAACGAGCCCGCGAAGGTTGCCACCCTCAAGTGGCAGTCCCTCAAGGATGACTCCGCCCGCCTCGCCGCCGCCATCGGTGGCACGATTGATGTCATGGAAGCCGTTCCCGCCTCCGCGCAGGATCAGCTCAAGGGCGCTGGCTGGAACGTTGAGTCCAAGCCCGGCTACGGCAACCCCTTCCTGATGTTCAACACGCAGAAGGCACCCTTCGACAAGCCCGAGGTTCGCCGCGCGATCCTCAAGGCTGTCGACAAGCAGAAGCTGATCAGCTCCGCGCTTGAGGGTCAGGCCGTTGAGGCGACCTCCTTCCTGCCCGAGGCGAACCCCGCCTACAAGAAGCCTTCGACCGATCTGTCCTACGACAAGGATGCCGCCGCCAAGCTCCTGAGCGACGCTGGCGTCTCCGGCCTCGAGGTCAACCTGGTGTCGACGGACCACCCGTGGGTCCTCTCCCTGGTTCCCCAGATCAAGTCCGACCTGGAGGCCCTGGGCCTGAAGGTCAACCACACGCAGATGGCTTCGTCTGACCTCTACGCCAACGTCACCGACGTTGACAACCCCACCTACGACATCGTCCTGGCCCCCGGCGACCCCTCGGTCTTCGGCACCGACCCCGGCATCATCATCTCCTGGTGGAACGGTGACAACGTCTGGACCAAGAAGCGTGACGGCTGGCAGGTCTCGGACCCCGAGTCCTTCAACAAGCTGCAGTCCATCATGGATGAGGCCGTTCAGCTCGACGGTGACGCCGCTAAGGCCAAGTGGGGCGAGGCTCAGGATCTGCTCGCTGAGAAGACCGTGATCTTCCCGCTCGTGTTCCGCAACATGATCACCGGCTCCAACCCCCAGAAGGTGGAAGGATTCCAGGCGATCTCCTCCACCGGCCTGCAGCTGCTGGGTGTGAGCGCTAAGTAAGTCCCCTAGAGGGACCACAAGAGAGGAGGGGTGGAGCCCCGCCCTGAGGCAGACGCCACAGTCGGGCGCCACCCCTCCTTTCTTATTGCCAAAATCCGTTGAAAATGGAGGTCTAGCAGTGAATAACCTTCTGCGACTCATCGGACGACGTTTGGTGGCTCTGCCGATCATGGTGGTCGGTGTGTCCTTCCTCGTCTTCTTCATCATGTCGCTGTCTCCGATTGACCCCGCCTACTCGGCACTGGGTGAGACCGCGACCCCCGAAGCTCTCGAAGAGTACCGTGTGCAGCACGGTCTCAACGACCCCTTCTTCGTTCAGTACGGTCACTACCTGTGGAACATGCTCCACGGTGACCTCGGCACCTACGGCGTTGGCACGTCCAACCACGTGACCGATCTGGTTGCTCAGGCTCTTCCGATTACCCTGCAGCTCACCTTCCTCGGCCTGTTCTTCGCCGTCATCATCGCTTTCCCCCTCGGTGTTCTCGCCGCTCTGTACCGCGACCGCTGGCCCGACCAGGTCATCCGCGTGTTCTCGGTCATCGGCATCGGCACCCCGTCCTTCTGGCTGGCAGCGCTGCTGGTCCTGGGATTTGTTCAGAAGCTTCCGGTCTCCGGCCCGCTGCCTGCGTTCAGCGAAGATCCGAGCGGCTGGTTCCTGCGGATGCTCCTTCCGGCTATCGCCCTGGCAGTTCCCGTCATTGGTCAGATGACGCGAGTCGTGCGTACCTCAATGGTTGAGGAACTGGATCGCGACTACGTCCGCACCGCGGTTGGCGCCGGTATCCCGAAGAACATCGTCGTGGCCCGCAACGTGCTGCGTAACGCGCTCATCACGCCCGTGACCGTCCTCGGCCTGCGCATCGGCTACCTGATGGGTGGCGCGGTCGTCATCGAAATTATCTTCTCCATCGATGGAATGGGTAAGGCGGTCCTGCTCAAGGGCATCCAGGAAAACTGGGTCACCCTGGTGCAGGGTGGCGCGCTCGTCGTCGCGATCGCGTTCATCGTCGTCAACATCATCGTTGACATGCTCTACCTGCTCATCAATCCGCGTATTAGGTCGGTGTGAGGCATGAATCAGAAAGAAAAGCTCGGCAAGGTCACCGCGAAGGGCGCACGTTTCTCGCGTATCGGTGCGATGTCCACCGGATCGAAGATCGCGATGGGCATCCTTGCCCTCATCGTCCTCGTCTCGATCCTGGCGCCCTACGTTTCTCCCTACGGTCCCGATGACATCTTCGACAAGTGGAGTGCCCCGTCCGGCGAGCACCTGTTCGGAACCGACCACGTCGGCCGTGACATCTTCGCTCGCGTCCTGTACGGCGGACGTTTCTCGCTGATGATCGGTCTGTGCTCGACCCTGATCGCCCTCTTCTTCGGCGCGATCATCGGCTCGATTGCAGCGGTCGTGCGCAAGTCCTTCTCCGAAGCGATCATGCGCGTCATGGACATCGTGATGGCGGTGCCGGGCATCGCCATGGCGGCTGTCTCCGTCCTGGTCTTCGGGCGCACGCTGTCCAAGTCCGGCAACACCTTCGGCCTGGTCGTCGTCATCATCTGCTCGATTGCATTCGTGTACATCCCGCAGCTGTCGCGCATCGTTCGCGCGAACGTGATGGCCGCCTACGGTGAGGACTACGTCCGCGCGGTGATCGTCTCCGGCGCCCGCGCCCCCTGGATCCTCACCAAGCACGTCATGCGCAACACGGCCGCCCCGGTGCTCGTGTTCGCGACCGTCCTCGTCGCCGACGCGATCATCCTCGAGGCCTCCCTGACCTTCATCGGTTCGGGCCTCCAGGCGACCACCGTGGCCACGTGGGGCAACGTCCTGTCCGAGGCCTCGTCGAACCTGTCGGTTCTGCTGGGCAAGTGGTGGACCGCGTTCTTCCCGGGCCTGTTCATCATGATCACGGTCCTGTGCCTCAACATCCTGTCTGAGGGCATCACCGACGCCATGGTGGCGGCTCCCGCGTCTGCGGCCGTCGCTCAGGTCGACAAGGACACCGACCGCGAGGCAGACAAGCTCCTGCTCGACCCGCGTCGCGCCTACGCCGAGCAGGCCGAGTCCCTGCAGGCCCGCCTCGACGACCTCGAGTCCGTCGAAGGCAAGCGCACCGACCGCTTCGAGGCACACCTGGAGAAGACCCCGCTGCTCGAGGTCAACGACCTGTGCATCAAGTTCGAGCGTCACGGCAACGTCAACGTCGTCGACCACGTCTCCTTCAAGGTCCGCCCCGGCGAGACCATGGGCCTCGTGGGCGAGTCCGGCTGCGGTAAGTCGATCACGGCCCTGACCATCATGGGCCTCATCGACCCCAAGGCTGAGATCACGGGCGAAATCCTCTACCAGGGTGAGAACCTGCTCGAGAAGTCGGGTGAGGAGCGCCGCGCGCTGCTCGGCCACGAGATGGCGATGATCTATCAGGACGCCCTGTCGTCGCTGAACCCCGCCATGCTGATCAAGGCTCAGATGAAGCAGCTGACCAGCCGCGGCGGCACCCGCAGTGCCGAGGAACTCCTCGAGCTCGTGGGCCTGGATCCCAAGCGCACCCTCGAGTCCTACCCGCACGAGCTCTCGGGCGGCCAGCGCCAGCGTGTTCTCATCGCCATGGCCCTGACACGCGACCCGAAGCTCATCATCGCGGACGAGCCGACCACCGCCCTGGACGTCACCGTCCAGAAGCAGGTCATCGCACTGCTCAACGAGCTGCGCGAGAAGCTCGGCTTCGCCATGATCTTCGTGTCCCACGACCTGGCGCTCGTCGCCGAGGTGGCACACCACATCACCGTCATGTACGCCGGCCAGGTCATCGAGCAGGCCCCCACCAAGGAACTGCTCACGCACCCGACCCACGAGTACACGCGCGGCCTGCTGGGCGCCGTCCTCTCGATCGAGTCCGGCTCCGGCCGACTCCACCAGGTCCCCGGCACGGTGCCCTCGCCTCGCGACTTCCCCGTGGGCGACCGCTTCGCACCGCGGTCCTCGCACCCCGATTACGGACTGGACATTCGCCCGGTCCTCACCGAGGTCGGTCCCGAGCACGTGTACGCGGCTCTGCCGCCCCGCGACGAGGCTGACGCCTTCGCGCAGGAAACGAACGGTCAGGAGGAAACGCGATGAGCGACAACACCCCGATCATCGAACTGAAGAACGTCGAGGTGACCTTCACCTCGCGTACCGGCTCCCTGTTCAAGCCCAACAAGGTCCACGCGGTGCGTGGCGTCAATATGCGCATCGAGCGCGGACAGACGCTCGGCATCGTCGGCGAGTCCGGCTGTGGCAAGTCCACGACCGCGAACGTCATGTGTGGCCTGCAGATGCCGTCCGCCGGCCAGGTGTTCTTCAACGGCAAGGAAGTCACGAAGCGTAGCGCCGCCGCCCGCCGGGAGATCGGTCGTGTCGTCTCCGTGGTCTTCCAGGACCCCGCGACGGCCCTGAACCCCCGCATGCACGTCCAGGATCAGCTCGCTGACCCGCTACGCGTGCACGGCATCGGGGACGAGGCCTCGCGAGCCAAGCGCGTGCGTGAACTGATCTCGCTCGTCGGCCTGCCCTCGAGCGCGCTCGACGCGCTTCCCGGACAGCTCTCGGGTGGCCAGCGCCAGCGCGTGGCCATCGCCCGAGCCCTGTCCATCGGCCCGGATGCGATCATCGCAGACGAGCCCACCTCCGCACTCGACGTGTCGGTGCGAGCACAGATCCTGAACCTGCTCACGGACCTCAAGAAGGAACTGGGCCTGGCGATGGTCTTCATCTCGCACGACATCCAGACCGTGCGCTACGTGTCCGACCGGATCGCCGTCATGAACGGCGGCAAGGTCGTCGAAGAAGGGCCGGCCGCACAGCTGCTCGCCGACCCGGAGGACCCCTACACCCGCAAGCTCCTGGGCGCCGCGCCCTCGCTGCTGCACCCCAACCTCGAAGGAGAGAAGTAATTATGTCTTCGAAGATCCGCGGCGTCGTGCCGCCCCTGGCCATTCCGCTCAAGGACGGCGAGCTCGACGTCCCCTCGCTCGAGCGTCACATCAACCGCCTGATCGAGGCAGGCCTCGACGGCCTGTTCGTGTCCGGCTCCACCGGTGAGGTCGCTTTCTCGACCGCCGAGCGTCGCGCCCAGATCCAGCGTGAAGCCGTGCGCATCGTCGACGGCCGCATCCCGCTCCTCGTCGGTGTCATCGACACTGAGACCGAGCGCGTCATCGAGAACATCAAGGCCGTGGAGGAGATCGGCGGCGCTACCGGCGTCGTCGCGACCGCCCCGTTCTATGCCCTCGGCGGCGAGACCGAGGTCGAGCGTCACTTCCGCATCCTCAAGGAGAACACCAGCCTCGAGCTGTGGGCCTACGACATCCCCGTGTGCGTGCACACGAAGCTGTCGCCCGACCTGCTCATGCGCCTGGGCCGCGATGGCGTCATCGACGGCGTCAAGGACTCCTCCGGTGACGACGTCGCGTTCCGCTGGCTGTGCCTGGCGAACGAGGCCGCCGGCCACCCGCTCCAGCTCCTTACCGGCCACGAGGTCGTCGTCGACGGCGCCTACATGTCCGGCGCGGACGGCTCCGTGCCCGGCCTGGCCAACGTGGACCCCGAGGGCTACGTGCGCCAGTGGCAGGCCTACGAGCGCCGCGACTGGGAGGCCGTGCGCACCGAGCAGGACCGCCTCGCGGAGCTCATGCGCATCGTCCAGGTGAAGGGCGTGCAGGGCTTCGGAGCGGGCGTCGGCGCCTTCAAGGCCGCCCTGCACCTGCTCGGCGTCTTCGATTCGCCGGAGATGCCGCGCCCCGTCGCCGCCCTCGAGGGTGACAACGTCGAGCACGTCGCCTCCGTGCTGCGCTCGGTCGGCCTGCTCTCCTGATACGTCGACGAGGCCGGGGCAGTTCCGTTCCGCATATTGCGCGCCTTCGGGCGCGCGCCCCGGCCTCGTCGATTTTCTTATACCCCTGACTTTTCGTAAGGATCCTCATGACTACGCTCCTTGCCCTCGACATCGGTGGCACCAAGGTCGGGTGGGGCATCGTCGAGGCCGGTGACACCTACGAGGTCACCGAGCGCGGATCGATCCCCACCGACGCGATGCGCGGCGGAGCGGACGTGGCGGCACGCATTTGCGAACTTGCCTCGTCCCTGGTCGCTTCTCACCCGCAGGTCGAGGGTGTCGCCGTCGCCAGCGCTGGCGTCGTCGATCCGTCGACCGGCGATATCGTCTCCGCCACGGGCACGATGCCCGGATGGGGAGGCACCCCCCTGGGCTCTCTGCTTCAGGAGGCAACCGGCCTGAAGGTGCGCGTCCTCAACGACGTGCACGCGCACGGCCTGGGCGAGGCCACGCTCGGCGCCGGCCAGCCCTACCGCACCGTCCTGTCGATCGCCGTCGGCACCGGCATCGGCGGCGCCCTCGTTGAAGACCGCCAGGTCTTCTTCGGGTCGCGCGGCATCGCCGGACACGTGGGCCACATCCACCACCACTTCGCCCCCGACATGACGTGCTCGTGCGGTCGCAAGGGACACATCGAGTCCTTCTGCTCCGGCTCGGGCATCACGGCCTGGTACGACTCGCTGCGCGGCGAGTCCGACCCCGAGGTCGACGGCGGGCGCGCCCTGCAGGATCTTGCCGAATCCGGCAACGCCCTGGCCGCCGCCTGCTTCTCCCGCTCCGCGTTCGCGCTTGGCGAGGCCACGGCCTCGTTGGTCAACTGCGTGGACCCGGCCGTCGTCATCCTCTCCGGGTCCATGACCCGATCCGGGGACATCTGGTGGGACGCCCTGCGCGAAGGCTTCGCGGCCTCCGCGATGACGCCCGTCGCCGACACCCCCATCCTCGTTGGTTCCCTCGGCGGCGATGCGCCGCTGCTCGGAGCCGTTTCATTCTTCCTGCACGCATAGGAGAAAACCATGCACCCGCTCATTGCAAACCTGAAGGGCAAGCTCATCGTCTCCGTCCAGGCGTACCCGGGCGAGCCCATGCGCCACCCCGAGACGATGGCCCAGATCGCCCGCGCCGCCGAGATCGGTGGCGCCGCCGCGATTCGCTGCCAGGGCCTGTCCGACATTTCCGCGATCAAGGGCCGCGTCGACGTGCCCGTGATCGGCCTGTGGAAGGAAGGCCACGAGGGCGTGTACATCACCCCCTCGCTGCGTCATGCCCGCGCCTGCGTCATGGCCGGCTCCGACATCGTCGCCCTGGACGCGACGGGCCGCCCGCGCCTCGACGGCCTGAGCTTTGCCGAGACCGTCGCGGCCCTGCGCGAGGACGGCACCCTCGTCATGGCTGACTGCGGTTCCTTCGAGGACGCCCAGCGCGCCGTCGACGCCGGCGTGGACATCGTGTCCACGACCCTGGCCGGCTACACGGGTGACCGCGTCAAGACCGACGGCCCCGACCTGGAGCTGCTGCGCGAGGTCGTCGCCGCGTTCCCGGACGTCCCCGTGATCTGCGAGGGCCGCGTTCACACGCCCGAGCAGGCCGCCGCCGCCATTGAGGCGGGTGCCTTCGCCGTCATCGTCGGCACCGCCATCACGCACCCCACGTCGATCACGACCTGGTTCAAGGCTGCCGTCGAGGGCTGATCCTGTCGCTGTTGTGACAGTGCGCGGGCGGGTGATCAACACCCGCCCGCGCACTGCGTTTTTCTCCCGGGAAAGCGCGTATATTACCCCGCATGTCTGTCCCGTCCTCTCGTGCTCACGCCGCCCTTCGTGCCACCTGCGTCGTCTACGTGTGCCTCGGTTTCGGCACCTCCGCGTGGCTCTCGCGCCTGCCCGACGTGCGCGACGACCTCGGGCTGACCCCGGCGACGATCGGCACGATGCTGCTCATCGCCTCCCTCGGCTCTCTGCTCACCCTGCCGACCTCCGGCCCGATCGTCACCAAGATCGGCGCGCGGGCCTCGGGCCGCATTGGCGTCGCCATCTGGGCTCTGGGCATCGTATGCGCGGGCATTGGCGCGCTCAACGTGTCGATTCCGCTGGCCACTCTTGGCCTTGTGCTGCTTGCCGCGGGCAACGGCCTGTGGGGCGCCACCATGAACATCGAGGCCGGCCTCGTGCAGGCGGCCGTGCGTCGCACCGTCGTGCCCATCATCCAGGCGATGTACGCGGTCGGCATGCTGGGAGGCGCGCTCCTCGGCGCGCTCGCCTCCCAGATGGGCCTGCCCCTCGGCGCCCACCTCTTCGGCCTGGCGGCCCTCGAGCTTCTCGCCTGCGGCACTGCCGTTGGCTTCTACCTGACGAAGGAGGAGGTCGCGGCCCTCGCACCCGCGCAGGACAAGGGCGATGGGGGAGAGGCCTCGTCGAACAAGGCGAAGGGCCTCACGCGCGTCGCCTGGCGCGAGAAGCAGACCGTGCTCATCGCACTCATGGTCATGAGTGCCGGCCTCATGGAGGGTGCGGCGAACGACTGGCTCAACCTGTCGATGGTCGATGGCTACGGATACTCGACCGCGGCGGCCTCGGCGGCGTTTGCGTTCTTCCTGCTCATGATGACGATCGTGCGTTTCGCGTCCCCGCGCCTCGAGGCACGCCTGGGCTCGCCCATGCTGCTGCGTATCACCTTCACCGGTGCGGTCGTGGGCCTGCTGCTCGTGGCCTTCGCGCCGCACCACCTGTTCGCGGTCGCGGGTATTGCCCTGTGGGGCATCGGGTCAGCCCTCGGCTTCCCCCTGGGCATTTCGGCGCTGTCCGTCGACCCCGTGATGACGCCCGCGCGCGTCTCGGTGCTCTCGACCGTCAACTACGGCGCGGCCCTCATCGGCCCGCCGCTCCTCGGCCTCATCGCCGACCACATCGGCTACCACCGTGCGCTGGCCTTCGTGGCCCTGCCGGTCCTCCTCGCGATCGTGCTCGCCGGGCAGGTGCCCGACCGCCGCGGGACGAAGCGCACGGACCTCGCCTTCGGCGACTAGGCTTAGGGGCATGACGACCCTCGCTGATCTGACGACCCTGCGCGTGGGCGGGCCCATCGCCCGCCTCGTGCCCGCCACGTCCTCCGATGCCCTCGTGGACGCTGTCGCCGCGGCCGACGCCGCTGGCGGCCCGCTCCTCGTCGTGGGCGGAGGGTCTAACCTGCTGGCCTCCGACGCCCCCTTTGAGGGCACGGTCGTCGACGTGCAGCCCTTCGGCGAGGTCGCCTCCATCATCCACGAGGACCCTGCCGGATCTGTCGTCGTGCGCGCTGGCGCGGGCACGGTCTGGGATGAGTTCGTCTCCTGGACGCTGGCAGAGGGGCTCTGCGGCGTCGAAGCACTCTCCGGCATCCCCGGAACCGTCGGCGCGTCCCCCGTGCAGAACGTTGGCGCTTACGGCCACGAGGTCTCCGAGACCATCGAGAGCGTCGAGGCCTACGACCGCCTGACGGGCATCGTCGTGCGCCTGCTGCCCTCCGACCTTGGCTTCGCGTACCGCTCCTCGGCGATCAAGCGCAGCGTCGGCCAGCCCGGCCTGAACGACCGCCCCTGGGGCCCCACCGGCCGCTGGGTGGTGCTCTCCGTGGACTTCCGCCTCGAGTGCTCGCCCCTGAGCGCCCCCGTCATGTACGCCGAGCTGGCGCGCCGCCTCGGCGTCGAGGCCGGGGAACGCGCCGATGCATCCCTGGTCCGCTCCACCGTCCTGGATCTGCGCCGCGGCAAGGGCATGGTCCTGGATGCGGACGATCACGACACGTGGAGCGCCGGTTCCTTCTTCACGAACCCAATCCTGCCAGAGGCCGTGGCCGCCTCCCTGCCCGAGGGCGCGCCTCGCTTTAGTGCGGGGGAGGGCCTCGTCAAGACGAGCGCCGCCTGGCTCATCGATCACGCGGGCTGTGGCAAGGGCTTCCACTTGCCCGAGGCCGGGGACCCGCCGCGCGCGTCCCTGTCCACCAAGCACGTGCTGGCCCTGACGAACCGCGGCGGCGCGACGGGCGCCGACATCGAGGCCCTGGCCCGCGCCGTGCGCGAGCGGGTCTTTGAGGCATTTGGCGTGACCCTGGTGCCCGAGCCGGTCACGGTCGGCATCGCCTGGTAGCGGGCCACCTGGCCGTTGTGCGCCGCGCCCGTTGTTGGCATCATTCCGGAGATCCCGTAGAGGGACCTCCCCAAATTTCGCACGTAATTCCCCGTCGGTTGTCTTGAAGCGCGCCCTGAAAACCGCAGGATATCAACGTTCTGGTTTCAATGTTTGAAAGAGGCGTGGGGGAATTACGTGCGAGATTGTGGGAGAACTGTGCTGATCCTGCGCTCGCGGATCCGTTACGTGGATAGGTTGTCACGATCCGGATAGGTTATGCGCATCCGGATAGGTTAATAACCTATCCGGATCTTCGTAACCTATCCGCGTGTTCATAACCTATCCGGATGCGAACCGTCGGTCGTCGCGGTGCTCTGCGATGTGGGCATTGCTGTGGGTGCACCCCGCACAAGCACTACGCCACGGGCTCGGCCGCCAGCCACGCGTCGATATCGGCCTTCCAGGCCGCCTTGCGCGTCGGCGAGGCCAGCGACGCGTCGATAGAGGACCGCGCCAGGTCTGCCAGGGCCTCGTCGGACAGGCCAAACACGTCGCGCGCGACCTCGTACTGGGCGACCAGGCGCGAGCGGAACAGCAGCGGGTCGTCCGCCGCCAGCGCGACGGTAGCCCCCGCCGATATCAGCGTCGGCAGCGGCACCTGCGAAAAGTCCGTGTAGACCCCCAGGTGCACGTTCGACGTCGGGCACACCTCCAGGGCGATACCCGCATCCACGACGGCCTTCAGCAGATCCGGGTCCTCGCTGGTGCGCACCCCGTGCCCGAGGCGGGCGGGTGCCAGAGCGGACACAACCTCGCGTACGGAGGATGGGCCCAGGAGCTCACCGCCGTGCGGAACGCCCACGAGCCCCGCGCGGCGCGCGATGCGGAACGCGGGGGCAAACGACGCCGTGGAGCCCACGCGCTCGTCGTTCGACAGGCCAAAACCAACGACCTCGCCGGGACCATCTCCAGCAAACGAGGCGGCCAGGCGCGCGAGTGTGCGCGCGTCCAGCGGGTGTTTCATGCGTGACGCCGCGACGATCACCCCGATGTCGACGCCGGTATCGCGCGAGGCCAGGCGGGCCTCGTCGATGATGATTTCCAGGGCCGGGGTGATACCCCCGACGTAGGGTGCGTAGGACGTGGGGTCGGCCTGAATCTCCATGCGCACCGAGCCCTCGGCGGCGTCGTCCTCGGCGGCCTCGCGGATGAGGCGGCGCATCGCGGCCTCGGAGCGCACGAGGTGACGCGCGGAGTCGTAGGCGCGCTGGAAACGGAACCACCCGCGCCCGTCGGCCGGCATGGACGCCGCGTCGATGTGCAGCAGGTGAGGAGGCAGGCGCACGCCCTGCGTGCGCGCCATCTCGACCATGGTCGTAGGCCGCATGGCACCCGTGAAATGCAGGTGCAGGTGGGCCTTGGGGAGGGTCGCGAGGTCACGCCTGCCCGGTGGGGTGGGGCGCGGGGCCGTCAGGTTAGGGACAGCGGGCGCTTCCACGGCCTAGTGCTCCCCGAGCCAGATGATGATGTCGCGGATCAGGCCGGGGCCCTCGGGCTCGTTGAGGAGCTCGTGGTAGGCGCCGTCGATGATGCGCAGGTGGATGTCGGCGTCCGGGTGCGCCGCGCGTGCCCCGCGCACGAGCTCGCGCGAACCGCGCAGGTCCGCCATCAGGTCGCCCGACCCGTGCATGACGAGCGTCGGCGAGGCCAGGCGGCCGGCGCGCGCGATGACCTCGTCGCCCTGAATGATCATGGTCGCGCCCGTCAGAATCGGCACGCCGCCCTTGTAGGTGAGCGGGTCCGCGTCGAAGTCGCGCTGGACCTGCGGGTCGCGCGACAGGGGAGAGACCTCCATGTCGGACGCGCCCTTCGCCACGACGAGACCGGGGCGCAGCCTGGCGATCGGCAGCAGCCTGCGCGCCTGGGACGGGGAGACGTGGGGGAGGGGGCGCAGCGCCGGCGCGGACAGAACCGTGCCGCGCAGCCGCGTCGGATCGAGGATCGTGGAGGCGGCCGCGATGATGCCGCCCATCGAGTGTCCGAACAGGAACAGGTCCGGCGTGCGCGCGTGTGCGAGGGTCGCCCGGCGCGCGTCACCGAAGTCGCGGATCAGCGCGCCCACGTCCACGCGGGCGCGGGGACCCTCAGAGGTCCCGTGGCCCGCGTGGTCGTAGTAGGCGACGTCGTAACCGGCACGGGTGAGTGCGGAGCGCAGGTGGGCGTAGCGCCCGCTGTGTTCCGCGTACCCGTGGGCGAGGAGGACCGTACCGAGGGGGGCCTCCTGCGCTGTCCGTTCGAACGAGACGTGCATCAGGCGAAGAGCTCCTGCACGCGGGTGATGCCCTCGACGAGGTCATCGTCGGCCAGGGCGTAGGAGAAGCGCAGGAAGCCGGAGGGGCCGAAGGCCTCGCCCGGGACAGCCGCGACCTCGACCTCGTCGAGGATCAGGTCGGCGAGCTCGCCCGACGTGTTGGCCACGCGGCCGCGGATCTCGCGGCCCAGCAGACGCTCGACGGAGGGGTAGACGTAGAACGCGCCCTTGGGGGTCGGAACGTCGAAACCGTCGATCTGGCGCAGCATGTCAACGATGAGGCGGCGGCGACGGTCGAAGGCGACGCGCATCTCGTCCACGGCGTCCAGGGAACCCGACACGGCGGCGCGCGCGGCCTCCTGGGCGACGTTGTTGACGTTGGAGGTCAGGTGCGACTGGAAGGACAGCGCGGCCTTGATGACGTCGGAGGGGCCGATCATCCAGCCCACTCGCCAGCCGGTCATCGCGTAGGTCTTGGCAACGCCGTTGAGGATGACGGCTTGGTCGGCCAGCTCGGGCACCAGCTTGACGATGTGCGCGGTCTGCGCGTCCTCGTACAGCAGGTGCTCGTAGATCTCGTCCGAGATGACCCAGATGCCGTGCTCGAGGGCCCACTGGCCGATCGCGGTCAGCTCCTCGGGCGTGTAGACGCTGCCCGTCGGGTTGGACGGCGAGCACATGAGGAGGACCTTCGTGCGAGGGGTGCGCGCGGCCTCGAGCTGCTCGACGGTCACCTTGTAGTCCTGGTCGGCGCCGGCGAACACCTCGACGGGGGTCGCACCGGCGAGCTTGACGACCTCGGGGTACGTGGTCCAGTAGGGGGTCGGCAGGATCGCCTCGTCGCCGGGGCCCAGCAGCGCGGCAAAAGCCTGGAAGACTGCCTGCTTGCCGCCGTTGGTGACGACGATGTCGGCGGGGGAGACCTCGTAGCCGGAGTCGCGCAGGGTCTTAGCAGCGATGGCCTCGCGCAGCGCCGGGAGGCCGGCGGCGGGCGTGTAGCGGTGCATCGCGGGGTTGCGCGCGGCCTTGACGGCGGCCTCGACAATGTAGTCGGGCGTGGCGAAGTCGGGTTCGCCGGCGCCGAAGCCGATCACCGGGCGGCCGGCGGCCTTGAGGGCCTTGGCCTTCGCGTCCACGGCCAGGGTCGCGGACGGCGTGATGGCGTTGAAACGATCAGAGACACGGGTGCGAGGAGTATTGGTCACCCCTCCATGGTCCCACGTCGCGCGCGCGTGTGTGGCGGAGAGCGCACGCGATGTGCGCGTGGGCTACCTCTCATTTACGAGGTCGGGGCCGGTATTTCGCGGCATGTGACCCGCCGACACACTTCTCGGTTGGACAAAGCGCCGCCTTATCCACTAATGTTCGTCAGGCAGGTTTTCCTGCGTAGGGCAGTGGCGCAATTGGTAGCGCACCGGTCTCCAAAACCGGCGGTTGTGGGTTCGAGTCCCGCCTGCCCTGCGGATTAGGCTGATCATTTTCGTAGGAGGATTCCCATGGCCGATCGTGTTGCCTCGGATGCTGAATCCTCGCGCCGAGATCGCACTAAGAATGAGGCGACCCGCAAGCGTAGCGAGGCTGCCAAGGAGCAGAACAAGCGCCCCGGTTTCTTCGGTGGCATCTGGCTCTTCTTCAAGCAGGTCATTGACGAAATGAAGAAGGTCACCTACCCCACGGGATCCGAAACCTGGACCTACTTCCTCGTCGTCGTTGTGTTTGTCGCCGCAATCATGCTTTTCGCTGGCCTACTCGACTTCGGATTCGGTAAACTAAGTGCATTGATCTTCGGCTGAGACCGACGAACCCGCCCGCAGGACACTGCAGGCGGGTTTCTTCTACGGTCCGGCCCCATTTGCAGGAGGGATACGTCGTGAGCGACGAAAACTACACCGAGGAACAGGCCTTCGAGGAGCACCAGGAAGAGGTCCAGCAGGAGACCGCCGAGGCGCTGGCAGACGGAGCCGCCCAGGCAATCGTTGACGAGGTGGCCGAGGAGGTCGCCGAGAAGGAAACCGAATCTGACGACGAGGCCCCGGCCTCGTCCGAAGAGGAAGCGATCGCCAAGCTGCGCCGCAAGCTCTACATGTCCCCCGGCGACTGGTACGTCATCCACACCTACTCCGGCCACGAGCGCAAGGTGAAGGCGAACCTCGAGCAGCGCATCACCACGCAGAACATGGAAGACTACATCTTCGCCGTCGAGGTTCCGGACGAGTACGTCATGGAGTACCGCGGCAACGCGAAGAAGCGCGTGCGCCACGTGCGTATCCCCGGCTACGCGATCGTCTGCATGGACTTCAACGAGGCCTCGTACCGCGTCGTCAAGGAAACCCCCGCCGTTACCGGCTTCGTGGGCGACCAGCACAACCCCGTGCCGCTCTCGATCGACGAGGTCGTCATGCTCCTGACGCCCAACGTCCTCGAGGAAGCCGCCGAGGCCGCCAAGGATCAGCCCGCACCCGTCCAGGTCGTCCAGACCCAGTTCGAGGTCGGCGAGATCGTCACCGTCACCGACGGACCTTTCGAGACCATGTCGGCCACGATCTCCGAGATCATGCCCGAGACTCAGAAGCTCAAGGTCCTCGTCACCATCTTCGAGCGCGAGACGCCGCTCGAGCTCGGCTTCGACCAGGTGGAGAAGCTCGAGCAGTGACATCACGCACCCGGACTTGGGATCAAGCCCGGAATCGCGTTATGATTCACTTTTGTGTGCGTAGGGCGCACTATGCCCACTGAAACCCAGTGAGCAGCGCCAAACGCTCCGCCCTGACCGACACCCGTCGGCCAGAACTTCAGAAGAAAGACCCGCATTCATGGCACCGAAGAAGAAGGTCACCGGCCTGATCAAGCTTCAGATCGCAGCCGGCGCCGCTACCCCCGCACCGCCCGTCGGCCCCGCTCTGGGCCAGCACGGCGTGAACATCGTTGAGTTCACCAAGGCTTACAACGCGGCCACCGAGTCGCAGCGTGGAAACATCATCCCCGTTGAGATCACCGTCTACGAGGATCGTTCCTTCACGTTCGTCCTCAAGACGCCGCCCGCCGCTGAGCTCATCAAGAAGGCTGCTGGCATCCAGAAGGGTTCCGGCACCCCCAACACCGTCAAGGTTGGTTCGATCACGATGGATCAGGCTCGCGAAATCGGCCAGTCCAAGATGGCTGACCTCAACGCCAACGATGTCGAGGCTGCTGCCAAGATCATCGCCGGCACCGCCCGCTCCATGGGCATCAACGTCGAGGGCTGACCTCAACCAACCCCCCCGTGGTAGGGCAGGCGCTGCCCGACACCCACGACTGCAAGGAGAAGAAGCAGAATGACCAAGCGCTCCAAGAGCTACCGCGCAGCGGCCGAGAAGGTCCACGCGGACGTGCTGTACACCCCCTTCGAGGCCATGAAGCTGGCCAAGGAGACCACCGTCACCAAGTTCGACTCGACCGTTGAGGTCGTCTTCCGACTGGGTGTCGACCCCCGCCAGGCGGACCAGATGGTCCGTGGCACCGTTTCCCTGCCGCACGGCACCGGCAAGACCGCCCGGGTCTTGGTCTTCGCCGTTGGTCCGCGCGCTCAGGAAGCGATCGACGCAGGCGCCGACGAGGTCGGCGGCGACGAGCTCATCGAGAAGGTTGCCAAGGGCTACACCGACTTCGATGTCGCCGTTGCTACCCCCGACCTGATGGGCAAGGTTGGCCGCCTCGGCCGCGTCCTCGGCCCCCGTGGCCTCATGCCGAACCCCAAGACGGGCACCGTGACCATGGATGTCGCGAAGGCCGTCAAGGAGATCAAGGGTGGTCGTATCGAGTTCCGCGTCGACAAGCACGCCAACCTGGCGTTCATCGTCGGCAAGGCCTCCTTCACCGCTGAGCAGCTGACCGAGAACTACGCCGCCGTCCTGGACGAGGTGCTGCGTCTCAAGCCGACCTCTTCGAAGGGCCGCTACCTGCTCAAGGGCGCCGTCGCCACGACGATGGGCCCCGGCATCCCCGTGGATGTCACCAAGGTCAAGGACCTCATCGAGAAGTGAGCCGCGCTCGCTGATCAAGCATCGGGGCCCCGCGCAGCACCGCTGCGCGGGGCCTCGCTTTGTTTGTGGGGTGCTCGTGGGATGAGCTGGTGGCGTCCCCGGACGAAATAGGGGACATAGGTCACACACAATAGGCGCGGAATAGGGTAACCTTATTTCGCTTCTATAAACCTATGTTCGTGAAGGGTCACGATAATGTCTCAGGTTGCAGGTTCGGGCGTTACAAAGGCGCGCTCGGCCGTCACGATTGGTGCGTTCACCGCCGTCTACTTCGTTCTCATGTGGTGCTCGGGAATGCTGGGATTCTTTGGTCCGGCGTTCATGTTTGTCGGTTGGATCGTCGGACTGCTGCTCAACGGATCGGTCGTCATGCTGATGCTGGTGCGTTCGCGTATGTTCGGCACGCTCACGATCATGGGAGGCATCGTCGCTTTCCTGATGGTGGTGACCGGGCACGCGTGGGTGACCATTCCAGTTACCCTGATCCTCGGTTTCCTGGGTGATCTCATCGCCCGGGGTGGCGGTTACGTCAGTGCCCCTCGAAACATCGCCGCATACATGCTGTTCTCCCTGTGGATGATCGGTCCGCTTGCCCCCATTTTCTTCGCTCCGGATCCCTATTACGAGGACGTCGCATCCCAGATGGGCCAGGACTACGCGGATAGCATGCGAGCCCTCTTCAGCCCCGCAGTCATCAGTGTGTGGGTTGTCGTCGCGATGATCGTCGCGTGCATCGGTGGACTCATTGGACGCTTCCTGCTGCGCAAGCACTTCGCGAAGGCCGGCGTTGCCTGAGATCTCGCTCGCCGAGGCCGCCCCAGGTGAGGCCACGAGCAAGCTCGATCCGCGAACGAAACTTCTGGCCCTCCTCGTCCTCAACGCGCTCGTCATGCGCGCGAGCCCCACGTCCACGCTCCTTGCGGTCCAACTGCTTGCGGTGGTCGCCCTCGCGTGGGAGGCCGGCGGTCGGGCGGCGGTGCGCACGGGGCTTGGGTGCCTCGTCTGCGACGCGTTGAGCCTTGGCTCGCCCCTCCTTGTCGCTTGGCTCGAGGGCATGGGATCGCCGCGAGGCGTGGTCCTTGTGATCGGCACGTGCAGTGCGATCGCATTCTGGTTTGCGCGCTTCTTCGCGGGCTTTGGCCTGGCCCTCTACGTGTACCGCACGACGAGAATCGGTCAGATGAAAGCGGCGCTACGCGCGGTTCACCTGCCGCGTGTGTTCGTCGACGCTCTTGCCGTTGCTTTCCGCGTGATTCCGACGGTGGGCTCAGAGGCGGTGGCCATCCGTGAAGCGATGGAGATGCGTGGCGTCGACCTCGGGGTGCGTGGCGTTCTGCGTCACCCCCTCGTGATCGCTGAGCGCTTTCTGGTTCCCCTGCTGTCCTCTATCGCGCGCGTGGCCGACGACCTGGCGGCCTCCAGCGTTATCCGAGGCCTCGGCGGCCCGACGCGCCCCACGTCGCTGACGCGGCTGCGGGCCAGCGTCTGGGACGCGGTCGCCCTCGTGTGCGTCGCCGGCGTTATCGCCATTGAGGTCAGCGCTCACCTCGGAGTACTCCCATGATTGACGTTGAATCCCTATCGTTCTCCTACGTGAGCGAGCTGACGGGGGACCGAGTGGAAGCCCTGCGTGGGGTCGATCTGTCCGCCCGGCCTGGCACCCTCACGCTCGTGTGTGGAGCCTCCGGCTGCGGAAAGTCGACGCTCATGCGGGCGCTCACCGGCCTCGTCCCACAGATGACCCCGGGAGAACTGGAAGGCGTGGTGCGGATTGATGGGCGCGACCTCGCCGAGGTCCCCCTGACCGAGGTCGGACACCTGTGCTCATCGGTCTTCCAGAACCCGCGCACCCAGTTCTTCTGCGACACCGTCGCCGAGGAGCTGGCCTTCTGCGGCGAGAACTACGGCCGCGATCGCGAGGCCCTGATCGAGGCCAGCACGCGCGCCGCCGAGCTCATGGGCATCTCGCACCTGATGGACAGGAAGCTGTCGAGCCTGTCGGGCGGGCAGCTCCAAAAGGTTGCACTTGCCTGCGCGCTTGCCTCCGGGGCGCCGGTCCTCCTCGCCGACGAGCCGACGTCGAACTTGGACCCAGACGCCATCGCCGACGTGCGTCGCGCTCTCACAGTTCTCAAAGAGCAGGGGATGACGATCGTCGTCGTCGAGCACCGCCTTCACTTCCTGCGGGGGCTCGCCGACCAGGTTCTCCTCATGGAGGATGGGGAGGTCACGCGCGCGTGGAGCGGTCAGGAGTTCTACGCGATGGATGACGCGCAGCGGCAGTCGCTCGGACTACGCACCCTCGTGGATCCCGGCCCGCCCGAGGCATGGGTGTCCTCGCGGAACTCCGAGACCGCGGCCTCGACCGATGGGGGAGCGCGCCTGTCCTGCCGGGATCTGAGCTTCTCCTACGGGAACACCCCCGTGTTCGAAGGGTTAAACGCCGACTTCCCGGCCGGGCAGATCACCTGCATCACGGGAGCGAACGGTGTTGGGAAAACGACCCTCGTGCGCGTTTTGTGCGGGCTGGCCGCTCCCGGCACCGGGACGATCACACTGGACGGGCGGGCTACCAATCGTCGGCAGCGCCGGTCCGCGTGCGCGCTCGTCATGCAGGAGACCGGACGCCAGCTTTTCTCCGACACGCTTGCGGGTGAACTCACGATCGGAGCCTCGGAGGCGAGCGGCGAGGACGCGGAGAAGCTCCTGGGTGACTTCGACCTCGCGCACCTGGGGGATCGGCACCCGCTGAGCCTGTCGGGAGGACAAAAACAACGCCTCGTCATCGCAGCCGCGCGTGCCACCGGGCGCCGCATCGTCATTCTTGACGAACCCACGTCAGGGGTCGACGCGCGACACCTCACCTCCATCACGTCCACCCTGCGCCGCATTGCCGACGAAGGTGCGGCCGTCATCGTTGTTACCCACGACGGCGAGTTCGCCTCGGCCTGCGCGGATCGACTCATCACACTCACGCCGACGGGTGCCACGTGCGCCCGCGAAGGAGACCACCAATGACAGACACCGACGAGCACGAGGACACCACTGCCTCGTCCCCGAGCGATCCGCACGCTGACAAGACCGCCGCTGGCGACCCGCGTGCGGCGCACCTCGCGGGCCAGCGCGCCTTCAAGGAGCTGACCGCTCCCATCCGTGGATCCATGATGCTCTCCCGGGTGCTCGGGCTCATCTACGGTGCGCTCGCGGTTGCCCCCTACGTCATCCTCGTCCAGCTTGGGGAGGTGCTGCTGGAGGCGGCCCGCTCGGGTGCCTCGCCTGATCGCGCCGAGGTGATGACGTTACTCATGTGGCTGACCGGTGCGTTCGGCCTCCGATACGGCATCTACTTCATCGCGCTGACCGTCACTCACTTCGCGGACGTGCGTTTTGGGCACATCGTGCGCTCCCGCATGGTGGGTGTCCTCTCCGCAGCGCCCCTCGCCTGGTTCACATCCACGAACTCGGGGGCCGTGCGCAAGGCGATCCAGGACGACACGCATGACGTGCACACGGTCATCGCGCACGCCCCCGTCGAATCCGCTGCCGCCGTCAGCGCACCGCTGTCCCTGCTCATCTACGCCTTCGTCGTCGACTGGCGACTCGGACTCCTGTCGATCGCCACGCTGCCCGTCTACGGGCTCCTCAACGCGTGGATGATGCGAGGCATGGGGGAAAAGACCGCCGAGATGGACCGTCACCTGACGCGCGTCTCGTCCACGATGGTCGAGTTTGTCTCCGGCATCAGCGTCGTCAAGGCATTCGGGACCGTGGGGCGCTCGCACGAGCGATTCACCCGGGCCACCGAGGACTTCTCTCGATTCTACGTCGACTGGTGCGGCCCCCTGCTGAAAGGCTCTGCGCTTGGGCAGGCGACCGTATCTCCCTCCCTGATCCTGCTTATCTCGACGGCGGGAGGGTCCGCGCTCGTGGCCTTGGGCATCGTGAGCCCGGTCCAGGTGATCACCTGCGCGCTCATCGCCCTCGTCATCCCGGCGGCCATCGAGGTGCTGGGTACGACGACCTGGGCCTACCAGATCGCTGGGGCCGCCGCGCTGCGCATCGTGGACCTACTTTCGGTCGCCCCGTTGCCTGCCGAGGGGAGTTCAGCGCCGGAGGGAGCCGATATCGAGATTGATGGCGTGTCCTTCTCCTACGGGGCGACCCTCGCGCTGGACGACGTCAGTCTGACCATCCCCGAGGGCTCGGTGACCGCCCTCGTTGGGTCCTCCGGATCGGGAAAATCGACGCTCGCGACGCTGGTTGCGCGCTTCGCTGACCCGGATAGTGGGAACGTGCGCATCAGCGGGGTTGATGCTCGCGACATCGCCCCCGATGTTCTCTACCGGCACGTCTCCTTCGTCCTCCAGGATCCGCAACTCCTCGACATCTCCGTGCGCGACAACATCGCGCTGGGAGTCCCGGACGCCAGCGACGAAGCGGTGTGGGCGGCCGCCGGGGCCGCGCGCATCGACGACTACTTGCGTTCCCTGCCCCGAGGCCTCGACTCCGTCATTGGGGAGGACGCGCATCCCTCGGGTGGCCAAGCTCAACGAATCGCGATTGCGCGTGCTCTCCTCGTCGATGCCCCCATCCTCGTTCTCGACGAGGCCACTGCCTTCACCGATCCGGAGGCCGAAGCCGATATCCAGGCGGCGCTGACCCGCCTCGTCCAAGGAAAGACGGTCCTGGTCATCGCGCACCGCGCAGCGTCCATCGCCGGCGTCGACCAGATCGCCATTCTCGAGGCAGGCCGCATCATTGCGCTGGGCACGCCCGACCAGCTCGCCGACCACCCGTACATGCGGCGCATGAGCGCGACCGCGAAAGGACACTGACATGTTCGGCCTCATCTCACGGCTACGCGAACCCCTCTCCGAGCAGGGACGAGCCGACTTCGCCCAGGCGAGCGTCCTGTCCTGCATCGTCGGCGTGGTGCGCGGAGTCTCCCTGGTTGCTTTTATCCCGGCTGCTATTGCTCTGACCTCGGGAAATCCCGCGTGGGGCATGAGCCTGCGTGCCTGGCTCGTTGTGCTGGGCGTGTGTGCCGTCGCCTCGTTTATCGTCGAGTACCTGCTCGCCATGCGCTCCTACTCGGTGGCCTTCGACTTCCTGTCGAACATGCACCGAGCGATCGGCGACAAGGTGGCGTCCCTGCCGCTCGGCTCCTTCCGTGCGGACACGGCCGGAAAAACATCCCGCCTCGTCTCGCGCGAACTCATGGTCCTGGGCGAGATCTTCGCGCACATGTATTCGCCCCTCATCGCCGCGATTGTCACCTCGGCGACGATGCTCGTCGGCATCACCGTGTTTTCGCCGGTGCTCGGGGTGGTGTGCTTGGTAGCGATCCCAATCGTCGGCGGAGGAGTGTGGGTGGCACGCCGCTGCCTGCAGTCCGGGGCTTCCCTGAAAGAGCCTCCCGCTCGCGAGCTGTCCCACCGCATCGTCGAATACGCGACCAAGCAGGGTGCCCTGCGCGCGTGCGGGCGTTCCTCCTCCTACGAACCCCTCATACGAGCTGAGGACGCATACGGGGTGGCCGCGCGACGCTCACTCATGAGGGAGACGGTTGGCCAGATCGTCAACGGCATGGCTGCCCAGACGGTCGTCGTGACGCTCATCTGCGCGATCGGTTGGCTGTCGGTCGCCGGGACCGTCGGCCCGGTGGAGGCAGTCGTCTCCATCGGCCTGCTGCTGCGCTTTACGCAGATCCTCGTCGATATCGGGGCGCTCGCCTCCGCCTTCGAGACCCGGCGCCCCGTCCTGGACCTCAGCCACGACATCCTCTCCGCCCCCGAACTGCCCACGCACAGCGGCGGGCGATGCAGGGACGAGGCCCCGGCCTCGTCAGGCGCGTCCGTTGCCCTCGAGGACGTGTCCTTCTCCTACGAGGCCGACCATCCGGTCCTGCAGGGCGTGTCCTTCCGCGTGGAACCCGGAACCATGACGGCAATCGTTGGCCCCTCGGGGTGTGGCAAGACCACCATCGCGCGCCTCATCGCACGCTTCTACGACGTGGACGCCGGACGTGTGCTCGTTGGCGATGGGGACGTTCGGGACTGGGACACTGCCGACCTCATGGCACAGCTGTCCCTCGTCTTCCAGGACGTCTACCTCTTCGACGACACCCTCGAGGCGAACGTGCGCGTCGGAAACCCCGACGCGAGCCCGGCCGACATTGAGGAGGCGGCCCGCCTGAGCGGAGTCGACGAGATCGTCGAACGGCTGCCCCTCGGCTGGGACACCCCCGTCGGCGAGGCCGGCCGAGCCCTGTCAGGCGGCGAACGCCAGCGCGTCTCCATCGCTCGCGCGCTCCTGAAAGCCGCGCCCGTCGTCCTCTTCGACGAGGCCACGAGCGCCCTCGACCCCGAGAACGAATCCCGCGTCACCGACGCCATGGCAGCCCTCCGGCGCGACGCGACACTCATCGTCATCGCGCACAAGCTCGACACGATCACCGCGGCCGACCAAATCGTCGTCCTCAGCGAGACTGGACGTGTCGCGCAGATCGGCACGCACGAGCAGCTCTACGCTCAGGCGGATGGCCAATACCGGGCATTCTGGGACGCGCGTACGCGGGCAGCGGGATGGAGGCTCGTCTGACTGGTGGTGGGGCCGGCCTCGCGCATCTGCCCAGCGGCGGACTGTGCGCGCGGCCGGCCCCGGCCTCGTCTGTGATGCTCGCCCCGTTGCTTGCATGCCTTTGCGGGGCCTGTTAAGCTGTTCCGTGCCGAAGACCGTTGGTGTCCACACTAGTGGAGGAAAATCCAACGCAGGTGAGTGAGCAGCCCTGTGCTGCAATCGAGCGTATGCCCGACACGATCCTGCGTGTCGGGTTTTTTCTTACCTACGGTCACGTATCTGGAAGGAGGACCATGGCGAAGTCCGACAAGGTGGCAGCAGTTGCCGAGCTCGTGGAGCGTTTCCGCGCAGCCGACGCTGTCCTGCTGACCGAGTACCGCGGCCTGACCGTCGGCCAGCTGAAGCAGCTGCGTCGCGGCCTGGGCGAGAACGCGACCTACGCCGTGGCAAAGAACACGCTGGCGCGCCTGGCGGCCAAGGAGGTCGGTCTCGACTTCCTGGCTGAGGACCTCAAGGGTCCCACGGCCATCGCTTTCGTCTCCGGCGAGCCCGTTGAGGCTGCCAAGACCCTGCGTGATTTTGCTAAGGACAACCCCGCCCTCGTGCTGAAGTCCGGCGCGATGGACGGCGCTCAGCTGAGCGCCGAGGCTGTCAAGAAGCTTGCCGATCTCGAGTCCCGCGAGGTCCTGCTGGCCAAGGCTGCAGGCGTCCTCAAGGCCAAGATTGGTCAGGCGGCGTTCGCATTCAACGCTCTGCCCGTCAAGGCAGTGCGCACCATCGATGCTCTGCGCGAGAAGCAGCAGGGCGAGGCGGCCTGACGAGACAGGCCATGTTCCACGCCGCCACCCCGGCTGCGTGAAACTACCCAACAATCTGCACTCGTGCAGGCCAATTAGGAAGGATGCCACTCATGGCTAAGCTCTCCAATGACGAGCTCATCGCAGCTTTCAAGGAAATGACCCTCATCGAGCTCTCCGACTTCGTGAAGCTCTTCGAGGAGACCTTCGACGTTGAGGCCGCTGCCCCCGCAGCCGTCGCCGTTGCCGCCCCGGCCGCCGACGCCCCCGCCGCCGAAGAGAAGGACGAGTTCGAGGTCGTCCTCGAGTCCGCCGGTGACAAGAAGATCGCCGTCGTCAAGGTCGTCAAGAACCTGGCCGGCCTGGGCCTCAAGGAAGCCAAGGACCTGGTTGACTCCGCGCCCTCCACCATCTTCCCCGCCGCGAAGAAGGAAGACGCCGAGAAGGCCAAGGCTGAGATCGAAGAGGCCGGCGGCAAGGTCACCCTTAAGTGACTTTCCCCGTCTGAATCGTTCAGACTTCTCCACCCGACTGGGTGGGCGAAACCCCGTCCCGCATCTGCGGGGCGGGGTTTCCGCATGCGTGGGGGTGCGTTTTGTTGCTTGTGGCGCCACTGGTGTTCCGGGCGCCGGAGGGCCCGGGCTGCTTGGTGCGCCCGTGGGCGGCGGCCCGCCCGCGAGCCGTCCGCGCCGCGGCCTGGCCCTGCCGCCGCCGACCAGCACCGCGGCCTGGCCCTGCCGCCGCCGACCAGCACCGCGGCCTGGCCCTGCCACCGCCCACGGGCACTACGGTCTGGTTGACGCGGCTATTGTGCGTCCAGCACTTTCGCATGCAATTCCTCCGTCACTATTTCAGTATTTGAATTGGCATCGTTGGAATTGCAACGTTTCTGGACTTTATTGAAAGTTCATGCAATCGAATTGCATGCGGAATTTCTGTTATGTGTCTCCGTCGTCACTCGGGGGCAGTGGAGCTTCGTGCAACGGCTTCCTCGCATGCTGTGTATACGGATAGGTTGTTGCTATCTGGATAGGTTATGAGCATCCGGATAGCTTATTTACCTATCCGGATCGTCGTAACCTATCCGGATCGCCAGACTGCCAGGTCAGGGACATCTGCGTGCCCGATCGGCGGGCCCGCGTGCTCTGGTGTGTTTTCACGTGACCGCGACACGGGAATTTTTTTCCGCTTGACCATGACGCGGCGTCAGGGGTCAGAATCAATGTCATGAGTAACGACACCACTCTCTACACGGTCGGGGAGGTCGCTGAGCGATTCTCGCTGACGGTGCGAACGTTGCGCCACTGGGAGGCACAGGGCCTTCTCGCTCCCGCCGCGCGGAGCTGGTCGAACTACCGGCTCTATTCGCGCGAGGACTGCGTGCGTGTCCAGAGGATTGTCATCTACCGGGCGACGGGGATGAAGCTGATGGACATCAAGGCTCTCCTCGACTGTGGAGACTCTGAGATCGAACACCTCAAGAGGCAAAGAGAGAGCCTTCTTGCTCAGCGTCGCGAAACAGACGCAATGATCGAAGCACTGGATACACTGTTGGAGGATGCAATGAATGACAACGAGCTCACCTTGGAAGAGGTCGGGAAGATCCTGGGAGACGCCGACTTTGCGGCTCACCAGAACGAGGCCGAAGAACGCTACGGAGATACCGATGACTGGCGTGAATCGCGCAGGCGTACAGCCGCGTGGCGCGCTGCGGAATGGCGTCAGAACTCTGAGCGATTCCACGACATCGAACGCAGGATGATCGACGCAATTCGCGATGGTGTCGCCCCTGACAGCGAGAGGGCGGACGGCCTCGTTGAGGAACATAGAGAAGCTCTCAGTGAGTTCTTTCCTGTCACGCCTGCCAAGCACTACATCATGTCGCGCGGGTACATCCACGACGAACGATTCCGCGAACACTACGATTCGCAGCAGGTTGGCTTCGCACAGTGGCTTGCCGACGCGATCGAGTGCGTCGCGAGGCGGCAGGGACTGGACATCCGGAATCCCACGTGGGAGTGAACGCCCCAGGCGGGGAAGTCGGATACCAGTGACGCGCAGCATAGCTGGAGGCCCGTATTTGGCTTGCCAGTTCCGAATAGTCTCTGCTACTATCTTCTCTTGTCGCAATCCTGCGTAGCTCAACGGCAGAGCATCCGACTGTTAATCGGACGGTTACTGGTTCGAATCCAGTCGCAGGAGCAGATGCCCCGAGTTCTTCGAACTCGGGGCTTTTTGTTTCTCGCTGTGTACCTGTGACGGGGGAGTATGAGGCTATTCGGTCACGAGCTGTCCACCAGCTGGATTCTGCTGATCATCGTGGTCCTCTATTGGGTGTTCTCGGGGATTGGCGCATGGTGGCTCAGGAGGCGACAAGCCGCTGAACGTCGGCGGCACCCGCGAGAAGCAGCAGCGCAGAAAGCCATCCCGCGCCCCTCAACTCCTCGCAGCAAGGGTGAGCGGGAGGATCGGCAGCCGGACAATCTCCAGGCTCGTGCCCGAGCGTGGAAGCGCTGGAATGAGATGCCCCGCGACGCCAGCGACGAAATGCGTATCGTCACCGCCATGAGCCTGTGGGGAGCTCCCCAGACAAGTGACCCCTTCCCGAAACGTTTCCACGCCAGTCAGCTCGGAAAAGCGACACTTCGCCAGGATCTCTACGACGAGATGCTGAGCACCCCTATGGACATAGATGATCCGGTGCAGATTCTTAGCCCGCGCACCTGGGCGGATCTGTGCCTCGACGTGTGGGCACTTCATTCACGTTCTGGGCAGCGCCCGCGCCTGATGCGTGTGTGGCTCAATAAACAGCGTGCTCTGGTTGAGATTCATCGGGGTAAGACTGTGACGGTCGACGACATCCTTCCCGATGAAGTTGTTGGTTTCGTCCGCGGTTTCACCCGCCTCGGGCCCCGCACGGGGGATGTTGACGGATTGCGGTGGCTCTCAAGGGGAAGTATGCCCATCGGGTCACGGCCTCTGTGGCGGACATACAAACAGCTGACGGAGCTCGGTGCCGTCGCTCCGGAAGGGTCGCCCCTCGGCGATGCTCTGCGTGCGGCAGACTTCCATGCGCTCGCGATCACCTGCATGCGCTACGACTCGGCGTGGACTGAGAACTGTGCGGAGCTGCGCGTGCTCGATGCTGGTGGAATGGCGTATCAGGTGGGGCACGCATACCGGAAAGAAACGGGAGCGGATCGCTGGCAGCCGCCCAGCGACGAAGCGATGGTGGGGGAGTGGGAGCCCCCGAGCGGCCCACCTCACGTGCCGGCTATGTGGGACGAGGCCGGGGAAGAACAAGAGGACCGCGCGGACAGTGCCGGGGTGGCGCGTCATGCGAGGGGTGTGACAAGCGCAGACGTGGCAGTGGAAGAGGGAACCGCTGGCCGACCCCGGTGTGAGCTGCCTGAGGGGGCGTGTGCGCCTGTGGCGCTCACCGACCTGCCCGTGGTGCCGATAGACCCGAAGGTGGTCCTGTGGGCCGTGGAGAAGATGATCGAGTTGTGACTGCTGTGCGTTATGACGCGTCGTGTGCGGGTGAGGAGAAAATAGAGCTGTGAGAGAAGAACTCGTCGAGGCCGTCCTGCGGGTCGTAGAGGAAATCCCTGAGGGGCGTGTAGCCACGTACGGCATGATCGCCCGTGCGGTCGGTACCGGTCCGCGCGTCGTCGGGCGGATCATGCATGACTGGGGCGGTGGTGTCCCGTGGTGGCGCGTCGTGAACGTTCACGGAACTTTCCCGACAACTGTACGAGGTGAGGGAATTTTGGAGTGGGAGCGAGAGGGGATCCCTCACGATCCGACACGCGGAAAAGTATTGATCAACAACTGCGTGGTGGAGCAGGAGTGGTTGGACGGTGTCGCGCTTTCAGTCATTGAAAAACTGCAGGATGGTGCGGAAATGTCAGACTGAATCGTCCTGACATTCGGTTACGATTTGATTACATGCGCAGACATTTGGGTCGCGCGGAACACTGTGATGCTCTACTCTTAAGAGGACGCCGAAGAGGGCGATCCTCCGGAACAGTGACCGTTAGCGTTAACGAAGCCGGGGGAGCAAACTCCAGAAACAGAGAAGTTACTGGTACCCAAGGGGTGAGAAGTGACGAACTTACTAGAGCTAAAGGGGATCTCAAAGACGTTCCCCGGTGTGAAGGCGCTGTCCGACGTGGACCTCGACCTTCGACCCGGTGAAGTCTTGGGTCTCTGCGGTGAGAACGGAGCGGGCAAGTCCACGCTCATGAAGGTGCTCACCGGTATCCACAAGTCCGACCCGGGCGGCGAGATCTGGCTGCAGGGAGAGAAGGTCGACATTCAGTCGCCGGAGCACGCGCGTGACCTCGGCCTGTCGATCATCCACCAGGAACTCAACATCGTTCCTGACCTGACCGTCGCCCAGAACCTGTACATCGGCCGACCCGGCACGTCCAAGTTTGGATACGTCGACGACCGCAAGATGGTTCGTGATGCGCGTGAGCTGTTCGAGCGCCTCAACATGGACATCGATCCCACCGCCTACTGCCGTGACCTGCCGGTCGCGCGCCTGCAGATGGTGGAAATTGCGCGTGCGCTGTCCTTCGACTCGAAGATCCTGGTCATGGATGAGCCCACGGCTCCTCTGACCACGACCGAGACTGAGTCCCTGTTCGAGCTGGTGCGCGACTTCGTGTGCCCGACGACCGGCCTGATCTTCATCACGCACCGCATGCCCGAGCTCACCGAGCTCACCAACCGCATCTCGGTCCTGCGCGATGGCAAGTACATCGGCACGGTGGACACGGCCTCGACCCCCATGAGCGAGGTCGTCAAGATGATGGTCGGCCGCGAGGTCCCCGCGGACGCGCGCCCCACCACCAAGCCGCTGTCCGACGAGGCCGTCCTGCGCGTCGAGCACCTGTCGACCGTCAAGGCTGTTCACGACGTGTCCTTCGAGGTCAAGAAGGGCGAAATCTTCGGCTTCGCGGGCCTGGTCGGCGCCGGCCGCACCGAGGTCGCCCGCGCCCTGTTCGGCGCTGACCCCCACACCTCGGGCGATATCTACGTCCACGGCAAGAAGGTCACCATCAAGGGCGCGAACGACGCCGTGAAGAACGGCATCGGCTACCTGTCCGAGGACCGCAAGCAGTACGGCCTGCTCCTCGACAAGGACATCTCTTTCAACACGGGTATGGCTGCGATGGGCCACTTCAGCACCGCGACCGTCGTCGCGACGAAGAAGCTGCGCGAAGTTGCCAAGGACTACGTGGCGAAGCTGCGTACCCGTACCCCCTCCGTGGACGTTGAGCTGCGTAGCCTCTCGGGCGGTAACCAGCAGAAGGTCGTCGTGGCCAAGTGGCTGGAACGTGATACCGACATCCTGATCTTCGACGAGCCGACGCGCGGCATCGACGTGGGCGCGAAGGATGAGATCTACACGCTGCTCGAGGACCTGGCGAAGCAGGGCAAGGCCATCATCGTGATTTCCTCGGAGCTGCCCGAGGTTCTGCGCCTGGCTAACCGCATCGCTGTCATGGCCCACGGCCGCATCATCGGCACCCTCAACAACGAGGACGCCACCCAAGAAAACATCATGGAACTGGCCACCGTCGGCCAGGAAGAAGCGAACGGAGAAGTCGCGTGAGCACCGTCGTCGACAACAAGGGCCTGGAGGCGCCGTCGCCTTTCAAGACCTTCCTGAAGAACAACATGCAGCTGATGCTCGTCACGGTTGCGCTGTTCGTCATCCTGCTGTTCTTCAGCATCGCAGCCAACGGCTTCGCGAAGCCCAACATCTACCTGGACATCGTTCTCCAGTCGGCTTACACGGGCGTGATGGCCCTGGGCGCGACCTTTGTCATCGCGACCTCCGGCATTGACCTGTCCGTCGGTACGGGCATGAGCCTCGTGGCCGTTATGGCCGGTATCTTCCTGGCGGGCGACAAGATGAACCTGCCGCTCGGCGTGGGCCTGCTGCTGACGCTGCTGGTCGGCATGGCGATCGGCCTCGTCAACGGCCTGAACGTCTCGATCCTGGGCCTGCCGCCCTTCATCGCAACACTCGCGATGATGATGGTCGCCCGAGGCCTCGCGCTGATCATCTCGGACAAGGCCTCGATCACGATTGCGAACACCGGCTACAAGGCCATCGCGCGTGGCGAGATCATCCCCGGCGTTGCAAACGCTGTTCTGATCTTCGTGGTCCTCACGGTCCTGGCCACCTTCCTCATGAACAAGACGCTGCTCGGCCGCTACTCGCTCGCGATCGGCTCCAACGAGGAGGCCACCCGCCTCTCCGGCGTCAACGTCCGCCTGTGGAAGATCATCATCTACGTCGTTGCCGGCGCCTTCATGGCCATCGGTGCCGTTCTCTACTCCTCGCGTGGTGGCCTCGTCCAGCCTGCTGAGGGTGTGGGCATGGAGCTCAACGTCATCGCCGCAGCCGTCATCGGTGGTACCTCCCTCTCGGGTGGCCGCGCCTCGATACCCGGCGCCCTGGTCGGCGCGATCATCATGGAGACCCTCAAGAAGGGCCTGACGATGATGGGCATCGCCGCCGAATGGCAGTTCGTCGTCACCGGCATCGTCCTGCTCCTGGCCGTCGTCATCGACAACATCCGCCGCGTTCGCGAGAACGCCGCCTGAGTCTTACCCATTCAATTCACCCATCGTGGACCGATGACGGTCCACAAACCACAAGGGCGGGAATGGCCCCGCCACCCCACGAAAGGAAAACCAATGCGCCCCATCGGACGTATCTTCGCCGCCGCTGCCGTCGGCTCCATGGCCCTGGGCCTGGCTGCCTGCACGACCTCGTCGGACTCCTCCGCTCCCTCCTCTGACGCCAAGCCCAGCGAGGCCTCGGGTGCGACCAAGGTCGACACCTCCGCCAACGCCCAGGATTGGGAGAAGGCTGCGGTCAAGGGCGACGGCACCAAGACCATCTACCTCGTCTCCAAGGGCTTCCAGCACCGCTTCTGGCAGGCCGTGAAGGAAGGCGCCGAGCAGGCTGGTGAGGAACTGGGCTACCAGGTCAAGTTCGTCGGCCCGCAGGATGAGACCAAGGTGACCGAGCAGACCGACCAGCTGAAGTCCGCTCTGGACTCCGGCCCGGCCGCCATCGGCTTCGCCGCCCTCGACTCGAAGGCTGCCGCCGACCTGCTGGACGAGATCAACAAGCAGGGCATCCCGGTTGTCGCCTTCGACTCCGGCGTTGAGTCCGACATCCCCGTCACCACCGTCCAGACGGACAACAAGGCCGCCGCCGCCGAGGCCGCCAAGCACATGATCGAGCTCCTCAAGGGCAAGAAGGGCTCCGTCGGCATGGTCTGCCACGACGCGACCTCCACCACGGGCAAGCAGCGCTGCGAGGGCTTCAAGGAGTACTTCAAGGCCAACGCTCCCGCCGACCTGAAGCTCCTCGACGAGCAGATCGCCGGTGAGGTCACCAAGGCTGCCGACACCTCCAAGGCCATCATCCAGGCCAACGACGACATCGTCGGCATGTACGGCTCCAACGAGGCCGCCGCCTCCGGCATCGTCCAGGGCTCGCAGGAGACCGGCAAGGACGTCACCGTTGTTGGCTTCGACTCGGGCAAGACCCAGATCGACGCCATCAAGGCCGGCACCGAGGCTGGCGCCGTGACCCAGTCGCCCGTGAAGATCGGCTACTACACGGTGAAGGCCGCTGTCGTCGCCATCAACAAGGGTGAGCTGCCCAAGGTCATCGACTCGGGCTTCGCGTGGTACGACAAGACCAACATCGACAACGCTGAGATCAAGGCGAACCTGTACGAGTGAGCCGATAGCTCCATCGGGCACGAGGCCGGGGCTGGGGAAGTGACAAACTGACCCGGTGGCCCGCCGCGGGTCCCGCTCCACGACAGTGGGGCGGGACCCGCGGACCCGGCACTTTTTTGTTCACAGGATCCGAGGGGGCGAGCGCCCCCGCGCTCCGACATCGACGTCACCATGAGGGATGAAGGAATAATGACAAACCACCCCCGCATCGGAATCCGCCCCACTATTGACGGCCGCCGCAAGGGCGTTCGTGAGTCGCTCGAAGAGCAGACCATGAACATGGCGAAGTCCGTCGCCGAGCTTTTCACCTCCAACCTGCGCTACCCGGACGGCAGCCCCGTCGAGGTCGTCATCGCTGACACCACGATCGGCCGCGTCCACGAGGCCCAGGCTTGCGCCGCCAAGTTCCGCGCGAACAACGTCGGCCTGACCCTGACGGTCACCCCCTGCTGGTGCTACGGCACCGAGACCACCGACATGGACCCCGCGATGCCGCACGCCATCTGGGGCTTCAACGGCACCGAGCGCCCCGGCGCCGTGTACCTCGCCGCCGCCCTCGCGGGTCACGCCCAGATCGGTATCCCCGCCTTCGGCATCTACGGCGAGCATGTGCAGGACGCTGACGACACCTCCATCCCCGAGGACGTGCGTACCCGCCTCCTCGACTACGCGACCGCCGGTCTGGCCGTCGCTCAGATGAAGGGCGAGGCATACCTGTCCATGGGCTCCGTCTCCATGGGTATCGCCGGCTCCGTCGTCGACCCCGACTTCTTCGGCTCCTACCTCGGCATGCGCAACGAGTACATCGATATGACCGAGTTCACCCGCCGCATCGAAGAGGGCATCTACGATCCCGAGGAGTACGAGAAGGCGTACCAGTGGATCCGCGAGAACTTCAAGCAGGGCAAGGACTGGAACCCGCCGGAGTGGCAGTACCCCGAGAAGCACGAGGACTGGTGGAAGTTCGTCACCAAGATGACGATCATCGCCCGCGACCTCATGCACGGCAATCCGCGCCTGGCCGAGCTGGGCTTTGAGGAAGAGGCCGGTGGCCACGGCGCCATCGCGGCCGGCTTCCAGGGTCAGCGTCAGTGGACCGACCACTTCCCCAACGGCGACGTTCTGGAGACCATCCTCAACACCAACTTCGACTGGACCGGCATCCGCCAGCCCTCCGTCGTGGCCACCGAGAACGACTCGCTCAACGGCGCCTCGATGCTGTTCGGCTACCTGCTGACCAACACGCCGCAGATCTTCTCCGACGTTCGTACCTACTGGAGCCCTGAGTCCATCGAGAAGGCCACCGGTTGGAAGCCCGAGGGCCGTGCTGCCGCCGGTCTGCTCGACCTGCGTAACTCCGGCTCGACCACGCTGGATGGCGCCGGCAAGGCCGTGCGCGACGGCAAGAACGTCATCAAGCCCTGGTACGAGTTCACCGAGGAGGATCGCGAGGCCACGCTCGAGGCCACGACCTTCCACCCGGCGTCGACCGGCTACTTCCGTGGTGGCGGTTTCTCGACCCACTTCCGTACCTCCGGCGAGATGCCCGTGACGATGTGCCGCATCAACCTGGTGCGCGGCCTCGGACCGGTCATGCAGATCGCCGAGGGCTACACGGTCGAGCTGCCTGACGAGGTCGCCTTCATCATCGAAGAGCGCACCAACATTGAATGGCCCACCACCTGGTTCGTCCCGAACCTGACGGGTGAGGGCGCCTTCAAGAGCGTCTACGACGTCATGAACGCGTGGGGCGCCAACCACGGTGCGATCTCCTACGGCCACATCGGTGGCCAGCTCATCACGCTGGCGTCGATGCTGCGCATCCCCGTCAACATGCACAACGTCCCCGAGGAGCGCGTGTTCCGTCCCAAGGCGTGGTCGCTGTTCGGCACCGAGTCCCTCGAGGCTGCGGACTTCCGCGCCTGCGAGACCTTCGGTCCGATGTACCGCTGATGCAACTCCCGGTCGGGCTCGGGTGTCCTCTCTCCCCGAGCCCGACCGGGGCCACCCCCCTCGAGGGGATCTTTTCCCGGGACGCAGCCCCGGCCTCGCCGATGAGGAAAGCTGCACGAGAACCCAACGACGGGACACGCCGACCCAGGGCGTATCTGGAGGAGACCTTCAATGACCACCGTACTTGCTGTTGACCTTGGATCCGCGTCCGGACGAGTGCTCGCCGGAACGCTGCACGACGGCCGCCTGGACGTCACCGACATCCACCGTTTCAAGCACGAGGCCCGCCGCCGCGAAGACGGCACCCTGACGTGGGACGTGGCCACCATGGAGGCCGAGACCATCACCGGTCTGAAGAAGGCCCTCGAACAGTTCCCCGACGCCCGCGCAGTCTCCATCGACACCTGGGGCGTGGACTGGGCTCCCCTGGATGAGAACGGCGAACTCGTCGGCGACGTCATTGCCTACCGCGACGAGCGCACCTCCCGCACCCTTGACGCTTTCCGTGATCGCATCGGCGACCGCGAGTTCTTCGACCTGACCGGCAACCAGCCGGCCACCATCAACACGGCGAACCAGATCTTCGCCTACCTGCAGGAAAACCCCGCCGACGCGCAGCGTGTCGCGGCTGCCCTCTTCCTGCCCGACTACTTTGCGTACCGCCTCACCGGCGTCGTTGGCTGGTCGCGCACGATCGCCTCGACCTCCGGCCTGCTTACCCCGGGCGGCGGCGACTTTAACGACGAGGTCTTCAACCGTCTCGGTATCCCGCGCGGCTGGTTCGGTGAACTCTCCGCCGACCGCACCGTCGTCGGCCCCTGCACGGTTCCCGGCCTCGAAACCCTGACCGTCGTGCGCGGTGGAGCCCACGACTCCGCGTGCGCCGTCCACGGTCTGCCCATCGAGGAAGGCAAGCGCGCCTACTTCCTGTCCTGCGGCTCCTGGTCCGTCCTCGGTGCCATCGAGGACCAGCCCCTCATGAGCGACGCCGCCTTCGATCTGGGCATTACGAACGAGGGCCGCACCGACGGGGGAGTGCGCCCGCTCTTCAACATCACCGGCATGTGGATCCTCCAGGAGATTCAGCGCCAGTGGGAGCGCGAGGGCACGCCCACCGACACCGACGAGCTGGTCGCGCAGGCACGCGAACTGCCCGCCGCCTCCGGCGTCTTCGACCCCGACGAGGAAGCTTTCGCCACCCCCGGCGACATGCAGCGCAAGATCGACGAGGCCCTGGACGCCCAGGGCGCGGCACGTCCCGACTCCATGGCCGGCTACGTGCGTGTCATCATTGAGTCCTTCGCCCGTCGCTACGCCCGTGCGATCGGTGAGCTGACCGAGGCCACCGGACTGGCCCCCGACCAGCTCAACCTCGTGGGCGGCGGCGCGCGCAACCGCCTCCTGTGCGACCTGACCGCCCAGATCTCGGGAGTGACCGTCGTGCGCGGCCCCATCGAGGCCTCGACCTTCGGTTCCCTCCTGGCTCAGCTCGAAACCATCGGTGCTCTCGCCGAGGAAGATCGCGCCTCCGTCATCGCAGCCAGTGCAGCAACCCATGTCCACGTCCCGACCCGCAGCTAAGAAGGTCTCGCTCGCCGACATCGCGCGGCGCGCAGGCGTCTCGACGAACACGGTCTCGCGCGTCGTGCGCGGTGATCCGGAGGTGTCGGAAAAGACGCGGGCTCGCATCGCGAAGCTCGTCGAGGAGCTGGGCTACGTACCCAACTACGCGGCGCGCGCGCTCGCGGCCAAGCGCACCAACGTCCTGCAGGTCGTGCTAGCTGCTCCCATGTTCCACGGACACGGGCGCGTCCTGCTGTCGATCCTCAACGCCTCGGCGCAGGCCGGGTACCACGTGTCCCTGTCCTACGCGTACGGGCCAGACGGGCAGCTGCGCAACGACTTCGCTCCCTTCGACGTTGACGGCGTCATCATCCTGGGAGGCCAGGATCCGACGATCGACGTCGCGGTCGAGGTCGGCAAGCGCTTCCCGACTGTCCTGGTCCTGACGAGCGAAAAAGGCCTCGACGGTATCTCGACCGTCGCTGTCGACAATGTGCGCGGCGCGCGCCTGGCCACCGAGCACCTGCTCGCCCAGGGACTCACCGACGTCGTTCACGTCTCGGGACCCGCCGGTTGGTCGGACGCCCAGATGCGCAGGCTTGGTTACGAGCAGGCGTGCTCGTCCTACGACATCGAGCCCGTTGTGCTTCAGCCCGACTCGTGGGACTCTCGCGATGGCTACGACGTCATGCGCGCGGCCGGCCGTCTGCCCCAGGGCATCCAGACCGCGAACGACCAGCTGGCTCTGGGCGCCATGCGCTACATCTACGAGCGCGGGGGAGTGGTCCCGCGCGACGTGCGAGTCGTCGGCTTCGACGACATCGATGGCGCGGACTCCTACGCGCCTCCGCTCACGACAATCCACCAGCCCTTCGATCGCCTGGGACGCACGGCCGTGCGCCTCGTGCGTTCGCTCATGGGCGGCGGTCCCTCTCAGGACATCGTCCTCGACCCCGAGCTGGTCATCCGGGCCAGTTCACACCTGTAAGAAAGGCACGTTCATGCTCTACGGACCTATGACGCACCCGCAGTTCCTGCGCGCGCTCGCGGCCGCCGGCCACGGCTCGAAGATTCTGCTGGCGGATGCGAACTACCCGCACACGACGGGTGTGAACCCGCGTTGCGAACTCATTTCGCTCAACCTTGCCCCGGGTCTTCTGGATGTCAGCCAGGTCCTCGACGTCCTCAAGCGCACGATTCCGATCGAGCGCGCCGAGATCATGACCCCCGCGCCCGACGCCGATCCGGTGGAGATTCCGATCCACGACGAGTTCCGCGCGGCTCTGCCCGGCGTGGAGTTCGGCGAGATCTCCCGTTGGGACTTCTACGATGCTGCACGCGACGAGAATGTCGGCATCATTGTTGCGACGGGCGAGCAGCGCCTGTACGGCAACCTGCTCCTGACGGTCGGCGTGCGCCAGCCCGGGGAGTAAAACCCGTTTGCCGCTCCAGGGCACGTCTTGTTGCATCGGTGACGAACACTTTCGTTTCGTTTTCGTTTCAACTGGATGGTGGCTCCGGGGTGGGGAAGGTAGTTTCATAGCTGGTGGGTGGCTCGAGAGAGTCGCCCACCAGCGCATTTATCCCTGCAATATCATTGAATTGTGGAGAATGAGCGGCGTTGCTCTGAACGTTTGTGCGCTCCTTGTGCACCTGCGTGAATCTTCTTCTCGTGATGTTGCATACTTTCGTTTTAGTGACTATTCTTTTCTTAACGAAAGAGAAAGCGACAAAGAAAGTCGCTGATTCCGCGAAGAGGTGCCCCATGGGACGTGCAGAAGAACGCACGAACTACATCCTGGATCGCCTCGCCCGGGAGGGTGAGGTGAGCGTCGCGCAGCTTGCCTCCGATCTGGGCGTTTCGCCCGTCACCGTGCGCGCATCGCTCAAGTCTCTCGACGAGCAGGGCTACCTCGTGCGCACGCACGGAGGCGCACGCCCCACCACCTTCCGTAACATTCACCTGCGTCAGAATGATCGTGTTGAAATCAAGGAGCGCATCGCTCGCGCCGCCGCCGACATGATCCACGATGACGATCGCATCATGATCGAGGCCGGTACCACCTGCGCCCTCATCGTCAAGTACCTCACCGGCAAGCGCGGAGTCCAGGTGCTCACCAACTCCGTGCTCGTCTTCGCTAACGCCCGCTCCAACCCGAACCTGAACATCACGCTGACGGGTGGGCACTTCCGCGCCGAGTCCGAGTCCCTCGTGGGGCCGGTCGCCGAGCGCGCCATCAATGACTTCAACGCACGCGTCGCGTTCCTCGGGACCGACGGGTTCAGCGTTGATCGGGGTCTGACCACCCAGCTTGTAGAAGGTGGACAGGTCGGCTCCATTATGCGTACCCGCGCACAAGAGACGTGGCTGCTCGCTGACTCCTCCAAGTATGGGGAAGCCGGCTTTGTCAGCTTCATGGGGATCGACGAGGTCACCGGAATCATCACCGACGATGAGATCCCCGAAGAATCCATCAAGGAATTGGCCGAGCGCACGAAGCTGCGCATCGTCTAGGAGGAATTACATGGCCACCATCGTGGTGATGCCCCAGCTGGGCAACTCTGTTGAGTCATGCATCATCGTCGAGTGGATGATCGCAGAAGGCGACACCGTCTCCGTCGACCAGACGCTCGCGTCCATCGAGACCGACAAGTCGACCATGGAGGTGCCCTCGACCGCCGAGGGTACCGTCCTGAAGCTCCTGTGGGAGGAAGGCGACGAGGTCCCCGTGAAGGATCCGCTCATCATCGTCGGTGAGCCCGGAGAGGATATCTCCGGCCTCGTTCCCGGTGGCGACGCTGCCCCCGCCGAAGCCGACGCTCCCGCAGAGCAGGCCGCCGCTGCCCCCGAGGCTGCCGCCCCCGCCTTCGCGACCGAGCGCGCCACCGGCGCTGTCTCCCCGCGTGCCCGCGCCCTCGCCGCGTCGAACGGCGTCGACGCTTCCGCTATTGCCGAGGGCTCCGGCCCCCATGGCCGCGTCATCGAGCGTGACGTCGCCGCCGCGATCGCCGCTGGCCCCGTCCTGACCTCCGCCGCGCGCGCCGCCGGTGTGAGCGCCGCCGAAGGCACCGGCATCGGTGGACGCGTGTCCGTCGCCGACGCCGGCCGCACCGCCGAGGCCGCGCCCGCCGCTGCCGCTGTCGCCGCCCCCGCCGCGGCCGCCGACTTCCCCGGCGCCTCGACCTCCGCCCCGCTCAAGGGCGTGCGCAAGGTCGTCGCCAAGCGCATGATGGAGTCCCTGACCTCCACCGCCCAGCTGACCCTCAACACGACGGCCAACGCCGCCGGCATCCTCGCGATGCGCAAGAAGGTCAAGGACGCCGACGGCTCCCTGGGCCTGAACAAGATCACGCTCAACGACCTGGTCTGCTTTGCGGTGTCGCGCACCCTGCTCAAGTACCCCGTGTTCAACGCTCACCTGGAGGACGGCGTCCTCACCGAGTTCGAGCAGGTCCACCTCGGCTTCGCGTGCGACACTCCGCGCGGCCTCCTTGTCCCCGTCATCCGCTCAGCGCAGGCCCTGGGCCTCAAGGCGTTCTCCGACGAGGCCAAGCGCCTCGCCGGCGGCGCGATCGACGGCTCCCTGTCGCCCGACTTCCTGAGCGGCGGCACCTTCACGGTCTCCAACATCGGTTCCTTCGGTATCGAGACCTTCACCCCCGTCATCAACCTGCCCCAGACGGCCATCCTGGGCGTCGGCGCGATCACCCCGCGCCCGACCGTGGCCGCAGACGGCTCGATCGGCGTTGAGCAGCGCCTCAACCTGTCGCTGACGATCGACCACCAGGTCATCGACGGCGCGGACGGCGCGCGCTTCCTGCGCGACCTGGTCGCCGCCATCGAAAACATCGACGTGACCGTCCTGGCCTGAGGAAAGAGGAATACTCATGAGTGACACGCATTTTGACGTCATCGTCCTCGGTGCGGGCCCCGGCGGCTACCTGGCCGCCGAGCGCCTCGGACACGCGGGCAAGAAGGTCGCCCTCGTCGAGGAGCAGTACCTGGGCGGCACCTGCCTGAACGTGGGCTGCATCCCCACCAAGACCCTGCTCAACGGCGCGAAGAACTACCTGCACGCCAAGGAAGCCAGCCAGTTCGGCGTGGACGCCGAGGGCGTGGCTGTCAACTGGACGCAGATGCAGGCCTGGAAGGATCAGGTCGTCAAGGGCCTGGTCGCCGGCGTCGCAGCCACCGAGCGCAAGGCGGGCGTGACCGTCATCAATGGACGAGGCCACCTCGATGCCCCCGGTCGCGTGACCGTCGAGGGCACGACCTACACCTCGGATCACGTCATCATCGCCACGGGCTCCGTGCCGGCCATGCCCCCGCTGCCCGGCACCCAGGACAACCCCGCGCTGGTCGACTCCACGGGCATCCTCTCGCTGCCCGAGGTCCCGGCCCGCCTGGCGATCATCGGCGGCGGCGTCATCGGCGTCGAGTTCGCCTCCCTGTACTCCACCCTCGGTTCCCAGGTGACCGTCATCGAGATGGCCCCCGAGATCCTGCCCTTCATGGACGACGACCTGGCCGCCAAGGCCCGCGCCGCCATGAAGGACGTGACCTTCGAGCTGGGCTGCCGCGTTGAGTCCCTCGACGGAGGCACCGTCCACTACTCCAAGGGAGAAGAGAAGCTGAGCGTCGAGGCCGACGTGGTCCTCATGGCCGTTGGCCGCCGTCCCGCGACGGTGGGCTGGGGCGCCGAAGAGGCCGGCCTCGAGATCAACCGCGGCATCGTCGTCGACGACACGATGCGCACCAACCTGCCCAACGTGTGGGCCATCGGTGACGTCACCGGACGCTCCCTGCTGGCGCACGCCGCCTACCGCATGGCGGAGATCGCCTCGGCGAACATCCTCGACCCCTCCGCCAAGAAGCGCGGCGAGGTCATGCGCTGGCACACCGTTCCGTGGGCCGTCTTCTCGATCCCCGAGGCCGCCGGCGTCGGTCTGACCGAGTCCGCCGCCAAGCGCGAAGGCCGCGAGGTCCTCGTCGCCAAGGTGCCCGCCCTCATGTCCGGCCGCTTCATCGCGGAGAACGGCTTCAAGGCCCCCGGCGAGGCGAAGATCCTCGTTGACCCCAAGACCCACCAGGTGCTGGGCATCCACGTCCTGGGTGCGTACGCCGCCGAGATGATCTGGGGCGCTCAGGCCGTCCTCGAGATGGAACTGACCGTCGAGGACCTGCGCCAGGTCGTCTTCCCGCACCCCACGGTCTCCGAGGTCATCCGCGAAGCCGCGTGGGCCGTCAAGCTCTAACGAACATCCCCTACGTCAAGGAAGAGTAGAAAAATGACTCAGTCTCTTATCATCGACCCCAATGAGGTGCGTCGCCCCGGGTACGTGAAGTTCCCCGAGGTCCCCGTCAACCAGTACACCTTCGACCGTGACACCGAGATCGCCCGCTACGGCGAAAAGGGCATGGTCCAGATGCTCCACGACATGATCGTCGTGCGCACCTTCGAGTCGATGCTGGACTCCATCAAGAAGACCGGCGCCTGGGAAGGCGTCGAGTACAACCACCCCGGCCCCGCCCACCTCGGCATCGGCCAGGAGAGCGCCTACGTCGGCCAGAGCTACGTGCTGTCGCCCGATGACTTCATCTTCGGCTCGCACCGCTCCCACGGCGAGATTCTCGCCAAGTGCTACTCGGCCATGCACCAGATGGATGAGAGCCAGCTCGAGGGCATCATGAAGGGCTTCCTCGGCGGCGAGACCCTGTCCTACGCCGAGAAGATCGACTACAAGGACACGAAGGACCTCACCGAGAACTTCATCCTCTTCGGCGCCCTCGCCGAGATCTTCGCCCGCAAGTCCGGCTTCAACCGCGGCCTGGGCGGCTCGATGCACACCTTCTTCCTGCCCTTCGGCTCCTACCCGAACAATGCGATCGTCGGTGGCTCTGCCCCCGTCGCCAACGGTGCGGCCCTCTTCAAGCGCATCAACCGCAAGCCCGGCATCGTCATCTCCAACGTCGGTGACGCCGCCCTGGCCTGTGGCCCCGTGTGGGAGGCCATGAACTTCGCGTCCATGGACCAGTTCCGCTCGCTGTGGCGCGAGGAGGACGGTGGCAACCCGCCGATCCTGTTCAACTTCTTCAACAACTTCTACGGCATGGGCGGCCAGACCTTCGGCGAGACCATGGGCTACGAGATCCTCGCCCGCGTGGGCGCGGCCCTCAACCCCGAGGCCATGCACGCCGAGCGCGTCGACGGCCTCAACCCGCTGGCCGTCGCGGATGCGACCACCCGCAAGAAGAAGATCCTCGAGGAGGGCCGCGGCCCCGTCCTCATGGACACCATCACCTACCGCTTCTCCGGCCACTCGCCGTCGGACGCCTCCTCGTACCGCACGAAGGAAGAGGTCGAGCTGTGGGAGCAGGTGGACTGCATCAAGGAGTACAGCAACCTGCTCATCTCCAACGGCCTGACCACGCAGGACGAGATCGACGGCTACACGGCCTCGCTGACCGAGAAGCTCGTCAAGGTCCTCAAGCTCTCGATCGACGACGAGGCCACGCCGCGCGTCGCCGACGGCTACATCGACTCCGTCATGTTCTCCAACGAG
Organism: Schaalia odontolytica; assembly: GCF_002847525.1. Lineage (GTDB taxonomy): Bacteria > Actinomycetota > Actinomycetes > Actinomycetales > Actinomycetaceae > Pauljensenia > Pauljensenia odontolytica_B. The sequence goes on along the minus strand of NZ_PKKM01000002.1, from coordinate 5,530 downwards.
AAGGTTGAGGCATTCGACGACGCGACCCCCGAGATCGACCTCGAGGACAACCCGCGCGTCAAGGCGCTGGCCAAGAAGGTGCGTACCTCCGTCGACGAGAACGGCAAGCCCGTCTCCAAGATGCGCATGTACCAGTTCCGTGACGGCCTGTTCGAGGCCATGCTGCACCGCTTCAAGACCGACCCGACGATGGCCGCATGGGGCGAGGAAAACCGCGACTGGGGCGGCGCCTTCGCCGTCTACCGTGGCCTGACCGAGGCCCTGCCCTACCGCCGCCTGTTCAACTCGCCCATCGCCGAGGCCTCGATCGTGGGCGCCGGCGTCGGCTACGCGATGGCCGGTGGCCGCGCGGTCGTCGAGCTCATGTACTGCGACTTCCTGGGCCGCTCCGGTGACGAGGTCTTCAACCAGATGGCCAAGTGGCAGTCGATGAGCGCCGGCCTGCTCAAGATGCCTCTCGTCCTGCGCGTGTCCGTGGGCGCGAAGTACGGTGCTCAGCACTCCCAGGACTGGAGCGCGCTCGTCGCGCACATCCCGGGCCTGAAGGTCTACTTCCCGACGACCCCGACCGACGCCAAGGGCATGCTCAACCTGGCCCTGGCTGGCACTGACCCGGTCGTGTTCCTTGAGAGCCAGAAGCTCTACGACAAGGGCGAGGACTTTGAGCCCGGTGGCGTGCCCGAGGGCTACTACGAGACCGAAGAGGGCGAGCCGGCGATCCGCCGCGAGGGCACCGACATCACGATCGCTGCCTACGGCGCGACCGTGTACAAGGCCCTCGAGGCCGCGGACGTCCTGGCTGAGAAGTACGGCCTGAGCGCTGAGGTCATCGACCTGCGCTTCGTCGCCCCGCTCAACTACGACAAGCTCATCGCCTCCGTGAAGAAGACCGGTCGCCTCGTCCTCACTTCGGATGCGGTCGAGCGTGGCTCCTTCCTCAACACGGTCGCCGCGAACGTGCAGACCCTGGCCTTCGACGCGCTCGACGCGCCGATCGCCGTCGTCGCTTCGCGCAACGGCATCACGCCCGGACCCGAGATGGAGTCGTTCTTCTTCCCGCAGGTCTCCTGGATCCTCGATGCGATTCACGAGCGCGTCCTCCCGCTGCCCGGCCACGTGCCCACCACGAAGCACGCGACCGAGGCCGAGATCGCGCGCCTGAACCGCGCGGGCCTCTGAGGCGCTGGGGGCGGGCCGTTCCCCTTTCCGGTCCGCCCCCGTCCTTGGCTCGCACTCCCTGACGCGAGCCCGCGAGGCCGGGGCTACACTCCTCCTCACCGTGCCCCGGCCTCGCCCACAATCGTGAAACAACAGCTTTTTTCTCCACCCAACGAAGAGATGGCAGAACCCATGGACATCACCAACGACCCGGCCGCCACCCCGGCCCAGCGCATCGAGGCGCTGCGAGCAGTGGCCGCTGACGAGCACTTCCCGAGCTGGGTGCCCGAGTCAAACAACCACATTCACACGTGCTTCTCCTTCAGCCCCTACACGCCCACCCACGCCGCGCTCATGGCGCGCCGCAACGGCCTGCGTGTCGTTGGCTCGGTCGACCATGACTCGATCGGTGCTGCCGCTGAGATGAGCGAGGCGACCCGCATTCTGGGCATGGGTTCCGTTACCGGCTTCGAGATCCGCGCCCGCTTCGGCGAGGGCACGCCGCTCGCGCAGCGCAAGCTCAACAACCCCGATTCCGAGGGCGTCGCCTACATGACGGTCCAGGGCGTGCCCGCCCCGGCCCGCGAGAAGGTCGCCGAGTGGCTCGCCCCCAAGCGCGCCGCACGCCTCGAGCGCACCCTCGCCATGGCCAAGCGCGCCAACAAGATCCTCACCGACCTGGGCCTGGAGCCCTTCGACCCGCAGGCCGACATGGTCGGCATCTCCCAGTACGCCAATGGCGGCGGGATCACCGAGCGCCACCTGCTGGCCGCCATGGCCTCGGCCCTCATCCGCGGTTTCGGCCGCGGTCCCGCCCTGGTCCAGGGCCTGGACTCGATGGGCGTCGAGATCCCCGAGTCCCTCGCGCGCGTCCTGTCCGACGCCGACAACCCGCACCTCATGTACGACCTGCTGGGCGTCCTGAAGGCCAACTACCTGGATCGCATCTACATCCAGCCCACCGACGAGCTGCCCAGCGCTGCCGAGGTTGTCGAGTTCGCCGACTCGGTCGGCGCGATCGCCACCTACGCCTACCTGGGCGACGTGTCGGCCTCGCCGACCGGCGACAAGAAGGCCGAGAAGTTCGAGGACGACTTCCTCGACGAACTCTTCGAGCACATGGAGTCGATCGGCCTGCGAGCCGTCACCTACATGCCCCCGCGCAACACCCCCGAGCAGCTCGAGCGCATCCACGCGCTCGCGGCCGCCCACGGCATGCTCGAAATCTCGGGCGTGGACATCAACCAGCCTCGCCAGCGCTTCACCTGCGAGGAGCTGCGCCGCCCCGAGTTCGCGGACCTCAACGAGGCCACGTGGGCCCTCGTCGCGCACGAGGCTCTGTCCTCCGTGGATCCCTCCCTGCACCTGCTGGGCCGCACGGGTCGCCTGACCCCCGAGGCCCTCGCCGAGCGCATCAGCCAGTACGCACCCCTGGGTCGTGCGATTGCCGACGGCGAGGACGCCGCCGCTGTTGCCGCCCGAGCCACTTCGATTAACTGACGAGTATCGTCAAGAAAGAGAGACATCATGAGTAACGCCCCCGAGGTACGCGGGCTTTTCCTCAAGGCCCTCGGCCGCCCGGTCATCGTGGCCCCCAGCTCGGCCGAGCCGACCGTCACCTTCGACGGCCCGCTCACCGAGGTCTGCCCCTGCTCCCTGAAGGAGACGGAGCTTCCCGTCGTCGTGCGCGCCGGCGAGGAGACCTTCGAGGTCCGCGCCACCGCCACCGGTGAGCGCGCCATCAACGGTCGTGTCGCCCTCGTGACGGGCGGCGCCCAGGGCTTCGGCGCGGAGATCGCGCGCGGCCTGGTGGATGCCGGCTGCTTCGTGTACGTCGCCGACCTGAACGGTGAGGGCGCTGCCGCCAAGGCGGCCGAGCTCGGCGGCGAAGGCGTCGCCCACCCGATCACGGTCAACGTCGCCGACGAGGAATCCGTCGCCGCGATGGCCTCCGAGATTGAGCGCGTCACCGGCGGCCTCGACCTGGTCGTCTCCAACGCGGGCATCGTGCGCGCCGGCTCCGTCCTCGAGCAGGATGCCTCCGCGTTCCGCCTGTCCACGGACATTAACTACGTGGCGTTCTTCCTGGTCACCAAGCACCTGGGCCAGCTCCTGGCCCGCCAGCACTCGACTGCCCCCGAGTGGCTGACCGACATCATCCAGATCAACTCCAAGTCCGGCCTCGTCGGCTCGAACAAGAACGCCGCCTACGCGGGCTCGAAGTTCGGCGGCATCGGTCTGGTCCAGTCCTTCGCCCTCGAGATGGTTGCTCACGGCGTGAAGGTCAACGCAATCTGCCCCGGCAACTTCTACGACGGCCCGCTCTGGTCCGACCCGGACCGCGGCCTCTTCGTCCAGTACCTGAACTCCGGCAAGGTCCCCGGCGCCAAGACGGTCGCCGACGTCAAGGAGTTCTACGAGGCGAAGGTCCCCATGCGCCGCGGCGCCCAGGGCATCGACGTTCTGCGTGCGATCTTCTACATCGTTGAGCAGGAATACGAGACCGGCCAGGCCGTGCCCGTCACGGGCGGCCAGGTGATGCTCTCCTGACAGTGTCACGAGGCCGGGGATCCCAGCGGGTTTCTCGCCAGCTCCCCGGCCTCGTCCTTTCTTCCCACGTCCAGTTGTTTTTCCAGTGAAAGAGTCAGTCATGACCCAGATTCCCTCCACCCAGTACGCGATTCAGATCGTCGGCAAGGAAGAGTTCGTCGTTAACCCGGCGAAGCCCGTTGACCCCGTTGGCCCGACGCAGATCATGCTCGAGGTCGAAGCCTGCGGCATTTGCTTCTCTGATACGAAGCTGCTCCACCAGTTCGATGGCCACCCGCGCAAGTCGGACGTGGTGGCGGGTATCGACCTGGATGCTCTTAAGGACATTCCTTCCTACCACCCGAACCAGGAGGCCGTGACGCCCGGCCACGAGCCCGTCGTCCGCGTCGTGCAGGTTGGTGAGAAGGTCACGCACTTCAAGGTCGGTGACCGTCTGCTGGTTCAGGCTGACTGGAAGCACCTGCGTACCGCGAAGTCGAACGGTGCCTTCGGCTACAACTTCGACGGCGCCCTCGAGGAGTTCGTCGTCGTCGACGAGCGCTGCGTCGTGTCCCCGGATGGGGAAGAGTTCCTCATCCATGTGTCGGAGGGCCCGTCGGCCGCGGCCGTCGGCCTCATCGAGCCCTGGGCGACCGTCGAGGGCTCCTACGCGTGGGCTGAGCGTAACCACGTCGCGGACGGTGGTCGCCTGCTGGTCGTCGGCGAGGGCGATATCGACGCTCTGACCGCCGAGCACAAGCCCGCCGAGGTCGTGCGCGTTGCCGCCGACGCCATCGAGGGTGTCGAGGGTGAGTTCGACGACATCGTGTTCTTCGGCTCGGACGCCGACGCGATCGAGAAGGCTGCGCTCCTGATCGGCACCCGCGGCACCATGTGTGTCGTCCTCGGCGGCGAGAAGATCTCTCGTAAGGTGTCCCTGGACATCGGCCGCGTCCACTACGACTTCACCCGCTTCTGCGGCACGACCGGCTCGGACCCGCGCGAGGGCTACGCCTGGATCCCCGTCAACGGCGATCTGCGCGAAAACGACAAGTGCGTCTTCGTCGGCGCCGCCGGCCCGATGGGCGTCATGCATACGATGCGCGCCGTCACCTCGGGTGTTCCCGGCCTCAGCGTCGTGGGCACGGACCTGTCGGACGAGCGCCTGGCCAACCTGACGAAGGTTGTCGGCCCGACCGCCGAGAAGAACGGCGTGCCGCTGGACATCGTCAACACCTCCTCGACGCCCCTGGAGTACGGCTACACCTACGCGACGTGCCTCGTGCCCGTCCCGGCGCTGGTCTCCCAGGCCGTCGACCTGCTGGCCGAGGGTGGCATCCTGAACGCGTTCGCGGGTATCCCGGCCGGCACGTTCGGTGACTTCGACCTGCAGGGCATCATCGAGCGTCAGATCTTCATGCTGGGCACCTCCGGCTCGGACGTCTCCGACATGCGCACGGTCCTGCGCAAGATCGAGGCTGGCATCATCGACACCACGATCTCCCTGTGGGCGATCACCGGCATGGCGGGCTTCGGCGACGCCATCAACGCGGTGATGGACCGTACCTCGGGCGGCAAGATCATGGTCTTCCCGATGATGCACGACCTGGGCCTGACCCCCGTGTCCGAGCTGGCCGAGAAGCTGCCGACGGTTGCCGCGAAGCTCGACGCCGCCGGCCTGTGGACCAAGGAGGCCGAGGAGGCGCTGCTCGCCACCCGCTGAGCGCTCCGTCTCGACCTTCGCCCCGGCCTCGTCTGTTGAACTGCCTCCCGTTTCTTGGACATCGAAATTGAAGTCCAGGGAATGGGAGGCTTTTCGTGTCTGTGGTTCTGGGGTTGAGGC
>NZ_PKKM01000019.1 GCF_002847525.1 Schaalia odontolytica | reverse complement strand
CTGACCTGGTCACCCGAGGCCTGACCGGCGTGCGCCTGGTGACCAGTGACGCCCATCTGGGCCTGGTTGAAGCCATCGCCGCGAACCTGCCCGGAGCCACCTGGCAACGATGCCGCACCCACTACGCCGCTAATCTCATGTCGGTCACCCCCAAAGCACTATGGCCCGCCGTCAAAGCGATGCTGCACTCGGTGTACGACCAGCCCGACGCAGCATCGGTCAACGCACAATACGACCGGCTCTTGGACTACGTGCACGACAAGCTCCCCACCGTGTGTGATCACCTCGATCAAGCCAGGGCAGACGTCCTCGCGTTCGCGTCCTTCCCAACCGGAGTGTGGACCCAGATCTGGTCCAACAACCCCAATGAGCGCCTCAACCGCGAAATCCGCCGACGCACCGACACCGTGGGAATCTTCCCCAACCGCCACGCAATCATCCGCCTGGTCGGAGCCGTCCTAGCCGAACAAAACGACGAATGGGCCGAAGGCCGACGCTACCTCAGCCTCGACATCCTCACCAAATCACGACTCACACCACAACCCACCCAACAGGAGGACACCCCACTCCAACTCAGCGCATAACCCAACCCGAAGGACACAAAACGATTACACCACTCCACAGGACTTGACCGGAGCGGGTGTCAGCGCCCCGCAATTTCGCATGCAATTCCCTTGCGCGTACTTCAACTTTTGAAGTCAGAACGTTGGAATTCTGCGGTTTTTGAGACGCTAACGCGTTCGGTGGTCAGGGAATTGCATGCGGAATTGATGGGGCCCGGATGCCTTGCGTGCCCGGATGTCGCGTGCCCGGATGTCGTGCGCAGCGTCTTGCCTATTGTGCTGTGCGTGCCGTGCTTGGGTGCCCCGCCGCGTCTAGTCCGCCGTGTGCGCTGTGGCTACTCCGCGTGCCCGGCCTCTTGCGCCGCCTCTCGTGCCGCCGCCTCGCGGGCTGCCTTCTTGGCGCGGGCGTGCGCCTCGACCTCTTCGGGGGTGAGGGGGCCCTGCGTGGAACCTTCGCTGCCGTCGGTGCGCTCCCACGAAATGGCGAGGCTGTCCCGCGCGCCGAAGCGCGCCAGGTGGATGCCGACGATGAATTCGAGGCGATCGGCGCGCTCGGGCTCTGTGCGCAGCTCAAGCCTCAGATCAGACGCCGACGCGATCACGTCGAAACGCCCCAGGATCGGACCCTCGCGGTCGAACAGCAGGTATCCGCTGCCCGCCTCTTCGTCCCAGGAGCCCGTGATCTTGTGGCCCATGTGGCTGACGAGCTGCTTCCCGTAGCGTGCGGCCCGCTCGGTGGGAACGGTGGCCACGGAGATCAGGGGGTACGAGGCCTCGGCCGTTGAGGGGGTGGGGGTCTCGCCCGTCGAAGGCGTCGAATTCTGCGTCATAAGGCAAACCTAACTTGAATGCGCGGCCTCTGCCATGCGTAGCTCTGGATTCGGTCATGTGCGTACCCGTGCGGTAGCGTTGGATAGTCAAGCGCGTCACGCGAGCGCGCAAAGGCCGCGCAAAACGCTCCCGGGCTGGGAGCAGGCGGAAGGAACAACGATGACAGTTGAACACGTCGAACAGGGTGAGCCCCAGCAGGGTGGCGAAAAACTTCAGCGCACGCTGAAAAACCGCCACATCCAGCTGATCGCCATCGGTGGTGCGATCGGCACGGGCCTGTTCATGGGATCGGGTAAGACGATTTCCGTCGCCGGCCCCTCGATCCTGCTGGTCTACATGATCATCGGCGCGGTCCTGTTCCTGTTCATGCGTACCCTCGGTGAGCTGCTGCTCTCCGACCACAAGTACGCGACCTTCGCGGACATCGCCCGCGACCTCATCGGCCCGTGGGCCGGGTTCGTGACGGGCTGGACGTACTGGGCGTGCTGGGTGGTCACGGGCGTCGCCGACATGATTGCGATCACCGGCTACACGCACTTCTGGTGGCCGGACCTGCCCGCGTGGATCCCCATCGGCGCGACGACTCTGCTGCTCTTCGCCCTCAACGCGATGACGGTGAAGGCCTTCGGCGAGACGGAGTTCTGGTTCGCGCTCATCAAGATCGTCGCGATCATTGCCCTGGTCATCGTCGGTTTCGGCATGGTCGCCATGGGTACCGTCGATACCGAGGGCACCGCGGCCGCGGTCTCGAACCTGTGGAGCCACGGCGGCTTCTTCCCGACCGGATTCACCGGCTTCCTCGGCGGCTTCCAGATCGCCCTCTTCGCGTTCATCGGCATCGAGATGGTCGGCACGACCGTTGCCGAGACCGACGACCCGGACAACACCCTGCCGAAGGCCGTCAACTCCATCCCCGTTCGCATCATGCTCTTCTACGTGGCGGCGCTTGCGGCCATCATGATGGTGACCCCCTGGGATCAGGTGAGCCCCGAGAAATCCCCCTTCGTCACGATGTTCTCGCTGACCGGCCTGGGGGCGGCGGCCACGATCGTCAACCTGGTGGTCCTCTCCTCGGCGGCCTCGAGCGCGAACTCGGGCATCTACTCCACGTCGCGCATGCTCTACGGCCTGGCTCGCCAGGAGCAGGCACCGGGCATCTTCGCCCGCCTCTCCAAGCACCACGTGCCCCTCAACGCCCTGTTCCTGTCGTGCGTGTGCCTGCTGTCGGGCATCGTCATCATGGGGATGGGCGGCTCGATTTCCGAGGCCTTCACGCTGGTGACCTCCGTGTCGGCCACGCTGTTCATGGGTGTGTGGGTCGTCATCGTCGTGTCCTACCTGGTCTACCTGCGCAAGCGCCCCGGCCTGCATAAGGCCTCGAAGTTCAAGGCCCCCGGCGGCGCGATCAGCGCCTGGATCGTCCTGGCGTTCATGGGCTGCATGGGCGTCATCCTGGCGATGTGGGACGATACTCGTCCCGGCCTCGTGTATTCGCTTATTTGGATCGCGTTCATCGTGGGCGCGGCCTTCGCGAACCGCCATTTCCTGCTGCGCCGCGCGTCGCGTGGAGTCCTCGGAGATGGGGGAACGGGCGAGGGCCCGCATACCGGTCCTCACCTGCATGAGTAGCGGAACCCATAGTTAGTGGCTATGCTCACCAGCGTGCCACGGGAGCTCGAACCGAGCTGAGAGGGGACCACCCCCGACCGTAGAACCTGATCCGGATCATACCGGCGTAGGAAGGCTCTTCCCACGTGGCCGCCGTGCAACACGAAGGGAGTATTTCCGCATGGCATCCACTGCTCCGTCCCTCCGCTGGAGGGTCATTGACATCGTCACCGCCGCCGTCTTGGGCGTCGCGTGCGGCCTCATTTTCGTCGTCTGGAACCAGGTGGGCGGTGCTAGCTACGAGTTCCTCAAGACCATCGGCCCCGGCGTCGGTGGCCTGGTCACGGGCGTTTGGCTGCTGGGCGGCACGCTCGGCGGCTACGTGATCCGTAAGCCCGGCGCTGCGTTCTTCGTCGAGCTGATGGCTGCGACCGTCTCTATGGCCCTGGGCTCCCAGTGGGCTGTCGAGACCATCTACTCGGGTCTCGCGCAGGGCCTCGGTGCGGAGGTCGTCTTCGCCCTGGTCGCCTACCGCCGCTACAACGCGACGATCGTGTGCGCTGCGGGTGCCGTGTCCTTCGCGTTTGAGTGGGTTCTCGAGCTCTTCCTTGCCGGTCACCTCGCGAAGGGTGTGCTCTACAACGCGATCTACCTCGTGTGCGGCATGGCGTCGGGCATCGTTCTGGCCGGCCTGCTCGCTTGGGCGCTGACGAACGCGCTCGCGAAGACGGGTGCCCTGGACCGCTTCGCTTCCGGACGTGGAGCGCGTGAGCTTGTCTGATTTCCGATCCATGGACGAGGCCCACTCCGCCTCCTCCCGCCCCGCTTCTTCTCCCGGTGCCTCGGCTGCGCTGGGTGAGGGGGCGGGCGCGCGCGTGTGCGCGCGCGGCTGGGGATGGCGTCACGCCGGGCGCAAGAACGCCGCGCTGTCGGGTGTTGATCTCGATATTGCGCCGGGCGAGCGCGTGCTGGTGCTGGGCCCGTCCGGGTCGGGCAAGTCGACGCTCATGGGTGGCTTGGCCGGCCTGCTGGGCGGCGCCGAGGAGGGCGAGGCCACCGGCACGCTCACCGTCGACGGCGTCGCTCCGGCCGAGGCGAGGGGCCGCGTGGGTCTGCTCATGCAGGACCCTGAGGCCCAGGTGGTCCTCGCCCGCGTGGGCGACGACGTGGCCTTCGGCATGGAAAACTTGGGGGTTGCGCGCGAGGAGATCTGGCCGCGCGTGGAGAACTCGCTCGAGGCAGTGGGCCTGAGCGTCCCCCTGGATCATTCGACGACGGAGCTGTCGGGCGGGCAGAAGCAGCGCCTGGCTCTGGCGTCGATTCTCGCGATGGGCCCGGGCCTGCTGCTCCTGGACGAGCCCACCGCGAACCTGGACCCGAGCGGCGTCGCCGAGGTGCGCGCCGCCGTCGAAACCGTCGTCGAGCGCACGGGTGCGACCGTGGTCGTCGTCGAGCACCGCGTCGACGTGTGGGCCTCCCTCGTGGATCGCGTCATCGTGGTCGCAGACGGTGCGATTGCCGCCGATGGCCCCCTCGACGAGGTTCTTGAGCAGCAGGGCGACGCCCTGCGTGAGCGGGGTATCTGGCTTCCCGGCGACGACGTCGCCGCCGAGGTCGGCCCCGCCCCCGAGGTCCCCCCGGCCTCGTCCGAGGCCGCCCCGATCGCCCGCGTCTCCGACCTGACGATCGGCTACGACGCGTCCGCCCCCGTGCGCAGCGGTATCGACCTGACGATCGAGCGCGGGGTCTCCACCTGCATCGTTGGCGCTAACGGCGCCGGAAAATCAACCTTTGCCCTGACGCTCGCGGGCCTCCTGTCGCCCCTGGAGGGTGCCGTCGAGGTCGAGACCTCCGACGGCACGGCTGGCGACCCGCACGAGTGGTCCAGCAAGCAACTCCTGGGCCGCATGTCGATGGTCTTCCAGGAGCCCGAATACCAGTTCCTGGCCGCCACCGTCGCCGAGGAACTCGCAATCGGTCCGCGTGCCGCCGGCATGACCGACGAGGAGATCTCCCCCCTCGTCGACGAACACCTCGAGGCACTGGGGCTGACCAAACTCGCGCGCGCCAACCCCATGACCCTGTCGGGCGGCGAGAAGCGCCGCCTGTCGGTGGCGACCGCGCTCATCAGCGCCCCCGAGCTGCTGATCCTCGACGAGCCGACCTTCGGCCAGGACCGCGGCACGTGGCTGGGCCTCGTGCGCCTCCTGCGCGCCGCCCTCGCGCGCGGGGTCACCCTGGTGTCGATCACGCACGACCCCGCGTTTGTGGCCGCGATGGGCCAGCGCGTCGTCGACCTCGGGCAGGTCGGCACGCGCGGCGCATCGCCCGCAGTCTCCACGGATGAGGCCGGGGCCGCCCCCGCCGGGAACGCTCACGATCGCGGCCCGAAGCGCGGCGCCCGAGGCCTCCTCGCGCATACGAATCCCGTCGCCCGCGTGCTCGCCCTCCTGGTCGCCACGACCCCGCTGCTGATCACGATCGACCCGGTGAGCGCGGGCGTGGCACTCGCCCTCGAGCTCGCGCTCATGCCCCTGTCGGGCGTGTCGGCGCGCAGCTTCTTCATGAAGGCGACGCCGCTGCTCGTGGCCGCGCCGCTCGGTGCGCTGTCCATGCTGCTCTACGCCTCACCGGGCGGAAATGTCTATTGGCAGTTTGGGCCGGCCGCAATCTCGGACCACTCCGTGTGGCTGGCCCTGGGCATTGGCCTGCGCATGTGCGCGATTGTCATGCCCGCCATCGCGCTGCTTGACCGCATCGACCCCACCGACATGGGCGACGGCCTCGCGCAGATCCTGCACCTGCCCGCCCGCCCGGTCCTCGCCGCGCTCGCGGGCGCGCGCATGACGTCGCTGATGGCGGCCGACTGGAAGGCCCTCGAACGGGCGCGGCGCGCCCGCGGCGTGGGCGACGCCTCGCGCATCCGTTCCTTCCTGCGAGGCTCCTTCTCGCTCCTCGTGTTTGCGCTGCGTCGCTCCGGCAAGCTGGCCACCACCATGGAGGCAAGGGGCTTCGGCGCGGAAGGCAAGAGAACGTGGGCGCGTGTCTCGCGCCTGTGCGCCGCCGACGCCGCCCTCATGGTCGTCGCCGTCGCCGTTCCCGCGATTGCGCTGGCTGCGAGCGTCTGGGCGGGCACCTTTGCCCTGGTGGGCCGATGAGTGCCCTGAACTGGGAAGATGTGGGCGGGGGAGCGGGCCTGCGGGTCACCGTCCCCGTCACGATGGGCCCCGATGGGGCCGCCCGCGAGCTCGCCCCCCGCCTGAGTGCCCTGGCGGGGGAGCGGGCCTCGTCCTCGTTCGACGAGAAGAGCGCCAAGCCCGGCGTCCCGGTCGTCACGATCGACGGCTACTCCGGCTCGGGGAAGTCCACGCTGGCTGCCGCCCTCGTACGGCTCGTGAACGGCTGGCAGGTGCTGCACCTTGACGACTGGTACCCCGGCTGGGACGGCCTCGAGGCCGGAGCCGACATCGCGTGTCGAATCGCCGCCGACCTGCGGGGAGGACGGGCCTCCTCCTACGAGGCCTGGGATTGGGACAAGGGAACGACCGGGGCGACGACCCGCGTCCCCCTCGCCCCGACCATCATCGAGGGCTGCGGCGCCATCGAGGCCGAGGCCGATCTCGTCATCTGGATCGCCGACCCCGGCGAGGAGGAACGCCGAAACCGGGCGCTCGCGCGCGACGGGCAGACCTACGCGCCGCATTGGCAGCGGTGGGCCGACCAGGATCTGGGGCGCTCGGTAGAATAGGCGCATGCTGCCGCCGCCTCCCGAACCCCCGCTGTGGGGGTGGCTCCTTTTCGGTGCCTTCGACTTCGTCATCCGCGTCGTCGCGCTGGGTGTTGTGCCCAAGCACCGGCGCGCGTCCACGTCGACTGCGTGGCTGCTGCTGATCTTCCTGTGGCCCCTCCTGGGTGTGCCGCTGTACTTCATTTTTGGGTCCTGGTGGGCGATGGGCCGCAGGCTCGACGACGATCCCGAGGCGAGCCAGCTGGTGGAGGACATCGTGGCCGGCTCAACCGCGCCCGAACCTGAGTCCTACGAGGTGCCCACGGGACCCGACGGCCTGCCCTTTGGCTCGGACGATGACACGGCCTCGATCATGCGCCTGGCAGGCAACCTGAGCGGATTTCCGGCCTCGTCGGGGCAGGTTGGCCGTCTCTACAACGACACGGCCGAGACCTTCCGGGCCATGGCGGCCAGCATTGATACGGCCACGCACCACGTGAACGCCCTGTACTACCAGACCTCGTGGGATGAGTACACGGCCCCCTTCTACGAGGCCCTCGAGCGCGCGGTTGCCCGCGGCGTCACCGTCCGCCTGCTCGTCGACCATCACGGCATGCGCACGATCCCGGGCCACAAGGACTTCCGCCGCCGCCTGAACGCCATGGGTATCGAGTGGCACGAGATGCTGCCATTCGCGCCGCTGCGCGGGCAGATCCGCCGCCCCGACCTACGCAACCACCGCAAGATCCTCGTCGTCGATGGGCGCGAGGCCTACATCGGTTCCCACAACCTCGTAGCCCCCGACTACGACACCCCCTCGTACGCGAAGGCCGGCATGCTCTACGACGATACGAGTGTGTCCGTCACGGGCCCCATCGTCGCGCAGATCCAGGCGGTCTTTGCCGTTGACTGGTACTACGCGTGCAAGGAGATCCTCACCCCCGCGGTCCTCACTCCGCCCGCCGCGGAGGTCGCGGCAGAGCGCGAGGGGGAGCAGGCCTCGGCGATGCAGATCATCCCGTCCGGCCCCGCGTTCAAGGGCGAGCCGAACCTGCGGGCGTTCATCCACATGATCTCCTCGGCGCGCACGCACGTGTCGATCACGAGCCCCTACTTCATCCCCGACGAGGCCCTCATGACCGCGCTGACGAACGCCGCACTGTCGGGCGTCGAGGTCGAGCTCTTCGTCTCCGAGCAATTCGACCAGTTCCTGGTCGGCCACGCCCAGCGCTCCTACTACGGGCCGCTCCTGAAGGCGGGCGTGCGCATCCACCTCTATCGCAAGCCGCGGATGCTGCATTCCAAGTACATGGTCGTCGATGGGAGCCTGTGCATCATCGGCTCCTCCAACATGGACGTGCGCTCCTTCGGCCTGAACTACGAGATCGTCCTCGTCGCCGACAGCTCGCGCCTGGTCGAGATGCTGCACGGCAACGACGAGCGCACGCGCGAGGCCTCCCGCGAGCTCACCTACGAGGAGTGGCGCGGTCAGCCGTGGCATGTCCACTACGTCGACAACGTGTGCCGACTGGGGAGCTCGCTCCTGTGAGTGCTTCTGACAACGAGGCCGTGGCCGGGCGCGCGGCCACCACTTCTTCGTGGCTGTGTTACGGTGATCGTGACACGATGCCGAACAGCGTGTCCGCTTTCCTCGACGTCAACCCCTACGTCGGGGAGGGCGGTGCCTACGACTCGGTGCGCCCCGCCTACCCGGACGAGGCCGTGGCCGCGTTGATCGACGCCGCGCGGAGCGGGCGGGGCGTGAACGCTCCAGGCCGCGATGGCCCACTGCGCGCCGCGGACATCGGTGCGGGCACTGGCAAGATGAGCGAGCTCCTGGCCCGTGGTGGTCTCCTTGTGGACGCGGTCGAACCCTCCGAGGTGATGCGCGCCCAGGCCTCAGCGAACGAGGGGGTCACGTGGCACGATGGCGTCGCGGAAGAGACGGGGTTACCGAACGACGTGTATGACATCGTCGTGTTTGCGCAGTCCTGGCACTGGATGGATCCGGAGCGTGCGGGCCTCGAGGCCGCCCGAATCCTGGCACCCGGCGGCGCGCTCGCCATCGTCTGGAATCAGATGGCCGTGTCGATCCCCTGGGTGCATCGCCTGACGCGCATCATGCGTTCTGGCGACGTGCACCGCCCCGACAGGCCCCCCACGCCGGGCGGTGGCTTCGCCCCGATGACCCTCACCCAGGTCGCGTGGGAGGACCGGATGGCCCCCGAGGAGATCCTCACCCTGGGCACGACCCGTTCCTCGTATATCCGTTCGTCGGAGGCGGGGCGTGCGCGCATGCAGGAGAACCTGCGCTGGTACCTCTACGAGCACCTCGGTTATGCGCCGGGGGAGCTGGTGACGATCCCCTACGCGACCCTCGTGTGGCTCACTCACCTGTGAGGGCGGGGCCGCTGCGTGAGTCAGCGGAACGGAATCTCCTTCTTGGTCTTGTTATCGAACCAGCGCCGGCGGCCGTCGGGCTCGACGACCAGTTGGATGTTGGAGCCGATCGGCAGGTCATAGATGCCGATGCAGGCGGGCTCGAGATTGCAGATGTCGTTAAAGTCTGCCAGGAAGAGATTCTTCGAGTCGCGGATGTACTCGGCGGTGTCGCGGTCGGAGAGGACGCGCCATCCGGAATCATCCAACGCAATTGGTGTCTCGCGGATGAGCCACTTGATGTTGCCGGTCCGTTCGGCGATCTTGCGCGAGACGAAGGCGTACCCGGCGTCGCGAATGTAGGTGGGGCGCATTATTGCTCCTGTCGGTGGTTATCACCCTGCGCGCGCAGGTAGTCGTCGATGCGGTCCGCGAGGACTTGCCGGTCCTCGAAGGCGGTGCGGGCGCGCATGCAGGCGAACCTGCGCTGGTACCTCTACGAGCACCTCGGGTATGCGTCGGGGGAGACGGTCACGGTCCCCTACACGTCCCTCGTGTGGCTCACCCACCTGTGAGGGCGGGGCCGCTGCGTGAGTCAGCGGAAGGAAATCTCTTTCTCGGTCTTGTTATCGAACCAGCGCCGGCGGCCGTCAGGTTCGACGACCAGTTGGATGTCGGAGCCGATCGGCAGGTCGTAGATGCCGATGCAGGCCGGCTCGATGTCGCACAGATCGTTGAAGTCAACGACCGTCATGTTCTTAGGATCATCCAGGTACTCGGCGGTGTCGCGGTCGGAGAGCACGCGCCAGCCGGAGTCCTGAGGGGCGAAGGGTTCCTCGCGGGTCAGCCATTTGATGTTGCCGGTTCGTTCGACAATGTTGCGCGAGACGATGGCGGCACCGGCGCCGCGAATGTAGGTGGGGCGCATTATTGCTCCTCTCAGTGAGTGTCACCCTGCGTGCGCAGGTAGTTGTCGATGCGGTCCGCGAGGACTTGCCGGTCCTCGAATGCGCGGACGAGTTCATGGAAGGGCTTTCCCCCGTCAACGACGGTCGTAAAACCCGGGTCGGGGGATGCGAAGACGACGTCGTAGATGGGTGCCAGGTCCTCGTCGGAGTAGCGGTGGAGGGGGAGTAGGTACTGGAGGGGGAGGCGCTTGCGATTATCGAGGCAGTTGAAGGTCTCCCCGTGGTCGACCAGGACCTGTGCGATGGCGGCGTCGCGGGCGGGGTCGTGCTTGACGGCGCCCAGTAGGATGTGCAGGAGTGACGCCCCGTCACCGGATTTGTGGGCGATTGACGGATTGTGTTCGAGCAGGAAGTCGACGATCTTGTATCGCTCCTCCGGTTTGCTGTTCCCGAGAGCGTAACTGAACAGGGAGCGCCCCCGGTTCGCGCGCGCCTCGTCCCCTGGTGCATAGAGGGCGACGAAGTCCTCAAATGTCTTCATATTCGCCGTGAGAAAGATGTTCATTTGTCGAGGCCTTCGTACTTGTGGCTGCGATTAGTGGTTGGATGCTCAACGCGATAATGCTCAGCTGTATTGTACCACTCTCTAAATTCGGCAGGGGTCATCTCCCCGTTGACGTACTCGAGCCACCTGTCGTGATATTTTTCGCCGGGTATGTGGCCCATATCCCATACTCCTCGGCGGGAGGTGCCGGGTGTCCATTCGATGACTCTGCCTGCAGGGTCCACAACTGTCCCGTCAGGCCTTACCTCTTCGTTCCAGACATCGAGAATTGTCTGTTCCTTGAGTGAAGGCCTATTCTTCGGATTTAAGTAAGGACGGGGGTCAGAAGGGTCAATGTGGGGAACCCCATTTTCGTCAACGTAGGTTCCCCAGTTGTGGTCAGGGTCACCAGAATGCGGGTTGCGCTTTTCCTCGCCAGTACCTTCCTCGGATTTGATTTCCTGTGATTCTTCCGCGTTCTTGTCGGAGACGGTATCGTTGTCAGACTCTCCGCCACCGTTGTCGTCATCGGACTTGCCGTCGGTGTCGTCCTTGTCGGACTTGGCGTCGGTGTTGTCCTTGTCGGACTTGCCGTCGGTGTCGTCCTTGTCGGACTTGGCGTCGGTGTTGTCCTTGTCGGACTTGGCGTCGGTGTTGTCCTTGTCGGACTTGGCGTCGGCGTCGTCCTTGTCGGACTTGTGGGTGTCGGCCTCGTCCTTGGTGGACTTGGAGTCGGCGTCGTCGTTCTTGGTGGTGTGCTTGTCGTCGGTGTCCTTGGGGTGTTCGTCGCCGTCGTGGTGTGCGGCGTCGTCTTCCTTGTGGGTCTTGTCCGACGTGGGCTCGTCGGCCTCGGTCTTGTCGCCGTGGCGCGCCGAGTCAGCGGCGTCGTCGGCCTTGCCGTTGGCGGAGTGGTCCTTCGCCTTGGGGTCAGCGTCCGCGTGCTCGACGGAATCGTGCCCATGCTTGGCGTCGGCATCGGCCTTACCGGAGTCATGTGCGTCGCCGGAGTCGTGGCCAGCCTTCGTGGTGTCGGCGGCCTCATCCGCGTGGGTGGTGGGCGTGTCTGCTGCATGCTTTCCGCTATGCGGCTGCTTGTCGCCGACCAGGCCGTCCCCGGCAGGAGTGTCCTTTTTGGGTGTGGTAGGCGCGTCGGGGGCGCCGTCTCCACCATGTCCTGCCCGGGGGGTGTCACCGTGGCCGGGGGTGGAATCAGCGCGCGAAACACCGTGCGCATCACCGGTGGACATGCCCGGATCGCCGCGGTGCGGCCCCTGCGCAGGGGCCGACGAACCACCGTGGGTGCCAGTATCAGCACCAACATGACCGCCGCCCTGGCCCGTGGGGGCGCCAGCAGCGTGCGTACCACGCGACACGTCGCCTACGCCGCCACCGACATCAGCGGAATTGCTGACGCCGTGTGCGCCGTGACCCGCATGTCCTGCGTTTGCTCCGAAATCAGCGGTACCGCCGAAGCCATCCGCTCCGTGGCTCACACGGCTCGGATCGCTGCCACCGAAGGCACCAGCGCGCTCGTACGATCCCTGAGCGCCCACGCTGGCCTCGCTACGACCAACGCCCGCACCGACAAGCTCATCGGCACCGCGCGTCTCACCGTTAGCGTGGGTCGAGCTGTGATCCAGGTAGGAAGAGTCCTTCCTGTTCTCAACACCGAAAAGATCGTAATCGTCCCGGTTCGCAGAGAAACCATCGGAGTCCCACGAATCGTTAGGCTTTCGCGGAGGCTTCCCATCGCCCGCAACAGCGTGTTTCGGTTCGAAGTCGTCACCCTTCAAAGCTCCGTCGGTGCCGCCGCGGTGAGGACCACCTGCGGTTTCGACAGGATGGTACTGGCCGTTGGGAACCTTGTCGGAATCACCGGGTTTGACATCCACATGATCCAAGCTCTTCTGGTTGCCGCCAGCGTGCGTATCGATCTTGTTCGCCGGGGCACCGAAATCGTTGCCCGAACGGGTAAATACCTTGTCAGGATCGACGGGCTTCTTCTGCGCAATAGCCTCAGCCGGTGCACCGCGCTCACCCACACCGTCGTTGCGCACGGGAGCAGCGGGGGAGCCGCCAGCAGCACCGTGGCCAGAAGCGGCACCATGCGAGCCGCTCGAAGGAGCTCCGGGGGCAGCAGGCGCACCGGATGCGCCAGCACCGTGGGTGCCGGTGGCGGGTGCGCCAGTTGCGGGTGCACCGGTTGTGCCAGCGCCATGCGTACCTGCGCCGGGCGCGGGAGCGCTGGTTGCCGGGGCTCCGTGGGTCCCGGTGGCAGGAGCGCCAGTCGCGGGAGCGCCATGCGTACCTGCGCCGGGAGCGCCGTGTGTGCCTGCGCCGGTCGCAGGAGCTCCGGTTGCGCCGTTGGCAGTGCTGCCAGCGCCGTGGGTGGCGCCGCCGGTATCCGCATTCATGAACGCGTTGTTGTGAGCGCCGTTAGACGCGCTGGGGGCAGTGTTCGCGGGAGCCGCGTGCCCGCCGGTGCTGGCATCGCCAGCTGCGGGCGCATGAGGCGTCGCGTCGGGCTGAGCCGCACTCGACACACCGTTGGAGCGGTGGCCCGGATCCGTGGGCGGAAGAGCCGAATCCTTGACATCCGCACCACCGTGCGAGGCGTGGCTGGCGTTGCCTGCAGCGTCGGCTGTGTTGCCTGCAGTGTGCGAGGCGTGGCTGGCGTTGCCTGCAGCGTCTGCGGCGTTGCCGCCAGTGTGAGCGGCGTGGCTGGCGCTACCAGCAGCGTCAGCGGCGTTGCCGCCAGCGTGTGCGGCGTGGCTGGCACTACCAGCAGCGTCAGCGGCGTTGCCTCCAGCGTGTGCGGCGTGGCTGGCGCTACCGGCACCGTTTGCGGCATGGCTCGCACCGCTGGCGATGCCACCGCCGCCGGAAGCGGCGTGTGCGGCGTGGCTGGCGCTACCTGTAGCATCGGCTGCCCCGCCGGCTGCGTGCGCTGCGTGGCTGGTGTCCCCGATAGCCGAGCCAGCCCTCGTGGCAGCGCGGCCGGCGTCGGCGGCCCCGTCTAGGGCATCAGCCATGCCGTTGGCGGCGTGACCCAGGTCGTGGGCGTGGTCGGCGGCCTTAGTTAGGCGCTGCGCGGTGTTTGCCAGATCCGCGAGGTCCGCGGCCGTATTGATGCCGCGGGCGCTGAGCTTGCCGACCAGGTTCTTGCCGAGCTTGGCCAGGGAGCGGACGTCGTCGGGGCTAATAGGCAAAATGGCCTTGAAGACCTCTTTGCCGATGCGAAGAGCGCGAGCTCCGCCGGTCAGGGCCTTCTCGCCGGCGGACACGCCGGCGCTGCCACCCATGGTCGCAAGTGCGATGGCAATGTCGGGCAGGAGGTGGCCAATGGCGCGTGCCGGATCGTCGGTCCACGTATCCCAGTCG
>NZ_PKKM01000018.1 GCF_002847525.1 Schaalia odontolytica | reverse complement strand
CGAGTCAGAAGTAGAGAGCTTTCTCGAAGGATCACACGGTGACCGCACCCATATCAAACAGGCCGACCACCACACGGTTACACCACTATGCGGGACGCTACTTCGCCCGGCGTGGCCTGATGTGTGCGTGAGCGCGAAAAAGTTCGCCCTGCGCGCTCACAATGGCTCAAAATTGGCGTTTTTACGCTTGCTGGGCGAACTTTTCGCGGAAATGCTGCTGAAGGGGCTGTGTTGGGCGAGTTCTTTCGCGCCAATCGGCCCTGCGCCCAGGTCTTGTAGGCGATGTGGCGCACGAGGCTGGCTGCGGTGGGGGTTTTGCAGCATTAGAAGCTGGTTGGCGGCGTGTCGCCGGCGTGTCGTACCTCTAATGACGCCATTTCCCCCGTTTGGTGACGGCCCGGCCGAGCCGAGCGCCGCAAGCGCGCGCAGCGCGTGCGGCAGCCGCGACAACTGGACATTAGGTCAGCGGCTGCTGTATAGTTCAGTGCATGCTGACCATTGCTTCGCGCCTCGACGTCATGAACCGGCTCGGCCGGGCCATGGCCGACCCGACGCGTTCCCGGATCCTGATGTCCCTGCTTGACGGCCCGAGCCACCCCGCGGTGCTCTCGCGCGAGCTGGGGCTGACCCGCTCGAACGTGTCCAACCACCTGACCTGCCTGCGCGACTGCGGGATCGTGGTCGCCGAGCCCGAGGGCCGCCAGACTCGCTACGAGATCGCCGACCCGCACCTGGCCGCGGCGCTGACGGCACTGGTCGATGTGACCCTCGCCGTGGACGAGAGCGCGCCGTGCATCGACCCAGCCTGCTCGGTGCCAGGCTGCTGCGCCGCGAGCAGTTCGGGGGACGCCTCGTGAGCGCCGCCTGCGGCTGCGACGAGCCGACGACCAGTCCCGCGGACGAGGCAGAGGAGGTAGAGCGCCCGTGGTGGCGTGATCCCGGCCTGGTCGTGCCGATCCTCTCCGGCGTCGCGTTCGGCACTGGCCTGGCGCTGGAGTGGTCGGGGCTGCACATCGCGGCGCTGGTCGCGTTCTGGGCGGGCCTGCTGCTGGGCGCGTACACGTTCGTGCCCGGTGCGATTCGGAATCTCGTTGTGAAGCGCAAGCTCGGGATCGCGCTGCTGATGACGATCAGCGCCGTGGGCGCGGTGATCCTCGGCTACGTCGAGGAGGCGGCCGCGCTGGCGTTCCTCTTCTCGATCGCCGAGGCCCTGGAGGACAAGGCGATGGACCGCGCCCGCGGCGGGCTGCGCGCGCTGCTGAAGCTCGTGCCGGAGACCGCGACCGTGCTGCGCGACGGGACCTCCGCCTCGGTCCCGGCCAGGGAGATCGCCGTCGGCGACGTGCTGCTGGTCCGCCCTGGCGAGCGGGTCGCGACCGATGGGCTGGTCCGCTCGGGCCGGTCGAGCCTGGACACTTCGGCGATCACGGGTGAATCGATCCCGGTCGAGGTCGCGCCCGGAGAAGCGGTGTCGGCGGGCGCGATCAACAGCGCCGGCGTGCTGGAGGTCGAGGCGACCGCCGCGGGCACCGACAACTCACTGACCACGATCGTGGAGCTGGTAGAGCAGGCCCAGGCCGAGAAGGGCGACCGAGCCCGGATCGCTGACCGGATCGCCCGCCCGCTGGTGCCCGGCGTGATGGTCCTCGCTGTCCTCGTCGGCGTGCTCGGGTCCCTGCTCGGTGACCCGGAGACCTGGATCACCCGCGCCCTGGTCGTCCTCGTCGCGGCCAGCCCCTGCGCGATGGCGATCGCGGTGCCCGTCACCGTGGTCTCCGCGATCGGTGCGGCGACCAAGTTCGGCGTCGTCATCAAGAGCGGGGCCGCCTTCGAGCGCCTCGGCGGTATCCGGCACCTGGCCGTGGACAAGACCGGCACTCTGACCCGCAACCGGCCCGAGGTAACCGCCATCGTCGCCGCCCATGGGTTCGACGATGCACAGGTGCTTGCTTGGGCTGCCGCAGTGGAGCAGCACTCGACGCACCCACTCGCCGCCGCCATCGCCGCCGCGGGCCGGGGAACCCCCGCCGCGCAGGACGTGGCCGAGGAGGCCGGGCACGGCATCGGTGGCCTGGTCGACGGCCGCAGGGTGGCGGTGGGCAGTCCGCGCTGGATTGACGCCGGTCCGCTCAAGGCCCGGGTCGAAGACCTGGAGGCCGAGGGGCAGACCTGCGTGCTCGTCACCGTCGACGGCTTCCTGGCCGGTGCGATCGGCGTCCGCGACGAGCTGCGCCCCGAGGTCCCCGAGGTCGTGCGGACCCTGCGCGACCAGGGCGTCGAGGTGAGCATGCTCACCGGCGACAACTCCCGCACCGCTGCTGCGCTGGCGAAGCTGGCCGGGATCGGCGACGTGCACGCCGAGCTGCGTCCCGAGGACAAGGCTCGTATCGTCGCCGGGTTCTCGGAGACGTCGCCGACTGCGATGATCGGCGATGGCATCAACGACGCGCCCGCCCTGGCCGGGGCGACCGTGGGCATCGCGATGGGCGCGACCGGCTCCGACGCCGCGATCGAGTCCGCCGACGTCGCCTTCACCGGCCACGACCTCGGCCTCATCCCGCAGGCTCTGCGCCACGCCCGCCGCGGCGGCAGGATCATCAACCAGAACATCGTTCTGTCCTTGGCGATCATCACTGTGCTGCTGCCGCTGGCGATCACCGGCGTGCTCGGCCTGGCAGCGGTCGTCCTCGTGCACGAGGTCGCCGAAGTCGTCGTCATCGCCAACGGACTGCGGGCTGCGCGTGCCCGCAAGCAATAGGTGTTCCGTCCAACGCCATAACTCAGACATGCGCTACGAGAACCCCCTCTATCTCGCCGAGGAGGCCGCAGCCCTGGACCTGATCGCCGACGGCCACACCGCCCTCGACGCTCATCAAGCAGCTAAGCCAGGACCGCGCCCTCGCGGAGGCTGACACCCTCCTCCTGACGATCCCCAACCAGCTCGGATTCGAGGAAAACTGGTCGATTATCCGCAACTTCGTGGAGTACGTGGCCCCCGCGCTCGGGTGGGAGCCGGCGCGTCCGGGTGCCCTCCCGACGGGCTACGACATCGACGAGGCCGGGGCCGAGAAGGGGGTCACGC
Source organism: Schaalia odontolytica (assembly GCF_002847525.1). Lineage (GTDB taxonomy): Bacteria > Actinomycetota > Actinomycetes > Actinomycetales > Actinomycetaceae > Pauljensenia > Pauljensenia odontolytica_B. Next base: position 25,711 of record NZ_PKKM01000018.1, on the reverse strand, counting down.
GAGGACCGACTGAACGCGTGAGCGTCAAGCCGGGGTGGGGCATCGGGAAGCCCCACCCCGGTTTCCCTTTTTGTGTGTGCTGGCATACACTGGTCGGACACTATCCACGCAAGACGATGAGGTCTTCACATAATGGCTCGACGCTCCAAGGGCGCGGTGTCAATCAATCCGCGCTCCGCTCAGAATATGTCCACGCGACCGGCAGATTTCTCGAAGAAGAAGCAATCAATCAGCCCGGTCAAGGTATTCGGCGCCGTAGCGGCGCTGGCGTGCATCGTGACCTGCCTGTTCGTGCAGCTACCCGGCCTCGATGTGGCCGGTACGCGCATGTTCGGCATCTTCCTGGCGGCGATTCTGCTGTGGGTGACGGAGGCAGTGCCGCTCGCGGGCACGGCCGTCCTCGTTATCTTCCTGGAGGTCCTGTTCATCTCGGACCACGCGCTGCTGAGTGTGGGTGAGGGCGCTCCGGCCTACACGAAGTTCTTCGGTGCCCTGGCTAACCCGGTTATCATCCTGTTCCTGGGCGGCTTCATGGTGGCCGACGGCGCCGCCAAGTACAAGCTCGACCGCGCCCTGTCTGCCGTCCTCCTCAAGCCCTTCATGGGCAAGCCGCGCCTGACCGTCATGGGCGTCATGCTGATCACCGCGATCATGAGTATGTTCATGTCGAACACGGCAACCACGGCAACGATGTTCGCCGTCATGATGCCCGTCATCATGGCTCTGCCCGAGGGTAAGGCGCGCACCGGTATCGCCCTGTCGATCCCGGTCGCCGCGAACGTCGGCGGCATGGGCACGCCGGTCGGAACGCCCCCGAACGCGATCGCTCTGGGTGCCCTGGAGAACGCGGGCGTGAAGGTGACCTTCCTGCAGTGGATGCTCGCGGCCGTCCCGCTCATGCTGGTGCTCCTGGCTCTGTCGTGGGCGTTCATCGCGTGGCGCTACATCCCCAGCGACGCCAAGTTCGACATTGATACGTCGGCGCGCTTCGAGAAGTCGCGCAGCGCGATCATCTTCTACTCGGTGGCGGGTCTGACGATCCTCCTGTGGATGACGGAGTCGCTGCACCACATTTCTGCCAACGTCGTGGGCTTCCTGCCGGTCGTGGTCCTTCTGATGACGAAGGTGATGAGCGGCGACGACCTGCGCGCCCTGGACTGGCCGGTCCTGTGGCTGGTCGCGGGCGGTATTGCGCTGGGGTCGGGCGTGGCCGCGACGGGTCTCGACAAGTGGATGCTCGGCTCGATCCAGTGGGCCTCGATCCCCGGTATCCTCCTGATCTTCGTGCTGGCCCTCGTGGGTTGGGTGACCTCGAACGTCATTTCGCACTCCGCGTCCGCGAACCTCCTGATCCCCATGGGTATGGGCCTGGCGACGACGGTCTCCACGAGCGCCGCCGAGATCGCCATCGTCATCGCCCTGGGTTGCTCGCTCGGCATGTGCCTGCCGATCTCGACCCCGCCGAACGCGATCGCTTACTCGACGGGCACGACCCCGACCCGCGAGATGGCGATTGTCGGCATCGTGGTGGGCGTTGTGGGCATCATCCTCCTGGCGTTCATCGCGCCGCTGACCTGGGGATTCATTGGGGTGATGTGACGTGTCCGGGGACGAGGCCATGGTCGGTTCGGGGGCGGCGCGCCCCCGGCCGGGGCTGGCCCGCGGGTGGACGCAGGGGCCGGCGGCGGAGGACGCCTCGGTGCTGGCTCGCACGGATGTGCGCAGCGGCGGGCACCGAGCCGGCTACCCGATTCACATGCTGGTCGTAGGCGACGACTCGCGCTCGATTGCCGCGCCCGTTACGAGGGATCTAGCGCACGCATTCCCGGGCCTGTGCCTGGATCGCATCGACGAGATTGAGGACCTGGCCGCCTACGAGGCCAGCCTGAACCCGGGCGACCATGTGCTGATGGGCCTGGTGACCTCCGAGGTCGACGATATTGATGCGCTCATTGACCGTGCGAGGACTTTCCCGGCGCTGCAGCGCATGCAGTGGGTGGTGGTGACGGATAAGCCCGAGCACCGCGACCTGGCCCGGTGCATGCAGTCATGCGCGCTCGCCTCGGTCCTCAAGTCCCCGTGGACGGTTCCCCTGCTGGCAGGCCAGGCCTATTCGACGATGGTGCGATACCTGCAGGGGTGCGGCTATTCGGATAGGCAGATCCGCTCGCTCATCGCTGATCCGCCGCCTTTCGCCGTGCAGGGCCCGCTCCTGGAGGGCCTGGACCGCGACGAGCACGAGGTCGTCATGGAGCTCCTCGCCGGCGTCGAGCGAGTGCTCGGCCAGAGGCCTCGGCTCATCGTTCCCGAGGGGATACAGCTGGTGACCCAGGGCGAGCCGGTGGGCGCCGTCTACCTGGTGCTCGACGGGCAGGTGTCGCTCCACAGGGATTCGGCGCAGGGTGAGGTCCTGGCGCACCTGGCCTCGTCGGGCCCTCTCATCGGCCTCGTGTCGTTGGCCCGCGCGGAGGACGCGTTCTTCACGGGCGAGACGGCGACCGAGGCGACGCTCGTGCGCCTGACGACCGAGCAGCTCCAGATCGTCATCTCTGAGGACCCGTCGATCGGCGCGACCCTGACCGCGCTCGCGATCCGCTCGCTGACGCGCCGCCTCATGCGCGCCGAGGACCTCCACCTGCAAAACGCGATGCTCGCCGAGGACCTCGAGGCCCAGAAGGAGGCCCTGGCGGCCACGCTCGAGGACCTGCGTGCCACCCGCGCCGAGCTGGTCGAACGCGCGCGCTTCGCCATGCTTGGCGAGCTGAGCGCCGGCATCGCCCACGAGCTCAACAATCCGGTGACCGCCCTCGTGCGCGCGGCCAAGCACCTGCATGAGGATGTCGACGCCGCGCTCGCGGCACCGGCCACGGCCTCGTCGAGGGAGGCGATGGCCCGCGCCCTCACCGCACCGCCGCGCTCCACGTCGGTTGAGCGCGCCCTCATGAAGGAGCTCCTGCCCGTCGTCGGTGACCGCACGCTCGCGCGTCGCCTCGTGCGCGCGGGGATCCAGGGGGCGGACGGCGCGCGTGCGCTCGCGCAGATCCCAGGCGGCATCGACGCGTACGAGGCCGGGGCGCGCCTGGGCGGATCCCTGCGCTCGGTGCTCGCCGCGGGCGACCGCGTCATTGAGCTGACCCAGTCCCTCAAGGGCTACGCGCGCCCGGACGCCGAGGACCTCAAGCCCGTGGACGTGCGCGAGGGCATCGACGATGTTCTGCGCCTGACCGCCCACAGGGTGCGCGGCATTCGCATCGACTGCGACTACGAGGACGTGCCGCCCGTGTACGCGCACCCGGCGAAGCTGCAGCAGGTGTGGACGAACCTCATCGTCAACGCTGCCGAGGCCATCGAGGATGAGAACGCCGACCTGGTCGCGGCAGCCGAGGCTTCGGGCGGCGTGCCCGAGCTGCCCGCCCGCGGCGAGGCCGAGGCCCTCATCCGCATCACCGTGCGTCCCACGCCCGAGGGCGTGAGCGTTACCATCCACGACAACGGCCCGGGCATCGATCCGGGAATCGTCGACAAGATTATGGAGCCCCACTTCACCACCAAGGCGGGGCGCGTCCGATTCGGCCTGGGCATGGGCATGTCCATCGTCCGAAGCATTATTGCCGATCATGGGGGCACCCTCACGATCGACTCTCACCCGGGATCCACGATCATGCGGATCTCGCTGCCCGCCCAACCACACGAGGAGGAATCATGACCCTGACAATCCTGTCCCTTGAGGACGAAGCAGACGTGCGCGACGCACTCGAGCGCGATCTTGAACAGTTCTGGGACAAGATCCGGCTCGAAGTCGCCGAGGACGTTGACGACGCGTGGGCCGTCATCGACGAGATCGTCGAAGACGGGGACGAGCTTGCGCTGGTGCTGTCCGACCATCGCCTGCCCGGAAAGTCGGGCGTGGACTTCCTCGTGGAGCTCATGAAGGACGAGCGTTTCGGTGCGACCCGCACGGTCCTGGTCACCGGCCAGGCGGACCAGTCCGACACGATCCGAGCGGTCAACCAGGCGGGCCTGGACTACTACATCGGCAAGCCCTGGAACCCCGACGAGCTGCGCGCGGTCGTGCGCGACCAGCTCACCGAGTACGTCCTCGAGTCCGGCGTGAACCCCCTGCCCTACGTGAGCGTGCTCGACGGCGTGCGCGTCATGGAGGCAATTCGCTAAACCCTTGACAAAAGGGCCGCCGCACAACCAACGATGGTTGCGCGGCGGCCCTTGTTGTCTCTGTCAGCCCTGGGCCTGCTGGCCCGGGTCGTTGCACATGGTGATGCCTTCGAAGCCGGCGGCGCCCAGCACCTGGAAGATCTCGTCGAGGAGGACCATCGGCTCGGCCGTGCCCGCCGCGAACTCGGGGTGACGGATCTCGATGGCGGCCATGCCGCGCGGGTCCGTGACCGGCTCGGTGTCAAACTTCTCCGATAGCAGACGGTTCGCCTCCTCCAGGTCGGCGGGGGAGCCGAACGCCCAGGTCACGGCCTTGTTGCCCGCGCCCGTGGGGGTGCGCTGAATGTACATGCGCGTCATGAGGATGTGGCGGCCGTGACGGGGGAATATGTCGCCCACGCGGGTGAACAGCGCGATGTCCGCCAGGTCCCCGCCCAGCGATGAATCCACGAGCGCGTAGGCGTAGGCGCCGATGCCGCGCAGAGTGAGGGCGTCCGCGAGGAGGCCCATGACCTCGTCACCGAAGGGTTCGGGCTGGAAGTACACGCCCTCGCCGACCTCCGGCGCGTCTGGGCCGAGGAGCGTGATGTCGAAGCCGGCGTCCGCCAGCGCGTCCCGAACGAGTGCAACGTTGTGCTCCGGGAAGGGGTGCAGCGCGGCCGCGTTCGCGGCGATGCGCTCGATAAACACGTAGGTGGAAAAACCAAGCTCAGCCATGCGCTCATTGTAAGCGCGCGACAAGCACAGCATGCGACGAGGCCGTGGCGCCCCGGGCGGTTGAACGCGAGGGGAGGCCACGGCCTCGTCAAAGACGGAGAGTCAGCGCAGGCACAGGCCCTGCTCGTGGAGGACCTCCATGATGGGGGAGACGTGCGCGCCGCCCACGCCGATGTTGGTGGCGACTAGGTGGGTGAAGGACTCGAGGCGCGAGCCCGAGCGCAGGTCGTAGTATTCGGTGACCTCGCGGTCGTAGTCGGCGAGCGTCTCGGAGTAGGACTCGACGCGTGGGTACGTGTTCTTCGCGGTCATGACGGACAGAGGCATACGTGGCTTCTGGCCGGGTTCCTGGTCCGGGTGGCCGACGAGCAGGCCGACGATCGGGAAGGTCAGCTCCGGCAGCTCGAGCGCCTTCACGACGCCGCGCGGATCGGCGAGGATCGAGCCGAGGTAGACGGTGCCCAGGCCCATCGACTCGGCGGCCACGACCACGTTCTGCGCGGCCAGGAGCGCGTCCTCGACGGCGGTGAGGAACAGGTTGATCGACCCTAGGGCCTCCGAGGAGACGCCCTGCTCGGCGCGGATGCGGCTGTTGCGGTACAGGTCGGCGACGAAGATGAACAGGTCGCCCTTCGTGCCGCCCACGTAGGGCTGGCCGGAGGCAGCACCGATCGTCTCGCGCACCTTCGGGTCGGTGATGTGCAGGACCGTGCAGGACTGCAGGAACGAAGACGTGGCGGTGTGACGAGCCACGTCCATCAGCGTGGTGACCTCTTCCTCGGTGAGGGGCTGGTCCTTGTAGGCGCGGATCGTCCGGTGGGCGAGCTGGCTCGCAATCGTCTCGTTTGTCATGCGTTCATTCTACGATTGGGGGCGTGAAACAGACAGAGCCTTTCGGTCCTTTTGCGCTGGCAGCAAACGTCACCCCCGTCGCCGTCCCTTCCCCGGCCGGCGAGCTCAGTGGCCTGCTGACCGGCCCGAGCACCCCCGCCCTCGTCGACGGCACGCCTGCTATCTCAGCGGTGTCGACCCCGGGCGCCGCGGGGGAGAACCGCGCGCTCCTCGTCCCCGGCTACACGGGATCCAAGGAGGACTACTCGACCGTCCTGCCGTTCCTTGGGGAGGCGGGATGGGACGTCCTCGCCTACTCGCAACGAGGCCAGGGCGGGTCCGCCGCGCCCGCCGGCCTCGGCGCGTACGGGATGAGCGACTTTGTCGGTGACCTCATCGCCGTCGCCGAGGCCTGGGCCGGGACCACGGGTCGCGTGCACCTCGTGGGCCACTCTTTCGGCGGTATCGTCGCGCGCGCGGCCGTCGTCGCTCGCCCCGACCTCTTCGCCTCCGTCACCCTGTTCTGTTCGGGTCGCGCAGTCTACGACTGGATGAACACCCTGCCGATCCTCGACCCCCTGCCCACGGGTCCCGGCGCGCGCCAGCAGGTGCTGCGCACCTACTTCCCGGACATGAACTTCGAGGAACCCGGCGTCGGATGGGCGGAATTTCAACGTATCCGCGCGCTGGATACGGCCTCGGAAAACCTGGTGGGTATCGCCCGCATCCTCTCCCAGCTGCGCCCCGACACCCCGGCGCTCGCGGCCACGGGCGTGCCCGTGCACGTGCTGTACGGGGACCAGGATGAGATCTGGCCGCCCTCGTGGTACGCCGAGGAGGCCGCCGACCTGGGTGCCCGCGAGAGCATCATCCGAGGGGGCACGCACAGCCCGCAGTTGCAGTTCCCGCAGCAGTGGGCGGAGTTTGCCAGCTCGTACTGGGCGGACGTGGAATCGGGGGCGCTGGTCTGGTCCATGTGACGCAAGATGCTGTGACATCGTCCCAAAATGGGCCTTGTGATGCATATCTGTGAGGATGGATGCTTAGTATTGTGTTTATGAACAAGCGTTCCATCCTTACTGCAGTGCTGGCTCTCGGCCTGGGCGTGACCGCCCTGACCGGCTGCGCCACCGATTCCGATTCTGCTCACTCCTACGTGACCCCGAAGGACGTCAAGACGGTCGAGCGTCCCATCGCTCAGATCGACGACAGCGGCATCAAGGTCCCCGAGAAGCGCGACCTGAAGATCAAGCTGGCCGACTCCGACAAGGCCGCCAAGTGGACGATCGATGTTTCTGATCCGACCGCCCTCGAGGTCGGCAAGTCCGAGAAGAACATCGTCACCCTGCACCCGCTGCGTGCGCTGGGCGAGGAAGACGACCCGGTCACTGTGACCCTGACCGATCCGGACGGCATTAGCACCGAGATCACCGTCGTTATCACGCCGGGCGCCAACTGATTCCATACTGACAACGCTTCGGGCCCAGGATCTGCGGATCCTGGGCCCTGTGCGTTGTGTTGAGGCCGTTCGGTGCTGGATGCTACAGAGTATCGATAAACTCCCGCAGGCCGCGCAGTGGCAACACCAGGTGGTTCTCCGCTCCCGGGCAGGGAACAAAGTGTGAGGACTGGCTGAGGTAGAACTCGCGCGCCTGGTCGTTGGCACAGTGGACCAGGAGGGCAGCGAATCCCACCTCATTGCTGAGCTTGTAGGCTCGCAAGAGTGCGTCTTTGAGGAGAGCTGCGCCTATGCCTCGTCCCTGCACGCGCTGATCGACGGCGAGTCGCGCGAGGAGGAGAACTGGGCATGGCTCCGGGCGTTGGCCAGGTTTGAGGGCATCTGGGAGTGTGCTGCGCTGCACTGCCCCCATCGATAGGGCGTAGAAACCAAGTGTCTCTGGTTCCTGCGTTGTGACGAAGACGTGCGCGTTTCCGGCTCGGTGGTTCTGCCACGCAAATCGGTGGAACCAATCGTCGATCTCAGTGTTGCCCGATTGGAAGTGTGACCGGTTGTCCCTCCGCTCGAGAGGCCGCGGCTCTTGCAGGACTGATACGTACATCAGTTCTCGGAGGTGCTTGGTGTGTTCAGGTCGATGTGAGTGCCGAAGGGCGAGGGGCGATCAAAGAGTTTGCGCAGCTTGGGATCGTCCGTCGGCGAGGCCGCAAGGATTTCTTCGAAGCGGGCGTGGTCCTCGTCGTTCAGAATGAAGAAGCGCTGGTCGGCGAGACGTCGCTCTGCCTCCAATGTGGCTGCGGAGAGGACGAAATCGCTGATGCTGCGAGATGTGTATGTGGCTGCGCTGCGAATGAGAGTGTTCTGTTCCTCGGTGAGGCGTAGTTCCAGACGCTGTGTCTTTGCAGTGCTCATATCAATTCCTCTTTCGCTCGTACGGACATTATCCGTACGTATAGATACCTTAGCATTTGCGGTGCGAGTGAGCTAGCTCTTTCCCCTGAAAGGATCCATGCCGGAATGGATGGGTAATTAGGGTGCTCGCCGACGCGCGCGCGAGCAGTTTGCGCTCCCGGGATTGCTCAAAACGCAGACCACTTCACCCGAAACAGCTCTTTTTCACCGTATTTTGCAGAGGTGGTCTGCGTTTTGGGCGCCACCCCCTTCAGGCAGGCCCCTCGACGGGGGGAATTGCGCCATGCAGGGGTGCGACACGCCGGCGACACGCCGACGCAGCGCCTCGCATGGCGCAAAACCCCCATGCCACCCCGGTGTAGGGCGCCGCAGCCTCCCATAGCGAGGCTCAGGCGCCAAGGGACAGCGGCTGAAACAACCCAAAGGGGGGTGGCCAACGATGAGTTGGCCACCCCCCTCCGGTTTCCCGTGTCTCAGTGCAGAATGCGCGCCAGGAAGTCCCTGGTGGCCTGCTCGCGCGGGTTGTCGATGACCTGCTCGGGCGGGCCCTGCTCGACGATCTGGCCATTCCGCAGGAACACAACGCGGTCGGCCGCCTGGCGGGCGAAGCTGATTTCGTGCGTCGCCATGAGGATGGTCGAGCCCTGTTCCTTGATCTCGCGAACGAGGTCGAGGACCTCGCCGACGAGCACCGGGTCCAGCGCCGCCGTGATCTCGTCCAGCAGGAGCAGCTCCGGGTTCGTGGCGAGCGCGCGTGCGATGGCGACGCGCTGCTGCTGGCCACCCGACAGGCGATCCGGGTACTCCTTCGCCTTGTCCTTCAAGCCGATGCGGTCCAACAGCTCCATGCCGCGCTTGCGTGCGCGGTCCTTCTCCCAGCCGTGCACCTTGCGGGCCGCGAGCGTCACGTTGTCCAGCACCGACATGTGCGGGAACAGGTTGTAGTGCTGGAACACGACGCCAATGCGCGCGCGGATCTGATCCGCGTTCGCGCGCGGGTCCGTGATGTCCTCGCCGGCCAAAAAGATCTGGCCGTCGTCGACCCGCTCCAGCAGGTTCGCGCAGCGCAGCAGCGTCGACTTGCCCGAGCCCGACGCGCCCAGGAGGACCACGACCTCGTGCGCAGCGACGTCCAGGTCCAGGCCGCGCAGGACGACGTTGTCGCCGAAGCGTTTGACGACGCCGACGGCGCGCAGAACCGGGGTGGTGTTGTCCGAGGTGGGGGAGGCCTCGTAATTCGTGGGGACCGACATCAGACGGTGCCTCCCATCTGCTCGCGCTTACGCAGTCGGGCCGTGTACCAGTCCGACAGGCGAATGAAGGGGAACGACAAGATGATGAACAGCAGGCCGGCGACGACGTAGGACGTCATGTTGTAGGTCTTGGCCTGGACCATCTGCGCCGAACGGATCGCGTCGACCGCGCCCAGGACCGAGATCAGGCCGACGTCCTTCTGCATGGAAATGAAGTCGTTCATGAGGGCCGGCGTGACCTTGCGGATCGCCTGCGGCACGATGATCATGCGCAGCGTCTGCCCGTGGGACAGGCCCAGCGAGCGGGCCGCGTAACGCTGGGAGGGGTGCACGGAGTCCAGGCCTGCGCGCAGCACCTCGGCGACGTACGAGGAGTACGTGAGGATCAGCGCGACCGTGCCCAGGAACGCGGTCGGGATACGCGTCGTCGGGTTGAGCGCGGGGATGCCGAAGCCGATCAGGTAGAGGACGACCAGGAAGGGGACGCCTCGGAAAATATCCGTGTACGCCGCCGCCAGGAAGCGGATCGGGAAAAACACGGGACCGGCCAGCGTGCGCGCGGCCGCCAGCAGAGTCGCGAAGACGGCGACGCCCAGCACCGAGATCAGCAGGATGCGGATGTTCAGCCACAGGCCGGAAAGCACCTGGGGGAAGGCTTCGACGAAGTACTTGCCGTTGAAGAAGGTGTTGCGGGTGGCCTCCCACCCGTCGGAGTTGACGACCACGGTGATGAGGACTCCCGCGACCACAATCGTGGAAGCCAGGGAGATGAGAATCGACCGGACCGTCTGCTTGCGCCGATAAGCGCGACGGCCACGCTCCACCGCCGAAACGGTGAGCGTGGCCGCCGCGTCACTTGAGTAGTCACTCATGAGTGTGGGAGCCTCACTTGAGGGTGGGCACGTTCTGTGCCTCGTTCAGCCACTTTTCCTGCAGCTCGGCGAGCTTGCCGGATGAGGCCAGACGATCGACGGCGGCGGAGACCGTGGGGGTCAGCTTGGAGCCCTTGGGCAGGACGATGCCGTATTCCTCGCCGCCCGTCGTGTCGTCGAACTGGCCGATGATGACGCCGTCATCGATCTGCGCGGAGACCATGTAGAACGCGGTCGGCAGGTCGACGACGATCGCGTCCACGCGGCCCGTCTGCAGGGCCAGGACCGTGTCGTCGGAGGAGTTGAACATCTGCAGCTTCTGGGTGAGTCCGGGCTCGAGGTGATCGGAAGCGAACTGCTGCGAGGTGGTGCCCGCCTGGACGCCGATGAGGACGTCCTTGAGGTCAGCGATGGACTTCGCGTCGGCGGCCGGGGTGCCAGCCTTGGTGATGATCGCCGAGGTGGTCGTGTAGTACGGGGACGTGAAGTCGACGGCGTTCTTACGCTCGTCGGTGATGGAGAACTGCTGAATGTTCAGGTCCCAGTCCTTGGCGCCGGGGGTGATCGACGCGTCGAAGGTGGCGCGCACCCACTGGACGTTGTCGGCGGTGTAGCCGAGTTCCTCGGCCAGGGCGTAGATGACGGCGGACTCGTAGCCTTCGCCCGAGGCCGGGTCGTTGTCCAGGATCCACGGCGAGTAGGCGGGATCGGAGGTGGCGACGGTGAGCTTGCCTTCCGTCACGGTCGGCAGGGCGCCGGGGCCGTAGGTCTGCTCGGCGTCGGCGGAAGAAGAGGAGCTCGTGCCGCCCGTGCAGGCGGCCAGGCCGAGGGCCGCGATGGCGGCAACGGCAGCGAGGGAACGGACAGAGCGGCGCATGGGGCCTCCCGGTGACGTGGGGGATTCCGCCTTGTGGGCGGGTCTGACTCGATGAGCGTATAGGCGCGCCGCACAATGCGCTGGCGTCATTTCGATGCACGAAACAATGGAACGAGGCCTGGGCTGGGGAAACGTTGGAATCGTTGGGGTTTCGCGGGGGTGGGGGATGGGACACAGTGCCGCGTGGGTATGCGAAAGGGCCGGGCCATGCCGGCCCGGCCCTCCCGTCAGATCACTTCTGGAACTTGTCCTTCAGATCGGAGACGACCTCGGTCGCCTTGTCCTTGGCAGCCTCGACGGCCTTCTCGACGTTCTCCTCGCCGAAGGTTTCCTTAGCCTTCTCGAGACCCTCTTCAGCCTGCTTCTTCAGATCTTCCAGACCCATGTTTCCTCCTTGGAACGAGCCGCCCGTATTGGTCGAGCGGATGGTCTCACCCTATGCCCGAACCGGGGTGCTCGCGCGTTCAAGGCCTCCCGTGATGCGATCGTTCCCTGTGCGTTCGAGGCGTGGGACAGTGTGCCGTCGGGCTTAGGCCCCCTCGGCGAGCTTCCAGTCGTCGAAGGTGAACTCGGGGGAGACGACGCAGGTGGCCAGCGCGTAGTCGCCGCGGGCGAAGGTGCGCTGCCAGGTGCCGGCGGGTACGAGGATCTGCACGGGGTTGCTCGCATCGGAGGCCTCGGTGCCCGCCGGAGAGCCCAGCGTGACGATGCGCGGGTCGGCCTCGGGTGCGTCGCCACTGCCTCCCAGGTGCACCTCGAGGGCGCCGGGCCCCGACCAGATCCACAGTTCGTCGGAGTGGACGAGGTGCCAGCGGGCCTCCTCGTCGCGGTCGAGGAGGAAGATGATCGCGGAGGCACTGTGGCGGCTCCCGCGCGGAGTGTCCACCTGCGCGGGCGCGGTCCACGTGCGGCGGTAGTGGCCGCCCTCGGGGTGGGGCGCGAGGCCCATGGCGTCAATCAGCGGGGACACGTCGGTCATGCGAAGCTCCAAATGAAGGGAAAGGGAGGCTGAGCGAAAGAGAAACGACAGGGTCAGTGCGAGGCCGAGTAGCGCACGCGCCCGGACACGATGGTTTCGACGACGCGACCGGCGCCGTGGCGGGCGACGGTGTCGATGGTCTCCACGATCGAGGTCACGGGTACGTCGACGATGCACATGTCGGCGACCGCGCCCGACTGGAGCTGACCGAGGCGGTCGGGGCCGGTCGCCAGGCCCATCGCTGTGGCGCCGCCCAGGGTCGCGGCCTGCAGGAGGCGGCGCGCCAGGTCCTGGTCCTCGTAGCCTTGGGATCGCGCCAGGTCGAAGAGGAGGGCGACGTCCTCGAGCAGGTCGAGGGACGGGGAGGAGGACAGGGAGTCCGTGCCCACCGCGATCATGTTGCCCTCGGCGAGGTAGGCGCCGACGGGCGGCGCGTCCAGGCCGATCACACGGTTCGAGCGCGGGCACAGCGCCACGGCCGTCTGGCGGGCGCGCAGTCGCCTGCGGTCGTCGGCGCGCATGTACACGCCGTGGGCGACGTGGCAGTCGGGTCCGAGGACGCCCAGCTGATCGACGAACTGCGTCGAGGAGAAGCCGCCGCCGCGCGAGCGCATCGCCGTGAACGACGAGGAGTGCTCGCTCTTCCACAGGTCGGCCAGGGCGGTCGTGCGCGTTTCGGACCATTCGGCCTCGGAGTGGGACTCACCCAGGTGGATGTGGATGCGCATGCCGCGACGCCTGGCCATGTCCGGCAGATCCAGCAGCGGCTCAGCGTCGAGGGAGTAGGGGGCGTGCGGGGAGATACCCACGGCCGGAGGGGTCGGCATCGCATCGAGGGATGCGGAGACCTCGCGTTCACCGCGGGCACGCCACTCGTCGTTCGACCAGCTCATGACCTCCCAGTAGGCGACGCCGTGCAGGCCCGCGTCGTGCAGGGCCGAGGCCGCGGCGGCGTCCGTCACCACGTCGGCGGCGGCGGTCGTGCCGCTTTCCAGGAGTAGGCGTGCGCCCGCGGCCGCGTCGCCTCCCCAGTCCAGGCCGCCCGCGTCGTAGACCTCGTCGAAGGCGCATGCCCAGTCGTCGAAACCTCGGTACTGCCCCGCGCCCACGGACGCCATGCCCGTGTACTGCAGGTGCGTGTGCGCATTGACGAGGCCGGGGAGCAGCACGCCGTCAAAGTGGCGTTCGGTGAAGGAAAGGCCGCGCTGCGTGAGCGTTTCGACGACCCAGTCGCGCGCCCCCACGTGCTCGATGCGCCCGTCGCGCACGGCAACAGCGCCGTCGAGGATCGAGGGGGCGGTGATCGGGATGACCATGCCGGCGGACCAGACGACCACGTCGCTCATGGGGGACCTTTCAGTGGGGGACGCTGACTAACAGTGTAGAAGTGGGGTGGGTGCGCCCGCCCGCCGGTGGACGTGACCTGCGACTACGACAGAGACAGGGCGCCCAGCGCTGCTGCGGCCACCGCGTCGTCCGCCTCGCGCGGCAGGTCGTGCAGGCCGGGGGATAGCTCGCCTTCGCGGGTGAGGAGCTCGCGCAGGGATGCCAGCTGCACGCCGAAGCTCATGTCCATGATCTCGATGGGGTTTCCCTCGCCCGCCGTGTAGTTGATGCCCTCCCCGCGCTCAAGGATGCGTAGCGTCTTGCCGGAGGGGCTGGTCAGGGTCTGCACGTGGGGATCGCCCGACTCGGCCATGACCCAGGAGGCGGCCACGGCCTCGTCGATGGATACCTCCCCGTCGACGCCGCCGGCGACCGTGACGATCGCGCCGCCCGGCGCAGCCTCCAGCGCGCTCAGTGGGATTGTCGCCCGCTCGCCCGTCGCGGAAATCAGCATGCCGGCGCTCGCCGTGGCCTCTTCCAGCGAGGCCACGGCGAACCCATCCATCGACGCCTGCAGGGCGCGCACGGGGTCCAGCTCGACGACGGTCACGCGTGCGCCGAGCGCCGCGCCGAAGCGTGCGCAGCCGCGACCCACGTCGCCGTAGCCGATGACGACGACGCTCATCCCCGCCACGGGCGCACCGACGCCGCGCGGGTCGATCAGATCGAGGATCGTCGTCCAGCACGACTGACCCGTCCCGTAGGCGTTGTCGAACAGGGTCTTCGACCGCGCATCGTTCGAGGCCAGGACCGGAATGCGCAGATCGAAAGAACGCAGGGGGCGCAGCCCCGAGGTGGTCTCCTCCGCAGCGCCGACCAGCGCGTCCAGGACGCCCGGGCAGGCCTCCGTGTCGTGCGCCAGACGGATCAGGTGGGAGCCGTCATCCAGCAGGAATTCGCTGCGCTGGGCCAAAAACTCGCGCGCGAGCTCCCACTCGCGCTCGCGGGAGGCGCTCGAGTCCGCGAAGACGGGGATGCCGGCCTCGCGCAGGCGGGCAGCGACATCCTCGCGGGTCTCGGATGCCCAGCCGAAGACGCTCACGCGTGCTCCCGCCTCGGAGAGCATGAGAGCCAGTGCCGCCGTTTTTGGCTCCAGGACGAGGGACAGCCCCACGCTTCGGCCCGCCACCAGGGGCGCCAGGGCGCGTGCCGCCGCCTCGGTGACCGGCATGTGGGTGCGCGCCCACTCGATGCGCCCCTCGTCGCCGGGGCCCGTGATGGTGCGCCCGTCGGGGGCGATGACGGCATGGAACGTGCCTCCGGGCGCCAGGACCGTGATCGCTCCGGGCTTAGGGGCCGCGTCCTCCTCGAGCGCGAACACGACCGGGGACGAGGCCGGGGTTCCCTCGGCCTCGGCAATCGGGCGCACGTGGGCGCCGAACGAGCGAAGCAGGGCGGCCAGCGTCGGGTCGTCCGTCGCGAAGGAACGCCCCGCGATGAGCATGTTCGTGGCCCGCGCGTAGGCGCGTAGCAGCAGCTGGGCGGCGAGGGGGTCCAGGGCGCGGTTCATGCGTCAAACGTAGCAACTGCAGCGTCGATGTCCGGGATGAGCCAGGGGGCGACCAGGGCAGACCCTCATAGAATCGCGCGGGGCTGCGGGACTATCGTTCAAACATGACACACGACACGGCGGGCCTGGTGACCCGAGCACTGACGAAGACATATATGCGCGGGAATACTCCCGTCCACGCCCTGGCAGGCGTCGACCTGACGCTCCCGCAGGGCACACAGGTGGCGATCATGGGCCCCTCGGGCTCCGGTAAGACGACGCTCCTGCACTGCCTGGCGGGCGTGCTGCGCCCCAGCTCCGGATCGATCACGCTCGATGGCGAAGAGATGACGAGCATGTCGGAGCGGGTGCTCTCCAACCTGCGCCTGCGCCGCTTCGGCTTCGTGTTCCAGGATGGCCAGCTCCTGCCCGAGCTGCCCACGGAAGAGAACATTGCGATGCCCCTCATGCTCGCGGGAACGTCGAAATCGCAGGCGATCGCTCGCGCACGCGAGATCCTGACGAACCTCGGCCTCGACGGTGCCGGCCCCTACCGACCCGGCCAGCTCTCGGGTGGTCAGGCCCAGCGTGTCGCGATCGGCCGCGCGCTCGCTACCAATCCCTCGGTGATCTTCGCGGATGAGCCAACCGGCGCCCTCGACCAGGCGACCGGCGGCGAGGTCATGTCCCTTCTGACGAGCGCCTGCGCTTCCACGGGTGCCTCCCTCGTCCTCGTCACCCACGACCCCGCCGTCGCAGCGCGCCTGCCGCACACGATCCACGTGCGCGACGGTCGCATTTCCCTCGAGGCCCGAGGCAGTGGAACCCCCAACCAGGGGGTGGCCCGATGAGCGCCGTGCGCACAGCCGCCGGGGCGCTCCTGCGGTCGCGCGACCGGGCGACGAGTGTCCTGACGGTTGCGGCTTTTGCCCTGCCGCACGCGTTCCTGCTCGCGGTCACGGGCGGCGTCATGGCCTTCGGGGCGAGGGCCGCCGTGGCTGCCACGTCAGCCACAGGTGATGATCCGTCAAGCCTCGACGGGATGGCGTCCTTCTACGTGATGCTTGCGTACTTCGCGGCCACCCTGCTGATTGTTCCCATCATCTCGATGGGGGCGGCGGCCGCGCGCCTGGGCATGAGCAGGCGCGAGCGCGACCTCGCGGTCCTGCGCCTCGTCGGCCTCGCGCCGGGAAAGACGAAGCTAGCCTGCATCCTCGAAACCTGCGTGTTTGCGGCCGTCGGCGTCATTGTCGGCTCGATCCTGTACGCCGTGACGCTGCCCGCGTGGGGCGCCCTGTCCTTCCAGGGCCGCCCGATGGGGGTCGGCGAGATGTGGGTGGGGGTCGTGGCCCTCCTCGTCGAGGGGCTCGCCATGATTCTCCTCGCGGCCCTGTCCTCGTGGCTGGCCATGCGCAAGGTCGCAATCACGCCCCTGGGTGTCGCGCGCCGCATGCAGGCGGGCCGCGTGAGCGCGGTCGGCCCCGTCATCGGCCTGGTCCTCCTCGTGGTGTGGCTGAGCGTTGGTACCCTCGCGATGAACCTGGGAACCGCGATCGGCATGGCCGTCTTTTTGGGGTTCATGGGTGCGATCTTCCTCATCGTCAACCTGGTGGGCGTGTGGTCGATCAGCCTCATGGGCCGCATCATGGCGCGGGTCTCGCGCAGCCCTCAGATGATGGTGGCCGGGCGTCGCATGGCCGACGATCCGCGCGCCGTGTGGCGTTCCTTCGGGGCGGTGGCCCTCGTCGGCTTCCTCGTGGGCATCATGTACCCGGCGAGTGATGCGATCTCGATGAGTGGGGACAGGACCGATGAGGTCGCGCTCATCGTCGTCGGCGACATTAACAGGGGCATGCTGCTCACCTTCGCTATCACCCTCGTGCTGGGCGCTGTGTCGACCGCGGTCAACCAGTCGATCCGCGTCCTCGACTCCGCCGACCAGGTGCGCGCCCTGTCCTACATGGGGTCGCCGCGCGGCTTCATGGATCGCAGCCGTCGCCTCGAGGTCGCGATTCCCGCGTTCGTCATGATCGTCGGCTCGATGCTGCTCGGCATGGTGTTCATGTCGCCGATGCTTGCGGCGGGTGCGGGAAAGGGTGTCCTCATTGCGCTTGCCTCGGCGCTTGTGGGCGTCATTCTCATCGTCGTCGCCTCCGAGGCGACCGTCCCGCTGCGCCGCCGCATCCTCGCGGGCGTGCGCGAGGGGCGGGAGTAGAGCGCTCGTCGCCAGTCGCGTGGGTCCGAGCTACGGGGGAATGTAAAACCGTCGGGGCGTGAGTGTATGGAGAAGGGGGGCGAACCTCTCGGTTCGCCCCCCTTCTGGTGACTCACTTCTCGAGCTCGTCCTTGACGTCCTCGACCTTGTCCTTGGCGTCTTCGGCGATCTCCGCTGCCTTGTCCTTGGCGTCTTCGGCGGCCTCCGCTGCCTTGTCCTTGGCGTCTTCGGCGGCCTCCGCTGCCTTGTCCTTGGCGTCTTCTGCCTTGTCCTTGGCGTCGCCAGCGAGCTCGGCGAGCTTGTCCTTGGCTTCTTCAGCCTTCTCCTTGGCCGCGTCAACGACCTTCTCGAAGCCTTCTTCATCCTTCTTGGCCAGATCTTCCAGACTCATGATTCTCTCCTCAACGTAGGGTCGTTCGATGCTGTGAACGAACATGACCAGCCTAACGCATAGCGTGATAGGCAGCTCATTTTGTAAGGGGGTGCAAGCCGTTTGTTGGTTTGCGGCTCCGATCAAATTGTTTGAAATGAAAGAAATCAAATGCATGTGATGCACGCCTCATGGGTGCTAGGATTGCGCCATTCACACCGCAATAGTCGATGGAGACATCGTGTACCGCTCGCCTTCCCAGTACTCGCACGCGGAGGGGGTCGGTGGGGCTGCGCGAGGAGCGCAGGTCACCAGGCCAGCCACGCGTCGCCGGCGCCC
This sequence comes from Schaalia odontolytica, assembly GCF_002847525.1. GTDB lineage: Bacteria > Actinomycetota > Actinomycetes > Actinomycetales > Actinomycetaceae > Pauljensenia > Pauljensenia odontolytica_B. Next base: position 7,842 of record NZ_PKKM01000018.1, on the reverse strand, counting down.
CGCGCCGCCCTCATACCCGCCCGCCGTGCGCCCACAGATGCGAGCGGCTCTCGATGAGGAAATCTTCTCCCTGTCGGCCTCGACGAGATGCCCACTGTCCATGGGGGCCAGTCGCTTCTCGCGCATCGGTGCTTTCGTGGTCGCGATGCTGCTTGCCGCGGCCGTTGCGCTTTGGTGGTTCTAGTTAGATTCATTCACATTGCGAACGAGGAGGTTTGATGATGGATGAAAAAGACCAACATGTGATGCCTGCCGGGGTGGCGACCACCGGTCTCACGCAAGTGGGGTGCCTCGTGGTGTGTTGCCTAATCCTGCTTGGCCGCAACAGGCAATGGTGTTGCAACCACCGCCGACACAACCTCTTCCAAAGAAGCCGTGGGTTCCCAAAATTTGGATCATCTTTGCTGTCATTGGCTTGCTCCTTCTTCTTGCTCCGAGCGTCATGACATTCCTGATTAGTTTAGAGCCTGGAGATCACTCGGATAACGGCGATGGTTCGTATTGGCTTCCGGGTCTTCTCCTCATCCCATGCATGCTTTTTGGTCTGCCGGCGGTGTTTCTTGCATACTGCGTCGGAATTGCCGAGTGGGTTATGTGGGTGCAGGCAGCGCGTCGACAACATGCAGAGTCGGCGCGCATGTACGTCGTTCCCCCCGTGATCATGGTCATTGGCTACATTCTTGTGAGGCTGAGTATGTTTGCTATCGGTAGTCTCGACATATAGCGAAACGGTCCGATGCGGCGTGCGAACGTAGGTGCGTCGGTGCTTTCGTGGTCGCCGTGCTGGCCCTGGCTGCGGCTGCGCTATGGTGGTGGTTCTGAGCCGACCTTGGCGTTCTCCTGATTGGAACGGATGGGCGCGGTGGCGTCGGTTCTACGATCTGGAGGTTCCGTGTACTTAGTCGGCTTTCTTTTACTCGCTACCCCCGTCGTATTTGTTGCTTTGCTGGCGCTGGCTGTCGACGTCACGGCAGCAAAAAGTCGTGAAAGAAAGGCCGCCGATGAGGTAGCGCGGGCTAATCTAGCCGATGGATCTGCGGACAACGCGGGCGAGTTGATCCGCGAGAAACATCGCCGGGGTTCGAGCGTGGTGCGCGTCTGCGTCATCCTGGGTTTCGTCCTCACCGGAAGTATGTTGTACCTGCCGCCGTTGGCCTGGCTTGCCAGCTTTTTTGATCCGGACGGTAACCCGCCCGCAGTCGCCATAAACTTGGCCTTCCTCTCCGCGCTGCTCTTCGTCGCCCCGTTCGGCATGCTTGCGTTCCTGTGCGCCCTCCTCGTGCGCCTCTTCGAGAAGGGCACAGAGAGGGATCAGGAGCGCTCAGAATGACCATGCGCGTACCGCACGAGGTCACGTGAGGTTGCCCCGGCCTCGTCGTAGGTCGCAAGCACCCGTGCCTCCCGTCGGGCACAATGGACCCATGATGACCCCCACTGACCCCGCGCTTTACGCGGGCGCCGACCTGCGCCTGGCCGCCGTCGACATGGATGGCACCCTCCTGGACGATGACAAGAACTTTCCGCCCGGTATGGACGAGCTGCTCGACCAGATGGACGCGCGCGGCGTCACCTTCGCGCCCGCGTCCGGCCGTCAGGTGTGGACCCTCATCGACATGTTCCCCGGGCGCCCCGGCATGACCGTCATTGGCGAGAACGGCGGAATCGTCATGCGCGATGGCGTCGAGGTCTCCTCCAGCCCCCTCGATGCCCCCACCATGCGCGAGGCCGTTCGCCTCGTGCGTGAAGCCACCTCGGGTCCGGACGGGATCGACGGTGGCCTGGTCATGTGCGGCAAGCAATTCGCCTACGTCGAGCGCACCGACGACCGCTTCGTCGACGGCGTTCTGCCCTACTATCACCGCACGAAGCGCATCGACGACCAGATCGCCATCATCGACGCGATCGAGGCCGGCGAGATCGATGACGCGATCGTCAAGCTCGCTGTCTACGTCATCGGGCCGGTCCAGGCGCTCGCGGAGGCGACGCTCGCGCGATTCGCCGACACGCACCAGTACGCGGTGTCGGGTGCGAACTGGGCGGATCTGCAGATCCGAGGCGTCGACAAGGGGAGCGCCGTGCGCGACCTGCAGCGCTTCCTCGGTGTGGATCGCTCTCAGACCGCCGTATTCGGCGACGCCGGTAACGACCTGTCCATGATGAGCGAGGGCGACCTGTCCTTCGCCATGGCCAACGCCTCGCAGGATGTCATCGAGGCCTCGCGTTTCGTCGCCCCCTCCAACAACGAGGCTGGGGTCGCCCAGGTGCTGCACACTCTCCTTGGGTGAGTGCTTTTTGCATGGGGGTTGTCTTGTCGTTAGTCTCCATTCTTGAAAGACTTTTCGGCAAGGAGGGATGTGGGGGTTCTTCACAGTCTCGTTGTCGCATGTCGGTGCAATAAAGGAGGAATCTGATGAGCACGCCTTATCCTCAGCAGCCTGCGGGGCAGCCCGCGGTTCCCGCGCAGCCGGCGCAGCCCGCGCAGCCGGCATATCAGGGGGTTCCCCAGGCGGGAGCACCCGCGCAGCCGGCAGCTCCCGCGCAACCGGCGCCTCAGGGGGTGCCCCACATGGGCCCCGCGCAGCCAGCGCCCCAGGGATTTGCGCCGGGCTATGCGCCCGTGCCCCAGGGGCCTGTGAAAGTGCGGGTTAACTACCTCTCCCTCGTCTTCGGAATTGGTGTATGGGTGTTCATCGCGCTGTTAGTGCTGGACGCGTGGGTAGAGATGCACTCACCGGACGCTTCCGCGAGCGGGAATGATATTTTCGGCTTCTTTCCTCTTTTTGTGCTGGCCCTCGGCGGTCCGTTGAACCTCATCGGTATCATCGTCGCTTCCTCAAGGGCGAAGGAGAAGCCGGCGAAATGGAAGCTCAATAGGCTGGGAATTATCCTCAATGCGAGCCCGTACGTCATCTTTTTCGTTATCATGTTCGTCGGCCTGGCCGTGGCACCGTTTTTCTCGTAGGTCGTGAGCGCACGCCCAGTGATGGCGTGTGCTTGTGTCTGACGAGGCCGCCGCTGCGATCACTGGGAGGAGAATGCCGTGAACGACTGCAGCGTTCCCGCAGGTGGGCCTCGCGAACGTACGTTGCGCCGGATGTGCAGGCTGTCCCTGGCCTGCGCACTCGCGGGACTTGCCGTGATCATCGGGGGTTTCATCGTCCTGTCAGCCTCGGTTGTTGACGAGATGAGTGCAAGTGCTAACCTCGTCATACCCGGCGAGTTTGCGGTCATGAGCGACGGCGAGTTTGTCCGTTCCCTCCTGCCTGCAGCCGGCGTGGCGGGGATCGTTCATCTGGTGGGTGTCGTCGCCGGGCTGATGGGACGAACGCGCGCCGAGGATCGGAGGGAGCTCGCGCGCTGCGCGCTCGGAGTGGGTGCGAATGCCTTCTTTCTTGCCTGCGCCTGTATCACCCCCGTCGTTGGCTTGGTCCCCGATCCGCGGGCGCTCGTGCCCCTCCTCGTTGTGTGCGGCGCTGCGGTCCTGGCTGCGTGTGTGTCCCTATTCCGCGGCATGCGTGCCAGCGCGGGCGCGATATCGGTGGGCGCGGGAGCCGCGGGCATGCTGGCTATGGCCGGAGCGTTGCTTGTCGGCCTGTTCGCGATGCTCCACGAACTAGCTACGACGCCGGGGCGACCCTTCTTGCCCGAGTTGATTGTCGTGGCCGTCTGCATCTACATGTCCGTCCCGGCGGGCCTTATCCAGTTGACGGGCCTGATCGTGGGTATACGGGCGCGTCGGCACGCCGACAGCGAGGCCGAGCGGGCGCTTGCCGGGCGAGGAATAGTCCTGAACGTGCCCCTGTGCTGGTGCGTGCTTTTCCTCCCCCTGCTGGTTCTCATCTGAACCTGCCCGGCGCTTTGCTGGCGATGGCCGAGATATCGTCTTTTCATTGCAATATCAAGCCTGTCCTCGCCCGACGAGGCCGTCGCTGCGCACCCTCCTCGGGTGAGTGCGTTTTGCGTGGGGGTTGTCTTGTCGTTAGTCTCAATTCTTGAAAGATTTTTCGGCAAGGAGGGATGTGGGGGTTCTTCACAGTCTCGTTGCCGCATCATGTTGGTGCAATAGAGGAGGAATCTGATGAGCGTCCCTTATCCTCAGCAGCCTGCGGGGCAGCCTGCAGTTCCCGCGCAGCCGGCGCAGGCCGCGCAGCCTGTGCAGCAGGTTGTGCCCCAGGCGGGCGTGCCATATTCGCTGGCGCCCCAGCGCCAGGTCCCGGAAAAGATCAGTAGGGTGTCCTTCATTCTTGCGATCATCGGACTGGGTGTCCTGGTTCTGTCACTCCTGTACTGCGCCTATATCGTTTTCACTGCTGTGCACAGTGACCATCCCGAAGGCGGTGGCTTTGTATGGATCATTCCGTTCGTTGTATACATGTGCCTCCTGCCACCCATCAATCTTGCCGGTCTGATTGTTGGCTTCCTGAAGTTGGGGCCCTCGGTCTCTGGCCGACAGCGGATGTGGAGCCTGCTCGGTATCGGCCTGAATATTCTTCCCTGGGTGATCGCTGCAGCTCTTCTTGCCTGGATTAGCACGTCGAGCTTCCCCGGTGCTGCTGGCGCCGTGATGGCTCTCGGATGACTATTGTCTGCGAATAGCGCCCATTGAGTGGAGGAAGCAAATGAGTATGTCGTATCCACAGCAGCCTGTGGGGCAGCCCGAAGTTCCCGCGCAGCCTGCATATCAGGGGACTGCTCCGGGCTATGCGCCTGTGCCTCAAGGGCCCGTGGTTCAGAAGGTGAATCGAGTGTCGATCATCTTGGGTGTTGTCGGGTGGGCCCTCATTGTCCTGACGATACTGGCCATGTGGCTTGCTATCCGAGCCAGCGCATCCGACCCCGACCCGAGTGGCAAGGAAGCGATCGGATTCTTGCCGCTCTTTGCGCTGATGTTTATTGGCCCGGTGAACCTCGCCGGCGGTGTTATCGGGATTGTTGGGGCAGTGGGGAAGCCGAAGACGAGGAAGCTCAACTGGCTGGGAATCCTCCTGAACGCAAGCCCATACGTCGTCTTCACCGCCTTCATGATCGTTCTGATGCTGTTCATGTAGGTCACTGAAGCGTTGGACGGAGAAAACCATGAATGATCACAGCGGTCCCGCACCTGTGCCCAACAAGCGCATGTTGAGAATGATGAACAGGTTGTCCTTTGCCTGCGCACTCGCGGGACTTGCCGTGATCATCGGGGGTTTCATCGTCCTGTCGACCTCGTTTTTTGACGAGATGAACGCCGGCACTCACCCCGTCATCCCCGGGGACTCTGCGGTGATGAGCGACGATGAGTTCATCCGTTCTGTCCTGCCCGTAGCCTGCGCGGCGGGGATCATTCATCTGGCAGGTGTCATCGCCGGGTTCGTGGGGCGAAGGCACGCCGAGGATCGCGCGGAGCTCGGGCGCTGCGCGCTTGGAGTGGGAGCGAATGCCTTCTTCCTTGGCTGCGCCGGCATCATCCCTGCCGCGGGTCTTGCTGACAACCCGGTTGGCCCCGTTGTCCTCCTTGCTGTGTGTGGCGGTGCGGTCCTGTTCGCGTGTTTCTCCCTGTTCGAGCGCTTCTTTAGCAGCGCGGGCGCGAGATCCGTTGGGGTGGGAGTCGCAGGCTTGCTGGTGATGGGTGGAGCGTTGCTCGTCGGCCTGTTCGCGATGCTCGGCGGAATTACTTCGACGCCGGAGGACTCGTTCTTGCTCGGCATGTTTGTTGTGATCGCCTTCATCATCGTGTCCGTCCCGGTGGGCATCGCCCAGCTGACGGGCCTGATCATGGGAATACGGGCGCATCGACGCGCCGACAGTGAGGATGAGCAGGCACTCGCTACGTGGGGAATCGTCCTGAATGGAACCCTGTGCTTGTGTCTTCTGTTTCTTCCCCTGATGGTTCTTGGTTCAGTCGCGTAGGGCGCTTCTTCGACGAACGAGGCCGGGGTTGCCCAGGTGTTGCGCATGCTCCTCGGGTGCTATTTCCTTGCGCAGAGCCCCTCTCTCCGATAATCTCAATTCTTGAAATACTTTTTCGGAGGGAGAGTCATGACAGCTCCTGATACGGACAAGGAACTCGAGCAGCCGCGCGACGATATGCGAGGGTGCAGATGAGCGAGCAGCACCCGTTGATTGACGAGCCAGTGTCGGCACGAGACGAACGACGTGAAGGAATGATGATGACGACACCGTATCCGAATTACCCCGAACCGAACTCATACCCGGGGCAGGTGCCCCAGCCTCCTGCCGCCAATTACAACCAGGTGCCCCAGCCTGCTCCTTACGGACAGAATCCGGGTAAATCCCCAGGAAAAGCATCATTCGGTTGCGGTGTTGCCGGCCTTGTCGTCTTCGGAGTAGTCATCGTTATCGGGCTTGTCGCCTGGGTGCGTTTTGCGATGACGTCGACGGATTCCTTGGAAAGAGCGTTGGCACCGCTCGGTTTTATTTTCATCGTCGGCCTTGGATCCATCCCCGTTGGCTTGATTAACCTCATTGGAGCCATCCTTGGTGTCGCCGCGATGGATCAGGTCAGGACTCCCGAAGAAGGCAAATATGTCTCTCGTGCGCTTCGGCTGAATGCCATCCCGGTCGTTGTTGTCATGGCCGCGGTGCTTCTGTTCTTCCTGCTCTCGGTAGTGCTTTCATCCGCTTACGGTTTCTAAACTGCGCATCTCGTTGTCTAAGGAGTGTGATCCCCAATGAGTGAGGAACAAATGACGAGCATGGCTGGCGAGAATCTACTCGAGGCAGCCGCTCCGCCTCAGCCTGATGCTCCCGCCATCCAGGGGCAAGAAGTAAGACGCTGGTGGACCGGCCTCGGAGGGGCGCAGGCTACGTCCCTGATCCTGGGCGTTGGCGGGTGGATTCTCGTTCTCTTTATTGCCTTCGGAAGCCTCCGCGTGTCGATTCGCGAGCACACCACGGAGGAGGGCTACCTCGAAGTTTACGGCTTTGGGTACGCCATTGTATTTTTTCTTATCATTCTCGTCCTCAATGGTCTGCTGGGAATCCTCCTCGCGCTCATCGGCATGTTCACCACGAAAGAGCCGAGAGGGCGCTGGTGGAGCTTCTATGCAATCCTCGTACACGTGAGCCCGTGGCTTCTGTTCACAGCATGGGTGTGGCTGTCAATGCGGTTTGGGAGTTCGTGATCCCGCATTGGATACGTCGTTGTGCCCGGCTGAGGTGGTTGTCATGCTCGTCTCCCGCGGCTCGTCATCATTAAGGATTGTGACGGTTGCGCCCGCGGGCGCACGCCACTGTTGGAAGGACAGATTATGACAACCCCGAATCCAAGTGTTCCGGACCCGAACGTGTATCCCGCTTCGTCTCCTCAGCAGCCGTCCTACCAGTACCAGGGTGGCGTTTCTCCGCAGGGGATGCCGCAGCTGGGGATGCAACAGAACTGGGCGGCGCAGCCTGGGAACGGTGCCCCCGCACAGGCATATGCGCAGCCTGGGTACACGGGCTACGGCTACGCTCCGGCGGCCCCTGTGAAGCGTCGCACGTCGTACAAACTAGCGGGTATTTTGTCCGGAATCGGGGCACTGCTCGCCGTCTCTCCCTTCCTCGCCTGGTTCGTCATTGAGCTCATCCCGGGCAACCATGGAGACGGCGGAGACGGCTTGTACTGGCTCGCGGTCGGGATGATTTTCTACATTCTGCCGATCGGCCTCATCCTCATCGTTGCAGGCATCGTCGCCGCTATCGTCTCAGCAGTGATGAACTCTTCGTCGAGGAGCTGATCCCGAGAGGCGAGAAACCCCGCGTCGAGCACCAACCGTGAACTGCGCCCCGAAACTTGGACGCGTTTAATGGTAGCCGTTATGCGGCTTCCTGTAGGGCCTGATCCCGGTATTCTGCCGGGGT
>NZ_PKKM01000017.1 GCF_002847525.1 Schaalia odontolytica | reverse complement strand
CGCAACCCCCATCATCGGAAGACCTCGACCTCTACCCGGCCACGACACGCCCAACCCCGCATACCACCCCCACACCCTCAATTATGAAGAGCCACTAATGTCAGGCCTGAGCCTTGCGGTATTCCTCAACAACCTCAGCGGGAATACGTCCACGCTCGGACACATTGTGCCCATTTTCCTTCGCCCACGCGCGAATCTTCGCGTTCTCGAGGCGCTGAGTGGGGTTGCCCGCATTGCCGCGGCGACGGGTCGAACCCGTCTTACGGCCAGCCTTGATGTACGGCTGAATTGCTTCGGCAAATTCCTCGAAATGAGCGCGGTTCAGGTCAATTTCATAGGACGCGCCGTTGAATGCAAAACGGACGGTCTGGTCGGCGGGGGTGCCGTCGAAATCATCGACGACTTCCACAATCTTCTTCGTCTTCTTCACGATGTCGTTCCTTTCAGGGAAATGAGAGTCGGAATTAATAAAGTGCCTCATTCACTACAATTAGGGTAACTCACAATTGAGCGGAATTGTCAACGCAAATTTCAAATCGAACGTGACGTACACTGCACCGATTTATTGATCTGAGTAATTGAAAGTTATACTCGTAGGCAGCCCGAGGCCTGTTCGGCCTCACCAAGAAGCAGCACCGAACGAGGAGAAACCGTGAGCAGAGCACACCACCCCCGAGCGGCGGCCTGGGAGCTCTACTTCACCACGACGGCTCGCCTCACCGAACGCATCGAAGCCGCCCTCAAGTGTCAGGCGAGCCTGTCGATGCCCGAATACTCCGTGCTCCTCATGACCGACCGCGCCGGCGAGGAAGGCATCCGCCCCTCTCGCCTCGCCCATGAGGTCGTCTTCTCACGCTCACGCCTCACCCACACGATGAAGCGCCTCGAATCCCGAGGCCTTATCGAGCGCCGCCCGTGCGAGGGCGACGGCCGCGGAGGCCTCGTCTCCCTAACGCCAGCCGGCAAGACCCTCTTCGACGAGGCCGCCCTGGTCCAGCGCGACGTCATCCGCCGCCTGTTCCTCGACGACATCACGCCCGAGGAGATCGACATGCTCACCGGCCTGTTCTCGCGCGTGAGTGAGCGCCTCGACTCCGACACGCCATGTCCGTGAGCACGCGCCGGCTCGCGGTCGCAACACTCCTCACAGGGGTGGTTGCTGGCCTCGTTGGCCTCGCATGCAAGCACATCCTTCACTGGCTCCAGGCCCTCGCCTGGAACATGCACACGGGCACGCTACTCGAGGCCGCGAGCGCCGCCTCCCCCACCCGACGCATTCTCATCCTCACCCTCGGCGGATTGATCGGCGCCCTGTCCTGGTTCCTGCTGTTCCGCCGCAACAAGACCATCACCTCCGTGTCGGCCGCGGTCGACGGCACACCCATGCCTCCCCTGCGTACTTCCTGGCATGCCCTCACTCAGATCGTCATCGTGAGCCTGGGAGCATCCGTCGGACGCGAGGTCGCGCCCCGTGAGATGTCCGCTGCGCTCAGCGCCGCGGTGGCCGATCGACTGCGGCTCAGCACCGAGGACCGGCGCATCATCGTCGCCTGCGCGGCGGGCGCGGGCCTGGCCGCGGTCTACTCGATCCCCCTGTCGGGCGCGATCTACACGCTCGAGATCCTCCTCGTCTCGCGCTCGGGGCGCGCCGTTGCGCCCGCGTTCCTCACCTCGGGCCTTGCGGTCCTCGTTTCCACGGGATTCACGAGGCCGGAGGCCTTCTACACGGTCCCCACCCTCACGCCGTCCCTGTCCCTCACCGTGTTCGCCGCGATCGTCGGCCCACTGCTCGGGGCGGCCGGGTGGGCGTTCAAGAAGGCCGTAGCACGGATCAGCGCCGACCGTCCGCGCGACTGGCGCGTACTCGTGGCACTCCCCCTCGCCTCTCTGCTCGTCGGCATCACGGCCGTGTGGGTGCCCTCCGTCGTGGGCAACGGGCAGGCCAGCGCCCAGACGCAATTCGATGCGACGTGGGCTACCGGTATGGGGCTCGCGTTCGCTCTGCTGGTTCTCCTGGCGAAGACCGCGACGACGCTCCTAACAATCCGCGCGGGAGGCTGGGGTGGCGTCCTGACCCCCGCCGTCGCTCTCGGCGCTGGACTGGGGGCCGTCATCGGGCTGCCGTGGGCGACCGCGTGGCCGGGGTCGGAAGTGGCGGCGTTCGCCTTCCTCGGCGCCGCAGCTTTCCTGGGCGCGTCCATGAACGCTCCCTTCACGGGCCTCATCCTGGTCATCGAGTTCACGGCCCAGGGCCCCACGATCCTCGTGCCCGCGGCCCTCGCCGTCGGCGGCGCCACGGCGGCCGCGACCTGGCTGACCCGCCGGGCTTCACTGGGCCGCCAACCATAGCCGCCTCTGACAGTCGCTGTGCACATCCGGATAGGTTGTTCGCATCCGGATAGGTTAAGCGCATCCGGATAGGTTATTAAGCTATCCGGATGTTTGTTACCTATCCGGATGTTTGTTACCTATCCGGATGTTTGTTACCTATCCGGATGTTTGTTAGCTATCCGCGTGGGCACTCGTTCGGCACCCGGGCCACCCCGGCCTCGTCCCCTCAATGTCGCACGTAATTCGTCGACCGGTGCTTCGACTTTTGAAATAACATGCCCGGAATTGCAACGTTTCTCAGCTCAGCTAAAAACTGACCACATTAAATTACGTGCGAGATTTGTGGGGAACTGAGGCGTCGGAGCGACACCAGAGACGCCAGAGAGGCGTCAGATCTGCGCGAGCGCCTGATCCAAGTCCGCAATCAGATCCTGCGCGTCCTCGAGGCCGACCGCGAGGCGCAGGAGCGTGCCGGGCACGCCGCCCACGCCGCCGACGCGCGTCGAGTGCGTCATGATCGCCGGGTGCTCGATGAGAGACTCGGGCGCTCCCAGGGACGCGGCCAGAGCGAAGAGCCGCGTGCGCGTCGTCAGCTCGATCGCCGCCTCCTCGGTGGCAACCTGGAAGGAGAGCACTCCTCCCACGCCGGCCGGGTTCTGCCTGCGCGCCAGCTCGTAGCCAGGGTCCGAGGCCAGCCCCGGATAGTGGACCGCGCTCACCTTGGGGTGGGACTCCAGGAACTCGGCAACCCTCTGCGCGTTCGCGCAGTGGCGCTCCACGCGCAGCGCCAGCGTCTTGAGGCCGCGGTGGGCCAGGTACGTGTCGCGCGGGGAGGGCACGTGCCCGAGGGCCATCTGCAGCTTCACGGCCTCGGCGGCCGCGTCACGCTCACCGAAGAAGGGCTCGACGTGCGCGGGCAGCTCCAGACCATCGCGCAGGATGAAGGCGCCGCCGACCACGTCAGAGTGGCCGCCCACGTACTTGGTCGTCGAGTGCACGACGACGTCCGCGCCCAGCTCGAGGGGGCGCTGCAGGACCGGCGTCGCGAAGGTGTTGTCCACGATCAGCAAGCCGCCCACCTCGTGCGTGAGGGCCGCAATCGCGGCAATGTCCGTGACCAGCAGGAACGGGTTCGAGGGCGTCTCCACCCACACGATCTGCGGACGCTGGCTTCGGATCACGCGCTCGGCCTCGGCCAGGTCGGTGAGGTCCACGGCCTCGGAAGTAATGCCCTCGGCGGGCTTGATGACGCTCAGGAGCTTGTGGGTGCCCCCGTACACGTCTGTCGAGTGCACGACGTGGTCGCCGGGGCGCGCCAGCAGGCGGATCACCGTGTCCTCGGCGCTCATGCCCGACGGGAACGCGAAGCCGTGCGTCGCCCCCTCCAGGGCCGCGAGCGCGCCCGCGAACGCGTTGGTCGTCGGGTTGCCGCAGCGCCCATACTCGTAGCCTTCTCGCAGCTCGCCGGGCCGATCCTGCACGAACGTCGATGCGACGTGAATCGGGGGTACCACGTCACCCGTGATGGGGTCCGGGTCGAACCCGGCGTGGATGGCCAGCGTGGAGAAGGTCGTACAGTCAGGCGTGCTCATGCCTCCACGCTACGAGGCCGGGGCCGCATCCGCCGGAGGGTTTCGTTCGGCGGTCAATTGTGACAGCGCGCGCCTACACCCAGCCGGCCAGCGCGATGCGCGCCTGCTCCTCCAGGGACGCGACCGCACCCTCGGAGTCATTGCCCCACGGCACGTAGTGGAAGTCCCCTCCCCCGGCCTCGACGAAGGTCTCGCGGTTGAGCTGGTCGATCTCCTCGAGCGTCTCCAGGCAATCCGCCATGAAGCCCGGGCAGATGACGTCCACGCGCGGGCACTTCGCGGCACCCAGCTCGGCCATCTCCTCGATCGTCTGCGGGCCCAGCCACTCGGCGCGCCCGAACACGGACTGGAAGGTTGCCGTCAGGGACCCCATCGCCAGGCCCAGACGCGACTCGAGGGCTGCGACCGTGTGACGGCATTCGGCGCGGTAGGGGTCCCCGGCCTCGTCCATGGCGACCGGGATCGAGTGGAAGGACACGACGACGCGGTCCCCCGTCAGGAAGTTCGGGCGGCCTACGCGCTCCCAATGGCGCTCGAGGGCGGTCGCGAGCGCCTCGATGTATGCGGGGGCCGCGGGGAAGGATCGGTGCAGGCGCAGCTCGAATCCGTCGCGGTTGCGGCCAATCCACTGGGCAACCGCGTCGTTGATCGTCGTCACCGTCGAGGCCGCGTACTGCGGGTAGGCGGGCAGGATCGCCACGCGGCGCACGCCCTGCGCATGCAGGCGGTCCAGGACCGAGCCAATCGAGGGCTGTCCGTAGCGCATCGCAACCTCGACGCGCACGCCCGGCAGGCGCTCGCGAAGGAGGCGGGCCTGCTCGCGGGTGTAGTGCATGAGCGGCGAGCCCTGGTCCGTCCAGATGCTGCGGTACTTGCCGGCGACCTCGCGCGGTCGGACTCGTAGGATGATGCCCTCCAGGATGGGCTTCCACAGGAGCGGGCTCATCTCGATGACGCGACGGTCCGAGAGGAACTCGCGCAGGAAGGCGCGCACCGGGCCGGGCTCGGGGGCGGTCGGCGTCCCCAGGTTGACGAGGACGAGGGCGGGCTGCGCCTCGCTGCTCTGCGCGCGGTTCGGCGTCGAAGTGGTGGCTGCTGTGTCCTGGGAGTTCGTCACGCCACCAGCCTAATGTTCACGCTTCCCCGTGTCGCTGACGCTGTGTCACCTCCCGGGACCTGAGCGCGTTGCTCACACCGCCCCAGCTTATTCGCTTGGGGCGGTGCCGAAGCCTTGCGCCAGCCTTCACTCCCCAATACGACGCACGCCCCTCGTGCTCACATACAAGGGTGCCCCGCCTGCGACAGGCGGGGCACCCCAACGTTATTCAAGCGAGCCCGCTTGGCTCACTTCCTCCCGGCGGAGGTGTGCGGCTCAGGCCTGGCCGTTCTGCGAACGGATGAACCACGCCTGCTGCTCGAAGCGACGGATGTAGTCGTTGAGGATGTCGGCGGAGGCGGAATCCTCGGCGTCGACCTTCTCGTGCACGTCGCGCATGGTGCCCACGGTCGCGTTGATGGCGGCGACGGCGAGCTCCTCGGCGTCAGTGGTCTTGATGATCGTCTCGGGGACGGTCGGCAGGGTGTTGCGCTGGGCGACGACCTCGGGCAGGCCGTTGGGGACGACCTGGAGGGCGCGCATGCGCTCGGCGATCTCGTCGGAGGCCTCGCGGGCGATGTCCACGACCGCGTCGAGGTAGAGGTGCAGCGAGCGGAAGCCCTCGCCGGTGATGTTCCAGTGCAGCTGCTTGCCCACGAGGGACAGAGCGGTCACGTCGGTGAGGACCTTCTGCAGGTTGCCTGCGAGAACGTCGGAAGCCTTGAAGCCGGTGGACTCAACGGTCATGTTGTTTCTCCTATGCATGTGTATTCGGTACGGGGCTCGCCCTTGTGGGGCTGTGCCCTTCAGACACATCCATCTTGGCCCTTTGGTCCCAGGATTTCTAGTGCTAACAGCCCTTTAGTCAAATGTTTCACTATCTCGTAGTCGCGAGGGAATAATCCTCGGATTTCAGCGTTTTAAGGTCATTGACGCTTTCATTTTTCAGGCCAGGTTCGCCTAACCAATCTTGCCCGAGGCCACGGTTGCCTCATGCGGTTGGGTGCCGGCATTTGGGCCCAGGCACCTGCAGGGGCACGACGGCGTGACGCACCGATATATAACCGGAGCTTCATCAAACCCTCTCACGCGCACGTTAACCCGATAGGTTGCGGCCCTAACCCAGCAGGTGGCCACCTGGGCCCACTAACGCGCACGTTAACCCACCTCGTGGAGCGTGGATGGCTGCGCCCACGCGCATATCTGGGGGTTTACGTGCGAGTCAACAGGGTAACGTGCATGTTCAAGGGCTAACGCGCGAACAACACACCACGACAGCGATCGATTCCGCCAAATCGCAGACCCATTCAGCAAAAACAGCCGTTTTTGGAGTCTTTTCACCCAATGGGTCTGCAGTTTGGCCACGACACCACTGCAAACTGCGAGATCACCGCCACCAATCGGGGGGAATTGCATCATTAGAGCTGCGACACGCCGGAGATACGCCGCCAGCCAGCTTCTAATGCTGCAAAACCCCCCATTGCTTCCCGTGCGGAGGGATTGGTAGACCCAGCTGCGGAGCTCCACGCACAACGGTGAGACAAGCACCGGATAAATTTCGCACGTAATTTATCTCGGTCATTGTTTAAGACCTCACGAAAACGTTGCAATTCCAACGATACGAATTCAAAGTTTGAAACAGTGAAACGGGAATTACGTGCGGAATTGCTGTTTGGCAACCAAAACCGGGCTTCGAGACGACGCGCAGAGCCACACATCAGCGACCCGGCCCCGCCGGTGTGGAGGGCGCCGGTGGGCCAGGCTGCGGCGCCCGTGGGCGGTGGCGGGGCCTGGCCGGGCTTCGAGACGACGCGCCGAGCGAAGCTCGCGGCGCGGACGGCTCGCGGGCGGGCCGCCGCCCACGGGCGCACCAAGCGGCCCGGCCCGACGGCACCCGGAACACCAGCGGCGTCACAAGCAACACCGCAGCACCACACACGCATACAAAAACGCCCACCCGGTACCGGGTGGGCGTATCTGAGCCGCCTGTGGGAATCGAACCCACGACCTATTCATTACGAGTGAATCGCTCTGCCGACTGAGCTAAGGCGGCCGCGCCTGCCGTTCCACCGTCTCCGGGGCGTGCAGGCAACGGCACAACTCTACTGGACGAATCGCGCCGAACGCAAACCAGGACACCCACCAAGGGGATGTCGTGAGTCACGTCCCTACTCGCACATGAGGCCGTCGGCGGGGACGGTTCCCTTCACGAAGTAGTCCTCGACGGCGCGTACGACGCACGGGCTGGCACCGCGACGGTACGCGGTGTGGTTCCAGCCCTCGACGGAGACGAGGACGCCGCTGGCGAGCTGCCCGGACAGGCCCTGCGCCATGGAGTAAGGCGTCGCCGGGTCGTGGGTGGTGCCGATGACGACAATGGGGGCTGCGCCCTGAGCGGTGATGCGAGAACGCTTGGCGTGCTTGGTCGGCCAGGCTTCGAGGGCTGCCGACGGGTAGCCGACGTACTTGCCGAGGATCGGAAGTTCACTCTTCAGGGTCGCTACCTGTGCGGCCCACTCATCGATGTTTCCTTCGGGCGAATAGTCGAGGTTGTTGATCGCGTTGATCGCGTCGAAGGAATTGTCCTGGTAGGTGCCGTCGGGGTTACGCGAGTTGAGAGTGTCAGCGATGGCGAGCAGACCGCTACCGTCGCCCTTCTGCCACGCCATTCCGAAGGCCTGCGTGAGCTGCGGCCACCACTGGGTGTTATACATGGCGCCGGTCAGCGCGGTCACGGCTAGATTTTCGGTGAGCGGGCGCGCCGGGTCGTTCGTGCGCATCGGGCTGTCCTCGAGCGAGTCGAGGAAGGAGCGCACGGTCTGGATTCCCTCGTCGAGGCTGCGGCCCATCGGGCACGAGGCCTGGGTCGCGCAGTCGGAGATCCAGTGCTGGAGCGAGGCGTCGAGGCCGCGCATCTGGAGGGCCGAGACCTCGTTGACGCTGAGGGTCGGGTCGAGGGCGCCGTCGAGCACGAAGCGGCCGACGCGCTCAGGGAAGAGCCCGGCGTAGGTGGCACCGAGGAAGGTGCCGTAGGAGTAGCCGAGCAGGTTCAGGGTTTCCTGCCCGAGGACGGCGCGCACCATGTCGAAGTCGCGGGCGGCGCTGACGGTGTCGATGTGCTCAAACAGGCTGCCCGAGTGTTCGCGGCATCCCGCCGCGAACACTCGTGAGTCCTCCTGCACTTCGGCGACCGCAGACTGGGGGGATTCGTCGGCGGTGTCCTCATCGTCGCCGTCGTTACGTTCGTCCTTCTCCAGGTCGGTCATGCAGAAGACGGGGGTCGAGTCGCCCACGCCGCGCGGGTCGAGGGCCACGATGTCGTAGGCCTTGACGACAGCTTCACCGATTCCCTGCGCCGCGTAGTAGGGCAGCGAGGAGACGACGGCGCCACCGGGGCCACCCGGGTTGATGAAGAGCGCGGGCGCGTTCTCCACGCCGGAGCGGTGGATGGCCAGCGCGAGCGTGATCTGGTCGCCGTCAGGGTTCGACCAGTCGAGGGGTGCCTTGAGGAACGCGCACTGGTACTCGCTCGCGTTGGAAGAGTTGATGCCCTGGAAGGAGTCGAAGGTCCCCTCCGCGCACACGCCCCAATCGATCGCCTGCTCGTAGTAGGACTGGGTGGAGCCCGACTGGACCGGGATGGGAGCGGCCGAGGAGGTAGCCGTCGCCTGGGGCACCGGCCCTTTACGCTGGGTTCCGTAATAGCCGATGATGGTCAGGACAATCGCGACGACAGCGAGGATAGCGACGGCGCCGGCCGCGATGGAGCGAGTCTTCATGGCCCCGATTGTAACGGAGAAACGCTGGGTCAGTTTTCACGCCTGGGGGCGCAACGAAATCGCCATGTCCTCCAGGACCAGCAGGGGGTTTCCATTCGACACGAGGCGCTTGCGCGCGGTCTCGATGTGGTCGACGCGCGCGAGGGTCTGGCGAGGCGTGGAATCCTGCGCAATCTCGTGCACCAGATCGGACAGGTCCGTGTTGATAAGCTCGCCGTCCCCGCCCACCTGGACCATGAGGACGTCGCGGTAGATCGCGAGCAGGTCGATGAGGGCGCGGTCGATCGCGTCGGTGAGGGCGCGCTTGGAGCGGCGCTTCTGGTCTTCCTCGAGCTGGCGGATCATCGTGCGCGAGGCCTTGGTGGCGCTCTCGCCCTCGTCCATGCCGAGCTGACGCAGCAGCTCCGCCTTTTCGCGGGCGTTTCGTTCACTAACCTGCGCGTCGGCCTGGGCTTTCGCGGTCTCGAGGAGGCGGTCGGCGGCCATGACGGCCTCGCCGACGCTGCGCACGGAGGCGGGGGCGGTGATGATGGCTCGGCGGCGTTCGCGCATCTGGGGGTCGCGGGCGAGCGCGCGCGCCAGGCCGATGTGCGACTGGGCGGCGCGCGCAGCCTCCAGCGCGACATCTGGGGTGGCGACGCCCTCGCGCACGAGCAGGTCGGCGACCGCGCTGGCGGTGGGGATACGCAGGCCGAGGTGGCGGCAACGCGAGCGGATCGTCGCGATCATGTCCTCGGGGCTGGGGGCGCACAGCAGCCATACGGTGTGCTCGGGCGGCTCCTCGATGGCCTTGAGCAGGGCGTTCGCACCTGACTCGCCGAGGCGGTCCGCGTCCTCGACGACGATGACTCGCCACAGCCCCTGGGAGGGCGAGGACTGCGCCTGCAGCACGAGGGAACGCGCGGTCTCCACGTTGATGATCGAGGTCTCAGTGGCCGCGAAGACGACGTCGGCGTTCGTGCGGCCCATCGTCGTGCGGCATCCGGCGCACTGGCCGCACCCCACGGCCTCGCCCGTGCACTGCAGGGCTGCCGCGAAGGCGCGGGCGGCGACGGAGCGCCCCGACCCGGGAGGGCCGGTGATGAGCCAGGCGTGGCTCATGGAGCGCGCGTCGTCGGAGGCGCGAGAGCCGCCACGGGAGGCGACGATCGCGCGGGCGGACGCCGCGGCCTCGCTGAGTTTAGCGACCGCCGCTTCCTGTCCGACGAGCGAGGACCAGACGCTCATCATTCATCCCAGAGCGCGCCCTGGGATTCGCCCAGGGCTCCCACCATGGTGGCGGGTTTACGGGACGAGCCCTTGTTCGCGCTCTTCTCGCGCGGTTTCTCGGGGGCCTCGGGGGCCTCAGAGGACGAGGCCGAGGCATCCGGCGCGGGCACGGGAGCGTCGTGGGCCTCGTCGATGGTGACGGAGCCGCCCTCGAAGCGCTCGACGAGGACGCCGCGAATCTCGGAGAAAACCTCGTCGACCGTGCCCACCGCGTCGATGACGACGATGCGGTCGGGCTCGGCGTCCGCGAGGCGCAGGTACTCGTGACGCACGCGCTCGTGGAAATCCATGGACTCGCGCTCCATGCGGTCCGGGGCGTCGGTGCGGCGGCGCGCGCCGACCTCCGGGGGCAGGTCCAGGAGGAACGTCAGCGAGGGGTAGAGGCCGCGGGTCGCCCACGCGGACAGGGAGGCGATTTCGTCCACGCCGAGGGAGCGGGCCGCACCCTGGTAGGCCAGGGAGGAGTCGATGTAGCGGTCCCCCAGCACGACCGCGCCGCGCTCGAGGGCGGGAGCAATGACCGTGGCGACGTGGTAGGCGCGGTCGGCCGCGTACAGGAGGGCCTCCGTGCGCGCATCGACGTCCTCGGGGCCGTTTTGCACGAGGCGACGGATCTCCGTGCCCAGCTCGGTGCCGCCCGGCTCGCGGGTGACGATGACCTCGCGGCCACGGCTCTCGAACCAGTCGCGCACCGACTGGATCTGCGTGGACTTCCCCGAGCCGTCGCCACCTTCGAAGGTGATGAACACTCCTCGCGCTGCCATCAGCTGTCCTTCTTCGTCGCGGCCTTCTTGGTGGCCGTCTTCTTCGCGGTGGTCTTCTTCGCCGTCGTCTTCTTGGCCGTCGTCTTCTTCGCGGCCGTCTTGCGCGTGCGCTTGGGGGCGGGGCCCTTGGCGCGCTTATCGGCGAGGAGCTCGTAGGCACGCTCGGCCGTCAGGTCCTCCACCGTCTCGGCGCGAGGCACCGTCACGTTGGTCTCGCCGTCCGTCACGTAGGGGCCGAAGCGGCCGTCCTTGACGGTAACCTTCTTGCCCGAGATCGGGTCCTCGCCGAACTCGCGCAGCGGCGGGCGGGCCGTGCCGCGGCCGCGGGTCTTGGGCTGCGCGTAGATGGCCAGGGCCTCGTCCAGGGTGATGCTCAGCAGCTGGTCCTCGGAGGCCAGCGTGCGCGAATCCGTGCCCTTCTTCAGGTAGGGGCCGTAGCGGCCGTTCTGCGCGGTGATGACCTCGCCCGAGGCCGGGTCCGTGCCCACCTCGCGCGGCAGGGACAGCAGTGACAGGGCGTCCTCGAGGGTGACGGTGGCGATGTCCATGGTCTTGAACAGCGAGGCGGTGCGAGGCTTGGCGGCCGCCTTCTTCGTCTTCTTCGCGCCCTCCTCGCCGCCATCGGCTGCCTCGGGCAGGACCTCGGTGACGTAGGGGCCGTAGCGGCCGTCTTTAACGATGATCGTGTGACCGGTCTCCGGGTCGACGCCCAGCTCGCGGCCGTCGTCGGCGGCGCGGGAGAAGAGCTGGTCCACCAGCTCGTCCGTCAGCTCGTCGGGGGCGACCTCCGGCGGCACGTTCGCGCGCGTCCCGTCGGCCTTTTCCATGTAGGGGCCGTAGCGACCCACGCGCAGCGTCACGCCGCGACCCAGGTCGATCGAGTTGACGGCGCGCGCGTCGATGTCGTCACCCAGGGAGGCGACGTCGTGGCGCAGACCGCCGTTCTCGCCCGTGCCGTCGGGGCCGAAGAAGAAGCCGGTCAGGAACTCCGTGCCATTCTCCTCGCCCGCGGCGATACGGTCCAGGTCGCCCTCCATCGAGGCCGTGAAGTCGTAGTCGACCAGGTTCGCCAGGTTCTCCTCGAGCAGGCGCGTTACGGAGAACGCCAGCCACGTGGGCACCAGGTACTGGCCGCGGTGCGTCACGTACCCGCGGTCCCCGATCGTCTGGATGGTAGCCGCGTAGGTGGAGGGACGCCCGATGCCGAGTTCCTCCATGGTCTTGACCAGCGTGGCCTCCGTGTAGCGGCCCGGGGGCTGGGTCTCGTGGCCGTCGGGGGTGGCCTCAGTCAGCGTCGCGGGATCGCCCTCAGCGACGTCGGGCAGGGTCTTCTCCGCGTCGTTCTTTTCCGCGTCGTAACGCCCCTGGTCACGGCCCTCCTGGTAGGCCAGGCGGAAGCCCGGGGAGGTGATGACCGTGCCCGAGGCCGAGGACAGCACGTCGTGGCGCTTACCGTCGACCTCGATGCCGGTGAGCACGCGGATCGTCGCCGTGTAGCCGAGAGCGTCGGCCATCTGCGAGGCAACCGTGCGCTTCCAAATCAGGTCATACAGCGCCAGCTGCTGCTTCGA
Organism: Schaalia odontolytica; assembly: GCF_002847525.1. Lineage (GTDB taxonomy): Bacteria > Actinomycetota > Actinomycetes > Actinomycetales > Actinomycetaceae > Pauljensenia > Pauljensenia odontolytica_B. The sequence continues at coordinate 18,274 of NZ_PKKM01000017.1, read as the reverse complement.
CAGGGAACCGGCCACCTCGCCCGGCGTGCGGAAGTGGTCGCCCGCGGGACGGATCGCCTCGTGCGCCTCCTGGGCGCCCTTCGAGGTGGTGCCGTACAGGCGCGGGGACTCGGCCACGGCCTCGGCCCCGTAGAGCTGGGTGGCCTGCTCGCGGGCGGCGTGGATCGCCTGGCTGGACAGCGCCGTGGAGTCGGTACGCATGTAGGTGATGTAACCGGACTCGTAGAGGGACTGGGCGGTGCGCATCGTCGAGGACGCGTTCCAGTGCAGCTTGCGCGAGGCCTCCTGCTGGAGGGTCGACGTCGTGAAGGGGGCGGCCGGACGGCGACGGTAGGGCTTGCGGGTCACCGAGTCGATGACCGAGGCCGGGGCGTCCGACAGCGCCTGCGCATAGGCCCGCGCGGTGGCCTCGTCCAGGTGGAGGACGCCGGCCTTGGCCGCCTTCGCGCTCAGCTCGCCCTTCTCACTGAAGTCGGAGCCGGTCGCGATCGAGTGGCCGTCCACGGAGGAGACGCGCGCGCCGAAGGCCTGGCCCGCCGACGTGAAAGCCGTGTCGATCGACCAGTACTGGGCGCTCACGTGCGCCATGCGCTCACGTTCCCTGGCGACCACGAGGCGCGTGGCCACCGACTGCACACGCCCAGCCGACAGGGACGGGCGGATCTTGCGCCACAGGAGGGGCGAGACCTCGTAGCCGTAGAGGCGGTCGAGGATGCGGCGGGTCTCCTGCGCGTCCACGAGGTCGGTGTCCAGGTCGCGCGTGTTCTCCAGGGCGCGCTGGATCGCTTCCTTCGTGATTTCGTGGAACACCATGCGACGCACGGGAACCTTCGGCTTCAAGACCTGCAGGAGGTGCCACGCGATGGCCTCACCCTCGCGGTCCTCATCAGTTGCCAGATAGAGTTCGTCGCACTCCTTGAGGAGCTTCTTGAGTTCGGTGACCTTTTTCTTCTTGTCCGGGTTCACCACGTAGTAGGGCGCGAAACCGTCATCCACGTTGACGGCGAAGCGGCCGAAGGGCCCCTTCTTCATGTCCTTGGGCAGCTCGGAGGGCTGCGGGAGGTCACGGATGTGGCCGATGGAGGCCGTCACGTGGTAGTCGGGACCCAGGTATCCCTCGATGGTGGCTGCCTTCGCAGGAGACTCCACGATCACGAGCTTCGTCGCTGACATTGCCGGTCCCTTCCGTCGCTTCCCCAGTATTTGTAGCACCTCACCGGCGGGTCTACGCGCCGAGGCATCTGGGAGGACCTTACCGCGTCCCACCCGCATCTGGATACCGGGGCCGCTTCCGCGCGTCTCACGCCGCTCGGGTTTGACATTCACGAGGCAGTGGCCGATTCTCGCGCGCGGGCGCGCCCAGGCGACGCATCGGAGGGCGCACACGGCGGTACCTATTACATAGGGGAAGCCCCGTCCTCGTCCCGCGTCCCCATCGTGTCCATCGTTTGTGTGACGGGTGCTTCATCGGGCAGAATCGGGGGCGTGATTGCGAGTTTCCTGTCCGAGATTCCCTTCCCCGTGTGGTTCGCCATCGGGTGCGTCGTCGTGCTCCTGCTGAATCACTACGTCAAGCAGGCGGCCGCGCGCGCGAAGGGCGCCGTTCCCGCGCCGCGTGACGTGCGCAAGGCCGGCAAGGAGAAAGACTGGAACAGGCTCAACGAGCACCACACCCCGAAGATCCACGGCAAACGCGAGGACATGGCAACCGACCCTCGGGCGCGCCTGCTCGCCCCGTCCATGGTGTACGCGCTGTGTAACGGCGACCCGGTCAACGAGCTGACGCTGTCGGCCCCGGAGGACACGAAAACCATGCTGGAGCGCGACTGGGGCATCACGGACCGCGAGAGTCTCATCCGTCAGCTGTATTCGCTCCTGCGCGCGGGGCACCGCGAGGATTTCGCGGCCCTGCGCGAACGATGCCAGAAGAAGTCCTGGGCCGAGTCTGAGATCGCGCGCCTGAGCAAGACCGCGGACTCCTCCATGGAGGATTGGGAGAGCCGCTGGCGCATCCGCCGTTTTTTGGCGAACGACCGCGGCATCCAGGACCTCGATTTCGCCGCGTGGGATTTCTTTCGTGCGGCGAACCTGACGCGCGCGGGCGCGGGCATCGGATGGCTCAGTGAGGACGAGGCCTGGGATACCCTCGCGCTGATCAACCGGGCGCTGCAGCACTCCTATTCGTCGTGGGACGAGGCCTGGGAGGCCTTCCGCACGACCCGCTGGCTGTGGGCCGCGGAGGGGGACGCGCAGACCGCTGCCAACGACCTGCACGACCGTAACCGCGGCGAGTTCCTCGTCGGACAGAACGGACTGTGGACGGCGATCCCGTGGGACGCCCCCTACCCGACGCCCCGCTTCCTCCTGCTCGATGCGCTCGCCGACATGGGCGCGCTGCGTCTGTTGCAGCCCTCGAGCTGGCACGCCGCGTCTGCGTGGGAGAAGGATCTTGATTCCCAGACGCGCAGCCGCGCCCCCCTGTCCATCGGCGGCAAGCCGATCGTCAACTGATCCCCTGCCAATCAATAGGAGACCACCATGTCCGACCAGCACTTCCCGACCGAGAACGAGGGCGCAAAGCCCGGTGGCAACACCGGTTCCGTCCACGGCGAGGCCCCGCTCATCCGCAAGAAGGAGGAGCTGACGCCCGAGCAGTACAAGCGCCAGCGCAACAACCTGATCCTTATGGCGCTGATCATGGTCCTCATCGTTGCGGCCTTCATCGCCTTCCCGTACATCAAGGCAGCTGTGTTGGGCGGCACCGCTTTCCTCGCCCCGGTGGCCGGCTTCGCGCCACTGCTGTTCTGAGGATCTCTCAGTAGACTCTGTTTCCTCCCCCGCGGGCCCCATCGAGGGCTCGCGGGGGAGAATTTTGTCCGGGTGTCCTCCCGCATGCTCATGTCGTCCATCTGCAAGCCGTTAGTCTTATCAGACAGCCCCGGGAGGACGCCCCCATTTCCGTGCAGAACTACCGCGCCTGCGCGCCGTTGCCGGTATAATGTCCCCATGGACTCCTGACATCACGCCCCTGCCCCACTCCTTCTGTCCTTGGTGCGTCATGTCCACGATTGTCTTTTCCCACGTCTTCTTTTCCTATGGCACGCTGCCCGTCCTCACTAACGTCTCCTTCACGTGTGGGCCCGCCGACCGCCTCGTCGTCGTCGGCCCGAACGGGATCGGCAAGTCAACGCTGCTGGCCCTTGCAGCGGGCCGACTCCAGCCGGATTCCGGAACGATCACTGGCCCGGCACTCTCCGCGACCCAGCTAGTTCCCCCAATTCATCGGCCCGCGGCCACGCGGTCAGCACCGGGAGTCCCTCTGGCGTCTCGCCCTCCACTCGCGGGGGACAGGGAGTCCCGCACCGTCGCACAGCTCATCGATGCTGCCACGTCGGGCACCCGCGAGCTGGCGGCGCGCTTCGACTTCCTCACCGAGCACCTCGCCCGGGACCCCTCTCCGCGCGACGAAGCGGAGTACGACCGCGTCCTAGCGGCGATGATCACGCGGGATGCATGGACCATCGACACGCGCCTCGAACAGACCCTGGAGGCCCTCGGCCTAGGAGGCCTCGACCGCTCCCGCCCCCTCGCCTCCCTCTCCCCGGGGCAGCGTGCCCGCCTGCGCCTGGCCCTCACCCTCGTCGATCGACCAGAGGCCCTCGTCCTGGACGAGCCGACGAACCACCTGGACACTGACGGGCGCGAGCACCTAGCACACACAATCGACGACTGGCAGGGGCCGGTGCTCATGACCAGCCACGACCGGGCCTTTATTGAGCGCACGGCGACGGCGCTGCTCGACCTGGATCCGACACCGTGGCGGGCGGTGGCAATCTCCAAGGGAGAGCCCGCGGACTTCGGGGCGTACAGGGTACGAGGATCCTACTCGGACTACCTGCGCGACAAGGCCGCCGCACGCTCGCGGCACACCGCGATCCATGCGGATCAGCAGGCCGAGAAACGCCGACTCGTATCTCACCAGCGGGATTCGAAGGTGGTGGGGCATGCGCGCTTCAAGCCCCGCACCGAGACGAGGATGGCGCAGAAGTACTATGCAGACCGGGCCCAAACTGTGTCGACGAGGCGCATCAACGACGATTCTCAGAGGCTGTCGGTTCTCGCGGCACGCGAAGTCCCCAAGCCCCGCTATGACGAGGGTGCGTTTTCTTTCCCCCGCGTCATGAGGACCACCACGGGCAGGACGTCACCGCACCCACACGCAATGGGTATCGCCCTGGCCGTCCGCGGCGCGTCGGTGGAGGGACGCCTCGCGCCGACCTCCTTCGAGGTGCGCTACGGCGAGCACCTCCTCGTCGCGGGGCCCAACGGGTCGGGCAAGACCACCCTGCTGGAGTGGATCGCACGCGGGGCCCCCAGCGGGGCGCACGGATGCGTCGACACCGCCTCCGGGGTCGTCCTCGTGCCCCAGGTGCTCCCGCGGCCCGGCGACCCCCTCATCCCCGAGGATGCGTGGTACCTGGGCATCGGGGAGGCCGGGAAGGGATTCGTTCCCCCAGCGGCGTGGAACCGGCCGCTCGGTGAGCTCTCCGCGGGAAACCAACGGAGGGCTCAGCTGGCGTTCGCGGCGCGGGCCGACGCTCAGATCCTCGTGATCGACGAGCCCACGAACTACCTGGACCTGAACGCTCTGGAGTCCCTCGAAGAGACAATGCGTGAGTGGGACGGAACCCTGGTTATCTCAACGCACGACGAGTGGCTGATCACCCGCTGGTGGGGCCACCTCCATCGGCTCGACGAGAGACGATAGCGCTGAGGGCAGCCCCCACACCCGCGCCCCCATGTCCATCGGCGGCAATCCGATCATCCAGTAGCGACACCCTGGCACATCACCAGCCCACTGGCGACACACGCCCTCACTTCCTGTACAATGTTCTGTACATAGGCGAGCAGAGGAGCACCCCATGAAAACCATGACCTACACCGAGTCGCGCGCACGCTACGCCGAGGTCCTCGACCAGGTCGTCAACGACCGCGAGGAAATCGTCATCACCCGACAGGGCCACGAGAGCGCCGTCATCATCGCCCTCGACGAGTACGAGTCCCTCATGGAGACCGTCTACCTCATGCAGTCCCCCGCGAACGCCCGTCACCTGCGCGAATCAATCGCACGTCACCGCGCTGGCGAGGGCGTCGTTCACGACCTCATTGAGCTCGACGAGGACTGACCATGCACATCACATGGGACGAGGAGGCCTGGAACGACTACGTCTGGTGGCAGTTCGAGGATCGCAAGACCCTCAAGCGCATCAACGCACTCATCAAGGACATCCAGCGCAACGGAAACGAGGGGATCGGCAAGCCTGAGCCTCTTCGCTACGAGTTCTCGGGGTACTGGTCACGCCGGATCGACTCACGGCACCGCCTGATCTACCAGATCAGCGACGACGGCAAAGCCCTCTGGATCATTTCCTGCCGCTTCCACTACGGCCAGTAAACATTCACGAGGCCCGGACTGCATCCACCCCCACAACAAGTAACGACGCTCTCACGCCAAGCGCCGCGACTGCCTGTGCAGCCGCGGCGCCCGCGCACACAACAATGCTCAGAACGTCAAGAATCCCCACCGGATTAGGTCGCGCAGGGGCGCCTCACTCTCGGCGCACTCGGACCGCATCGAGCGCCTCCCCCGCTTCGCGCGCGAGACCCGTCGGAGCATCCGGCAGAGCGTCGAGTGCGCGCAGGGCCTTGGCCATCGCGCTCGATCCTTTCATCTTCGGGCGCAGCTCCTCGGGTACAGGCACACCCATGCCGTAATCTCCCGCGAGCGCCACCAGGGCCTCGATCAAACTGTTGGAGGCCCGCACACCCGCCAGGGAGGGCAGCAGCGCCGCGATCACCTGCGCGACACGGTACCCAGCCAGGGCGGAGATGGACGCGCAGTCGGTCAGCGTCTGAGCGACTCGCCCGGGACCGAACCACCCGTTGCGCAGGAGGTAGCCGAGGGCCTCGGCCATGGCGGCGGGGTCGAAGCGGCCTGTGTCGGCGAGGCTCGCGATAGCCTCGGCGGTGATCGCACGGTAGTTGGCCTGGGCGGCGGTCGACGCCCACGCCAGTGCGGAGTAGGTGGGCGCACCCGGCGCCCGCCAGCCTGTGCCCAGGGCGGGCACAACGACCTCGACGGGTGTGATGACCTGCGGGAACTTGAAGAACGCACCCTGGAGGACGGGCATCGCGTGGGCGGCCAGAATGTCCGGGTTGTGTTGGAGGGCCCAGGCAGCCCACGCGTAGGCGACGCCGCTCGACCGGTAGTCCCCCGATTCCAGAAGACGCCCGGTGAACTCAGGAGCCACGCCGGCGACGTTGGCGAGAGCACCCGCCAACGAATCCTCGCCAGTTGCCGGGGTTTGACCGGGGATCACCCACGTCTCGTGCATGTCGTCGGTCTTCTTGTACTCGCCGCGCACGACCCTGACGGGCTTCTGGTAGGCGGCTCGAATGATCTGACGTTCCCACTGCGGGTGGATCGGTTCCAGCGGTGCGGTCAGGATGGGGTCGAAGCGGTACATGTCCTGACCGTTCGGCTTGTCGTAGGGCTTGTCACCGCAGGCGACACGCAGCTGCTCGTGGAGGAGCGCAACGGGGCCTCTGTGCTGGTCCCACTCGCTGCCCTTGCGCCGGTAGCCACGGAAATGCCCCACCTCGGGCGCATCCTTCACCTCGACTCCGTCCAGGAGCTGCGAGGCCAGGTAGGACAGCTGGTTGGCGCCCTTCCAGTTGGGTGCGTTCTTCCAGTACGCGGCGAGCAGCTTCTTGTCGGCCTCCGTCAGCTCGATGCCCCCGTCGCTGATGCGCGTCAGGAGCGCGGGCAGGGCGGCGCCCGCGGCAGCGTCCTCGAAGAGGGCGTGTAGAGCCGCAACGACCGCGTCGTTGTCGTCGGGCAGCTCGGCGACCCACTCGGCTCGCGGCAGGTCGGCGGCGGGGGTGTCCGGGAACATCCACGAGGCCTGGGTCCCCACCCCGGTTTTGCTTCCCTGGGCGCTCGTACCGGGGGCGACCGTACCCGCGGGCCCGGCCCCGGCCTCGTCCGCGCAGTCATCGGAAGGGTCGGGGGCCACGATGAGTGCGGCGGCCCGGTCGCGCAGGTCAAGGGGGAACTCAGCCTCAGCAACCACGTCATTGACGGCGGGGGCGCACTCGGGGTGGGCCTTCACGAGAGCGGCCAGGAGCCGCAGATGCGCGCACAGCAGCTTCTTTTCGCTGCGCGCCAGGACCTGGGCACTGGCCTGCACGAGGGCACCCGCCTGCTCATCCGTCAGCTCCCGGGCGATACCCAGAAGCGCTTTCTGGGCCAGGGCCACACTCGGCGAGGGCTCGACCGCGAGCAGGGCGATCAGATCCACCACGGCCTCAAGTGTTTCCTCGCGCGTGGGTTCGAGCGCCTCCCAGGCCAGCGAAAAAGCGCGGGCGTTGTACGCGGAGAAGTCGCGCCGCTGGGCGGCCAGGCACTCGGAGAGGATGCGGGGCCGCAGATCCGGGAGGTGCGTCGCCACGTAGCAGATGAGGTCCTGGCTGTGCAGGCGCTCGAAGTCGCCGCCTGGCGCGGAGGGGTCCTCGCGGTACATCCACACGAAGAGGGCTGAGCCGGGCAGGGCTCCTTCGACGCGGAAGAACTGCCAGAACTCGTGGTCGAGGAAGGTCGGGTTCTCCTCGAAGAAGAGCCTCGTCTCATCCGAGGTGGGGTGGGGCGCGGGAATGATCCTGCGCGCGAAGTACTCCAGGGAGGGCGCGGAGGCCAGGTACGCTCCACGCTCGGCCAGGAGGGAACGGTAGGTGTGCCAGAATCCAACGCCGCCGGGACTCCCGGCTGCCTCCTCGAGCCACTCACCACTGCGCCCAGCCGCGCCGCGCCTGTGGGCGGCGAGCAGACGCTCCAGGTCTGCTCCCTCCCGCGGGTCACCGCCGCTACGGCCCAACCAACGGGCTCCGTAGTCGTCACCGGCTTCGTCGCTCCCGGCCAGGGCGGCGCGCAGGAACGCGCACATGCACACCGTGTCCTCGGGGACGGCCTCATCCCGCTCGACGGCTGGTGGGACGAGGCGAGCGAAGGGCACAGACTTGAAGAGGCAGCGCCGGTCCTTCTCCGAGGCCCCCTCCAGTACTTCCTCATAGGCGTCGATGGAGGTCTCTCCGGATGCGAGGAGGCGCTTGAGGGCCGCCCTGCGGTCGGGAAGCGTCATCGGTGAACTCATTGGCTCATCTCCTTCAGTGTGCGTGCATACTTGGCCGCCTGTGAGGAACCTCGGAAAAGGCCAAGCCAGCCGATAAGCTCCTCTCCGAGGGGCGGTGCCCAGCCCTGCTCGCACGCCCGCGAGTACTGCGCTGTAACAACGCCCAGCAGCTGGCCGATGCCCGTACGCCCGCGCTCAAGCCCAGGAAGCAAAGCGAGCGCCAGATCCAGCGCGAGGCGGGGATCGATGTCCCCCAGGTCCTCGAAAGCCTGCGCCCACCGATTCAGTTTCACGGTCTGTTCCACGCCCCGCAGGCCTGCCACGGCCTCGTCAAAGGCGAGATCCCCGCGTGCCACCAGGGAGGCGAGGGTCTCGACGCCGAGGGCGCGCGACTCGACCTCGCGTTCGCCCATCGCCTGGCCGAGGAGCTGGGCAGACAGCGAATCCCAGCGCCCGCCGTGCTCACACAGGGCCCGGTAGCAGTCGATGGTTAGCTGCGTACTGTCAAGCACATACCACTGCGAGGCGATCAGGCAGACGGCGAAGTGACGCACCGACGCGGGGTAGAGATATCGGTGGGCAGTAAAATCACCCGAGGCGCTCGCAATATCCGCGAGCGCGCCCAGCTCAGGGCCTGTCGCGCCCGTATCTGCGCCGACGACGCGCGGGAAATAGAAGGCGTAGACAGGCGATCCGTCGCGCGCGACCTTGGGCTGCCCGCTGCGCGACTCATAGGCGGGGCGCCCCTCCCACGTCACGGCGAGGGAGGACAGGTAGCCCTCGGCCCGTCTGCGCACCGCGCCCGTGAGCGCGAGACGGATGCGAGCCGCGGCGGGCAGCTCCGCCTCCCGCTCCTCCACAAGCGCAAGCGCGGCCGCGCAGTCCGGATGCTCGACGTCCACGCGCAGCAGCGCCTGGGTGAGATCGGCTCGAAGCGGCGAGGCAGCCCCATTGTCCAGGGCGCGGCGCACGAGGACAAGCGGGTTCACGGCTCCGCGATCGTCGGTGGGCGTGGCCAGGAGGTGGTAGCGCCGTCCACGCTCAGCCAGGCCCGCCACTTCGATGATGCGCTCTCGCATAAGGGTCGGCATATTTTCCGATTCCAACCAGGCGGTGCCAGCGGCCAGCGGGCTCTCAGCACCCTCCCCTCCCCCATCGAGGGCTATCTGCAGGAGAGTTCCGAGCATGCGCTCATACCCGAATCTGCGCGTGGTCAGGCGCCGCACAAGAGGCCGCAACGATTCCAGCGCACTCGGGTCGAACTCGGGGGATGCCAGGAACGCGAGCAGCGCCTCATACTCGAGCCCCATCTGCGCACCCTGCGCCAGGACGCCGATCCGACCGGCCGCGTCGTCGGCGCTCATGGGAACCAGGTCGGCCACCTCCCGGGGTGGGGGCAAGAAGGCGGCGGGAGCCTCTTCGGGGGCAAGGCCGGGGTCAGGCTGGCCATTCGCCGTGTGCCCGGGGTCGAGGAGGTCGAGCGTGGCAACGACGAGCGGGTCCAACTCCGCGTCGGACAGGAGGCGGCCGACCGCTGCGGAGTCGAGGAGGCCCGATCGCAGCGCATCACTCGCCAGCTCAATGGCCAGACCCTGCACCTGCGCGTGCGGGAAGGACAGCGCAACGCCGAGCAGTCCTTCGAGGTCGGCAGACTCCACGGATGACAGGCCACCGCGCAGGATTGTCAAGGCTGCGAGTGCGTTGGCCTTCGAACCCATGAGCGCACCCTCGCAGCTGCGAGCAAAGAGCTCCAGGTCGAGTCGCCCGGCCTTCGAGAGGGCGCTCAGCTGACGAACCGCCACGGTCACGGTCGCCCCGACGGGCGCGGACATGAGGGTGCACAGGGCCCCCTGACGCGCCTCGGCCTCGTCGAGAGTCATGGACAGCATTCGCAGGGTGCGCGAATACCAACCGGCGCGCCCCGACGGTAGGTCTGCGGCGAGCATGCCGAGGAGGGCGTCGAGCAATCGGTCGCGCTCGATGAGGCCCTCGTCGATGCTGGCAGCGAGCGTGCGCGACCATCCGGGCGTCCGCTCCGAACCCATGGTGGCAGAACGGTCGGAGGCAGACAGGGACACGCCGCGGTTACCTTCCTGGCGCAGCATCCCCCACACCAGCTCCTCGCGCAGCTCCCTATCGGCGCGCATGAGGGGCAACTGCAGCCCGGGTTCGAGAGCTATCAGCGCCGTTAGGTACTGCTCGTCATGGTCGAGGGTCAGGTCGCCGTTCAGTTCGGCCAGTCGCAAGAATCCGATCCCCTTGAGCCAGGCACCGGTAACCCTGGAGCTGACGTCCAGGTCATAGAGCGTGGGCGGTCCTTCGTTGAGCTCGAGCATGCGCGCGTAGACCTGGTCAAGCGTCCACTCACCTGGGTGATCTTTGATCCACAGGTGCAGTCTCCAAAAGTCAGCGCATTCCTCCAGGGTCTCGGGACGCCAGCTCTTGTCCGATTTCTGACTCATTGATCCTCCTTGATCAGAGTGGAGACGGCGAGGACGTGCTTGCAGGGGCCTCGCCCTCCCCTGTGTTTCATCCACCACGGGCAGGTGCAGCGGTACTCGCCGATGGCGTAAGGGTCGGCGGGCACCTCCACCCGATAGCGGTTCGCGCCCGACGACACGCGGAATCGCGCGCCCTCCTCCCGTGTAACCGCGCCGCGCTCAATGAGCGTGCGCGCCCCGGCCAGACGCGGATGCATGGCGGTGAGCGCGTCAGGACGCACAGGCAGGGGCCGATGGAAATAGGCCCCCTCGGTCACGTCGAAGCCAACCTGCCCACTTGAGGCCAGCAGCGCCAGGCCACCGGCGACCCGATCCGGGGCCAGGCCTGCGCGAGCGGCCATGCGTTCCGTGTCGATGCGAGGCTCGAAGGACAGCAGAGCGGAGAGCATGTCCGCGTCTTCCTCGACGCGCGGATCACCCAGGGATGCCAGAACCGCGCCCTCCCCGGAAAAGCCGCGCGACTTGGCGGGGCTCAGCCCCACGCTCAGACGCGCACCGGGCATGCGGGCAACCCACAGGGAGGCGACCGGCTCGCTGCCCGCGTCCACGGGAGGACCGTAGGCCTCAAGCGAAATGATGAGGTGAAGAAGCGGCTCGAACACGCGCAGGCGCTCGGGCCCCGCCACACACGCGGCCCCCGGCGCGGGCCTGGTGCCCAAGCGCAACCCGCGCACAGCCCGACCCGCCCACATGACCGTGCCAGTCGCGCTGGTCCTGGGCAGGCCTCGAACAAAGGCGCGGGCCTGCGCAGTATTCAACACGTGGAGCGCCATCATCGCGGAGGAGAGCATCTGCGTCTCCGCGAATCCCTTGAGCCAGCGCAGGGACAGCGGCACCTTCTCCTCCGAGACCTCCTCGTCCAGGGTCGTGGCCGTCAGTCCCTCCTCGCCCACATCCAGGTGCAGGGGCTCCCCGGCGCGCAGCGACGCCAGGGCGGCACGCAGCGGCTGATTAACATCCACATTGGTCACGCCAACCGCGCGGTGGGTGGCGTCCAGGGCCGAGGCCTCCACGTCAAGCCGCGCGTACACGCCGCAGCAGACGCTAAAAGACTCGAAGCGCAGTCCCTCGGCCGTGCTGGTGACAACCGGGTCAAGCATGCCAATACGAGTCAGACCTCCGCCGGGCGCGACGACCATGCCGGGCGGCACGTAGAAGCGGGTGCGGGCCACTCGTGCAACAGCGAGCAGACCCGCGGCCACCACGTCGGGACGCTCCATGAAGCCCGAAAAGAAAAAGGGATGCGCTGCCTCCCCCTCGGGGGTCGAGCCTCCCGAGGTCGCCAGCGCAAGGCCGCCGCCCTCTTCCAGGCGCGAGGCAGCCGCGTAGCGGTATGCGAGCTCGAAATCCATGTCGCTCCTTCGCTGAATCGTGGCGCCAGGCTAACACAGGGGTCCCACATCTGGAGTCGGCCTCACACACCCCCAAGTCCGCGCTGACAACACGCCCGGAATGACGCCACAAAGTCAACCTGATACAGCGAGGCGCCGCGGCTGCCCCTGCAGCCGCGGCGCCCGCGCACACAACAACGCTCAGAACGTCAAGAATCCCCACCGGATCAGGTCGCGCAGGGGCGCCTCGATCTCGGCGCGCACATCATCAACCTCAACCGATGTGAGCATCGCGACGGCCGCCGCGATCTGGCCAACCGTCAGCTCGCCGTCGGAAGCGCCCACGACCGCGGACACGGACGAGGAGACGGGCACAGAACGGCCCAGTCCCCCACCCTGGTGCATGATGAGCAGCTCCGGGTCGGGACTGCCCGGCACGTAGTGGCGCTCCTCGCGCACGTCCGAGGCGCGCGTCAGCGCCACCTCCCACAGCTCTGGGGCGCGCAGGGAGGCCAGCGCCCACGCCACGTCGCGCCCGCGCGGGGCGTGCCCATCGAGGGACAGGTCGTAGGCGCGCTTGCCACCCGAGGCAGCCTCGGCCTCGTCGAGCCTGCGCAGCGCCACAAAACCCATGCCGATCGCGCCCGTGCCCGCGCGGCGGAAGTCCGCCAGCCACGAGGTGAAGGCGCGCTCGTAGTCGGCGCGGGCCAAGAGCTGGCCACCCGAGTCGCGGATCCACATGTCCACGTAGCGCGCGGGGTCGAGGACGTCGCGCTGGACGACCCACGCGTCCACCGGCAGGCCGTCGAGCCACGAATCCACGCGCCACGACCACTGGGTGTCCGGGTTGCGGTCGGCGGGGATCTCCCAGTTGGCGAGCATCTGCAGGGTGCCGCCCTCGTTCATGCACGCGGGCGCGCCGCGCAGGACCGCGCGGATCAGGTTGTCCCGGTCCATGCCGCCATCGCGATACTCGAGCAGGCCGGCCGCGCCGCGCACCGAGTCCGGCGTGATGACGAAGGGCGGGTTGGTGACGATAAGGTCGAAGGTCTCACCCTCGACGGGCTCGAAGAGGGAGCCCTCGCGCACATCAATGACAACCTCGTTGAGGGCGGCGTTGAACTGGGTGAGCGCGCACGCGCGCGACGACAGGTCGGTCGCCACCACGCGGTCGGCGTGCGTAGCCAGGTAGAGGGCCTGGATGCCGCAGCCGCACCCCACGTCGAGGGCCGAATCAACCTGCTCACGCACCGTCATCTCCAGCAGCGTCAGGGTCGCACCGCCGATGCCGAGCACGTGGTCGTCCGACAGCGGCTTGCCAGTCTGCACCTCCGCCAGGTCCGAGGCCACCCACCACTCGTGGTCGCCGCCGGGCAGGGTCGCCGCGTGGGGGCGCAGGTCGAAGAGGGCACGCATCCACGGGTCTGCCTCGACCTCGGGCTCGGTGGTCTCCTCGTCGGGGTCGCGCATCGTCGGCAGGCTCGGGGCCTTCGGGGCCGAGGCCTCCTCACGCTCCTCCTTGGGTTCGCGCTTAGGCGCACCACCCGCGCGGGGCATGACGAGTGCGGAGGCGGCCTCGGCCTCGTCGATGGTGGCCGCGAGGCCGAGGGACTCCAGGCCGTTCGCACCCAGCGTCGGGAGGGCCTCATTCAGGGCCGAGGCGCGCTCGGGCAGGCCGAGGATGAAGAAGCGCGTGAGGACCGCGGCGGGGTCGGTCGCGCCCGCGAGCTCGACGAGAGCGGGCAGGCGCGAGTCGCGCATGAGGGCGGACAGCGCACCCTCGCTGATCAGGGTCTGCAGGTTCTCAACGGTCCACGTCGAAGCGATCACGTCGGCGCGCAGGCGCCCAATCAGGTCGCGGTCGAGGGCGGGGACGGGTACGGAAGTCGTCATGACTCAAGCCTATCCCCACGCGTACAATGCGCGGGTACCCAACCAGGAGCCTCACGCCCCTCTCAGAGGAGGAAACCTCATGTCCGGTGGACTTGTCGCACTGCTCGACGATATCGCGACCCTCGCGAAGGTCACGGCCTCGTCGATCGACGACGTCGCGGCCAACGCGGTCAAGGCCTCCTCGAAGGCGGTGGGCGTGGTCATCGACGACACCGCGGTGACGCCCCAGTACGTGTCGGGCCTGAGCCCGTCGCGCGAGCTGCCCATCATCGGCAAGATCACGCGCGGCTCCCTCATCAACAAGCTGTTCATCATCCTGCCGATCGCGCTCCTGCTGACGTGGCTGGCCCCGCAGGTCCTCCCATTCCTGCTGATCGTGGGCGGCGCGTACCTGTGCTTCGAGGGCGGCGAGAAGGTCCTCGAGAAACTCGGCTGGCTGCCCGGCCACCACGAGGAGCACGAGGAGGGCGGCGCGACCTCCCCCGAGGAGCTCGAGAAGAGCATCGTCGCCTCCGCGACTCGCACCGACCTGATCCTCAGCGCCGAAATCATGCTCGTATCCATGGCCGGCCTGTCCAACGAGACTGGCATCATGCGCGTCGCCGTCCTCATCGGGGTCGCGTTCTTCATGACGTTCTTCGTGTACGGCCTCGTCGCACTGCTCGTGAAGGCCGACGACTTCGGCCTCCACCTCGCCAAGGGCGCGCTGGATCCCGAGGACAACCGCCCCGGCCCCGTCGACAACGTCGGCCGCACGATCGTGCGCGTCATGCCGCACATCTTCAACATGATCGGCGTCGTCGGCACGGTCGCGATGCTGTGGGTCGGCGGCCACCTGGTCATCGAGAACCTCGCCGAGGTCGGCGTCCCCATCTTCCACCACATCCTCGAGGTCGCCGAACATGCGGTGTCCGCCGCGGGCGGTTTCGTGACCTGGCTGGTCGAGACCCTCCTGTCCGGCATCTTCGGCGTCGTCCTCGGTGCCGTCATCACGTGGATCGTCGTGGGCACTTCCACGCTCGTGCGTCGGGCGCGGACGAAGGCCTGATCGTCTGTCGTTTCACGAGGCCGGGGCGTGGTCGCGAGGATCAGCCCCGGCCTCGTCGTTGATCGCACTGCGCGAAAGGTGACACATAACCCCTACGCAAGGCGGGACTTAAGTACTACCCTTGGAGTCAATAGACAAACGACGACGACGCCCAGGAGGAGCATCATGACCGTCTACACCCTGCCCGAACTTCCCTACGATTACGCCGCTCTCGAGCCCCACATCTCCGGCCGCATCATGGAGCTGCACCACGACAAGCACCACGCCAACTACGTGGCCGGCGCGAACGCGGCCCTCGAGAAGCTGGCCGCCGCGCGCGAGTCCGGCGACTTCGCTGCGATCAACCTGTGGGAGAAGAACCTGGCCTTCAACCTGGGCGGTCACACCAACCACTCCATCTTCTGGACCAACATGACCGGCGAGGGTGCCTCGCGCCCCGAGGGTGAGCTCGGCGCCGCCATCGACGAGTTCTTCGGCTCGTTTGAGTCCTTCCAGGC
Organism: Schaalia odontolytica; assembly: GCF_002847525.1. Lineage (GTDB taxonomy): Bacteria > Actinomycetota > Actinomycetes > Actinomycetales > Actinomycetaceae > Pauljensenia > Pauljensenia odontolytica_B. The sequence continues at coordinate 2,815 of NZ_PKKM01000017.1, read as the reverse complement.
TCAGTTCGCCGCCGCCGCACTGGGCCTGCAGGGCTCCGGCTGGGCCGTCCTCGCGTGGGACACCGTCGGCAAGCGCCTCGTCACCTACCAGATGACCGACCAGCAGGGCAACATCCCAGTCGCGACCGTTCCGCTGCTCATGATCGACATGTGGGAGCACGCCTTCTACCTGGATTACCTCAACGTCAAGGCCGACTACGTCAAGGCCTGGTGGAACCTCGTGAACTGGGAGAACGTCGCAGAGCGTTTCGCAGCAGCCCTGTGATCACTGCTTGTTTGTTTTAAAGGTTGTGGCCCCCGCCTGAAGGCCGGGGCCACAACTCTATCCACTGATGGAGTGACCAGCTGCTCAAAGGCTTGAGCTCAGACGTGTCTGGAGCTCTCGGTATTGTGCAAGCTTTTGTGGAACATCAGCGATGTAGCTGATCAGCATGACTTCATCGACGCGGTGGTTACGCGCAAAGTTCGCAATCGTTTGAGCAACCTGGTCGTAGGTGCCGATGATGATCGAGCGATCGCGCTGTGCCCATCGCAGTGCGTCTTCTCGGTCTTCGGCGCTCATCTGCTCGGGTCGCTGGAACCGCACGGGGCGTCCCAGTCGTAAACACATGCGGAAGCTCAATGCGGGAAGTGCTTGTTCTAGGGCTTCCGCTTCAGTTTCTGCAGCGCTCACCGCGAGCGCGGAAAGCGTCTGTCCTTCACCTTCACCCAGATTTTCGGGCAGGTGTGCGCGGTAGTGGTCCATGACCTCGGGCTGTTGCTGGCCGCTAAAGAACTGCGCGTAGGCGTAGTTCATGTTTCGAGTCCCCGCCCAGGCCGCGCTCTGGCCTGAAGACCCCAGCAACCACAGTTCGGGAAGCTCATCGGGATGCGGGTAGACATCCACCGAGGCGTAGGGGTGCCCCTCCGGCAAAGTCCCTCGCATGAAAGCCAAAGTTTCATCGATCAGAGCATTGATTGCACCAGGATCAATTGTTGTGCCCTGATTGAGCGCGCGGGCGGAGATCATGTCACCGCCGGGGGCTCGTCCCAATCCCATGTCGACGCGTCCGGGGAACAAGGTGGCCAGAGTGAAGAACTTTTCTGCCATCTGTAAGCTGCCCTGATGCATAGCCATCACGCCACCCGAACCAATGCGAATACGCGAGGTTCGGTCCAGAAGGTGAGTCATCACCAGCTCGGGAGCGGACGACATAAAGACCGGTGTGTTGTGGTGCTCTGCGATCCAGAAGCGATGGAAACCCATCTCTTCTAGTCCGCGAGCCAAGGACACCATGTCTTCCAGTGCCTGATGCGGAGTCGATCCGTCAAAAAGCGGAACCTGTTCCAGTGCTGAGAGGCGCATTGTTACCCTTCCGTTTCACAAAATATCCGCTACTTAAACACGGTTATTCCTGAGGATACTTCGCCAGGAAGGAGCACGCTGAACTCAGCGGAAAGCAGCACCCCGCCTCGGCGGAATTGCAGGCATGCCCAAGCCGACCACGCGGTGTCCCTCGCCATCAGAAGAACCACCACCGGATCCACACCCGCAACCACCACTGGAGGCACCAGCGACGGCCTCGCCGCCCAGGTCTTCAGAATCAAAATCGATCCCGACCAACTGCAGCACGCCATCTTCTTCACCATCACGCTCGGCGGCATTGTGCTGTTGGACAGCGGTTGCCAGCATCAGCTTGATTCGGTTGAGCTGATTGACTTCCGAGGCACCCGGATCGTAGTCGACCGCGACAATGTTTGCTTGCGGGTAACGGTTGCGCAGCGCGCGGAACATGCCCTTTCCAACGATGTGGTTCGGTAGGCATGCAAATGGCTGTGCGCAGATGATATTCGGGCATCCGTGTTCGATCATGTCGACCATCTCGGCCGTCAAGTACCAGCCTTCACCGGCCTGGTTCCCAAGGCGCGCGATGTCCTCTGAGCGCGAGATCATCTCTTCGATGTCGCGATGGGCTTCAAACTTCCCATTTGTCTCTTCGAAGGCCTTGTGAACTGGGATTTCATACTTCTTGAGCAGCCACAGAGCCATTGGCATGATCTTGCGCTGTTTACCGTCGATCCCCAGGTTCTCGTAATCCCACTCCGCGCTGTCCGACGCGGTCGACACCGTCAAGGGCTGGTGGAAGAACTGAGCGTTCGCGCTGACGCCGCGGCCGTTGTTTCTGAGCTGAGGCTCGGGCACTAACTGCCCGGCCACCGCACACAACGAGAGGCGGGATCCTTCGGGGTCCCGCCTCTCGTTGTATCACTGAGCATCTGGAAGGCGGCGGGAGGCCTGCGAGCCCGTCAGGACCTGCTTCTGTGAACGCATCCTGCGCGCGTTAACCCGGTGGGTGACTGTGCGGGCAGGCTGCCCACCACGCCACCAATGGGGTTTAGCCGTGCATCAGCGGGGGTGCCAGTAGATGGGCCCAGCTGCCAGTCCCACGGCGCGAAAAAACTCGCCCGACACGGCCCCTCCAGCGACATCTCCGCGAAAAAACTCGCCCAGCACGCCTGAAAACAGCGTTTTTCGCCCGTTTGGGCTTGCAGGGCGAACTTTTTCGCACACCGCAGCAGAAATAGAGGACGCTGGGCGAACTGTTTCGCGCGTGTGCGCTGATAGAGCCGAGCAGGGTGAGTTGTGTCCCGCCTGTGGGTCGGGATGGAGCTGGGGTGAAAGAAAAACCGCCCCTGCGTGAGGTGTTGTGGGGTGCCGTGAAATATTCTTCAGTAGCGTCCCGCATAGTGGTGTAACCGTGTGGTGGTCGGCCTGTTTGATATGGGTGCGGTCACCGTGTGATCCTTCGAGAAAGCTCTCTACTTCTGACTCGAA
>NZ_PKKM01000016.1 GCF_002847525.1 Schaalia odontolytica | reverse complement strand
CGCAACCCCCATCATCGGAAGACCTCGACCTCTACCCGGCCACGACACGCCCAACCCCGCATACCACCCCCACACCCTCAATTATGAAGAGCCGCCAAACGGTGCATTAAGACAGCGGGACCTTCTTCATGAGGGACATTGCGGCGCGTTAGAAAGCACCGAGCGCCATAAGGTGCATTAAGACGGGGTCTTAGCGTTACCCGAGTCGCAGATCGAACGCGAGGTGAGAAAGCACCGCGCGCCATACGGCGCATCAAGACGCGGCGCTCCGAGAGCTTTTGGCGGGAAAGCTCAGCGCCGAACTGGCACCCACAACAACGAGGCCTCCCAGGTCAACCCGGGGAGGCCTCGTCAATGTTGGGCAGAAGACCACCTACGAGCGCGAACCCGCATCCCTCTTCGACGGGTGCCGCCGGTCCTCTCCCCTCCACCAGGGCATCCAGGCGCGGTAGCCGTCAGCGGGCGCCGTGGGTGAGTCGGGCTCGAAGCCGAGCTCCGCGGGCGTCTCGGGGATGCGGTCGACGAGGAAGTACTTGTCCTTGTCATCGCAGTGCTCGCGCACGATGGTGCGGAACTCGGACAGCTCACAGTACAGGACGCCCGTGATCGGGTTCCTCTTGTACACCACGATCTTGTACAGCCAGTAGGCGAACAGCGCGACATTGGCCGCGAGCGCGGCGGCCGCACACGCGATGTTCGCGCGCGGGTCCATGGTCGCGAAGTTGAAGATGTCCGAGGGAGGGACCAAGACCTCGGGCAGGAGGGTGTTCATGGAGATCCAGAAGACCAGCGTGAAGCAGCGGAACCAGATCCACTGCCCCTTCGCCCACGTGAACGCCGGGATCGTGCAGGCGAGCAGCAGGGCGAGCGTGCAGTACCACGTGTAGTCGGCCAGCGAGTTGTACAAGAACGCGTGATTCCACAGGTCGTAGGCGATCACCCACGGCCACACCATGTCCACCCAGATGAGGCCGCGCACGGAGCGCTTCCCGGGCGAGGTGACGATGATCTTGCCCAGGCCCGTGATCGTCATGATGTTGAGCAGGCCGGCCGCAGCGGACAGCAGGTTCCAATACCCGCCAATCGTGCGGAAGCCCGTCTCCGGGTCGATGCCGACGTGGCGGGCGGACAGGTTGGCGGCAACCTCCTGGTACCACTGCTGGGAGTGCAGCTCGGCGCTCACTCCCCTGGCCTCGGGCAGGCCCGCGATCATGTCAATCGTGTGCGCGTCGTTGACGCCCTTCAGGCACTGCCAGTCGGCGCCGCACGCGTAGTACGCATCCGCGTTGAAGTAGATCGTCAGGTCGCGGATGTTCGCCTCCATGATGTTGACGGCCAGGCCGATCCACAGGGCCACGCCCAGCCAGATCGCGTACTTGTGCGCCTTGACTGGGTTGCGCTTCGCGTAGACCAGGACCGTGCCCGTCATGGTGGCGGTCAGGATCATGATCGCGTACTTGCCGAACGGGAACCACCCCACCATGGGCGTCCCATGGATCCACGCGTAGGGCATGAGCGCGATGCCACCCACGGTCCACACGGCGAAGATCGTCCAGTTCCACCGCCTATTGATTTCCGCGACGGCGATCTGGGCGGCGAGCACCAGCAGCCAGATGAGATAGACCTTGGGAGTCCCAAGCTCCCACAGGAAAAGCGAGTCCACGGCATTCTCCTTCGAACGCACAACCGGGCTAATAGTTGTCGGCTATCATAATCCGAAACACTAACCTAGTGTGCGGGGTTCACCGTCGAATCCCCATCGTTCCGGGGCTCCCCACGGGCCAGCGCCAGCGCGGGCGCCCCTCGTCAATTCCTCAAGGAGGAGGACCCATGACACGCCACCGTCTACCCCGTCGTACCCTCTGTGCCGCTGGCCTGACCGGAACCGCCGCGCTCCTGGGAGGTATGTACGCCTTCAGCCAGCTCAGCGGCAAGGCCACGCCCGAGGAGCAGGCCTGGCACTACCCGGGCGACGACCTCATCGACGCCAACTACGACAACGGCTACTCCTCAACATACGCGATCACAATCGACGCGCCCGCCTACGCGGTGTGGCGACTCTTCAAGCAGATCGGCGCAGAAAAGTCCGGATCCTTCTCCTCGGAGTTCCTCGAGCGCGTCTTCGCGCGCCTGCCCTTCTTCAACTCCTACGAGATCCAGGAGGAGTTCCAGCAGCCCGACTCGATGGTGCCCGGCGACATCGCGGCCTTCGACTTCCACGGCATGTCGATGGAATGGGCGGACATCGTACCCGGCAAGTACATGGTCCAGTGGGTCGACACGAAGAACCCGCCCAAGGCGCCCGGCTCCTACGCGTTCCGCTTCCCCGGGATGACGAACTTCGCGGCCGCCTGGTGCTTCTACATGGTGCCCCTGTCGGGCGGGCGCACGCGCCTGATCAACCACTGGCGCATCGGCTACGAGCCCGCCTCCCCCGCCATGAAGGCCCTGAACTGGGTGAACATCGAGTTCATCGGCGGGTGCATGACCCACCTGCAAAACCTCTACGTCAAGCGCGTCCTCGAGTTCAAGAAGAAGCAGCACCTGACGGGCCGCTTCATGCGCGGCATGCTGGGCGGACGCTTCTTCAACTCGGGCACGCCCGCGGGGCGCTACGACGGCACTCCCCTGTTCGAGGAGACCTTCACCCAGTGGTTCCGCTACGGACGGTCCGCCCCTGCCGTCGCCGAGATCCGCCCACCCGTCACCGACGACCCCTCCTGGCCACCGACGGGCGCGGACAGCCCGTGGGCGAACGAGGTCGACGCCTCCTACTTCGAGGGCTGGACCGAACCCACCTTCTCCTGGGAGGAGCAGATCCGCCAGAAGATGGAGCGCACCTACCTGCCCAATTGGGGGAAGGAGCAGCGCTGATGGGCACCGTCACTCCCCCGGACTACCCGACGCTCTTCTTCTTCGAGGTCGGCCAGTGGTGGGACTACGCGATGCTCCTCCTCGTCATCGTGCTCCTCGCGGGCGGGGCGTGGCTGGCCCAGCGCAACATGTGGGTGGTCCTCGCGCTCTTCGTGGTCGTGCCCATCGCGCTGACCATCTTCTGGTGGCCGCACTCGACGGCGGGGACAGCCTCGGCGGGCTGGTTCCCAATCGTGAAACAGTACTCGGCGCTGGCGGGGTCCCTGTGCCTCGTCGCCCTGCAGGTCTTCCCCAGGCTGCGCTACAACCGCTGGTACCTCATCATCCCGCCCGCCATCCTGGCGGTGAACATCGCCGAGGCCGTGGTGCGCGACTTCCAGTGCTACGGGATTCACGGGGTGGATCCCTCGCAGGGGATGGTCACGTGGGGCGGGCCGTGGAACATCATGAACGGCGTCGCGGGCATCCTGAACCTGCTCGCGATCTCCGGGTGGGTCGGGATCTTCGTATCCAAGGGCAAGGAGCGCGCCCTCATCTGGGGCGACCTGACGATCGGATGGATCATCGCCTACGACCTGTGGAACCTCGCCTACGTGTACAACTGCCTGGCGGACCGCGCGTGGTACTCGGGCGTGGCGCTGCTGGCCTCGTGCACGATCCCTGCGCTCATGAAGGTTGGGCGAGGCGCGTGGATCCAGTACCGCGCGTACACGCTCACGCTGTGGTCGGGAGTCGTGCTCACGTTCCCGCACTTCATGCACGATTCGATGTTCGCCCACCGCAGCGCTCACAACCCCTGGGCGATGTTCATCCTCTCGGCGGCCGCCCTGGTGGCGAACGTGTGGGTGTTCGCCGCGCACGTGCGCACGATCGTCTCCAAGCGGCGCAACCCGCTCACGCAGGAGGTCCACGCCGACGAGGCCACCTACGCCTCGTGGGTCCGCGCCCTCGCCTCCGATGAGGACAAGGAGCTCATCGCCGCACGCTTGGGCACAACGCCCGAGAAGGCGGGCTTCACGTCGCTGAGCGGGGGCACCAGCTTCGTCAGGTCGTAGCCGCGCTCAGCTTCATCAGCCCACGCCTGAATCTGCTCATCACTGACGGGTTCTCCGCGAAGAAGACGATCACGCATATGACACCTTGGAGGAAAACAAGACTACGAAACCACCGCACACAAGACCTCGCACGAACACATCACAGGAGCAACGAGGCCAACTGAACGGCCACACGCCTCTCTTAAAGGGCGTCGATCAAATCGCGCACGAGCTGCGACGGCGTCGTACCGCGCTCCTGAGCCACCTCAGCGAGCTTGGCACGGCGAGAACGATCAAGACGGAGGGTGAACGGCTTAGCACCAACACCGACACTAATCGGACGTCCGGCCACTGACGATCCGAGATGCTTCCCGTCGTAAGGAACACCGGTCTCGGCTTCGTTCCCCCAACGCTCCAGATCCTCATCGGTGAATGTCGCGCCGTCAGCTGACTTATACGTCGCCATCATTACCTCCTTAAACCAACCTCTGCGAGCACCGCTCGCGTTACCAGCATCGCATGGAAAATGAGCCATCCATCGGGCTCATCCTCGACCGCAATATATTCCAGAAGTCGCCCCTTGCGGTCGAGGCCAACCCCGACCCACTGGATCGGATGCGTATCGCGCGCACGCGAACGCAACGTGCCCTCGAAGGCAGCGATAACATCATCATCCTCAACATCACTATGACGTTGATGGACACGAGGATGAACCCGGACTCGCACGCGATCACCTCCATAGTTTCGTATACACGCTAGTGTAGTACGAAATAGACGCCAGAGGGAAGGCCCCCACGACATCTCTCCTCGCACAGGCGCAACACGTGCGAGGGGCCGCGCACGAGACATCGTGCGCGGCCCCTCACCATCTCAACCGGGAAGGAACCCCGGCCTCGTGATGCCTACTCCTGGAGGCGTCCCTCGTCGTCGAACACGTAGCGCGTGCCGTCGATCCAGCGTGCCCCGGTCACCATCGCCCCGGAGGAAGACAGGTAGAACCAGGAGCCGCCGTCCTTCACCCAGCCGGTGCTCATCGCGCCGGAGGTGGCGAAGTGGTACCAGGAGGAACCGATGCGCGCCCAGCCCGTGGCCATCGCACCAGAATCAGCCAGGTAGTACCAGGTGGAGCCGTCGCGCATCCAGCCGGTGCGCATCGCGCCCGAGGAGCCCAGGTAGTACCAGGTGTCGCGCACCTTGGTCCATCCGCTGGCCATCTCGCCGCTGATGGGATCCAGGTAGTACCAGGTTCCACGCACCTGCACCCAGCCTGCGGCCTGGCCGCCGGAGGGTCCGTAGTAGAACCAGTGGCCGCCCTCGCTGACCCAGCCGGTCACCATGTAACCGCGGGAGTCGAAGCGGTAGATCGCCCCGTCGATGCGCAGCTGCGTCGAGGTCGGGTAGGTGCCGTCCTCGTAGCGCCACCACCAGCCGAACGCGCCGGACACCCAGCGGCCCGAGCGGGCCTCGTCCGGGCCGACCTGGTCAGGGCTGACCGTGAAGGGAACCTGGAGCGTCGCGTCGTCGTCGGCCCGGGCGTCGTTGTTGCGGCCCATGGCCTCGACCGTGACCGTCGCGGCGCCCGCGAAGCGTCCCGTTCCGTTCGGGTGGGACACGTCCACACCGTCGGCCTGCAGCGTCACCGAGTTGCCCTCGAAGGCGCCGTTGCCCACGCCGGTCGCGACCTCGCGCTCACCGACGAGGAGACGCGCGGATGTCACCGGACCGGTGACGGTCACGCGGATGGAGACGCGCCCGGCGACGCTCTCCCCCGCCAGCGGCTGCCACGTAGTGCCATCGGTGGAGTATTCAACGCTGCCGATGACGGGCTTCGCCTGATCCTTGAGAACCGCGTCCAGGGCGTTGGGCAGGCCCGCGCCCCGGTACTCGCGGCCCTCGACGGGCTTGAGGCGATCCCAGTTCGATGGATCCCCCGCCTGCTTCTTCGCCAGGGCGATGATCTGCTCGGCGTTCATCTCCGGGTGGACCTGGCGCAGCGTCGCCATGACGGCGGCCGCCAGGGGCGAGGCCTGCGACGTGCCGTACAGGTTGCCGTAGGCCTTGCCGTACCAGCTCGTCAGCGGCGCGTAGATCTTCGCGCCGGGGGCGGCGAAGTCGACGCTCGTCGCGCCCCAGTTCGACCAGGAGGCCGGCTCGAGCACGCCGGTTGCGGGGTCGGCGCCCTCGGGCAGCTGCAGCGCGGACACCGAGAGCGTACCGCGCAGCTTCGGCGGCATGTAGACGGCGCCCGTCACGTCGCGCTCGTGCGCACCCCAGGTGTCACCGGGAGCCGAGTCGTCAGTCGTGGGCAGGTTGTCCAGGTCGGTCGAGAAGTTACCGGCGGCCACCACGTTGATGACGTCCTTCGAGGTCGCGTAGTCGACCGCGCGCTGCACGGCCTCCTGGCCCGCGGCCTGCTCGGGGTCGTTGGGGAGCCAGTACTTCCACGGATCCACGTAGTACGAACCGTTGGTCACCGAGATGCCGTGCTCGGCGGCCCACACGAAGCCGCACACGATGTACTCGGGGTAGAAGAATCCGCCGTTGCGCGAAGCCACGTTGATCGCGGCGATACGCAGGGTCGGGTTCACACCGTCCACGCCCACGCCGTCGTGCTTCGCGGCGATCGAGCCGGCCACGTGCGTGCCGTGGGTCGCGTCATCCCAGCGCCAGGCGGCGGGGTCGCGGTTCGGGATGCCGTTGAACGAGCAGGACACGGACTTGTCGTGGTCGACCTGTCCGACCAGGTCCGGCACGGTGTCATCGACGGACTGGTCCATGATGCCCACCGTGACGGGCGCACGCATGACGTCCACGCCCTGCGCCTCGAGGGCGCGCAGGGCCTGGAGGTGCCATCCGTTACCGGTCTGCGGGTCCGGGGTGAGGGCAGCGTCCTGGTCACCCTGCGCTCCCTGGGAGCGGGGTGCGGCCGCAATCGCCGCGTCCGCCGCGACTCGCGTCTCGTAGGAGATGGGGACCATGGCCTCGTTACCGCCGACGGGCGCCTGGCGGGTCGGGCCGATCGAGTCGTAGCTGATCCCCTCCTTCACGAGCGCCGCGCCCAGGTCGGGCGAGAAGGTAGGCGACGCGGACTGCACGAAGAACGTGCCGAAGGCCGGGTACTGCGCCAGCAACAGGCCACCGTGGAACGAGGCCTGGGCCGCCGCACGCTGGAAGGTGGCGTTATCCGTGCCCTTGGGCAGGTTGACCGCGTAGTTGGCGGGCAGTTGGTCGTTGCTGCGCGCGGGAGCGGTGATGCCGGCCGTGGCGGGGCCAGCCGGCGCGGGCGCGTCGGCATCGGGCGCGGGGGTCACCGCGGCGTTGGGGTCGCGCGAGACGGTGAAGACGGCCTCGCGGCCCGTGTCGTCGTCGGCCTGGCGATCGAAGTTGATGCCGGTGGCGCTGACCTGGACGCGGGCGGTCACCGAGTCCGTGCCCTCGGGCAGCAGGGCGCTGAGGTCCACGTTTTCAATCGAGACGCCCAGTGCCGTGTCGAAGTACTTGCCCGAGCCGTCGCGGTCGACAGCGGCCAGGCCCGCGACGTCCATGTGCAGGTGACTGATCGGGGCGATGGCCTCGGCGTAGAAGGTGACGGGGCCGGCCGGCAGGGTCGCTCCGTGCACATCCTTCCATTCACCCTTGCCGACCCGGTACTGCAGGGTCTGGACGGTCGGCTGGGGCTGGTCGCGGCGCATGGTGGTCAGCGCGTTGATGAAGCCGTAGCCGCGGAACTCCTTACCGTCCTCGGGCGCTTCCAGGCGCGTGTATTCCATGGCGGCCTGCTTGCGCATAAGGTCGGTGATCTGCTTGCCCTGGAAGCCCGGGTGGATCGACTTAATGAGCGCGGCGATGCCCGTGATGTGGGGCGTGGCCATGGAGGTGCCGCTGGTCTTGGCGTAGCCGGAGGAGAAGATCGCCGCGGGCACGGTCGAGTAGATGTCCTGCCCCGGAGCAGTGAAGTCGACGCTCTTGCCGTAGTTGGAGAAGTCCGCGCGCTTGAGGTTCGCCCATTCGGGCTTGGTCTCGACGTTGGTGCGCGTAGCGGCGCTGACCTGGCTGACGCCCTCGACCATGGCGGGGACCTTGACGCCGTTCTTCACGGGGCGGTCCTTGATCGGGGTGTCGAGGTCGGTCGGCGATCCACTGTCGGTCGTCACGTTGTCGTTGTCCATGCCGTCGTTGCCCGCCGAGGCAATGACGGCCAGCCCCTTGCCCTGCGCGTAGGCGATGGCGCGGGTCGCGGCCTCGAGGCCGGCGGCCTGCTCGGGGTCGCTCGGGCTCCAGTAGACCCACGGGTCCATCGAGTAGGAGTTGTTGACGATGTCAACGCCGTGGCTGGCGGCCCACATGAAGCCGCAGGTCACGTACTCGGGGTACATGAGCTGCTCGCCATTGGATGCCTTGATGGAAACGAGGGTCGCGGTCGGCGCGATGCCGTCGATGCCGATGCCGTTGTGGTTGGCAGCGATGATACCCGCGACGTGCGTGCCGTGGAAGTAGTCATCACGCCAGGACCCGTAGGCCTGAGAGGGAATGCCGTTGTGCCCGCAGGAGACCGAACGGGAGGTGTCGACACGACCCACGAGATCGGGGTGCGTGTCATCGATGCCGGTGTCGATGACGCCGACGGTGACGGGCGCGTGCGCGATCGGTACGGCCGCCGCATCGGTGGCGCTCATCGCCTGGGCACCCCAGTTGACGACCTCCTCGGGCTTATCGGCCTCGGTCACACTCTGTCCACGCAGGGAGGACGGGCCACCCGACTGTGCTCCGGACTGTGTGCCCGACTGGGCTCCGGACTGAGCTGGGCTCGCCTCCCCGGGCTGCGGGGCCGGCTGCGGGTCGGGGGCGGCCTGGCGCTCCCCCTCGGGCACGGCGGCCACGCGCGTCGGGCCGACCGAGTGCACGGAAATTCCAGCCTTCGCCAGGGCCTCGGCCAGGTCCGGGGCGAACGAGGCCGACTCGCTCTGAGCAAAGAACGTCCCCAGCTCCGGGTAGGAGGCCAGCGTGACGCCCCCGGCGGATGCGACGAGCGAGGTCGCGCGCGCGAGGTCCTCGGCGCTAGCCTGCGGGCTGAGGTTGATGGCGTAGTTCATCAGGCCGGCACTGGCGCGGGCGGGCGCGATGAGGCCGGTATGATCGTCGGCCCGGGTGGGTGGGGCGGTCGCTGTGGCCACGCCCATGGACAGGGCGAGGGCGGCGACGAGCCCGATGCGTGCAACATTGCGGCGCATGGTTCCTCGACTTTCAGTTGTGGGTCTGGCGAGTACGACAATGTACCCATCAGAACTATCATGCTTTAGTTTGTCACTCGCCACAATTTAGCGTCGCTTAAATTGGTCAACACCTGGCCAGAGGCAAGAATTTCAAGTAATCACTCTCCTGCCCGCTGACATTCGCCATCATGACAGTAAGGCGGGGCCACACACCCTCAGACGCGCGGCCCCACCTTGACACGTGGGAACGGTCGATTACTGCATACGACCGTCCGGGCCGAAGGTGTAGGTCACACCATCCACCTGCCGAGTGCCGGTGACCATCGCACCGGACGCGTCCAGGTAGTACCAGGACCCACCGTCGTTCAGCCAGCCGGTGACCATCGCGCCGGACGCGTCCAGGTAGTACCAGGAGCCGCCGTCGTTCACCCAGCCGGTGACCATCGCTCCGGATGCGTCCAGGTAGTACCAGGAGCCGCCGTCATTCAGTGGGCCGGTGACCATCGCTCCGGATGCGTCCAGGTAGTACCAGGAGCCGCCGTCACTCAGCCAGCCGGTGGCCATCGAACCCGAGGCGGTCAGGTAATACCAGGCGCCCCCAACCTGCACCCAGCCCGTGGCCATCGCACCGGAGGGAGTGAGGTAGTACCAGTCGTTGCCCCAGCTGACCCAGCCCGTGACCATCATGCCCGTGGGGGGTTTCAGGTAGTACCAAGCGCCGTCCACATTGGCCCAGCCCACCGCCTGGGCCCCCGATGCCTCGTGGTAGAACCACCGGCCGCCGTCGAGCACCCATCCGGTCACCATGTAGCCACGCGCGTCAAAACGGTAGGTCGCCCCGCCGATCTCAGCCGCTTGCGAGGCCGGGTAGGTTCCGTCCTCGTATCGGTACCACCAGCCGATCGAAGCCTTGACCCACGTGCCAGCCTTGGCCTCGCCGACCGCGTCGAGCGCGTCGAGGAAGCCGTAGCCTCGGTACTCCCTGCCGTCGATCGGCTCATTGAGGCGTCCGTAGTTGGCCACCGCCTGCCGCTCCATCAGGTGGATGACCTGGGCGCCCGTGAGCTCCGGGTGCACCGACTTGATGAGGGCCGCGATGCCCGACACGTGCGGGGTCGCCATGGACGTGCCGTCGGCGACGGCGTATCCGCTGCGGTAGAAGAGCAGCGGGGCCGTGGAGTAGATCTGGTCGCCCGGCGCGGCAAAATCAATCGTGTGACCGTAGTTGGAGAACTCGGCGCGGCCCAGAGACAGGCCCGGCTTCACGTTGTACGCCTGACCGACCGCGCTGACCTGAGCGACGCCGTCGAGCATGGAGGGAACGCGGATACTGCCCTCCACCGCGCGATTCTTCGTCGGCGTGGGAACATCGGTCGGCGATCCGTTGTCGATCCACGGATTGTCAATATCGACGCCCTCGTTACCGGCCGCCGCGATGACCGCCAGGCCCTTGTCCTGCGCGTACTTAATCGACCGCGTGGCCGCCTCGAGGCCCGCAGCCTGCTCAGGGTCGGTCGGGCTCCAGTAGACCCACGGATCCATCGAGTAGGAGTTATTCACGACGTCCACCCCGTGGCTCGCCGCCCACATGAACGCACACGTCACGTACTCGGGGTAGATGAGGCGATTGTCGTTGGTCGCCTGGATGGCAACGATGGTCGCTTCGGGGGCGATGCCGTCGATGCCAATATCGTTGTGGTTGGCGGCGATAATGCCGGCAACGTGCGTGCCGTGGTAGAACTCGTCACGCCACCCGTAAAAGTCCTGCGTCGCAACGCCATTCACCGAGCACTTCACGGAACGCGACGTATCGACGCGCCCCTCCAGGTCGGGGTGCGTGTCCTCGACGCCGGAGTCCACGACCGCAACCGTCACGGGGGCGCGCTTGACATTGACGGCCTCGGCCTCGCGCGCATGCATGGCGACGGCGCCCCAGTTGAAGATCTCCTCGTTCGCTTCAGTGGGAGCTGCGCTCGCGGCCTCGTCGCGCATAGAGTTCAGGCCGCCTGCCGCGCCGGACTGCGGGGCCTCGTCCTTCTTGTCGGTGGGCAGATCGACGCGCTCGTAGTAGAGGACGGGGGCCACGCGCGTCGGACCGATCGAGTGGATGGAGATGCCGGCCGCTCGCAGGGCGGCGGCCAGGTCGGGCGCGAACGAGGGCGTGGCGCTCTGCGCGAAGAAGGTCCCGATCTCCGGGTACGAGGCCAGGGCGGCGCCACCGGCTCCGGGGACGAGAGCGAGTGCCCGCTGGAGGTCCTCGGGGTTCGTGCCCGCGAGGTTGATCGCGTAGTTCATCTCGTCGTTGTTAGCGCGGACGGCGGAGACGAGTCCGGGCTCCTCGGCTCGGGCGGAGGGTGCGTTCACCGCGGCCACGCCCATGGACAGGGCGAGAGCAGCGACGACGCCGATGCGTGCGGCAGTGCGGCGCATGGTTCCTCGACTTTCGATTGTCACTGTCAGGATTTCGACTGCATTCACAGCTGCACCCATCATCCTAGAGTTTGTCAGTAACAACAAAACCTAGGCTTACCTAAGCCGGACTCCTCACCTTGCGGACCCTCCCCCAATTTCGCATGCAATTCCCCCAACCCCTATTTTCACTACCCCGCGAAAACCGCAGAATACCAACGATCAGATTTCAAATCATGAAATACTCATGGGGGAATTGCATGCGGATTTGTGGGGGAAAGACTCCCCTGGGGATAGGGCAGGCAACGGGGAGCGCACACAAAACGGGGAGCACCATCAGGCGCTCCCCGTCTCGTCGCTCTGTTTACTCCAGGCCGGCGTTTACTCCAGGCCGGCGTCGAGGGCCAGCAGATGGTCGACCGTCTGCGGACGGATGAACCAGCGGGCGGATCCGTCCTCGACGGCGAGCACGCCCGGCTTCGTCAGCATGTTGTAGTTCGAGGCCATCGAGTAGCCGTACGCGCCAACGGCGGGAACGGCAAGGAGATCGCCGCCCGCGATGTCGGCCGGCAGGTCGATGTCGCGGATGATGATGTCGCCGCTCTCGCAGTGCTTGCCGACGATGCGGCAGCGCGCCAGTTCAGATGCATCGGCGGGGTCACGATTCGCGAGCGTCGCCGTGTAGGCCGCGTCGTAGAGGACCGGGCGGATGTTATCCGACATGCCGCCATCGATCGCCACGTAGCGGCGCACTCCCCCGTCTTCCAGGGAAATATCCTTGACGACGCCGACACGGTAGAGCATGACCATCGACGGGCCGGCGATCGAGCGGCCCGGCTCGACGGACACGTGCGGGATCGGCAGGCCGTGGTGGGCGCAGCGCTCGCGCACCACGGTGGCCAGCGCTCGGGCGACCTCGACCGGGGAGGTCGGGATCGGATCCTGGCCCGTGTAGGCGATGCCCACTCCGCCGCCCAGGTCGATCGCG
Organism: Schaalia odontolytica; assembly: GCF_002847525.1. Classification (GTDB taxonomy): domain Bacteria; phylum Actinomycetota; class Actinomycetes; order Actinomycetales; family Actinomycetaceae; genus Pauljensenia; species Pauljensenia odontolytica_B. The sequence goes on along the minus strand of NZ_PKKM01000016.1, from coordinate 20,217 downwards.
GGAACGTCGAGATCCAGCTCGGCCTTGAGGAGTGCCGCGAAGTCGATGACGATGCGCGCGGCCTCGGCAAAGGCCTCGGTCCCAAAGATCTGGGAGCCGATGTGGCTGTGCAGGCCCCGGAAGTCCAAGTGCGCCGCATCCTTGATTGCGGCCACGGCCTCGTACGCCTGGCCGGTGGCCAAGGAGAGGCCGAACTTCTGGTCCTCGTGGGCGGTCGCGATGTACTCGTTGCCGCCCGCGTGGATGCCGGACTTCAGGCGCACCATGACGGGCGCGACGACGCCGAGGTCAGCCGCGATACGCTCTATCTGGTGGACCTCGTCCATCGAGTCGATGAAGATGCGGTGAATACCGGCCTCGAGGGCGAGGCGGATCTCCGCATCCGACTTGTTGTTACCGTGCAGGCCGATGCGGTCGGGGTCCACCCCGGCGCGCAAGGCGAGGCTCAGCTCGCCGAGCGAGGCGGTGTCGATACCCAGGCCCTCGGCCGCAACGAGGCGCGCGACGTCGGCGCTCAGGAATGCCTTGCCGGCGTAGAAGGCGTCGCCGCCACTCATGCCGTAGCCGTCCCAGAACTCCTCGGCCATCGCCGAGGCCCACACGCGGGCACGGCCGCGCATGGCCTCGACGTCAAGCACGAAGGTGGGTGTGCCGAAGTCGGCGGCGACGCTGGTCAGGTCGACGCCTCCCACGCGCAGCACGCCGCCCTCCCGAGAAGCACTCCACGGCCACAGGTCGGGGCGCTCATCGGGGGTCGGGCAGGTGAGGGTGCCGACGCTTGCCGTCTCGCTCACCGGCTCACATCCTCTCGGGGGCGCTCACACCGAGGAGGCCGAGGCCGGTGCGCAGCACCTGGGTGACCGCGTCGTTGAGCCAGAGGCGGGCGATGTGGCCAGGCTCGACCGGATCGTCGCCGCGAGGCGTCACGCGGCACTGGCCATACCAGGCGTGGTAGGTCGCAGCCAGGGACTCGAGGTAGCGGGCGATGCGGTGCGGCTCGCGCAGCTCGGTCGCCTGCGCAACCTGCGCGGGGAACTGGGCGAGGGCGGCCAGCAGGGCCTCATCGGCCTCGGAGTCGAGGGCGGCCGGGTCGAAGCCAGCGTCGCGAGTGACGCCATGCTCGGCGGCGTTACGAGCCACGTTGCAGGTGCGCACGTGCGCGTACTGCACGTAGTAGACCGGGTTGTCGTTGGAGTGCTGCGAGAGCAGATCCAGGTCGATATCGACCTGGGTATCCATCGACACGCGCACGAGGGCGTAACGCGCAGCATCCACGCCCACGGCATCGACGAGGTCATCGAGGGTGACGATCGTGCCGGCGCGCTTGGACATGCGCACGGGCTCGCCGTCCTTCACCAGGTTGACGAGCTGACCGATGAGGATCTGCAGGTTCTCGCCCGGCTTGTCACCGAACGCGGCGCACATCGCCATCATGCGGCCGATGTAGCCGTGGTGGTCGGCGCCCAGCAGGTAGATGGCGGCATCCGCACCACGCTCGCGCTTGTTCAGGTAGTAGGCGACGTCGCCCGCGAAGTACGCGGCCTGGCCGTCCGACTTGATGAGGACGCGGTCCTTGTCGTCACCGTAGGTGGTCGTGCGCAGCCACACCGCGCCACCCTCGTCGAAGATCTCGCCGCGCTCACGCAGGCGCTCGATCGCCGCGGCAACCGCGCCGGAGGTATGCAGGGACTCCTCGTGGAAGAACACGTCGAAGTCTGCCCGGAAGGTGTGCAGGCGCTCCTTGATCTCCGCGAACATCAGCTCGACGCCGCGAGCGCGGAAGACCTCGATGGCCTCTTCTTCAGGCAGGGTGATCGGGTCGGGCTCGCCGGCCGCGCGCGCGTCGGCGCGGACCTGGTCGGCGATGTCGGCGATGTACTGGCCGCCGTATCCGTCCTCGGGGACCTCGCGGCCCATGGCGCGGGCGTAGAGGGAGTGCGAGAAGCGGTCGATCTGCGAGCCGTGGTCGTTGAAGTAGTACTCGCGGGTCACAGCGGCACCCGAGGCGGCCATCAGGCGGGCGAGCGAGTCGCCGACGGCGGCCCAGCGGGCGCCACCCAGGTGGACGGGGCCGGTCGGGTTCGCGGACACGTACTCGAGGTTGATCGAGCGGCCCGCGAGGGTCTCGTTGCGGCCGTACGCAGCGCCGGCCTCGACGATGGTACGAGCCAGCTCGCCAGCCGCACCCGCACCCAGGCGGATGTTGATGAAGCCAGGGCCAGCGACCTCGACGGAGTCGATACCGTCGGCAGCGGCCAGGTCGTCGGCGAGGATCTGCGCGAACTCGCGCGGTGCCATGCCAGCCTTCTTACCGAGCTGCATCGCGACGTTGGTCGCCCAGTCGCCATGCTCGCGCACGCGCGGGCGCTCCACGGTCACGGGGTCGGGGACCAGCGAAGGGTCGATCGAAATGCGACCGGCGGCAGCAGCGTCCAGCAGGGTCGCGCGGATGAGAGTAGCAAGTTCTTCAGGAGTCACCCCTTTAGACTACGGGGTTTTTGCTCCCATCCGCGAACTCTCCCCGGGTCCGTGAATGAAAACCTGGACACACGAGGCGCGCCTGGGTGGCTTTCGTCCCGCCGTGAGGGACGCGAGGCGAGTAATATTTCGGGTAGCCGAATATTTTTCTACCTATAGTGAGGATTCCCGTGAGCGCCACGGACACCGAGCATCGCCACAAGCTCATCCCCCTCCTCGGCCCCGCCTTCGTCGCGGCCGTCGCCTACGTCGACCCCGGAAACGTCGCCGCCAACATCACGGCGGGCGCGCGCTACGGGTACCTGCTCGTGTGGGTTCTCGTGGCCTCAAACATCTTCGCGATGGTCATCCAGTACCTCTCCGCCAAGCTCGGCCTCGTCACCGGCCAGTCCCTGCCCGCCCTGCTCGGCGACCGCATGTCTAAGCCCGCCCGCATCGCCTTTTGGATCCAAGCGGAGATCGTTGCGGCCGCAACCGACCTGGCCGAAGTCATCGGCGGTGCGCTCGCCCTCCACCTCCTGTTCGAGGTCCCACTCCTGTGGGGCGGCGTCATCATCGGCGCCGTGTCCATGGCGCTTCTCGTCGTCCAAGGCGAAGGCAAACAGCGCCAGTTCGAGACGATCATCGTCGGCCTACTCATCATCATCACGCTGGGCTTCCTAGCGGGCCTCTTCGTCGCGCCTCCCAGCCCGTCGGGGATCCTCGGCGGCCTCCTCCCCCGCTTCCAGGGCACCGACTCGGTCCTCGTGGCCGCGTCCATGCTGGGCGCAACCGTCATGCCACACGCAGTCTATCTGCACTCCTCGCTGGTCAACGACCACGAGGCCGACGAGCTCGGCCCGTCCACCGGCGACGCCCACCACTCCTCCGGACACCTCACGCGCCTGCTGCGCGCCACGCGCATCGACATCTACTGGGCGCTGAGCATCGCGGGCCTGGTCAACATCGGTCTGCTGCTGCTGGCGGCCGCGGCTCTGGCCGGTCAGAGCGGCACTGACACGATCGAGGGGGCGCACGCGGCAATCTCCTCCACGCTCGGACCGGTCGTTGGCACGGTGTTTGCGGTGGGTCTACTCGCCTCGGGCCTGGCCTCGACGTCGGTGGGCGCCTACGCGGGCTCCGAGATCATGAACGGCCTTCTCCACGTTCGCGTGCCGATCCTGGTGCGCCGCCTCATCTCGCTGATCCCGGCGCTCATCATTCTGGGCGCGGGCGCCGAGCCCACGTGGGCGCTCGTCGTCTCGCAGGTCGCCCTGTCATTCGGCATCCCCTTCGCGATCATCCCGCTCATGCGCCTGACCGCCAACCGCGATGTCATGGGCGACTACGCCAACAATCGTCCCCTGCGCGTCACCGGTTTCCTCATCGCGGCCGTCATCGTCGCGCTGAACCTGTTCCTCGTGTACCTCACCCTCACCGGCCAGGGCTAAGGGACGAGGCCTGGGCCAGGTTGTTCGTGCGGGGCGCTGCCACTGGGCCAGATATGGCAGCGCTTGGTTGCGAGGAGGTCAGCAACCTGGGCACCCCGGTGGACCTTGTCGCGCGCCAACCGGGACAAAACTCACCCGGCACATATGCTGGTCTGTCCGAACCGGTACAAAACTCGCCCTGTACCGCAAAAATCGCCCTTTTTGAGCCATTTTCGGCACGCAGGGCGAAAATTGTCACGCTTTCTGCGCAGGCACTCGCAGCAGGGCGACTTTTTTCTCGCTGTGGGTTTGAGCAATCGAAGCTGGGCGACTTGTGTCGCGCCACCAGCGGCGGTTTCGCTCACGGAGCGCTTCATCTTCATCGCAACCACCTGCTTGGGCCACGGAAAGCTCGCGCTGGCACTCACACGGCGTTCATGTCCACCATGTCGCATGGTGATTGGGATGCTCTGAAAGAAATATCGCCCCTGCTTGGGATTGCGCCTGCCGGCATGAAATATAAATCGCCCCTGCTCGCCTAAAACCACTGATTTTGCCCCTATTTCGGCGAGCAGGGGTGGTTTTTCTTTCACGAAGGCCATCGAACACACAACACAGTGACCTGCTGGGGTGGTTTTTCTTTCACGGGAGCTACCGCACTCTCAGCACAGCGGCGTGCTGGGGCGATGTTTCTTTCACTGTCAGGCCGCAGCCCCGACACACATCGCACGAAACAACGCCAGCGGAGGCAACAGAAAGACGGCATGCACAGCAAGCACACAAAACGGGGCCGGTGATCATTCACCGGCCCCGCTTCGTGTGTATCAGCGCGGATGCGATCTGCGCAGCGCCAGGAACGCATGTGCAAGCGCCACGCACTCGCGCATCAGCCCCAAGTGGTCGCGCGCATCAGCATCGGATACTCAAGCGCCGACGCGAACGACTATCAGGCGCGCACAGAGCGCTCGTAGTCCTTCATCAGGTCGATGCGGCGCTGGTGACGCTCATCGCCACTGAAGGGGGTCTCCAGGAACGCGTCGATAAGGGCCAGAGCCTCTTCCTCGCTGTGCTGGCGGGCGCCGACGGCCACGACGTTCGCGTCGTTGTGCTCACGGGCCAAACGAGCGGTCGCATCCGACCACACGAGGGCGGCACGCACGCCTTCCACGCAGTTGGCGGCCATCTGCTCGCCGTTACCGGAGCCGCCGATGACGATGCCGAGGCTGCCCGGCTCGTCGACGACAGCCTGGGCGGCTTCGATGCAGAACGGCGGGTAGTCGTCGAGCGCATCGTAGGTGTGGGCGCCGTGGTCGACGACATCGTGACCGGCCTCGCGCAGGTGCGCGACAACCTTTTCCTTGAGTTCGAAACCGGCGTGATCGGTGCCGATATGAACGCGCATGGAATCCTCCTGAAGAGTTCTCAAACAAGCAACGCCCACTAGTATGGCACACATCACCGTCCCGCGTGGTTGTATGAAACCCTGCTAAACTGACCGAGCTGCCCCGATAGCTCAGCGGATAGAGCGCTTGCCTCCGGTGCAAGAGGTCGCAGGTTCGAGTCCTGTTCGGGGTGCCACTCATATCCACACCGCTCACAAGGCCCGCGCCCAACCCAACGAAAACCCGCGAGCGAACACGCCCCGGCCTCGTCGATGAGGCCACTCCCACCTCCTGGAACACTCCACACCCCGCTCCCCCACCCCATAAAATAGTGAGCGTATTTATCGTCAACCAAGGACTGGCCGATGACCTACCCCTGGTGGAGTCTGCTCCCCTTCATCGCGATGCTTGGCTGCATCGCAGTTCTGCCTATCATCCCGAAGACCGCGCACTGGTGGGAAAAGGAATGCTCCCAGCTGTCCGTCGCGCTCGCTCTCGGCGTGCCGACGACGATCTGGATGTTCATGAAGGCGGGCACCGGCCCGCTTATCGCCACGGGCGTGGAGTACGTGCAGTTCATCGCGCTGCTCTTCGCGCTGTTCGTGGTCTCCGGCGGCATTCACCTGGCCGGCGACATCAAGGCGACCCCGCGTAACAACACGATCTTCCTGGCGATCGGCGGCCTCCTGGCCTCGTTCATTGGGACGACCGGCGCAGCCATGCTGCTGATTCGCCCGCTCCTGGAGACCAACAAGGAACGTAAGCACCGCGTGCACACGGTCCTGTTCACGATCTTCATTGTGGCGAACTGTGGCGGCATACTGACTCCGCTCGGCGACCCGCCGCTGTTCCTCGGCTACCTGCACGGCGTGCCGTTCGCGTGGACGTTCGCGCTGTGGAAGGAATGGCTGTTCGTCCTGGTGCTGCTGCTCCTGTCGTACTACTCGATCGACCGCGTGCGCTACGCCTCCGAGGACACTGCCTCCATCGAGGCCGACGACCGCGAGGTCAAGCCGCTGAGCCTGCACGGCAAGATCAACCTGCTGTTCTTCGCGATTATCATCCTGTCCGTCGCTTTCGCTCCGTCCTGGGACGGCGAGGCCCTGGCCGAGGGCCACGTGCACTCGTGGACCGGCTTCGTGCCGTGGCGCGAGATCATCATGTTCACGGTCGCGGGCCTGTCCTACAAGCTCTCGGATAAGAAGGTGCGCTTCGAGGAGAACGCCTTCACGTGGGCGCCGATCATGGAGGTCGCGACCCTGTTCATCGGCATTTTCTCGACGATGGCGCCGGCGCTGCGCTACCTGGAGCAGATCGCCCCGTCGCTGCCGCTGACCCGCATGACGTACTTCGTGTTCACGGGCGGCCTGTCCTCGATCCTGGATAACGCCCCGACGTACATGACGTTCTTCGAGATGGCGAAGGCTTCCGGAGGCGAGGGCACTCTGGTCGCGGGAGTGCCCGAGTACTACCTGATCCCGATTTCGCTCGGCGCCGTGTTCTGCGGCGCGATCACGTACATCGGCAACGGCCCGAACTTCATGGTCAAGTCGGTCGCCGAGTCCGACGGCGTGCCCATGCCGTCGTTCGGTCGCTACATCGGCTACGCGTTCACGCTCCTGGTGCCGACCCTGGCTGCCATGGCAATGATCTTCGTGGGCGAGTCCTGGCTGGTTCGAGGCCTGGGCATCGCTCTGGCTGCCGGCCTGGTGTTCCTGTCGCTCGTGCGCATCCGCCGCGCGGGCCTGGACGAGGCCGTGGCCGACTTCAGCGGCGACGAGTGAGTCAGCGGTCTTGACACATGTGTCGAGAGGGGCGGAGCCAAGCGGCTCCGCCCCCATTTTTTACTGTAATCTCAAGGTTCTGGAGGAACCTAATCTCTTCAATGAGGACTTGACGATCACTGTGACGGAGGGCTATCCTAATCTGTTACTGCTGACCACGTTGTAAGGGGAGATAGTTGTCTAGTGGAATCGTGTGGGACGCGGACGCTGTTTCGCGTGCCATCAACATCCTGGAGTACTCGAGCGAGAGAGTCGCCTCTGAGACTCTCGAAGCACCTAGTGGCGCTGGGAGTAATGAAGCAGATCTGACAGCGAAGATCGAGAGAATCAATCGTGTTATACAGAAGGCATCTTTTTGTTCTTATTCTATCGCTCGCGGACTGACCGCAGCATCCGAGAATTTTGCAACCACCGATAATCAGGAAGCTGCCAGTCTTCAGTCAACAGGAGAATATCTGCGCGCCAGGGGGCCACGATGAGTACCGACGAAGATACACGCCAACACGGAGCATGGTTTTCCATGCCTTTCCCGATTAACGTCGACAATCTCTTCACGTTCAAGGATCAATGTGAACAAGCTTCCGGCGCATTGCATACCGCAGACGGAGATACAGTGCGCGCTTCCTCCATTGTCGGCCAGCAGGAGGCACTTCTTGTCGACCCATGTCAGCACGATTTACAAATCACATCGGACGTGTGTGAAGAAATCTCCAACGATCTGAAAGCACTCACGAACGCTGTATCCGAACTCGCCTGGTCGATGAAGTCAGTACGTGAGGAGTACAAGGGAATCGCGCAGAAAGCCCAAGACTGTGGTCTGATCGTCGAAGGCGACACAGTGACCCTATTCGATGAGTCGGACGATGACCTTGTCCATAGTTTTAATGAGCTGCAAGCGCAAGCTGAGGTCCAGCGGTTGAATTATGAACGCGCCGAGCACGTGTTTTCACTCGCGCTAGACAGTCTCAAAGTAGACGCCTATGAGCAATGGATTGAACCGGTTTTCAGCGGACTCAAAAGCCAGTTCGTTTTGGACAATGAGCACCCATATGCCAATTTACTTCCCTACACAATGGGAGCCACCGATCTTCTCGGTCAGACTGCATCCGCGGCCACGATTCAGTTCAACAAAGGGCTCTACCAGCCGCCTGCAGAATTTTTCGCCGCGGGCGACCTATCGAACTGGAAGTTCATACCGACAGGAACACAGGTAACGGAACCCGTTGGAACCCGAACGATAGCCCCCGTCTTGGGAAAGGCCGGAAAGGTTGCCGGCGTTGCGGGGGGCGGTCGTCGACGGCGGCATTACCGCCTACGACACGTACCAAATCGATACCCAGCAGCACCCCGAATGGAGCGAGGGCCGCAAGGTAGCACGAGCGGGCGTGAAAGGCACTGTGACAGGGGGAGCTACCTGGGCAGGCGCCTGGCTAGGAGCCAAAGGCGGTGCCGCCATCGGCGCTACTGTCTCGGGTCCTTTCGCCCCCGTTGGCGCTGTCGTTGGCGGTATTGTCGGCGGCGTCATCGGCGGGGTGGCCGGCCATTACTTTGGCGAAATGACAGGTGACGCAATCAATGACGCGACACTCAATTAACAATGGACAATCGCATGAACGAGAACATTACACTGACTATTATCGGAATCGGAATGGGATTCTTCGGAGCGGCGGTGTGGTACGCCGAGATGTTCACAGATTCAAAGGCTGCGAACCTGTGGCGCCGAATGAACGGCAAAGGAAGAATCAGTAGAAATTATGCTGCTATCGGAGCACCCGCATTTGCATGCATTTTTCTTCTCGGCGGCATCCTAGGATTGATCAATTACTTTCAACTACCGGGGATTTTATCGCGCATTGCCGCCATTTCAATCCTCGTATTTCTATCTTTCTTCCTCATTAGCCTTCTGCCCATCAAGTTTCCCCGGTGGGTCCACGCCGATTGGCAGTACGCCAAGCGCCATGAGCTCTTAGACGACGATGGCAATATCGATCAGGAGGCATACGAGAAACACACAAAAGGCAAGGGATTCTGGTGAACGAACACGCCACTATGACCCTTGCCTCGGGATGGAGGTTCCTCACCCCGGAGGAATACGCGCAGCTCGGTCCCCTGGCAGATGATCCCAGCGTTCGCCTCGTCGCCGTTGCTAAGACGAAAGATGAGGGAAACGTTCCGACCTTCGTGGTCACCGGCGGAGCGCTCAACACCGACGCGAGCGACGACGAAGTCTACGCGGACAGCGTCAGGCAGGTGGAGGAAGCATTGCCTGGATTCCACCTTATTGACGACTTCGCGTGGCCGGTTGCACCGCACGGCGCCCGCTGGCGCACCGGCGTGTACATTCTCGAAAATGTCTCTCTGACCCTCAGCCAGCTCACGTGGATCACACGCACTGCGCCCGCGACACAGCAATCTCCGCAGCGTTTCCTGTGGACCGCGACGTGTACGTGCCCCAGTGTCCTATTCCCAACCGTCATCGATGATTTCATCACGATGGCTCAAACCCTGGAGGTGACACCGTGAGCACCGACACAGCTGAACCGGACACCTCGGATCAGCTCGTCGTCACCGTCGAGCAGGCCGATGCCCTGCTCGAGATGATTGCCAGTGACGAGAATGCCGGGCGCATTTCAAGCGCCGCTCTCACCAGTGGCTTGGTCGCGCAGGGACTCGCCGGTGCCAACGGCTTAGCCGGCGAAGCCGCACGTATTCTCGAGCCGGTGCACGCAGCCCACACCCGCATCTGTATCCGCGTCGTGTCCCCCAGCATGCGCGGCATCGTACGCGACTGGAAGATCTGGCCCACAGCACCTCGCTCAGTCATCATGCGCTCCGACGTGGACGGCGTACACTTCAGCCAGGTCGATTTCTTCGAGGTCCCCCATATCCTGGCCTTAGCTTCCTTGCTGCACGCCGGACCTACCATCCACGACGGGCCTCCTTACATTCCCGCGGATTTCGTCGCTGCGATTCGTTCCCTGGATGCACAGCGCGCTCAGGATGTACTCAACGATCTCGTGACATATGGTCCCGCTGAGTCGCACTTTGCCCAGGACTGCGTCTCCGGGCGGTGGAGCGTCGTGACCTGCGTGGGCGAGCAGATACGACGTCGACAGTGGCAGACAGGGCCACACTTCGACTGCTTCGTCACCAACCACATGCACGCACAAATCCACGCCCCACTCAACGAAAAAGCCCTTGCACACATGGCGTCCCATCCGGCGCTAGACGCACCTCCACGCGCGGCAATCTGGGCCATGATGATGGGGCTTATTAGCGGCTAGAGCAATCCTGAAATACTCGCTTTACACGAGGAAAATTCCGGTGCGCGCCCGCCTTTTCATGCAATAGCCTCAGTCCCTGGGGCCCGAAATAGAACCCGGAGCAGGTGGCTGGGTCCACAGGCCTCGCTGGTCCAGGAAGTCCCGCAGGAAGACGGGGCGGTCGGTGATGATGCCGTCGACGCCGACCTCGAGGAGGCGCAGCACATCGGCCACCGTGTTGATGGTCCACACGTGGACGGCCAGGCCCAGGGTGTGGGCGGTGGCCACGAAGCGCTCGTCGACGACGCGGATGGGGCCCTGGTGCATGGGCACCTGGGCGGCGATGGCACCCTGACGCGGGCCGGGCACGTGCCACCAGGCGGGGTTCGTGGCGCTCTTCGCGGCACCCACGAGGCGCACGACGGCCTCGGTGCCCAGAGACGTGGCGACCGCGCGGGAAGGATCCGATGCGGCGATGTCGCGCACAGCACGCAGGCGAGGCTCGGAGAAGGAGGCCACGAGCACTCGGTCGGCCGCGCCGTGGTCGGCGATGACTTCGAGGAGGGGGCCTTCGACGCCCGGCTCCTTCGCGTCGATGTTGAAGTACATGTCGGGGAATGCCTCGAGGACCTGAGCGAGCAGCGGCATCTGCTCCCCGGAGTCGCGGTGGCGCAGCTTGGACAGCTCGCGCCACGTCATCTGAGCGATCACGCCAGTACCGTCGTAGCAGCGGTCCACGGTCTCGTCGTGGCAGATGACGACCTTGCCATCGGCGGTGATGTGGGCGTCGGTCTCCACGTGGCGGATCCCGGCCTCGTAGGCGTAGGCAAAGGCGCTCATCGTGTTTTCGGGGGCCTCCTCGCTGCCGCCGCGGTGGGCGAAAACGATGGGTCCCTGACGCAGGGTGACGGGCATCATGAGCAAGACTCCTGTCCGAGATAAACAGCTTTGTTTGCCTGCATCCACGCGTCCGGATCCACGGGGGTATCCGAGGAGTCGTGGATTTCGAAGTGCAGGTGCGGGCCCGTCGACCAGCCGTTGTTACCAACCGCGCCGATGACCTGCCCGGCGGTAACGGTATCGCCGACCTTCACCTTAATTTTGTTCATGTACTGGTGCAGGTAGGCGGAGTGGAAGACGGTGCCGTCAGATTTCGTGTGCTTGATCTGCACGTAGGCGCCCGAGCGCGAGTTCTCCGCGACCTCCTCGACGACGCCGCCGTATACGGAGGTGATGGGGGTGTCGAGCGGGGCGGCCATGTCGATGCCCTCGTGGGCGAGGAGCTGACCGGAGACGGGCGAAATACGCATCGTGAAGGGCGAGGTCACCGTGTAGGTGCCCTGCGGGAGCGGCCAGTAGATCGTGTCGGCGACGACGCGCACGTTGCGGTTTCCGTCCGCGCCGTTGCCCGACGCGCAGCCGGTGATGGACACGGGAGCCTGGGCCTTGGCGCGCGAGTTCGCGGTGAGGGTGCCGTCCAGGGCGGTCGCCTGGGGCAGTGCGGAGGACACGGCCCAGCTGGGCCCACCCACCGAGGCGCCGAAGGCACGCGCGGGCACGGTCAGCGAGGAGTCGGAGCCGACGCGCCCCGTCATGGGCACGGCGATCGTCGTGCCCGCCAACCCCAGCACGAGGAGGGCACGCAGCGCGTATCCGACGGGGTGGACGTTACGGCGTCGCTTGCTCGACGACGAGGCCGGGGCCCCCTCATCGGCGTCAGGCTCAGTCTCAGAAGACGAGGCCGAGGCCGGAGGTTCCTCCACCGTTTTCTTCGCGGCGGGAGGCGGCGGAGGGGCAACGGTCTCTTCGCCAACCGGGATTGCCGCGGTGATCGGGTTCTCCTGGGAGTCGTCCCCGTTCTCGGAGCGCGCCGCGCGCAGCTGCGACCGCTTCGGCAGCGGGCACTCGGTGTCGCTCACGCTCTCCCCCTTGTCTGTGTTCGTTACGAAGTTTTGACCTCGATCTAATGTACCTTGCGGATCGCGGCTCGTCACGGGCGTTGGAGAACGTCTCGGACTTCGCCGACCAGCAGCTCGAGGATGTCTTCGAGGAAGAGGATGCCGACGACGGCTCCCGCATCGCGGACGAGTGCGCAGTGCACGCCGGTGCGCTGCATGTGGCGCAGCGCGTCTTCGACCTGGTCGTCGGCGGACACGGCCTCGAGGCGTCGGATGCGCCACGGGGTGATCGGCTGCTCGCGATCCTCGCCGGTGGCGTACAGGACGTCCTTCAGGTGCACGTAGCCGACGATAGAACCGTCGTCGCCGGCGATCGGGAAGCGCGAGTAGCCCGTGTGGGCGACCTGTTCTTCCACGTCGGCGGGGGTGGCACCCTCGGGCAGGACGATGAGCTTGTCGAGGGGGACCATCGCGGTCCCGGCCGTCTCCTCGGAGAATTCCAGGGTGCCGCTGAGAAGGCCCAGCTCGTCGGTCAGCACGCCCTCCTCCTGCGAGGCGACGACGATCGAGGCGACCTCCTCGATCGTGTAGGAGGCCGAGATTTCCGAGCGCGGCTCGTAACCGGCCAGGCGCACGAACCAGTTCGCGAAGCGATCCATAGCCTCGATAATCGGGCGCAGGACGTGGCCCAGGCGCACGAGGACGGGGGCCAGGATCAGCAGCATGCGCACGGGGGCGGCAATCGAGATGTTCTTGGGGACCATCTCGCCGAAGACGACGTGGCAGAAGAGAACGATGACGAGGGCGGCAGCAAAGCCGACGACGTGGCTGGTCGCTTCGGGCGCGCCCAGGCGCTCGAGCGGCGACTCAACGAGGTGGGCGATCGCGGGCTCGGCGACGACGCCCAGGGTCGTGGATGCGACCGTCACGCCCAGCTGGCAGATCGCCAGCATGAGGGACACGTGCTGCAGCGCGTACAGCGCGGCGGCCGCTCCTCGCGCGCCCTCGTCGGCGAGAGGCTCGACCTGCGAGCGGCGCGTCGAGGTGACGGCAAACTCGCCGGCGACGAAGAACGCGTTGACGGCCAGAAGCGCCACGGTGATACCGAGACCCACTCCCACGCTCACAGTGACACCTCCTCATCGTCGGCCTCGGTGGCGGCTGGCGTGATCGCCACCTGGGCGACGCGTCGTCCCTGCATCTGCGTGACCTCGATGCCGATGCCATCCACGCTCACGCGCGAACCGACGACCGGGATCTCGCCGAGCTCGTTCATGACGAGGCCGCCGATGGTGTCGTAGGGGCCGTCCTCGGGCAGGTTGATGTCCGTGCGGCGCGCGAGCTCATCGGGGCGCAGCGTGCCGGGCACGAGGAACGTGCCGTCGGGGCGCGGGCGGATGCCGAGGCGTCGCTGGTCGTGTTCATCGGAGACCTCGCCGACGATCTCTTCGACGACGTCCTCAAGGGTGACGATGCCGGAGACACCGCCGTACTCGTCGACGACGACGGCCATCTGCAGGCCCTCGTCGCGCAGCTGGACCATGAGGGGGCCGATCGGCGCGGTCTCGGGGACTGAGGGCGCGTCGGTCATGAGAGACGAGGAGATGACGGGGACCTCGGCGCGGCGGTCGGCGGGAACGGCGACTGCGCGGCGCAGGGACACCAGGCCGAGGATGTCGTCGGAGTCGTCGCCGATGACGGGGAATCGGGAGTGTCCGGTTTCGCGGGCCAGGTCGAGAACATCCTGGGCGCTATCTCCCTCGCTGAGGGTGTGCAGGCGCCCCCGGTCGGTCATGACGTCAGCGGCGCTCAGGGTGGACATACGGATCGTGTTGACGAAGAGGTCGGCCGTGGACATGTCGAAGGTGCCTTCTTCGACGGAGTGCTCGACAAGGGCGGCCAGCTCGGAGGCGGAGCGCGCCGAGGAGATCTCCTCCTGGGGTTCGATGCCCATGCGGGCGAGCACCCAGTTCGCTGTCCCGCCCAGCACCCAGATGACGGGGCGGGCGATGGCGGTGAAGGCCATCTGGAAGGGGACGACGCGCACGGCCGTGGCCAGGGGGTGGGCCAGGGCGAGGTTCTTCGGAACCAGCTCGCCGAAGAGCATCGAGAAGACATTGATGAAAGTCGCGGCGGCGAAGGCCGCGATGCCGGTCGCCAGGCCCCACGCGAGGCCGACCGATCCCAGCAGGTCCTGCAACAGGTCCGCCAGCGCGCTCTGCGTCGTGTAGCCGAGCAGGATCGTGGTCAGCGTGATGCCCACCTGCGCGCCCGACAGCTGGGTTGACAGCGTGCGGGTCGCGCGCAGGACAGAGGATGCTCCGCGGTCCCCTTCCTCAGCCTTCTTATCGAGGACCGCCTGATCGACCGCGACGAGCGAGAACTCGGCGGAGACGAAGACGAAGGTGCCGGCGGTCAGGACGATGCCAAGCACAAGCATGAGGGCGGTCGTCATTGCGTGGCCCCTTCGACGAGGCCGGGGCGGGCCGTGCGCACGCGCGCGGGCAGGGGGTGAGAAAGAGCGGCGGGAAAGCCAGCAGTGTCGCAGTCCATGATGGTTACAGTCTAGCGGGCCTGCCCCACTCCCCCAGCGCGCATTTCCACACACCACGACGCATGTGCCAACAATCATTCTTCAACGGACCAAAGACCCTTGAAGTACACGCCAAAGGTCTACCAGGTTTCGTGAAGACCATCACGCGGCGGTAGAATTAACGAGGTATGACCGCGCAGGATTCGGCCCATGCGCGCGGCATGACACTTACGGAGGAATACGTGCCCACTCCCACCGCTTCCCAGCCCGATCCGCAGTGGTACATCGCGAAGATGCGAGACCTCTACGAGCGTGACCCCCAGCTCCTGGATCCGTCCTGGCGCGCCTATTTCTCCACCGAGTCCGCTCCCCCGCAGCTGCGCGCCAAGCGTCCCGACATCCCCGAGGGCACTCCCTCAACGCCCGAGCCGGCCCCGGCCTCGTCCGCCCATGCCGCACCCCCAGTTGACCACGTCGCCCCCGTGACGGTCACCCCGCCGACCCTCGACATCGAAGAGGACGGACCCGAGGCGGCCGCCACCGAGCACGCTCCCGTCGTCTCCGTGACCCGCTCGGACCTGCCGCCTGCCCCACCCGCCGCCGTCGCCGAGGCCACCAGCCCCTACACGCGCCAGCAGCACGGCCGCGCGGCCTTCACCCTCTTCCAGGGCGCACCCTCGCACGACGAGCTCCACATCCTCAAGTCCGCGGCGCGCGCGACCGCCAAGCACATGGAGGCCTCGCTCTCCATCCCCACGGCCACCTCCCAGCGCCAGATCCCGGCCAAGCTCCTCATCGAAAACCGCGCCCTCATCAACGCGCACCTGGCGCGCACCGTCGGCGGCAAGGTCTCCTTCACGCACCTCATCGGCTACGCCCTGGTGGAGGCGCTGTGCGAGATGCCCGACCTGAACGTGCGCTACGTGCTCGAGGGCGGCAAGCCCGCCGTCGAGCAGCTCGCGCACATCGGTTTCGGCCTGGCCATCGACGTGGCCGACGCGCAGGGCAACCACTCCCTGAAGGTCCCCGTCATCCACGACGCCGACACGCTCACCTTCGCCGAGTTTGTCGACGCCTACCAGGACCTGGTGGCGCGCGCCCGCACGGCCACGCTGACCACCGCTGACTTCCAGGGCGCGTCCGTCACCCTGACGAACCCGGGCACGCTCGGTACCACCACGTCCGTGCCGCGCCTCATGGTCGGCCAGGGCCTCATCATCGGCGTCGGCGCCACCGACTACCCGGCGGAATACCGCGGCGTCTCCCCCAAGCGCCTGGCCGCACTCGGCATCGGCAAGACGATGTTCTTCTCCTCCACCTACGACCACCGCATCATCCAGGGTGCGGCCTCGGGCCGCCTGCTGGCCCTCGTGGACGCCAAGCTCTCGGGCCGCGACGGCTTCTACGAGCGTGTCTTCACCTCGATGCACGTCCCCGCGCGCCCCTACGCGTGGGAAGCGGACTACGACTACGACCCGAACCACGAAAAGGGCAAGCCCGCGCGCATCGCGGAGCTCATCCACGCCTACCGTTCGCGCGGCCACCTCGCCGCCGACACCGACCCGCTGGCCTACCGCGTGCGTCGCCACCCCGACCTCGATCTGTCGTCCTACGGCCTGAGCGTGTGGGACTTGGACCGCCCCTTCCCCACAGGTGGTTTCGGCGGCTCGGACCAGATGCTGCTGCGGGACATCCTCACGCAGCTGCACGACACCTACACGCGCACGGTCGGCATCGAGTACATGCACATCCAGGACCCCGAGCAGCGCGCGTGGGTCCAGCAGCGCATCGAGCGCCCGTACGAGGCCCCCTCCCCCGACGCACAGCGCCACATCCTGGGCACCCTCATTCGCGCCGAGGCCTTCGAGGAGTTCCTCCAGACGAAGTTCATGGGCCAGAAGCGCTTCTCCCTCGAGGGCGGCGAGTCCCTGATCCCGCTGCTCGACCACATCCTGGCGGACTCGGCGCGCACCGGCATCCACGAGGTCGCCATCGGCATGGCGCACCGCGGCCGCCTCAACGTGCTGGCCAACATCGCGGGCAAGTCCTACGCGCAGATCTTCGATGAGTTCGAGGGCAACTACATGCCCAATTCCGTCCAGGGCTCGGGCGACGTGAAGTACCACCTGGGCACGTGGGGCGTGTACTCCCTCGACGACGGCCTGGCCACCAAGGTCTACATGGCCGCCAACCCCTCGCACCTGGAGGCCGCCGACGGCGTCCTGGAGGGCATCGTACGCGCCAAGCAGGAGCACCTGGGCGACCCGGACCTGCCGATCATCCCGATCCTCATCCACGGCGATGCGGCCTTCATCGGCCAGGGCGTCGTCCAGGAGACCTTCAACCTCTCCCAGCTCGAAGGCTACAAGACCGGCGGCACGATCCACGTGATCGTCAACAACCAGATCGGCTTCACGACGGGCCCGACGCAGGGCCGCTCCACCGGCTACGCGACGGACCTGGCCAAGGGCCTGCAGGTCCCGATCCTGCACGTGAACGCGGACGACCCCGAAGCCGTCATCCGCTGCGCACACCTGGCCTTCGAGTACCGCAATGCCTTCCACAAGGACGTCATCATCGACATGGTGTGCTACCGCCGCCGCGGTCACAACGAGGGCGACGACCCGTCGATGACTCAGCCCGTCATGTACTCCCTCATCGACCGCATCCCCTCCACCCGCGCCGTGTACATCCGCGGCCTCGTGGGGCGCGGCCAGCTCACCGAGGACGAGGCCCGCCAGTCGATCGCCCAGTACGAGGCGGAGCTCGGGCGCATCCTCGAGGAGACCCGCGCGGGTGGCGCTTCCTCGGTGTCTGAGATCAACCCGGGCAGCCGCACGCACGACCCGGCACTCACCGTCGGCGTGGGCGAGGCCGGGGAATCGGGCGACGAGGAATGGACCATGCCGGAGTCCCAGATGCCCGGCATCGGCATGATGATCGGCTGGACGTCTGCTGCCCCCGCCAAGCAGCTGCGCCGCATCGGCCGCGCGCACACGCGCTTCCCGGAGGGCTTCGAGCCGCACCCGAAGCTGCGTCAGCTGTGCGAGCGCCGCCTCGAGATGGCGCTGGGCAACAAGCCAATCGACTGGGGCTTCGCCGAGCTCCTGGCCTTCGGTACGCTCCTCATGGAGGGCACCGGCGTGCGCCTGTCCGGCGAGGACGTGGGCCGCGCGACCTTCGTCCAGCGTCACGCGATCCTGCACGACGCGAACGACGGGCGCGAGTTCACGCCGCTGCGTTTCCTCACGGAAAACCAGGCGCGTTTCGACGTGTGGAACTCCCCGCTGAGCGAGTACGGCGTGCTGGCCTTCGACTACGGCTACTCGCTGGAGAGCCCGGAGACCCTGACGATCTGGGAGGCGCAGTTCGGCGACTTCGCGAACGGCGCACAAACCGTCATCGACGAGTTCGTCTGCTCGGCGGAGCAGAAGTGGGGCCAGCGTTCCTCGCTCGTCATGCTCCTCCCCCACGGCTACGAGGGGCAGGGACCCGACCACTCGAGCGCGCGCATCGAGCGCTACCTGCAGCTCGCCGCCGAGGACAACATGTGGATCGTCCAGCCCTCGACGCCGGCGAACTACTTCCACATGCTGCGCACGCAGGCCTACAAGCGCCCGCGCAAGCCGCTTATCGCGTTCACGCCCAAGCAGCTGCTGCGCCTGTCGGCCGCGTCCTCGCACCTCGACGAGTTCACCTCGGGCGGCTTCCAGCCGGTCATCGGCGATGACACCATCACCGATCCGTCGTCGGTGACGCGCGTCCTGCTGTGTTCGGGCCGCCTGTATTACGACCTCGTCAAGGAGCGCGAGCACCGCGGCGACACCTCGACGGCGATCATTCGCCTGGAGCAGCTCTACCCGCTGCCCGAGGCCGAGGTGGCCGAGGTTCTCGCCCAGTACCCGAACGCGTCGGTGACCTGGGTGCAGGACGAGCCTCGCAACCAGGGTGCGTGGCCGCACCTGGCGCTCAACCTCTTCCCGTCTCTGGGACGCCCGGTCCGCGTGGTCTCTCGCCCCGAGTCGGCGACGACCGCAGCGGGACGTGCCTCGCTTCACAAGGAGCAAGCAGCTACCCTTATTGCGCAGGCCTTCGAAGGCTAACGAGGGCCGGCGCTCCCACCGGGGGCGCGGGAGGCACCGGAAAGGAACACCATGCGCATCTGCTTCATCGGAGACGAGCTCGTCGCGGGCGTCGGCGATCCCCGCGGCCTGGGCTGGGTCGGTCGCGTCAATGCGCACTCGACTTTCGATCTGCCCGCCACGTTCCTGACCCTTGCCGTGCCCTCTGAGACGACGAAGCAGATGGCCGCGCGCTGGGAGGCCGAGGTCCTGCCGCGCTTGGCCGACGGCGAGCCCCACGGCCTCGTCATCGGTGTGGGTCCGGGCGACGTCGCGGCGGGTATTTCGACGGCCCGCTCGCGCCTGAACCTGGCCAACATCACCGACCGGGCGACCGCGCTGGGCATCCCCAGCTTCGTCGTGGGGCCCCCGCCACTGGCTGGCGTGGACTCCGGGTCCCTCAAGGCACTGTCCTCCTCGTGCTCCGAAGTGTGCGCGCGCCGAGGAATCCCCTTCGTTGACTGCTATACGCCGCTCGTCGCGCACGACCAGTGGTTCGAGGACATGGCCGCCTCCCTCGCGCGCGGCGGGGACGGCCAGACTCTGCCCGGCCAGGCCGGCTACGCCCTCATGGCGTGGATCGTCCAGCACCAGGGCTGGTACGAGTGGACGGGAGCGACCCCAGCGGACGTCTAAGAGCAGGCTCACTATGTCGAAGCGCTCCCCTTCGCATCGGGCACCCACGGCCACCCGAACCTACAATCGGCAAGAATTCCGCACGATCATCTGGCTCCATGTCACGGTCGTGTCCGCTGTCGTCATGCTCGCAGCATGGTTGCTCTCGGGATCCATCGGGGACCGCCGTTTTTACTGCTCCATGATCGGGTCCAGCGCGGCCATTATTCTCAGCGTCTGTCTTGTTCTTTCCTTTCCCACGCTAGTGCGCATGATGCGCGAGCAACTCGAGGGCCCCGGCGCTGCACGTCCCGCCGTCGCAGCGCTCGTGATGATTCTGCTGTTCGCTTTGGTTGCGGTCTTCCTGTCGTACAAAGGTTCGACTTCTGTCGTTCATCTCATCGGTGACGCAAGGAGCGGACATCGGACACTCACCGCCACCAAGTGCGAGCGCTTTTGGCAGAACGAGTACCGGGGCTACCGTCAGATCACGCATTACTCCAACGAATTCACCCTCCAGTTCGAGGACGGATCCTCGTATAACTTCGACGTATCGACCTGGACATCAGGGGAGTTTAGACGCGAAAATAGCCCCTATTACCCCGTCTACCAGTTGTGTGTTGTCCGACCGAAGTAGCGTCCCGCATAGTGGTGTAACCGTGTGGTGGTCGGCCTGTTTGATATGGGTGCGGTCACCGTGTGATCCTTCGAGAAAGCTCTCTACTTCTGACTCG
>NZ_PKKM01000015.1 GCF_002847525.1 Schaalia odontolytica | reverse complement strand
GCCAGCAGGGTCGATAATATGAGGAGCGGTCATCGTTGTGCCTCCAAATCGTTTCGAGTCAGAAGTAGAGAGCTTTCTCGAAGGATCACACGGTGACCGCACCCATATCAAACAGGCCGACCACCCACGGTTACACCACTATGCGGGACGCTACTCCCGCTCCCGGCAGATGTCGATACAGCCCCCACCATTCAGCACCGGGAGGCATTGCACCACTTAGCAGGGCATTGCACTAGTTAGGGAGCATTACACCACCTGGGAACTGGTGTAATACCCAGCTAAATGGTGTAACACTACTTAGGAACAAGCCCCACCGCGGCAAATGTCCGTCGGCCCGCAGCGTACGCCCCGCCACCGTCCCCACGTTCACCAATTCCGCACGTAATTACCCGACGGCCGAACGCGTTAGCATCTCAAAAACCGCAGGATTTCAACGTTTTGACTTCAAAAGTTGAAGTAGCCACAGGGGAATTACGTGCGAAATTTCGGGGCACTGACACCCACTCCCGACAGATGTCGATGCAGTTCCCACAGCATTCGGCGCCGGGAGGCATTGCACTACTTTCGCCAGCATTGCACTACTTAGCAGGGCATTGCACTAGCTACTATCCAGTGCAATACTCCCCCATCTAGTGCATTGCTCCTTCAACTAGTGCAACGCTTCGGAGTCACAAGCTCCACCATGGTTCGCACAGCAACTCCCACACTGGGCATTACACCTCTTACGGGACGCTGCACCCGATCAGAACGGGTGCACTGCCTACGTATCGGGTGTAGCACCCACACTCACAAGCACACCGCGGACCAAACCACCACGCACGGCAACTTCAGCGCAACGACAGCAGACCCAACACAACAAAACGATCACAGCACCAGCACGCGTGGCAGACAATACCCCATGCCCACGCCACGTCTCCGAACTACCCTATAGAGGGCTCAACTCCTTTCGAATCTAACGCCCCACTGGGCACAAGCGCAGACTTGGAAGCGCACCCCCTGCTCACACGACCCCACACCATCAGGCAAGCAGTACTGCAGGTGCCACCACCTAATCCCAGTCCACAACCGCCCGTAGTCGCGCACAGGAAACCACAGAAGATCGACTCTCCACGGCCGACCTAGACATACCTGCAAGTAATGGACGAACCAACCGAAGCGTAGAAAGCTGCTCTCTATACCCATCCCGCACTTTCACAGAATGATTCCAGAGCAATTCCGCTGGAGAATTCAAAATAGAAATACATGCCATTGCAACAAGAACACCAATTAAAGCTAGTGTAAAACGGTTAGCCACAGAATCCATAGTTGAGAGGAAACCAAACATCGTCAAAATTGTAGAAAATACGACTCCCGATAGACTGCGAAGAATTTTACCAAAATGAACAAGTAGCTTCTGCGTGAAGATAACACAAACTGTCTCAATAATCATCAACACCCCGAGCACAAGTATTCCCGCTGAATAACCATACCAACCTGTCGCACGAAAACTCGCATAGAAAAGATATGGAACAATGATCCCTATTACCAGAAGAAGGATAATCCCCAATGGTTTACAATCCGGCTTGAAATCGACTTTTGAAGCTTTTTCACTGAGCCATGTTTCGTTTGCACGCCAGATATCCAGCGGACTCTTTCCAGTCTTCTCCGCAATAGCGTGAATAGCCCGTTCACATTCAGTCATCGATCGCAGCTGATCAGGCTTAAGCCGCTCTTCTTGAGGGAGATCGGTCATCTTGTGCATGCCCTTCTGCTGGAACCTAGATTCATCATGCAAACAGATCTATCACCTTTGACACATGCACTGGTGACACGACACGCTAATTGACACTCACACTTCCATAGCGCAAGGGCGAGATCACATCCCGACAGATTACAGCCATTACCACTTGCACACACCTAGGTTACAAAGCTTTACAGACCATACATGTAACACTGTACTAAACCCGCCGCAAGCAGCTCGAGCAGACATACCCAATGCGACGACGAGCTACTACAACGCGCGCACCGCACCCGCAACAAACCCGCGCAGCCATCAGGTGCGCGGGGGTTGTCATTCAGCTCATTGCAGCGCTCAGCGGCCCTCGAGGTAGCTCTTCGCGGCAAGCAGGACCTGCTCCCACATGCCGATCGCGTCCTCATACGCCTGGCGGGCCTCGGCCTCGTCGTCGGAGACCGACGCCAGACCCGACTCCTCCACGTGGATCGCGACGCCGCCGCGCTCCTCGGACAGCGAGACCTCGACGCGGGTCGCGTACTCGTCCGGCAGCTCGTCGTCGGCCAGCGGGTACCAGCGGAAGGCGACGACGTCCATCGGATCCTCGTCAGCCTTTTCGATCAGCCAGTCGCCGGCATCCGGGTCGCTCACGCGATAAATTCCGTCATCCCCGAGGCTCACCTCGTGGTCACCCAGCGGGCCATCGTTGACCCACCAGCCCGGCTCCGACACGAGCGCCCACGCGGCCTCAATGTCGCAGTCCACGACCACGTCGGTCTCGACGCGATCCAGGTCGTCCTCAACGTCGGCGTCAGAAGTCATGTCAAAGAAGCTCATACACCAACGGTACCGGGTCGGGCGCTCCCAGGCACGCGAATGGACACCGAAACGGGCGCCCATCTCCGCACGTCGGCAAGCACCCCATCAGTCATGGGAAGAGGGCCCCGTGCGAGCACTTCCGTACACATATGCACGAGGCATTGGAACGCCGCGTTCCTCGCGCACATACGACGAGGCACGCGGCAGTAAGTCCACAACGCCCGACGATCACCAGGCACAGATACGACGAGGCCGTGGCCAGCCCCGCAGGAAAGCGAGAGTCGGCCACGGCCTCGGCGTGTCAACAAGCCTCAGGCGAGACGCGTGATGCGGTAGCGCCAATCCACGGGGCCGACCTCGAGGGTCTCCACGCGGTAGTGCTGCTCGGAGTCCTGCAGGTGCGCGAACAGCGGCTCGGGCTGGTGGGGTGCGCAGATCTGGATGTTCTCGCCGACGGGCAGGTTATCGACTGCGGCGAAGAGCACCGCGTGGCGCACGACGCGGGGGATCGAGTGGATGACCAGCTCGTCCGCGCCCGGGCGGTGAATGACGCCGGCGCCGCCAGCGTGGACATTGCCCGCAGAGGGGGCGCCGTCACCGCAGCCGCAGCCGCCCTGCTCGGGGGCCTGCTCGACGGGGGCCTGCTCGGCGCGTGCCTTCTTACCCTCGCCACCGCAGCCGCAACCGCAGCCGCCATCCTTGGAAGGGACGGTGTTGGCGTCAACCAGCTTGAACATCTGACGGTCAGTCATGTCTTTTCCTTATCCTTCGGCCCGACGGGCCATTTCAGCGAACCTTACCCAGTGTAGGCATGCCTCAGCCGCGCACGCGCGTTCACTTAATGAGGAACTCGGCCTCGACCTCGACGCTCACGTTGAGGGGCAGCGCGGCGACGCCCACGGCGCTGCGCGCGTGCTGGCTGCCGAAGATCTCGCCGAACAGCTCGGAGGCGCCGTTGATGACGCCGGCCTGGCCGTAGAAGTCGGGGCGCGAGGACACGAAGCCCACGACCTTCACGACTCCCGCGAGGTTGTCGATGCCGCCCGCGACGGAGGCCGCCGCGGCCAGAGCGTTGAGGGCGCACACACGCGCCGCGTCCTTGGCGTCCTCGGGGTCCGCGCCGTCCTCGCCGACCGCGCCGATGCACACGGGCTCGCCGTTCACGACGGGGATCTGGCCGGAGGTACGCACGACGCCGCGATCGATGACGGCCGGCACGTAGGCGGCGACGGGGGTAGCGACGGCGGGCAGTTCGAGGCCGAGCTCGGCGAGCTTCTCGGAGGGGAGCATGAGGGGTCCTTTCGTTGTGATCGACGAGGCCGGGGCCTCGTCCTCTGGTTCCAGTTTAGTTGCGCTGATCCCAGGGGTGGCGAGTGACGGCGTGCCCGTGAGATTCCGGCCGAGGCCTCGTCGATGAAGAGGCAGCGCAGGTATAGGCGTGCGCCCCGCGTGTCGACAATCACGCGGGGCGCACTACTGGGAAGCCTCAGCCCTGGGGTGCGGCCGGGGGCTGACCGCCCTGACCCGGACCGCCCGCCGGGGGCTGTCCGCCCATCCCCATGCCGCCCTGGCCGGCGGTCGCCTCTGTGGATGTGCCGTCGACGCTCACCGTGTAGGTGGAGCCGTTGGTCATGCCGGAGGTCGAGTAGATGACGTTACCGAAGGCCTTGAGCGAGGTGTAGGTGCCCAGGACCGTGCCCGAGGCGTCGGTGATCGTCACCGTGGATCCGGCGGAGCCGGTCGCGGAGGCGGAGATCCAGCCCTGGCCGTCGGTCGTGGTCGGCGTCTCCACCATCTCACTCGTCGCGAAGGCGATGACCGTGCCACCCGTGATGCTCATGGCGCCGTTGGAATCCAGGGCGCCGTTCGCGCCGGACGCCGGGCCGTAGACCGTCGTCGTGCCGCCGCTGATGGTCAGCGAGCCGTTGGAGTCGAGGCCGTCGCCGTTCGCGTTGACGGTCACGGTGCCACCGCTGATGGTGAGCTGCTCGCCGGTGTCCTCCATGGATCCGCCGCCGTCAGCCATGCCCCCGGGGCCCATCTGCTGGGTGGTGGTGTCGGTGGTGGTCGTATCGGAGCTGGACTCGGCGACTGCGGCCAGGCCGGCCTCGACCGTGATCGAGCCCGAGGCGTTGATGCCGTCGTCGCTCGAGGTCAGGTCGACGGTGCCGTCCGAGATCGTAATGAGGCCGCCCTCGAGGGCCTCGTTCGACTGCGTGACGGTCACGGTTGCACCGTCCAGGACGGCCGCGACCTCGGTGTGCACGCCATCGTCGCCGGAGGCGGCGGTGATCGTGCCGGAGCTCAGGCGCAGGGCACCACTGGAGTGGATGGCGTCATCCCCGGCGTCGATGGTGGTCGTGCCGCCGTCGACGATGATGTAGGTCTGAGCCTTGATGCCCTTGGTCGAGCCCGTGGAGGGCTTGCCGGCCGAGGTGCCGCCGCCCGAGGTGATCGACAGGGTGCCGCCGGTGACGATCGCGTCGGTATACGCGTCGATGCCGTCGCCGCCCGAGGTCAGGGTGACGGTGCCGTCCACGATGGACACGTAGCCCTTGGTGTCGTCGTTGTCCTGGTCGGACTTGAGGGCGTCGCCGCCGGAGTTCACGGTGACGGTGCCGCCGGCAACAGTCAGGGAGTCCTTCCCGCGCAGACCGTCGTCCGAGGCGGTCGCGTTGATCGTGCCGCTCAGGACGTACAGGTCATCCTTGGAGGTGATCGCGTCCGAGGCGCCGGAGGTCACGTTGAGCGTGCCCGAGCCGGTGATCGTCAGGTCAATGTCGGCGTAGATCGCGGCGTTCGCGTCCTCGGTCCCCGTGTAGGTTCCGTCGGTGATCGTCGACGTGCCCTCGAGGGACAGGACGAGGTCATCACCGCTGGTCGCCTCGATCGCGGCACCCGTCGAGGAGGTGATGGTCGCGTTATCGAGAATCAGGACAACCTGGTCCTCAGCTCCCGCGGCCACAACGACCTTGCCGGTGAAGGAGCCGCTGAGCTTGTAGACGCCGGCCTTGGAGATCGTCAGCACGCCGTCGCTCACGGATACAGCGTCGGACGAGGAGGTCGCGGTCGTGCCGCTGAGCGTCACGTCGACGGCGTCCGAGGCCTTCCAGTCGCTGTCCTTCACGTAGGAGGCCTTCGAGTTCGAGGCCAGGGCGTCGGCCGCGGTGGGCGGCGCGGTCGTGTCGCCGTTGGTTCCGGCGGCGGCGACGGTCGCGGTGGCCGTGGTGGAGCCGGAGCCGGAGGAGGTCACGCCCGCGGAGCTGCAGGCTCCCAGCGCAAGGGTTCCAACGAGGGCGATCGCGCCGATCGTCCGGGCGGGGGTCCAGATTTTCTGAAGGGCTTTCATGTGTCTGTTTCTTTCGCGTGATTAAAGCTTGTGTTTCTTATGCTCAGCGCTTGCGTTTCGTGTGCGTTCGAAACCGCGGGCGCCGTTATGAGGTCTGTCAGGCCGCCATCGCGAGGGGCGCGGAGTGCGCGAGCTCGGGGACCTCCACATATTCGTGAAAGTAACGGTCCAGCGTGCGGTGCCACTTGTTCGCCGGCAGGTGGTGCATGGCGGCCATCGCGGTCCCGTACTTGGAGATCTTCACGGGTCGCACGCCGCCCTCCCACAGGAGGTGGTCCACCACGGATGGGGTCGCGCCCGACTTCGTTTCGATGATGACCAGGTCGGGGCGGGCGATCTCCGTGCCGTCCGTGCGCAGCGAGCGCCACAACAGGTTCGTGTCCACCGTCGCGCGTCCCACGCCGCCAGGCAGGAGCAGGGTGTTGCGCTCGTAGGACCCCGCCAGGACCGGCTCGAGGGCTGGCACCAGGTGGCCATATCCCGTCTTCTCGACCTTGCCGGCCACCCACTGGCGGCGCTCACCCGCGAGAGGGGCCCCGGCCTCGTCCCAAGAGATCGGCATGCGCTTCTTGACGGTCACGCCGCGCGGGCCGCGAGTCTTGACCTCCAGGAACGAGGCCTTGGACGAGAGGTAGGAGCGGGTGCGGACCTTGAAGCGACGGCGGCGCTTGAGCGCAGTCAGCAGGTACGAATCCATGTCGGGGGTGTCGTAGTAGGTGGAGGCGTAGCCCTGGGACACCTGGCCGTCAATCTGCAGGACCTTCGCGTCCTCGGGGAGGCGGCTCAGAATCGCCGAGGCCGTGGCCGCGTCCAGCGCGTACTTGCGGTCCACTCGGGTCAGCATCGCCGCGCGCTTATTCAGTTCGTCGAGGCCGATCGTGTCGAGGTCGGCGAGAATCGAGTTCAGGGTGGCGTTCATGAGTCGTGTCCTTGGTATTGGCGGTCTGCGGGGTGGCGGTTGTGGCGGCTGGTGGGCCGGACTGGCTGGCCGGACCAGCGGGCCGGCGGGTCAGGCGACCTTCGAGCGCACGTCCACGAGGGTCAGGTCGTTCACGAGGTCGAGCTTGACGACATTCACCGAGGCGACGGACGCGCCCAGGCGCTGCTCGAGGGCGGCCTTCAGCTCGGCGGGGTCGGCGATCGCGCGGTCCAGCTGGACGGTCTGCGAGGTGTAGCGGCCGAAGACCAGCTTCGAGTCACCGAAGGCCAGAGCCACGAGGATCAGGGCAATGAGGCCACCGAGCAGCGGGGTCACCGCCGAAGACATGCCCGTCAGCAGGCCGAGAGCCAGCGACGCGAAGTAGTAGGCGATTTCCGTCTGCGAGATCTGATCCGAACGCAGTCGGATGATCGAGAGAACACCGAAGAGGCCGAGGCCGAGTCCCGCGCTCACGGTCGAGTTCGCGAGGATGATCGTGACGGCGAGGACGCCGACATTCACTCCGAGGAACGCTGCGACGAGGTCAGCGCGGCGGTGCCGTGGGAAGTACAGGCCGAACACGAGAGCGGCCATGGCAACCAGGTCAATAGCGATCAGAATCAGGGCGGTCATTGGGATCTCCTTTTGTCGATGCACCAATTTCCCCACGCGACCCTATGAAGAACCTATGAAGCTCTCATATTTCTCATATGACTTTTCGGAGTGTTGCTGTGAAGCTGTGAATGCCGTTGTTTATGTGGGCACTTTTCGTTGGGCTTCTGCGTTTTTACTTCCTGTGTGGTGCCGCTGGTATTCCGGGTGCCGCGTGTTGTGTCAGGCCGGGCTGCGCCGTGGGCGGCGGCCCGCCCGCAGCCCACTGCGCATGATCTGCCTGGCTCGGCCTGGTCGCTCCGTGTGCCGGTGGGCGGCGGCCCGCCCGCGAGATCGCCACACGCGAGCCTGACGGCTCGGAGTGGTCGATCTCGAGGCCCGCCCTGGCCCTGCCGCCACCCACCGGCACCGCGACCATGCCCCACCACCGCCCACGTGCACCGCAGCCAGGCCCTCCAGCCCCTCCGGCGCCCTCCACACCAGTGGGGCCGGGTCGCTGTTCGGCAGCTCTACGCGTCGGCTTGAAGCCCGGCCAGGCCCCTCCGCCGCCCACGGGCGCCGCGGCCCCGTCGACACACTCCACGGACACCACCGCCACTTCCAGCGAGCCTCCATGAAAGAAATACCGCCCCAGCACGGCACCCCACCGCTTAGCTCACTCCCGTCGTGAAAGAAATATCGCCCCTGCTCGCTCAAAATGGGCAAAATACAGCACTTTTCGGCGTGCAGGGGCGAAGAATATTTCACGGCACCCCACAGCACCTCACGCAGGGGCGGTTTTTCTTTCACCCCAGTCCCACCCCTACCCCACAGGCGAGAAAAAACTCGCCCTGCTCGGCTCCACCAGCGCCCAGACGAGACAAAACTCTCCCAGCACGATCAAAACACCCCAAAATCCGCGGTTTTTCGCCAGCAGGGCGAATATTGTCACGGTCTCACCCAGAATCCAGACCTGCTGGGCGAGTTTTATCTCGCCCATGAGCATCCCCGGTTTCACCCTCGCCGGACGCTACGCCCACAGCCCAAAGATCACGTGGCGTGCGCACACGCCACAACGCCGGTGGCACACTGGCCACATGACTGACGCCCCCACACCCCGAGCCCGCACGAACGAGCCGACCCAGGCCTCGTCCCTCCCGTCCCTGGCGATCACCGGCGCGTCCGGGAACGTCGGTGGCGCCGCCGCCCGCCTCCTGTCGGAGCGCGGCCTGCCCCTGCGGCTCCTCGCGAACACGCCGTCGCGCGCGCCCGAGCTGCCGGGTGCCGTCGCGGTGAAGTGCTCGTACGAGGACACACTCACGACGCGCGTCGCGCTGGAAGGCGTTGACGTCCTCTTCATGGTGTCCGCGCCCGAGAGCGAGGACCGCCTGTCCAAGCACCTCGCCTTCGTCGACGCGGCCGCGGCCTCCGGGGTGCGCCACATCGTGTACCTGTCGTTTATGAATGCGGCGCCCGACGCGACGTTTACGCTGGCGCGCACGCACTTCTACACGGAGGAGCGCATCAAGGCGTCGGGCATGACGTACACGTTCTTGCGCGATAACTTCTACGCGGACTTTTTCGCGGAGCTGCCGGACGAGGAGGGCCGCATCCTCGGACCCGCAGGCGACGGGCGTGTCGGCGTGGTCGCGCGCGAGGACGCGGGGCGCGTGGCAGCCGGGGTCCTCGCTGATCCGGGGCGCTACGAGAATCAGACTCTCGACGTGACGGGCCCCGAGGCTTTGACCCTCGATGAGATCGCCGCAATCCTCACCCGCGTGTGGGGCCGGCCCGTCACCTACGTGCGCGAAACCGTCGAGGAGGCGTACGAGTCGCGCAAGAAGTGGCCGGCCGCCCAGTGGGAGTACGACTCGTGGGTGTCGACCTACACGTCAATCGCGCGCGGCGAGATGGCCGTCGTCTCCACGACCGTGCGCGACGTGACGGGCCGCAACCCGCTCACCTTCGAGGAGGTCGCCCGGGCGGCGCTCGCGTCGGGCCGCTGACCGTCGCGGTTGTGGCTTCGTTGCCCCCGGTTTCGCTTCTCTTCTCAGGGACGAGGCCGGGGCGCCTCTTGCGCTCATGCTTGCCGCCTGCGTCACATGCCTGATAGCGTCGGGGCAGTCAATGGTAAGGAGATGCCATGAAATCCAAGAAACGCATCCTCGTAACGCTGATCGTCGCGGTGCTGGCCGGCATCGTCATCTTCCCGATGCTGCCCCTCGAATACCGCGAGGCCATCGCCTCTTTCTTCGCGCACCCGCTGTACTACCTCGGCTTGGGTGACTGGTAGGACGAGGCCTGCGCCAGATCCATCAGAAGGGGTGGGGTTCCAACCGGGAACCCCACCCCCTCACTCGCAATGCCTGTACTCCTCACATGGAAAGGCGCGGGTGCATGCGCACAGGGTTCACAGCATCATCAAGCTCCTACGTAACTCACGCAGACAGGCACTGAACACCCCACGGGCATAGCCAATGGCCACACCTTGACATAACTATGTCTCCTCCCTATCCTTAAGTGAAACGATTCATCCTCATTGTGGAGGACCAATGCCCACTTCATCTGAAGACCTCGTCTCCCAACTCATCGAGCTGTCCAACCAGATCGGTTCGGACACGGAATACACGCGCTCAGGGGGCGGAAACTCATCCGCAAAAACGGGCGACACGCTCCTCATCAAGCCCAGCGGCGTTCCACTCGCGACCCTGCGTGAGGAGGACTTGGTCCCCCTCGACATTCCCACCCTCCTGCATGCCTTCGAGCATCCCGAAGAGCTCCCCACGGGCGAAGACCCCGTTCGTGCGGCGGCCCAGCTTGCGCAGCGTGGCGCGTTTGAGCGCCGCCCGAGCGTCGAGATCCTCTTCCACGCCCTCATTCCCGACCCGCTCGTCATTCACCTGCACCCGCTGACCGCCAACGCGATCACGTGCAACACACGCGGCGAAGAGCTGTGCGAGCAGATCCTCGGCGACCAGGCCCTGTGGGTCGACTACACGGACCCGGGCATTCCGCTGGCACGCCTCATCGATGATCGTCGCCGCGCGTTCACGGCCACGCACGGCACTCCCCCGCCGGCGATCACGCTCCTCGGCAATCACGGCATCATCGTGTCAGGCCCGACAAAGGACGCAATTCTCGAGCGGATCGACTTCCTGACATCTTCTATCCGCGCAGCGATCGACGAGGCCGAGACAGCCTTCTCGGGCTCACCTTCCCGGGTGGCCGAAGCCTTCCGTCGCGCGGTGGAAGCGCCGAGCGTCGCACTGGCGACGGAGGGGCTGTCGGCGTTCGCCTCCGCACCTGGAGGGCCGTTGATCCCCGATCAGATCGTGTATGCGGGTTCCTTCCCCGTCATGCTGGAGGCGACAGACACGGAGGACATCGTGGCGGCGAAGGTGTCGCTGCACCGTGCCCAGCATGGGCGCGCGCCGATCGTCGCTGTCATTCCCGGACTAGCCGTAGCTGCAGTAGGTAGCACGAACGAGGCCTCGGACAACGCGCTGCACACTTTCCTGGACGCATTGCGCGTGGCACGGGATGCGAACCTGCTCGGTCGCGTGCGCGTCATGGATGATCGAGAGCGCGGCTTCATCGAGAACTGGGAAGCTGAGTCCTATCGCCAGAAGGTGGCTGCATCTCAAGGTTCCTGACCCATCGAGGAAAACCGGACGCACCGTTCGTTATCACAGTGTTTGGGGCATGTTGCGTGGCATGCTCCAAACACTGTTTATGTGCGTAAGGGAGCGCCTCCATATACACGTGGGCCGCGGCTCGAACTGGTCGAGTCGCGGCCCACGTCAGCACTCGTCAGCTACGACCGAGCATCGATGAGGGCATCAGCCTCATCCCAGAGGCGCGCATGAGAAGCGCGCGGCTCGTAGGTCACGAGCACCGACGACGCCCGCGAAATGGCCCGAAGGTCCATCAGCGTTCCGCTGGCCACGCCGATAGACCGCAGGGAGACGAGCATGTTCCCGAGGGCAGTGGCCTCGACGGGTCCCGCAATGACCGGGATTCCTGTCGCATCTGCGGTCTCCTGCGCCAGAAGACGATTCTTTGAGCCGCCTCCAACGAGGTGAATCGCTTCAGGTCGGGTACCGCTCAGCTCAAATGTCCGTCGGATCGCCCTGCGGTAGGCCAGTGCCAACGAATCGGTGATCGCCCGCAGCACGGTTGCCCGCTCACTGGGATCGACGGCCGAGGCCTGCGGATCGCCAACCCCCGCCTCGGCCTCGTCCGACGCAGAGGAATCCTTGCCCAAACAAGAGACGCCCGGGCCCGGGATCCACAGTGAACGCACGCGCTCTACCATGCCGCCCGGAGCCATGAGCTCGGGCGAGGACATGTCGAGCAGGTAGCGCGCGGGCTGGGCTGCCTCAGTCTGCGCGTCGAGGAGCGGCCAGTCAACCCGACCTCCAGCGCCCGACGCGTTATCCCCAAGGGATGCCCACTCGCGCAGGCATTCCTGCTGCACCCACATACCCATGATGTTGGCGAGGAAACGGACCGTGCCATCGACACCCAGCTCGTTCGTGAAATTGGCTGCCCGAGCCTCGTCGGAGAGCACGGGGGCGCTCAGTTCGGTTCCGACGAGCGACCAGGTTCCACTCGAGATGTACGCGAACGACCCGGTCTGGGCGGGCACACCCGCAACCGCGGACGCGGTGTCGTGCGACCCGACGGCGACAACAAGGGTGGGCTCGCCCGTCGAGGTGTGCAGATCAAGACCCTCAACGCGCGCTTCACCAACAATCTCCCCCGGCTCAATGATCGGCGGGAAGAGGTGCTCCACCCCGAAGTCGTCGCGCAGCCGATTAAGGATCTCAGGATCCCAGTCGCGCTCCGTGGCATTGACGAGGCCTGTCGTCGAAGCGTTCGTCAGCTCACTTCGCGCTTCTCCCGTAAGCCAGTACGCCAGCAGGTCGGGAATCAGGAGCGCCGTGCGCGCACAGTCCGCGCGCCGCTCCCCCCGGTCGGCTACACGCTGGAACAGCGTATTGAAAGGCTGGAATTGCAATCCGTTGTGCTCATAGAGCCATGAGGAATCCCATCGGTCGAGCACCTCGGATGCGCCGCGGCCGCAGCGCGCCGAGCGGTAGGACGCCGGGTTGCCGATCAGTCGGCCGTCCTCGTCCAGCAGCCCGTAGTCGACGGCCCACGTGTCGATTCCGATGGCGTCCATGGGGCCGCGCAGGCTGGCCTCGCGCAGGCCATCCAGGATTCCGCGCCACAGCGCGAGGATGTCCCACTCGTAGGCCACCTGGGCCTCGCCCCCCGATTGAGAACCGTCGGAACGACGAGGCCCGGGAACAGCGACCGGCCCATTCGGGAAGCGGGAGCACTCCTCGATGGCGAGACGTTCGCCGTCGAACACGCCCCGCAGGACACGCCCCGAGGAGGCCCCCAGGTCGATAGCGACAACGGTCGTCATCATGCGCCCCAGGAGGCCTGCTGACCACCCACTCGCTCCGCACTGATGCGCTCGAAGTAGCCCGAGGCTGCGTAGGCCGCAAGCGGGTTGGGGTCGAGGCCCTGCTCTTCACGCAGCTCACCCAGGAGCGGGCGCACATCAGAGGAGAAAGCGTCCATGAGTACCTGGTTGGCAGTCAGCACGTCGTGCTCGGCCTGCGCCTTCGCCAGCGCGGCACGGTCGACAAGGAGTGCCTTCGCGGTTGCCTCCTGGACGTTCATCGCGGACAGGATTTCTCCGGGAATCTTTTCTTCGAGGTTGTGGCACTGGTCGAGCATGAAGTTCACGCCGGAGGTGGGCGCGAGGGCGCCGAAGGAGACGATCTCGTGCATGATGCG
Organism: Schaalia odontolytica; assembly: GCF_002847525.1. Classification (GTDB taxonomy): domain Bacteria; phylum Actinomycetota; class Actinomycetes; order Actinomycetales; family Actinomycetaceae; genus Pauljensenia; species Pauljensenia odontolytica_B. The sequence continues at coordinate 26,837 of NZ_PKKM01000015.1, read as the reverse complement.
GAAAAGTTGGAAGGGATCTGCGGATCCCACGATCAGGTCATCGTCGGCGTAGAACCGCGAGTTGAAGTCGAAAGCTCCGAGGCGGCCGGCGCGCAGCAGCTGAACCACGATGAATTCGATGTTTGTGCCGGGCGCGTGGTGGCCGGTGTCGAGGCAGACGACGGCCCGCTCACCCAGCGCGGTCACATGCGCGAGAGCCGTGCCCCAGTCCGGAACGTCGGTGTGGTAGAAGGCGGGCTCGAAGAACTTGTACTCCAGAAGCAAGCGCTGATGTGGAGCCAGATTCTCGTAGATAACGGACAGCGAGTCAGCGAGCCTCTCCTGCCGCGCAGCGATCGAGTCCTGTCCCGGGTAGTTCGTTCCGTCGCCCAGCCAGATCTTGAGCGTGTCGGAACCGGTCGCATTCATAACGTCGATGCAGCGCAGGTGCGCGTCGATGGCCTTGCGACGCACGGCCTTGTCGGAGTTCGTCAGGGAGCCGAACTTGTAGTCGTCATCCTGGAAGACGTTCGAGTTGATGGTGCCCAGCGTGATGCCCTGGGAGCGCGCGTGCTCCGCGAGGTCAGAGAAGTCATCGACCACGTCCCACGGAATGTGCAGCGACACCCGCGGGGTGATGCCCGTGAATCGATGAACCTGCGCCGCGTCGTCAATCTTTTCGTATGCGTTGCGCGGGGTGCCAGGGCTCGGGAACACCTTGAAGCGGGTTCCGGAGTTACCGAAGGCCCAGCTCGGGAGCTCGATTGTCTGTTCGCGCAGGAGGGTGCGAGCACTTTCGGGCAGGTCGGACAGGTGGATGGTCATGGCGTCTCCTTCGACGTGTGGGGGGGTGGATTGACGAGGCCGGGGTGCCCTATCGGGGCCGTAAGGCCTCTCGTAGGCCGGCCTCGGTGGGCGATTAGGCGAGGTAGAAGTATTGGTTGAGGAAGTGGGCACTGCCGCCCCCGTCCGGTTGGAAGTACTGGGCCATTTGAGCTTGCCAGCGCGTATTGACCTCGCGGTCTTCCATAGCTGCGGCCGCCGCGCGAGTGTCGTCCGCCTCGTAGTAACCGACGACGAGGCCGGTGTCCGGATCGAGGAAGAGCGAGTAGTGTCGCCACCCGGCGTCACTGAGAGCCTGGCGCATCTCGTCCCAGACACGCTGGTGCACGTCGGCGTATTCGGCGAGTTTCTCGGGGCGCACGCGCAGGAGGAAGCAGGCTCGGTGGGGGCTGGCCTGGCTCGTCGTGGCGAGCGTGTGGGCCAATGGTGGGGTATCGCTCATGGGAAATCCCTTCATCGTTGAACGGGAATTGGTTGTGTCTATTTTAAAGTGAATCGTTTCATTTAGCAAGCAGCATGCCGCACACACCAGCCGATTCGCGGCATGAAGGCGGGGTTGGTGGGCACAACGAGTGCGCCCACCAACCCCGCCAGAGACGACGTCAGAAGTCGTACTTGTCGATGTTATCCGCGTTGAAGCGCACGGGGTCACCGACGACGACGGTCTTGTTCTCGCCGATCGTGCGTTCACCGAGGTTTCCGGCAGTGAACTTCTCCCCTACTTCGCCCTTGATTGCACCACTATCGAGCGCTGCACCCGCGTATGCGGCCACGTATCCGAGCTGGGCGGGATCCCACAGGGCGAACTCCTTGACGGTGCCGTCCTTGACGAAGGAACGCATTTCGTTGGGTAGACCCAGGCCGGTCAGGACGACCTTGCCCTTGTAGTCAGAGGTCGACAGGTAGCGCGCGGTGGCAGCGATACCGACGGTGGTCGGGGAGACGATCGCGTTGAGGTCGGGGTGGGCCTGGAGCAGGCCCTGTGCCTCCTGGAACGACTTCGTGTCGTCGTCGTCGCCATAGACCTTCGCGACGATTTCAATGCCCTTGTACTTGTCGTTCGAAGCGATCTCATCCTCCATGAACTTGATCCACGCGTTCTGGTTGGCGGCGTTCGCCGTCGCAGAGAGGATGGCTACCTTACCGGAACCGCCGATCTGGTCAGAGACCATGTCGAGCATGGTGATCGCAACCTGCTTGGATTCAACCTGGTTGATGAACAGGTCTCGGCAATCGGCCGCGCTGTCGGAGTCGAAGGTGACGACCTTTGTACCGGCCTTGCGCGCATCCTGAAGCGCAGGGCATACGGCATCGGGGTCATTCGCGGCGATCACGAGGACGTTCGTGCCCGCCTGCACCTCGGAGTTGATGAAGGAGACCTGCGAGGAGGAGGACGCCTCGAGCGGACCGACGACGTTGACCTCGGCGAAGCCGATCTCCCCCGCAGCGTTCTTGCCACCACCGAGCATGACGTCGGAGAACGGGTTGTTTAGCTGCTTGGGGATAAACGTGATCGACTGGGACGAAACATCATACGAACCGGAGGCATCGCCGCCGGAGCTGGACTCGCTGCCCTGCGTCGACGTTCCACCGCCACAGGCGGACATCAGGAGGGCCGAGGCCAGCGTGAGTGCGCCGAGAGCGGCAACACCTTTCTTCATGTGAGACATCGTTGTCTTTTCCTTTCGGGCGCACGCGCCCTGTTGCGGGGGCGTGGTGCCCCTCGTTGTGGGATTGTTAGGCGCTCGCCGCGCCCGGTGCGACGCTGACGCGAGGGGTACGCGCATCAGCTCGATGAGCCAGACGCTGGCGGACGGCATCCACCAGCGATGGCGCGACGACGGAACCGATCAAGAGCAAGCCCGTGACCAGAACCAGGATGACTTCGGGAATTCGGTTGAGGCGCAGCGCGTAGTTGAGAACACCGATCGTCAGGACGCCGCATACGCTGCCCCAGATCGAGCCTCGGCCACCGAAGACGCTGACCCCACCGAAGACAACTGCGGCGATCACGACGAGCTCGAGGCCCTCGACGTTGTCGGCCTTCGCCGCGGAGTAGCGCAGCGTCCAGTAGATGCCTGCCAGCGCTGCCATGAGCCCCGACAACGTCAGGGCAATGACCCGAGAACGCTTCGTGTCAATGCCGACGAATTCGGCGGCCTGCTTGTAGTACCCCAGCGCGAAGAGGCCTCGACCGTACGGGGTCTTGTGCAGCAGGAGCCAGAAGAGAATGACGAACAGGATGACGGGGATCGCCATGTAGGGGATGCCCGTGGAACCGAACGATCCGGTGACTGCGGCGGTTGCCCACTTTGGGAAGTCGGAGATCGACTGGTCGCCGATGACGACGAGGGCGAGGCCTCGATACAGCGCGAGTGTGCCGATCGTGACCGCGAGCGCCGGCAGTCCCACGTAGGCGGTCATGAATGCATTGACGAGGCCACACGCCAGTCCGATGAGGAGGCAGATCGCGATGCTCACCCAGAATCCGACGCCCGACTGGACGAGAACTCCGAAGGATGCGCTGACAAGGCCGGCGGTGGAGGCAACGGACAGGTCGATGTCGGCGTTGATCATAACGAGGGTCATGGGCAGTGCCATGAGGAGTGTCGCCGTCACGTCCAGGGTGAGGAACGTGAGCGTGCGTGGCTGGCTGAACCTCGGGATGAGGATGGCCGCGACTGCGATGGCGAGGATGAGGATGAGGGTCATGTGCGAGTCTCGCGAGGAGAACACGCGTCGAATCGAGGCCATGAGGTCACGTGACGAGGTCTGAGTTGGGGTGCTCATCAGTGATCCGCTCCCTTCTTGCGCAGCGCCTCGTGGCGGCGCATTGAGCTGACTCGGTCGACGACGATCGCGATGAGGATGAGCGCACCAACGACGGCCTTTTGCCAGAATTTGTCGACGCCGACGGCTGTAAGCGCGGACGTCATGGTGGTCAGGAGGAGCGCGCCGATGGCGGCTCCGTAGGCGGTTCCGACGCCCCCGGTCATCGCAACGCCGCCGACGACGCACGCGGCGACGATGTCAAGTTCCATGCCTGCGCCCGTCGTTGCGCCGACGGAGTTAAAGCGGGAGGCGTAGACGACGCCGCCGAGTCCAACGAGCGCGCCGTTGACAACGAAGGCCATAAAAACGCGCTTGGCGACGGGGATGCCGTAGACGGCTGCGGCTGTACGGTCGGAGCCAATCGCGTAGAGGTCGCGTCCGGATCGAGCGTAGCGCTGGTAGAGCGAGACGATCACGATAACGATGACCGCCAGAAGGGTGAGCAGCGGGAAGCCACCGATCGTCGCGACACCCAGGTCACCGAAGGCTTGGGGGCGGTCACCGGCGAAGTACTGGGTGGAGCCGGCCCACCAGTTCAGTCCTCCTCGGAAGACGTAGAGAGTGCCCAGGGTGATGACCATCGCGGGGACTTTCGCCTGTGTGACGAGCGCTCCGTTGAGCGCTCCGAACAGCGCACCCAGGACAATGCCTGCGATGAAGACGACGACAATGGGCAGTCCCGGGTTGGTCGCGAAGAGGAAGCCCGTGGCGAAGGCCGTGCACCCGAGGATGGAGCCGACGGAGAGGTCGACACCTTCGGATTGGATGATGAGGGACTGCCCGGCAGCCATCAGCATGGCGATCGTCGCGTTGAGGAAGAGGTCACGCACTCCCTGGGCGGACAGAAAGCGCGGGTTCATTACCCACGTCAACAGGACCAGGGCAATGAGGGCCGCGATCACCGGGAGCTCTCGCATCGACAGGAGGGAGCGCAGCTTCGACTGGGTGTGCATCGTGGTCGCGGACGAGGGCGTGGCTGGCTCCCGGCTCACCGGCGCGGAGCCGTGGATGCGGGAGGGAGGTGTCAATGTTGCGGTCATGATGCGGCCTTTTCGTGGTCGGTAGCCGCCGTCATAATGGCGTCAGCTGTGGCTTCTTCTCGGGTGAATTCACCGGTGATGCGGCCTTCGCACATGACGAGGACGCGGTCTGCCATGCCGAGCACCTCGGGCAGTTCCGAGGAGATCATGATGACGGCAACTCCCCGGGTGGCGAGGGTGGAGATAAGGCGGTGCACCTCGGACTTAGTTCCCACATCGATGCCGCGGGTCGGCTCATCAACGATGAGGATCTTGGGATCGGTGGCAAGCCATTTCGCCAAGACAACCTTCTGTTGGTTTCCGCCCGAGAGCGCGGACACGGGGGTGTCCTGACTGGCCGTCTTCACTTCGAGGTTGGTGGACCATTCCTGCGCGACCGCTCGCTCGGTCCGCGAGTTGATGAGTCCGCAGCGAGCGAGTTTACTGCGCAGCGTGAGGGCCGTGTTGCGGGCGACGGACAGGTCCATAACGAGGCCTTGCTTGCGCCTGTCTTCGGGCACGAAGGCGAGGCCGGCGCGGATTGCACCCACGGTATCGCCCAGCTTCAGGGGCTTGCCGAAGGCGGTCACTGTGCCACCGTCCGCCTTGTCGATGCCCATGATCGTGCGCACGACCTCGGATCGACCTGCACCGACGAGGCCCGCGAGGCCAAGGATTTCACCGCTGCGGACCTCGAAGCTCACGTCCTCGAAGGCGCCATATCGGGTGAGACCTTCGACCGTCAGCACAGGATCGCCGATCTGTGCGTCCAGCTTGGGGAAGAGTTGATCGACGTCGCGGCCAACCATGTCTCTCACGAGCTGGGCCTTCGTGGTCCCCTCCAGGTCGCGCGTCGACACGTAGGCGCCGTCGCGCATGATCGTCACGTCGTCGCACAGATCAAAGATTTCCTCCATCCTGTGCGAGATGAACATGAGGGAGGCGCCCTTGTCGCGCAGCGAACGCGCAACGGAGAAGAGACGCTCAACCTCGTGCCCCGACAGAGCGGCCGTTGGCTCATCCATGATGAGGACCTTCGCGTCCAGCGAGATCGCCTTTGCGATTTCGATGATCTGCTGGTCCGCGATCGATAGTCCGTCAGCCAACTGCGAGGGGTCGATCGGCACCTCGAGGCGGTCAAAGAGCTCTTGGGCGTCGCGCTTCATAGCCGCGTGATCGATGAGGCCGAGGCGTCCCCTGGGCTGCCGGCCCACGTAGATGTTCTCGGCGACTGTGAGGTCGGGGAACAGCGTGGGCTCCTGGTAGATCACCGAGATTCCGGCGGCCTTCGATTCCGCAGGGGTCTTGAAGCGCACCGGCTGGCCATCAACCAAAAACTCTCCGGAGTTTGGCTGGTGAATCCCGGCGAGCACCTTCACGAGCGTCGACTTACCCGCACCGTTTTCGCCGGCAAGGGCGTGAATACGGTGCGGATACAGCTCGATGCACCCATCGGACATCGCGGTGAAGGAGCCGAACTTCTTCACCGCATGCTGGAGCGAGACAACTGGCCTTTCAGCTTCTCGTGTCATGTGGTCACCTCTTCGTCGAGGGATGAAACGATTCAGATAGATAGAAAGTGTGCCACACGACAATATGCATGTCAACTCTATAGGGAAGCCCTGAACTTGCCAGGAAAATTGGAGCGGAAACCTACTCGGAGATGCCACAATATGAACGTTTCATCACTCGAGTTCCCGAAAGAGCTACCATGACGCCGCCCCGCCATACCCCAGAGGGCACGAGTCCCCAGGACACAACCACTGCCTCGTCCCCCTCAATGCCCCGCAAAGCCCCCGGCGTCAAAGACGTCGCCGCTCTTGCGGGCGTGAGCGTCGGCTCCGTGTCTAACGTCATTAACCGACGCGACAGCGTGCGTCCCGACGTGCGTGAGCGCGTCGAGGCGGCGATCGCGCAGCTCGGCTACAAGCCCAATCCGACCGCGCAGGCCCTGCGACGGGGGACCTCTCCGCTCGTGGGCGTGGCGGTCTTCGACCTGACGAACCCGTTCTTCATGGAGGCTGCTGCTGCCATGGAGCGCGTGCTATCGCGCGAGGGCTACATCATGACGCTGTCTTCCACGCACGCCTCCGTGCAGGAGGAGCGCGACCTGCTCGAGGCGCTGGGGCGTCAGGCGGTGCGCGGCGTTCTTCTGACCCCCGCAGACTCTACGCATGAGGCCGCCACGCGTTTGGTCGAGGAAGGAACGCCTGTCGTCCTCTTCGACGCGGCTGAGGCGCCCGAGGGCCTGCCGTCCGTGTCGATCGACGACCGCGCGGGTGCCGCGCTAGCGATCGAACACCTTCTGGCACTCGGACATGAGCGCATCTGTTTCCTCAACGGCCCCGCCGACATGCGCCAATCCGTGCAGCGTCTCGCGGGCGTGCGAGACGCGATCGAGCACTGGCAGCGCCTAACGGGTTCTGACAGCGTGCAGTTGACCGTCTACAACGCGCAGGCGTACACCGCCCAGGCAGGGTATGCAGCCACCGAAGACGCCATCGCCGAGGCCCGCACCGCCTCCGACGAAGCGAACCCCACCGCCGTCTTCTGCGCGAACGATCTGCTGGCCGTGGGCGTCATGTCCGCGCTGCGCGTCGCAGGAATTTCCATTCCCGACGACGTGTCCGTCATCGGCTTCGACGACATTCCCCTGGCAGCGCAGATGCCCGTTCCGCTCACGACAATCCGCCAACCCATGGATGAACTCGGAGCGGCAGCCGCGGAACTCCTGTTGTCCGGCTCCGACGCGCCCGTGCGGCACCAGACCTTCAGCCCCGTCCTCACGATCCGCGAATCGACGGCAAAGCCGCGGGAGTAGCGGGACAGAAGAGCCCGACAACGCTAAGGCGTTCCACTCACCAAGACCGCACTCGTCGACGCACGAGCAAACAGTGTGGGGGTGGGGTTCCCAACCGGAAACCCCACCCCCACACTGACTAAGCCGCAGCCTCAGAGATTTTCGACGACCGCCGCGCGGGGGCCGCGCTCGCCGGTGGAGGCGTCGCGCCAGGCCTCGAGGGCCCGCAGGAAGGCGGTGGCGCCGGGGTCCTGGAGGCCGATCGAGCGGTCCTGCAGCCAGGATGCGCGTCCGCGCTGCGACTGGAGGTCGCGGGTGGCGACCACGGCCTCGGCGGCGTCCGCGATGGCGCTATCGAGGGCTGCCGCCGCGAGCGCGCTGTCCGAAGCAACCTCGGGGTTGGCCTCGATGCTCCGGGCGAGAGAATCGACGGCGGGGACCATCGCGTCGAGGATGGTCTTGTCGCCCACCTGGCTCTTGCCGCGGTGAGAGATGGAGCTGGCAGCCGCGCGGATGAAGGCCTCGGCCTCGACGGCCGTGACGTCCTCGCAGCCGACCCACACCTTGGACCCGGCGAGGAGGCCACCGGCAACCAGTGCCGCCATCGTCGACGGGTTGGCGTTCGCGAATGCCTTCGCGCAGGCACGCGCCACGTCGGAGGGGGCGGGTTCGGGCTCCGTCGGCATGGCCTTGAGCGCCTCGATGACAGCGCGGGCACCCGCGGAGATCGTGATGCCGAGGTCGCCGTCGCCGAGGACCTGGTCGAGGTCACGCAGTTCGTCCGAGGACTCGATGAGCAGCGTCATCGAATCCTGAATGCGCTGTATGAGTTCGGGTGAACGCATTGTCATGCCTCCCTGAAGAACGGGGACTGGGCGGGGGCGTCGAGGAGCTCGAGGAGCTCGTCGTCGACCTTGAGCAGCGAGATCGATGCGCCGGCCATTTCGAGGGACGTCGCGTATTCGCCGATGTAGCGGCGTTCGATGACGACGCCGAGTTGCTCGAGCCTCTGGTGGGTGCGGCGGTAGAGCAGGTAGAGCTCTTCGAGGGGCGTGGCGCCGAGGCCGTTGACGAGGACGGCGACACGGTCACCTTCGCCCAGGCCGAGGTCGGGGATAACGGAGTCGAGGATCTGGTCCGCGATTTCGTCGGCGGTTCCGAGGGGGCCGCGGTGAATACCGGGTTCGCCGTGGATGCCGATGCCGATTTCCATTTCCCCTTCGGGCAGGTCGAAGGATGCGGCGCCCGTGGTCGGGAGGATCGTGGGGGACAGGCCGACACCCATGGTGGCCGTGTTGTCGACGACCTTCTGGGCGACGGCGGCTACCTCGTCGAGGCTGTCGCCGCGCTCGGCGGCAGCGCCCGCGGCCTTGTAGGCGAAGAAGATGCCGGCGACGCCGCGGCGGTCCTTCGCACGTTCCTTGGGCTGGGAGGCCACGTCGTCGCAGCCGAGGACGGTGCGCGTCTCGATACCATCGAGTTCGAGGAGGTCGACGGCCAGGTCGAAGTTGAAGACATCGCCGCCGTAGTTGCCGTAGAGGAAGAGCACACCAGCTCCGCCGTCGACGGCCTTGGCGGCGTCAGCGCACTGCTGGACCGACGGGGAGGAGAACACGTTACCGATGGCGACGCCGGAGCACAGCCCCTTGCCGACGTAGCCCTTGAAGAGGGGGAGGTGACCGGAGCCGCCACCGGTGACGATGCCGACCCGGCCGGGTGCGGGGCTGTCAGCGCGGACGAGGACACGCCTGTCGTCTCCGGGGGTGCGGACCTGATCGGGGTGCGCCAGGAGAATGCCCTCAACCATCTCATCGACGAACTGGTCGGGGTTGTTAATGATCTTCTTCATGATCATTTCCTTTCTGTTGCGCCGCTATTGAGGGCGGCTGCTGGTTGTGGGCGCCTGAACGTTGACGTCAGGCGTGTGCGAACGTCTTTCCAGTCGACGCAGTCGAGGACGAGGACGCCGATGAGGATGACGCCCTGGGCGATCGCGTACTGGAAGGCGGACAGGCGCATGGAGGTGAAGCCGCTTTGGACGACCTGGAGGGTGAGGGCCGCGAGGAATACGCCGCCGACGGTGGCGAAACCGCCGTTCGGGTTGGTCCCGCCGAGGACGGCGATGACGATGACGAGCAGCACGTAGGAGGCGCCGTAGTCCGCCGAGGCCGTGGGGTTTCGTGCGATGAACACGATGCCCGTGAGGGAGCCGAGGAATCCGGTGAGCAGGTAGGAGCTCAGGAGGATTCGGGAGGAACGAATTCCGGAGAATCGGGCGGCCGTCCCGTTGGATCCTTCGAGGGAGAGGGACAGTCCCAGCGGGGAGCGGTTGAGGATGAATCCAACGAGGAGGGCGACGAGGCCGAAGACGATGAAGAGGAGGGGAACTCCTGCGACTGCGGTCTTACCGAACGCCGTCAGTACCTCGGGTGATCCGTAGAGGGTTTTGCCGCCCGTCCACACGACGGCGAGGCCGTTGAAGATCTGCATGGTGCCGAGCGTGGCGAGGATCGGGGTGACGCCGACGTAGGCGATGAGGACGCCGTTGACGAGGCCGCACAGGAGTCCGACGCCCAGCCCGATGAGGATGATGACGGGGCCCCATTGTTCGGTTCCGCCCAGCGCGCTCGAGGTGTACAGGGTCGACACGGTGATCGCGCAGAGGTTCGCGATGGCGACGAGCGACAGGTCGATGCCGCCGGTGACCATCGAGATCATCATGGCGATGGAGAGGATGCCGATTTCTGCGACGGCGAGCAGCATGTTCTGCAGGTTGAGGCCCGTCAGGAACACGCTCGGGGAGAGGATCGAGAAGATTCCGATGGCCACGAGGAGGATGACGACCATGCGGGCGATCGACCGGTCGCGGCGCAGCCGGGAGAGGATCGAGGCGCTGAATCGGTCAATCCGGGAGTTTGTGTCGCGGAGTGTGTTGTTCATGGGACTCATCCTTCGACGGCTTGGGGGACGGCGGTGCTGTGGTCGACCTGGGCGCTCTTGGCGCGCAGCGTTCGTGTGCTGCGCTTTGCGGCGAGCGCTTGGATGCCGACACCGGCGACGAGGAGCAGGCCGACGGCGGCGCGCTGCCAGGCGCTGGGGACGCCGATGAGGATCAGCGAATTGTTGATGAGCTGTACGAGCAGCACACCGAGAATCGTTCCGCGCACGGACCCGCGTCCGCCGAAGATCGAAGCGCCTCCGAGGACGACGGCGGCGATGATGTCGAGTTCGTGGCCGACGAGTTCCTGGGGGTTGGCGGACCTGCCGAGGATCATGTAGACCATGCCGGCGGTTGCGGCGAGGGTTCCGGCGATGACGTACACCCAGATTTGGGTGCGTTTGACGTTGATGCCGGCTCGGTGGGCGGATTCGGTGTCGCCGCCGATCGCGTAGATTGCGCGCCCGAACATGGTCCGACTGAGCACCAGCGCGATGACGATCGCGAGGATGATGGCCGGGATGATCATGGAGTGCAGCAGCGCGACGCCCGTCGATGTTTCGACGGAGACGAGGTTCGCGGTCGAGGCCGACGCCATGCCCTCGGGCAGCTGGGCGATGTACTTCGAGCCGATGTACGCCAGGAGGAAGCCTTGGAAGATTCCCTGGGTGCCGAGCGTGACGATGAGGGTCGGGAGCTTGAACCTGGAGATCAGGTAGCCGTTGAGCAGGCCGAGGAGCGCTCCGATGGCCAGCGCCATGGCGAAGGATCCGACGAGGCCGATGTTGATTCCTCGGCTCAGCTGGAACACGATCGTGGCGTAGGAGGCGAACGAGGCGATGGCCGCGAAGGACACGTCGATGCCGCCGGAGATGATGACGAGGAGGACGCCCAGCGCGTAGATCATCGGGACGATGGAGGAACGCAGGAGGGAGAAGAGAGTCGAGACCGTGAAGAACGCGGGGCTGATCGCGGACATGATGATGGTCAGGAGGACCAGGACGGACAGGACGATTCCTTCACGGTTGGGTCCCCAGATCCAGCGCAGGACGCGCCGTGCGACGGTATTCATGCTCATGACACGACCATCTTTCTAATCGTTCGAGCATCGACGTCCTCGCCGGCCAGTTCGGCGGCGATGTGGCCACCCTTAGTGATGAGCACTCGATGGCAGCAGGAGACGAGTTCCGGCGCGTCGTCGGAGATGATGACGATGGCCATGCCGGCTTCCGCTTGTTCGCGCAGGATGTCGAGGATCTCGGCTTTGGAGCCGACGTCCACACCGACCGTTGGGCCGTTGAGGATGAGGACCTTGGGGTTGCGCGCGAGCCACTTCGCGAGGACGACGCGCTGGGCGTTGCCGCCGGACAGGGATCGCACGGGGGCGAGGACGTCGGGGGCTTTGATGCGCAGCGACTCGAAGTAGTGGGCGATGGTTTGGCGGATCTTGTCTTTGCGCAGCGTGTTGAGTTTCGAGGTGTGGTGGTCGATGGACGCGGCGATGACGTTGTCGGCGATCGACTTGTCGAGGAAGAGGCCCTCGGTGAGTCGGTCTTCGGGGACGTATCCGATGTGGGCCTTGATGGCCTGTCCGATGGAGCCCACCTCGACGTGTTCGCCGTCGATGTGGACGCGTCCGGAGTCGATGGGCAGGAGGCCGAAGAGGGCCTGGGCGATTTCGGTACGGCCGGATCCGAGGAGCCCGGTGATGCCGAGGATTTCACCCTTCTTCACGGAGAAGCTGACGTCCTCGAAGCCTCCCTGGGAGGTGAGGGATTCGACGCGCAGGCGCTCCTCGGCGTCCTCCGCGAGGGGCGGGACGCGTCGGCTCTGGTCAAGTTCCTTGCCGGTCATGTAGTGCGTGATCTTCTCGCGGTCGAGGTCCTCGACCGGCGAATCGATGACGTTGCGTCCCGAGCGCATGATGGTGACGCGCTGCGAAATCGCCATGACCTCGTCGAGCTTGTGCGATACGAAGATGAGGGCGACGCCCTGCGCGCTCAGCTTTTCGACGACGATGAACAGACGCGCGACCTCACGCTGGGTGAGGGCGGTCGTCGGCTCGTCCATGATGAGGAGCTTCGCGTTGCCGGCCAGGGCGCGGCAGATGGCGGTGAGCTGCTTGTCCGCGACGGAGAGCTGTTCGACGTCGGCGTCGAGCGGGAGCGGGACGCCTAGGCGCTCGACGATCTGCGCGGCCTGCTGTTTCGCGCTCGTGGAGCTGAAGAACTTCTTCTTCTCCGTGACCGAGGAGGTCATCATGATGTTCTCGGCGACCGTCAGGTTCGAGAACAGACTGAAGTCCTGGTAGATGACCTGGATGCCGGCGTCCATGGCGCTGAGCGGCGTCAGCGAGGAGACGGTGTGGCCGTCGATGAGGATGCGTCCCGCGTCGGGCGCGTGCACTCCGGAGATGACTTTGATGAGAGTGGACTTTCCGCAGCCATTCTCGCCGGCCAGGCACAGCACTTCTCCCGGCCAGACGGCCATGTTGACGCCATCGAGGGCGCGAACACCGCCGAAGTTCTTGACGATATCCCGAACCTCTAGAAAGGGGTTCTCCTGCACGCTGACGCCTTCTCCGTGGGGGCGCGGTGCTTCATCCACATTGCTGCGCATGTGCTCTCCTTCGAGTGTCTTGTCGACTGCGCTGTCGTGGGACGCCCGCCCCGGCCTCGTGCCGATGTGTCACGAGGCCGGGGCTGCGTGATCAGAAGTCGTATTTCTTCGCTTGCTCGGCGTCTGCGGCGATCTGGGCGTTGCCGACCCAGACGTTGTCGTAGCCGTCGAGCTTGTGGAGGTTGTTGTAACCCTCGATGCCAAGGTCCGTGCCTTCGGTGATGGTGCCGCCGTCAGCGAGGATCTTCGCGATCTGCAGCTGGGCCTTGCCGGCGAGGGCAGGATCCCAGAAGAAGATCTTGTCGATGGATCCGGTGGCCAGGTACTTCGCGGATGCCGAGGGGATGGAAGTGCCCATGACGCAGACCTGATCGGACAGGCCGGCCTCTTCGATCGCGCGGGCGATGCCGGGCACGTCGTTACCGGCGGAACCCTGGAAGGCCTTGATATCGGGGTACTTGCCGAGGACTTCCTTGGCCTTTTCGTAGGCTGCGGTCTCGTTGTCGGTCGACTCGATGGGCGTCTCGACGCGCTCCATGCCGGGGAAGTTCTTCATCTGGTAGTCGTAGGCGGCCTCGACCCATTCCATGTGGGTCTTGGCAGTCAGACCACCGACGAACTGCACGTACTTGCCGGTGCCGCCCGTGCACTCCCCGAGGTTCTTCATGATGTCGACACCGTAGGAGGCGTTGTCGAATGCCTCGATGTCCACGTCAACGTTCTTGATGCCGGTCGCCTCGTGAGAGACCACCTTGATGCCCTGAGCGCGCGCCTGTTCGAGGACGGAGGACAGTGCCTCGGGCGAGTTGGGAACGACGGTGATGGCGACCGGCTTCTGCGCGATCAGGTCCTGGATGATCTGGATCTGCTTTTCCGGCGCGACGTCAGTTCCACCCTCCGTTCGCGTGTCGTATCCGTTCTCGGCGCCCCATTCCTTGACGCCCACGTCCATGCGATCAAACCATGCGATGCCCTTGACCTTGACGACGGTGACCATCGTCTTGCTGGAATCGCCCGCGGCCGAGCCGGTGTTTGATGCGGAGTTGTCGCCTGTCGTCCCTCCGACGGTCGAGCAGGCAGTCAGAGCAAGCATCGATGCAATGGACACCGATGCCGCCGTCAGTCTTCCGATCTTCATGTCGTCACTTCCTCGTGATCTAGTTGTCGGACGTTCCGGGTTCGCCATCTCCTGCGATGACGCACGCATCATGGCGTGACCCGCGTCGCAATCACTTACATTACACGCGATTTCGCGCAGTGGCAACTCGCTTTCGCGCATTTCTGACGGCTTGATTCACCGATAACTGCTCATGGGCGCGCAGCTCAACGCACGGTTATACGCAAATGCTGAGCGAAAAACGCCCCTGTGGACTGGTGATTTAGGCAAATGCCCTCGTTGCGCGGTATCGCGCACATTCGCGCCGAAAGTTCGGTACAGTGTCAAGCGGGCGGCGATCACGATGCACCATTGCGAGCATCATTTTTCCCCTAGCCGCACCCCGCGTAGACCATAGCCAGCAGAAGGAACCATCGTGACCCGGCAAGACACCATTGTCTCCATGATTGAGGCAACCGGCTTCGAGACCGTGTCCTCCTTGGCAGAGGCTCTCGACGTGAACGTGTCAACCATCCGCAGGGACCTGGAGCACCTGGCCGAGGCCGGCCTCGTGCGCCGCACCCACGGTGGCGCGATCCCGATCCCCCAGGACGAGGACACCGAGGAGTTCCTGCAGGATTCCCCGAACCGCGCGGAGAAGCGGGCGATCGGCCCGGCCATGGCAGAGCGTATCCTGGACGGCCAGTCCGTGTTCATCGATTCGGGGTCGACGTGCCTCGAGGTGGCTCGGGCTCTCGACGCGCGCCGCGTGACCGTGGTGACGCACGATCTGCTGGTGGGCCTCGAGATTCTGAAGAAGCCTTCCCTGAACCTGGTGTTCGTGGGCGGCGAGCTGCTGCCGAACCGGACCCACATGTGGGGGCCGACGGCCATCGATCAGCTGGAGCACATCCGCGTGAACACGGCCGTTTTCGGCGCGAATTCGGTGATGGAGGACGGCATTTACGCGTCAACCGGCTACTCGATCGAGCTGCAGCAGAAGGTCCGCTCGATCGCGTCGACCGCCTACTTCGTCGCGGATTCGACGAAGTTCGGCCGCAACGCCCTGTACAAGGTCCTCGGCATCGACGCGTTCACGGCCGGTATTACGGACTCGTTCCTCTCCCCCATCTCGGCGGCGGCATACCCGATCCCCCTCATCCGGGCTGAGGTCGCGCAGGGGTAAGCCACAACGAGCGGGGCACTACCCGGTATGGAGGCGGATTCCAACGCCCGCGACCAGGTCTACACCGGGGTCGACACCTGGATCGAAGACTTCGACAACCACCGTCGCATCCACACCAGCCTGGGCGGCAGATCCCCCATCGAATACGAACTACACCAAGCGGCCTGGACAACAACCGCATAAACAAACCGTCAATAACTTGCCCACAGGCCCAGTTCCAGGGCCTCACGCGGGATGACGCCGAGCTGCAGCAGGCGCGCCACGAACGTGCCCGTCCCCGTGAAGGGCTCGCACAAGCGAGCGGATTGAATACAAGGGGGCGTATCAACGGCAGTTGGCCGATTCCTGGAGATACGGCGAGAATCGCGCGGTTTCGGGGCAAAAGCGCTCGTGGGAGTTGTTGACCGCCAAGAGAATGTGCCGCCCCTCCGATGCTTCAGCGTTGAGCAGTCCGTCGCCAAGGTATCGCCTGCACCAACGAAGCCAGTGCCAACGTGCATTCCACCAAAAGGTATTCGTCGCGCCAAATGGTTCCGCGAGGTCACTGTCTCAGACCTTCGGGCAGTAACAGGTTTAGTTCGTCTCGACTGAACTCCTTCAGTCCTTCCTTCTGAAGTCGATCACGCGCAATGTTAAAGCTCTTGTTATCTGTCCTGGGAATGGATGTATAGATCGATTTGGTTTGTTCTACAAGCCTGTCTCTTTCCTTGCGGACTTCCTCATCACTCATCAAGTTAAAGTCAGTCAAACAAGCCAAGTACTGCCGCTGGAGATACCAAAGTTGATCGGCAGCCTTCTGATGGTTCGCTATTTGCGTTCCCAGTTCGAACCGAAAACTATACGAGTTAAGCGCAAGGAGCGCGAAAGTGAGTAGTCCCGTAGCTACCGTCGCCCATTGCTGCTGCGTCACAAAGATACCAACGATGCCAGCAGTTGAAGCCGCAGAAAAAATGATTTGGAAAGTCTTGATTCTCCGCTCCGAGCGCGCAAGCCTCGTACGCTGTTCTTCCTGCGCGGCGTGAGTGTAGACCACATTCCCATACTCGTTCTCGAGCTGGGAATACAGTCTGTCGCGTTCAGGACTTCGGGAATCGGTCATCGAAGATCAGCCTCCAAAACTCTGTTGCTTGGCATGTGTCCGTCGCATCAATCGCAGTCTTGGCATTTTCCGCGTAAAGCGCTAGAAGATCCACCATATGAGGTGGAGCAGATGTGTCAATTTGTCGACGTGTACCCGGAGCTACAACAACGCCACCACGGGCAAACTCGTTCTTCCAGTATTCGAAGAAGTCTCTGGTGTGCCAGTCGAAATATAGGTATGGCAGGTTGTCAGCCCACTGGCTCTGTTCCCAGTATTCGAACGCCATTGCGTCCAGTGCCTGCCCGCTGAAGTACTGCCCCTGTTTGTTCCACGCCCTAAGCATCCGGCAGAACTTCTTCAGGCCACCTGGGTGATCCTTGCTCAGGCCATTGAACACTTCCAGCTCACGGCGCGGGTTCATTGTTGGCCAAGAGCCGCCGTCATGCGTGTCTGGGTAACGGTACGTGCCGGGCGTTTCTGCCCGAAACACGGGGACTATCTCGAATCGAACTCCATCTGTGAACTCGGCGACGACGACTTGTCCGTCCCCACGCAGCTTGGTTTGGGGATAGGTCGCACTGAGACTTCGTTTTACCTTTTGGAGTAGCTCGGATGGCCCGTTCCCACCAAACAGGGATCGCGCCCAAGCGTCGTTGTATTCACCGGGCGGTAGCTCCACGAGAATATCGATATCACTCGTCGAGATCGCTGTACCGCGACCATATGACCCGGCGTACCAGGAGTGATCTGTGTCTGAGGACGTTCCCCAGAAGTCCACATTGATGCGCCGCGTGATCGCATGGTATCGATTGCGCACCGCGCTGACTGTCGCCGGAGTCATGCGGAGATTCGCTTCGAATTGTCGAAACAATCGGTTTTCGTCACCCATCGCCTTCTCGCCTCCTGGCAGTAGTCGCTGGTGAGCAGAGTATCTGCGCAACGCCCACCCATACCGCTTCAGGCAGTGCAGTCTGATCTTCGAAACCCGAACTTCGAGTCATCTCAGCTGGTGTGAGGACAAGCTCCTTAAAACAACGAAAGCCCCGGATGTGAACTTTAGTGATCACGACACCAGCTCCTCTATGCTTCGCACCAGGGGCTGTACTCGGTCAAGCTTCGCAACAATGCGTTCTTGCTCAGCCGCAGGCGGTAGAGGGATCCGAACCCCATAGAGGATCTTATTACTGAGGTTTGCAATGTTTGTCGTTTGAGTCGACTTCTCGGCGAATGCACCGCCAAGAAACAGTGTTCGTAGGACTGTATGAAGATATCGAGTGGCAGCGGGTCGGCTATCCATCGCACGAGCAACAGTTAAGAACCCGCCGAATGTGCGCTCATGAGCCTCATCCCAGTAGATCGATTTTCCTACTAACGCGGTTGAGTTTGCTGTTGACAAGATGGCATCGCCGCGAGATAGATACTGATCGGAGCGCTTAACGAACGAGGCGTCTACGAACACATCAGCGCTGTCTGAATACCTACTTTGCACCGACCCTGTGGTCAGACACCGGACAGCCCCAGTAAACGATTCCTTGTGTTTCGCTGACGCCGGGAAGGTGATCCCACGAATCAGTGTGACAATCTCGCCCAAAGCGGGGTACGCCCACGTCCCTGGCAGTTCGAAGGGTTCGTCTGCTTTGTACACTGGCGACAGTGGTTTCTGCTTTTTGATTTTGCCCTCCTTTTCGAGTTGGTGGCGTTCGGTTTTGATGGTTTCGAGGAGTTCTGCGGCAGTGCCGTCTTCGGGGAGTTGCTTGGTGAGTTTGCCGCTGATGGCGGCTTGGAGGATCGCGCGTTCGATTGCTTTGGCGAACTCGCGGTCTAGATACTCTCTCTCTCGCTCAAGTTCAGCAAGTTGATCGATGAGTGGCAAAACTTCGTGGAGCTTAGCGACGATCCTCCCTTGCTCTGCGAGTGGAGGTACTGGAATCGGAAGATTAGTTAGCGCTCCAAGCGGAACACGCTTCTGTCCGGCCGTGCCTGTCATCTGAGGTGTCAACTCATCTTGAACATACTCAGTCTTCAGGAAAAAGAGGAGGTATTCAGCTTCCATCAGGGATGCAGGGCGAAGCACATGAAGCTCCGTGGTGCCAGCACCATACTGTGAGCCCAAACGCCGCACGATTGCTGATTTTCTGTTCTGGAAACACGGCGTAATCTTGGCCATTACAATGTCACCTTCGGCGAACTTAGTAAAGCCCGACTTCACTTCAGACCATTTGCGTCCTTGCGGGTGAATTCGCCCCGTATACCCGTCCTCAATGCTCGCCATTGGTAGGAAACCGATTTGCTCGGCGTCGTTGCCATTCACTCTTGGGTTCGGGAGAGCCACGTCGCCCAGACGAGACCACATCCAATTCGCGGGTAGGCTCAACTGTTTCTCGTCTTCAGTGACGAGTGGAAGCGGTTTCCGCTTCTTAAGTTTCCCTGCCTTCACCAGTACAGCGCGTTCGGCAGCAATCTGCTCAAGGAGTTCTGCGGCAGTACCGTCCTCTGGACGTTGGTCAGTCAGTTTGCCGCTGATGGCGGCTTGGAGGATGGCAGCGCGGAGGCGGTCGGCGATCATTCGGTCACCGCCAGGAGTGCTTCGATTTGGGCGATCTTGGCGTCGATTTGCGCGTCGAGTTCTGCTCGCTTGGTCTTATAATCAGCGATGGTTTCTTCGGGGCTAAGTACGACTGAGGTTGCTTGCGGGAATCCGCAGAGGTCAAGGTTGTAGCCACCCGCTGTGAGTTGTTCGACGGTGAAACGTTGGGCCTTGGGGTTGCCGTCTGCGTCTTCGATCTCTCGGCGATCCATCCACCACTCAGCGGCGCTGGCCAGGTGTTCCCTCAGCATTGGTCTGGTCTTGGAGAACGCTTTGTAGCCTTCGGGGAGATCTACTCGGTAGTACCAGGTCTCCTTGGTTGTACCTGTGTTGTCGAAGAACAGGAGGTTGGTGGCGATTGAGGTATAGGGCGAGAACACAGAGCCCGGCAGGCGGATGATGGTGTGGAGGTTGAACTCCTTGAGGAGCCTTTCCTTCAGTGCAAGTTTTGCACCGTCGTTGCCGAAGAGGAACCCGTCGGGCAGTACGACCCCGGCTCTTCCGTGTCGTTTGAGCCGGTAGGTAATGAGCGCGATGAATAGGTCTGCGGTTTCCGAGGAACGGAAGGCTTGCGGGAAGTTCGCTTTGACCGATTCTTGCTCTGTGCCGCCGTAGGGCGGGTTCATGGTGACGACGTCGAACTTCTCGCTGTCTTTGAAGTCGCGCACGTTGCGTTCGAGTGAGTTGCCGTGAATGAACTGGGGCTGGTCGACGTCGTGTAACAGTAGGTTGGTCACGCCAAGTAGGTACGGCATTGGCTTCTTCTCAATGCCGTAAACGCTGGAGCGATATGCCTCGCGGTCTTCGACGCTTTCGACCTGTTCGTCGAGGTGTTTGAGCGTTGAGGTGAGGAACCCGGCTGTTCCGGCTGCGAAGTCCGCGACGGTCTCTCCGAGCCTGGGGTTGATCATTTCGATCATGAAGTCGGTGACCGAGCGCGGCGTGTAGTACTCACCTGAGCTGCCCGCGCTTTGGAGTTCTTTCAGCAAGGTCTCGTAGATCTCGCCGAAAGCATGCCGGTCTGTATAGTCCTCGAAGTCAATCTCGTCGATCAGGTTAACGAGTTGACGGATAAGGATGCCGTCCTTCATGTACTGGTTCGAATCCTCGAACACTGCCCGAACCACGGATTGACTGAGCGGCGTCGATGCGGTGATCGGCAGCGATTTGAGGACTGGGAAGAGTTCAGTGTTGAGGAACGTCAGCAGTTCCTCACCGGTCTTGGAGCGTCCGTCTTTTCGGTCGGGTGCCCAAGATCGCCAGCGGAGCTGTTCGGGGATGATCGACTCGTAGGCGGGGTTGTGGAACTCCCAGTCGGCTTCTTTCGCGTCGTATACCTTGAGGAACAACAGCCAGGTGAGTTGGGCGATGCGTTGGGCGTCGCCGTCAACCCCGGCGTCTCCGCGCATGATCTTGCGGGAGGTTGAGATAAACGAGTTCAAGCTCATTGGCTACTTGTGCTCCTTATGCAGCTTCGTAGAGGGCATCTTCGAGTTCACGAATGGCCTGGAGGTAGGCGTCGCGTCCTCCGAAGAGGCGGGCAATCTTTTGCGGTGACCCGTACTGGGTGAACGGGTCAACGCTGAGGATTCTGGTTGTTTCGATTTCAGATATACCGATATCTGCGTACTTATCCAAGAGCGCTTCCAACACTTCGCGGCACGTGTCTGAGTATTTGTGGAGGTAACCGCGCTTCTTGACGTGATCGATACGCTCTTGTTTGGTCAGTGGAGGCTTGTCGAAGGCAACGTGGAGGATCAGGTCGAAATCGTCAACGTCGAAGAACCTACCGTCAGCTTCTTCGCGTATCGCCTCAAGGAAGACGCCACGGCTGCTGAGCTGGCCGATGAGTTCGTCCTTTCGCTCGGCCTGCGACCAAGCGGTAAGGAACGAGTCGAGGCTGGAGTACGTGTTCAGCAATGACCGCTTCGAGAAGTCGCGGATCGATTCGGTCATGAGTTTGCCGGTGACGGGATCGACGTACTGGACGCGCTCGTTGAGCAGTTTGACTTCGACACCGCGAACTCGCACCTTGCCTTGCTTTTCAGGGGCTGGGTCGTCGATCCAAGGCGGATCACAGATGATCACATCATCTGGGCCGAAGTCCTCGATGTCATCTTCAGACCCGGGGTCTTCCACGGTTTCGTCGTCTTCTGGCCATTCGGGTTCGGGGATCTCGCCGTCATCTCCAGGCTCGGGCAAAGGCATGTCTATGCTGCCTGCTGGGTTACCGTCGAAATCCGGGTCGGCGAAGAGTCGGGTCGATCCACGGAAGTCCATGATCGTGAAGAACTCTTTGCCATGCTCAGGATCGAGCCGGGTGCCGCGTCCGACGATCTGTTTGAACTCCGTCATCGACCCAATGTTGGACTCCAAGACGATGAGCTTGATCGTTTTGACGTTGACGCCTGTGGTGAGCAGTTTCGATGTGGTCACCAGTGTCGGGTACTGCTCGTTGACGTCAGCGAAGTTATCGAGCTGACCCTTGCCTTCTTTATCATCTCCGGTAATCTTCATGACGTACCGGTAGTCCTCGATGACCCGTTCAAGGTTCTCGTTCGCTAGGGCTTGGCGCATTCGTTCAGCATGCTCAATATCGACGCAGAAGACGATGGTCTTCGAATCAGTGCCGTACTTCTCCAGCCAGGACGTCACGTACTTGGCGACCATCTGGGTGCGCTCATCAATGATGAGGTTACGGTCGTAATCCTTGACATTGTACTCGCGATCCTCAACTTCGTTGCCATCAACGTCGACTTGCCCCTCGAACGGTCGCCAGTTCTCCAAGTCGACGTCCAAGCCAACACGGATCACCTTATACGGAGCGAGGAAGCCATCCTCGATTCCCTGTTTCAAACTGTAGGTGTAGACAGGCTCACCAAAGTAGTCGATGTTCGACACTTCCTTGGTTTCTTTCGGTGTTGCCGTCATACCAATGTGGATGGCGCTAGAGAAATAGTCGAGGACACGTCGCCACAGCGATTCTTCACGTGCTGATCCACGGTGACACTCGTCAATGATGACGAGGTCAAAGAACTCTGGTTTGAACTGCCGGAACGGTTCTTCACCCTCCTCACCAGCAAGCTGTTGATACAGGCTCATGTAAACCTCGTAAGAGGAATCCAAGTGCTTGCCTTTGACCTTGGTGATGCGGCCAGAGAGTGGCTCGAAGTCGCCGGTGATGGTCTGATCGATCAGCACGTTGCGGTCGGCAAGGTACAGTACCCGTTTCACTGTTCCAGCTTTGAGGAGCCGCCAAATAATCTGAAAGGCCGTGAATGTCTTGCCGGTGCCGGTGGCCATCACCAGGAGTAGACGGCGGTCGCCGTGTGCGATTGCTTCCAGCGTGCGGTCTACCGCTACCTGCTGGTAATAGCGAGCTTCTTGCGGTTTGAACGGGTCAACATGATATGGCTCAGCAATCAGTGCCGCACCCTGAGCGTCAAGTCCTTTGCCAACCAGATAGCGTTGCCACAACTCATCCTCGGTAGGGAACTCATCCAAGCCGATCTCTCGCTCAACGCCGGTGAAGAAGTCGTGCTCGATGAAGCCCTTGCCGTTTGACGAGTAGGCGAACGGGGCGTCAAGCTTCGCGGCATAACCTAGTGCCTGCTGCAGACCTGCACGAACAGTGTGCTCCATGTCCTTGGCTTCAACAACCGCAAGCGGCTTACGCGACTTCGAACCAAGCAGCACGTAATCCGCTTTGCTGATCTCGCCCCGTTTGGTCTTGGTACCTTGAACGATGACCTGGCCAGGAGCGATGACACGCTCCATACGAAGTTGCTCTTTACGCCAACCAGCCGTCTCTATGATCGCAGGTGTAATGAACCTGAGCTTGACATCCTCTTCAGTGAGCTTTGGCATTGCTCTCCTCCATGTCTTCGACAATCTCCGCGATATTGATCAGTTCTCGGACCGACGCTTCAGCGATTTTAACGAGCACGGTGGTAGTGACATTCTCGTTTCCATCGAGCTTGGCGACGGTGCCGGTACTGATGTCTGCCTTGACCTGAAGATCGCGCTTCAGTCAGCCTTCGTTGACGAGCTTCTTTCACAGTAAATCGTAGCAGGTTCTTATCATTACTCCTCTGCCTCTTGATCGTTTAACTTCTTGTTCCATCGCCGATTGGAGGGAGCGAAGCCCACACGTCAGTGACTAACTAGTGGTGGTGAGGCCTGAGAACCTCACCGCCACTGTCATATGTCGGGATATTCGGCGGTCGGTCTCGTACAACGGCAGTACGGTGTCCCATATTCGCGACCGAAGGTCTGTCTGCACACAGTGAGCAGGAGTTCCCACGCGGCTACGCAGACTCCTTGGTCGCCTCGTCGTAACCGATCTGCCAAAACCCCATATCGAGGAGTTTCATCTGCGGATAGATGAGGTCGTCGCTCTGCATTCCTCGCCGCGCTTCCTCGAGGCGGTCGTTGTGCTCCTCGTAGAAGTCGACGAGCCTGATGACGGAGTCCAGGCTGTATTCCTGCGTCGTCACCTTGTATTTCTTGATGCCGTCGACAAGGAATCTGTCGTACGCGGGCACGCACCCGAGCGTTCCCAGGAGGATTTTCGTGATGAGGACCTGTGACACCGGGGTCTCGACCTTATGCCCTGCGACCTGTTCACGGATCGGATAGAAATAGTCGGCGATGTAGTCGCACAGCTCCGTGACCTGCACCCCAGCGTCACTGTTTCGCAGATCCGCGCACGCGAGCCCAAACAGGCGGTCGTATTCGGGCTTGAGGATCTCCTTGACGATGGGCGTGTGCACCTTGTAGTCCTTCTGAAAGATGAAGCACGAGCCCCTGTACATTCCCCAGCTCGCCAGGTAGAAAGCGAGGTGCAGGCTCAAATAGTCATAGTCCGGGGAAGGGTCGGTCCGCGCATCTCGAAAGACGCGATAGCAATGCTCCCACGAGCGGGAGCGCCCATTCTCATTCGCGCGCGCATCGTCGTAGAAAGTCTGCGCAGCACTAATCAACTCATCGATGGCTTCCATACTTTTCTCCTTGTGTTTCCACGGATGGCTTCTCTTCCTCAAGAGCTCTCGTCGTTTCAGCGGTTCCTATACGCGTGGAATCGGATACGAGAGGTTGACTGCACGATTGGGCAGCCACGCGACCGGGTTCCCCATGCCTCGTTGTTCCTCATGCCTCGCCGAGCGACACCGCTTCGTTTCTCGATAACCATATCGCACGGGGCCGGCATCTGTGTCCACTTGCAAGGCCGAAAACTCGGTATCGCCGACCGGTGACAATCTGGGAACACGCCCATACCCACAGGTCACGACGAGGCCGGGGCCAGGTCTGCACATTCGTGCGGTTGCGGGGATGTGGGTGGGAGGATTTGCGTGATGGTTGCGCAGCATTCTTAGTGTTTCGTGTCGGTTCTGCGCGTACTCTGACAGCTAAGGGTCCGCCCCCAACGGCGGGGGCGGACCAACACGCATCTCACCGTGGAGGGCACACCATGGAGAACTCACCCCTGTCCGATGGATCTGTTGCCGAGGAAGAAGCCTTCCTCGATTCGGCGTCGCGCCGCTCACTCGACCATGAGCTGCCCGCCAGCCGCACACACTCCCGGGGCGCGGGTACCCGCGTTGGTTCCTGGATGCGCGTCGGTGCTGTTGACTGGGGGATCCGCATCGCAGTCGTGGGGCTGGTGATCGGCGGTTTCTTCGCCATCTACGTCAACGGCGTCGCCGAGGGCTGGTGGCGCGCCTGGGGTGAGACACCCACCGTCGCAGCCACAGGCCCAACGACCGCACCCGCCCCCACCCCAACAGTGTCGAGTGAGCCCGCCATGTCAGGCGGCTACCAGATCGGACCCGATGGTATCCTCGTGCGCCCCGCCGAGTTCGCAGCGGACACCTACACCAAGCCCGAACTACCGGAAGAAGCCAAAGAAAACACAGAACGAGGCGCAGAACTGGCAGCCGAGCACTTCCTAGCTCTCGAGAACTACGCATGGAACACGGGTGACACACAGCCACTTGCTGACATGTCCGAGCCCGGAGATAACTTCAGTGGCTCATACATAACTGCAATTAAACACGTGTATTCAAACGGCTGGGCATATGGGAATAACGCAACAATTACGGAGATTGTCACTGTTGAACCCGTATCTCCCGAGCAATGGGGAGCTCAGAATGACACTATCGGCGTGTTATTCCATATTCGATCGACAGATGGTGTCACGTGTATCGGCCAGAAGATTCTTTCTAATGAAACTGAATATGACTCAAGCCTTGCACTCTTCGTCACATGGAAGGGTGATCGTTGGGTCATAACCGGGGGAAGTGTTGATCGTGTTAACAAACAATAGGGGACGCTTTTTTCGAGCACTTGCTATCAGCATAACGATTTGTAGCACACAAGCATCAGTTGCACATGCGGTCAACTACATTGTTCCCGCAGAAGGTGGGTGCGCAAATATTATCGGAGAACATCAAGGACAGTGTGCAACCGCTGGGCCTAACGGCATAGATGTCGAAAATTGGCACAGGGGTCACGAGCAAGATTCTTCTCAGCAAGGCGACAACAACTCAACTGTTGGCGATCAACGGGCGCTGCATACTGCCGAATCGTCTATCCCTGATCAAGCAAAGCGCTACTGGGATTGGGCAAAGTGCGCGTCAGTTTCGATCGGATCCGCACCCAACGACGCACGAGTGTCTGATGAAGACTGTACTCTCCCACCCGAACTCGCCATGGCAGGGTTTACTCGTGACTCCGACGCTGTGCCCACGACTCGCGAGATTCTGCTGGCCGCATCCACCATCATCCACCCAGACGGCGCTGGCCTGTACAAGCGGCCCGCCGACGTGTCGTACACGAACAAGCACATTCCCACGCTCGTGGCGGCCACCCACCCCACGCAAACCCACGTCATCAACCTGCTGGGCCATGACATCACCATCACCCTGACGGCCACGTCCTACACGTGGAGTTGGGGAGACGACACCCCGGACCTAACCACGACCTCGCCGGGAATGCCCTGGCACAAAGGCATGAAGCCCAACACCGACCCCACCCTCATCCGCCACTACTACACGCCACCAAACGGATGGAGATCCAGGTTCGACGGACCCTACCCCAACGCCACGCGCACCATCACACTGACCACCACCTGGGCAGGCACGGCGACCAACCCCTTCACCGGAGAGACACAAACCATCAACGGCCTCGTCACAACAAAAGAAACAACGGGCCCATTCCGCCTCTCCCACCTCCTCATCAGCAACACCGACACCTGGGAAGAAAGCCAAGGGCACTAAGCGAGTGATGCACCATGACCACCAAACCCTCCAGCATCGGCCAGTGGGTCGGCGCCGTTATTGCTGCTGTTGTCATCATCGGCGCATCGTTCCTGGGGTTCCACGCATTCAACGCTCGAGCCCATGCAAACACCGAACTGCAGTCAGCGGCACAGTCACCCCAGTCTGACAGCATCGCGCAATCTGGCTCCCAATCGGGAGACACCCCTCAATCCGCAGAACCGACTCCCGTTGACGTCCCGAAGCCCACTCCCCCGACACACCTCTACGCAGGCGGACAAATTGGTGCCCAAGCGACATCACAGTGGTACATCGACCTATGGGCATATGCGTTCAATACCGGAGACACAGAAGACTTCATGAAGGTATGCCAGAACGACGATTACTGTGCCAGAGTAAATAACGACGTCCAGGCACTACATACAGATCGAAGTGTCACGCGACCAATTACGATCAAGTACCTCATGACGAAAGAGATATGGGGCTCTTCATAATTGAGGGTGTAGTTGGGGTCTGAATCCTCCGGTTTCGAGGAGTGCTCGGGTGATGTAGTGGTTGAGGTTTCGGAATCCGAGTGCGG
>NZ_PKKM01000014.1 GCF_002847525.1 Schaalia odontolytica | reverse complement strand
CCCCAACCCACCCAACAGGAGGACACCACACTCAAACTCACCGCATAACCCACTCCGAAGGACACAAAACGATTACACCACTCCACAGGACTTGACCCACTGAGGACGTGAGTCAAGCGGTGGGGCGCCCTGCTGGGGCGATATTTCTTCCATGGAGGCTCGCTGGAAGTGGCGGTGGTTGCCGTGGAGTGCCTCGATGAGACCGATACCCCCATGCCGCGTGTCAGTGCCTGGTTGCGGCACCCGTGGGTGGTGGCTGGGACTGCCTCAGAAAAGTCGCACGTAATTCGATTGGGTTAAGTTTCAATAAAGTCTGAAAACGTTGCAATTCCAACGATCTGATTTTCGAATTTGAAAGGGGTGTGGGGGAATTGCATGCGAAATTGGGTGTGGGCGCAGAAATGATGTGCGTTAGGGTTGGCTGCCAGAGATGGGGTTCAAGTAGGAGACAGGCTGCGGTGCCCGCGGGCGGCGTCGGGGCCTGCCCGGACAACGAGCCGACGCGCCAAGCCACACGTCAACACACCAGGTCCCACCGGTGTGAAGGGCGCCGGAGGGCCGTGAGGGGCCTGGCTGCGGTGCCCGTGGGCGGTGGCGGGGCCTGGCCGGGCTTCGAGGCGACGCGCCGAGCGAAGCTCGCGGCGCGGACGGCTCGCGGGCGGGCCGCCGCCCACGGGCACACCAAGCAGCCCGGCCCCACAGCCGGGCCCTCCGGCGCCCGGAACACCAGCGGGGCCACAAACAAGGCACTGCGGGCGGGCCGCCGCCCACGGGCACACAAAGCAGCCCGGCCCACCAGCGGCGTCACAAGCAACCCACGCACGCCGCGTCGGCATAACAAAACCGCCCGGCCCCAATGGGGCCGGGCGGCAGTGGCGGTAGCGCTGGGATTTGAACCCAGGGTGGCTGTGACACCACACAGCATTTCGAGTGCTGCACCTTCGGCCGCTCGGACACGCTACCTTACCCGGATACTCTACTACACCCTCCCCCCGCGCGCGCAAATCGACCGGGTGGGCTGGGAGCAGGGCCACACCGCAGCCTGAAAGCAGGGCCACACAGCAGTCCAGAAGCCGGGCCACACCACAACCGACAACCAGAGCCACACAGCCACAGGATCACACACCGCACATGAAACGGACACGACCTCACCGTTTAGATTGATTGAAAACGAGATGAAGTAACCGCATACCATTCACGACCACTCATAAATGCACTACTCTTGCAGGGTATCTATTCAAGGCAGCGAAAGGATTTTTCGTGTCTGCGCCAAACGCGACGAAGCAAACGTCGCTCAAAGAACTGACCCTCCGCGGCATCATCCTCGGCGGCATTATTACGCTGCTGTTCACGGCCGCGAACGTCTACCTGGGTCTGAAGGTCGGCCTGACGTTTGCAACGTCGATCCCGGCAGCCGTCATCTCGATGGCGGTTCTGCGCTTCTGGGGCGACCACACGGTCCAGGAGAACAACATCGTCCAGACCATCGCCTCGGCGGCCGGCACCCTGTCGGCGGTCATCTTCGTTCTCCCCGGCCTCGTGATTGTCGGCTGGTGGAGCGGCTTCCCCTACTGGGAGACCATGTTCGTGTGTGCGGTCGGCGGTGCGCTGGGCGTCATGTACTCGATCCCCCTGCGCCGTGCGCTCGTGACCGGCTCGGATCTGCCCTACCCGGAGGGTGTGGCAGGCGCTGAGATTCTGAAGGTCGGCGACGCCCAGGATGCGGGCGAGGACAACAAGCGCGGCCTCCTGGCGATCACCTGGGGCGCCCTGGCCTCGGCCGCGATGGCGCTTCTGGGCTACATGAAGGTTGTGGCCTCCGAGGTTGGCACGGCCTTCAGGATTGGCTCGACGGGCACGATGATTTCCACCTCCCTGTCTCTCGCTCTGATCGGCGTGGGCCACCTTGTCGGCATGACGGTCGGCATCGCGATGCTGATCGGCATGGTCACCTCCTACGGTGTCCTGCTGCCCCTGTACGCGAACGGCCAGCTGGAGGGCGCCGAGGACCTGACCTCAGCCCTGTCCACGGTGTTCAAGTCGGACGTGCGTTTCATCGGCGCGGGCGTCATGGCGGTCGCCGCTATCTGGACGCTCATCAAGATCATGGGCCCGATCGCCCGCGGCATGTCCGAGTCGCTGCGCGCCTCGCGCGGCACAAAGGAGGACGGCGCGCAGGTCGACCGCACCGAGCAGGACATTCCCGGCAAGTGGGTCATCGTCTCCATCTTCGTGGCCATGATTCCGATCGCCGGCCTGCTGTGGTGGTTCATGCGCGGCACGCAGATCGAGCACAATACGGCTGTTCTGATCGCCATTTCGGTTCTCTTTATTCTGCTCGCCGGCCTGCTGGTTGCGGCGGTCTGCGGTTACATGGCCGGCCTGATCGGCTCGTCGAACTCGCCGGTCTCCGGTGTCGGCCTGCTGGTCGTCGTCATCACTGCGGTCGTCATCCTGGCGGTGCACGGCCGCGGCTCGACCACGGAAGAGAACACGGCGCTCATCGCCTACACGCTCTTCACCTCGGCCATCGTCTTCTGCATTGCGACGATCGCAAACGACAACCTGCAGGACCTCAAGACGGGCCAGCTGGTGGGCGCAACCCCGTGGAAGCAGCAGGTCGCCCTGGTTATCGGCGTCGTCTTCGGCGCGCTGATCATTCCCCCGGTCCTGGAGCTCATGCAGAACTCCTTCGGCTTCCAGGGCGCTCCTGGCGCCGGACCGGACGCGCTGGCGGCCCCGCAGGCCTCGCTGATTTCCTCGCTCGCCAAGGGTGTGCTCGGCGGCGGCATCGACTGGAAGCTCCTGGGTATCGGCGCTGCGATCGGCGTTGTCGTCATCATCATTGACGAGATCCTGCGCCCCGCATCGAAGGGCAAGCTCGCCCTGCCCCCGCTGGCTGTCGGCATGGGCATTTACCTGCCCGCTTCCCTGACGGTCCTGATCCCGATCGGTGCGCTCGTTGGCTTCCTGTACAACAGGTGGGCTGATAAGCAGGCGGACGTGGAGCGCGCGAAGCGCTTCGGCACGCTGGCTGCGACCGGCCTGATCGTGGGCGAGTCCCTGTTCGGCGTCGTCTACGCAGGCATCGCGGGCGCGACGGGCTCGGAGTCGCCGCTGGCGCTGCCATTCATCGGCGATGGCTTCACACCGATCGCGAACGTGCTGGGCCTCGTGTTCTTCGCGGGCGCGACGTGGCTGCTCTACCGCTTCGCCCGTAAGATCACGCGCGACTCGGATCGCGAGTCCGCCGCGAAGTAAGCATGCACTAAGCGCGCGGGATACCCCCGCTACGCATCAGCCCCGGCCTCGTTCCTCCTCTCAGGGACGAGGCCGGGGTTCATTATGCCCGCGCGTCACCTCCCGGGAACGGGGTTTATGTCCATCCACGTGACCATAAATCCCACGATGTGGTCTCCGTCCCACTTGTCACCCGTAGATATTCCGCATGTCAAGGCACATTTGCCCACATTTCGAAAATATTGCCATTTCATGACCAATCATTAAATGGTACTTTTATTACATGAAGCACATCCCGGAACCAGACGTTGCATGGCTGCGGGACCCGGGGGCGTCGGTGAACCGCCTGACGGTGCACTCGACGTGGAGGTCGCGCAGGCCGCTTCAAATGCTGTCCAGCACCTGGCAGGTCACGGGTGCGTCTGGCACTCCCGCCGAGTTGATCAAGCGCACTCCCCTTCAGCGTGATTTCGAGGCGACGTCGGTGCCCGGCGTGCTGGAGATGGACGGCGCATGGGTGCGCCGAGAGGAAGAGGCCCGCAGGCTGGACGAGGAGGGGGGCCCGGACCGGGTGCGCGCCTCGATCCTGCGCCGTGAGTTCATCCTTGACGCGCCCCTCAAGGACGCGGCAGAGCGCGGCTGGACCATGACGCTGACCTTCGGTGGTTTCACGGGTCCCCTGTACGCGTGGGTCGACGGAACGTTCGTGGGCTTTTGCGCGGACGGTTTCATCCCCACCGCCTTCGACGTGACGGACGCGCTGCAGCCGACGCACACCCACGCGATCGCCGTGCTTCTCATGGATTCTCCGGCGTGCTGCCACGGCCTGTTCCGCGAGGTGTCGCTGGAGGCGCGCCCAGCCGCGCACATCGTCGACCTGATCCCCCAGGCCTCGCACGATGGCAGGAATGGGAGCGTGCGGCTGCGCATCGAGACCTCGGCGGAGTCGAACAACTCGAGCGTGCGCGCGGCACTGCTTGGTGAAGCGGAGCAGCAGGAGATATGGTCCGCGAGCGCGCCCGCCGGCGAGGTGCTGGAGGCGAGCGGCTTGGACGTGCTTCCGTGGAGTGCGGAGGAGCCGGTGCTGTACACGCTGGTCGTGACACTGAGCGACGAGGAGGCGGGCACGCAGGACACGATCGCCCTGCAGGTGGGCTTTCGGGATCTGACGGCGACCCCCGAGGGCTTGCGCCTGGGCGGCCGCCCGCTGACGCTGCGCGGCGTGCGCCGCAACGAGTGCGATGGTCCCACTGGGCTCGCGGTGGGCCTGCAGGACATGGTCGAGGACATCGTGTGGTGCAAGCGCCACGGCGTGAACGCGGTTGCGATCGAGCAGGGGCCCGCGCACGCGCGCTTCTACGAATTGGCGGACCTGTACGGCCTGTACATCATTGGCCGGGCGTCGACGATGTACGAGCCTGGAGTCGCGCGCGACGAGGCGATCGAGGCGATGATCCGCCGGGATCGCGCCCACCCGAGCGTCATTGCGTGGAACGTGGGCGAGGAGGACGAGGAGATCCGCACCGCCCGCGCGCTGGATCCGACGCGCCCGGAATACGCGGACACGGACTTCCCGCTGCTGAGCGAGGTGCGCGCCGAGGAGTTGCACTACGCGCCGGTGACGGTGGCGCCCTCGTATTCGGGGGTGACGGTTCGCAATCACATGACCTTCACGCCGACGTCCGACCTGGAGTTCCTGTGCCGCGTCGTCGAAGACGGCCGCGTCACGTGGGAGTACCCGGCGTTCCTAGACGTCGCACCCGGGGAGACGGGGTTTCTCCCGGTGGCGTGGCCAGCCTCGGGCATGCGCGAGGTGTCGGTGCGTCTGTCGTACGGGACGGGCTGGGCGCCGGCTGGGTTTGAGATCGGTCGCGGGGTCATGCCCGCGCCGTAAACATCGGACGAGGCCGGGGACAGTGCGCACGAGGAGGTGTGCACGCGAAGGGGACGGAGCCTGCCAGCTCCGTCCCCCTCTCAGCGTCTCGGCTGAGTCAGCGGAAGGCCGCCCGCCTGCTCGGGATCGTCGGCATGCCGAGCATGACCGAACCGGACCCGCCGCATGACGCGGGTTCTTCGGCGTCCACGAGCTGCAGGACGTCGCCGTCGCGTGCCTGCGGGTCCTGCAGGGCGGTGGCCAGCATCAGCTTGATGCGGTTGAGCTGGTTGACCTCGGAGGCACCCGGGTCGTAGTCGACGGCCACAATGTTGGCCTCGGGGTAGCGGGTGCGCAGCGCGCGGAACATGCCCTTGCCGACGACGTGGTTAGGCAGGCACGCGAAGGGCTGGGCGCAGATGATGTTCGGGCAGCCGTGTTCGATCATGTCGACCATTTCGGCGGTCAGGTACCAGCCTTCGCCGGCCTGGTTGCCCAGGCGCGCAATGTCCTGGGAGCGCTCGATCATCTCTTCGATGGGCCGGTGCGCCTCGAACTTGCCGTTCGTCGCGGCAAACGCGCGGTGCACGGGCTTCTCGTACTTCTTGAGCGCCCACAAAACGATCGGCATGATGTAGCGCTGCTTGCCCTCGATACCCAGGTTCTCCTTGTCCCACGCGGCGGTGGCCACGGAGTTGTGGAAGAACTGCATGAGGCCGGGCAGTTCGGCCTCGCAGCCCTCGGCCTCGATGACGTCGACGGCGTGGTTGTTGGCATCGGGGTGGAACTTCACGAGGATTTCGCCGACCAGGCCGACGCGCGGCTTGCGCGGAATGTCGCGCAGGGGCAGGGCGTCGAAGGCGCGCACGCACTCGCGGATGATCTTCCCGTAGGAAACGCGCCCACCGAGGGCGGCCACGCGTCCCGAGGTGATCCACTCCTGGACGTAGCCGTCCCACATGCGGTACAGGTCCATCGCGGAGCCGGGGGTGGCCTCGTAGGGGCGCACGCGCAGCAGCATCGACTGGATGGCGTCGCCGATGACGAAGGCCTGAATGGCCTTGTGGAGGTGGGCGACGCCCAGGTGGAAGCCGGGGTTGTCCTCGATACCTTGGACGGACAGGGCGATAACCGGCACCTGCGGGTATCCGGCGTCGCGCAGGCCCTTACGTAGGAGGGCCGCGTAGTTGCTGGCGCGGCACATGCCGCCCGTCTGCGTGATGCCGACGGCGGTACGGTCGGGGTCGGCGCGCCCGGAGATGAACTCGTCGAGGAGCTGGCCGATGACGACGATCGCCGGGTAGCACGAGTCGTTGTTGACGTATTTCAGGCCGACCTCCATGGAGGTGCGGCTCGTGTGCTCCAGGACGCGCACCTTCAGGCCCGCGCTCGCGAACAGCGGGGTGAGGAAGCGGAAGTGGATCGGGGACATCTGGGGGGCGAGGATCTCGTATCCGGCCTCGCGCATCTCCTCGGTGAAGACGGCGCGGGGCTGGATGTGCCCGGCCTCCTCCTCGCGGGCGGCGTCGCCGGAGGGGTCGCGCAGGGTGGCGGTGTCGACGGAGCCCGACACCAGGCCCACGGACGAGGCGGGGGCCAGTTCCGCTCCATCCGCGCCGTTGTCGCCGTCCCCGGCCCCGGCCTCGTCGATCGCGGAGGCGAGGGAGGCGCGCTCGGTGATCGCCGCGTCGAGGGAGCGCAGGCGGATCTTGGCGGCGCCCAGGTTGGAGACCTCGTCGATCTTGAGCACGGTGTGCACGTCGCCGCGGCCCTCGAGGATCTCCTGGACCTGGTCGGCGGTGATCGCGTCGACGCCGCAGCCGAAGGAGTTGAGCTGGACCATCTCAAGGTCGGGCTCGTCGCCGACGCGGGCGGCGGCCTCGTAGAGGCGCGAGTGGTAGGACCACTGGTCGAGGACGCGCAGGGGGCGCTCGAGGCGCGCGTCCACGATGGAGTCCTCGGTGAGGACGGCCATACCCAGGCCCACGATGACCTCGGGAATGCCGTGGTTGATCTCGGGGTCGAGGTGGTAGGGGCGGCCCGCGAGCACGATGCCGCGCACGCCGTGCTCACGCATCCATTCGATGGTTTCGACGCCCTTCGCGCGAATCTCGGCCTTGACGGCGGCGTCCTCCTCCCAGGCCTTGTCGAGGGCGGCCTTCATCTCCTCGACCGGGATGTCGTAGCCGTACTGCTTGAAGGTCTTGGACAGGTGGGCGGGCAGGTACTCGCGGTTGCCGAAGTTGACGAAGGGGCTGATGAACTTTGTGCCCGGCTCCAAGAGGCGCTCCATGTTGTTGCGGATGACCTCGGGGTAGGTCGCCACGATGGGGCAGTTGAAGGAGTTTTCGGACTCGGTGAGCTTCTGCTCGAAGTCGACGCAGGGGTAGAAGATCGTCGTGATGCCCTTGTCCAGCAGGGACTCGATATGTCCGTGGACCAGCTTGGCCGGGTAGCACACGTTCTCCGAGGGGATGGACTCCATGCCGGTCTCGAAGAGGTCGTGGTTGGAGCGGCCCGAGATCATGACGCGGAAACCGAGCTCGGTGAGCATCGTGAACCAGAACGGGTAGTTCTCGTACATGCCGAGAACGCGCGGGATGCCGATATCGCCGCGGAACGCCTTCTTTTCGGTGAGACGGCGGTATCCGAAGATCCGCTTGTACTTCCAGTCGTAGAGGTTGGGCAGCTCCGACTTCTTGGGCACGCGCTCCAGGGAAGCGCCGCGCTCGCAGCGATTGCCCGACACGTGGCGCTCGCCGTTGGAGAACGTCGAGATCGTCATCTGGCAGTGGTTTTGGCACAGGCGGCAGGTCTTGCGCATCGTATCCACGCTGAAGCCCTCGAGGGCCTCGATCGTCGCCAGGGACGAGGTCCCCTCCCCCGTGTCGTGCATGCGCGCGGTCAGGGCCGCGCCGTACGCACCCATGAGGCCGGCGATGTCGGGGCGCACGACCTCGCGGCCAGTGAGCAGCTCGAAGGCGCGCAGCACCGAGTCGTTGAGGAAGGTGCCGCCCTGGACGACGACGCGCTCACCCAGGTCCGAGGGCTCCTTGAGCTTGATGACCTTGTAGAGGGCGTTGCGCACGACGGAGTATGACAGGCCGGCGCTGATGTCGCGCACATCGGCGCCTTCCTTCTGCGCCTGCTTGACGGAGGAGTTCATGAACACCGTGCAGCGGGTGCCCAGGTCCACGGGGGATTCGGATTCCATGGCCATGCGCGCGAAGGAGCGCACGTCGGTGCCCATCGTCTGCGCGAAGGTCTGCAGGAAGGAGCCGCAGCCTGAGGAGCAGGCCTCGTTGACGGAGATGGAGTCCACCGCGTGGTCGCGGATGCGCAGGTACTTCATGTCCTGGCCGCCGATGTCGATGACGGAGGTGACGCCGGGGCAGATGAACTCGGCGGCGCGGTAGTGCGCCATCGTCTCGATCTCGCCTTCGTCCATGGTGAGGGCGGACTTGACGAGGCCCTCGCCGTAGCCGGTCGCGCACGAGCGGCCGATCTCGCAGCCCTCGGGCAACGCGCCTCGCACCGCACGCACGATGTCGACGGCCGCGGCCACGGGGTCGCCCTCGTTGGAGGCGTAGTGGGTGAAGACGATGCGGTCCTGGGAGTCGATGACGACGGCCTTGATCGTCGTGGAGCCCGCGTCGATGCCGAGCCAGCAGCGTCCCTCGGCCTCGTCGAGGCTGGCCTTGGGGATGACGTCGAGGCTGTGTCGGGCCATGAACTCTTCGCGGTCCTCGGGGGTCGCGAAGAGGGGGGCCATGCGCGGGGACTCGACCTGCACGGGCGCGGCGGCTAGGCGCTCCATGAGGGTGGTGAGCTTGTCACCGCGGGAGTCGACGGAGGTGGCACCCGATTCCTCGGCCTGGCGCGCTTTCTTGGCGGCCTCCTTCTCGGCGAGGAGGGCCGCGCCGATCGCGACGTACAGCTGGGCGTCGTCGGGGGTGACGAAGGAGTCGGCCTTGGGCAGGAGGGCTTTGTAGGCCTCACGCAGGGCGGGGAGGAAGTGCAGGGGGCCGCCGAGGAACATGACGGTTCCACGGATCGGGCGCCCGCACGCCAGGCCGGCGATGGTCTGGGTGGCGACGGCGTTGAAGATGGAGGCGGCCAGGTCCTCGTGGGCGGCGCCCTGGTTGATGAGGGGCTGGATGTCGGACTTGGCGAAGACGCCACAGCGCGACGCGATCGGGTAGAGCTGCGTGTGGCGGGTCGCCATCTCTCCCAGGCCCGCGGCGTCCGTGTGCAGGAGGGTCGCCATCTGGTCGATGAACGCGCCGGTGCCGCCCGCGCACGTGCCGTTCATGCGCTGCTCGGGAGTGGGGTGCAGGTAGGTGAGCTTGGCGTCCTCGCCGCCCAGCTCGATAACGACGTCGACTTCGGGGTGGAGGCGCTGGGTGGCCTCGGTGCCCGCGATGACCTCCTGGACGAAGGGGATCCCCATGGCGCGAGCGGTCGTCAGGCCGCCGGATCCGGTGATGGCCGCGTGGACGCGGGCGCCGGGCAGGGCGCGCTCGACGTCGGCGAGGAGGGCCCCCAGGGATGCGCGCACATCGGCGTTGTGGCGGCGGTAGTCGGAGAAAAGGCGGCGATTCCCGTCCAAAACGACGGCCTTCACCGTCGTCGAGCCGACGTCGATGCCGAGCTGATAGGGGCGCGTTGCCTCGTGGTGACCCTGTGTTGTCATGAGGTACCTCCTGGGTTCTCATCACAACTTAGGAAACCCTTCACGCAGAGTCAAAGCTGTCCACCGACTGCTGGTACGCGGCGATTAAAACCGCAGAATAACCGCGAAAATAGGCTATGTTCCCCATTTTGGGGGTGCGGACCCCGCTCATGCAAAAAGCAAGAATTACAACATATGAAGCGTGACAAAATTCGCGCCACCGTCAGACAGTGAAACAATCAGGAGGTCGGCGCGACGCGGATCGCGCGGACCTGGGTGGCCTTGACGCTCACCCACAGGCCCTCGCCGACGCCGAGGCCCAGCTCGGACCAGGCGGCGGCAGTGACTCGGGCGGTCACCGATACGCCCTCTGCGAGCGCGACGTGCACGCTGACGAGGGAGCCGTCAACATCGATGCCCGCGACGACGCCGGGTAGGACGGAGCGCGGCGAGGCGTGGGCCTCCTCGCGGGACAGGGCCACGGCCTCGGGCGGGAAGGTGAGGGCGACGCGCGCTGACTCCTCGCCAGGGGCAACGCTGTCGGAAGCCGCCCACAGCGCCCCGTCGCCGACGCGCACGCCGACCATGCCGGGACGCGCCACAGGAGGCCCACTCACGATGTTGAGCCCGGCCAGGCGGGCCGCGAACACCGACGCGGGCGATGCGAGCACGCGGGCGGGTTCGCCCTCCTCGACGATGCGCCCCTCCCCCATGACGATCATGTGGGAGGCGAGGGAGAGGACCTCGGCGATGTCATGTGAGACCAGCAGGGTCGTAATGCCGGAACCCGCCAGGCGCTCGCGTAGAACGGCGGAGACCTGGGCGGTGGCCTCGACGTCGAGGGCGGCCGTGGGCTCGTCGAGGATGAGGACCTCGGGGCGGAAGACGAGGGCGCGTGCGATCGCGACGCGGGCTGCCTGGCCGCCCGACAGGTCGGAGGCGCGCTTGCTCGCGAGGTCGGCGATCCCCACGGCGCGCAGCTGTTCGAGGGCGGCGGCCCGGGCCTCGGCGCGCCCCACCCCGCGCACGCGCAGGGGGAAGGAGACATTGGCAGCCACGCTCATGTGGGTGAAGATGCGGGGCGCCTGGGAGACCATGGCGACACCGCGGCGGCGCGCGGGCACGAACGTGGCGGCATCATCGACGACTCGCTCGCCGATGCTGACGGTCCCGCTATCCAGGCGCAGGGTCCCGGCGATCACCTGGGCGAGCGTCGACTTTCCGGCGCCGTTGTGGCCGACGACGGCGGTGACGAGGCCGGGGCGGAGCTCCGCGTCCACGTCCCATCCGCGCGCCGCCACGGTTCCGGCGACGCGCACGGTCACGCTCTCCCCCGCTTCTCCCGCGAGCGCGGCGGGGGCCTCGGGGGAGCGAGCGGAAGGGTCAGCGGGAGCGGCAACCAACCCGGACCTCGTCGATCGAAGGAGGGAGGCGAGGCGTCCCCACGGGGTTTCCGTGAGCGCGACGACGGCGGCCGCGACGCCGAGGAGGACGATGCCGAGCGCGAGGGCCAGGTCCGCGTCGGATTCGCGGGCCAGGTAGATCTGGAGGGGCATCGTGCGGGTGACGCCCTGCATGGATCCCGCGAAGGTGAGGGTCGCGCCGAACTCGCCGAGGCATCGGGCCAGCGCGAGGGCGGCGCCGCGCCCGAGGCCGGGCAGGACGGTCGGCAGGGTGATCTGCCAGAACACGCGCGTGGGCGAGGCCCCCAGGGAGGAGGCCATCTCGTCGAGCCCCTGCTCGCGGGCGCGCAGCGCGGACTCGAGGGTGACGATGAGGAAGGGCAGGGAAACGAAGACCTGGGCGATGACGACGGCGGTTGTCGTGAAGGCGATGTCGAGGCCGGCCCCGCTGAGGAGCGCCCCGAGGGTCGAGCGCCTGCCGAAGGCCGCAAGTAGGGCGATGCCCGCGACGACGGGCGGCAGCGAGAGCGGCAGGGCGACGAGGATGCGGGCTGCGCGCACGCCCCGCCACGAGCGGGACAGCACGAGGGCCGCAGGGACTCCGAGGAGGAGGTCCACGCCGAGGGCCATCAGACACGTGCGCAGCGACAGGCCGAGGGCGTCGCGAGCCTCCGGCGTCGCGAGGGTCGCGCCGAGGGTGGCCCAGTTGACGCGCCCCAGCATGAAGGCCAGGGGCAGGACCAGGAAGCACAGGGCGAGCGCGCCGAGGCCCCCCGCCCAAAGGGGCAGGGGGCTGACGGCGGGCGTCCTGCGTGACTTCACGCGTCGATGTTACTTCGCGGCGGGCGTGAAGCCCGCGTCTTCGAGGATTTTCTGGCCCTCAGCGGACAGAACCAGGTCGATCCACTTCTGGCCGAGATCCTTCTTGGTCGAGGCGCTCACGAGGGCGATCGGGTACTTGTTGACGGCCTCGTCGGCGCCCTGGATGGCGACGGTCTCGACGGCGTCGCCCTCGGCGAGGGCATCGGTCTTGTAGACGATGCCGGCGTCGGCCTGGCCGGAGGACACCTTGCCGCGCACGTCGGTGACGGCCTGCTCCTCGGAGACGGGGTTCAGGGTCACACCCAGCTTTTCGGTGAGGGTCTTGGTGAGCTTTCCGCAGGGGACCTCGGGCGCGCAGACGACCAGCTTGACACCGTCGAGCGAGGAGTCGAGGCCGGTCACGCCCGCCGGGTTGCCGGGCGTCGTGATGAGCGTGAGGGTGTTGGTGACGAAGATGGTCTGCGCGTCGACCTGGGAGGCGTCGGCGGCCTTCTTCATGGTGGATTCGTTGGCGGTGGCCAGGACGTCGACGTCCGCGCCCTCACCGAGCTGGGTCACGAGGTCCTGGGATCCCGCGAAGTTGAAGCGCACGTCCACGCCGGGGTTGGCTTCCTCGAAGATCTCTTCGAGCTCGCCGAAGGTCTCGGTGAGGGAGGCGGCGGCGTAGACGTTGAGGACGGTCTGCTCAGCGGCGGGCTGGGTCGCCTCGGACGAGGCCGTGGAGTCGGCGGCGGGGGTGGAGCCGGAGGTGCAGGCGGCGAGGGCCAGGGCGGCGGTGCCGATGGCGGGGAGGATGCGGAGGGAACGCACTCATATCTCCTTTTGAGAGGGAATCGAACGAGTTAAATCTAACAAGGGGCGCGATCACCTTGCAACGGTTCGCAAGAGCGCACCCAAATTGTTACTTTTGCTTTTAATGCCAGGGAAATCTGGAAAGCAATTTAACTTGCTTCCTCCCGTCATAAATCGGGATATACCGCCGCGCGCAAATCCCGGCAACCGTACATCAGCGCGCACGGATACCCAGACGCCACTTTTCCCTCGGGCCACGCACGCACAAAATCACCTGGCGACCACGCTCAGCTCTAAGCCCCACCTCACCACGAGGAAGGGACTAGGATCACATTCGTACGCATCATTCTCGGAGGACACCATGCCCAAGCCTGTCGACTACGACCTCAGCCAGATCAGCGCCCACGTCATCACCTATTCCGACCGCATCCAGCGCGGCACGAAGGAGGACCGGGCGACCCCCGCCTGCACGGCGGCGCTGGCCGAGGCCGGCCTGGGCCCCGTGACGGTCGCGGCGATCCCCGAGAGCGCCGACATCCTCGAGACGGAGATTCGCGACGCGCTCGAGGCCGGCGTGCGCTTCATCCTGGTCCTGGGCGGCTCGGGTTTCGGCGTGGGCAACTACGCGCCCGAGGTCGTCCGCTCGATCATCGAGGTCGAGATTCCCGGCATCGCCGAGCAGATCCGCGCACACGGCCTCGCCAATACCCCCCTGTCGGGCCTGTCCCGCGAGGTCGTCGGCGTGACCGCGCGCGACTCTTCGGGCGCACTCATCATCTCCTCGCCCGGCTCGCGAGGCGGCGCACTCGACACCCTCGAGGTGGTCACGCCCCTGCTCACCGCGATCTTCCACCAGCTCGACGAGCAGCGCTGACTCCCCTCCCTCCTTCCTTCCCTCCCTCCAATGTCGCATGCAATTTGGCTTCCCTGAATTTTCTTAGGCACCGAGAAAACGTTGAAATACCAACATTCCCATTTCAAATCTCAAAAGGTTGACATGGGAATTGCATGCGGAATTGTGGGGGCCATACGAGGCCCCGGACACCAGAAACGAACGAGGCCGCGGAGGCCGCGACGGTCATCGTCAGGGCCGCTGCGAGGCGGGCGCGAGGAAGCGTCATGGCGAGCCTTTCACGTGGGGATGCTGTCTTCACAGTACAGGCAGCAAGCGCCGCCCACCTGCGTCAATACGCGGCGGGCGGCGCTTCGTGAGGATAATCGCCGGTTCCTCGGTTAGGAGGCGTACCCGATCCAGCGTCCCGACAGGGAGAAGGTCGAGGAACGACCCTCAATCTCCCGGGTGCCGGTGACCATGGCTCCCGTATCGTCCATGTAGTACCAGGCGCCGCTATCCAGGACCCAGCCGGTCGCCAGCGCTCCAGAGGAGCTCAGGTAGTACCAGGCGCCGCCGGAGTTCAGCCAGCCCGTCATCATCGAGCCGGAGGAACCCGCGTAGTACCAGGAGGTGGAGCCATCCTGGAACCAGCCGGTCATCATCGCACCAGTCGCGCTGAAGTAGTACCAGGAACCCGACACCCGACCCCAGCCGGTGACCATCGCACCGCTACCGCTCAGGTAGTACCAGGTGCCACCGCTACTCATCCATCCGGTGGCCATGGCCCCGCTGCTGCCCATGTAGTACCACTGGCCATCCACCTGGGTCCACCCTGTGGCCATCTTTGCATTGATGCTATCGAGCCAGTACCACTGGCCACGGTCAAACATCCATCCGGTACGCGCCCGACCCGCGTCTAAGTAGTACCAGGCACCATCAATCCACTTCCAACCACTAGAGCTGGGATGCCCTGCAGAATCCAGGTAGTACCAGGACTTGCCATCATGGATCCACCCGGTTGCCATCGCACCCGTTGCATCCATCCAGTACCACTGGCCCCCGTCATACACCCACTGACTAACTACAGACGAAGCCCGCCCAGCGAAGTAGTACCAGTTGCCGCTAGCACCCTTCCACCAGCCGTTCGTGGCCGAGGGACGCCCGCCCACGAACCACCAGGCGCGCGGACTCAGCGCACCATACTCATGTCCCCACGAGGCAGAGGATAGATCGTTATATGAAATACCGGAGGGACCGAAGGTAGCAATGAGCGCAGGAATATGCGCGCTCGACCAGAGGTCCATCATCGGCACCCACGATGAGTTTCCGCCAATGACACTCTGCGTCAGATTGTCGGGCGTGTACCACTCCGGCCCGGTCTGAGCGATCATGGAAGGACTCAGCGCCTTCACGAAAGCAACAGAGTTAGAAGTCGGCAGACCATGATGGCCAGCCTTGAGCATGTCGACGTGGCCAATAATCGGGGCGAGGCGATCTTCATAACCGCCGCCTGCTTCGAGATCGGCGGCCAAATAGGCGGAACGCCCGAACGCGCTCACCTTGGCCGTATACGCGATGAGGTTTGCGTCGCGCACCCCTGTCTTCTTGTAGTTTTCAGCGGGATCCGTGGGGAGAATCTGGACATCCATATCACCCAGCGTGATGTGAGTGTTGTAGTCATGGACGTTC
Organism: Schaalia odontolytica; assembly: GCF_002847525.1. GTDB lineage: Bacteria > Actinomycetota > Actinomycetes > Actinomycetales > Actinomycetaceae > Pauljensenia > Pauljensenia odontolytica_B. Next base: position 31,476 of record NZ_PKKM01000014.1, on the reverse strand, counting down.
TGCACGATTGATGCCCCATACGCACCCTGCGCCCAGCGCGCAGCCGCCATCATGTTGTCATAGACCCACTGGTTATCCCACAGGCGCGATTCATCTGTGATCCACGCGTCGGAATACTCGGGGCTGAGAATGACCTTCGGACGGAACTTCCTGATGATCTCGTCCGCGTTGTCGATATGATCGGAGTGGGCATGCGTGCCGAGGTAGAAGGCGAGGTTCGAGGAGGTGACGCCGTGGTTGGACATATAGCCAAGGACGAAGTCCGTCTCCCCAGACGACGCGGGAATGACAGCATAACGTAGCGGGTAGCGAGGGTCACTACCATCCGGCGCTCCGTAGCCCTCTCCGCCGTCGATCATGCCGAAGACGCCCTTCGACTCGAGCAGGATCGCGTCCGACGAGTGGGTTGATAGCACGTGAATGCGCGTGGGGCCGTCCACGCCGGGGAAGGTGTAGACTTGCGCGTCGACGCCGTCCACGCTTTCTTCCTCGGCCGAGGCCGTGGCCTCATCGGCGCTTTCGGTTTCCTCCGCGGCCGCGCGGTCCTGCACAGTGGCGGGGGAGGAGACATCGGAGTCGGAGCTCGACGTATCGAGGTCGGCAGACTCCATGTCACCATGCATATCCTGGCCGTCTGCAGGAGCAGCGGCAGTGGCGGGAGCGAGGGAGGCGACGAGGATTCCTGACAGCACTGCCAGTCCGAGTCGTTGCCACAGTTGTCCGTAACGAAGGTTCATGAGCACGCCTTAGTGGGATAGGCCACCAGATACTTACTAGCTAAACCTACACCCAAAGGTGCGTTACCGACAAATCAGTTGCCCAGAAAGCTCTCCCACCAGGCGACATCCTCTGGGGTATCGATATCCCGGCAGACATCGGCGCCCACACTCACCCGCTCGACCTCGAGGGCGCGTAGCACCCGGCGCACCCCCACTCCGCGGACCGACCCGAGGGCGGCCACGGCCTCGTCGAGGACGCGCCGCAGCGCACCCGCACGATAGACGCCCATCAGGTACTGATCGAAAGGCTCCGGATCACCGCCGCGCACGATGCGCCCCTCGACCCCCTCACCCAACGCAGGCTCCAAGAGGGCGGGCAGCAAAGCACCCACGCCGGGAGCATCAACCGAAACAACCACGACGAGGACGTCGTCGCCGACGCCGAGCGCGCGCAAGCCCGCGTCGATACCGGCCAGCGGGCCGCCGCTCGGCGGATCCTCAAGGGTACGCAGGACACCGTCGGGGACGCGCACACTGGGCGGCACAACAGCCACACACCCTGCGCCGCACGCCTCTATCAAGGCCGCGCACACGCGGTCAAGCAAGCGCACGCCACCCAGCGTCAGATCCGGCTTGGAGACGCCACCCAGGCGCTCTCCCCCACCGCCGCCGACGACGAGCGCGGCGACATCAGCGCGCGGGGCGGCCACGGGACTCAGTCCCACGGGGCGAAGGTCAGCACGTCGGCGCGCTGCGTCGCCGCATCCGTCATGAGGACGCGCCCGATCAGCGGCTCACCGAAGCCCACCAGCAGCTTGATAGCCTCCGTCGCCATCGCGGTGCCCGCCTGGCCGACCACGGGACCAAGCACGCCAACCTTCGGCGAGGCCGGGGTCGTCCCGGGGGCAGGCTTGACCGGGTGCAGGCTCCGCAGCGTCAGCGACGGCACGGGGGCAGGTGCCGCAGACCAGAACACGCTCACCTGGAAGGCCATCGACACGACCGTGCCCCACACCAGCGGGACGCCGGAATCCGCACAGTAGTCCGCCACCAGGTACTTCGAGTCAAAGCTATCCGTGCACTCGACGATCAGGTCCCACTCGCGGCCATGCTCGTCCAGCCACTCGCGGGTCACGTGCCCGTAGCGCTCAAAATGCACCGAGGAGTTCAGCCCACTCAGGTGACGCACCGCAGAATCCGGCTTCGGATCCCCCACGTCACCCTCGCCGTGCAGGAGCTGACGCTGAAGGTTCGACACCTCGACCACGTCGGAGTCGCAGATGCCGATCGTGCCGATGCCCGCCGCCGTCAGGTACAGGAGGACGGGGGAGCCGAGGCCGCCCGCGCCCACCACGAGCACGCGCGCGGCCGCCAGGCGCGCCTGACCGGCCTCGCCAATACCGGACACTAGCCAATTGCGACGGAAACGCTCCAGCGCGGGGTCCCCGGCCTCGTACGGGACGGGCTGATTGATCAGCGGAAGCGCGACGGCGCGCCCCGAAACGGCTGCATCACGGGAAAAAGGATCGCCGATCGTCATCTCACAGACCCGACCAGTTGTGCGAGCCGTCAGTCAATTCCTGCTTCTTCCAAATCGGGAGCTTCGCCTTCACGTCCTCGACGATGGCCTCGACCGCGCGGAACGCCTGAGCGCGATGCTCCGCAGCGACGGCGACGACCATCGCATCCTCACCGATCTCCAAATGCCCCACGCGGTGCCACGCGACGATGCAATGCACGCCCGGACGATCCTTGAATTCCATGACGATGTCCCGCAGAATCTGCTGCGACGAGGGGTGCGAGGAATACTCGATCGCGTCCACGCTCTCTCCGCCGTCGTGGTTACGCACCACCCCAATAAAGGACGCCACAGCACCACACGTATCCCGACGTGCGCTATCAATCAGCGCGCCAGTATCCAGCGGCTCATCGGTGATGCCGGTTGCAATCTCAGCTGACATGGGACCCTCCAGGGACGGGAATGCCTTCCCCCTCATCTTACGAGGGAGCGGCCAGGATTATTTTACAACCCTGACCGCCCCACACAAATGACTAAAAAATCTCACCCGCCGGCGAACGGAGGCAGCACGTCGACGCGCGCGCCGGGCGCGAGCTCAGCGTCCAGACGAGCAGAGCGCTCGTTGACCAGGTAGCTCGACACACCGAGGATTCGCGCCAGCTCAGGGCTCTCTGAGCTGAGCTGATCGATGAGTTCACGCAGGGTCGCGGGGGTCTCATCGGAGGGCAGTTCTCGCACGTACCCACCGGCCGCCTCAGCCGCTCCACCGAAGAAGTGAAGGGTCGTCGACAGCGGCTTCGGGTTTGCCTCGTCAAGCCGTCGAATATAGACGGTCAGGCGCAGAGGATCCTCGGGATCACTCTCCAGTGACCAGGTGGCAAAACCGGTCGCCGTCCGCTCGAACACACGCTCGACGATGCCGCGGCGCAGCTCGAGGGCCAGGTCGTCGGGGGTGCCCGGCTCGGTGAACGGGCAGGCCGTCAGGACGACCGCCATCGGATCAGTGTCGTGCGGGATGGACGCAAAACCCATGGCGTTCATGAACAGGCGCACCTTGCCCAGGTGCGACGCGATGTTGAAGGTGTCGCGCACGGGACGACGGTTCGCATTGTGGCTGTGATCAGGCACCGCCATCGTCTCGAGGGCGGCGTCCGCCCAGCGCGAGCCGATCTCACGCACGGAAGCCGCCGGGTCGACCGCGTCAACGCGCAGCCAGGCCAGCAGCGACGACGTGAGCTGGTGCAGCATCTGCGCCGCAAACGAGGGGTCCGCCGGGGTCATCGTCGAATAGCCCAGCGCGGGGCGGCCACGGCCGGACGAGGGGAGCTGCTGCTTTTCCACGAGGCCAAGGGCGAACAGGCCCTCAAGGGTCTCGCGCACGCTCGAGACGTGCAAGCCAGCTTCCTGAGCCAACTCCGCCACGGTCACGGGCATCGCATGGTGCGAGATGCGTTCCAAGAGCGTGTGCTGTGCAGGGGTCAACGCTGCCATTGCGGCGAGCGTTTCAGCCAGAGGCCGAGCACGGGAGGTATCACTCATGACGTATCCTCTCTCCCTCATAATCAGCGGAAATACCCTTCATAGGCATCTCCATACGGCATTAAAGCTGTTACGTTACTAACAAAGCGCGCTTTATTCTACCCATCACAGACAGCCACCCGCACGGCCAATACCAACAGTCGGTCGTATTACGCGGGGTCTATCGCTCTATTCATACAGATGAGTACGCGGGAACCCCCGATAAAGACGCGGAGGCGAGCCTGCGCTCGCCCCCGCGTCTGCCGATCACCACGCCACAGCCTCACCAAAGAGCGAGGGGCCGCGGCGGGCACGGCCATCGATCAGTCCGACATACCGCCGCGCGTGAGCTCGTGCGTGCGACGCTCGTCGCGCGACCGGTAGATCACCGGGGGACGCGCCACGTAGCCGACCGGCGCACTCACCGCGTGTACGAGGCGAGTGAACGGCCAGATGCAGAACAGCAGCAGGCCCGCGATGATGTGCAGCTTAAAGCTGAGGGGCACATCCACCATCAGGTGCGCCTGCGGGTGGAGATAGAAGATCGAGCGGAACCAGACGGAGATCGTCTCGCGGTAGTCGTAGCCCTCGTGCCCACCGAGCACCTGGTTGAGCAGGGTCGCCGCCCCGCCCAGGAGCACCGGGATCGCCAGCATCACGTAGGTGACGATGTCCATGCGGGTCGTCGCCACGCGAACCGACTTGACCACCGCTCGACGGTAGATCAGCAGCGCGAGGCCAACGATCGTCATGATTCCAGCGATCGTACCGGGGATCGTCGCCATCAGGTGGTAGACGTGCTGAGGCACGCCAGCCGCCTCGGTCCAGGTCTTCGGGATCACGAGGCCGAGGATATGGCCCAAGAACACGAAGAGGACGCCGAAGTGGAACAGCGGCGAGGCCCAGCGCAGGATGGTCGGCTCATTCCACTGCGAGGAACGAGACGTCCACCCGTACTGGTCGGTCTTGTAGCGCCACGCGAGACCCACGATGAGGATCGCGAAGGACACGTACGGCAGGACCACCCACAGGGCAATGTCCAGGAAGGACAGCGACTGCGTCTGGGATGCAGACGCGGCATGCAAAAGTGCGGATTCCATGAACGTTACCGTCCCATCGTTGAATCGGAAGTCGGGAAGGGCGTCGCAGACAGATCGCCCACGCCCACCAGCTCGGTGGGCGGCCCCTGGCTAATGAGCTTACGGAAGCCCTCAATGGTCTTTTCGTCCGGCTCGGGCAGCGTCGCGACCAGAGCGTCCAGCAGCGGCGCGTACGGGGAGTCCGTGGCGCGCAGCGCCGTGCGGATCACCTCGATACCCTCGCGGTTGGAGCGCAGCAGGCCCTCGGCCGTGCCGGTCTCGTCGAAGGCCGCGAACTCCAGGACCACCGGCAGGTGATCGGGAAGCTCCTCGCGTTCCATCTCGAAACCGGCGCGACGCAGGATCTCCTTGAAGGCCAGGATGGCCTGGCCGCGTCCGCGGGTGTCGCCGTGCGTGTAGTACGTCAGGCCGAGCGCGCAGCGTCGGCGCTGGTCGAACGTCTCCACGTAGGTGGTCTGCATGGCGCGCAGGCCAGCGGCGCGAGCGTAGCTCACGAACGAGGCCAGGGACGCCGAGGCCGGCTCCGGCAGGTCCGCCAGAGCCTCCTCGACCGCGTCCAGCTTGGTCTCGAAGTCATCCCCCGGGTAGTCCAGGAGGACCGAGACCGCCATGCGCACGCCGCGCGCGTCCTGCGGATCCATCTCCGTTTCCGGAGCGGCCGTAGGAATACGCGGAATGCCGACGAAAGTACTCATCGAACGACCTCAAGAGGGAGCATCTGGCGTCCCTCCGGCGACGAGCCACCCATCGGGCGGTTCGACGTGGCGGGGGCCAGGCCGTGGAAGGCCTCGACGTCGTAGGACACCGGGCAGCCCTCGAGCTCCTTGATGCCGCGCGGCATCTCGGGGTGGGCGGTCGGGATGACGAAGCGGTCGTCGTACTTGGCGATCGACAGCAGTCGGTACATTTCCTTGACCTTCTCCGGGGTCATGCCCACGGAGGCCGGGATCTCCTCGTTCGTCGGGTTGTCGACGAAGACGTCGCGCATGTAGGAGCGCATCGCGGCGAGGCGACGCAGCGCCAGCTCCACGGGAGCCGTATCTCCGGCCGTGAACAGGCCGGCCAGGTACTCCAGCGGGATACGCATCTGCGAGATGGCGGACAGCAGGACCTTGTGGTCCTCGCCGTCGCTGCCGGACGCGGTCACCTGGTCGACGACCGGGGACAGCGGCGGCACGTACCAGACCATCGGCAGGGTACGGAACTCGGGGTGCAGCGGCAGGGCGACCTCGTACTCGGTGATGAGCTTCCAGATCGGGGACTGCTGGGCGGCCGTGATCCACGAGTGGGGAACGCCGTTGGCCTGAGCCTGGGCGACCACCTGCGGGTCGTTCGGGTCGAGCAGGATCTCGCGCTGGGCGCGGTACAGGTCGCGCTCGTCCTCCTGGGAGGCGGCCCAGGTGACGCGGTCCGCGTCGTAGAGCAGCACGCCCATGTAGCGCAGGCGACCCACGCAGGTCTCCGAGCAGATGGTCGGCTGGCCGACCTCGAGGCGCGGGTAGCACAGCGTGCACTTCTCGGCCTTGCCCGTGTTGTGGTTGAAGTAGACCTTCTTGTAGGGGCAGGCGGACACGCACATGCGCCAGCCGCGGCACTGATCCTGGTCGACCAGGACGATGCCATCCTCGGAGCGCTTGTACATCGCGCCCGAGGGGCACGCCGACACACAGGTCGGGTTCAGGCAGTGCTCGCAGATGCGAGGCAGGTAGAACATGTACGCGTCTTCGATGGTCTTGGCGACCTGGAGGTTCATCTGGTGCAGGACGGGGTCCTGATCCAGGGTCTCCATGGAGCCACCGAGGTCATCGTCCCAGTTCGGGCCCCACTCGGGCTTGTCGATGTGCTCGCCCGTGATCTTGGACTTCGCGCGGGCCGTCGGGATCGCGCGGGAGTTCGCGGGCGCCTGGAGCAGCTTGTCGTACTCGTACGTCCACGGCTCGTAGTAGTCCTTCATGGTCGGCTGCGTCGGGTTCGCGAAGATCTTCGCGAGCGAGGCGACGCGTCCGCCCTGACGGGGAACGAGGCGGCCCGTGGCGGTGCGCTTCCAGCCACCCTTCCACTTCTTCTGGTCCTCCCAGCCGCGGGGGTAGCCCACGCCGGGACGGGTTTCGACGTTGTTGAACCAGATGTACTCGGTGCCCTCGCGGTTCGTCCACACCTGCTTACAGGTGACCGAACAGGTGTGGCAGCCAATGCACTTGTCGAGGTTCATCACCATCGCGATCTGAGCCATGACCTTCATCAGAACTGCACCTCCTGGGAGCGGCGGCGGATAACCGTGACCTCGTCGCGGTTATTGCCGGTGGGACCGTAGTAGTTGAACGCGTAGGCGAACTGCGCGTATCCGCCGGCCAGGTGGCTCGGCTTAATGAAGATTCGGGTCAGCGAGTTGTGCGTACCGCCGCGCTTGCCGGACTCCTCGTTCAGCGGGGTGTTGATCTGGCGATCCTGGGCGTGGTGCATGAACACCGTGCCCTCCGGGATGCGGTGGGAGACAACGGCGCGAGCCGACACGGTGCCGTTACGGTTCTTCGCCTCGATCCACTCGTTGTCGCGCACGCCGATCTTCTCGGCGTCCTGCGGGCTCATCCACACCGTCTGGCCACCACGACCCAGCGTCAGCATGTACGGGTTGTCGTAGTACTGGGAGTGGATGGCCCACTTGTTGTGGATCGTCAGGTAGCGCACCGCGACCTCGGCCTGACCCGGCTGACCGGGACGGTGGTCGCCGACGGGGCGCTCACCGTAGATGTGCGCCAGGTCGAGCGGGGGACGGAAGATCGGCAGGGACTCGCCCATGTCCATCATCCAGTCGTGGTCGACGTAGAACTGCGGGCGGCCCGTCAGCGTGTGCCACGGCTTGCGGCACTCGACGTTCTGCACGAAGGCGCTGTAGCGGCGACCGCCGTGCTCGGAGCCCGACCACTCGGGGCTGGTGATGACGCTGCGCGGCTGCAGGACGGTGTCCTGGTAGGTGATCTTCTTTTCTTCGTCACCTTCGGCCAGGAACGCCATCTCGTTGCCGACGCGCTTTTCCAGCGTGCGGAAGCCCTGAACGGCCAGCGAGCCGTTCGTGGTGCCCGAGAAGCGCAGCGCCATGTTCGCCGCCTTGATGGCGGTGTCGCACAGCGGCATGCCCTCGCCGGCGTTGCCGTCCATGGGGGCGCGGCCGTTGAGGTCGCCGAGCTGCTCGTACGCCTCCTGCACGTTGTACGCCACGCCCTTCGAGGCCAGGCCGGCCTTGGGCAGGAGCGGTCCCATGCGGTCGAACTTGTATCCGACCTGCCTGTAGTCGCGCTCGATCGGGACCAGCTTCGGCATGGTCTTGCCGGGCGTCCACGTCTGCTCGGGGACGACGCCATCCGCCATGGTCATGGCGTCCGGGGAGTCGTGCCCCAGCGGGACGGCGACGACGTCCGTCTGGATGTCCAGGTGGCCGGGGGCCATGCGGCCGACGAGGCGAGCCAGGGTCTGGAACACCTCAAAGTCGGTGCGCGCCTCCCACGGCGGGTTCACGGCCTCGTCGAAGCAGTGCATGAAGGGGTGCATGTCCGTGGAGGACAGGTCGTGCTTCTCGTACCACGTGGCGGCGGGCAGCACGACGTCGGAGTGCAGCGTCGTCGAGGTGTTACGGAAGTCCGCGACCCACATGAGGTCGAGCTTGCCGGGGTGAGCCTCACGCCAGTTGACGGACGCGGGGCGGTTGCCCTCTTCCAGCTCCTGCGCGTTGACCTCGTTGCCGGTACCCAGCATGTGACGCAGGAAGAACTCTGTGCCCTTCGCGGACGAGCCGAGCAGGTTCGTACGCCAGTTCGCGAGGATCTTCGGGACGTTGTGGTGGGCGTCCGGGTCCTCGATCGCGAACTGCAGGCGGCCCTCACGCAGCTCCTGGGACACGTATTCCGCGGGGGCCATGCCGGCCTCGGCGGCCTCGCGACCCAGCTGGGTCGAGCCCTTGGAGAACGTCGGGTAGCAGGGCATCCAGCCGCGCTGAACCGACTCGACGAGCGTGTCGACCAGCTGCTTGCCGTCCAGGTGCGAGGACTTGATCGGGTTCGCCATAGCCGAGGCCGGGGCCCCGTCGTAGCGCCACTGGTCGGTGGTCATGTAGTACCAGCCGGTGGAGATCATCTGGCGCGGCGGGCGTGCCCAGTCCAGGGCGAAGGTGAAGGAGCCCCAACCCATGATCGGGCGGACCTTCTCCTGACCCACGTAGTGGGCCCAGCCGCCGCCGTTGCGGCCCTGGGTGCCACACATTTCCGTGAGCGCCAGGAACGTACGGTACATCTCGTCGGAGTGGTAGTAGTGGTTCGTGCCGGCGCCCATGAGGATCATGGAACGGCCCTGCGTCTCAACCGCGTTCTGCGCGAACTCGCGGCCGATCTTGATGGCTGCGGCGGCGGGAACCGACGTGAACTCCTCCTGCCACGCAGGGGTACCCGGCGTGGAGGCGTCCATGTAATCGGTGGGCCACTGGCCCGGCAGGCCCTCACGCTCGACGGCGTACTGGGCGAGCAGGATGTCGAACACGGTCGTCACGAGGCGGCCGTTGACGCGGCGCGCGGGCACGCCACGCTTCACGTAGCCGCCGCCGACCGAAGCCTGGCCGGGGGCCGCGGGCAGGTCGAAGCGCGGCAGGGCGATCAGGGCGGCTTCCCACTCGTCCGTGTCCATGATGGACATGACGGGCTCGACGCCATCCAGGTTGAGGTTCCAGTGGCCGGCGCCCTCCTCGCCGAAGCGATCGGCGAGCGTGCCGCCCGGGTCCTTGACCGTGCCGTCGGCCTCGATGACGAGGGAACGGAACTGGTTGTTCTCGGTGCGCTCGGTCGTGCCTGCGGGCATCTTGGCGGCCGTCAGGAACTTGCCGGGGACCAGGGTCGTCGGGGCGATGCCCTCGTGGGCGCCCTCGCCGACCTCGTTGATCTCCACCAGGAACGGGGCGTCGGTGTAGCGCTTCATGTAATCGAGGAACATGGGCTCGCGCTTGCCGACGTGGAATTCCTTGAGGATGACGTGACCCATGGCCTGCGCCAGGGCGCCGTCCGTGCCGGGCTGGACGCGCAACCAGTCGTCCGCGAACTTCGTGTTGTCCGCGAAGTCCGGGGACACGACGATGACCTTCTGGCCGTGGTAGCGGGCCTCGGCCATGAAGTGAGCGTCGGGGGTACGGGTCAGCGGCAGGTTCGTGCCCCACATGATGAGGTACTGCGAGTTGAACCAGTCGCCGGCCTCGGGCACGTCGGTCTGGTCGCCGAACACCTGAGGCGAGGCTGGAGGCAGGTCCGCGTACCAGTCGTAGAAGGACAGCATCGTGGCGCCGATGAGCTCGTGGAAGCGGGAGCCCGCACCGTAGGAGATCATCGACATGGCGGGGATGACCGAGAAGCCGGCGATGCGGTCGGGGCCGTACTGCTTGATCGTGTGCACGTAGGCGGCGGCGACGATCTCCATCGCCTCTTCCCACGACACGCGGACCATGCCGCCGCGGCCACGCTGCGACTTGTAGGCGCGAGCCTTCTCCGGGTCCTCGACGACCGCGGCCCACGCGTGGACGGGATCCCCGAGGCGCTTCTTGGCCTCGCGGAACATGTCGAGCAGGACGCCGCGCACGTAGGGGTACTTGATACGGGTCGGCGAGTATTCGTACCACGAGAACGCCGCGCCACGCGGGCAGCCGCGGGGCTCGTACTCGGGCATGTCCGCGCCGGTTGACGGGTAGTCAGTCTGCTGGGTTTCCCAGGTGATGACGCCGTCCTTGACGAAGATCTTCCACGAGCACGAGCCCGTGCAGTTCACGCCATGGGTGGAGCGCACGATCTTGTCGTAGCTCCAGCGGTCGCGGTAGAAGGAGTCGCCGTCGCGGCCGCCCTCAAGGAAGAGCTGGCGCGCGTCGGCGGATGCCTTGCCGCGACGCAGCCACGAGCCGAGCGCAAACAGGGTCGCGCCGGTCGCGGGCTTGACCTCACCGCCGTAGGTCGGGAAGGTCATATCGGATTCGAGATTCGTCATGGGGTGCTCCTAAGAGTCGATTGACGAGGCAGTGGCAGGTCCGTCGGCACCACGCAGTGCCGGGTGGATCAGCCGGGGAACGGGGCGTTCTTGCGCGCGTACATGATCCAGCACAGGACCGCGCACAGGGCGCAGAAGATGGCGCAGCCCGCGAAGAAGACCGGGGCGCTGATGGCGGAGAGGGCGACGCCGACCAGGAAGGGGCCGAGCGACGCGATCGCCGCGGTGAAGCCGATGGCGCCGCCGGCCTGGCGGGCCGGCATAATCATCGGCATCTGCTTGAAGGTACCGGCGTTACCGAAGCCGGAGAACAGGAACATGGCGAGCATGAGGCCCAGGAAGATGTGGAAGTCCGTCATGCCGGTGGGGTTCGTCAGGACCCAGGCGATGCCGCCCATGGTGACCGCCATGCCAACGGCGGAGATGAAGGTCCAGATGGCGCCGCCCATGCGATCGCAGAAGATACCCCAGGACATGCGGATGAGCGAGCCGATGAGGGGGCCGAGGAAGGCGTAGGTCGCGCCCTTGACGCCCAGGTTGAGGGCCGACTGGTCACCGAACTGGTTGTTGATCAGGAGGGCGAAGACGGCGGAGAAGCCGGAGAACAGACCGAAGGTCATGACGTAGAGGATGGTCATGTACCAGGTGTTGGGGTTGGAGAAGATGTCCAGCTGCTGCTTGAGGTTGGCCTTGACGGGCACGTCACGCAGCCAGATGAAGGCGAGGATCGCCGCGAGGATGCACCACGGAACGAAGAAGATCGCTGCGTTGTAGACCCAGATGCTCTCACCGACGTGGTCGCCGGCGACCTGCTGCTGGGGCGCCAGCCAGGTCAGACCGAAAAGACCAAAGCCCATCAACACAGGACCAACAAGCAGAATGACGGACATGCCGAGGTTACCGATGCCGCCCTGCAGGCCGAGGGCCGTACCGGCGAGGCGCTTGGGGAAGAAGTAGCCGGTGGAGGGCATGTAGCCGGAGAACGCGCCGCCGCCGATTCCACACATGAATGCCAGGGTCAGCAGGACCCAGTAGGGGGTCGTGTTGTCCTGGACCGCGAAGAACCAGCCGAGCATCGGAATGATGCACAGCAGGGAGGTGATGCCCACGAGCTTGCGTGTGCCGATGAGCGGGGGCAGGAACATGTAGATGAGGCGCAGGATGCCGGCGGCCAGACCCGGAAGGGCGGTCAGCCAGTAGAGCTGAGACTTATCCAGGTTGAAGCCGAGAAGCGTCAGCTTGGGCGCGATCGCGCTGGGCAGGAACCACACGCAGAAGGCCAGGATCAGCGAGTAGGTCGTGATCCACAGCGTGCGCCACGCGAGCTTCGAGTCCCACTTGGATTCGTCGTTGGGGTTCCAGTCAGTGAGCAGGTAGCGGCTCTTCTTGGCCGCAGGTTCGGTCGCGCTCATGGCTCTCCTCGGGTCTGAAGGGAGTCCGGGCGCGGGCGTGCGCCGGACATTCTTTAACACGGAGGCTACCAATTGAAATGACATAACCCACAAGAACGCATTGGGACGTGCATCACCCTTGTGAACACTAGGAAAAGTTCTTTCGCCACGAACGTCCCTCCCGAGGACACACAAGCAATTAACCGCTGTTAGAAAACATCGGCATCACGAAATTAGTGGGAGGTTACCCGCCAATACGGCTCATGGTGCGCGACGCGCGAGCAAAGGTGTCGATATTGAGCCCGTGCGCGGCCGGCTTGGCCCACATCGCGTCGGCCCATCGGGCGGCGATCTGTGCGTCGTCCCCGCCGCCGCGCAGCAGGTCGCGCAGCGAGGTCTCCTCGGTGGAGAACAGGCACGAACGCACCATGCCGTCCGAGGTCAGGCGGGTGCGGTCGCACGCGCTGCAGAAGGGGTCGGACACGGAGGCGATAACTCCGAGGCGCTTCGTCGGGTCACCGTCCACAATCCAGCGCCCCGCCGGCGAGTGCGGATCCTCGCGGGGCGCGGGGGTCAGCGTGTGGCGGGTGCTCATGATGTGCAGGATCTCGTCGGCCGTCATGATGTTTTGGCGGTCCCACGTGTCCGGCGGGCCGATCGGCATCTGCTCGATGACGCGCAGCTCGATGCCCCGGTCCAGGCAGTAGTCGACCAGGTCGGGCAGGTCGGCCTCGTTCATGCCGCGCAGCACGAGGGCGTTGACCTTGATCGGGCTCAGGCCCGCGCGGGCGGCGGCCTCGATGCCCTCCAGGACGTCGCCGAGGCGGTCGCGGCGGGTGATCGCCGCGAAGTGCTCGGGGTCCAGAGAATCAAGCGAAATGTTGACGCGGTTCAGGCCAGCGTCCTTCAGGCCCTGGGCGCGCTTGGCCAGGCCGAGCGCGTTCGTCGTGAGGGCCAGATCGAGGGGGTTTCCCTCGTCGGTGCGCAGGTGGGAGCATGCTTCGATGATCCCCTCGAGACCTCGGCGCAGGAGGGGTTCCCCGCCGGTGAAGCGGACCTGGCGGATCCCGAGCCGCTCGACGCCAACGCGCACGAGGCGCACAACCTCGTCGTCCGTCAGGGTTTCCTCGGTGGGCAGCCAGTCCAGGCCTTCGGGGGGCATGCAGTAGGAACAGCGCAGGTTGCAGCGGTCGGTGAGCGACACGCGCAGGTCGCGGGCCACCCGCCCAAAGGTGTCGACGAGCCGCAGCGGCGCGTCACACGCAGCTGCATCTGCCGCCTGAGAGGCGGAAACGAACTCGACTGACATGGCGCAACCCTACCGCGATTTGCCCGGTGTTCGCCCCTCGAAAAACCGAGCACCAACGGCGACACGCGGCCCCGGCCTCGTCTCTGAGAGAAAGGAGACAGTGTCCAGCAGTGACGAGCAGCTGGACGTGAGCGCTACCGTTGCCCTACGACCAATTCACCAATCACGAGGAGAATCATGCGCGCCGTCATCATGCACGCGCCCGGCAACGTCACCGTCGAAGACATGCCGATGCCGGCCATCCTGGAACCCACAGACGCCATCATCAAGCTGGCGGCCACCTGCATCTGCGGCTCCGACCTGTGGCCCTATCGTGGCGCCCAGCACGTCCACGAGCAGCGCATGGGCCACGAGTACGTCGGCACGGTCACCGAGGTAGGCTCCGCGGTCGCGACCGTCAAGCCCGGCGACTTCGTCGTCGGTTCCTTCTGCATTTCCTGCGGTGAATGCGAAATCTGCCGCGCCGGATACCCCTCGCGCTGCGCGACCGCCGCCGCCCAAGGAGATCCTTTCGTCGGCACGCGCGCAGGCGGCACCCAGGCCGAGTACGCTCGCGTGCCCCTCGCTGACGGCACGCTCGTCAAGACACCCGCCACCCCCACGTCCGAGCAGATTCCCTCGCTCCTGGCCGCCTCCGATGTGCTCGGCACCGGCTGGTTCGCCGCCGACGAGGCCGGGGCCGCCCCCGGGAAGACCATCGTCGTCGTGGGTGACGGGGCCGTGGGCCTGGGCGCAATCATCGCCGCCAAGCAGCTGGGCGCTTCTCGCATCATCGCTATGTCGCGCCACGCGGACCGTCAGGCTTTGGCTCGCCAGTTCGGCGCGACCGACATCGTGGAAGAGCGCGGCGAGAAGGGTATCGCCCGCATCAAGGAGATGACCGGGGGACTGGGTGCCGACTGCGTCGTGGAGGCCGTGGGCAACGAGGCGTCCTTCGACCAGGCTCTGGGCTGCGTGCGCCCGGGCGGCCACCTATCCTTCGTGGGTGTGCCGCACGGTGTTTCCCTCGACATGGGTCGTATGTTCGGCGCGCAGGTTCACATGTTCGGCGGTCCAGCCGCGGTGCGCAAGTACCTGCCCACCATGATCGACCTGATCTACCGCAGCGAGATCAACCCCGGTGCCGTCTTTGATCTGGTCCTGCCGCTCGAGCAGGCCGCCGAGGGCTACGCGGCCATGGACGAGCGTCGCGCCACGAAGGTCATGCTCACCGTCTGATTCGGTTGCACGGCGGCTTCAGCCTCGCGTTTTCACTCGTTCTGAGCCGCACCGTCATCCGGGCAGTCCCACCGCCGTGCGGGGCTGCCCGGATGGCTTTGTGGCGACCGGCTCCACGTCCACGACAATCCGCCCCACACCGCCCCACCAGACCCATCGGGCCCGCCCGTACCTCGCTAAGTCGCACCCCCGCCCCTCCAACAACGGCCCACCAGCCCCCCAACCGGGGGTTTGGCACTACACGAAGCCTTCCAACGGCCCACCGGGCCACCCAACCGGGGGTTTGGCAGCATTAGAAGTCCCATCACGGCGTGTCGCCGGCGTGTCGCGCGCCTAATGCTGCAATTCCCCCCGACATCCATATCCAGGCCGTTGAAATGAGCTGCAACCACACACCCCAGCCCGCGCCTCGTCACGCCGCGCACGAACGCCGTACCCACGCCCGCATCGCGACAAGTCACATATGTGCGCCATTAACAATCAAGCAAATTAGTACATCTAAAACTGCAACAGACTGAAATCTATCGCACTAGAATTCACTCATGAGCCAAGAAGTCAGGGGCAACGACGCTCCTTTCATCCTCAACGCCGTTGAACGCGCGATCATTCGCGTACCGCGATCCAGCCACCACGGCCTCACAAAGATACCGACGGCTGTGAACATCGCGGGCAAGACCTACCTCGACCTTGCGCGCCTAACGGATATAGACACACATCAGCTACCGCAGGTCGTGCTCGCCGCACGCCTCTACCACCTCGCGCACACACACCAAACTCTCATCGCTACCGGACAATGTGCGCTATGGGCGCACGGCTATGGAAGTGATCCCGCGCTTCCACCTATCACGGTTGCCACTTCGTCCGCTATCCGCCCCATCGTCCTGCCCGCCATAACAATCGGTACTCGCACCTTTGCTCCCATGAAGGTCACGCCCAGGCACGTACGTCACCTCCCTGCTATCAGTGACACACGCGGGCTCCTCATCGAGAACCTCGAATCTGCACAGATTACTGCTGCCCGCACATCATCCAACCGACGTGCTGCTTTCACGCAGATGTGCATGAACGCCCACGCCTACACGCACTTCGACAACTTCCACATGAAAGCGTCACGCAACAACGAGGAGTCGTGGAAGTTCTTCCTTGAGCGCGAGCTGAAACAGCTGGGCAATCGGGCAAGAGGACGCTCTCAAGCACAGTGGATCATCACTCACGCAGATGCCGGCTGTGCCTCCCCCGGAGAAGCGCGCGTGCTGTACGAGCTGTGTGCCGCGGGCCTGGCAGGCATGCTCACACAGGTCGAGGTGCACACGCGGGGTCGTCGCTATTTCATCGATTGCGCGTTCACGGCCGAAAAAGTCGGCATCGAGTTCGACGGGCGCGCAAAATACGGGGACGACGCCCGCAGCATCCACTCCTCGCTCGCCCGCGAGCGCGAGCGCCAACGCCACCTTGAGGGTGAGGGCTGGCACATCATCCGCGTCGGCTGGCACGATCTGGACCATCCGGACGAGCTCATTGCGCAGGTCCGCGCAGCGCTCGCCGCACGCCTCGGATGAGTCCACGACACCCGGCGAACGCCGTTAGCGGCTGTCTCCACTGCGCCAACGAAGGCCCACCAGGCCACGCAAGTGGGGGTTTGGCAGCATTAGAAGTCCCGTCACGGCGTGTCGCCGGCGTGTCGGCCTCCTAATGCTGCAATTCCCCCTTGCAGCCCATATCCAGGCCGTTGAAATGAGCTGCAACCGCGCACCCCAGCCCACTCCTCGTCCGTCGCGCACGAAGCAAACGCCCGCACGCCTCGCCCACCCCACCTGGCCCTACACTGGTGGCATGCACGATCCCTCCCTGTCCACTGCGCAGCATCGCGAGCTGATCGAGGCGTTGGCGCTCAGCCACGTCCTCCCCCATGACACGCTTCCCATCGAGGAGTGCCTGGGTCGCCGCCTGGCCGTCGACATCCACTCGCTCATCCCACTTCCCCCGTTCACGAACTCCGCGATGGACGGATTTGCGGTGCGCCGCGAGGACCTGGAGGGCGAGGGCCCGTGGACTCTGCCCGTCGCAGGCGACATTCCGGCGGGCGACACCCGCGAGAACCGCCTCGAGAAGGGGCAAGCCTGGCGCATCATGACGGGCGCTCCGATCCCGCAGGGCGCGGACACCGTCGTGAAGGTCGAGCACACAGACCACGCGGCGGGCGTCGCCCAGGCGCCCGACAGCGTCGAGATCCGCGTTGCCCCGAAGCTGGGCGCGAATGTGCGCGTCGCGGGCGAGGCCCTCGAGGCCGGCTCCCCGGTCCTGAAGGCCGGCCGCATCCTAGACGGGACGGCCCTGTCGGCCGCTGCCTCGGTCGGCCACGGCACCCTCATGGTTCTGCCCCGCCCGCGCGTCATCGTCGTCTCGACGGGCACGGAGCTCAAGCGCGCCGGCGAGGCCCTCGAGCGCGGACAGATTCCCGATTCGAACGGCATCCTCCTGCGCGGCCTCGTCGAGGATGCCGGTGGGCAGGTCGTCGCACACCTGCGCACGGGGGACACCCCGGCCGAGCTGCGCACGGCCCTCGATGAGGCCCCGGAGGCCGACCTGGTCCTCACAGCCGGCGGCATTTCGGCGGGTGCCTTCGAGGTCGTGCGCCTGACGCTTGGCACGGACGCGGGCTTCCACCACGTCGCCCAGCAGCCGGGCGGGCCGCAGGGCGTCGGCTCGACGCAGGTGGGGGCGGGCGGCCGCGAGACGCCGGTCATCTGCCTGCCCGGCAACCCGGTCTCGGTCTTTACGACGTTCCACATGTACGTCGCGGGCGCCCTGGCGGTCATGTCCGGCCTCGTCGCACCCGAGCACGGCGGAACGGTCCCGAGCGGCGTCCTCGCCCGCGCGCACGTCGGATGGGAGTCGCCGTCCGGAAAGACTCAGTTCATCCCGCTTCGCTTCGTCTCCGGAAAGGGGGACGAGGCCGGGGCCCGCTGGGTGGAGCCGGCGCACCCCCTGGGATCGAAGTCGCACCTGGTGGCCTCGCTCGCGAACGCGGAGGCGATCGGCGTGGTCGCGCCGGACGTCGAGCAGGTCGAGGCCGGCCAGGAGCTGGCGGTCGTCCCGCTCGTGGGCTGACCCCACCATAGAGAGAATTAACGAGAGGAAAACCGTGAAGTTTACGCATTTGAACGAGGACGGCGCCGCCTACATGGTGGACGTGACCGCAAAGAATCCGACGGTGCGCCAGGCGAGCGCCGTGTGCCGCGTGGATTGCTCGCCCGAGGTGATGCAGGCCCTGCGTGACGGCACCGTCCCGAAGGGCGACGTCCTGGCGGTGGCGCGCGTGGCCGGCATTTCGGCGGCGAAGCGCGTCCCCGAGCTGCTGCCCCTCGCGCACACGATCGGCGTGCACGGCTGCGCGGTGGACCTGAGCTTGGAGGACGATCACGTGGCGATCCGTGCGACCGTGCGCACGGCCGACCGCACGGGCGTGGAGATGGAGGCGCTGACGTCGGTGACGGTTGCGGCTCTCGCGATCGTCGACATGGTCAAGGGCGTGGACCGCTCCGCTCGCATCCGCGAGGCGAAGATCGTCGCGAAGTCGGGCGGCCGCAGCGGCGACTGGGTGCGCCCGGAGGATCCGCAGGACTGACGCCCCCACTGTACGAGGAGGCCGCCCGCAGCACATCTGCCGGGCGGCCTTTTCGTTGCTATCTCAGGCTTTTAAGCACGCGGGTGGTCGCCGCCCGCGAGCTGGTCGATGATGTGGGCGACGAGGGGACCGATGACGGCCACCGTATCGGTGACACCTCCGCGCGAGCCGGGCGCGTTGACGATGAGGGCTCCCTCGGGGGATCGCGCGGTCACGCCGACGAGGCCTCGCGACAGGGCGGCGGACGCGACCTTTTCCTCGCCGCGGCGTCGGATCGCGTCGGCGAGACCGTCGATGCGGGTGACGAGGAGAGGCTCGGTGGCCTCGGGGGTAACGTCGCGGGGCGCGAGACCGGTCCCGCCGGTCGTGAACACGAAGCGGGCGCCGTCCTCCACGGCCGCGGTGATCGCGGCGCGAATGGCGTCGACCTCGTCTGGGACGATCACGACCGAGGCGTCGACGCCGTGATCGGCGAGGAGGCGCGCGGCGAGAGGGCCGGAGAGGTCCTCGGCGAGGCCGGCGGAGCAGCGGTCCGAGACCGTGATGACGCGTGCGGGGATCATGTCAGTGACGGGCGTTGCCGCGACGGCGGGCGGAGCGGCGCACGCGAATGCCGGAGGTAATGGGGTCAACGTCGTTGAACTGGCGCGGAGACAGCTCGTAGTCGACGCGGCGCACGGGCTCGGGTTCGAAGGCCTGCGGGAGGGGGCGCTGCGGGCGCGCGCTCTGGCGCGACGAGGCGCGCTGCGGGAACGCGGGCGGTGTCGGCGGAGCGGGGATCGGCTCATCCATGGCCCGCACAGGTTGCACGGGGGCCTGCGGCTCGACGAGCGCGGGTTCGACGACGGGCTCAGGAGCCGGAGGACGAGGAGCGCTCTCTCGCAGGGGCTGCGTCACGGGTCGGCCGGGCTGCGCGGGCGTGTAGAGTCCCTCGGGCACACTCGACGTGGGGCGCACGTGCACGGGACGGATCTGCGGGACAGACTTCGTGATAGGTCCGCGCGTCATGTCGGGCGACACGGCGGGCATGACCGGCGCGGCGCTGGGGTAGGGCGGCTGCGACGGAGGGGCGGAGACTGGCGCACCAGGTTCGATCGATTCGCCAACGGGGATGTCGGCAGGATTATCGGCGTTACCGGAGACTCGCTCGGAGAAGGGACGTCCCACTCGCCGAGGCAGGGGCGAGGCCTCGGTGCCACGGTGACGGCTGGGAACGCGCGCGGCGTGGGCAGGGGCATGTGCGCGCTCAGCGGGTGCAACCGGAGCGGCGGGTGCCGCGGGTGTAACGAGCTGGGCGGGAACCCCCTCGTCATGGGGAAGTTCCTCGTGCGGAGCTTCCTCGTTGATCGGTTCGGGCGCTTCGTCCTCCTCGTAGGGGACGACGATGGGCGTGACAATGTCGCCTGGTTCATGAACGGGGGCCTGGACGACGGGCATCTCGTCGGGCGTGCGGCAGCCGAGGAAGAAGGAGCGCAGCTGCATGGCGGCCTCTTGTGCGAGGACGCCGCCGACGACCTCGGTCGGGTGCGGCATGCGGGCGTCGCGCAGGACGTCGCGCAGGGATCCGGCAGCGCCGGCTTTCGGGTCCCAGGCGCCGAAGACGACGCGATCGATGCGGGAGGCAAGGATGGCGCCTGCACACATCGTGCAGGGTTCCAGGGTGACGATGAGCGTGCAGCCGGTCAGGCGCCACGTCCCTCGGGCGCGGCCCGCCTCTCGCAGGGCGACGATTTCGGCGTGGCCTGCGGGGTCATGGTTGGCCTCGCGGCAGTTCCACCCGCGTCCGATGATGCGGCCATCCTCGTCAACAACGACGGCTCCGACGGGAACGTCTCCCGTCTCGCGGGCGCGGTTAGCCAGGAAGAGGGCCTTGCCCATTGCTTCGCGGTACTGCTCATTCACTGTCACCCCTCTAGCTTACCGACCAAACGACTGATGGGATAGTTGGAGTCCATCGTGACTCGTGGTGCTGATGTGACGAATGAGTGTGATATGCGTTACGACACGGCCGAAACGTCGACCACTGACATCCACGACGGAGCCGCAGAGGAGACCCCAGCCTCGTCTTCAACACACCGGAGTGCGCTCGCATATACGAACGAGGTAGCCTATAACCATGCGCCTCCACGTTGCTCATCACCCCCTGATCACCCACAAGCTCACCGTCCTGCGGGATCGCGAAACGCCGTCGGCGACGTTCCGCCAGCTCGTGGACGAACTGGTCACCCTGCTCGCCTACGAGGCGACGCGCGAGGTGGCCGTCACCGAGACCCCCATCGAGACCCCCGTCGCTCCCACGGTCGGCCTGAAGCTCTCCGAGCCTCGCCCGATCGTGGTCCCCGTCCTGCGCGCAGGCCTGGGCATGCTCGAGGGCATGACTCGCATGCTGCCCACGGCCGAGGTTGGCTTCCTGGGCATGCGTCGCGATGACGACACCCTGGAGATCGAGACCTATGCGAACCGCCTGCCGGACGACCTGTCGGGCCGCCAGTGCTTCGTTCTCGACCCCATGCTGGCCACCGGCCACACCATGGTCGCCGCCACCAACTACCTCTTCGAGCGCGGCGCGAAGGACGTCACCTGCGTGTGCATCCTGGCCGCCCCGGAAGGCATCAAGACCCTTGAGGACGCGATCGGCGACCGCGCCGACGTGAACGTCGTCGTCGCCGCCGTCGACGATCACCTCAACGAGAAGTCTTACATCGTCCCCGGCCTGGGCGACGCGGGCGACCGCCTGTACGGCATCGTCGACTGACGAGGCACGCGCCCCTCGCGCATCGCAGCGCCGGGGTATGCGACGCAGCTAACGCCACACGAAGGGTGGGCGCGGGATGAAAGTCCCGCGCCCACCCCTCGCATTTACTCAACAACAAAGGCTCAAATTAACCATGTTGGCTATTTTTAGCCCATTTTCCCTAATCACACCCTCATGTGACCTTGAGCGCTAAGCACCCCAAGGCCTCGAAAACACCCGACGCACGTTTCATGCTTGTCACATGGCACTGATTCAGACCAATCCCAAGCGCCGCCGCTACGGCGTCGCAGCACTCGCAGGTGTTCTCGGCGGAATCGTCTCCGCCATCGTGAAGTTCGGTTGGGAGGTGCCGCTGCCTCCGCGTACGCCCGAGCGCAACGCCACCAACCCGCCCCAGGAGCTGCTCCAGCAGCTGGGCGTCCCGGAGAGCGTCACCCACCTGTCCTACACCTTCAACGGTAACGAGGGGCTCCCCTGGGTCTCCTTCATCGTTCACTTCGCGTTCTCGATCGCTTTCGCGATTCTCTACTGCGTGCTCGCCGAGCGCTTCCCGCAGATCAAGCTCTGGCAGGGTGCCGCCTTCGGTATCTTCATCTACGTGGCCTTCCACGTCGTCCTCATGCCACTGATGGGCACCGTTCCGGAACCCTGGAACCAGCCCTTCGCGGAGCACTTCTCCGAGTTCTTCGGCCACATCATCTGGCTGTGGGTTATTGAAGTCTTCCGCCGCGACATGCGTAACCGCATCACGCACGAGCCGGACGCCGAGTTCCCGCTCGAGGCTCGCACCAACTGACGCGCGCCGCTTGCGCGAACAAACGGGTGGGCCCCGGAACCGTACGGTTCCGGGGCCCACCCGCTTATCTATGCAGATCCTTGCATTCGCGATCCGTCAGCCTCGGCGCCTGCGCGCCCCGGCCTCGCAGGTCAGAACGCCGGGATGACCGAGCCGTCCGACCAGGTCTTCTCGATGTACTGCTTGACCTCATCGGAGTGCAGGAGCTTCTCGAGCTTCGCGATGGCCTCGGCCTTCTTGGAATCCTTCTTCCACACGAGGACGTTCACGGCCGGGTTGTCCACGGGGGACTCGACGACGAGTGCGTCACCGGAGATGGACTTGCCACCCTCCTGGGCGAAGTTGCCGTTGATGACCGCGTAGTCGAAGTCGTCGAGCGAGCGGACCAGCTGCGGGCCCTCGACCTCGCGGAAGTCAAAGTTCTTCAGCTTGGTGACGGTGTTGATGTTGACGTCGCCGTCGCCCTCGGGGATCGAGACGAGGCCCTGGGTCGCCAGGAGCTCGAGCGCGCGGGACTGGTTGGCCGTGTCGGAAATGATGCCGATCGTGCCGCCGTCGGGCAGCTCGTCGAGGGACTTGTGCTTGTTGGAGAACACGCCGAGGGGCTCGAGGTGAATGCCCTCGCCGGCCTCGAAGTCGTAGCCGAACTGCTTCTCCGCGTTCTCCAGGTAGGGAACGGTCTGGTAGAAGTTGGCGTCCAGGTCGCCGTCGTTGAGCGCGGTGTTGGGCTGGACGTAGTCGGTGTACTCAACGATGTTGAGCTTGATGCCCTCGGCCTCGGCCAGGTTGTCGTTGATGTAGGTGAGGATCTTCGCGTGGGGCGAGGGGGTCGCGCCCACGGTCAGGGTGACGACGTCCGAGGAGGAGCCGGAAGCATCCGAGGAGGAGCCGCCGCCGCAGGCCGCCAGGCCCAGGGTGGCAACGGCTGCCAGGCCGATAGCTGCGAGAGAGCGATGACGCATGGTGGTTCTCTTTTCTTCTGCGTACTGGATGGGATGGATGGTCGAGGCCGGGGTGACCTGACCGGGGTCTATCAGCGCGCGCGGTGGTCGACCAGGCGCGAGAGGAGATCGCCGATCAGCTGGATGATCTGCACGATGACGATGATGGCGACGACGGTGGAGATCATGACGTCGTCCTGCCAGCGGTTGTAGCCGTAGTTGATGGCCATCTGGCCCAGGCCGCCGCCCCCGACGGCGCCCGCCATCGCGGAGTAGCCGATCAGGGTGATCGCCAGGGTCGTGATGGACTGGATGAGGGCGGGCATTGCCTCGCGAATGAGGACGCCCCAGCGGATCTGGCGGTTGGAAGCACCCATCATCTGGGCGGCCTCGATCTTGCCGGGGTCGACGGCCAACAGGTTCGTCTCCACGAGACGCGCGAAGAAGGGCGCGGACAGGATGACGAGCGGAACGACGGTTGCGAGCGAGCCCGTGGACTTGCCGACGATCATCTTCGTCAGCGGGATCAGCATAATGATGCCGATGATGAAGGGCAGGGAGCGCACGATGTTCACGACGAAGGACACGGCCTGGTACACGCCCTTGTTGGGGGTGAGGCCGCCCTTGCCGGTCTGCACGAGGAGGAGGCCGAGGAGTGTTCCGATGATGACCGCGAAGAGCGTGGACAGGCCCGTCATCATGAGGGTCTCGAGGATTGCCGGACCGAACTTCTGGGTCAGCGCCGGGTTATCGAACCACGTGGGATCGCCCTTACCCGTGGGCACGACCACCTGCGCGGCGGTCGCGGCGGCGAGGTATGCGGTGGTCATTGGGTCCTCACTTCCGCGCGGACGTTGTTCTTGCGCAGCTGCTCGATGATCTTGTCAGCGTGGTACGCGGGGACGGTGAGGGCCAGGCGGCCCACCTGCACATTCCCGAGGGACTCGAAGGTTCCGGCGGTGACGTCGGCGCCCATGGACGAGGCCAGGTGCAGGACGGTCGCGCCGGTCGGGACACCCGGGTGCGACGTGAAAACGACGTCGAGGAGGACAGTGCTCTTCGTCAGGCCGTCAAGGCTGGTGGCCGCGGAGGCGGGGACCGATTCGACGACGGGCATGGGGACCAGCTCACGGGCGAGCGGGGTCGAGGGGTCTGCCACGACCTCTTCGAGGGGGCCGGTCTGCAGGACCTGTCCGTGGCCGAGGAGGGTCACGGAGTCGCAGATCTCGCGGACGACCGCCATCTCGTGGGTGATGATGACGACGGTGACCCCGGCGACGTCGCGCACGTGGCGCAGCAGGGAGAGGATCTGAGCGGTCGACTCGGTGTCGAGCGCGCTCGTTGGCTCGTCGCACAGGAGCACAGCGGGGTTGTCAGCCAGAGCGCGGGCGATGCCGACGCGCTGACGCTGGCCGCCCGACAGCTGGGACGGGTAGGAGTCACCACGGCCTTCGAGGCCGACGAGTTCGAGGAGTTCCTCGACGCGTTCGCGGCGCTGCGCACGAGGCACACCGGCGAGCTTCAGCGGGTAGCCGATGTTATCGGCGGCAGTGCGGGCATCCAGGAGGTTCGCCGCCTGGAACACCATGCCGATGCGACGGCGAGCGGCGCGCAGCGCAGAACCCGACAGCATCGACAGATCCAGGCCGTCGACGACGATGTGGCCCTCGGTGGGCTTCTCCAGGGCCGTCAGACACCTGATGAGCGTGGACTTACCCGCGCCGGAACGGCCGACGATCCCATGGATCGAGCCGCGATCAACGTGCAGGTTCACCCCATCGAGCGCGACGACTTGGCCGCCGCTTTTCACGGGGTAAACCTTGGACACCCCGGTGAGGTCAATCATGTGCATCTCCGTTACTGGGCCACACGGCCCGCAACATCAGCATATGAGGGCCAGCGTCGCGAGCGCTCGGAATGCTGTTACAAAACTCCGTATCGTGGCTAAACCCTCACCCATCAGCCCGCATAGTGGCCCCAGTTGCGTGACAAACTCCTATCCGGCGCAGGCGATGCCGGCGAGCGCCGCGCCCCACGAGGCCGCCCACGTGCCAAGCGCGAGCGCGAGGCTCCGTCCTCGGAATCCATCGGCCCACAGTGTCACCGCGTCCACGAGTGCCGTCGAAAACGTCGTGAAGCCACCGAGGAACCCCGTCGACACGATCGGCATGAGGCCTGCGGGCACCAGCTGAGTGGCCGCACCAGCCAGGAAACAGCCGATGACGTTGACGACCAGGATGCCGAGCTTCGCTCCCGCCGAGTCACCCAACGAGTCCAGGGAGCGTTGCACGCCCCGGTCCAGCCAGAAGCGGGCGCACGCGCCCACGCCGCCGGCCAGGGCCACGAACAGGAAGGTTGCGCCACTCATGCCGGGTCCCCCTCACTGGCGACGGGGCGCGAACCTGAGCGACCGCACGTCCACTCCCCCACGCGCATCCCCGCCCAGGCGCAGGCGCCACCCAGGGCCAGGAGACCGAGGGACTGGGAGACAGCCTCGGCAATTCCATTGAGCGACACGTACCCCACCGACGCGACGATGTACGTCCCGTAGGTCGTGAACGCGCCCGCGAAACCCGTGCCGACCAGGAGCTTCAGGGTTTTCAGCGACGCCGCATTCCCCGATCCTCGCGCGAGGCGACCCGCCACCCACGCGGCCAGCGCGCCCAGCAGGAACGCGCCCACGGCGTTGACCGTCAGCGTCGACCACGACAGGAAGAGGCCGCGCACGGGCGAGGCCTTCGCGACCTCGTCCAGGCCGGCGCGCGCAGCCGTCCCCACGACCCCGCCCGCGAAGACCGCCAACCAGTCGGGCACCCGAAAACTCACCATGCACCCCACTGTACGCCCGCCGCGCCACCGCCCGGGGAGGCGGATCCCGGGAGGCGGCCACGGCCTCGTACACTGAGCGCATGACGAACACCGGACGATTCGCGCCCTCCCCCACGGGCGACTTCCACCTGGGCAACCTGCGCACCGCGATCCTCGCGTGGGCGTGGGCGCGCACGACCGGGCGGCGATTCGTCCTGCGCATCGAGGACATCGACCGGGAGCGCGCCGGGTCCGCCGAGCGTCAGATCGAGGACCTGGCGGCGATCGGCGTGGATTGGGACGGCGAGCCCCTCATCCAAACCGCGCGGGCCGACGCGCACGAGGCCGCCCTGGCGTCGCTGGCCGCGCGCGGCCTCATCTTCGAGTGCTACTGCACCCGCCGCGACATCCGCGAGGCCGCCTCCGCGCCGCACGTGCCACCCGGCCACTACCCGGGCACCTGCCTGACGTTGAGCGAGGCCGAGCGCGCCGCGAAGCGTGAGGCTTTGGCCGCCGCTGGGCGCGCCCCCGCGCTGCGCCTGGCCGCCCCCTCGCCCGAGTGGACCGTGTTCGACGAGCTGCACGGCTCCTACACCGGGGCTGTCGACCACTTCGTCGTGCGCCGCGCAGACGGCGTGCCCGCCTACAACCTGGCGGCCGTCGTCGACGACGCGTTCCAAGGCGTCGACCAGGTCGTACGTGGCTTCGACCTGCTCTCCCAGGCACCCGCACAGGCTCAGCTCGCCCACCTGCTCGGGGCCCCCGAGCCGACGTACGCGCACGTGCCCCTCGCACTCGCGCCTTCAGGGGCCCGGCTGGCCAAGCGCGACGGCGCCGTCACCCTCTCAGATCTACGAGGCCTGGGCTGGTCCACCGACGACGTCGTTTCGTTTATCGGGTCGTCCCTGGGAGTGCCCGGGGCGCGTTGCGCCTCCGACATTGCGGACGCCCTGGGGATTACAGGATTGCGTTCCCTGCCGACCGAGCCGTGGGTCGTGACGCCTCCCAGTTCCTGAGGGCTGCTTGTGGCCCCGCTGGTGTTCCGGGCGCCGGAGGCCCCGGCCGCCCGCGAGGCTAGGCGTCCTCACTTCGTTCGGCGCCGCGCCTCGAAGCCCGGCCAGGCCCCACCACCGCCCACGGGCACCGCAGCCAGGCCTCACCTGCACCCCGCACGCCTCATGCCCCTCATCACGGGGTCCACCACCAATTTCGCATGCAATTCCCTCGCGACTCTTTCAAATCATGAAGTCACAACGTTGGAATTGCAACGTTTTCGTGCTGTGTTGAATCTTCGTCCAGTCGAATTGCCTGCGGAATTAGTAGAGCCGATCCCCACCACCACCCACACCCCCAGCAAAGATGTCGTCGGTTTCACCAAGGTGCCGCAAAGTCCGGACACTGGCACTTCCTCTTTCACAACAAGACGCGTCGAGTGATCTGAGCGAAAGAAATACCGCCCCAGTACTGCACGAGAACGTACTCTCACAGGCCGCATGAAAGAAAAATCGCCCCTGCTCATCGAAAATCGGCAGAAATAGGGGAATTTGAGCGTGCTGGGGCGATGAAAGTTTCATGACACCCCATGTCTCATGAAGCGGGGGTGGTTTTTCTTTCAGCCTCCATCCGCCTCCACGCCCCCGCGAAGGCTCGCCTGCGATGCACCATCTGGGCCACGACAACACACAACGTCCCTGCGTAGCGACGCGGACGGATGGGCATGAAAAAAGCACTCCCGAAGGAGTGCTTGCTAGAAATGCAGAACCCCCACCGGTGGATCGCACCGAGGGGGGCCGCTGCGCGCCCGGAGGGACTCGAACCCCCAACCTTCTGAACCGTAATCAGATGCTCTATCCATTGAGCTACGGGCGCTTGCCGTTTGGCTGGGTATAAGCTTACACGCTCTTCGCCAGGATGCAAAATCAAGAGCTATGGCCTGAACCACATCGAAGAAATGCGTCCTGCAGTCGACCAAGATCGAGCAGCATATACAAAGATCCTCCGCGCACCCGGCAGCGCACCCTTATCCTTGCTGCATTCCTGCCCTGGGGAGGTTCGGATGATACCGTCACGCGGAGGACCGGCCCCCAGCATACACGTTTTCGCCCCGCGCGCGCAGCTGCGAATCGGTCACCATGGGACACGGCGACGTCGTCAAGGTTTCACCCCCTCACTCAGCTGCGAAGACCGCAACTCGCCAGCCTCACACAAACACCCCCACGCGCAACGCACACACCACGATCGTTACACACGCTTAAGGACTGATCAGGCGCCAGCAACCCACGGCGAGCAGACCTACCCTGAGACCATGAGCGACATCATCATTCCTGGCATCGGCTCACTGGAGCCGGCACCCGCACTGGCCCATCTCGATCTGCTTGCCCCGCCCGTCGCCGCTGCACTGACCGCGCTGGCGGAGCGCGGGGTGGCCACGGCCTCGTCGGCACTGGTTGTCGCGATCGACCCGGAGCTCGCGGACACAGAGGTCATGACGCGCGAGTTCGGCATGGACCTGGCGCTGTCGTCGAACTGCATCCTGGTGGCGGGTAAGCGCGCCGGCGAAGAGCGGATCGCGGCGTGCGTCGTGCGCGCGACGACGAACGCGGACGTAAACCACGTCGTGAAGAAGCGCCTCGACGTGCGTAAGGCGAGTTTCTGGCCGCAGGAACGCGCGGTCGAGGCGTCGGGCATGGAGTACGGCGGCATCACGCCGGTGGGCGTACCCGGCTCATGGCGGCTCCTCATCGACTCGGCGTGCGCGGTCGGATGGAGCTGCATCGGCTCGGGCCTGCGCCGATCGAAGCTCTTTGTGACGGGCGAGGTCCTGGCCGCGCTCCCGGGCGCAGAGATCGTCGAGGGCCTCGGAGTCTAAGGGGACGAGGCCGGGGCTGGCTTCGAGACACAGGGCCAGGCTACGGTGCCCGCGGGCGGCGGGGCCTGGCCGGGCTAGTCCAAGCACCACAAGTGCCGCCGGTGTGGAGGGCGCCGGAGGGCCCGGAGGGCACGGGCGGGCTTCGAGATCGACCACTCCGAGCGAAGCTCGCGTGTGGCGATCTCGCGGGCGGCCGGGCCCGACGGCGCCCAGAACACCAGCGGCACCACAAGCAACAACACGCGGCGCGGACGACTCGCGGGCGGGCAGGACTCGCGGCGGCCGGAGATCAGGCGGGGTACAAGCAACAAAAACCCCGGAACCTGAAGCGGTCCCGGGGTCCGGTGGCGGAGGATGGGGGATTCGAACCCCCGAGGGCTTGCACCCAACACGCTTTCCAAGCGTGCGCCATAGGCCACTAGGCGAATCCTCCGTGCACATCGTGCCGGACAATCATAAGCGAAAAATGTCTTCCCGCGCCAATCCTGGCCAATGGAGCAGGTCACAGGCCCGTCATTTCAAGGAAAAAGGGATCACATGGGGCCCAAACCCACCGACCCCCAAACAGTCGGGCCAGCAAACTACGCCAATGCGGCGCACATCTACGCACCCACCGCAGAGGCGACGGCACCCGCGCGCGGCACCCCGGCCTCGTCGATTAACCGAGCCCCAGCACGTAGATGTAGGCGGCGATGCCAATAAGAATCCCATCGAACACGAGGGCGGCGGTAGCCTCCCGCGCACCGATGCGATCGGGCAGCGATTGCGCCTGAATGAGGGCGATGACCGCAAGCACAATGCTGACGATGATGGGGAAGCCAAAGAAACCAAAGACAGCGAACCAGAGAGAGGCTTTGGCTACGGGGTTCGTGATGGGCACGGGGGAGGTGTAGCCGCCGTCGGCGAAAACCTCCCTGACGTTGACGTATTCCGTCCCCGGAAAATCACCATACGAGACCGGCGCGCTCCCCCGCGTCACGCTCTCGGGCGCATAGCCAAAGCGGTCGCCGGCGACGTTCATGGGCGAGGCATCGGCCGGGTTGGCCTGCAAGGCCATGTCCGGGTTCGCCCAGGGCACGCCAGAGACTGTGGGGGCGACGTTCGGGGATGGCTGGCTCATGTGCTCCACTATTCCACAACGAGAGGGGCATGCACCACACTTTGCCCACTGGAGGGGTTTAGGCGTGGCGAAACCTGCGGGGACGGGGGCAGACGCGCTACCCTGTTATTCCGACCGGTACGGCCATTCTGCCCATCAACTGATCGGATTTGTACGCTTATGAGCGAAACGAAGACCTCGCTGTTCCGTTGGAAGCTTCACGGTGACGGCACGTCCATTAATCCCGGCGACGTCGTCCTTCCGAATGAACGACTCTCGTGGCCGCGCACCGCTGGTATTGGCGCCCAGCACGTGGTCGCAATGTTTGGTGCCACGTTCCTTGTTCCGTTGTTGACTAAATTCCCCCCGTCAACAACGCTTTTTTTCACCGCGATCGGCACCCTGCTATTCTTCCTGATCACGGCGGGCCGCCTGCCCTCGTATCTGGGCTCCTCGTTCGCGCTGATCGCGCCGATCCAGGCAGTCACCGCCTCCATGGGCCCCTCCTACGCGCTCGGCGGCATCATCGCTGTCGGCGCAACGCTGGCGCTCGTCGGCCTGATCGTCCACTTCGCGGGCGTGCGCTGGATTGATGCTGTCATGCCGCCCGTGGTGACGGGCGCGATCGTGGCGCTCATCGGCCTGAACCTGGCGCCCGCCGCGTGGAACTGGGTGAAGCAAGGCCCGATCACGGCCGTCGTGACGATCGTGTCGATCTGCCTCGTGACCGTCCTCTTCAAGGGCATCCTCGGCCGCCTTTCGATCCTCATCGGTGTGCTGGTCGGCTACCTGGTGGCGATCTACCAGGGCGAGGTCGACTTCTCTAAGGTGAGCGACGCCGCTTGGATCGGCTTCCCCGAGTTCCACACCCCCGCCTTCTCTGTGTCGACTCTCGGCCTGTTCCTGCCGGTCGTCTTCGTCCTGGTCGCCGAGAACGTCGGCCACGTGAAGTCGGTGTCCGCGATGACGGGCGAGAACATGGACGACCTGACGGGCCGCGCGCTCGTCGCGGACGGCCTCTCCACGATGCTGGCCGGCAGCGGCGGCGGTTCGGGTACGACCACCTACGCCGAGAACATCGGCGTTATGGCCGCGACCCGCGTGTACTCGACGGCGGCGTACATCATCGCTGCTGGCGTTGCTCTGGTCCTGTCGATGCTGCCGAAGTTCGGCGCCCTCATCGCGACGATTCCCCCGGGCGTGCTCGGCGGCGCGGGCACGGTCCTGTACGGCATGATCGGCATGCTGGGCGTTCGCATCTGGGTGCAGAACCGCGTGGACTTCTCCAACCCGGTGAACCTGAACACCGCCGCGGTCTCACTGATCGTCGCGATCGCGAACTTCACGTGGGTTGTCGGCGACATGACCTTCGGCGGCATCGCGCTGGGCACAGCCGCCGCTCTGCTGATCTACCACGGCATGCGCCTGATCTCAAAGCTGCGCGGCACGAACCTGGAGGCGGCGTCGCCCGCGTCCGCGCCATCGGGTTCGGAGCTGGAGGGCGAGGCGTACTCGAAGCGCCACCGCTCCCCCGCGCCGCAGGCTGACGCCTGATCTGACGCGTTCATAGACGAGGCCGGGGCTCGGCCACTCGCTCACCGCACGGTGAGGGGTGGGTCGGGCCCCGGCCTCGTTTATCCCCATAATTCCGCACGTAATTCCCCCGGTGCACCGCAATCATCGTCAGTGCAATGCCCGGATTTCCGGCTCTTCATAATTGGGGGTGTAGTTGGGGTCTGAATCCTCCTGTTTCGAGGAGTGCTCGGGTGATGTAGTTGGTGAGGTTTCGCAAGT
>NZ_PKKM01000013.1 GCF_002847525.1 Schaalia odontolytica | reverse complement strand
GTTTCGAGTCAGAAGTAGAGAGCTTTCTCGAAGGATCACACGGTGACCGCACCCATATCAAACAGGCCGACCACCACACGGTTACACCACTATGCGGGACGCTACTGCGCAGACGTCGACACCGCTGGACTATTTTGGAAGGCAATGCACTAGGTAGCGCAGCATTGCACTAGCAACAAAGCAGTGCAATGGCTCCCCAAGTAGTGCAATACCCACGGGCGACAAGCGTAACCGCGATTTCGGACCGCGCTGCCAGCATGGAGGGCCTGGAGGGGCCGGAGGATTCAACCCCATCGGTCACGTTCAACCTCATCGGGAAGATTCAACCCGATCAGAAGAGGTTGAATCTTCCCGATCGGGTGTACGCCTCGCCGCAACAAGCATTTTTGTGAATGCTGAGGCAGAGAAGCCACTCGTCATGCCCACAGTCAGCGGCAGAGCCAAGCCAGACAAAAATCGCACGTAATTTCCCGCGGTCACTTTTGGAGACCATCCACAAACGTTGCAATTGCAACGACGTGAATTCAAGGTTTGAAGTAGCCGCCAGGGAATTACGTGCGAAATTACTGGGGCAAGGCACTCACTAGCACCCCAACGCGGCTGGCGCGAAGGTCGCCGCATGGCCTGCGAGCCTAGCTGCGGCACGCGTAGGCGAGACATTCTTCGCCTAGCAACAGTCCCACCGACGCGGGGCCAACAGCAGATAGGCGGGTCGCGGACTCACAAATTTCGCATGCAATTTCCCCAGTGCAAGAATCAACGCACGCCCAAAAACCGCAGAATAGCAACGATCCGATTACAAGATCTGAAATACTGTCCGGGGAATTGCATGCGAAATTGCGAAGCACCGCACGCGTGGAGGGCACCGGAGGGTCCGGAGGGACCTGACGCGGTGCCCGTGGGCGGTGGCAGGGCCTGGGCAACACACAGACAACAAGCCCCACCCGATTGGAGGCCGCCGCGGGGCCTGGCCGGGCTTCGAGACGACGCGCCGAGCCACGCACAGCGACAGGCCCCGCCCGATTGGAGGCCGCCGCGGGGCCTGCGGGGCCTGGCCGGGCTTCGAGACGACGCGCCGAGCGAAGCTCGCGGCGCGGACGACGAGCGGGCGGGCAGGCCACGCGGCGGCCGGAGATCTGGCGGCGCCACAAGCACCACCGAACGGAGAAGCCTCAGAACTCCTCATAGTACTCCGGGTTCTGGTCGGCCTGGCGGCCGTCGGGGCGGCCCAGCGCGCTGATCGCAGCCATCTGCTCAGGCGACAGCGAGAAGGAGAAGATGTCGAGGTTCTCGCGTTGGCGCTCAGGGTTACCGGACTTGGGCAGGGGCATGGCGCCGAGCTGGTAGTGCCAGCGCAGGATGAGGCGCGACGGGGACACGCCCGCCTCGGAGGCAAGGGAGACAATCGCGGGGTCTTCGACGATGCGCCACTTGCGCCCCAGCGGGCTCCAGGACTCGGTGAGCACACCGACCTGCGCGTGATAGGCCAGGGCAGAGGCCTGCGGGAAGTAGGGGTGCAGCTCGATCTGGTTGACGCTCGGGTACTCGCCGGTCTCGGCGTGCACGCGGTCGAGGTGTTCGGGCAGGAAGTTGCACACGCCGACGGAGCGGATCAGGCCGCGGTCGCGGGCGTCCAGCAGGGCTTGGAAGGCCTCGACGTAGAGGCCGCGCTTGGGGTTGGGCCAGTGGATCAGATACATGTCCCAGTAGTCCAGGCCGGCGCGCATGAGGGATTCTTCGAGGGTGTAGACGGCCTCGTCGTAGCGCTGGTGGCGCCCGGGAAGCTTGGACACGAGTCGCAGCTCCTCGCGGGGGATGCCGCAGCGACGCACCGCCGCCCCGAGGGCGCCTTCGTTTTCGTAGTTGAAGGCGCTATCC
The DNA here is from genome assembly GCF_002847525.1 of Schaalia odontolytica. GTDB lineage: Bacteria > Actinomycetota > Actinomycetes > Actinomycetales > Actinomycetaceae > Pauljensenia > Pauljensenia odontolytica_B. The sequence continues at coordinate 63,581 of NZ_PKKM01000013.1, read as the reverse complement.
AGCATGCGGTAGCCGGCCTCGATGCCCGACACCATGGAGGACACACCCGAGGAGCCGCGCAGGTTGTAGGTGCCCAGCGCGATAGCGGGGACGTCCAGGCCGTCGTTCAGGGTGTATGCGGGGATCTCACTCATGCCTCAAGCGTAGGCCACGCCACGCGCGGCGTTCTACCATTGAGGTATGGCACAGCTTGAACTGGACGAGGTCCACGCGAACGCGGTGGACTATCAGCATTTCCTTCTTGATTCTCCTTCCCCCTATCACGCCGCCGAGGTCGTGGCGCAGCGCCTGGTGGACGCCGGCTTTACGCGCATCGACGAGAAGGGCGCGTGGGACGCCTCCCCGGGCGGTCACGTGATGGTGCGCGGTGGCGCGGTGGCCGCGTGGTTCGTGCCCGAGACGGTTGCCGATGACGCGGGCTTCCGTATCGTGGGCGCGCATACGGATTCGCCGGCCTTCTCGGTGAAGCCGTCGGTGCAGTCGACGACGCCGGATGGCTGGGGCCAGATCGACGTCGAGGTGTACGGCGGCATGATGTGGAACTCGTGGCTGGATCGCGAGCTGACGCTGGCGGGCCGCCTGGTCCTGAATAGTGGCGAGGTCATCCTGGCCCGCACGGGCCCGATCGCTCGCATCCCGCAGCTGGCGATCCACCTGGATCGCGACGTGAATCCGGGCGGTCTGAAGCTGGATCCGCAGAAGCACCTGCACCCGGTGTGGACGGTGGATAACCCGTACGGCAACGTGCTGGAGTACGTAGCGCGCACGGCGGGCCTGGATGACGCCTCGCAGGTCGCGGCGTTCGACCTGATCCTCACCCCCAGCCAGGGGCCGGGCTTCTTCGGTGACAAGGGCCAGTTCATCGCGGCCTCGCGCCAGGACAACCTGTCGAGCGTGCACCCGGGCCTGGTGGCCCTGGAGCGCCTGGCCGCACAGGGCACGCCCGCGGGCGGCGACGTCACGGTGTTCATGTGTTTCGATCACGAGGAGGTGGGCTCCGAGTCGCGCACGGGTGCGGCGGGCCCGATCCTGGAGACGGTGCTGCGCCGCACGGCGAAGGCTCTGGGCCGCGACGAGGACGGTTTCGAGCGGATGCTCGCGGCCTCGTCGTGCGTGAGCGCGGACGCGGCGCATTCGGTGCACCCGAACTACGCGGGCCACCACGATCCGGATAACCGTCCGATGATGGGCCGCGGCCCAATTATCAAGATCAACTCGAAGCAGCGTTACGCGACGGACGGCGAGGGCATCGCCCTGTGGAATCGTGCGTGCGCGGCGGCGGGCGTGGCCTCACAGAGCTTCGTGGGCAACAACGCGATGCCGTGTGGGACGACGATCGGTCCGATCACGGCGACCCGGCTGGGGATCCTGACGGTGGATGTGGGCGTAGGCCTGCTGTCGATGCACTCGGCGCGCGAGATGAGCCACGTGGATGACCTTCTCGACCTCTCGCGGGTGCTTGCGGCGTACTGGCAGGGCGCCTGACACTCGCGCACATGGAGAAACCCCAGCCTCGTCAATCAATCGGCGAGGCTGGGGTTCTTTCGTCTATCGGGTGCGCTCAGAGGTTGGCGACCGCAGTGACGGTGACGGGCACGTTGCCGCGCGTGGCCTTGGAGTAGGGGCACAGCTGGTGCGCGCGGTCGACGAGGGCCTGGGCGCGGTCGAGCTCGACGCCGGGGATGAAGACCTCGATGTCGGCGGTGAGGGCGAAGGAGTCGCCCTCGGGGCCAAGGCCGATCGTGGTGCGCACGACGGAGTCCTTGGTGTCGATGCCCAGTTCCTTGGCGGCCAGGCCCATGGCGCCCTGGAAGCAGGCGCCGTAGCCCATGGCGAAGAGGGCTTCGGGGTTGGGGCCGTCGCCGGGGCCGCCCAGTTCCTTGGGCATGCGCATGACGTGGCTGATGCCGAGCGCGGGGACGGAGGAGGTGCCGGCGCGACCACCAGTGGAGTCGGCGGTGACGGTGTAAACGATCTCGTTAGGTGTATCCATGCACCCATTCCACCACTAGGACTTCAGTCCCGCAAGGCGTTTGACGCAAACACAAGCTTTTCCGCGCAGACGGGGACGAGGCCGGGGCCTGCCCGCGGGTCACGCGCCGTCAGGCGGTGAGAAAGTCCGCGTCGGGGCGGGCGCTCAGCGCCTTGGCGACGGCGCGGCGGAAGCGGTCGTTCATGGGCGGAAGCTGGTCGCCGCGGAAGAATGCGGTCTCGCTGTTTTCGCCGTCGGCGGGCCTCGGCTCGCCACTCACCCACTCAGCTGCGAAGGCCACGTCCAGGTAGGTGGTGACGTCACCGTTGTCGTAGGTGACGGGGCCGACGACCTCGACGGAGAGGAGGCGACGAACCTCGATGCGAACATCGGCCTCCTCCAAGGCCTCGCGGGCCGCGGCGGCCGCGGGCTCCTCGCCCGGGTCGACGATGCCGGTCACGGGTGTCCAGGCGCCGTTATCGGAGCGGCGCACGCACAGGATCTCGACGTCCTCGGGCGAGAGGGGGCGCTCCCAGTCGATCGCCGCACGGTCCGGGGCAGGACGCAGGATAACGACGGTCGTGCCGGGCATCCACAGGGGCGCATGACCGACGTGACGGCGCAATTCGAGGACGAAGTCGGGGGTAGCCATGGCCCTAGTCTACGGCGCTCACAGGAACGAGGTGATGACCGGCAGGAGCAGGATCTTAACGATGATCGCGAAGGCGAAGAGAGTCGCGTAGGCGGCCTCGATACGCTCGTCGGTGACACGGGCCTCGGCGGCCTGCAGGACGGCAGGCTGGCCGAGGAAGCCCGCGATGCCGCCGGCGGCACGCGCGGAGGACAGTCCGATGAACTTCGCGCCGAGAGCCTGGATGACGCAGCAGACGACGACCATGACGGCGGCGAGGAGGGCGGCGCGCCAGCCCTCGGGGCTGCCGAGCAGGCTCGCGAACTGCGGGCCTGCGTTGAGGCCCAGGGCGGCGAGGAAGAGCATGAGGCCGATCTGTCGGATCGTCAGGTTCGCGGCGGCGGGTAGGGTCCACACGAGGGGGCCGGTGCGGCGCAGGGCGCCGAGCAGCATGCCGACGATCAGGGGGCCCGCGGCGGCTCCCAGCTGGAAACCCTGGCCGCCGGGCAGTGGGAAGGAGACGACGCCGAGCAGCAGGCCCAGGACGAGGCCGATGCCGAAGGCCATGCCGTCCACCTCAGCGACGCGGCGCTCGGAGTCGCCGAGCCACTCGGCGATGCCGTCGAGCTCATCCGTGGGAACGACGACGGCGACGTGATCGCCGAGCTGCAGGTCAAGGTCGTCGCGGGCCAGGAGGTCCAGGTCGCCACGGCGCACGCGCGTGATAACAGCACCGAAGCGCTTGGTGACATTGAGTTCGGAGACGCTGCGGCCGGCGACGTCGGGGTTGGACACGACGATGCGCTCGAAAGCAAGGTCGGAACGGTCGTCCTCGAGGTTGTGGTCGAGGATCTCGCCGACGAGGGGCGCCGTCTCTTTGATCGACGCGGGATCGCCGACCATGACGACATGGTCGCCCGGCAACAGGTCCTCGCCGGGAGCGGTGACGCGGGTGCGCCCGTCACGACGCAGGTAGGACAGGCGCACGCGCTGATCGCGCCACGCGTCGATGTCGCGCGTGTTGATGTGCTTGGAGACATGAATACTCACGGCCTCCAGGGACGCCCCCGCGAGGGAAGGCGTGTCCTTGGGGCCGACCCACTTCCTCGTCACGGTGATCGTGACGATGAGGATGCCGCCGATGACACCCACCGGATAGCCGAAGGCGTAGCCGACCGCCGCGTTGGGATCTCCCGTGAGGCGGGTGGCCGTGTCGAGGGCGGGAGCGGCCGTCAGAGCACCCGTAAACAGGCCCGAGGTCAAGCCCGAAGACAGGCCGAGGAGGCGGCCTCCCGCGAGCGCGATGAGCGCACCCACGACGCATACGATCGTGGTGAGGGCGAGGAGGTTCGTCTGCTTACGCAAATCTTGGAAAAAGGTGGCACCCGCGGAAATGCCGACGCAATACACGAAGAAGGCCAGGCCCATCGGCTGGACGATCGACATGTGGGTGCTGACAACCTCGGGATGCAGCGCCGAAACGATGAGGCCGACGAAGAGAGCACCCGCCGCCCCGAAGCGCAGCGGGCCGATCCGAATGGCCCCAATCGCCGCACCCAACGCAACAACGACAAACAGTGCGAGCAGGGGTGAAGACGCGAAAAGAGAGGCCATAGCTTTCAGAGTACCTGTCATGCGTCCGGCGTTCCCCGCGACTGTCATATTGCCTGCGTTATGAACCTCACGGATTGGTTACACTGGTGCCAGGAACTGAAAGGACGATCATGTCTCAACCAGCAGCCGGATGGTACCCGGATCCTGTCGGCAGCCAGCGCCTGCGCTGGTGGAACGGCGGCTCGTGGACGGAACAGTACCAGCCGATGCCCACACAGCAGCAGCGCATGCCACAGCAGGGGATCCCCCACCAGGGCATGCCACAACATGGCATGCAGACACAGGGGTTTCCCCAGCAGGGGATGGGGCAGCAAGCGCCGATGCAGGCCATGCCGACAGGCGCACCCAATCCCGGCGCCCCCGACAGCGCGCAGGCCGCCGTCGCACAGGGGGCCAGCGCGCAGCAGACCTCTGCCCCGAAGGGCCCTCACCTGCCTTCGAACAAGCAGGCCCCTACCGTGTCCTCCAGCCCCTACGGCTCCGAACCGACCTTCAACCAGCCGAAGAAGGACGCGCGGGACAACAAGGCCGCAAACACGAAGACGCCGAAGAACACCTCGCGTTGGAAGCTCGCGACAGTTGCGGTGTGGGCGGCTGTCGTCATTTTCGGAGTGACGACGATTATCGCGGGCAGCTCCTATTCGCACGCGCGCGCCGAACTCACGCCCGCGGTCCAAGAACGCGACGAGGCTCAAAGGCAGTACGACCAGGCACAAAAGGAGCTTGATCAAGCTAAGAAGGAACTCGAGGAGTTGCAGCAGTGAGTTACGTTCCTACCCCCGCTCCGGCGCCCGCGCAGAATCCGGCAGGATCCCACAGCGGCCTGAAAGTACTGACGACTATTGGCGCCGCCCTCGCGGTCCTCTTCCTCATCCTGTCGGTGGTCCTGGGGCTCACCGCGCACTCACGTTCAGAGTCCGCCAGGCAGGCGCAGAGCGACGCCCAATCCCTGCGCGAGAAGACGAAGGAGACAGAGACCGAGACTGCGACGACCCGCACCAAGATCACCGAGGCGACCAATAAGAAGGAAGCCCAGGCATGGTGCGACGGTCTGACGAGCGCGAAAGCAGATTTCGACACGCTCGACAGGGTTGCGCGTGACTACTCGTCACTGACGGCGACACGACGCGAGGTCATCGGCCAGATTTGCCCGCAGAAGAAGAGCTTTATCGAGGCATACGCGAAGGATACCGCGCAGGGAGCACTCAAGGCAGAAACTACCGCCTGCTCGGGTGGAGCTTCCTCGGCGACGATCTCGGGATCCATCTCCATTACCGGAGCAAACCTGGCTGGCGCATCGGCGTACGACGTCACCGTCGAGGTCTACCTCGTCCCTGGTTCTACCACCAAGGGTCATCAACCTGTGGACAAGCAGACAATCACTGTTCCCGCGGGAGGAACGGGCACACTGACATCGAACGTTCCACTACCTTCCTTTGACTCGGGATCCTGCGGTATCCGCGCTGTAAGCATCTGGCCCAGCGGGGTCTGAGCACATAGTTGCCCACCATCCCTCAGGCGACTAGACTCCCTGACCAGACACTCGGTTTTGATATGACACGGGAGAGTGAACCACAATGAGCGAACCTGCGGAAGGCTGGTACGCCGATCCGACCGGCGCCGCACAGCTGCGCTGGTGGGACGGCCACGCCTGGACTGAGTACGTCGAGCCCTACGAGGCGGCGCCCACGCAGGCCGGAGCAACTCCCGTACAGGCTGAGGCGATCCCCGCCTACGACGAAGCCCCGCAGTACGCTCAGCCCGAACACGTCGTTTCGACCGCGGCGGCCGAGGCCAACGCCGAGATCCCCCCGATCCCCTCCCCGGACGATCCCGCGCACTGGGAGGTCTCCGACCCCATTCCCTCCCCCGAGGAAACGGGCGCATGGGAGCCCGCCCCCGCCTCGTCCATGAACGAGGGGAACGATACCCCCGTCCCGATGCCCGGCGACGCCACGAGCCCTCGGGAGGCGCAGAAACGCTCCGGCACCCTCAAGTGGACGCTCGGCTGCGTCGCCTCCTGGATGCTTGTCGCCGTTTTCATCACGGTCCTCGTAGTCGCATGGTCCCACCTGGGCGCCAGCGGCCGCATCCACGATGAGGCGAAGAGCCGCGCCGAAACCGCGCAGCAGGAACTCGATACCGCGCAGTCCACCCTCGCAGACATCAACCGACAGATTGAGGAGGCCCAGAAGTGAGCGCACCCGCCCCCCTACGCGCCGCGACCGTCGCGGGCGCCGCCCTCGCTGTCATTTTCATCATCCTGTCAGCCGTCGTCGGCGGAATTAACGCCTGGCGCTCGCACTCGGCGTCCAGCTACGACACACAGGCCGAGCAGGCTCAGTCCGAGAAGGCTGCGGTCGACCAGCAGATCGCAGACGCGAAGACACGCCTTGACGCCGCCAACGTTCACAAGGACGCCAAGGCGTGGTGCGATTCCATCACCCGAGAGAGGGCGGCATCGATCCGCGACGCCATTAAGTCCTACGATTCGGCGACGCAGGCCGTCAAGGACGCCATTCACGAGGAGTGCGCCCCCAAGGAGACGTACGCCAACGCGCAGCGCGCCGGTGCCGAGGCCGCATTCAGCCCCGGAGTCCCGGAGTGCACGACCGACCAGGTGACCACGACAATCAACGGCACCATCACGCTGAGCTCCACGAGTGCCATCTCCTCGCTCGGCCCCCTTGAGCTCACGATTTCCGGCTACACACTCGACAAGGGAACCACGCTGAGCCCCTCCTCCCCCTACCAGGGGACGACGACGGTGACACTCACGCCGGGGACCCCCGCTACGTTCACAATCTCCGTCCCCTACGACCCGGCGATGACCGACAAGACCGAGTGCGGCTTCTCGATGACGTCCTGGTGGCCGACCAGCCTCTGACAAACGCGTGAGGCCAATCACTGAACAGATTCCATCAATTCACGCTGGCCTAGAATTGACGGGACACAGTGAAAGGAGCCTCCTCGTGAGCAACCCCGTCCAGGGCTGGTACGCAGATCCCGAAGGATCCGACCAGCTGCGCTGGTGGGACGGCACCCAGTGGAGCGAGCAGTTCCGCCCTGCACCCACCGGCAACGAAGCAGCTAGTGACACCCACCCTCAGCCCGCCGCGCAAGTAGAAGAGCCCCCCACCGGCGCTCCCGTCCAGGTGCCCGCCGCGACGCCGCCAGCAGCGAAGCCAGCAGCAGCGAAGCCCAAAGCTCAGCCCCCAGCCTCGCAGCTCGTTACCACGGGAATCCTGGGACTCCTGACGTTCTTCTTCATCGCTGGCGCTGCACTGGCAGGCAGCGCGTATGTGAGTGCCGGTAACGACCTGCAGAACGCACAATCCCTGTACGATCAGGCAGAGCAGACGCTCCAGGAAGCGAAGGACGCAGCCAAGTGAGCGAACACTACTCCCGCCCCCTGTCTTTCCCGCAGCACAAGGTCCGTGGCCTGACTATCGTCAACCGGATCTTGGCCCTCATTGTTATCGTCAGCGCGGTCGCCATGATCACGCTCTTCTCACAGGCCATTTCCCGTAACAACGAGGTGAAGAGCCTGACGAGCGCGACGGAAAATGCCAAGAGACGGACCCTCGAAATCAAGGCGACCAGCTGGTGCGACCAGATCACGTCGGAGAACGCCGACAAGATGTCCACTCTGTTTAGGGACTACGACGCAGCGTCGTCGCAACAAAAGGGCGAGATCGAACGTCAGTGCAATAAGAAAGTGGCCGTTGCCAAGCTCATTAGCTCGCACGATCCCACTGAGGCATTCATAGTCACGTCCGAGTGCACCGTCAACGAGTCGGAAAATACTGCTTCCTGCACTGCTACCGTGGCCACCAATCCGTACACGCTGGGGCAGGGACTCAGCTTCTACTCGGCGACGACCGCGACCCTGCGGATGCGTGTCGCCACCACTCCGACGAACTTAGTCACCGACCCACACGTGATCGACAACGTCGCGACGATAACGCTTGATTCGAGCGGATCCGGAACGACATCTTTCGATGTTCCCATCGATATCAACTGGGGCACCGCTTACGACATCCAGGTGACGTCGTACTTCCCGAACGAATAAGCCTGAGCATCGCACGATGGTCCCGCTGCCCGCACGGGTGGCGGGACCATCGCTTTCCCTGAGATATCGCACCGCACCTCACTGTCCATATGCGACGTGAGGCCTATCACTGACCGATTCAATGAAATTCGAGCTCCCCTAGAATAGTCGGGACACAGTGAAAGGAGGCTCCTCGTGAGCAACCCCGTCCAGGGCTGGTACGCAGACCCTGCAGGAACTGACCAGCTGCGCTGGTGGGACGGCACCCAGTGGACCGACCGCTATCAGGCCGCGCCCGCTTCCAGCACCTCCACGGATTCCGAAACCCCGAACGCCGCAGGCGATGCCGCGGCCACCAGCGAGACCACCGACGCCACCGCCGCAGAGACGTCGCCGCAACCCGCCAACGCCACGGTGCAGTTCACCCCCGTAGCCCAGGCACCTGCCACCAAGGCTACCCGCGGACAGATCGTCCTCGCCGTTGTCGCCTCGATCGTGACACTCGCCTTCCTCGGATCGACCATCGTAGCCACGGGCATGCACGGCAAAGCCCAGGAAGACCTTCATCGTTCGCAGACCATCCTCAACGAGGCAAAGGAACAGCTCCAGAAGGTACAGGAGGCGATCCAGTGAGCGACCCGAACACCACCACGTCCGGCCTCGCAAAGCCCAGCAAGAGCGCGGGCCTGTCGTTCTACAACCGCTTCGCATGTGGCGCGGCAGCGCTTCTCGCCTTGGCGACGGCCATGATCCTGGTCTCGACGTCGCAGGCAAGCCAGTCCGCCAGAGACACGCGGGACGAGGCACACACAACCCTCCAGCAGGCCGGCGAGGAGCTCGCCCCCTACTGGTGCTCGCAGATCACGCCCGACAACGTCAAGAATTTCGACGATCTGTACAGCCTTTACCTCGACGTCAACGACGAGGTCCGAAGCATTGTCAAGCAGCAGTGCGAGAAGAAGGTCATCATCAACGACCTCGTCGCCAATAACACACCCAACGAGGCTTTCGACACTACGAGCGAGTGCACTATTGGTGAGTCGGACACGACTCTCGCCTGCACAGCGACCGTCACCGCGAACGACAGCGTGAAGAAGGAACTCGCGGCGTTCCCCTCCACAACAGTCACGCTCACAATGAAAATCCACACCACGAGCAGCTGGATCACATCGAAGGGATATGACGTCGGCGAAGTGGCAACTATCGACATTGACAGCAGCGGCACGGGGACGACTCAGTTTGAGATCCCCTACGACCCCACCTGGGGCAGGTACTACGAGATCAAGCTCAAGAGGTTCTACCCGAACGAGTAACGCGGCTTCCCTGATCACACTGACCCCGTCGCCCCGTGGGCGGCGGGGTCTCTGCTTGCACGGCTGATGATGAGCAGGAGGGCCATTCGAGCCCCACGAGCAACGGGACAAACAACCCGCCCATGGCCACGACCTCATGGAGGGGCGCCCGGGCCTCGTCGATGCGCTCAGTAGTGCTCGTGGGAGTCATAGCCGCGAAGCCTATCGAGCTCGCGGCGCTCCTTCTTGGTCGGCCGACCGCTCCCCTTCTCGCGCATCGCGACGGGCATGTGCATGCGCGGGCGCTCCGGGGTGCGGTCGTCGTAGGCGATACGAGCCTGCGGGTAGGAGACGCGCTTGCTGAGCAGCAGGACCACCCCGAGGATGCGGTCGAAGCCCTCGATGCGCAGGCGTACCTCGTCCCCCACGCACACCTTGTACGCCGCTTTAACGGGCTCCCCGTTGACGCGCACGTGCCCCGCGCGCACGGCGGCCGTGGCCTGGGAGCGTGACTTCAGCTGCCGGGTTGCCCATAGCCAGGTATCCACACGCACGGACGACGAGGCGAGCGCGCCGGCAGGGATAACGACTTCGTCGGGGGTCTCACTCATCGACGTCCCCTAGTTGATGCGACGAATACGCTTCTGGTGGCGGGGCGTCAGGACAATCGCGACGAGCGCGCACAGGATCGGCATGCCGATGAGCATGCCCAGGAGCGCACCCCACGGCACGATGGGCCGCAGCGTAGTGAGCGTCGAGAATACATGCGCGTTAGCGAACGTAATGACGGCGAGGACGCCGACGACGAGGCCGGACAGAACGGCCGTCGGGATGACATTCAGCGCGAGCACGATACCCTGCCACGTGGTGACGTGGCGACGCATCGCGGGGGCCGCACCGATTGCGTCGAGCGTATCGAGATCGGGACGCATGTCCGAGGCCGACAGGGCGACGACGAGGGCGACCGTGGCCGCCGCAGCGACAACGGCGATAAGCGCTGCAACGTAGGGCAGGACGAGGGAACGCATCGTCGGAACAATGACCTGAGCAGAGGCGCCGGGCACCTGGCGGGCAATCGTCGCCTGGAACGACGGAGCGTCGACGGGACTAACCTGCTTCTCGACGGTCAGGAGCTCGCCCAGAGGCCGCGCCTGCAGGCCCAGGTAGGACGCTGCGGTCGGCGACAGCACGATGATGTTGACGCGAGTCAGGGGCGTGGCGACGAAGGTCTGGACGGTCGTCACCTTGGCGTCCGGCAGATTGTCGTCCGAGGCACCGGCAGCCTTCGCTTCGGCGATGGCGCTCATATCGAGGCTGCGCAGCGTCACCTGGCCAGCGCCGTCGATGTACTGCGGATCGGGAATGAGGACACCGCCGGCGTTGAGGGTCGCGATTGCACGCACCATGTCGTCTTCGTTGGTGAAGTATCCAGCCTCACGCAGATACGTGCCGTCGTCGACCATGTAGGCCAGGTCCAGCTCCGTCATGGTGCCAATCTTGTCCGACATCGTGAAGGTCGAACCGTTGTAGGGGTGCACTGCCTCGACCATGCTGGTCGGGCCACCCGGCCCACTGTTCCACGCGAGGCCATTGAGCGTCACCTGCGACGTGACACCGCGCTGGGCGTTGACGGCATCGACAGCGGACTTCATGAGGTCACGTGAGCGCTTGACCGACTCGGTGCGATCGACGGTCGACACGAAGATCTGACCACGCTGGCCCACGTGGGGGCGAGCGTTCCAGCCGGCCTCGTTCGACGAGGACAGGGTGATGAGCAGGCTGCAGGCAACGAACACGGTCGTCAGGATCGAGGCCATGGCCGGGAACGTACGATGGCCGTTGCGCACCGCGTCGCGCAGGGCGAGGCGCATGCTCATCGACGCCCGGCGGTTGGGAGCGCGCCACCGGGTGAAGATGTAGGGGATCGATCCGATCAGGCCCGCCTCGAGCAGACCGATACCGACGACGAGCACCAGAATCGAGCCTTGCCAGGCGGCAAGGCCGAGCAGCGGCAGGCCGGCAAGGAGGGCGAGCGGGTAGATCATGCGGCGTCGCACCAGGCGGGATGGCTCCCACACGCGCCCGCCGATAACGGCGGAGGTGTCGATATGGGAGGTCGTGTGCGCCGGGGACACGGACGCCATCAGCGAGAGGAGAACCGGCAGGAGCACAGACAGCGCGAGAGGCCACCAGGGGACGATGCCGATGCCCAGGCCCGACCACATGCCGATGCCGACCATGGAGGCCGCAGACAAGGCGGCAGAAAAAAACGCCGAGTAGATGCCGATGATGACGCCGTGGGCAATAGTGAGCCTGCGTCCGTCCGTGCGGTCGCCGCCGTTCGCAACGATCATGGCGGCTGTGCGCATCACCGAGCGCTGAGCGACGGTGTACAGCGGCGAGATCAGCAGGACCATCTCCGTGAGGATCAGGAGGATACCCGCAACGAGGAGAAGGTACTGGCCGGGGTTCGCACGACGAGCGTTTTGGGATACCTCGTACTGTTCGAGGCGCGGGGAGAGCACAGAGGCGTCGGGCGGGTTCGCCAACACCTGGCGAGACAGGACAGAGAAGCCGGACGCGTTGAGCTCACGGACCTTTTCCCAGGTGATGGGCACAGGTCCGATCACGTACCAGGCCGTCTGCGTGCGCCCCGCGACGGCAAGGCGATCGATGGGAAGCGTTCCGTCGCCGATAATGGCGCGCTCGGTGCCACCGATGAGTGCATCGATAACGACGGTTCCCTTAAGGGTCTGCGTTGCGCGTTCCTTAGCGATCGTCAGGGACAGATTGACGCTGTCTCCGACCGAGACTGAGAGCGCTCGGGCAACATCCTGAGAGATAACGGCGTGGCCGGCGGCCAGGGGCCCGGTCTTGCCTCCAGCATTGACACGCGGAGCTTCGAGTGAGGCCGTCTGCATGCCATTGTCAACCGTGAAGCCCGCGCCCTCAGCCGTTTCCAGACGCAGCTGGTAGAGAGTGTCAACGGCGATCAGATGGTCGCCTGCTGGCACCCAGCTGTTGAGGGTCTCCATCGAGACCGATACCTCGTCGCTCGAGGCCGTCGACGCCAGGCGATCGACCGTAAAGTCCTGTTCGAGGGCGCTCGAGGAGCGATGCAGCGTCACCGCCTGCACGTCGCTGCGGTGTCCGAGCCACGACGAGGCATGGTAGCGCTGCGAGGTCGTCACATCCCAGAAGGTGATCGCCGCGATCGCGATAATGATCGGCAGCGAGATCAGAAACACCGCCGTGAGCGTGCGCCCCAAGCTTTGGCGCGCATCACGAGAGGCGATGCGGAGTACTACTCCCCATCGCCTCATCCGTGTGTTGAGCCTGCTCATTAGATCCTTGGTGCTGTGTCTGCCAGCAGATCCCTCAGCGAGTCTCCCCTCGAGCGGTCGACGATGCGACCGTCGCGTAGGAAGACAGTTCGATCTGCCCATGCGGCCATTCTGGCCTCATGAGTCACGAGGATACCGGCTGCACCGGCATCAATGTGATCACGCAACACCAACATGATCTGTTCGCCAGTGTGAGAATCGAGCGCACCCGTCGGTTCATCCGCAAGAATGACCGAGCGGTTACCCACGAGCCCGCGGGCGATCGCGACGCGCTGTCGCTGACCACCGGAGAGCAGCTCAGGGAACCGGTCTGCCAGGTCGGCAACGCCCACCTCCTCCAGCGCAGCCATCGCGGCCGAGCGGACCTTCGACGGGCTCACACCATCGAGCTGCAGCGGCATCTCAACGTTTTCAAGAGCCGACAGAGACGGGATCAGGTTGTAGTCCTGGAAGACGTACCCAATTGAGCGGCGACGCACCTCGGCGCGGTGCACGCTGTCCAGCGACGCCAGGTCAACCCCGTTAATGAAGACACTTCCACGGATCGGACGCTCGAGACCACCGGCGATCGACAGGAGCGTCGACTTACCGGAGCCAGAGGGTCCCATAACAGCGAGAAGCTCGCCGGGTGCGACCTCAAGGTCGATCCCGTCGAGCGCTCTCACTCGGACACCGTCCGCGCCGAACTCATGTCCGACGCCAACCATCCGGATCGGTAGTGGCACAGGCTGGCTCATCGCACCCCGGCACGCTCCGAAATGCTGACCTCAGCCTGAGCCCAGCTCATCGAGCGACCCTTCGCGGCAGCGAAGGCGGCACGACGCGCGGCCTCGGAGACCGCACCGGACTCGATGTGGTCGAGCCAGTTGAGCTCGGCCTCAAGGTCGAAGATGTGGCGCTCCAGGATGAGCTTCCATGCGAGCTCACCCTCATCGGCCGAAGCCTTCAGGCGGGTGACGTCACGCAGGGAACCCAGGGTCGAGCGACGCTGAGTCTGAATCATGGCCTCGACGTCGACCGTCGGGTCGGCGGCAGCCACGGCAAGCTTCATGACGAGCTCATCACGTTCGGGGTGCTCGCGGGGAACGGGTGTGGACCACCAGGCGGCGAGGACGTCGCGACCAGCATCGGTCAGCTCGAAGACCTCAGAATCACGGCCCGCGTTGGTCTCAGCGTGAGACACAACCTGACCATCGCGCTCGAGGCGCTGCATCGTCTGGTAGACCTGGCCGATATTCAGCGGCCATGCTCCGCACGTCTGCTCCTCGAACATCTGCTTCAGGCGGTAGACACCGGCGGGCTGCTGCGCAACAAGCGCGAGCAGTGCATTGCGAACCGACATAACTCTCCGTTCATTGTCTGGACGTGTAGACGATCTGTGGTTGAACAGTATCTATCGTACGCGAATTTTGCTCTTAGAGCGGGGAATTCACGGTGGGTTACCTAACATAAAGCCTACCGTCTGGTTAGACAGGAGTCCCCGAATTTTCGCGCTATATCACAGATATTGACCGTCATACCAATTTAAGTGTCAACCACATTGCAGACGCCATTCAAGGGTTTTTCAGCGACATTTCAGCACTTCTCTACTCACGCGGTCAGCCTCCTCAAAAGAGAGGACTACGAGCGTCCAAAGCCGGGAAAAACGCCGCAAACAGGCCGACTGACCATCGGGACAGAAATAATTTGTCACCCGACGTTCTCAGACTGTGAGATCTGCGGTTCAGGAGTTGGACTACTCGGAGAGAACATCCTCGATATCTTCCCAGAGCACCCCCGTCGATGAAGGGGCAGCAACCGCCCAGAACTCACCATCTGCGCTCGCCAGCAGGGGCACCTCGTCGGGATACAGCTCGGTGAATTCAACGCCGGCCAGCACCTCGCAGACCTCCTCGCTGGTGGCGAGCAAACGCCAGCTCTCGCCCGACAGACTCGGGTACGACACCGCATCAACGACCCGCACGGAAAGTCCCACCCACGAGTCATCCGCGAGGTCCGCCCAGAAGCCTCCCGTCGCCTCGTCCACCTCGGTGTCGATGAGCTCGGCGATCTCACGGGCCACCTTCGGCACCTCCACGAGTATCTCCGTCACCTCCGCCCGTTCGAGGGCACCGAAGAGCGTCGCCGGCACCGCCGTCGGCAACACCCCCTCGCCGGAAGGCTCGCCGATGGCGCTGAGCTCGAAGAACGTGTCGCGCAGCTGCGCGGAGTCAACCACCCACACCGACAACGGGTCATCCTCGCCGGGAAGTAGCATCCCGTCCTCGCACCGTGACACCACAGAGGAGTGCGGGCCAACGAAGAAGGTGGATCGGCGGCACCCAGCCGGAGCGACGACCCAGGCGGTCAGCACCTTCGTTGCCTGCGAGAACGCCTGAAGGAGAGCAGCGAGGCGCGGGACGGGAGTATCACCAACAACGAGGCCCTGGCCGCGCAGCAGCTCAACGAACGGATGCTCGGGATCAGCCAGGAGTCCGTCGGCGTATGAGCGCAGCGCCTCGCACTCCAGGTTGCTCATGTCGAAGACGACGCCGTCCTCCGTCTCGTAGGCATTAATCATGATTCCTCCTGCGCTCTCAGATCGTCGCCGCGCACGGCGTTAAACGAGGACAACGCTACGACATGCGCACCGACCGCGCCCGCGGACGACGGCGACCGCAGCGTGTGCGGGAGGCTACACTGGGAACGACTAGGAGGATTCACCGATGAACACCCCGCTTCCCGCTGGCCCCACCCCGGCCTCGTCCCCGATTCCGACCCTCATACTCCCGACAGGATCACCCATCCCCGTGCTCGGATTCGGCACCTACAAGGTCGCACCCGAGGACACGTACGACGCGGTGAGCCGCGCCCTCGAGGTCGGGTACCGTCATATCGACACCGCTCAGATGTACGGCAACGAGGCCGAGGTCGGGGCAGCGCTCGAGGCATCGGGCATCGCGCGCGAAGACCTGTTCGTCACGACGAAGGTCGACAACTCCAACCACGAGCCCGATCGGGCAGCCGCGTCCATCCAGCGCTCCCTCGAGGACCTGCGCACCGACTACGTGGACCTCCTCCTCGTGCACTGGCCGCTGCCCACGCTCTACGGAGGCGACGTCGCCCTGCCCTGGCCCGCCCTCGAGGACGCCTTCAACGCAGGCGGCGCACGCGCGATCGGCCTGTCGAACTACGAGCGCGAGCACGTCGAGGCCGTCCGCGCGGTCGCAACAGTCGCCCCGCACGTCCTCCAAGTTGAATCCCACCCCTTCTTCCCCAACGCCGACCTGCGCACCTACGCACAGGGACTCGGCATGGTGTTCGAGGCGTGGTCCCCCTTGGCGCGCGGACGCGCGGTCACCGACCCGACGCTCATCGAAATCGGCGCGCAGCTCGGGGTGGGCCCGACGCAGGTCGCGCTACGTTGGGCGCTGGATCGCGGCCACGTCGTCTTCCCCAAGACCCTGAGCCGCGAGCGCATGGCCGCCAACTTCGACGTGTTCTCCTTCTCGCTGGATCCCGAACAGACCGCGCGCATCGATGCCCTCGACGCGGGCGAAGCCGGTCGCATGGGGTCGCATCCGGCCACAATGGACCGACTCTGAAGACGGGTACGATACAGACATGGCTTCCAAGCTCACGCGCGCCGACCGCGCCATCGTTCGACTGGCCGACGGCACTGTCAAACAGCAAAACCTCCTCACGGGCACAGAGGTGTGGACCGTCCCCGGTCGCAGCAACCGCCCCCTGACCGCGCCACACACGGACCACAACCCGATCAACCACGAGGCCGACGGACACCACTGCGCATTCTGTTCCGGCCGATACCTCGAGACCCCGCCCGAGAAGTCGCGCCTGGTGCGCCACGAGGACGGGTCCTGGGAGCAGCTGGACGCCCTCGGCGCCGATCAGCTCGGCGACACGGTCGCCGAATTCCGACGCATCCCCAACCTGTTTGAGATCGTCTCCTACAACTACTGGCACCTCAACCACGGGCACGTCCCCTCCGAGAATGACCGCCGCCGCATGGCGCACTACCTGGCCTCCGACGCTGGCTACGAGCACGTCATGAACGTCGTGCGCGCCCGCATGCTGGCCTCGGGCATGAGCGAGGGCGAGTTTGCGGCAACCAGCGAGACCGCGCGCCTGCAGTACGCCAACGGCTTCTTCTCCGGCGGGCACGACCTCATCATCGGCAAGCGCCACTACGTCGACGGCGCCACCGAAGCACACCAGCTCGCCGGGTCCGGCACCCTCACCCCCGAGGAGCACGAGCAGTACACGGCCTACACGGCCCGCTCGATGCGCGACCTGTACGACCTGGACACCGCCGTGCGCTATGTGGCGACGTTCCAGAACTGGCTGCGCCCCGCGGGCGCATCCTTCGACCACCTGCACAAGCAGCTCGTCGCAATCGACGACCTGTCCGTCCAGACCGAAGCTGAACTCGAGCGCCTGCGCGCCCAGCCCGACATCTACGACCAGATCTTCACCGTCGCGGCCACGCGCAAGCTCCTCATCGCCCAGAACGAGCACGCCGTCGCCCTGGCCGGGTTTGGGCACCGTTTCCCCGGCATCGCGATCTGGCCCCTGGGCGAGCCGAAGAACCCGTGGGAGGTCAGCCCCGAGGCCATGCGGGGGATCTCCGACATCCTCCACGCCGCGCACGCTGCAACGGGCGTGGAGGTGCCCGCCAACGAGGAGTGGTACCACCGCCCGCCCACCGTGTCCACGCCCATGCGCTGGCGCATCCTGCTCAAGTGGCGCATCTCGACGCTCGCGGGTTTCGAGGGCGGCACGCGCATCTACCTCAACACGATCGACCCATGGAAGGTCGTCGAGCGCACCGTGCCGCGCCTCCTCGAGCTGCGCGAAGCGGGCCTCATCGCCCCCATGCGCATCGGCGAAGAATGCAAAGTCAGCCCCGCAATGCTGCGAGGCTGACTCTTCAGGGGCGTCCGGCGGGGATTACTCCTCGTCACCCGAATCGTCGAGGCCCGGATCGGTCGCCGCATCATCCGCGGGCGCCGGATCCTGTCCAGTGTCCTGCGTGCCCGGGTCGGTCGCGGGGTCGGGCGTACTCGGCGTGGTCGGCGCCGGGGAAGCCAGCGCCGAGGACCACGTGGCCAGGAAGGCATCGAGCGCGTCCAGGGAGCCGATCGTCTCGTCAGCGACGACAGCCTCACCCGTAATACCCATGAGCCAGCCGGCCTTCGTGTCGGCGGCAAGCACACCGTCAATCGGGTACGCCGCACCGGTCGTCGCCAGGGAGCGCTGAGCGGTCTCCCCCTGCAGCCAGGCAATCAGCGACTCGGCGCCATCGGAGGCCGACGAGCCCGTCGCGGCCACGTACATGATGCGGGCGATGCACGTCGACGAG
This sequence comes from Schaalia odontolytica, assembly GCF_002847525.1. Lineage (GTDB taxonomy): Bacteria > Actinomycetota > Actinomycetes > Actinomycetales > Actinomycetaceae > Pauljensenia > Pauljensenia odontolytica_B. The sequence continues at coordinate 45,318 of NZ_PKKM01000013.1, read as the reverse complement.
ATCGGCGTACCGTAGGAATCCGCGCCCGTATTCGTCGCTGCGGCAGCGGCCAGCGAACGCGGGGCCACAACCAGCGGGTACGCTCCCGACGTGGCGGCGGAGGCCCCCGCGATCTCAGAGAGGTATTCCTCGGACACATGCGCGCCCGCGGTCCACGCGCCGATCGTCGCCCCCAAGGAGGCGTCCACACGCGGGTTCAGAGACTGCGCGAAGGATCCCAGTCCCTCGCCCGTCTGCGAGGCAGCTTCCTGCACGAACGCGCGCCCCACCGACGACGAGGCCGGGTCCGGGACCGCGAGCAGCGCGCGGATACGCGGAGACGTCAGATCACCGAACGAGGTCGGCAGCGGGCGTCCATTCGCGCTCATCCACGACTTGTCGGCAATGACGCAGACGTCGTCACGACCGTAGGCGACGGCAGCAGCCGCGCCCTCCACAGCCGTGCCCGACAGTGTCACCGTATCCTGGGGCGCCACGGCCGCAATCGAACCGGCCGCGCTCGCCTGCAGTGCATCCGCGCCGTCAAGCCCCACAACAACATCCGCGTTCGTCTTCGCCAGGCCCGCAACGCTATCGACGGGCACCGCGGCCACCGTGAAACCCGTCGCCTTCGTGAACTCCTGCGCCGTCACCATCGGCAGCTGCGCGCCACCCACCAGAGCGACCGTCACCGTCCCCGAACCACTGCGCGGCGTCGGAGCATCAATCGTGCCAGCCGTGGTCGCGGCCGACGAGGCGCGGGCGCTCTGACCCGGCACAATCGGAGAGGCGAACGGATCCCGGGGCGCGCTCGACGACACGGACGGCGTACAAGCCGCAATCGTCGACGCCGCAACAACGAGGGCCGAGAGCGCAAAAACAGAGCGGGCGCGAGCCATGAGGAATCCTTCAGACGGGAACACTACCGTTCAAGCATAGGACAGCGTGCCCGTGGGCCTCGCGCAAGAGCGCCGCGTGGGGCATCATGGAATCGTGCGCACGCGCACAGGGACAACCACCCCCCACGCCAGGAGGCAACCATGGACTCAGCCACCATCGAAAAGGTCGCCACGACCGTCGTCATCGCCGGAGCGGCCTTCGCCGCCTCCAAGCTCTTCGAAGTCGGCTGGAAGGTCGCCACCGGACGCCCCATCCCCGCCGAAGACTCCGACGACGTCACCATCGCCTCCCTGGTGCTCTTCGCCTCGACCTCCGCGGCCATCGCCGCCGTTGCCCAGCGCTACGCATACAAGGGTTCCCAGAAGTGGCTCGCCCCCAAGCTCGAGGCCCGCTTCGGCGTGCCCCAGCTGGAGGCCTGAGCATTCCTTCCCCTTTCCCGCCGCTCACACGAGCGGCAGGAGGGGCCCCAGGTCGGTGCGCTCACCCGATGCGCTCACGCGCAAGCCAGCCACGGCCTCGTCCCACGTGAGAAGTCCGCACGCGAGCGACAGCCACGTCACGGCGTCGGTTTCGACCACGGCGGGCGGCGTACCACGCCGATGAGTCGTACCCGGCAGGATCTGCACCGCACCCGCGGGAGGCACACGCACTTCGACTGCACGGCCCGGATGCAGAACTCCCAGTTCCTCGAGGGTGAAGCGCACGGCAGTGAGCACGACCGCACGCGCCGGCTCCTCGCCGCGCTCCACCGACTCGCGCCACGAGCGCAGCGCCACCATTCCCTCGCCCGGATCAATCCGTCGTTTCGCCATACCCCGATTCTACGCGGCGAGGCCACGCCAGCCTCGAGCGTGCATTCCGACCACTTTGTCAGGCACAATGGATGTGTCCGACTCCCGACGAGAGGCCCCACGTGAGTGACACCGCTTCCCTCATTACACTGCGTTCGATCCTCGACATTGAGATCGCACGCAGCTACGAGTGGGACGCTGCCACCATCATCGCCATCTCGGGCGTCGACCGGGCCGGCGACCTGACAACCCGGATCGTCGAAGTTCCCGGCGCCCTCACAGACATCGCCGCGGAAGGATTCTCCCCGCACTCCGCCGCAGGGCACGCACTCTCCCACGAACTCCACGACGCCATCCAACGCCGTGTGCGCCTGTGGATCGCCGAAATCCCCACCGAGCAGCTCTCGCGCCTGCGTGAGGCTCTCGGCGACGACCTCATCCACGAGGCCGGCCAGCCACGCGACGGCTACACCCCCATCGCCCTGTCCCCCCTCGAGCTGCTAGAGCGCTGGGCAGCCGGCAGCGACGAGCAACGCGAATTCATGCGCGTCGCGATGGCCGGACTCGATACGCTCACGACCTCGTCACACGCCACCCACGCCTCGCGTGCCGTCGGCGCCTCCATCATCGAACGCGCCGCATTTCTGCGGTTGTGCCGCAACCCCAAATTCATCGCCTACGTCGTCGTCCTCGTGTATTCGATGGCGCGGGCCGTGCCCGTCATGTACGTCCCCCACTTCCGGGGCGACTGGCGCATCCTGTGGGCCATCGACATGATCACCGCGATCCCCTACACGTGGGGCCTCATCGAAATGGTCGCCGGCCAAAAGCTCTGGCACCGCGTCGTCGGCGCCATCACTGCCGCCATCACCTTCCTCGCACCCTACGTGTACTTCCTCATGTACGGGCGCCACGCTCCCCCGGGCGTATGGACCGCCATCGCGCTGATCTTCTTCGGCGGCATCTTCCTCGAGGTCTTCCGCTACCTGCGCGACCGTGCCGTCAAGAAGGGCCTCGCAGAGCTGCTGTAGGCACGCCGTTACTGCTGCATCCCAGTGTGTTCCGGGCGCCGGAAGCCCCGGCCTCGTTCCTCTGAGGTCCGCCCCTGCCCTCACGTGACGTGACCGCGAATGTGTTTATCGGGCTCGCATAACGACCTCCCCCGAGCGCAGTGCCCGGGGGACGTTCGTATCCGTTCGTGATGCGGCGACTACTTGTCCTCGCCGGTCGCCGTACGGATGAAGCCGGCGATGAGGAACCAGCCTCCACCAACCCAGAACAGGATCAGAGTCCACAGGGGCTGGACCGGGTAAAAGACCACCATGTACGCGCAGGCCACGATCCACGCGGCCGCACCGATGATGTTCGGAATCTGGAAACGCTTCACGCGGGCCGGGTGCGTGTAGTGCAGCGGGACCAGCGTCATGATCGCCAGGAAGATCGTCGCCGCAATGTTCACCCACGCGGGTGTTTGAAGCACGTACATGACGATCGCGACGCAGTTCCACGCAGCCGGGAAGCCTACGAAGTAGTTGTCGTTCGATTTTTCTCCGTCGTTCGCGTAGCAGAACACGGAGGACACGATGATGACCACCATCATGATGACAGGGATCGGCTTGGGTCCGAAGGGCAGGTACATCGCCATGAAGACCGCGGGCAGGAACGTCCACGTCAGGTAGTCGACGAGATTGTCGACGACGCCGCCGTCAAACCAGGGGATCACCTGGCGAACGCCGACCTTACGGGCCAGCGTGCCATCGACACCATCAACGATGAGCGCGATGACAAACCACAGCCACATCATGGGGATGTTGTTATCGAGCATCGCGAACAGCGCGAGCGTCGCCCACGCTAGGCCCGAGATGGTGAACGCATGCACCGCCCACGCGGCAATCACGCGACCGAGGCTGGGTTTGGCAGCACCCGCAGACGAGGCCGGGGCCTGCTCAGTTGTAGTGGGGACGTTTTGCTGAGGCACGGACGGCTCCTATGATGGCGGATTATTTCCGCCCCTCAGTATGCCAAAGAATGGTGCGCTATTGGTAGGACTTCAATCAAATGACACACGTTTGGGGCGTTCTCACAGAACACGGTGGAGTAGCATCCTGCATAGTGGGCGTCAGTGCTGCCTCACAGAACCAAGAAGCGAAAGAAAAACCGCCCCTGCACGGGGATCCGGCACCCCAGATGAAACATTTTCCACCCCTGCACGGGGATCCGGCACCCCAGATGAAACATTTTCCACCCCTGCACGGGGATCTGGCACCCCAGATGAAACATTTTCCACCCCTGCACGGCATGGATCGGGCCATCATGAAATTTTCATCGCCCACACACACCCAAAATGCCCAATTTCCGACCATTTTCACCGTGCTGGGGCGATATTTCTTTCACAGAGACACCCCACACGACCATACAGTGCTACGCAGGGGCGATATTTCTTTCATACAACCCCTCGAAGCACCCCCGGCGTGGCGAGGACGCGGACCCGGAGCACCTCATTCGCTTCGCGTCGGCCGTCGCCGCGGTGTCCGTGTCCTCTTTTGGCACGAGGCAGTGGCTGGCTTCCCCCTCTCTCGCAGAGCTGGTGCGCGGCTGGTAGGTGGTGGCTGAGGAGGCACAACAGTAGTTCTGCCTGCCTCTGTGCGGGTCACCCCTGGGACAACGACTGCCAAATAGGCGTCCTTCCTGGTACCGACAGGTCCATAACTATCCCCACTCGCTACCTTGCGGGCCAACCCGGTACAAAACTCGCCCAGCACGGGGCATTCTTGGGTCAACCCGGTACAAAACTCGCCCAGCAAGCCACAAACCGCCAATTTTGGGCCATTTTTCGAGCGCTGGTCGAATTTTGTCACGCTCAGGCCGACAACAGGCCACGCAGGGCGAAAAAAGTCACGCCCCAAGACCCCACCTCACCCCAACAAGGCCACCATCCCCCAATGTCGCATGCAATTCGGTTGGGAGAAGTTTCAACAACGTCTGAAAACGTTGGAATACCAACAATCAAAATTCATGGTTTGAAAGAGTCGTGGGGGAATTGCATGCGAAATTGAATGTGGACTCAGCAATGAGGGTTCGACGGCCCGGGATGAAGTGGGACTGGCAGCACGGCCTGGCCGGGCTTCGAGACGACGCACCAATCAGCGACCCAGCCCCACTGGCGTGGAGGGCGCCGGAGGGACCGGAGGGCACGGGCGGGCTTCGAGATCGACCACTCCGAGCCGCAGGCTCGCGTGTGGCGATCTCGCGGGCGGCCGGGCCCTCCGGCGCCCGGAACACCCGTGGGGCAACAAGCAACAACAAGCAGGCAGGCCGCCGCCCACCGGCACACACAGCGGCCGGGCCCGACGGCACCCAGAACACCAGCGGCGCCACAAGAAACACAGCACAGGGGCGCGGGCCCGCAGGCCCGCGCCCCTAGACGCTACGACTCAGACGCGAACGCTCAGAAGTACGTGCGTCCGGTCTCGCTCAGCTCGCGCAGCTCGTCGATGGAGGCGATCCAGCCGCAGCCCTCGCCTTCGGCGGCGAGCAGGTCCACACCGCTGATCGCGAGCATGTCGCCGCCCGTGGTGCCGATGCGCACGGCATCCACGCCCTCGGCCTCGGCGGCCGCGAACACGGCCTTGACGGCCGCTTCGGGCACCGCGACGAAGGCGCGTGCCTGGGACTCGGACAGGAGCATCTCGTGGTCGCCGACGCAGTCGCGGCGGGCGGCCCCGGCCACGTCGAAGACGCCGCCGATGCCGAAGCGCAGCGCGGAGTCCACGAGGGACTGCACGAGGCCGCCGTTCGACAGGTCGTGCGCGGCACGCACGAGGGGCCGGCCGTCGGGGCCATCGGCGGCGCTCAGCGCGCGCACGACGTTACCGAGGGCAACCTCCGCCTTCAGGTCGACCTCGGGCGGCAGGCCACCGAGATGCGAGCGGGCGATGCGCGCCCACGCGGATCCGTCGAACTCCTCGCGGGTGGTGCCCAGGAGGATGACGGCGAGGCCCTCTTCGGTGAAGCCGGAGGGGTTGGCTCGCGTGACGTCGGGGAGGATGCCGAGCATGCCGATGACGGGCGTCGGGTTGATCGACGAGTTCGGCAGCCCCTTCTCGGTGCCGGACGAGTTGTACAGCGACACGTTGCCGCCGGTCACGGGGATCTCGAGCTCGATGCAGCCGTCCGCGAGCGCGGTCATGGCGGTCACCAGCTGCCACATGGCGTCCGTGTCTTCGGGGTTGCCGAAGTTCAGGCAGTCCGTGATGGCGACGGGCTCGGCGCCGACGACGGCGACGTTACGGTAGGACTCGGCGAGGGCCTGGCGGGCTCCCGTTGCCGGGTCGAGCTTGGTGTACCAGCCGTTCGCGTCGGTGGAGAGCGCGACACCCAGCCCAGTGGTCTCGTCGATGCGGATGACGCCCGCGTCGTCGGGCTGGGCGAGGGCCGTGTTGCCCTGCACGTAGCGGTCGTACTGGTCGGTGACCCACGCCTTGGAGGCCTGGTTGACGGCGGAGAGCACGGCGCGCACGTCGGCGATCAGTTCCTCGCGCGTGGCGGGGCGCGAGAGGTCCTCAGAGGTGGCAGCCTGCAGCTCGTCCTGCCACGCGGGGCGCGCGTAGGGGCGGTCGTAGACGGGGCCCTCGTGGGCGACGGTCTTCGGGTCGACGTCGACGATGCGGTGGCCGTGGTGGTCGATCGTGAGGCGTCCGTCGCCGGTCAGGTGGCCGATGACCGCTGCCTCGACGTCCCACTTGTCAATGATCTCGAAGAAGCGCTCGCGATCCTCGGGGGTCACGATCGCCATCATGCGTTCCTGGGACTCGCTCATGAGGATCTCGCCCGCGGTGAGCGTGGGGTCGCGCAGGAGCACGTTTTCGAGGTCGACGTGCATGCCGGAGTCGCCGTTGGAGGCCAGCTCGGAGGTCGCGCACGAGATGCCCGCGGCGCCGAGGTCCTGGATGCCCTGGACGACGTCGGCCTCGAACAGGTCGAGGCAGCACTCGATGAGGACCTTTTCCATGAAGGGGTCGCCCACCTGGACGGAGGGGCGCTTGGCGGGCATGCCGTCTTCGAAGGTTTCGGAGGCGAGGATGGAGGCGCCGCCGATGCCGTCGCCGCCGGTGCGCGCGCCGAAGAGGACGACGAGGTTGCCTTCGCCGGTCGCGTTGGCCAGGTGGATGTCGTCGTGGCGCAGCTTGCCGATACACAGCGCGTTGACGAGGGGGTTGCCCTGGTAGGAGGGGTCAAACTCGGTTTCGCCGCCGATGTTGGGCAGGCCCAGGCAGTTGCCGTAGCCGCCGACGCCGGAGACGACGCCGTGGACGACGCGCGCCGTGTCGGGGTGGTCGACGGCACCGAAGCGCAGCTGGTCCATGACGGCGATCGGGCGTGCGCCCATGGAGATGATGTCACGGACGATGCCGCCCACGCCGGTGGCCGCGCCCTGGTAGGGCTCGACGAAGGACGGGTGGTTATGGGACTCGACCTTGAAGGTGACGGCCCAGCCGCCGCCGATGTCGACGACGCCGGCGTTCTGGCCCATGCCGACGAGGAGGTTCTTCCTCATGGCGTCGGTCGTGCGCGCGCCGAACTGCTCAGCGAGGTGCTTCTTGGAGGACTTGTAGGAGCAGTGCTCGGACCACATGACGGAGTACATGGCGAGCTCAGCGTTGGTGGGTCGGCGCCCGAGGATGTCGCAGATGCGCTGGTATTCGTCCTCTTTGAGGCCGAGTTCCTTCCAGGGCATGTCCTGGCCGGGGGTCGCGGCGGCGTTCTCGACGGTGTCGGGCAGCTCGCGGGTGTTTTCGGAGGTCATTCGTGTTTCCATTCGAAAGGTCTGGGACGAGGCCGGGGCTCCCTCACGGGTGAGGGTGCGGTGGCGTCGTCAGCCGACGAGGGATGCGAGGACGGAACGGAAGATGCCCAGGCCGTCGGTTCCGCCGTGGTGGCTGGCGCCGTCGGCTCCGAGGGAGAGGGGGCCGAAGCCGGCCTCGGTCGCGTGCTCGGGGTGGGGCATGAGGCCGACGACGTTGCCCGCGGCGTTGGTGACGCCCGCGATGTCATTGGCGGAGCCGTTGGGGTTGAAGTCGACGTAGCGGAACACGACGCGGCCTTCACCCTCGAGCCGTTCGAGCTCGGCGGGAGACGCCTGGAAGTTACCTTCGCCGTTCTTGAGGGGGACGGTAATGGTGTCGCCGACGCTGTAGGTGCGCGTCCACGCGGTGTCCGCGTTCTCGATGCGCAGCACCTGGTCGCGGCACAGGAACTTCTGGTGGTCGTTGCGGATGAGCGCGCCGGGCAGCAGGTGTGACTCGCACAGGATCTGGAAGCCGTTGCAGATGCCCAGGACGGGCAGGCCTCGTCCGGCTTCGCGCACGATTTCGCTCATGACGGGAGCGGTCGCAGCGATCGCGCCACAGCGCAGGTAGTCGCCGTAGGAGAAGCCGCCGGGGATGACGACCGCGTCGACGCCGTGCAGGTCGGCGTCCTTGTGCCACAGCGACACGGCCTGCGCGCCCGCGATTTCAACCGCGCGGGCGGCGTCGCGGTCGTCGAGGGTGCCGGGGAAGGTGACGACTCCGACGCGGGTCACTGCACGCCTCCCGCGTAACGGGCGTCGGCCTCGTCGATGGCCTCGACGCGCACGACGTCCTCGATGATCGGGTTGGACAGGACCTCTTCGGCGGCCTTGCGGGCCTGGTCCAGGAGCTCGTCGGTAACGGGACCGTCCACGCTCAGGTGGAAGCACTTACCCTGGCGCACGGCCTCAAAGCTCGTGATTCCGAGCCTGGGCAGCGCCGAACCGACAGCCTTACCCTGGGGATCCAGGATCTCCGGCTTCGGCATCACTTCCACGATGATTCGCCCCACGGCGTTCCTCCTTGTGTTGTTGGTGAGGATCCCGCCGTGCATCTTGCCCGGCGGGCAAGTCTGTTTACAGGATGGGGTCCGACCCGGTGAGTCGGCGGTATGCCTCGACGTAGCGCGCGGCGGTCGCGGCGGCCACGGAGTCGGGCAGCGCGGGCGGGTTGGCGCCCGAGGAGCGGTCCCAGCCGGACTGCTCGGAGACCAGCCAGTCGCGCACGTACTGCTTGTCGAAGCTGGGCGCGACCTGGCCCTCCACCCACTGGTCGGCGGGCCAGAATCGGGAGGAGTCCGGGGTGAGGATCTCGTCCGCGAGCACGAGCGCGCCCGTGGTCACGTCGATGCCGAACTCAAACTTGGTGTCCGCGATGATGATGCCGCGCTGCGCGGCGATGTCGCGGGCGGCCCGGTACAGGGCGATCGACAGGTCGCGGATCGCGACCGCGAGCTCCTCGCCGATGCGCTCGACGGTCTGCTCGAAGGTGATGTTTTCGTCGTGCTCGCCCAGCTCGGCCTTCGCGGCGGGCGTGAAGATCGGCTCCTCGAGGCGCGAGGCCTCGGTCAGGCCCTCGGGCAACGTGATGCCGCACACGGATCCGGACTCGCGGTACTCGGCCAGGCCGGAGCCCGTCAGGTAGCCGCGCACGACGCACTCAATGGGGATCATGTGCAGGCTGCGGCACACGACCGCGCGACCGTCGACCTCGGCGGGAACCGTGAAGCGCGTGGGCTGGGCGCCCTCCAGGGCGCGCGAGGCCTCGGCCGGAGCCTTCGTGCCGACGGCCAGCAGGTGGTTTTCCACGAGGGGACGCAGCTGGCCCATCCACCAGATGGCAAGCTGGTTGAGGACCGCGCCCTTGCCGGGGATCAGCGTGGGCAGCACGTAGTCGTAGGCGCTGATGCGATCCGAGGTCACCATGAGGAGCGCCTCCGGGCCAGCCTTCGCGTGGCGCGGGCGGCCCGCCGGGGTGGCGGCCTGCGGCGCGGGGCCAACCACGGCCTCGTCGGGAGCGTAGATGTCGCGAACCTTGCCCGCGCTCAGCGGGGTCCAGCCGTGGAGGGTGGCGGTCATGATGCTCCTCAGGGATTTCTCAGTCGAGGCTGACGACCAGGTCGGCGGGCCACGTCGCGATGTCGCTGCGGTGGTGCTCCCCGTCGAAGTGGATGAGGTCGACGCCGCGGTAGGCGAGTGCCCGGGCCTCGTCGAGCGTTGCCGCGCGGGCGACGACGTCGAGGACTCGGCCGCCGGAGTTCACCAGCGCGTAGGTCGGTTCGAAGCCGCAGCATCCCGCCGCGACGTCGGTCGGGTCGTCGGTGATCTCCTCGGAGGTGCCGGCGTGGATGACGTGGACGCCGTCGAGCTCCTCGGCCGCTTCGATACCGGTGATCTCATGCCCGGTATCCGTGGGGCCCGGGTATCCGCCCGAGGCCATGACGACCGTGACGGCAGCGTCCTCGCTCCACACGGGGGCGGGGACCTTGGCGAGAGTGCCGGTCGCGGCCGCGTACAGGATGGGGGCCAGCGGGGAGTCGAGGCGCTCGAGGACCGCCTGGGTCTCCGGGTCGCCGAAACGCACGTTGAACTCGACGACGCGGATACCCTTCGAGGTCATCGCGAGGCCGCAGTACAGGAGGCCACGGAAGGGGGTGCCGCGACGCGCCATCTCGGTGATGACGGGCTGGGCCACCTCGTCGACGATGCGCTGCGTGGCCTCTTCGGGGAGCCACGGCAGGGGGCTGTAGGCGCCCATGCCGCCCGTGTTCGGGCCCTCGTTGCCGTCGCCCACGCGCTTGAAGTCCTGCGCGGGCTGCAGCGGCACGACGGTAGAACCGTCGGCGAAGCAGAAGAGGGAGACCTCGGGGCCGTCGAGGTAGTCCTCGATGACGACCGCTCCCCCGTCGCGCGACAGGCAGGCGCGCGCATGCTCCGAGGCCTGGGCGCGGTCGGTGGTCACGACGACGCCCTTACCGGCGGCAAGCGCGTCGTCCTTCACGACGTAGGGGGCACCCAGATCGTCGAACGCGGCCTCGACCTCGTCCATCGTGGTGCACGTGAAGGCACGAGCCGTGGCCACGTCGGCATCGGCCATGACCTGCTTCGCGAAAGACTTGGAGGCCTCGAGGCGCGCCGCATCCTTCGTCGGGCCGAAAACGGGGATTCCGTAGTCCAGCACGGCATCCGCGACGCCCGCGACGAGCGGGGCCTCGGGGCCGACGACCACGAGGTCGACGTTCTCGGACGTGGCGCGACGGACAACGTCCTTCGGATCGAGGGGATCCATGGTCAGGGAGCGGCCCAGCTGCTCCAACGCGGGGTTACCCGCCTGGACGACAAGCTCCACGGGATGCTCGGGGGTGGACGTTCGCACAAGCGCACGGGCGATCGCGTGTTCGCGACCTCCGTTACCAACGAGAAGGACCTTCACAATTCAAGCCTATCTGTGTTTGGGGCCCTCCCGGGCCGCCGCGGGGTTTTATGGGTGCACGTCACAGCAAAGTTGAGACGAACTTGCAACCCTCACCAGGCGCCGTTCGGATTGCCGTCGCGTTTCCCGTCCTGGGCATCGCGCTGGTTCTGCTGCCGTTCCTTGTTCTGGTCCTGCAGCTGCTCGCGGCGCTCCTTTTGCTCCTGATCCTCACCCTCGAAGGGGTCCTCGGTCGGGCTGGGCGTGGGCGTCGGATCCGTCTGCTGGTCCTGCTGTTGCTGCTGGTCCTGCGAACCGCTCTGCCCCTCAGACTCCTCCTCGGTCTGCTGCTTCTTGTCCTCGACGCGTTCCTTATTTTCGTCAGCGGGGTTATTGGATTCGCTGCCGGACTGCTGACCGGACTGTCCGCCCGACTGGTTCTGGTCGCCGGACTGACCGGAACCACCAGACGCGGTCTGGCACGGCGAGATCGTGTCTTGGGCTTCCTGGTAGACGCTCACAGCGTTACCGGTCGAACCCGAGGAGCGCAGCTTATCGCCCTGAATCTCCAGTCCGATGGCGAGATTGACGCGCACACGGCACTCGTAGGAGAAGGGCTCGAGGCGACCAGGCTGCACCTCGCGAGCCTTCGGAACAAGCTCAAACGCGGTGCGCAGTTCCTCCACGCCCTCATCGACGCGGTCCTGGCGCACCAGGGTCGTGCCGAGGTTGTAGTGCGCGACCCAGGCCTCGATACCGATGCCCGTCCATGTCCGCTGGCCCTCGTAGCCCGCCTGAGCGGACTCGTAGTCGCCAGCCTTCCAGTGATTCAACGACGACTGCGACCAGAGCGTCAGACCAATCAGGTACCCGGCGATCACCAGGGCGATCACGAGAATCGGAATGGAGTACCACAGAGGTCGCAGAGCCCGCGGGGAGCGCTGCACCTTCGGCTTGCCGTTCGTGGCCTGCCCCAGCTGTTCGCGGACCGACGCGTCGACCGGACCACCCTGAAGGGCACCGAAAGGCAGGAGGTCCTCTTCGGGCAGGTTGTTGTTAGAGGGCATGCGAGTTCCTCAGCTGTTGAGCGCGCAGCGCCAGGTTGGCGCCCTCCCACGCGAGGAGTCCCCCGAGCAGGAGCGCAAACGGCCAGATGATGTAGCGGTACGTGTCTTTCATGTTGCGCTGTTCGGCAATCTCCGTCGCGCCTTCCAAGATGGTGTGCGCGTGGGATTCGATCGCCGACTTATCGGGCGAGTGCACGTAGTCGACGCCGATGCGCGATGCGACCGACTGGAGGGCCGCCTCGTCGATCTTCGAGATGGCGATCGGGTTACCAGGCTGGGAGAGGTCGTGAATGTAGCCGTCATCATCGCCGCTCTGCGCCTCGCTGTTGCCCAAGCGCAGCACCTTCATCGGGGCACCCTCCGGGGTGCCGTATCCGATGACAAGGCCGCCGTCGACGTACTCCTTCACGCGATCCCAATCTTCCTCACTGCCCGTCGGTGCGGACTTCCAGTGTTCCTGGTTCGAGGTCTCACCGTCGGAGAAGATGAAAACCGCGCGGAGGTTCTGCGGGTGACGTTCCTTATTCTTGGCGAGGAGGGCGGCCAGCTCCGCCGCCGGTCGGTTCAGCGAAGAACCCTGGGAGGACGCGGACAGCTCTCGGTTGAAGCTGTCCATGTACGAGGCCACGGCGGAGGCGTCACTCGTGAGCGGCATGTCCGTGTGGACCGAAGAATCCCAGGTGAGGATCGAGAAGCGAGATCCCGCCAAAGTGTTCATGATGAGCCCAACGTCGTTGCGCACTCCGTCGATGCGGGGCTTGGTGCCATCCCAGTCTTCCGCAGCCATGGAGCCCGTGCGGTCGATCACGAGGTAGACCTCGAGGGCCGACGAGACTTCGAGGGCCTGGCCGGGGATCGACGGACCAGCACCCATGATGATGACGGTCAGGACGATGAACGAACGTCGGATGATGTCCATGACGCGCTTGCGCGCGGCGCGCTTGGCGGACAGGAACACGAAGGCCGCTGCCACAAGCAGGATCAGGACCAGCAGCACCGGGTGGACGACGGGACGGAAAATCATGTCAGAGCCTCCCGAAAGCAAGCAGACCGAGCAGGGACAGAACACCGACGATGGTCCAGCCGAGGGCGGCGCCCGGGCGGTCGGTTTCCACGAGCTTGCCCGCAGAATCGAGCTCTTCCTTTTGCTCGGATTCGATCTGTCGGACGACCTCATCGACCGCGGAGGGCGATGAGGCATCGTAGAAGCTGCCGCCGGTGGACTTGACCTGGTCCTGCAGCTCCGCGCCCTCGGCCTTCAGCGAGTACGAGGAGCCTGGATAGAGAACCGAGACGGTCACGCCCTGGCTCTTAGCGAACTCGATGGATTCGGCGAGGTTGTAGATGCCCTCGCCGAACACCTCGTTGTCGGTCGCTAGAAGGATCGTGCGGGAACGCTTCTTATCGGTGTGGTCGAAGCCGAGCACACAGGATGCGAGGCCATCGCCCACCAGGGAGCCACGGCGGTCATCCGGCCCGCTAAACGTCGGTTGCAGGTATGCCTCGAGTTCCCTCGTCAGGTAGATCTTGTTGCCGATCTGATTGAAGCCGCGATCGATCTTGTCAGCCATCTCGGTGAGCACCTCGTTGGCCATCTCGTAGTCGTCCGTGAGCGGGAACATCGTCATCGAGTAGGCGTTCCACAGCTGCAGCGAGATTCGCTCGCCCTCGAAGTGCGAGATGATCTGCTTGAAAGAGTCGCCGATCTTGGAGTCGTAGGGAAGCATCGATCCGGAGGCATCCAGGCACAGGACGATGTCACGACTCGAGGACTTGTCGTGCTTCATGTAGCGGTCGACGGGCGCCCCGGCCGACACCGACGTCGCGATGACCGCGATGAGGAAGCACACGACGGCCATCGCCAGCGACGAACGAGTACGGCGCACGAGGGCCTGATACTTGGGCAGGTCGCGCAGGAAGCCAGTGTTGGCCACCCAGCCCTTCTTGCCCGAACGCTCACCGGCGCGGCGCGCGAGCATCCATCCGGCGACGGTCGTCGCCACGACAACCAGCAGCACGACGGGAATAAGCCACCCGAACCTCATACGTTCACCGCCTCCACAGCCATGGTCAGTACGCGGGTGACGGCCTCGTGCGAGGGCTGTCCCTGCGGGATGTTGTCGCCCGTGAAGCTGGGGACTTCACACGCCTGAAGAATGTCCGCCAAACCCGGCCACACCGGGACGAGCTCGCGCACCTCGGACACGGTCGCCACCTCGAGGTCGCGGCCCGTTCGCTCCGTGCCGAGGGCACGCATCAGGCCGGCGAGGGCGAGGTGCACACCGCGCGCATCCAGGTCGCCGTCGGCGTAGCGATCAGCGATCTGGTCGATGAAAGTCAGGTACTTCTTGCGGCGCGCGTCCGTGATCGTCTGCAGTTCCATGACCTCGCCAATACGCGAGGTCCACCAGCGCCACACGCTGTACAGGATCCACCCGATGACGCCAATCACGATTGCCAGGCCGAGGACCCACATCCAGTTCGGGTAGACGACGGGATCCAGCAAGTAGTCTTTGAGTTCACCGGACATGTGCGCCCCTTTCGAGAGCGCGCATCAGGGCGCGCGGAACCTCTTCACTGGACGAAACATCCACGTGGATGACCCCCCTCTTATCGAGCATCTGGGCCACGGCAGCCCGTCGCATCTCCATCACGTTGGCGGCTTCGCCCGAGAGCTGGTCGTCACGCAGCAGGAAGTCGGGCAGCGGCCCCTCGTTCACGTCGACGACGTCCGTTCCCTTGTCGAGGGACGTCGGATCGATGTCAGCCACGCATATCTGCATGACCTGGTGGCGCACCGACAGAGACTTAATGAGGTCGTCGGAGACGCGGGTGGGCTCAGGCTGCGTCGCGTCCGTAACGATGACGATAAGGCTTCGACGCTGGGTGACGGTGCGGGCGCGCGCCAGCAGCTTGGGCACGTCCGAGTGAGGCGAGGACAGGGTGATGTCCTCCTCGATGCGCCGCATCACGGTCTCGGCGTGAGCGTTACCCGAGCGGGCAGGCATGAAGCGAACGCGCTCCGAATCCCCCGCGACGAGGCCAATCTGGTCTCCTCGTGCGACGCTCAGCCAGGCAATCGCCTCGCACGCCGTCAGCGCCACCTCTTCCTTGGTTTCACCGGAGGGTGCCAACGCACCCATCTCGCGTCCGGTGTCAACGACGAGCATGACCTGCAGATTCGCGGTTGCCTCGCGCCGCTTGATGACCGGCGAACCCGTGCGAACGGTTGCCGGCCAGTCGATGGAACGCACGTCGTCGCCCGCCTGATAGGGAGCCAAGTCCAGGAACTCCCATCCGCGACCGTGCCGCAGCGCGGAGTGCTGACCGTCCATGATGGACAGCAGCTTGCGCAAGACTGGCAGCTGGATACGCGAAGAGAGCGAGTGGATCTCGCGCGAACGTACAGGCATAGCGTTCCTCTAGAAAGTCGACTGGCGTGTGGGACCGTGGGTGCTTTACGGAACGGGCACCGCGTTGAACACGGCGTCGATGAGCCCCTCAATGGACACGTTGTCGGCGAGGGCGTCAAAGGTACGGATGATGCGGTGGCGCAGGATGCCGTAGCGCATCGCCTTAATGTCGTCGGGCATCACGTGGTTCCGACCGGCCATGAGGGCAATGGCCTGGGAAATCTGCATGAGCGCAATGCCGCCACGCGGGGAGGCGCCGACGCGCACGTGGTTGTTCCACCCCGGCAGAGGGTTAGGGCCGGCACCTCGGGTCGTGTTGACGATGTCGACGATGTACGCCTTGAGGGTCTCGTGGACGAACACGCGACGGCACGCATCCTGCAGCGTGAGCACGTCGGCGAGGGTGATCGGCGCGGCCGAGGACTGGGCCTTAATCTGGCCGTTGTCAATGCGCGTGAGGACCTCGAGTTCCTCGACGGGCGTCGGGTAGGTGATGACCTCCTTGAGGAGGAAACGGTCCATCTGCGCCTCGGGCAGCACGTAGGTGCCCTCTTCTTCGATGGGGTTCTGGGTGGCCATCACCATGAAGGGCCTGGGCAGCTTGTGGTTGACACCGCCGATGGTGGTCTGACGCTCCTGCATGGCCTCGAGCATGGCGGACTGGGTCTTCGCGGAGGAACGGTTGATCTCGTCCATGAGGACCATGTTCGCGTGGACGGGACCCAGCTGGGTGACCATCTCGCCACGTTCCTGGCTCCAGATCTGCGAGCCGACGATGTCGTTCGGCATGAGGTCAGGCGTGCACTGGATGCGATGGAAGGTGCCAGAGACCGCGGATGCAAGTGTCTGCGCGGCGGTCGTCTTGGCGAGGCCGGGGACGGATTCGACCAGCACGTGGCCGCCGGCGAGCAGCGCGGCGGTGAGTGCGCGGCGCAGGCCTTCCTGGCCGACGACGGTGTGCTGGAAAATATCGTTCATACGATCGAGCAGCCCCTTGGCGTGGGCCAGCTCTTCGTTGGTCAAGTAGTTGGGCACGGGCTCTCCTTGCGTGCGCGGTCGGATGCAATCTCAGTGTAGCGGCCTACGCCGCTTCGCACTCAATCCGGTCAGTTTTCACGTCATCATCAACGAGGTCTCGGCCGGCTGCGCACAGAGGTATCCACTGTCATGCCACCCGAACCCGTCGCACACAAAAGGGGCGAGCCCCGGAGTTTCCTCCGGGGCTCGCCCTCAGGTCCGCGTTGATCAGGCCTGCTTCGCGGCGGCGATGCGCGCGCGGAACTTAGCCAGCTGCTCGGTGATGGCGGCGGGAACCTTGTCGCCGAACTGCGAGAAGTATTCCTCGGTGTCGTCCATCTCGGCGGCCCATGCGTCGGGGTCGATCGCGAAGAGCTTCGCCCAGACCGTCTCGTCGATGTCCAGGCCGTCGAGGTTGAAGTCCTCGAACTTGGGGTAGCGGCCGGTCACACCGTCGATGGCCTCGACCTCGCCGGCGGCGCGGCGAACGATCCAGTCCAGGACGCGGGCGTTGTCGCCGTAGCCGGGCCACATGAAGTTGCCCTCTTCGTCCTTACGGAACCAGTTGACCTGGTAGACGTGCGGGAACTTCTCGCCCAGCTTGTCCTGCATCTCCAGCCAGTGGCCCCAGTAGTCGGCCATGTTGTAGCCGCAGAAGGGCAGCATGGCGAAGGGGTCGTGGCGCAGCGAGCCGGCCTTGACGTCGGTCGCAGCAGCGGTGACCTCGGAGGCCACGGAGGCGCCGATGAACACGCCGTGGGCGGGCTCGTACTGCTCGGCAACCAGCGGGACGTTGGTGGCGCGGCGGCCACCGAAGAGGATGGCGTCAATGGCGACACCCTCGGGGGCTTCCCAGTCGGGGCAGATGATGGGGCACTGCGCGGCGGGGACGGTGAAGCGGCTGTTCGGGTGAGCAGCCTTCTCGCCGGACTCGGGGGTCCAGTCGTTGCCGTGCCAGTCGATCAGGTGCGCCGGAACGTCGCCGTCGATGCCTTCCCACCACACGTCGCCGTCGTCGGTCAGGGCGACGTTCGTGAAGATGGAGTTGGCCTTGGCGGTCTCCATGGCCATGGGGTTGGTCTTGTAGGAGGTACCGGGGGCAACGCCGAAGAAGCCAGCCTCGGGGTTGATGGCGCGCAGGCGGCCATCCTCACCGGGACGCATCCACGCGATGTCGTCGCCGACGGTCTCGACCTTGTAGCCGGGGATCGTGGGCTGGAGCATGGCGAGGTTGGTCTTGCCACAGGCCGACGGGAAGGCGGCGGTGACGTGGAACTGCTGGCCGGTGGACTCGCGGGTCAGGCGCAGGACGAGCATGTGCTCGGCCATCCAGCCGTCACGCTTTGCCATGGTCGAGGCGATACGCAGGGCGAAGCACTTCTTGCCGAGCAGGGCGTTGCCGCCGTAGCCCGAACCGAAGGACCAGATCTCGTTGGTCTCGGGGAAGTGGGTGATGTACTTCTCGTCGTTGCAGGGCCAGGTGGAGTCTTCCTGACCGGGCTCGAGGGGAGCGCCGACCGAGTGAACGGCGGGAACCCACACGCGACCCTCGTTGATGAGGTCCATGGCAGCAGCACCCATGCGGGTCATGATGCGCATGTTGACAACGACGTAGGGGGAGTCGGTGATCTCAATACCGAGCTGGGAGATGGGGCCGCCCAGGGGACCCATGGAGAAGGGCACCACGTACATGGTGCGGCCCTTCATGGAGCCCGTGAACTTCTCACGCAGGGTGGCCTTCATTTCCTTGGGGTCGGCCCAGTGGTTCGTCGGGCCGGCGTCCTCTTCCTTCTCACAGCAGATGAAGGTACGGGACTCAACACGCGCAACGTCGGACGGCTTGGAGCGAGCCAGGAACGAGTTGGGGCGCTTCTCCTCGTTGAGCTTGGTGAACATGCCACTCTCGACCATCTGAGAGGTCAGGCGATCCCACTCCTCCTGGGAGCCGTCGGAGAACTCGATGGCGTCAGGCGTGGTCAGCTCAGCAATTTCAGCAACCCACTTGATGACATCTTCGGGAGCGTTCGCCGGAGCGGCTGCACGCACGTCCTGTTCGGTCACGGACATTTTGCCTCCTGAGGCATTTCGGATTGTCGAGGCCGCAGTTGCGTCCTCGATTGACAGAATCAATCATGCCGGACCCCACACCCGCGCTTACGGGCGCTTGGTCCCGGTCACACCTCAATCGTAGTCGAACAAGTCACACACCGCCCGACCGATAGGGACCTTCAACCCACCCACAAGGGCCTTTATGAACGCCATACCCCGCCCCGACCTCGCGAATGCGACGGAAGTCGTCCAATCACCCATCGCCGTGAGATAGAACACCCAATATGGGGTCACAATTCCATCTCTGAACTTGAAGTCTCACCACCCCATGACCGACGATTACACGTAGCACAATAGTGCTGTTCACCATTGGAAGGACCGAATACACCATGGGATTCCGAAACAAGACCCAAGGCCCTGACTTTTTTGAAGACTTCACATCCCAGGCCCGCCAGCTCGTGCAGGCCGTCGAGTTCCTGACGCACATCTACGCCGCCTCCCCCGAGGAGCGCATCGCCCTGCGCGATCAGCTCCACGAGGTCGAGCACCGCGGCGACGAACTGAACCACGCGATCGTTCAGCGCATCAACTCCTCGTTCATCACGCCTTTCGACCGCGAAGACCTGCAGTCCCTGGCGTCCCACCTGGACGACTGCCTGGACTTCATCGACGAGGCCGGCGACCTCCTGGTCGTCTACGGCATTGCCGACATCCCCACTTCCCTGGTTTCCCTGCTCAACGAGCAGATCGCCGTCATCAAGCACTGCGCGGACCTGACCGCGGAGAACATGCCCAAGCTCAAGTCGCCCGTCGACATGCGCGACTACTGGATCGAGGTCAACCGCCTCGAGAACGAGGGCGACCTGGCCTACCGTCGCACGCTGACGGCCCTGTTCGACTCCGGCCTCGACGCGATCACGATCATCAAGCTCAAGGACATCGTCCAGGGCCTCGAGTCCTGCGCCGACGCCTTCGAGGAGCTGGCTAACGTCATCGAGTCCCTCGCACTGAAGGAATCCTGAGCCGTGGATCTGAATCTGATCCTCGTCTGCGTCGTCATCGCCGTCGCGCTGTTCTTCAGCTACACGAACGGCTTCCACGACGCGGCGAACGCGATCGCGACCTCCGTGTCGACGCGCGCGTGGACTCCCCGCGCGGCGCTCCTCATGGCCGCGACGATGAACGTCATCGGAGCCATGATGGGCACGGCCGTCGCCAAGACGGTCGGTAAAGGCATCATTTCGATCAGCGACTACGCCGAGTCTCCCCTGCCGGAGATGCAGCAAAAGGGCCTGGTCATCATCCTGTCGGCCCTGCTGGGCGCCTGTATCTGGAACCTGATCACCTGGTGGTTTGGCCTCCCCTCGTCCTCCTCGCACGCCCTCATCGGCGGCATGGTCGGCGCAGGCCTCATGAGCGGCACGGTCGTGCACTGGTGGGGCATCATGAGCCACGTCGTGATCCCGATGTTCGCCTCCCCCATCATCGGCTTCGTCGTCGGCTACATCGCCATGAAGCTCGTGCTGTGGGCGCTGCGCAAGGCGCAGTATCACCGCACGATGCGCCGCTTCCGCGCCGGTCAGCGTTTCTCCTCGGCGGCCATGGCCCTGGGCCACGGCATCCAGGACGCACAGAAGACGATGGGCATCATCGTCATGGCGCTGCTGGCTGGCGGCTACGGCGAGACCCACAACATCCTCGATCCCGTCACGGGTGAGATGAACGTGCCGCTGTGGGTGAAGATCTCGGGCGCTCTGGCGATCTCGCTGGGCACGATGGCCGGCGGCGGACGCATCATGCGCACGATCGGCCGTAAGATCATCGACCTGGACCCGGCTCGCGGTTTCACGGCCGAGGCCGTGTCTTCCTCGATCCTGTACCTGTGCTCCTACGTCATTCACGCCCCCATCTCAACGACGCAGGTCGTGTCGACGGCGATCATGGGTGTGGGTTGCACGAAGCGTTTCTCGGCGGTCCGCTGGGGCGTCGCGGGCAACATCGTCATCGCGTGGTTCCTCACCCTGCCGGCCGCCGCTCTGGTGTCGGGCATCGTGTACCTCGTCGTGGCGCTGCCTCTTGGAGTTCACTGATGCGTGGTCGCTTCGTCGTGACGGCTGCGGTCGTCGCTCTTGCCGCTGCCCCGCTCGCGGCATGCTCGGATTCGTCCGTCATGCACATGCGGGTCGGGCAGTGCATCCTCCTGCCGGAGGATAAGAGCGCGACCACGGCGACGACGATCGATAAGACTAGCTGCACGCGCGAGCATGACGCTGAGGTCTTTGCCTTGGCGTCCGCGGCGGACGGGGATTTCCCGGGCGCCGAGGCGCTCAACCGGCAGGCCGAAACCGAGTGCATTTCCGCGTTCGACGCGTACGTGGGGTCGGATTATCTGACCTCGTCCCTCGACGCAACGTGGATGATCCCGACGAAGGATTCGTGGGCGCAAAACGATCGCTCGATCGTGTGCCTGGCGCGTCCGTTGGATCATTCGAAGCTCACCTCGTCGGTGAAGGAGTCGGGCCTGTAGGGTTCGACCAACATCCGACTGTCATCGGGTGGTGTGCGGCTTCCTGCCACGCACCACCCGATACTTTTACCATCCGGTATTTCGATTGTTATAGTTCGTACAGTGCCGACCAGCGCATACCCCATCCAACACAGCCCCCTTAAGGAGCACCATGTCCCGCACCATGACTCGCGTCCTGGTTCTGACGGCCTCGGCGGCTGCCCTGGCCATGACCATGTCGGCCTGCAGCCTGCTCTCTTTCGGCCCGCGCACCTCCGCTTTTAGCATGAAGGTCGGCCAGTGTGTTCAGCTGCCCACTGGTGATAACATCACCGACCTGGAGACCACCGACTGCTCTGCCTTGCATGACGCCGAGGTCTTCCACCTAACCCAGGTCACCGAGGACGAGCGCCCGAGCGACTCCGAGCTCGAGGACATGGGCGGCGACGCCTGCCTGGCGGCCTTCGAGGGATACGTGGGCATCCCCTACGAGGAGTCCGAGCTGGACTACACGATCCTCTACCCGTCCCCGGGCAGCTGGGAGCAGGGCGACCGCGAGATCATTTGCTTTATCATTTCCGGTGACGGCACGGACACTCAGCTGTCCGGCTCCATGAAGGGCTCGAACAAGTAACCGGAGATCTCAACGCACAAGGAGAATCATGTCCCTCAGCTCTTTCACGTCCCGCCCCGCGCGCCCCGCGCTGGTCCTCGGAGTCTCGGCCGCCATCCTGAGCCTGGGGCTGTCCGCGTGCGTACCCAGCTACAGGCCTCGCAGCTCGTCGCCCAACCCGGCGCCCACCTCGTCCAGCGGGAGAAATCCCACTGCCCCATCGAAGCCAGCCACTGGGCTCATTTACTTCGCCGATCTCGAGGTGGGCCAGTGCTTCCAGGACTGGACTGCGGGAGATACGCAGGTGATGGCCGTCGACTGTTCAACCCCACACGACAACGAGGTGTACTACGTAGCGGAGCTTACGGACGATGACCTTCCCTCTGAGAACGACTTGGAGAACCGAAGCCTTGGACTATGCTTAGCATCGTTCGAGCCCTACGTCGGCGCACTTCCTGACGAAACGACGCTCGACTACGGCTGGCTATTTCCGAGTGATGAAAGTTGGTCCGAGGGCGACCGCGACATCGCCTGCTACCTTTTCGCCGCAGATGGATCGAAGCTGAATCAATCGGCACAGAACTCTTATTAGTAAGCGCAGCCGCCCCTGTCTGCATGACCTGACTGGCGTGGCGGCTCGGCTTGTGCCGGGCCGCCACCGCTTTTACCCCTGCGACCTCCACCTTGTATAGTGTCATCAGCGATGCCGAAGTCCTACCGGACAGTCAGCGTCGCCATGCCGTGCGCATCACGTCCCATCGGCCACGGTCCCATCACCCAAGGAGCATCATGTCCCGCGTTTCTACCCGTACTCTTGCGCTCGCGTCGTCCGTCGCGGCCCTGTCCATGACTCTGTCCGCCTGCGCCCTGGGCGGCAACACCTCGGCCTTCAACGTCGAGGTCGGTCAGTGCGTGCAGCTGCCGGACGGCAGCACCATCTCGCGCGTCGAGGTCGTCGAGTGCACCGCCGAGCACGACGGAGAGGTCTACCACATCGAAAAGCTCACGGACAAAGAGCGTCCTTCCGAGGACTGGCTCAACATGCGCATGGAGAGCATCTGCTCCAATGCCTTCGAGGGATACGTGGGCGCCGCCTACGAGGACTCCGACCTGAGGATCACGACGATGTTCCCGACGGAGGCGAGCTGGAAGCGGGGCGACCGCGACATCGTGTGCATCGCGATTTCGAATGACGGTGAGAAGCTGTCGCAGTCCGTGAAGGACTCCGGCATGTGACCTGCGCTCGTGCACTCTGAAGGCGGCTCGGCTTGTGCCGGGCCGCCTCAGTGCTTCTTGGAGGCCTTGCACGCGGGCGCGGTGGGGTCCTTCGTGGTGACGCCGTGGGTTTCGAGGGCGGCGACGACGAGCCCATCGGGGCCGTGTTCGACGTGGGCGACGAGGACCTGGCCGTGCCTCAGACACGGGGACTCGCCGCCGGCGACGGGAGCCGACGCATAGGCGCGGATCTCCTCGATGATGGCATCGCGCGCAGGGCCGGCGACAGACAGGACCGTGGGGGCCGCGTGCTCGCGCAGGCGCTCGGCCGCGAAGGCACGGACGCGCCCGAGGCGCGCCTCAGCGTCGATCTGAACATCCGAGCCGGAGGCGGTCAGATCGAGGGACTCGACGAGCGTCACCGAGCCCCCGCCCATCGACGCCCACGGGGTGAGGCTCTGGCGCGAGCGGGCTGCCGGCGACGCGAACGCGCGGGCCACACCAAAGCTGGAGAGCAGGTCGATGAGGTCGAAAGCCTGGCGCACACCGAAGCGGCTGAGCGGCGGGTCGACGGGTTCCGGCGCGGTCTGGGTCTTCTTCGCCGAGGCCTGCTCCACCTGGGCGGCCCTCCTGGCCGCAGCGGACGCCACCATCGCGGGGGTCGGCGCGGGGCGAGGCTTGGCCGGAGCAGCTGCCTCGGCAGGTGCCGCGGAGCCGCCGGAAGAAGCGGAAGGAGAGGCGGACGCGTGGGTGTCCCCAGCCTCGTCGACGCGCGGGCTGAGGCCCTGCCCGGGACGCAGGACGAGGAGCGTGGTTGTCACGAGGCGGCCTTCGCGGGCGCGGGCGACGATGTCGGCGAGGAGGCGGCGATCGCCTCGGCGCGTGAGCATGTCGGCGGCGCGCTCGGGCGAGGTCCACGCGGTCTGGTCGATTTCGGTGCGCGGGGCGCGCGCGACGGGGGCGCGCAGGCGCTCGGAGGCGTGGCCCGCGGGGACGGGGGTGCCCACCCAGTAGTGGACTTCCTTGGTCTGCCCGCCGCCCAGGCGGTAGCGCTGGGTCGTCAGGGGCGCGCCGAGCGTGATGATCTGGCCGGTTTCCTCCTCGACTTCGCGCACGGCGGCGGCGACGAGGGATTCACCGTTTTCGGTCTTGCCCTTGGGCCAGGACCAGTCGTGGTAGCGCGGGCGGTGAACCATGAGGACTTCGATGTCCGCGGGGTCGATGGGCTCGCCGGGGACGGCGACGCGCGCGGGGTCAGTGAAGCGCCAGACGAGTGCGCCCGCAGAGCGAACGAGTCGCTGGGGGCGGGGGGCTGGCATCGGACGCATAGGGACAAGGGTAGTCGCCAGCGCGCGCCCGTGCCCTGGTGGGCGCGCCACGTCACCCCGGTTCGGGCCTTCCACGAGTCCGTCCGGGGGACGCCAAGATCAGCCCGGGCGCTACCGACGAAGGCTCAGTCAAGGGTGCCGACGGCCGCCTCGCGCGCGGCGACGTCGAGCTCGTCGGCGGTGACCAGCAGCGCGGAGTGGCGCATGGTGACGCGGTGGGCGAGCGGGTCTGCGGGGTCTTCGATCCACAGGGCCCCGGCCTCGCCGGCGGCGAGCACGCGCATGGCCCGCGAGGCCTCGCCCAGCACGTATTCCAGGTCGTCGTCGGTCAGGTCGCCGCGCAGCAGCGAGTCGACTTCCTCCATGATGAGGCTCAGGGGCCGCAGCTCGACCGGGGCCTCGAGGCCCTGGATGATGGGCGCACGCGACCCGTCGGCGTAGCGCTCGGCTACCAGCAGCGGGTCGCGGTGGTACCACTCGTGCAGCAGGTAGACGCGCCACAGTGCCCCGGGGAGGGTGAACTCGGGGCTGCGCGACCACACGTGCGCGATCGTATCCACCCCGCTGGTGCGCACGGTCTCGCGCAGGCGCGCGACGTCGGCGTCAGTGAAGGTCTCGTCACCCACGCCCATGAGGGCCCAGGCGGCGGTGTGCGCAACGGCCGCGGTGGCCGCGGGGTCTTCGTCGCCGATGATGGCGTCAGCCCGGGCGGCGTCGAGCATCGCGGGGCGTCGCGGCATCTTCGATTGGGCCATGGGGACTTCTTCCTCCTACAATGGGGCTGCTGGGCCTATAGCTCAATGGTAGAGCAGCGGACTTTTAATCCGTAGGTTGGGGGTTCGAGTCCCCCTGGGCCTACTGGTCGCCTCGGAAGGTTCCGGGGCGTTCACGCTATCTGCGGGCGCGTGCCCGCGTTGGAGGTGCATCATGGATCCTCGTTTTTCTCGCGCGTACGGCGCCCTGGCTGGCCTGGCGCTCGGAGACGCGCTGGGCATGCCGACGCAGGCGATGTCCCCGGAGCAGATCCGCGCAGTGTACGGGACGATCACCGGCCTCGTCGACGGTGACGCCTCGCAGCCCTACGCGCCGGGGATGCCCGCTGGCTCGGTCACGGATGACACGGAGCAGGCGCTGCTGGTGGCGTCTCTCCTGGTACGAGGCCGAGGCACTTCCTCGGGTCGCGTGGCCCTGGACGCGGGCGAGTTCGCCCACGCTCTGCTGGCCTGGGAGGATTCGATGATCGAGCGCGGGTCGCTCGACCTGCTGGGACCCTCCACGAAGGCGGCGCTCGAGGGCGTGCGCGCGGGCGAGGACCCGCTGACTGTGGGTGGGGCGGGGACCACGAACGGCGCGGCGATGCGCGTCACCCCGATCGGTATCGCGATGTCGACGGCCGATCCGGAGGCCTTTGCGGATGCCGTCTGGTCGTCCTGCCAGGTCACGCACGCGACGCGCCAGGGTTTCCAGTCGGCTGCCCTCGTGGCGGCGGCCGTGTCCATGGGTATTGACGCGGCGCGCTCGACGACCCCGGATCTGAGGGGCCTGCTATGGAAGGCCCTCTCCTACGTCGATTCGCTGCCCGAGCGCGGCGCGTGGACCCCCGACCCGGACGTCATCGCGGCGACGCGCAGGGCCATGCAGCTGGTCGCCAACCCCGCCTCATCATCCCTGGAATGCCTCGTCGAGCAGGTGGGCACGTCCGTGGCTTCGGCGCAGGCGATCCCCATGGCATTTGCGTTGCTCGCGCGAGACCCCTCCCCGCAGGCGCTGCTGGACGCCGCCAACATCGGTGGGGACACCGACACGATCGGCGCAATCGCGGGCGCAATCCTGGGCGCCGCCCTCGGCTTCGAGGTCTTTGTCGGCCGCGGCCTCGCCCAGGTTGAACTCGCCTCCCGCCTGGACCTGCCGTCCGTCGCCCTCGAGCTGTTGGAGCTGCGTGCGGCTCACGAGCCTGCCGCAGACGCACCCACGTCCCCCGAGACTGAGGGTGCGAGCGAGGCCGACGTCCCCGAGGTGCCGGCCCCGGCCTCGTCCTCCGATCCCGGGGCGGGCCGAGTCGTCCTCATGGGGCAGATCCTCGTGGACCACGTGTTAGCGGGCGCCGCCCCGGTATACGGCGGCGGCTCTGATTGGGGCAACGACGAGGGCCTCCACGTCAGCGCGGGCTTCAGCGTTCTCGCGGCGGCACGCCGAATGGGGGCCGAGGCCGTCTCCCTCAGCCCGATCGGCACCGGCCCCCACGCCTCGATGATCGAGGCTGCCCTCGCACGCGAGGGAATCGTCGACGCAGGCCCCCGGGTGACAGACTGCGACAACGCGTACCGCACCGCGCTCGTCTCGCGCAACGGCACGTGCACGATCATTGCCACGAAGGGCGCCGAGACGATGGCCCCCGAGAACGCGTGGGCCGATGTCGTCCGCACGATGAAGCCGGGCGATGTGCTCTTCATCGACGGATCTCTCATGGAGCATCCGTCCAACAAGGTGGCGGCCGACAACGCGCTGCGTGTCCTCCCCGAGGGAGTACGCGTGGTCCTGGACGTCTCCCCCGTCGTCGGGATTCCTGATGGTTTGCCGTCGAACACCATCATTTCCATGAATTACGATGAGTCGCAGGACCTGTGGAAGAGGATTCCTGACGAGGAGCGAAAGTTCCCCTCCTGGCTACCAGCAGATAAGGCAGCGACAGCCCTGGCCGCCAGGCTCGGGCATCACGTTCTCGTCCGCAAGGATGAGAGTGGCGCGTACTTCGCACCGGCCGATGGCGCAGCCGACCTGTCAACCTTCCACATCCCGACCCCGAGTGTCAGAACAGTCGACACAAACGGCGCGGGCGACGCCCACTCGGGTGTCCTAGCCGCCTGCCTCGCACAGGACGTTGCGCTCAAACGAGCGCTTGTGCTCGCCAACTGCGCGGGTGCCCTGGCCTCAACCGTGCCCGGCCCAGCCTCGTGCCCGACGCGCAGCCAGATCGAGGCCGCGGCCGACGCGCTGAGTGAATCGGAAGACTGACATGGATCCACGTTTTGATCGCGCCCACGGGGCGATGGCCGGACTCATTTACGGTCGGTCGCTCGGGGTCGATACCTCGAGCGAGGAAAGTACCAACGCTGCAAGCGTGTGCAAAGCCATTCTCGAGCTACTGACAGTCGACACATCGGCGGAGCCGCCGACACTGCCGTCACTGTTGACCCCCACCAAACGCCAGTACGCGACACTGATCGGCGGCGTCCAGGTCGGCATCTCCACTTCGACGAAGGGACGCCAGGCCTTCGCGGACGCCGTGTGGAACGACCACCTGCTGGTTGAGCCAACGCGCCAGGAATTCCAGGCATCAGCCCTCGTTGCCGCCGCCGTGTCACTCGGCCTCGACAGCCCGCACTTCCGCGTGGCCGATGTTCTGGTGAAAGCCGTCGATATCGCCTCGTCGCTGGAGGCACGCGGAGAGTGGAGCCCGGAACCTGACGTCGTGGCCGCGACGCGCAGGGCGCTGAACATCGTCAGCGACATGAACGAGTACGTCGAATCCCCACTCGAACGTCTCCTCGAGCACATCGGTGCGGGCGATTCGCTCTCGCAGATCGTTCCCATGGCCTTTGCCCTGGCCTCCCGCTACCAGAACCCCCACCTCCTGGCCTCTCCCCTACACCTCGGCCCCCAAGCGCACACGATCCTGTCCGTCGCCGGCGCGCTGGTCGGCGCGGTTCGTGGCGTGAGTTTCCTGCGGCCCTACGGGTACCCCCTGGTTGAGAAGGTGTTCACGCAGGACTTCAAACAGAGTGCACATGACCTGCTCGCGAAGCGCGTGCCTTACCCCGGCGACGCTGACGCCTCGGACACGGCCGCTCCGTCGGGGCCCTCCTCGTTCGAGGATGACAATTCTGGCCAGCGCACGCGTCAGCGCTACTTCGAGTCCATCAACCCGCCCACGCCTCTCGCGGCGCTCCGCGGCGGCTCTCAGCCCGGACGCGTCGTTTTCCTCGGTGAGCTCTTTGCCGACCATCTCGTGCACGCACACAAGTACCCGAAACTCGGGCAACACGTGTGGGCGTCGGACCAGGGACGGACTGCGGGCGGCATGTTCAGGGCCATGGCGGCGGCTCGCCATATGGGAGCCGAGGTCGTGTCGCTCGGCCCCATTGGGCAGGGACCCAACGCGCGTATCATCACGCAGGCACTGCGACGCATGAATATCGTCAACGCCGGCCCTCACCTGGGCGGAGTGGACAACGGCTACCGCCTTCAGTTCTCCGCCGACGAGGGGTACCGCATGATCCTACGCGGGACCAACAACGGCTGGTTCTTGACCCTTTCGACGAGGAATCCGATGCCCTCCGCGGCGTCGCGCAAGTGGGTGGAAGCCGTTGGATCCCTGGGGCCCTCGGATGTTCTGTGGATCGATGGAACGCTCATGGGCGACGACACCACGGCACAGGCCCTGAACGAGGCCCTGCGAGGACTTCCCGAACACGTGCGCGTCGTATTCGACGGGGCATCGGACGAGGGTGTCCCCAACAATCTCCCTCTCGACAACGTCCTCGTATCGCTACAAATCAGCCACCACGCGACATTCAGGGAGCACTTCAGCGCAGAGTCGCCTCTCGCGCTTTACCGCGACCAGCCCGAGCAGCAGGCGAGCGCTCTGAGCCTGCTCAGCGCGCGCCACATCGTCGCACGCACTGACGACAATGATGCGCTGTTCGCGCGCCCCACGCTCGATGACGCCCGTATCCTGTCCCCCACTCTCACACGGGTTGCGGGGCCTTCGATCAATCCGGCGTTCAGAGCGGAGCGGATGGCGGACGTTCATTCCGGAACGCTGGCAGCCTGCCTCGCACTGGGCATGAGTGCCGAACGAGGGATCCTCCTGGCCAATTGCGCGGCTGCACTGGCGACCCCCGTCTCATTGTCCGCCCGAGACGCTATCGAGGCGGACGCTCACGATCTTCTGACCCGCGATCAGGCCTAACAAGGAGAAACGAGAATGGATCCACGACTCCCCTACGCTCTCGGGGCGCTGGCAGGCTTGGCCCGCGCAGACGCAGCACATTCGGACACGCTCGAGGCGTCCGATGGGCATGGCTGCGAGGTCACAACGTCGGCAATGGCCGTTGCCCTCCAGCTTCTGCGAGCACCGGGCGAGGACTGCACCACCCACTCAGGGACGCAGCTACCCACCACCGCGAGCGCTGATGCTCGTCTCATGTGCGCGATACCGGTCGGCATCGCACTGTCGACGGTTGACCTCGAGGCATTCGCCGAGACCGTGTGGCGTGTATGCGGGTGTACGAGCCGGAACGAGTTTCAGTCCGCCGCGCTTCTTGCTGCCGCGGTGTCCATCGGCATCAATACCCGCATCCGTACCCGTCCTCTTTCCTACATCGACCCCCTGTGGGACGCCGTCGATGTCGTGAGCGCAATGACCCCTCGCGGCGAAACAGACAGCAGCCCGGACGTGCTCGAGGTGGCCCAGCGCACCCTGAAGGCGGTTGCCAATACCCAATCTGATCTGCGCTCGTCGCCCGCGCCCGTACTTCAGGAAACGCTGTCAGACTGCGCTCCCTCCAGCCGGATCGTTCCGCTCGCTTTCTTCTTGGCTGCCTCTCCACAAGGCGCCGACGAGGCCTCGAAGTGCTTCGCGTTGAGCGGATCTCCGGCGCTGTGCGAGGCGGTTGCAGAGACGCTTTCTGGGATCTTCAAGCCAACCGGCGTACTCCCAGAACCCAATCTGGCGCAATGCTCTGAGGGCGCCCAGCCGGATTGGCTGGGGATCACCGGTCAGCTCCTCGAACTGCATCCTCTCACCCCCATCAAGTGGATCCGTCGAGCGTTGGGCGATTCCATTCCGCGCGTACCCCGGCGTGATCCTTCCCCCTTCGAGGCCTCTGAATCTGGTGCGTCCACCCGCGCCGCTGCCGATGGCCCAAGCGCCGATGAACAGCGGGATTCAAACGTTGCAGAGGCGTCGTCTGGCCGGGTCATCGTCATGTCCGAACTGATGCTTCGATACGACCGGGGCTCCGAGGAGGACCCCATTCCCGCCGGGAACGAGTGGACCACCCGAAAGGGTGTCTATCTCTCACGCCCCTTCACGGTCATGCTGGCGGCGCGCGCCATGGGGGTCGAGGTCATCTCTCTGAGCCCGATCGGGCAGGGCCCGCGCTCCTCAGTCATCACCGATGCACTGGCACGCGAAGGGATCGTGAATGTCGGACCACAGGTGACCGGGGGCGATAGCGGGTTCATGTCGCCTATCGCCAGAAAGTTCGGACCAGGCGAAACAGAAACAATCACGGGCATGCCGCGGGATGCATGGGACGAGTTCATCCGCACTTTGGGCCCCTCCGACGTGCTCTACATCGACGCGGGAATCGAAACCAATCCACCTGTTCTAGCGGCGGCCGAGCACGCGCTTGCCCATCTCCCCCAGCACGTGCG
Source organism: Schaalia odontolytica (assembly GCF_002847525.1). Lineage (GTDB taxonomy): Bacteria > Actinomycetota > Actinomycetes > Actinomycetales > Actinomycetaceae > Pauljensenia > Pauljensenia odontolytica_B. Next base: position 14,739 of record NZ_PKKM01000013.1, on the reverse strand, counting down.
AGTGATCCAAGACATGTCGGGAGCATTCATCGGTCCGCGTAATGTTCGCAACGACAGCGTCCTGACGGTGCTGGACCAGGGGTCGGTACAGCGTTTGGGTGAGCGATTCATGTCCGATCGCACCGCCTTCGATGCCTCCCACGTCCCTGCTCACGCCGCGAGCTTCATCCTGTCCCTCTTCCATCGTTCCACGCTGGTCAGCACGATGACGTACGAGTCCTTCCTCGCGCGACCGCGCCACGCGATGGGCGAGGCGAGCGAGCCACGGACCCGTTTCCCAGCCCCCACCGTCGTGTCCACCGACCACGACGGGTCTTACAGCGTCTGGACGGGAGCCCTCGCGGCCGCCCTCGCTGAGGGGAACGCGATAGAGCGAAGCATCGTCCTTGCGAACTGCGCGGGGGCCTTGGCCACGACGATGCCCGGTCCGGCCTCGTGCCCCACGCGCGAACAGATCGAGGCCGCGGCTCGCGCCCTGCCAGAGCGAGACAGTGTTGAGCTGGAGCGCCGCACGCACGCTCTCGGGGCGCTGGCGGGAGTCGTGTTCGGCGATGCAGTCGGCATGTTCTTCAAGGGGATGTCGGCGGAACTCGTTGAGGACCTGCGCCGCACATTGCCGCTTTTGACGGATTCGACCACCGCCCTCCCCACGATGCCGGCAGCACCCGCGGGAACACTCACGGCCGTCACGCACGAGGTTCTCGCGTCAGCCTCGGCGCTACTCTCGGAAGGCATCTCCCCTCTCAGGGTCGAAGCCGAGGACCGTGCGGGTGATGAGCTGGCGGGTTCTCGCTACGTCCTGCGCGCTATTCCGGTGGGCATCGCGACCGTGACGACCGATGCCGAGGCCTTCGCGGAGGCCGTGTGGCAGGCCTGCGGAAACGAGAACCTCACCCGGCAGGAGTTCCAGGCAGCCGCTCTCGTCGCCGCGGCTATCTCCTTGGGCATTGACAAGAAACACTACAGGGCCAGTGGAATCGGTTCCATCTTGGGAGAAGCTATCGACTACGTGGCAGCTCTTCCCCCGCGTGGTTCCGCGAGCAGCGAGCCTGACGTGCTGCAGGCGACGCGCAAGGCGATTGGAACTGTCCGCAACTTCCGTGATGACATCTACGAGCGCGTGCGCGGGTCGATCGGCACGTCTGCGGATCCGACGCAGTCGGTTCCTGCTGCCTTCGCACTTATTCTCAAGGACGAATCACAGTCCACTGCTGTCAGCGCCGCCGTCCTCGGCGGGGAGACAAGTGTGATCGCGGCGATTTCCAGCGCCGTTCTCGGGGCAATTCGCGGCGTCACGATGTTCTCTCCCAACAACCTCGCCACGATCGAGAGGGTTTCCCACCCGGGCGTGGCTCCCCTGTCCGAGCGCCTCGTCGAACGGCGGGTGTACGTCTCCGAGGAGACGAGTGAGCCTGCTTCCACGCGGAGGAATTCCCCCGATGATGCGGCGTCCAACTAGGAAGAAAACAGCATGATTCCACCCTCTGATACCGCCCGCTCAATACCGGACACAGAACCGTCTACACCCAGCCGTCACAGCACCACCGACGGTAACGATCACACGGGACGCGTGGTCCTCATGGGCCAGATCCTCGTGGACCTCGCCGTGCGCGGCGAGGCTCTGCCCTCGCCCGGTGGCGACGTGTGGGCCATCGACGAGGGAATGCACGTGGGCGGAGGCTTCAACGCCCTCGTGGCGGCGCGGCGCATGGGGGCCGAGGCCGTCTCCCTCAGCCCGATCGGCGACGGCCCCTACTCCTCCCTCATCCAAGCAGCGCTCGCGCGCGAGGGGATCACTGACCTCGGGCCTCGCATCGCGGGCATTGATAACGGGTTCTGCATCGCGTTCACGGACCGCACGGGCGAGCGCACCTTCATCTCCACAAAGGGCGCCGAGACGATGGCACCCGCGAGCGCGTGGGCTGACTTCGTGCGCACGATGCACCCGGGCGACGTGCTCTACGTCGACGGATACCTCATGGACCACCCCGCGAACAAGGAGGCTGCGGAGGCGGCGCTGCGCGTCCTGCCCGAGGGCGTGCGCGTCCTCCTCGACGTCTCCCCCGTGATCGGTATCCCGTCCGATCTTCCCTCCGACGACGTCATCGTGTCGATGAACCACAGGGAGGCTCAGGAGATTGGTCAGCAGAGAGGGGATTCGAGCGTCTGCGACCGGTGCCGTGAGCCTCACGAAGCGGCGCGCGCGATGCTCGGCCTGCTGGGCCATCCCGTCCTCGTGCGCGCGGGAGCGGCGGGGGCATACTTTGTGCGCCCCGCCGGGACAGCGCCGAATGCCAGCAATGAGGATGCGGCCCACATCCCGACGCCTCACGTCGAGGCGATCGACACGAACGGCGCGGGGGACGCACACTCCGGTGTCCTGGCAGCCTCCCTCGGGCATGGTATCCCCATGGAGAGGGCGCTCCTGCTGGCCAACTGCGCGGGCGCGCTGTCCACGACGGCCGTCGGACCGGCCTCGTGCCCGACGCGCAGCCAGATCGAGGCCGCGGCGGATGCGCTCGCCGCACAGGAGGGATGACCGATGGATCCTCGTTGTCACCGGGCCTGCGGGGCAATAACCGGTCTCGCGTTCGGCCACGTGATCGCAGCAGACGCTATCGGTGATCCTGTCGAGGAATCGACGAGTATCAGCGAACGCATCCTCGCGCTGCTCACCGCCAATGACTCCAACGACGATCACACCGACACACCCTTCGGGGCAAGCAATGATCGGCTGCACGATCTGGTCGTCTCCGCCGTCACAGCTGGCATTGCCACGCCGACCGGCGACCACCAGACATTCGCGAACGCTGTGTGGGATAGATGCGCGCTCTCCGACGTGACACGTCCGGAGTTTCAGGCGGTCACCCTAGTTGCTGCGGCGATCTCTCTGGGCATTGACAGCGCGGACTTCCTCGTCGAGAACACGCTCGTTCGGGCGGTCGACCTCGCGGCTTCCCTGGAGCCGCGAGGCTCGTGGAGCCCAGAACCGGACGTGCTGGCGGCAACACGCAGAGCTCTCAATACGGGATACCGGATCGACGCGTACGCCGACTCCCCCATCGACCGCCTCGTTGAGCAGATCGGGGCCTCTGATTCTGCTGCTCAGGCCATCCCGCTGGCCTTCGCTGTGGCCTCGCGCTACCAGGACAGTCATCTTCTGTCCGCTCCCCTCCGCGTAGGCCCGCACAGGCGCGCGATTATGGCCCTCGCGGGCGCCTTGGTTGGTTCCGTTCGTGGCGCTGATTTCTTTGAGCCCTACGGGTCTGCACGGGTTGACACCGCTTTTTCGGGGAGATTGAAGCAGTACGCGGAACAACACTTCTCGGAACGCACGCACTACCCGGACGACATCCCCGGTACGGATGACACGACGCCGTCCCTCGCGTCCCCAGCACGGTCCTCGTTCAATGACCTGGCTTCCTCCCTCCGTTCCCAACAGAGCTACTTCGAGCCCGTCACCCCTCCCACTCCACTCGACGCTCTACGCGAAGAGACCACGCCAGGCCGCGTGCTTGTCCTCGGCGAACTCCTCGTTGATCAGACGCTGCGCTCCGAGGACTATCCCCGTTCCGGGAGTACCATCTGGGCACGGGACCTGGGCCCGTCACCGGGAGGCTCCTTCCGTGCGCTGGTTGCTGCGCGGCGCATGGGGGTCGAGGCCGTCTCGCTATGCCCGATCGGCCGAGGTCCGATTGCTGACTCGATCTCACAGGCACTGGAGCGCGAGGGCATCGTTGATGCCGGTCCACGCATCGCGGAGGACGACAATCGATATCGGCTGCATGTCGCCGTCGAGGACGGTCGGCGCGTGGATGTCTCGACGAACAATCCCCTGCCTGAGAACGCCACCCACACGTGGGCACAAGCCATCGCGGCGATGAGCCCCTCGGACGTGCTGTACATCGACGGGGCTCTGCTCGCCCACGAGCCTTATGCTCCTGCGTTGAGTGAAGCCGTGCGGTGGCTCCCTGAGCACGCCCGCGTGGTCTTCGATTCTTCTTCACACAAGGGTTTCGTGCCAGGTCTCCCCCTCGACAACATCATCATCTCGGTGCGCGCCTCGCGGTTACCCCTAGGCAGTGATTTCTTGCGGTATTTCATTGCAGGGAGCCCCTACTCCTCCCCCCTCTATGACCACGAGGCTCGGCTCGAGCATCAGGCGTCAGCCTTGTCGCTGTTGACCGGGCGACACGTCGCGGTGCGTGCAGATAGCGGCGAGGTGTGTTTCGCGCGTCCTACCCGTGACGATCAGCGCATCATCCGACCTGCTGTCACACGCATTGCGGTACCTTCATTGACCGAGGAGCAAGCCCTGGAGACCTCAGGGGTCCACTCCGGCACCCTAGCGGCGGCCCTCGCGCTCGGCATACCGGCTGAGCGGGGGATTTTGTTCGCCAATTGCGCGGCCGCCCTGGCAACCCCCACCTCATTGTCCGCGCGAGGCGCCATTGAGGCGGCCGCCAACGAATTGCTGGCACGCGACCTGGCCTGAGAAGGAGAGAACACATGGATCCACGACTTCCCTACGCGCTCGGGGCACTGGCCGGCATGGTTCGCGCGGACGCAGCGAATGAGGCAGCGTCCGGCTCGCCGGAAGGCACGGTCTCGGACATGATGCGGTCGGCACTGACCATCGCCAACCAGCTACGACGAGGCCCGGGCGGCGTACACGCCATACGTTCGGGTCAATGGAGCGTCCCGGCCGGGAGCGCTCGCGACCGACTCCTGTGCGCGGTCCCCATCGGCATCGCGATGTCGACGATCGACCCCGAGGCTTTGGCCGAGACCGTGTGGGTCGCCTGCGGATGTACGAATCGCAACGAATTCCAGTCTGCGGCGCTCCTCGCCGCAGCGGTGTCCCTGCTTATCAATAATCGGAACAACTCCCCCATCACTACCCTGTGCGACGCCGTTGATGTCGTCTCTGCGATGAAGCCACGCGGAGAGCGCGAGGAGGGGCCCGATGTCCTTACTGCAACCCGACGTTCCCTCAACGTCAAAGCGAACTCGCACTCTCCTCTCGTCCGAGTGCGAACGGGCACCCTCATGGCCAAGCTCGCCGACATCTCCCCCTCTCACCGGATCATTCCCCTCGCCTTCTTCCAGGTTCTCTATCTCTGGGCCAAGGAATTGCCCTCCGCATTCCGCGAGCAGAGTGGTGACCCCGCGCTGTACGACGCTGTCTCCGCGGCGTTGGCCGGTGTGTGTGATACGCCCAGCGCGCTGCGGGATCTCGACGTCATCCCCATTGAGGGAGTTTCGCACGTCGATGTGCTGGGAATCGCCGACCAGCTCCTGGCGCTGTCCGCGCACACTCCCCTCGAGTGGATCCGTCGAGCGGCGGGGCTTGCTCCCGATCGTCCACCGAGGAGCGGGCCGTCCTCTTTCGAGGAACCCAATTCCGATCTCCTCAACCGATACGCCCCCTTTGAGGCTGAAAGCGCGCCCACCCCTCTGGGCGCGGCCCGAGGCGATGCGCCCGCGGGCCGGGTCGTCGTCATGAGCGAGCTTCTGCTCCGATTCGATGGCCATTCCAAGGACGACGTGCCCACCGAGCATGAGTGGGCCACCCGCGAGGATGTCCACCTCGCGCTGCCCTTCACCGCAATGTGCGCCGCCCACGCCATGGGGGTCGAGGTCGTCTCCCTCAGCCCGATCGGGCAGGGCCCACGCGCCTCGATCATCGCCGAGGCCCTGGCACGCGAGGGAATCGTCGACGCTGGACCCCGCGTGGAAGGATGCGACAACGGCTTCCTGTCACCCCCTGCGACACAGTACGGTGCGAGTATGAGCACGGGCATGACGGACATGCCCGAAGATGCGTGGGATGAGGCGATCCGCACGCTGGGCCCCTCGGATGTGCTGTACGTCGATGGCGGCGTTCAATCTCAAGCCGTTCTGGCGGCGTGCGAGCATGCACTCGCCCACCTGCCCGAACACGTGCGCGTCGTCCTCGACGCGTCGCAAGGAGACGTCCGCCAGCACTCCCTTCCCAACGATAACGTCCTGATCATGGTGGGGTATGACTCGGCGGAGCCCCTGTGCCGGAGCATCTCCTACGAGAGGCCGTCCGGCGATTGCACAAAATATCCTCACTCGGGTGCGGACAAAGTCCGCTCGGATTTCCATCAATACACGCTAAACTGCGGCCAGACACACGAGTCCTACCTCGCACGGGCGATGCTCGAGGAGTATTCGTCCGACGGAGAGGTGACTCGATTCCCCGCCCCCACGGTTATCTCCACTGATCTGCGCGGCGCGCTACATACCTCCATGGGCGTCCTAGCGGCCGGTTTCGCCCTGGGTTATACCCTCGAGCGGAGCATTGTACTGGCGAATTGCGCGGGTGCCCTCGCCTCGACCATGCCGGGCCCTGCCTCGTGTCCGACGCGCGAGGAGATCGAGGCCGCGGCGGATGCCCTCACGGACCGCGGGGACGAGTACATGAGACAACGCGACCGTGCCTACGGGGCGTTAGCGGGGGTCGCAGTGGCAGACGCGGTTGCTCTGCCCGTCCGGGGCATGTCCTCCGAACAAATCACAAGCTTGTACAACGGACGCGACCAGCTGGTGGCCGCCGGCGCTTCACACCCCACCATGCCCGGTGCACCAGCGGGGACGATTACACAGATCACGCGCGAAGTCCTCGCCTCGTCCTCTCGTCTGTTGGGCGAGAACCACCCCGCGATCGTGGACGATACCGGGTCCGACAGCGATGATTGGCTGGCGGGCTCTCGCTACATTCTGCGAGCAATCCCTGTCGGCATCGTGACCTTGACGGCTGAGCCGGAAGTCTTCGCCGATGCCGTATGGCGGGCCTGCGGAAGCGACGACCTCACAAGCCAGGAGTTCCAGGCGGCAGCACTGGTCGCCGCGGCTGTGTCACTTGGTCTGGACTGGAAGTTTGACTGGCGCAACAACAAAAGATCTCTGCTCCGTGCAGCTTGCGAAGTCGTGGCCACTCTCCCTCCACGCGGCATCCCGATCCCTGGAGCAGATGTGCTGGACGAAACCCGCAGGGCAATCGGCCTCGTCAAAACCTTCGCGAAAGACACCTTCGAGCAATTACGTCACCACATTGGTACGTCCGCGGATCCAGCGCAGTCGCTTCCGGCCGCCTGTGCCGTCAGTGTTCAGTTCACCGACAGGTTTTCTGCTTTTCAGTCTGTGGCTCTCGGAGGAGAAGCTGGCATCATCTCAGCGATTGCAGGATCTATCATCGGCGCACTCTATGGGGTCACTACCTTCTCTGCGCACAACCTTGCCGCGATTGAGAAGGTTTCCCACCCGGATCTTGCACCTCTTGCCGACCGCCTGACCGACCTACGCCTCGGCGATCTGACCAGCGCGAACGCGACTGGCGAGGCCACGGCGGATGCGCTGGAGGCACTCGCGGACGAGGAGTGAGCGCGGTCCAGGTGTTCGCGCGGAAGGAGCGCTGCACGCCTGCGCACATGTGTGCACGCCACCGCCTGCGACGTGCGAGATGCGTCAAATAATCGACCGCAGCGTCTATTTAGCGCCCTAAAGGGTGCACAATCACACCATGACGACTAACGACACCCGGGACCGCGGCGGAATCGTCGGCGGGGCGCTCACGGTTGCCCTGCTGATCACGCTCGCCGTGCAGAACGCCGTGCCGCCGATGGCGACCGACATGTACTCGGCGGCGTTCCCCCAGATCACGGTGGACCTGGCGACGAACTCGACGATGCTCGGGTTCACGCTCACGACCTTCTTCGTGGGCTACGCGACCGGGCAGGTCTTGGGCGGCGCAATCTCGGACCAGATCGGGCGCCGCCGACCGATCATCGCGGGCGGCATCATTGCCCTCGTCGGCTCCATGATCTGCGTGTTTACGCCGGGCATCTGGGTGCTCCTCGTGGGCCGAGTCTTCCAGGGCCTCGGCGGCGGCGTCGCCTCCTCGGTGGCGCGCGCGATCCTCGTCGACGTCGCGCACGGCAAGACGCTGGCACGCGCCATGAGCCTCATCCAGGCGATCGTTGGCTTCGCGCCGATGCTCGCCCCGGTCCTCGGCGCGTTCATCATCACCCACGCGACATGGAGGGTCGTCTTCTGGGCGCTCGCCGGCTTCACGCTGCTCATGGCGACCCTCGCGTGGTTCGTCGTGCCCGAGTCCCTGCCCGAGGAGCGCCGCCACCCCGGCGGTATTCCGCGGTTCTTCCACGGCCTCGTCCAGGTCGTGCGCATCCGCCCCTTCGTGGGCTTCATGCTGACCAACGCCTTCTCAAGCTTCTGCATGTTCGGATACATCTCGAACGCCACGTACGTGCTGCAGGGACCGCTGGGCCTGTCCCCCATGGCTTTCGCGTGGGTGTTCGCGTTTAATGCGCTGCTGTCGACGGGCTTCGCGCTGGTCAACGTGCGCCTGATCTCGCACTTCACGCCGCGCACGCTCATCATCACGGGCCTCACGATCGCCGCGACCGGCGTGGTGACACTCGCGATCTCGACGTTCCTCCTCGACCTGCCGCTGATCCTCACGTGCGTGGGCTTCGCCCTCATCATGACGGCGACTGCGTTCATTTTCGGTAACTCGGGCGCGCAAGCCATGAGCGAGGCGCGCGAGCACGCAGGCACGGCCTCGTCCGTCATGGGCGTGTTCCAGTCGATCGCGAACGGCATCGCCGCTCCCCTGGCGACCTCGGGCGGCGACAGCGCCGTGCCGATGGTGCTCGTCATGATCGTCGGCTCGGTGGGCGCATGGTTCGCGTTCTGGGTGATCGCCCGCGGCGGCAAGCGCACGCATCGCCACCTCAGCCTCGACTGAGGGGCTTCAGCACCCCACCCACCGTGTTGCGGCGCCACCCGCGCCCGGCGCACCGGCACATTCTGGATAGGTTGTACACATCCGGATAGGTAACGCGCATCCGGATAGGTAACGCGCATCCGGATAGGTTATTAACCTATCCGGATCGTCACAACCTATCCGGATCGTCACAACCTATCCGGATCGGGCACCTCATCGCGACGAATTCAGCGGAAGGCGCCATCTTTCATAGACCGGCCACGACTATCAGTTGGGATGGCGCTGCCCGACCCGCAAAACGTCCACCACTCGGCCCTTACTCGCGCGAGGCCAGCCAGACCGCGACTGACACCAGGACCAGGCCGATGAGTTCGAAGACACCGGGGATCTGGCGCAGCATGACGGCCCCGACCAGGGCGGAGGTGGCCGGCAGGATCGCGGCGAACAGCGCGAAGGTCGACGCCGCCAGGCGCCGCATCGCGAGCGCCTCGAAGGTGTAGGGAATCGCGGTGGACAGCAGGCCCACGCCGACGACGATGGCGATCAGCTTCCACGAGGCCAGAGCCGCCATCGCGCCCGGCCCGAGGAAGGGCGCGAAAAACAGGGTGCCCCACGCGCATCCGAGCGCCAAGTTCGTCACCCCGTCGCGCGTGGTCGAGGCCTTCTGCCCGACGACGATGTAGGCCGACCAGGCGAGGGCCGCAAGGAGGATCCAGGCGACGCCGATGCGCACGCTCGGCACGCTCAGGTCGAGGGCGAGCCCGCCGATGCACGCCACCCCCGCGAACGCGAGGAAGGCGGCGATGCGCGGCCGCCAGCCACGGCCTCGGAGAACGGCGACGGCAACGGGGCCGATGAACTCGATGGACACGGCCGTCCCCAGGGGAATGCGCGCGATCGACTCGTAGAACGAGGAGTTCATCGTCAGGATGATGACGCCGAAGAGCGCGGAAATCGCCAGGTCGGAGCGCGTGAGGCCGCCGCGCCACGGACGCTTCCAGGCCAGGAGAACGACCGCGCCGGTCAAGACGCGCCACCAGGCGACGGAGGCGGGTTCGACGGAGGCGAAGGCGATGACCGCGAGCGCCGCGCCCACGTACTGGATGAGGCCGGAGCCGACGATGTAGAGCTGAGGCGGGATCCGGTCGGTGACGGGGCGCTGCGCGGGCGCGTTCACTGGGTGCGCGCGAAAGTGAGGGCCGCCGAGTTCATGCAGTAGCGCATGCCGGTGGGCTGGTCGGGCGCGTCGGGGAAGACGTGGCCGAGGTGGGAGTCGCAGGTCGCGCAGCGCACCTCGGTGCGGATCATGCCGTGGCTGGTGTCGACGTTCTCGACGGTCGCGCCGTCGTGGGCCTGGAAGAAGGAGGGCCACCCGCAGGAGGAGTCGAATTTCGCGTCGGAGTCGAAGAGCTTGGATCCGCAGGCCGCGCACGAGTAGGTGCCGACGCGCGTCTCGTCGAGGAGCTCACCGGTGAAGGGGCGCTCGGTGCCGGCCTCGCGCAGCACGTGGTAGCGCATGGGGCTCAGGAGCTTCTTCCACTCGGCGTCGGTGCGGGCAGCGGGATCAGTTGCGTTCATGGATCTATTGTCCCGCGCCGCCCGCGCCCTCGCACGCGTGCGGCCGCTTTCCTCACGCGCCTCGATCGACGAGGAGGGGGCTCAGTCCGCGGTCACCGCTGCGGGCCGGGCATCTCGCTGTGGGCGGTGGGATCGGGAGCGGTCATGTCTCTATTGTCGCGGACCGCCCGCGCCCGTGCACGTATGTGCGTGGGCGCGGGCGGTCCGTTTTCCTCGCGCTGGCCTCAGTGACGAGGCCGTGGCCCGTTCACCTGTCCCCATCACTCATTGGTGGCGGGCCCTGCGTTGGAGGTCTTCTTTGCCGCTGCCTTCTTGGGAGCCTCCTTCTTGGCGGCACCCTTCTTGGCGGCGGGCTTCTTCGCGGTGGCCTTCTTGGCGGGAGCCTTCGCGTCCTTTTCAGGGGTCGCGTCGGCTGCCTTATCAGCAGCGGCACCGTCCTTCACGGTTTTTGTGGCCGCGGCGGAGGACTTTTTGGAGCCCTTCTTCGCAGTCGATGCCTTCTTGGCGGGAGCCTTCTTCGCGGGAGCCTTCTTCGCGCCAGCCTTGGTGGAGGCCGCCTTCTTGGCGGTCTCCTTCTTCGCCGTGGCTTCCTCTTCCGCCGCAACGCCCTCTGTCGAGGCATCCTCAGCCTTCGCGGCCTCAGAAGCCGGCTCGGCAATGGCCGCAGCGGGCATCACGAGGGTCTCGTCCACGGGCTCGTCGACGGCGGGCAGGACCTGCGTGGCGTCGGAGTCGAGCGCGCCGGCCTCTTCGGCCTCCACGGGATCCATGACGATGGTTGCCTCGGCAGTGGGTTCCTCGGCGGCGTCCTTCTGCGCAGCCTCGACCTCGGGAGCCTCGACCTCGGGGGCCAAGTCCTCCGCGGGCGCACTCTCGGGTGCCACGGCCTCATCAGTCACGGACTCGTCAATCGCGGCCTTGTCGGCCACCGCAGACTCGGCGTCCTCGGGCTTGGGCTCCCGGGGCTCGACGACCGGGATCTGGCCGGTGACGGCGCGCAGCATGTCGGCCTCGGCGCCGGTGGGGGCGACGGCCGGGAACAAGTCCATGATCGACACGCGCGCGGGCTTCACCGTGGGCGTGGGGCGGGTTTCCGCGTCGAGGCGCGCTTCTTCCGCGACCGCGTACCAGCCGGGGTGGACGGCGGGCTCGTCGGCCTCGTCCTCGGGCGCGCAGGATGCGGCCATCTCGGCGGGGGTCGGCGCGGGCGGCGGCGCGAGCGCCGGCGCGATCGCCTGGACCGTGTCGGTCATGACGGGTCGGCCGGTGCGCACGGGCGGGGGCACCTGCACGGGATGTTTCACGGATGTTTCACGCGCGGGGATCGGCGTGGTCTCCTGCTCATCCGGGGAAATCTCTCCCTCCGACGAGGCCTGGGCCTCCTCCTCGCCGCCCGTCTCCTCGGGCGCGTCGGGGGCAGGTGCGCCCTCACGCTCAGCGTCCTCGGCGGGAGCGCTGTCCTCCTGTGATTCAGCGGCGCGCGAGTCGCCGGAATCGGCGGATGCGCCAGCGTCGGCGGGGGCCTCGCCCTGCGCGGGGGCAGGCTGAACGTCGGCGGCATTCTCCTCAGCGGAAGCGGCATCGGCGGGCTGCACGTCGGCCTCGGGCTTCACGCCCTCGGCCTGGTCGTCAGCGGTTTCGGATCCGGCGGCAGCAGATTCGGGCTTCTCGTCGGCGGAATCGGTACCCGAAGCATCGGCCACGGCATCTTCGCTCGCATCGACAGAGCCAGCCGCGGCGTCCTTCACGGTTGCCTCGTCCGCGCGCTCGGCGGCGGCACCCGCAACCTCCGCAGAATCGGCGGCTGCACCCGCAGCATCGGCCACATCCTGAGCAGCCTCGGGCCCCTCGTTCTCGGGCGCCTCGTTGTCGGCAACGACCGGCTCGACGCCGACGGCCGCCAGGGCGAGGGTGGCCTCGGGGTCGAGGGCCTCGGCCTCACGGCGCTTGTGGGCCTCGCGGCGCTCCTGGGCGCGGCGGGCCTCGGCCTCGCGCTCGGCGTAGGCCTCTTCACCCGGGCCCTCAAGGGCGGCGGCGCGCGCCTCGGCCTCGGCGGAGCCGGAGAAGAAGCGCTCACCTCGGCCGATGGAGGTCGCGGTGAGGGTCTGGGTGAGCTGCGGGTTCGCGTTGCCGGCGGCCTCGATGATCTTACGCAGAGCGCTCTTGGAGATCACCTGCGTTTCGTCGCGGGAGGCACTGGGGCCGCCCTCGGCGAGTTCGCGCTGGCGGTCGGCCATGGCGCGGCGGCGGGCGCGCTTGGCCTTGCGGCGGGCGGCGACCATGCGTGCGGCGTGGGCGGGGTCCTTGGGGGCGGCGGGCGCGGCACCGGACGCGGAGATCGCGGAGGCGGCGCCGCCCGTCGCGGCGCTGGACTGCTCACCGGCCGACGTACCCGTGTGGGAAGCCGACGTGCCCGTGGCGGCCACGGCCTCGTTCGTGCCGGAGATCCCAGCGAGCTCGGCGGCCAGTCGCGCGATGCGTTCGCGGCTCATGTCCTGCTCGACGGTGACGGTCTGGCGCGGCTCGATGCGCTGGGCGGGGCGCGCCCACGGCTCTTCGGCGACGATCCACGCGATGATCTGCTCGCGCATGTACGCGCGCAGGTCGGAGAGGTGGCCGGAGTTCTTCGCGGAGACAAGGACGCGCACGGTGACCGTGTACTCGTCGGAGTCGGTGATCTGCACGCCCCACGTGCGCCCGTCCCACAGGTCGGTGGCGGTGAGGAGCTGCTCGACCTTGGCGCGGATGAGGGTCATGGGCGCGGACCAGTCGAGTTTGAGCTCGACGGTGCCGAGCTGTGCGGCGGCGCGGCGCGTCCAGTTCTCGAAGGGTGTCTGCGTGAAGTAGCGCGACGGGATGATGAGGCGGCGCTCGTCCCAGATGCGCACGACCAGGTAGGAGAGCGTGATTTCCTCGACGGAGCCGGTTTCCTTCTTCTCGCCGGCGACGACGACGTCACCCACGCGGATCGCGTCGGTGAAGGCCAGCTGCAGGCCGGCGAAGACGTTGCCGAGGGTCTGCTGGGCGGCAAGACCGAAGATCACCGAGATGACGCCGGCGGAGGCCAGGACGGTGGTCATGGCCTGGCGGGCGACCTCGAAGGTACCGATGATAGCGACGATGCCCACAACGACGACGATCGACTGGGTGAGGCGGCGCAGCACTTGAGCCTGGGTCTCGAAGCGGCGCGAGCGTCCCTGGTCAGAATCCTGGCGCACCTTGGCGGCGTCCTCGAAGACCCACGCGGCGGCGTAGGCCATCCAGGTCAGGCAGGCGAGGGCGACGATGAGCAGCACGTGCATGAGGAACGTCGTGATCGACGTGCCGTTCCATTCAGACAGGTGGGGATTGATCAGCGCGATGCCGAGTCCCGCCCACGCTCCCCAGGCCGCGAAGGTGAAGTGCCCCGGGCGGCGCACGCGCGCCAGGATCGACGAGGCCGTGGCCGCCTTGGAGAGCGCCTTGCGCGCCAGGGCGGAGAGGAGGACCGAGACGACGACCCCCACGAAGGCGCCGACGAGCGGGCCGAGGATCAGGAGGGTGAGGTCGATAGTCGTGGCCACGGCGGCCTCCGCCCCGGATTGTGGGTCAGCGATCGCCCGCGTGAGGGCGTCCGAGGCCTGGGCGAGGGCACCGAGTGCTGATGTCATAGTCATGCATCAAGCCTAGGTCGGAGAGCTGATGAATTCCTGGGAATTCCGCACAATTGCAACGTTTTTCGGTAATGTGTTAGCTGTCACTTGATTTCGTTTTGACGCACCGCGCGCGTTCTGCCTAAACTATCTCCCGTCTTCGGACGCCAGTTCGACGGCCAAGCAGGCCCCCATCGTCTAGCGGCCTAGGACACCGCCCTTTCACGGCGGCGACACGGGTTCGAATCCCGTTGGGGGTACCACCGGTCGCTTATGTGATTGGAACAATTCAATAGGTCTTACCTGTTGTAAGGCCCCGTAGCGCAGTTGGTTAGCGCGCCGCCCTGTCACGGCGGAGGTCGCGGGTTCAAGTCCCGTCGGGGTCGCCGACCAGACCTTTTGGTTCAGGTCTTGGCTCTGTAGCTCAGTTGGTAGAGCGTTCGACTGAAAATCGAAAGGTCACCGGATCGACGCCGGTCGGAGCCACCAGCAAGTCCCCGAAGCTTTCACTTCGGGGTTTTTGTTTTGCCCATGCGCTTTGCCTGGGGGGTCGCTTACCTGCGTTTTGCTTGGGGCGAGGGCCGCTTGCATGCGCTTTGCCAGTAGCGTCCCGCATAGTGGTGTAACCGTGGGTGGTCGGCCCGTTTGATATGGGTGCGGTCACCGTGTGATCCTTCGAGAAAGCTCTCTACTTCTGACTCGAAACGATTTGGAGGCACAACGATGACCGCTCCTCATATTATCGACCCTGCTGGC
>NZ_PKKM01000012.1 GCF_002847525.1 Schaalia odontolytica | reverse complement strand
CCCAACCCACCCAACAGGAGGACACCACACTCAAACTCACCGCATAACCCACTCCGAAGGACACAAAACGATTACACCACTCCACAGGACTTGACCCCGGCATCACCTCTGCACCCGAAAACTGCACCAAAAACACCCATTTCGCACCCACAAAGGCGATGACGGTTTCAATCCCACACGAGCACGAGCGAGCAAAGGCGATGGCGGTTTCAGACAACCGGCCAACCTGGCTCGCGGGTTCCAGCTGCGCGACCAGCAGGTATCAATGTGCCCGCTACCCCAAAAACTCGCATGCAATTCCCCCGCGCACACTTCATGCTTTGAAATATAATCGTTGAAATTCCGGGCTTTTCACTCAGTGACGAACTGCAGGTGTCAGGGAATTGCATGCGAAACTGAGGACAGGGAACGCTTCGAGGCACGGGGCCTGGCTGTGGTGCCCACGGGAGCAAGAACATCACCGCCACCCATATTTCGCACGTAATTTATCGCGGTCATTTTTCGAGACACCCCAAAAACGTTGCAATTCCAACGACGCAAATTCAATGTTTGAACAAGCCGCAGGGGAATTACGTGCGAAATTGATGGGCGGTGGCGGGGCCTGGCCGCGGTGCCGGTGGGCGGTGGCAGGGCCAGGGCGGGCCTCGAGATCGACCACTCCGAGCGCAGCTCGCGTGTGGCGATCTCGCGGGCGGGCCGCCACCCACCGGCACACACAGCGGCCAGGCCCAGCAAGCAGCCCGGCCTCACAAAGCACACGCGGCGCCCGGAACACCCATGGGGCCGCAAGCAACAACCAGGGAAAACAAAAACCGCAGACCCCGAAGGATCTGCGGTTTCATCGTGCGCGAGGGGGGAGTTGAACCCCCACTCCATCACTGGAACACGGACCTGAACCGTGCGCGTCTGCCTATTCCGCCACTCGCGCGTACCCAGAAAGAATAGGGGCATCACACCCCCCGCGTCAAATCAGCACCATATGACCCAGGGCACAAGACCCCGTACAACCTGGATTAAACAGCACTATTTCAACGAAAAATACAACCGGCACACTAGAGCATCAACCTGCACGCAACGATGCCAGCGACACCCAACAGGCTCACAGCGATCACAGCAGCATCGACCCATCCGAGCCGCACGCGCGCCCCACGAGTCGCACCATCCTGGGACTCGATGGCTCCACGCATAGACATGGCGCGCCCGGTTTCAGCCGCACCGCGCGAGGTGGCCGACAGGATCGCAGTAATGACGTCGACGCTCAGCCGCGCATACCCGCGCAGCGACAGCGTGGCCATGTCCTGACCGAGGCGCAGCTTGGCGGTGTCGAGCACCGCCTGCGCCTGGTCTCGCAGCATCGGCAGGCCTCGCAGGGCGGAGGCCATGACGAGCGACCACTGATCGACCGGAGCACCCAGGAGCCGCAGGGGCCGCAGGAAAAATCGCAGTGCGCCCGCGAGCGCGGCGGTCGGCGTCACCCAGGCGATGAGTCCGGACCCCCACAGGACGACAAGCGCCAGGGTGGAGACGCGCAGGAAGAGCTCCAGGCCATCCCCCAGCCACGCGCCAATACAGCCGCCGATGAAGCCGGAGACGAACCACATGGGCGGACGCGGGGCGACGCTGAGGGGGAGACGGACGACCAGCGAGGCAACGAGGAGGAGGCCTCCCACGATCGCGAGCGTCGACCACCGCGGCGACAGGATCACGCAGGTGGTGAGCACCGTCCAGCAGGCGATAAGGGTGCCGGGCCAGGCGCGCGACAGTGGCGTCGACCAGGGCAGGGGACGAGGCAGGGGGAAGCCCGCGCTTCGCCGGGGCTTCGGGCGCGGGGGCCCTTCGCCGAGGCCGGGTGGGGTCCTCGAGAATCGGCCCTCGCTGGCGCCGCCGCCGGGGCCGGTCGCCCCGCAGGCGGAATGGGGTTCCATCATGAGAGCACCCCCTCTGCGAGGCGTCCATGGGTGTCGCACAGGGAGTCCATGCCTTCGAGGTCGTGGGAGATGACGAGGATGGACAGGCCGGCGCGCCGGCGCTCGTCCAGGACGGAGATGAGCAGGTCGCGCGAGGTTGCGTCGAGGCCAGCCATGGGCTCGTCGAGGATGAGGACGCTCGGGTGGGAGGCGAGCAGCCCAGCGAGGGCGACGCGGCGCATCTGCCCGCCGGAGAGGTCGTCGATGCCGCGCGAGGCGAGGGCGGGGTCGAGGCCGACGAGTTCCATAGCCTCGGCGACGATGCGGTCGCCTTCCTCACGGCTGATGGCACCCTTGCGATGCACAGATCCGGTGCCGATGCGCGGCCCATGACCGGCGGCGGCGAGAATGTCGGAGCGCACGGAGGGGCGCTGGAGCTGGAGGCGCGCGAATTGCATGGAGAGGGCGACGTCGCCGACGCAGCGCTCCATGGGACGCCCGCCGAGGGTGACCCGCCCCCAGGTGGGGACGAGCAGGCCGGTGAGGACGCGCGAGAGCGTCGTCTTACCCGAACCATTGTCCCCGGTGATGAGCATGGCCTGCCCGGGGTCGAGGATGAGGCTGACGTCGCGTAGGACCGGCTTCTCCCAGGGGGTGCCGAGGTCGTAGGTGTGGGCGACACGGTCAGCCCACAGGTGGGCGGCCTTAATGAGGGCGGGCGCGCCCGCCACAGACGACACAGTCGACACACCGGTGGCGGGGGAAGCGGAAGGATCCCCGGCCTCGTCGATGAGGGGAGCGCCCTCCCCCGCGCGTCGATCGGAGACGATGCGCCCGCTACGAATCGTGACGACGCGGTCGGCGCGCGCGCTTTCGGCGGGGTCGTGGGTGATGTGGACGACGGCGATGCCGCGCGCGGGCAGGGATGCGAGGAGGTCGAGCATCTCAGCGCGGCCCGCGCGGTCGATCATGGCGGTGGATTCGTCGGAGATGAGCAGGCGCGGGGAGCGCGCGAGGGCGCCTGCGAGCGCGAGGCGCTGAAGCTGCCCACCGGAGAGCGAGCGCGGGTCGGCATCGGCGAGGCCTGCGAGGCCGACACGCTCGAGCAGCTCCTCGAGGTCGAGGCCGGCAATATGCTCGGCGTTCATGCCCCAGGTGACATCTTCGGCGACACTCTGTCCGAGAACAAGGAGTTCAGAGCGCTGTCCCACGAGCGCGGTCCCGCCGACAGCCCCGAGAACGCCACCGCCCTGGCGCGTGCCAGAGCCGGGTTCAGCACCCGCGAGGAGGAGGGCCAGGGTGGACTTGCCCGAGCCGTTATGCCCGACGATGACCGTGAATTCAGGCTGATCGAAGCTGAGGGTGACGCCGCGCAGGGCGGGGTGGTCGGCGCCCGGGTAGGTGAAGTCGACGTCGGTGAGGGTGAGGGGCAGGGGGGACGAGGCCTCGGCCCCTTCACGCGTGTCCGCCGAGCGGGCGGCTGCATCCAGGAGCGGGTCCCAGCCCGCATCGAGGGAGATGCGGCTGAGGATCGCACCGAGGAGCCACCGGGCGGCGAGGAC
The DNA here is from genome assembly GCF_002847525.1 of Schaalia odontolytica. Taxonomy (GTDB): domain Bacteria; phylum Actinomycetota; class Actinomycetes; order Actinomycetales; family Actinomycetaceae; genus Pauljensenia; species Pauljensenia odontolytica_B. The sequence goes on along the minus strand of NZ_PKKM01000012.1, from coordinate 79,048 downwards.
CAGGAAGGCCACGCCAATGAAGCGGGTGACGGGGATCCAGATCCACCACCAGTCGACGAACCATTGGCCGAGCTGATGCCCTGCGTCGACGAAGCCGCCGGAGTGGGGGATGTGGCCGACCAGCTTGAGGAAGCCGTCGAGTGTCTTTCGGATACTTTCGAGGCCGAGGGTGCGCAGGTCGGACAGGATCCAGAACGCGATGCCGGTGCCGACGCCCCAGATGACGCCAAGGCCGGCGGCGACGCCGCAGACGGGCAGCCAGGAGGCGCGCTTCTTATGGAGGAAGCCGATGATGAGGCCGACGAGGGCCGCCTGGAAGGAACGGCCGGCGGTGGCGACGCCGCCGACGGCGATGGCGAGGAGGATCGTCGAGGCGAAGGCTGCGACCGCTGCTCGTGGCCGCAGTTTGAGGGAGACCATCGCGAGGGGGACGGCCGTGGCGACCTGGAAGAAAAGCTGGAAGACGGGGGTGACCGCGGCGATGAGCCCGAAGGTGACGGCCAAGCCCGAGAGCGCGCCAGCGGTCGCCACCTCGACGGGAGTGAGGCGGCGGGCATCGCGCGCGGATGTGCTCATGTGCCTAGTCTCCCAGGCCCCGCCCACATCTGCGACCGCCGGGCCGGGATCGCAGCACAGCAGGATGAGCTATGAGCGACCAAAACACACCCCACCACCTACTCCCGGTTGATTTCTCCGAAGGGGATGTGGACGCTCGGGGTGGAGAGCGACGCGCCTTCCACGTGGCGGCGCTGATCGTCGAAGAAGATGTGCGGCTGCAGCACCTCCAGCATGGGCCCCTTCGGGAGGCCTCCCAGGAAGAACGCATCGTTAACGCTCAGCCCCCACTGGCGGATCGAGTTGATCGCACGCTCGTGAGCGGGGGCGCTACGCGCCGTCACGACGGCGACACGGACCCGGCGCCGATATCCCTGCGGATCATCCACACTTTTCAAGTCCTCGATCCCCTGAATTCTGTTGATTTTCTCCAGAAAATCGGCCATCGGACCACGATCGAGAGGCACCTCTGCCAGGGCGCTCTCATTCTCCTGATACTCCTCCAGACCCCCGCTCTGGAACACTCGCTCGGCCGAATCGTCGGCCAGGACGCCGTCGAAGTCGAAAGCGATGCGCAGATCCGTGTCCCCATCATCCGGCACGGCGCGCCCCACGACGTGGCCCGCCGCGAAACCCAGGCTGGTCGCCTCGCGCACGTCGGCCTCGTTCGCGGAGAGGAAGAGGGACATGCGCAGCGGCCTCATGAAGCGATACGGGGCTCGCCCCTGCATGAAGATCGCGCGCGTAATGTCCAAGCCGTGACTCGCGACAGAACGCATCACCCGCATCCCGGTCTCCGGGTCGTTGCGCGAGAGGATGACGACCTCCACCAGGCGCTCCCGATCCGACAGGTCGTTCAGGTCGAGGAGGCGCCGAATGAAGGGGAACGCGACGCCAGGTTCGAGGACGTCATCGAGATGGTCGCGCTGATACTCCCGATACCGCTCCTCCCCCTGCTCGCGGAACACCGCGTCGGACTCTTCCAGGTCAAACAGGGCACTCGAGGCGACCCCAATGACGAGGGCGCGCTCCAGATCGAGCTCCGCAGCCATGATGCTCCTTCCATGCGCATCTACCTATCGACGTCAGGATAAAAACGAGCATGCTCATCTGCGTCCAAGAAACACACACATCGACACCGCGAAAACCTCTACACGACCCCAAGGAAAAAACACCGTGTCATAATGCCGCACTCAACCTTGTGAGGAACACCTAATTTTGTGTAGCATCTCCCTCGTAATCCCAAAAACACGAGAGGACCCAATGAAAACCCGCCTCGCCACCCTGACCGCAATCCTGGCCACCGCCACCATAGCCCTCACCGCCTGCTCGGGCGGCAGCGCCGGAGGAAACGCCGCCCAGTCGGAACAGACCACCCAGGAAACCACGGCTTCGTCGACGCGCACGATCACCGACCACGCGGGCAACGAGGTCGTCCTGCCCGAAAAGATCACCCGCGTCGCCATCGACCAGATCCCGATCGAATCCACCTACCTGGCCTACTTCGACGGCAAGGCCCCCTACCTGGTGGGCATGAGCGCCGCACGCGTCAAGGCCATGAGCCAGACGATCGCTGCCGAGATGGCGCCCGAAATGATGCAGGTGGACACCAGCTACTACGACAAGGGCGAACTCAACGCCGAGGCCCTGCTCAACCTGAACGTCGACGTCGTCTTCTACAACGCCTTCAACAAGGAACACGGCGAAATGTTCCGCAAGGCCGGCATCCCGGCCGTCGGCTTCACGACGCTGGGCAATCCCTCGGAGACCTACGCGGAGTGGATGGAGCTCCTTGAGGACGTCTTCAACGAGGACGGCCACATGGCCGACAAGATCGCGCTCGGCAAGGACCTCGTCGCTGACGCCCGCGCGCGCACCGCGAAGGTTCCCGAGGACCAGAAGGTCTCGACGATGGTGCTCATGGGCGCGGCCGACGGCCAGCTCGCGGTTGCGGGCGGCAAGGACGGCTGGTTCACCAACGAATGGGCCGACTCGCTGAACTACACGAACGTCACGCGCGATACCGACACCTCGCACACGCCCGTCACCTTCGAGCAGGTCCTCACGTGGGACCCCCAGGTCCTCCTCGTCACCGGCAAGGGCATGTCGAACATGACGGCGAACACCGTCCTGACGAACTCGGTCGAGGGCGTGGACCTGTCCACCCTCAGCTCCGTGAAGTCCGGCCGCGTCTACTCCACCGGCCTGGGCATGTGGAACTGGTTCACCCCCAACCCGGATTCCCCGATCGTGGCGAACTGGATCGGCGCCTCCCTGTACCCGGAGCAGTTCTCCGACGTTGACCTCGTGTCGATGACGAAGGACTACTACCAGAAGATGTACAACTTCACGCTCACGGACGAGCAGGCCCGCACCATCATCAACCCGGACTCCGCGTCCTGATACCTGACCCCGGTCTCGTCTCCCCTATCGACGAGGCCGGGGTCCCTTGTGCGCCATACGTCCGGCTACGCGTCGGGGAGAGGACATCATGAAGTCTGTGCTGACCAGGAACGGGCGACTGCGCGTGTGGGTGATCCCCACGCTGGTCGCTCTCATCGTCGTGTGCGCGGTAGCAGCCATGCTCATCGGCCGTTTCTCCGTATCCCTGGAGGACGTGGTCGCGGCGCTGCGCGCGCGGTTCTGGGGTGGCCCGGCGGTGCCCCCACGCGTCAACTCCGTCGTTTTTGACCTGCGTGCGCCCCGCATCATCGTGGCCATCCTGATCGGCGGGGGCCTGTCGGTTGCCGGCGCCTCGTTCCAGTCGCTCTTCTCCAATCCCCTGGCCACGCCGGACACCCTGGGCGTCGCGGCGGGCACGTGCGTCGGCGCGGTCATCGCCCTGTTGCTGGACTGGAACCTGATCGGCGTGCAGGCCGCGGCGCTCGTCGCGGGCCTGGCGACGATGGCTTTCACGACGGCGATTTCACGCACGCGCACGGGTTCTTTCAATGTCATCACGCTCGTGCTCGGCGGCGTCATCGTCTCCGCCCTGGCGAACGCGGTCCTCTCGCTCCTCAAACTGACGGCCGATCCGACGAGCCAGCTCCCGGAGATCACCTACTGGCTCATGGGCTCACTCGCCGCGGTCACCTACCACCAGATCGCGCTGGGAGCCCCCTTCATCATCGCGGGCGTCGTCGTCATCGTGGCGCTGCGCTGGCAGCTCAACATCCTCTCCCTCTCGGAGGACGAGGCCCGCTCAGCCGGTGTCAACGTCTCCCTCATGCGCGCGATCCTCATCGTCGCCTCGACGGTCATCACGGCCTCGGTCATTTCGATGTGCGGCCAGGTCGGCTGGGTCGGCCTGCTCGTGCCGCACTGCGCGCGCATGCTGTGCGGACAGAACAACCGCGCGGTTATCCCCGTGTCGCTGCTGCTCGGGTCGGCGCTCATGATCGTCATCGACACGCTCGCGCGCTCCCTGTCGGCCTCGGAAATTCCCATTTCGATCCTGACGGCCATCATCGGCGCCCCCTTCTTTATCGTGCTGCTACGCCGGACGGGAGGAGCGCGATGATCAGCGTCGAAAACGCGACCTTCACATACCCGGGAGCCCCCTCCCCAATCCTGACGAACGTGTCCTTCGAGGTACCCGAGCGCTCGCTCCTGGCGATCCTGGGTCCCAACGGCGCCGGCAAGACGACGCTGCTGCGCACCATGATCGGCCTGCAGAAGTGGGACAGCGGGCGCACGCTCATCGACGGCACCCCCATTTCGTCGATGTCGACCCGGGCGCTGGGCCGCGTCCTGTCCTACGTGCCGCAGGCCCGCAACGCATCCAACGTGGCGCTCACCGGCCTCGAGATGGTCATGGTCGGGCGCGCCCCGCACATGCGCACCCTCGCCCAACCAGGTGCGCGCGAGGAGCGCATGGCCCGCGACGTTCTCGACGAGGTGGGCGCCTCCCACCTGGCTGAGATGCCCTGCGCGACCATGTCGGGCGGCCAGTTCCAGATGATCCTCATCGCCCGCGCCCTCGTCGCCGACCCTCGAGTCCTCGTGCTCGACGAGCCGGAGACCGGCCTCGACTTCCGCAACCAGCTGATCGTCCTGGGGCTCCTCGAGCGCCTTGTGAGGGATCGAGGCCTCGCCGTCATCATGAACACGCACTATCCGGCGCACGCCCTGCGCGTCGCGGACCAGGTCGCGCTCTTCTCCTCCACGCACGAGGCCGTGGTCGGCCCGGCGTCCTCCGTCATGAACGCGGACACCCTCGCGAGCGTCTTCGGGGTGGACGTGGCAATCGGGAGCGTGGCCTTCGAGGGAGAGGATGTGCAGGCGATCGTTCCGGTTCGTCTAAGTGGGGACAAGTAGCGCCATCACGCCAAAAACTTCTTCGTCACGATTACGCAGGTCAGCCACATTTTCGCCGCGAGTGCGGTACCGTATAAGTGTGATTCCGCACGCCCAGTCCGGGGGACAACGATGCCGGGCCGGGCCGTCGGGACCATGTCGGCTCCACAGGCGGAGCCGAACGGTGCCCCAGCGTTGGGGCGAACACGAAGGAGGGCCCATGGCTACCGGGACCATCAAATGGTTCAACGACGCCAAAGGCTTCGGATTCATTACTCCTGATGACGAATCCGGCGACGTCTTCGTGCACTATTCAAACATCGTCGGCCAATCTGGGCGCCGCACTCTTCTAGAGGGCGAGAAGGTCGAATATGAGGCGATTGAAGGACCAAAGGGCCTCCAAGCCATGAATGTGGCACGAGCCGAGTGACGCTGTGTGCCCGGGTGGAGTTCCCACTCGGGCACACTTGCACGAACTGGCATGTTCTCCACTAATCTTCACGCATGTCTTTTTCCATGGCAAAACAGCTCTTTAACAGGCTTTTACAATGCTTGTGCCATGCCTTACAAGCGCTTGCGCGGTATAGACCGAGCGGTGGAATCCGCGTAGAATTGGAGCTGCACCAAGGGGGGGCGACCACGAGTCAGCCCCCTTTTTTGATGCCGTCGCCCACCCGGGCGGCACGGACCAACAGGTTCACAAACACGCTGGCGTGCGGGGCGCGCTTCGTGCTTCCGCGCGAAGACACTCATAAGGAGAACCCCATGAACCAGATCGTCAAGGCTGAAACCGCCCCCACCATGTCCCAGGCCACCGCCTCGGCTTCCGTGCTCGTGGCCCTCATCGTCGCCCTCGCGGCCCTCGGCGTTTTCGCCGCCCTGCAGGTCGCTTCCGTCGCCTCGGTCGTCTTCGCGGTCGTCATCGCTCTGACCGCCCTGATCGTCTCCCCCGCGATCCTCTCGATCGCTCGCACGCGCGCCTGAGCCTATGCGGGGCGCGTGAACGACACGCGCCCCTCCCCCGCCAGCGTGACACCACGAAGGTGTCGCGCTTTTTCTTTGCCCGCACCCACCTCAGCCCCCACCTCGTCTTCGATACGCGTCACGAGCACCGTCGCTCCGCGTTCAAGGAACCGCACCCCCGGCTATCACACACTCCACGAACGAGGGGTGGGGACCCAGCAGATCCCCACCCCTCAACCGGTCACGGCACAGGCGCCGCGAGGCAGTCGATTACTCGGGCTGAGCCGCAGCGGCAGCCCGCGCGGCCGCCGGAGCCGCGGCGGCGATGGCTTCCAGCTCCGCCTCGCCGTGAGCGCCGGACACGAACCACACCTCGTACACCGAGGGCGGCAGGGCCACGCCCGAGGAGAGGAACGAGTGGAAGAAGGGGGCGTAGCGCCACGCCTCCTGGGCGCGCGCCTGGTCGTAGTCGTACACGCCCGAGGTGGCCGCGGCCTCGCCGAACATGACGGAGAAGAGGGATCCCGTGCGCTGGACGCGGTGCGCGACGCCGGCAGCGCTGAGCGCGTCCGACACGATCGTGCTGATCTCCTGCGCGGAGGCGTTCACGCGGTCGTACACGCCCTGATCAGCGAGTTCGAGGGTGCGCAGGCCGGCGACCGTCGCCAGTGGGTTGCCCGAGAGCGTGCCCGCCTGGTAGACGGGGCCCAGGGGAGCCAGCAGGTCCATGACGTCCGCGCGCCCGGCGACGGCCGCCAGGGGCATGCCGCCGCCCACGACCTTGCCGAAGGTCACCAGGTCGGGCACCCAGTCGGCGCCCTCCACGCAGGACGCGTCAACGAAGCCGGCGCCGTAGCGGCCCGAGGGCGCGCCGTCGACCCACCCGGCCACGGCCTCGAGGCCCCACCAGCCGGCGGGGTCGACACGGAAGCCGGTGAGGACCTCGTCGAGGATCATGAGCGCGCCGTGCGCGGTGCACAGGCGGCGGATCTCGCGGTTCCACCCGGGGTGGGGCGGGACCGTGCCCATGTTGGCGGGGGCGCCCTCGAAGATGACGGCGGCGATGGCACTGCCCGCCTGCTCGAAGCACGCGCGCAGGGCGTCGACGTCGTTGTAGGGCAGGACGATCGTCTGGGCGGTAATGGCCTCGGGGACGCCGGCCGACCCGGGCAGGCCGCCCGTGGCGACACCCGAACCGGCGGCTGCGAGCAGGCCGTCGGAATGGCCGTGGTAATTGCCAGCGAATTTCACGATGAGGTCACGCCCGGTGGCGCCGCGCGCCAGGCGGATCGCCGTCATCGTCGCCTCGGTGCCCGTCGACACGAAGCGGACGCGCTGCGCAAAGGGCACGCGCTCGCGCACGGCGCTGGCCAGCAGAGTCTCAGTTTCGGTGGGAGCGCCAAAGGACAGGCCGCGCGAGGCCGCCTCCTGGACGGCTGCCACCACCTCAGGGTGTGCGTGGCCGAGCAGCGCCGGGCCCCACGACCCGACCAGGTCCACGTAGGAGCGTCCCTCGACGTCGGTGACGCGCGCGCCGCTCGCGCTCGCGATGAAGCGCGGGGTGCCGCCGACGCCGCCGAAGGCGCGCACGGGCGAGTCGACGCCGCCGGGGATGACGGCTTTTGCTTGGGAGAATGCGGTTTCGTTAGTGGTCATAGCTACCTTCATCAGGGGTAAGAGGGATAGCGGCACGAGGATGCGCGCTCAGCGGGCCCGGCGGGCGACTTCGAGGGCCCAGTAGGTGAGGACGGAGTCGGCTCCCGCACGGAAGATACCGGTGAGGGATTCGTCGATGACGCGGGTGCGGTCGATCCACCCGTTGGCAGCAGCGGCCTCGACCATCGCGTACTCACCGGACACCTGGTAGGCGGCGACGGGAATATCGGAGGCGGCGGCCACGTCGGCCAGCACATCGAGGTAGGGGCCGGCGGGCTTAACCATGAGCATGTCGGCGCCCTCGGCCGCGTCGAGCAGCGCCTCGAAAAGGCCTTCGCGTCGGTTCGCGGGGTCCTGCTGGTAGGTGCGACGGTCGCCCTTGAGCGTGGAACCGACGGCCTCGCGGAAGGGCCCGAAGTAGGCGGACGCGTACTTCGCGGAGTAGGCGAGGATAGCGACGTCCGCATATCCCGCCTGGTCGAGGGCCACGCGGATCGCGGCGACCTGGCCATCCATCATGCCCGAGGGCGACACCATGTGCGCGCCCGCGCGCGCCTGGGAAATCGCCATCGCCTGGTAGAGCGGCAGGGTCGCGTCGTTGTCGACACCACCTTCGGAATCGAGGAGGCCGCAGTGCCCGTGGTCGGTGAACTCGTCCAGGCAGGTGTCCGCGCACACGACGAGGGCGTCCCCAACCTCGGCACGCACGGCGGCGAGGCCACGGTTGAGGATCCCGTCCTCCGCCCACGCCTGGGAGCCGATCACGTCGCGGCGGGCGGGCACGCCGAACAGGTCGATGGCACCCACGCCCGCTTCGGCGGCCTCGGCTGCGGCTCGGCGCAGCGAGTCGATCGTGTGCTGGTACTGGCCCGGCATTGCCGCGATTTCGCGGGGTTCGTCGATGTCGTCGCGCACGAAGACGGGCCAGATGAGTTTGGCGGGGTCGACGTGGGTTTCGCGCACGAGCGCGCGCATCGCGGGCGTCGAGCGCAGGCGGCGCGGGCGAATCGTCGGGATCGGGGCGCTGTCCACCCCGGCCTCGGCGAGGTAGGAGGTAACGGATTCGGGGACGGTGGTCATGAGTCTCTTTCTTCAGGTGCGTCAGCTTGGGCGGGGCGGTCGAGGGCGTCAATGAGGGCGCGGACGATGGCATCGGGCGTGGGGGACGAGGCCTGGGCCGCGACCGCGATCCCCTGCCCCCTGGCGGTGGCTGCGGTGGGTGCGCCGATGGTCACGACCCGAGTTGAGGGGGGCGGCGGCCCGAGGAGCGGAGGGAGGGCGCGCGCCTGGGAGGAGGCGGTGAGGACCACCGCGTCGTAGCACCCCGCGCGGAAATTCCCCGCGATATCCGCGTCAATATCGCCGACGTCCGCGGGGGTGGTCGTGTAGGCATCGATGGCCTCGACGCTCCAGCCGAGGGCGCGCAGCCCGTCCGGCAGCGTGTCGGGCGCTGCCGCCGAGCGGGGGATGAGGACCGGGCGCGCACCGGAGGCCGCGGCAGGGAAGCACTCGAGCAGCGCGACGGCGGATCCGGCCCCGGTCAGGTCGGCGCTGACCCCCGCGTGGTCGCTGATCCATCGGGCCGTGGTCTCACCGACAGCGGCGATGCGCGTGCCGCGCGAGCGCGCTCGTGGCAGGGTGTCCGCAACCGCCCGCGCGGACCTCCAGGATGAGAACACGACCCAAGCGTATCCGCCGTCAGCGAGCCGGCCGCGCGCCGCGTCGAGCTGCGCGGAATCCAGCGGCGTCGAGACGGTGAGGGCGAGAGCATCCACCTGAGCCCCGGCCGTCCGCAGGGCGCGTGCGATGGCGTCATCGGGCTTGGCGCGGGTCAGGAGGATCCGCCGCCCGTTCAGGGGTGCGCTCACGTGGGGCTCGTTCACGAGGATTGCCTCGGCGCTTTCGTCGCGCCCAGGTCGGTGACCTCGGCGGCGCCACCATCGAGCAGCTGGCGCGCCACGTCCTCGCCGAGGCGGGCGGCCTCGCCGCGACCAACCGAGTCCGTGAGCGCGAGCACGCCACTCGCCTCGACCCGCTCGCGCCCGTCGACGCTCATCACGCGCGTGTCGAGCAAGAGGGCCGAGGAGGCCTCGTCCACGCGGGCGAACGCACCCACGGGCGCCGCACACCCCGCACCCAGGGCGGAGAGGACGGCGCGCTCGGCGCTGGCCGCGAGCGCGGTCGGCCGATGGTTGAGGGTGCCCAGGAGGGCGCGTAGGAGGGGGTCCAACTCATCGCGCGTTTCGATGGCGAGGGCGCCCTGCGAGGGGGCGGGCATCATGATGGTGGGGTCGAGTACGTCGGTGGCGTGGGCGTCGAGGCCGATGCGGCGCAGCCCGGCGAGGGCGAGGACAACCGCGTCGAGGCGCTCACCCGTGCCGAGGGCGGAGGGCGCGGTGCCCGCGTCGGTGCCCAGGTCGATGCCGCGCACGCGCGAGAGCCGCGTGGGGACGTTGCCGCGCAGGTCGCAGACGTGCAGGTCGGGGCGCGCGGCGAGCACCTGGGCGGCGCGCCTGGGCGAGCCCGTGCCGACGAGCGCGCCCGCGGGCAGCGACGACAGCGTCGCCCCGTCGGCCGCGCACAGGGCGTCGCGGGGGTCTTCGCGCTGCGGGACGGCCGCGATGCGCAGGCCCGGCGTGGGGGCGGTGGGCAGGTCCTTGAAGGAGTGGACGGCCAGGTCGCACTCTCCTCCGAGGAGGGCGAGCCGCAGCTGCGCGGCGAACACGCCGACGCCGCCGAGCGCGGCCAGTGGTGCTGCGGACACGTCACCGTGGGTGCGCACGACCTCAAGCTCGACACGCACGTCCTCGCCGAGGCGAGCCCCGGCCTCTTCGATCGCCCGCGCGACGGTGGTGGATTGGGCGAGCGCCAGGCGCGATCCCCTGGTTCCCAGAACGAATGTCCGCGTGGTCATAGCAGTCCTTTCGCGCCCGCGCGGGCATGTGTGACAACGGAGGCGATGCCGGTTCCTGCGACCCAGGCGCCCGTGAGCGCCACACCCCCCAGGGGACGCACCTGGTCCTCGAGCGCTCTCACGCGGCCGCGATACTCGGGCGGCAGGGGCGGGAGCGTGCCGTTCCAGCGGGCGAGCAGGTGGTCGGTGACGGCCTCGGCGGCGATGGTGACGCCGGTGAGCGTGCGGATGTCGCGCAGGGCCCCCTCGACGGTGACGGCGGGTTCGGCCTCGCCGAGGCGCCCGTAGGACAGGCGCAGCAGGTGCGTGTGGGGCGCAAGCCGGTCGGCGAGCCAGGGCCACTTAACGTTGAGGTGGGACAGGGCCTTGGCCGCGACGGGCCGCTCGTCGGCGGGCGCGGGGGCGACCAGGAGGCCCTGGGAGACGGGCGCGTCGTCCAGCTCGGGGGCGCGCACGGCCAGGGTGAGGCGCGCGATGGGCGCTCCCTCGGGAACGCTCACGTCTGGCACGAGGCCGGGGATGCGCGCCTCGGTCAGCAGGCGCAGGGCGGCGCTGGCACTGCAGGCGAGGACAAGGCGCTCCGTCGTGACGCTCACGCCCGGCCCGCTCGGCACGGGTTCAGCTCCGGGGGTGGGCCCGGGCTTGGTCGGCCCGCACTCGAGGGTCCATCCCGAGGCCTCACGCCTCAGTGAGAACGCGCCCGTGCGGGTCAGGACGGTCCCCCCGGCCTCTTCAATGGCAGCCCGCAGCGCGTCGACGAGGACGAACATGCCGCCCTCGACACAGGCTTCGGGCGTGCGGCGCGATCCGGCGGCGGCCAGACGCGCCGCGACCGCAGCAGCCAAGGATCCGTGACGGGCAGTCTCAGCACGCAGGCCGGGGGCGACCGCGTCGGTCGCCAGCATGGAAGGATCGGCAGTGTAGATGCCCGCGATAATCGGCCGCACCGAGCGCTCCAGCACGGCCTCCCCCATGCGCGCGGTCACGAAACCGGCCAGAGTCTCCCCGGCCTCGTCCATGCCGACGCCGCCACCCATCGAGCGATCCTCGAGGGCGCGGCGCACCCCGGCCTCGCCGAGGACGTGAGCGCAGTCGGGCGCGTCCGGGTGGGCCGGGATTCCCAGGAACGAGTCGCGCAGGAATGGGTGTAGCTCCCAGCCCCCGCGCAGGGAGGGTGCGTAGAGGCGGGCGCCCGATCCGGCGGGCTCGACCGAGGTCAGCCCCAGGGCCTCCACGATCGACGAGGTGTCGGTGCCGCGCACGACGTATGTCTCCGCACCCAGGTCCACGCTCGCCCCGCCGACCGTGCCCCGGGCGATGAGGCCGCCCAGGTAGCCGCGCGCCTCAATCAGGAGGGGACGCACGCCCGCGCGGGCCAGTTCCCACGCGCTCACGAGGCCAGCGATGCCACCGCCGACGACGACCGCGCCGGGGTGGGTGGGGATGGCCTCCAGGGGGTTCATCGTTCGTCACCCAGCTCGTGCACCAGCTCGACGATGCGCGTCAGCACGTCCGGGTTGGTCGTGGGTGGCACGCCGTGCCCAAGGTTGAAGACGTGGCCTGGGGCGGAGCGCCCAGCGTCGAGAATATCTCGAACAACCTGTTCGATAACGTGCCACGGGGCCTGAAGTAGTGCGGGGTCCAAATTCCCCTGCACGGCCTTCCCGGGCACCTGCGCGATGGCCCACGACAGGTCCGTCTTCCAGTCCACGCCCACGCAGTCGGCACCGACCTCGGCCATATCGGACAGGATCGGCGCGCTGCCCGTCCCGAAGTGGATGAGCGGAGCGCACTCACCGGTCACCGGACTGACGACGCCGGCGACGCGCTGCGCAACCATGCGCGAATACGGCGCGACAGATTCCCTATAGGTACGAGGCGAGAGGGACCCTACCCACGAGTCGAAGAGCTGCGCGGCGCTGGCGCCGGCCTCGATCTGATCGGTGATGAAGTCGGCACTGACCCGCGCACACCAGGTCATGAGAGCATCCCACGCGCCCGGGTCCGACGCCGCGAGCGAGCGCGCAGCCATGTGGTCGCGGGAGGGGCGTCCCTCGACCATGTACGCGGCCAGGGTGAAGGGGGCGCCGCCGAATCCAATGAGCGGCGTGGAGCCCAGCTCGCGCACCGCCGTTGCGACGCCGTCGCGCACGGACTGGGCTCCCTCGGCACAGTCGCGCGTACGCCCGGTGGAATCGGTCCACGACCCCTCCCCATACCGATGACTCAGGAGCTCGTCGATACTCTCGCGCGTGCGATAGGGATGATCGAGGACGGGGCCGACGCCCGACTCAATCTCGACACCCACCCCGGCCAGGCGCAGGGGGACCATGATGTCCGAAAAGAAGATGCCCGCATCCACGCCGTGGCGCCGCACGGGCTGCACCGTTGCCTCGGCGGCCACGTCGGGGCGCAGGCAGGCCTCGAGCATGGGCAGGCCGACGTCGGCGCGCAGCTCGCGGTACTCAGGCAGGGAGCGTCCGGCCTGACGCATGAACCACACGGGGATGGGCCCGCGTTGCCCGGTCAGGGCGGCAATCAGCGGGGGCGTCGTCATGTGTCTCCCTTAATTTAATGATGTTTTCATGCGTTAATTCGCGCATTTCCGTCGTTTTCCAGTTTAGTTCAAGACAATTTCTCACACGCCGCAAAAGCTTGATTTTGCGTGCCTTTATATCCATTTATCCGCGGGAGAGAGCCATTTATTTCACCGACATTCCAAAATGACACGGCGTCACCAACATAAATAGCTTCGCTACTCTGCTCGCGCTACCCGCGTGCCCTTAAATGGACGCGTTGTGACTATTCATGTGCTCTCCGCGGACCACCGCTACACCCCCCTCGATGACATCGCCCGGCTCTCCAGCGCGGACGATCTGGGTCCCACCCTCACGCGCTCGCTGCCGAACGCGCGCGGAGTCATGGTCCTGCGCACCTGCAATCGCGTCACCATCTACGTCGACGCCCCGGCCTCGGCCGACCCCCACGCGCTCAAGGACGCGGTCGAGCGCGAGCTCGCCCAGGCCTCGCACGCACAGCGCGAGGACGTGCACCTGCGTCACCTGTGGGGTCGCGACGGCCTCGTCGATCTGTTTTCGACTGCGGCGGGACTGGAATCCATGGTCATCGGCGAGCGCGAAATCGCGGGGCAGATGCGACGCGCCGCGCGCACGGCCTGGGAGGACGGGACCCTCAGCTGCGACCTGGGGCGCGCCGCCGAACGGGCCTCGGCGACCTCCCGCCGCGTCGCAACCGAGACCGGACTGGCCGGGGCTGGACGATCCGTCGTCGCCGTCGGCCTCGACATGGCTGCGGCTCACCTGGGACCGTGGGTGGACACGCGCGTGCTCATCGTCGGCACGGGCGCCTACGCGGGCGCGACCGTCAGCGCCCTGCACGCGCTCGGCGCATCGGACGTGTCCGTCTACTCGACGTCTGGGCGCGCACGCGAATTCGCCGAAGGGCGAGGCATCGGCTGGGTTGATGCCGCAGACCTGCCCTCTGCTCTGAAGCGCGCCGACCTCGTGGTGACATGCCGAGGGCTGGGAAGCCCCGTCCTGACGCGCGACATGGCCGCCCAGGCCGGGCACACCGTGGTCCTGGACCTCGCCCTCATGCGCGACACCGAAAGCTCCGTCGCCTCACTCCCGAACGTCACGCTCATCGACCTGCCGACCATCCAGGCCTCGGTCCCGGCAGCCGATGCTGACGCGCTGACGCGCGCCCGCGCCATCATCGACGAGGAGGTCTCCTCCTTCGAGCGCGGCCTCGGCGCCCGATCCATGGACCCGGTCGTGCGGCACCTGCGCTCACGCGTTTTCCGCATCGTTGAGGAGGAGATCGATCGCCTCGGCGAGGATCCCCTCTCGACGGACGACGCAGCCCGAGCACTGCGTCACCTGGCCGCGCGCCTCATCCACAACCCGACCGTCATGGCGCGCCGGGCCGGCGAGGAGAGCCAGCAGGAACGCTACCTGGAGGCCCTCGGCGTGGTCCTCGGCATCGACGAGACCGCCCTGATCTCGGGGGACGACGCGACCCCTCACGCTTTCTCGCCAGGTGATCACAGCCGTTCCCGCGGCGGCGTCTGCCCACACAATGTTCATACACTGGGTGCATGAGCACCCAGAAGAACGAACCACGCGCACTCGCCCTCGGCGTTTCCTGCTACGTGATCTGGGGTTTCTTCCCCCTGTACTTCTCGCTGCTCTCCCCCGCCGGCGCCGTCGAGGTGATCGTCCACCGCGCGGTGTGGGGCCTGTTCTTCTGCCTGGTCGCACTCGCTGTGACGGGTTCGCTGGGGAAGATCCGCGCGCTGATCGCCGACCGGGGAGCCCTGTGGCGCCTCGCGGTCGCGGGCGCGCTCGTCGTCGTCAACTGGTCGGTGTACGTGTACGCGGTCCTCGCCGGCCACACAACTGATGCGGCGGTCGGCTACTTCATCAATCCCCTCGTGACGATCGCGCTGGGCCTCATCGTGCTGCGCGAGCGCGTCACCCCAATCCAGAAAGTGGCCCTGGCCCTCGGCGTCGTCGCCGTCGTCATCCTCGTGATCGGCCAGCGTTCGGTACCTATCGTCTCGCTCACGCTCGCTCTGACGTTCGGCCTGTATTCCCTCGTGAAGAAGGACGTGGCCGCACGCGTCGACCCGCTGGCGGGCATGGCGATCGAGACGGCCGCGGTCTCGCCCGTCCTGCTCGGCTACTACGCCTACCTGGCGGCCACATCCTCGACGTCTTTCCACACGATCGCCTCATCCGACGACTCTGGGGTGTCCTGGGTAATTCACCTGGCGCTCCTGGTGGGCGCGGGTGCGTTGACGATGATCCCCCTCATCATGTTCGCCTCGGCAGCAAGGGGCCTGACCCTGGGGACGATGGGCTTCCTGCAGTACCTGGGGCCCACCCTGCAGCTCCTCGTCGCAGTGTTCATCTTCCACGAGACCGTACCCACGTTCCGCTGGATCGCAATGGGCGTCGTGTGGGTGGCGCTGAGCTGCCTGAGCGCCGACTGGCTACTTTCCTCCGTGCGCGCCAAGCGCCTGGCGCGCACGGGGCACCAGGACTGAGGCCGGGGACGCGAGCAACAACGGGCAGCGAGGACGGTACCGCGCACAGTTTTGTGTCGCCCTCTCGGTGAGGTCCGCACCGTACACTGAGGCTCGCACCGCGCGGCGCATAGTGGGCGTCAGTGCTGCCTCACAGAACCAAGAAGCGAAAGAAAAACCACCCCCGCACGGGGATCCGGCACCCCAGATGAAACATTTTCCACCCCTGCACGCGGATCCGGCACCCCAGATGAAACATTTTCCACCCCTGCACGGCATAGATCGGGCCATCATGAAATTTTCATCGCCCACACACACCCAAAATGCCCAATTTCCGACCATTTTCACCGTGCTGGGGCGATATTTCTTTCACAGAGACACCCCACACGACCATACAGTGCTACGCAGGGGCGATATTTCTTTCATACAACCCCTCGAAGCACCCCCAGCGTGGCGGACACCGGAGGAACCAAGCACACCTCGAGACGCAGAGCCTAACCGCGGAGCCGGAAGGTCACAGCAGGACCAGGCCTCAGAAAACTCGCATGCAATTCGATTGAAAGAAGTTTCAACAACGTCTGAAAACGTTGGAATACCAACAATCAAAATTCATGGTTTGAAAGAACTGTGAGGGAATTGCATGCGAAATTGATTGTGGACTCAGCAATGAGGGTGCAATGGCCCGGATATGAAGTGAGCCAGGCTGCGGTGCCCGTGGGCGGCGGCGGGGCCTGGCCGGGCTTCGAGACGACGCGCCGAGCGAAGCTCGCGGCGCGGACGGCTCGCGGGCGGGCCGCCGCCCACGGGCACAACCAGCAGCCCGGCCCCACAAAGCACAAGCGGCGCCCAGAACACCGGGCCCGGGCAAAGCGCCTTTACTCTCCGCCGCCGCCGGGTTCCGGGCGTCCCGTGTAGTTGACAAAGCGCGCCATGTCGCCCTGGAAGAGGGCGGTGACGGTCGCGGTCGCGCCGGCGCGGTGCTTGGCGACGATGATGTCAGCCTCGCCGGGGCGGTCTTCCTTGTCGTAGTAGTCGGGGCGGTGCAGCAGGATAATGATGTCGGCGTCCTGCTCGAGCGAGCCGGATTCGCGCAGGTCGCTCATCATGGGCTTGCGGTCGGTGCGGCCCTCAGAGTTACGGTTCAGCTGCGCGACGGCGATGACCGGAATGTCGAGGTCCTTGGCCAGGAGCTTGAGGTTTCGCGACATCGCGGAGACTTCCTGCTGACGCGACTCGACCTGGCGGCCGCTCGTCATGAGCTGGAGGTAGTCGATGACGACGAGGCCCAGGTTTTCCTGCTGCTTGAGGCGGCGGCACTTCGAGCGGATCTCGGAGATGGTGATGTTCGCGGAGTCGTCGACGTACAGGGGTGCCTCGCTCATGCGCGAGGTGGTTTCGGCGACCTTGCGCCAGTCGACGTCGCTCATTTTGCCGGCCTGCATCTTGGACAGGCGCACGCCGGACTCGGCGGAGAGCATACGCATCGCGATTTCCTGCGAGCTCATTTCCAGGGAGAAGATCAGCGACGTGATGCCGTGCTTCATGGACGCCGATCGGCAGAAATCCAGGGCGAGCGTGGACTTACCCATGGCGGGTCGGGCGGCGACGATGATCATCTGGCCGCCGTGCAGGCCCTGGGTGAGTTCGTCGAGGTCGGTGAAGCCGGTGGGCACGCCGTTGAGCTTGCCCTGGTTCTTCTCGATGTCTTCGAGCGCGTTGAGGATGTCCGAGCTCATCTGCGTCATGGAGACGTAGTCTGTGGTTTCGCGCCCGTCGGAGACGGCGTAGACCTCGGCCTGGGCTTGGTCGACGATCTCGTCGACGTCGCCGCCCGCGTCCGCGTAGCCGAGCTGGACGACGCGCGTTCCCGCGGTGACGAGGCGGCGCATGATGGCGCGTTCGCGCACGATGCGCGCGTAGTAGGCGGCGTTCGCGGCGGTGGGCACGGAGGCGATGAGGGTGTGCAGGTAGGCTGCGCCGCCCACCTTCGACAGGACGCCCGCGCGCTTGAGTTCGCCGGCGACGGTGATCGCGTCGGCGGGTTCTGCGCGGCCGTTGAGTTCGACGATGGTGTCGAAGATCGTCTCGTGGCTGGGCTGGTAGAAGTCCTGCCCGCGCAGCATCTCGGAGACGACGTTGGCGGCCTCGGTCGTCAGCATCATCGATCCGAGGACGCTCATCTCCGCGTCGATGTCCTGCGGGGGGACGCGGTCGAACTGGTCGTCGGACATCGTGATCCTCTCGGGTGCGCGGTCGTATAGGGACGAGGCCGGGGCCGGGCTGAGTGCCGCGAGCGCGGCCTGAAGCCCTGTGGATAGAGAGCCTTCAGGCGAAGACTAACGCGTTGTAGGCGATCGCGCGACCGGCGCTGTGCACGGGCATGTGCACATATTGTGGATAACCTGTGCACAACGCCGACGACGCCTGTGTACAACGCGAAATGACCGATCTGTCAGGGCAGATATCCTCATCACAGTCACATCATTGTCATTCATTGAGCCATCTAGAATTTCCCAATGTACGGCTTTCCACAGGCCTGTGCACACATTGTGGAAAAGAATCGGAGTGTCATGACGAGCACACAGGGACCCAGCGACCCGACCTCACCCGCGAAGCGTGAGGGGGACCCGGCCTCGTCGGCCCCGACGATCACCACGCGGATGATCCTGGCGCTCGCGCTGCCCTCTCTGGGGGCCCTCATTGCGGAGCCTCTGTTCACCGTCATCGACTCCACGATGGTGGGCCATCTGGGAACCCCGCAGCTGGCGGGCCTGGGCATCGCGTCAACCGTGCTGAACACGGCGGTCGGGCTCTTCATCTTCCTCGCCTACTCGACGACCTCCCTGGCGGGCCGGCACCTGGGGGCCGGGCGACGCGACCGTGCGATCCGCTCGGGGGTCGAGGCCATGTGGCTGGCGGGAGGCCTTGGCGCCCTCGCCGCGATCCTCCTGGCCGTCTTCGCTTCTCCCCTGCTCACCTGGCTAGGGGCCGACGCGGCCACCATGCCGCACGCCCTGGCCTACCTGCGCGCCTCCGCGCCCGGCCTCGTCGGCATGTTCGTCGTCCTGGCGGCCACGGGCACCCTGCGCGGGCTGCAGGACACGCGCACTCCCTTGGTCGCAGCGTCCGTGGGCGCGGCCTTCAACGCGGTGGCCAACTGGGTGCTCATGTATCCCCTCGGCCTGGGGGTGGCGGGTTCAGGCCTGGGCACCGCGATCACCCAGACGCTGATGGCGGCGTTCCTCGGGTGGATGATCGTGCGAGCGGCCCGGCGCGAGGGCGTGAGCCTGCGCCCCTCCACGCACGGCCTGTTCGGCGCGGCACTCGAGGGAGCGCCTCTGCTCGTGCGCACCCTCGCACTGCGCG
This sequence comes from Schaalia odontolytica, assembly GCF_002847525.1. Taxonomy (GTDB): domain Bacteria; phylum Actinomycetota; class Actinomycetes; order Actinomycetales; family Actinomycetaceae; genus Pauljensenia; species Pauljensenia odontolytica_B. The sequence goes on along the minus strand of NZ_PKKM01000012.1, from coordinate 60,251 downwards.
TCGCCCTCCTCGCGACCCTGAGCGCGGTCACCGCGATCTCCACCCAGGCCCTGGCCGCTCACCAGATCGTGTGGACCCTGTGGTCCTTCGCCGCGTACGTGCTCGACGCCCTCGCGATCGCCGCCCAGGCGCTCGCCGGATTCACAACCGGCACCGGAGAGCGCGGCGCCATGCGCCCCCTCCTGCGCACCCTCTCACGCTGGGGCATCGGCTTCGGCGTCGCCGTCGGCGTCGCTCTGGCGATCACCGCGCCCTGGATTACCCGCATCTTCACGACCGACCAGACCGTCATCGACTACGCGACCGTCGCCATCATCGTCGGCGCACTCTTCCAGCCCATCGCAGGCTACGTCTTCCTCCTCGACGGCGTCCTCATCGGCGCGGGCCGAGGCCGCTACCTGGCCGTCGCCGGCATCGTCAACCTTGTCGTCTACGCGCCCCTCCTGTGGGTCATCGCCCACTCCGCCACGCTCACGGCACGCCCCTCCCTCGCCCTCGCGATGGTCTGGCTCGCCTACTCGGCCGTCTACACGGGCATGCGGGCCCTCACCAACGGGCTCGGTGCCCGCTCTCTGTAGCCGATCGACGAGGCCGGGGCCGGCCTCGTCCCCACCCGCGGTTTCGCGCGGGGGTCGGCGTCCCGGCGGGGCGAGCCCACGCCTCGTTCCGAGGAGCCCAATCGTGACCGGAAACGCCCTAGCGAAGACGCTGCCACCCGTGTAAAGTGGGTAGCTGGACTATCCGCACCCGCGGCCGGTCCAGCAGGCCCTCACGGGCCATACGCAACGCCCTCCTGTCACGGACCGTCCGTGACCGTAAAGACCATAGGAGGTGGGAACCAACGTGCGTAACTACGAACTGATGGTGATCCTCGATCCTTCGATCGACGAGCGCACCGTCGCCCCCATGATGGAGAAGTACCTGGCACCCGTGGCTGCCAACGGCGGATCCGTCGAGAACGTTGACGTCTGGGGCAAGCGCCGCCTTGCTTACGACATCCTCAAGCGTTCTGAGGGCATCTACGTCGTCATCGACATGACCACGACCCCCGAGGTCGCTCTCGAGATCAACCGCCGCATGGGCATCGACGAGACCATTCTCCGTACGAAGCTCCTGCGCCCCGACGCTCACTGAGCCGACACCACACCCTCTAAGCCCGAGGAGCCGACATGGCCGGAGATACCGTCATCACTGTCATCGGTAACCTGACCGCTGACCCCGAACTGCGTTGGACGCAGTCCGGTGCCGCGGTCGCCGATTTCACGGTGGCCTCCACCCCCCGAACCTACGACCGTAACGCCGGTGAGTGGCGCGACGGCGACACCCTCTTCATGCGCTGCTCCGTGTGGCGCGAGACCGCTGAGAACGTCGCCGAGTCGCTGCGTAAGGGCATGCGCGTCATCGTTCAGGGTCGCCTCACCCAGCGCTCGTACGACACCCAGCAGGGTGAACGTCGCACGGTCGTTGAGCTGCAGGTCGACGAGGTCGGCCCCTCCCTGCGCCGCGCACGCGCGCAGGTCACCCGCACCGCCCCCTCCGGTGGCGGCGGCTACCAGTCCGACAACCGCGGCCAGCAGGGCGCGCCCCAGCAGGGCGGCGGTTACGGCGGCGGCCAGGGTGGATACGGCCAGGGTGGCGCCAACTACGGCGCACCGACCGGCGGCTCCCCCGAGGACCCGTGGCGTTCCGCCCCCGCTGGCGGCGCCACCTCCTTCGGCGACGAGCCCCCGTTCTAAAGTCGCGCGCCCCGGCACCTACGCCGGATAGCGCCACGTCGAAGACAACACGCTTGGGGCGGCACAGTCCGCCCGGATTCACTAGGAGACCATCATGGCGAAGCCCCAACTTCGCAACAAGCCCATCAAGAAGAAGGCCAACCCGCTGAAGTCGGCCAAGATCGACAAGATCGACTACAAGGACACCGCTCTGCTGCGTAAGTTCATCTCGGACCGCGGCAAGATCCGCGCCCGTCGCGTGACCGGTGTTTCCACGCAGGAGCAGCGCAAGATCGCTCGCGCCGTCAAGAACGCGCGTGAGATGGCTCTGCTGCCCTACTCCACGACCGGCCGCTGATAAGGGAAGGACACAGCTGATATGGCTACCACGAAACTGATCCTCACCCACGACGTCCCCAACCTCGGCCACGCCGGCGAGGTCGTCGAGGTCAAGGCTGGCTACGCCCGCAACTACCTGGTCCCCCGCGGCTTCGCCGCCAAGTGGACCGCCGGCGCGCAGAAGCAGATCGACCAGATCGCCGCTGCTCGTCGCCGCCACGAGATCGCCACGATCGACGACGCTCGCGCCGTGCGCGACGCCCTCCAGGGTGCCGTTGTCGAGATCTCCGGCAAGGTTGGCAACTCCGGCCGCCTGTTCGGCGCCGTCTCCGCTGCTGCGATCGCTGACGCGGTCAAGGAGCAGCTGGGCCAGACCATCGATCGTCGTCGCGTCATCATCGCCTCGCCCATCAAGGCCGTTGGCGACTACACGGTGACCGTCGGCCTGCACCCCGAGGTGTCCGCGAACCTCAAGGTCCGCGTTTCCGCCGCGAAGTGAAGGCTTCACGCATCGGTTGAATGCTGAAGGGGTGGCCCCCGCTCATTCGAGCGGGGGCCACCCCTTTTGCTGTGCATGCAAGATCTGACGTTCGTCTACGACACGTCACTGCTTGTCCCCTCAGGAGCGCGGCAACGGAGGGCACATGGTGGGAGCGCAGACGCTCACACGCGGATAGGTTGTGCGCATCCGGATAGGTTGTGCGCATCCGGATAGGTTATTCGCTTGTGGATAGGTTATTAACCTATCCAGATGTTCGTAACCTATCCAGATGTTCGTAACCTATCCAGATGTTCGTAACCTATCCGCATCGTCGTTTCCTATCCGCATACGCATACTCCCGCAGTGAACGCACTGCGGGCCCCGAGGATGCTCCTCGGGGCCCGCAGCTCGGCGCTAGGACGCGCGGCTAGTTTCTTCGACCGCCATTGTTGTTGCCGCCATTGTTGTTGCCGCCGTTATTGTTCCCGCCATTGCCGTTGTTGGAACCGTTGCCGTTGTTCCCGTTGTTGGAACCGTTGCCACCGTTCCCGTTGCCGTTGTTCCCGTTATTGGAACCGTTGCCACCATTCTGAGAATTCTCGGTGGGTTCGGCGGAGGGCGTCTCGGTGGGGGTAGGTGTCTCGGTGGGCTCGGCAGCGGACTGCGGGGCCTCGGTGGTCGCGCTCGGCGCGGGCGTGGGCGCGTTATTGTGCACCTTGCGGTTAGACTCGACCTTCCACGGGAAGTCGTCGCCCGGGAGGTTCGCGGTTGCCGGCTTCATGTAGTCGATCCACACGTCGACCGGCCAGTCGCCGCCGTGGAACTGTCCAAGTCCGCCGATGTCGTCGAGAGGCACGGAGTTGCCCGCGTCGTCGGACTGGTACATCGACACGGCGGTGACCATGCCGGGCACGAAGCCCACGAACTGCGCAGAAAGCTGGTCCGAGGAGGTACCGGTCTTGCCGGCTGTCGTCAGTCGCGCGATCGAGGCATCCACGCGGTTGGCCGTACCCTCGCCCGTCGTGACGGCCTCGAGGGCCGGCATGATCGAGGAGACTTCCTCGACCTCGAAGACGCGCTTAGGAGCCACGTCGCCGCTGTAGAGCAGCTTGTTATTCGAGTCTTCGACCTTCTTGACGATGTGGGCGGTGACGCGCTCGCCACCGTTCGCGATCGTCGAGTAGGCGGTCGTCAGGTCGATGTTGTGCGGCGAGGAGGGGCCCAGGACGTTGAGGAGCTCATCGTTCAGGCCGACCGTATCCTCGGGGATACCCGCGTCGATGGCGGCCTTGAGCGTGTTCTCCGGCTCGACATCGTCGTTGAGGCCCACAAACACCGTGTTCATCGAGTAGGCGGTCGCCTTCACGAGGGTGACGTTACCGAAGGAGTAGCCGCCGTCGTTGTAGACGGGGGTGCCCATGCCTCGGAAATACTGCGGGGACTTGCCCGAGTACGTGTCGTAGACCGTGCCACCCAGGCGCGCGTTCGCCAGCAGGGCGAAGGGCTTGAAGGACGAGCCGGCCATCGCGATATCCTGCGTGACAGCGTTCTGCTGGCGCTTCTCGTAATCCGCGCCCGCGTACTCGGCGAGGATCTCGCCAGTGGCCGGATCCATGGAGGACAGGGCGACGTGCTGGTGCGTCGGATCCCAGCCCTCGACCTCATTCATGCCCTCAGCGGCCGCGACGGCCTGGTCCTGGTGTTCCTTGACAATCGTCGAGGTAATGCGCAGACCACCCTGGCTGATCTTGTCCTCGTCGAACTGGCCGGAGGCGAGCAACTCCGACTTCACCTGAGCCATCAGGTAGCCGGTCGTTCCGGTCATCGACGCGCTGTTGAGCGTGTCGGGGTCGATCGTCTCGGGGAAGACCGCGGCGTCCTTCTCGGCCTGCGTGATCCACCCGTCCTCGACCATGAGGTTCAGGTCGCGCTCCCAGCGCTCCTTCGCCTTATCGGGGTTGACGGCGGGGTCCCACGCGGAAGGCGCGGGGATGACGGCGGCGAGGAGGGCCGACTCGGACAGCGTCAGCTGATTGGCGCCGTGCCCGAAGTAGGCCTGGGCGGCAGCGTCGATGCCGTAGGCGCCACGACCAAAGTAGATCGTGTTCATGTAGGCACCGATAACCTCGTCCTTGGACTTCTCACGGTTGATCTTGATCGCCAGGACGGCTTCCTTGAGCTTGCCCGTGTAGGACGTGGTCTCGCCGATGTAGTAGCGCTCCACGTACTGCTGGGTCAGCGTCGAGCCACCCTGGCGAGCACCGCCGCGCAGGTTGTTCACGAGGGCGCGGAAGATGCCCTTCAGGTCAACACCCGAGTTCGTGTAGAACGTGCGGTCCTCGGAAGCCACGATCGTCTTCGACACGTAGTCGGGCAACGTCGTCGTATCGATGATCTGACGGTTGATGTCGCCCAGCGTGCCCATCTCGGTCGTGCCGTCGGCGTAGTAGACGGTGGTCTTCTGCGCGAGCGCCAGGTCATCCGGCGCGGGCACGGTCAGCGTGTTGTAAAGGTAGAGGAACACGGCCATACCGGCGATAAAAGCACCCAGGAAGATGGTCAGAATTCCGAAGCCGATGCGCTTGGCCCACCGGAACCTCTTCTTCGCGGGGCCCTTCTTTCCGGCCGACGATGCCTTGGCAGCCTTCCGCGATGCATGCGATCCGGCCGCGGCGCGCACCGCGCGCCGCGAGGGCAGCGAGTCCCGCCCTGACGTGCCGGAGCCGCCAGGCTCGATGATGTCGTTCCAGTCAGACTGTCCGTTGTTAGTAGCCACGTATTCGCCCTTTCAGCGGATTGGTGTACCCCTAGATTAACCGGGTTTCCTGAAAGAACCCCAAAGTATGGGCTGCAACACAAAGGGGTGGGTGCCACGCACCCACCCCCTCGTGCAGCTTCCGCCGCAGTCTCAGATCAGGACCACTGCTCCTCGGGACGACCATCGACAGCCCACAGGGTGTGGAAGACACCCTCCTTGTCTACCCGGTGGTAGGTGTGGGAGCCGAAGAAGTCACGCTGACCCTGGATGAGGGCCGCCGGCAGGCGCGTCGCGCGGATCTGGTCAAAGTAGGCCAGGGACGAGGCGAACACCGGAATCGGAACGCCGGCGAGGGCCGCCTGGGCCACGACGCGACGCAGCGCGGGCGTGCACTCCTGGAAGCGCGTCGCGAACGGCTCGGCGGCCAGCAGCAGCGGCAGGTCGGGGTCGGCCTCGTAGGCGCGGGTAATGTCGTCGAGGAAGGCCGCGCGGATAATGCAGCCCGCGCGCCAGATGCGAGCCAGGGCGCCCTTGTCGATGCCCCACTCGTATTCCTTCGCGCCGGCCTCGATCTCGTCGAAGCCCTGCGAGTAGGCGACGATCTTGGAGGCGAACAGCGCCTGGCGCACGTCCTCGATGAACGCGGCCCGGGCCTCGTCCGACTCGATGACGAGGGAACTGGCGTTTCCCGCGAGCGCCTGGCCGGCCGCGCGCTGGGCGGGCTCGGAGGACGCGCCGCGCGCGAAGGTCGCCTCGCCGATCGCGGTGACGGGGACGGCCAGGTCGAGGGCGGTCTGGACCGTCCACTTGCCGGTGCCCTTCTGCGAGGCGGCGTCCACGATGAGGTCGACGAGGGGCTTGCCGGTCTCGGCGTCCACCTGGCGCAGGACCTCGGCGGTGATCTCCATGAGGTAGGAGTTGAGCTCGCCCTCGTTCCAAGCGGCGAAGATGTCCGCGATCTCGGCTGGGGTGGCGCCCAGGCCCTCACGCAGGAGGGTGTAGGCCTCGGCGATGACCTGCATGTCGGCGTACTCGATGCCGTTGTGCACCATCTTCACGAAGTGGCCGGCACCGTTCGCGCCGATGTACGTGCAGCAGGGGACGCCGTCGTAGGTGGCGGCGATGGACTCGAACATAGGGCCGAGGCGGTCGTACGAGGCCGGGGTGCCGCCGGGCATGATGGAGGGACCCCACAGGGCGCCCTCCTCGCCGCCGGAGACGCCCGCGCCCACGAAGTGCAGGCCGCGCTCGGCGGCCCACTTCTCGCGGCGGATCGTGTCGGTGAACAGGGAGTTACCGCAGTCGACGATGATGTCGCCCTCGTCCATGAGGTCGGCGAGCTGCTCCATGACGGCGTCCGTCGAAGGGCCGGCCTGGACCATCATGATGGCGACGCGGGGTGCGCGCAGGGATGCGATGAAGTCTTCCAGCGTGGACGCGGGAACGAAGGTTGCTTCGTCGCCGTGCTCCGCCATGAGCTTCTCGGTGCGAGCCGGGGTCCTGTTGAAGACGGCGGTCGCGTAGCCGTTGCGGGCCAGGTTGCGGGCGAGGTTTGCGCCCATGACTCCCAGGCCGTACACGCCGATGTCGGCCGATGCCTTCTCGGGGGTGAACGTGCTCATGCGATAACTCTCCTAACAAAAAGTTGAATTATTCCCAGAGTACGGCGGCATGAGCGGGGGTGCACCATGCGCGGGCGTGACGATTGTCGCCCCGCGCCCCGTCTCACTGCCCCTGGACCTCGCGGGCGGCCTTCGCGGCGGCCTTGCGGGCCTTCTTTTCCGCGACCTTGGCCTCCCAGTGGGCCTGCTGGGCCTGGTACTCCTCGGCGAGGGCGCGCACGTCGTCCGATGCCCACCAGTCGAGAAGCGCCTGACGGGCAGCCTCCTCGCCCAGCGGCCCGCGCTCCATGCGCAGCTCGAGCAGGTAGTCGCGGGCGATCTTCACGGCGCGCGAGGGGCGCAGCCCGAGGATCTCCATGATCTGGTCGCCGTCGAGGTCGGGGCGGATCGCGTCCAACTCCTCCTGCTCGCGCAGGGCGGCGATGCGCGCCTCGAGATCGTCGTAGGCGGCGGACAGGTAGTTGGCCTTACGGCGGTTGCGGGTCGTGCAGTCCGCGCGCGTGAGGCGGTGGAGGCGTTCGAGGAGGTCGCCCGCGTCGGCCACGTAGCGGCGCACTGCAGAGTCGGACCAGGCGGCCTCGCCGTAGCCGTGGAAGCGCAGGTGCAGCGCGACCAGGGTGGTGACGGCCTCGATCGTCGCCTTGTCGAAGTGCAGGGCCTTCATGCGCTTGCGCGTCATCTTCGCGCCCACGATCTCGTGGTGGTGGAAGGACACGGTGCCGTTGGGCTCGAAGCGGCGGGTCGCCGGCTTGCCGACGTCGTGCATGAGGGCGGCGAAACGCAGGATGAAGTCAGGGGCGGGCACGGGACCGTCCGGGCCGGTCTCCAGGTCCATCGCCTGCTCGACGACGGTGAGGGTGTGCTCGTAGACGTCCTTGTGGCGCTTGTGCTCGTCCACCGTGGAGACGAGGCCGGCGACCTCGGGCAGGACGATGTCGGCGACGCCCGTGTGCACCATCAGCTCGATGCCGCGGCGCGGATAGGGCGAGATGATGAGGCGCTCGAGCTCGGCGCGGATGCGCTCTGCGGAGACGATCTCCAGGCGCGAGGCCATGGTCTCCATCGCGTTCATGACGTCCATGTCGACGTCGAGGCCCAGCTGCGCGGAGAAACGCGCCGCGCGCATGATGCGCAGCGGGTCGTCGTCGAAGGACTGCTCGGCGGACACGGGGGTTCGCAGGTTGCCGTCCGCGAGGTCAGCGAGGCCGCCGCACGGGTCGACGAGGGCCATCTGCGGCAGGCGCATCGCCATCGCGTTGACCGTGAAGTCGCGCCGCGTCAGGTCACCCTCGAGCGTGTCGCCGAAGGTCACCTCGGGCTTGCGCGAGCCGATCTCATACTCATCGGTGCGGTAGGTCGTCACCTCGACGACCAGGTCGCCGCGGCGACCGCCGATCGTGCCGAACTCCTTGCCGATGTCCCAGGTCGCGTTGCCCCACTTCGCCAGGAGCTCCTCGGTGCGCTCGGGGCGCGCGGAGGTCGTCATATCGAAGTCGTGCGGAGTCACTCCCAGGAACGCGTCGCGCACGGGCCCGCCGACGAGCGCGAGCTCCTCCCCGGCCTCGTGAAAAATCGTGCCGAGTTCCATAATCGCGGGCGGGAGCGCCGCAAAGGTCCTCGTGGCGTTCGCCATGAGGGTAGGAATGTCCGTCGTTCCGGCGTTTTGCGCGGTCACGGGGCCGTTATTCGGGGAAGTTGACTGGGTACTCATCGCCCTTAAGCATGCCAGGAAAGCGCCCTGGCCGACTACCGGGGGCCGCGCACCGGCTAAAGTGGAGTCATGCCTGCACGTCCAGTTGACCGCCGAGGCGGGGTGCCACGACCCCCGCGTCGGTCCGCTTCTGTGCGCGCTGGCCGCTCTCACCTGCCGATTTCCGCGGAAACCAGCGCGGGCGGCATCGTCGTCGACGTGCGTGACGGAATTCCCTATGCGGCGTTGATCGCGCGACGCAATCGAGCGGGTCGCATCGAGTGGTGCCTGCCCAAGGGCCACCTCGAGGGTTCCGAGACCCCCCAGCAGGCCGCGCTGCGCGAGGTCGCCGAAGAAACCGGCATCCACGGGCGCATCATCCGCCACCTCGCATCGATCGACTACTGGTTCTCCGGCAACGACCGCCGCGTTCACAAGGTCGTCCACCACTACCTGATGGGGTATGAGTCCGGCACGATCTCCGTCGACGGGGATCCGGATCACGAGGCCGAGGAGGCCGCGTGGGTGCCGCTGCGCGACGTGTCACGCCAGCTGGCATACCCCAACGAGCGTCGCATCGTGCGCATCGCCCTTGACCTGTTGTATCGGGATGGCCGTGACTAGGCGCGCGCTCGCGGCTGGCGTCCTGTGCGCGGCGATGGCTCTTCCCTTCGGCCTCGGTCTGAACGAGGCCGGGGCCGCTCCGCTGCCCGCCGTGACCTCGCAGGCCGACGCGTCACGTCCCGCGGTCATGGGCGCGGCGGCCGAGGCATCCGGCCTCGTCATCTCGATCAACTCACTGTCGCCACGCATCATCACCAGTGAGAACGAAGTGATTGTTTCCGGTACTGTCCGAAACGACTCACCCACGACACTCGCAAATATTTCCCTCCAGGTGTTCGTCGCCAACGAGACGCCAATCTCGGTGGCCGCACTGACGACGGCGCTCACCGAGGACGAACCGGACGCCACGCACGCCGCGACCTCCTCCCTCACCGACGTTGCCCGCGGGGCCACCGTCTCCTTCGAGATTCGTATCCCCACGTCCTCCCTTCCCTTGACCGACGCGACCGAGTGGGGCCCACGCGTCGTCACCGTGGCCGCCAACTCTGGCGAGTACTCCGGCAAGGACCGCTCAATCCTCGTATGGGACTCCGGCTCCCAGGTCTCCGCCTCGCGCGTAAGCGCCGTAGTTCCCTGGACCTCCTCGAACGCCACCCAGGACCAGGCCGAACGCTCCGCGGTCCTCAACCTGGCGGCCTCCTCCGGCGTCACGCTCGCCGTCGACCCGCTACTCATCCCGCGCGGACCGCAGCCCACGGCCTCGCCGAGCCCCACACCCGATTCCGACACCTCCGACGCCGAATCCGGACAGTCAGATCAGTCCGACGCCGAATCCGGGCAGTCCGGCACACCCACGGCCGCACCGAGCACGTCCTCCTCCCCCACCCCGACCCCCGCGCCCACGGCGACAGACCCCGCGCAACGCTCGCGCGACCTGCAGTCGGAGGCCTTCGTGTCCGCTCTCATGGGAGCCGCGAACGAGCTCATTGCCCTGCCCGAGGGCGACGCCGACCTCGGCGCCCTCGCCCTGTCGGGCAACGCAGGCTTCTGGGACCGCGCATCCGACTCCATCGCGGGCTTCCCCTCCTCCCTGCGCGAGGCCGGATGGGTGGCCCCCACGCCCTCGACCGCGTCGCCGAGCCCCTCACCGTCCGCGAGCGCCACAGAAACGCCGAGCCCCTCGCCGTCCGCGAGCGCCTCCGGACAGAGCGGCACCACGACGACATCACCCGACACGGGTCCCACAATCCTGCGCAACGTCGCATGGCCGGCAGACACGACCTTTGGCACGGCGTTCCTGTCGAACTACGCCTCTGCCGACCAGATCACGATCGCCCCAACCTCGGCGCTCACCCCCGCCGAAGAGGTCACCTTCACCTCGTACGCGCGCGTGAACGTCAACCCTTCGACGGGCGAGACGGCAACCGACGGAACCGGGGCGCGCACAATCGCCCAGCAGGCCGACCTGGCCTCGATCCTGTCGTGGAACGCATCCGGCGGTGATGAGCTCGACGCCGAGCAGGCCCTGACGGCGATCACGGCGATCATCGTGCGGGAGCGTCCCTCCTCGTCGCGCACTATTTTCGCAGCGGCTGCGCGCGGAACGACTGTCAACGAGTCACTCACCAAGCGGGTCAACGCCCTCTTCTCCCCGCGGTGGGTCTCACCCCTGTCCTTTACGGACATGGCCGCCAGTGAACCGACCGACGTCGACCGGCAGACCGTCGACACGGGCACGCTCGACGCCGACACGTCCACCGCGATCACGGCCATGGCCTCGTCCCTGACCATGCTGGAGCCGCTCGCCAACGCGACCGATGACCCCAAGGCCGTGTACGACTCGGTCACGCCCCGGATTCTGCCCGCTCTGTCCGCGCAGCTGACGCCCTCCGAGCAGCTCGACTCGGCCACGGCGATGACCTCCCAGATCACGGGCATGCTTTCAGCCGTGACCGTCGAGCCCTCCTCGGCCGTCAACCTCATCAACAAGTCCGCGAACTTCCCGGTCCTCGTGCGCAACAACCTGCCCTGGCCGGTGCGCGTCGACGTCACCCTCGTTCCCGACGACCCACGACTGCGCGCCACCCCCGCGCTCTCCCAGACGCTGGCCGCGCAGGGTGCCACGACCGTCGAGGTCCCCGTCGGGGCGATCGGCAGCGGCGACATCGAGGTCACCTACAAGGTGACGACCCCGGACGGCACCGTTCTCGATGACTCCCGTACCGTCACCGTGCGCATGCGCGCCGGGTGGGAGGATGCGATCACCGCGGTCATCGCCTCCCTCTTCGGCCTGCTCTTCCTCGTCGGCATCAGGCGATCACTGCGCAAGAGAGCAGCGCGCAAGGCGCAGGCATCCTCCGACGGATCCGCGCAGGAGACGACACAAGCAGACACCGAGGCCGAGCCCGCCACCGATGGCATCGACGAGGCATCGGCCCGAGCGAACGACACCACCGAAACAGAGACAGCAACGACGAAGGAGACCCCATGAGCTCGAACACGCCTCGCCGATCGATCCTGAGAGCATCGGCGCTCATGGCGTCGGGCACCATGGTGTCGCGCATCCTCGGCTTTATCCGTAACGCGATGCTGATCGCCGCGGTCGGCGCGACCGCCGGCGGCGTGGGCGCGGCCTTCCAGACGGCGAACACGCTGCCCAACACCGTGTTCAACCTGCTGGCCTCCGGCATCTTTGACGCGGTCCTGGTCCCGCAGATCGTGGGCGCTATCAAGCGTCGCCACGACGGTGACACCTATGTCAACCGTCTGTTGACCCTCGCGGGGACGCTCCTCTTCCTCGTCACCTTCGTGACGATGGTACTGGCACCCGTGCTCGTCATGATCACGGCGGCTGGCTACACCGAAGACATTCGCAACCTCGCGATCCTCTTCGCGCTGCTGTGCCTGCCGCAGCTCTTCTTCTACGGGCTGTACAACCTACTGGGCGAGCTCCTCAATGCTCGTGAGATCTTCGGACCCTACATGTGGGCACCGGTCGTTAATAACGTCGTCGGCATTGCTGGCCTCGGTGTATTCCTCGCGATTTGGGGCGGCGCACCCGACGGCGGTATTCCCGCGGGCGACCTGACGGGCGCACAGTTCTGGGTCCTCGCAGGATCGGCGACCCTCGGCGTCATCTGCCAGGCCCTGTGCCTGCTGTGGCCAATGCGCAAGGCGGGCGTGTCCTTCAAGCCCGACTTCCACTTCCGAGGTACCTCTTTCGGCTCGATGCCCCGAGTCGCAGGATGGACGTTTGCGACCCTTGGCGTCTCCCAGGTCGGCGTCCTGTCGACCAACAACCTGGCCGCGATGGCTGACGGCTTCATCGGCCGCAACGGCGCGCAGGGCGGCGTCGTCGGCATCCTCGCCTACTCGACGGCGTTCATGATCTTCATGGTGCCCCAGTCGCTCATCACCGTGTCGCTGACGACCGCGATCTTCACGCGCATGGCAGGTGCCGTGGCCGACGGCGATGACCGTGCGGTGGCCGACAGCTACCACCTGGGCGTGCGCACAATCACCTCGCTGACCCTCGTCGCAGCGGCCATGCTGATGGCCGGCTCCGTTCCGATGATGGAGATCGCGATGGCGGCCAAGGGCGGGGATCCCGAGGCCGTCACCGGCTACGCCCTCGTCCTGACCTCTCTCATGCCCGGCGTCGCATCCACCGGCATGGTCCTCATGAGTCAGCGCGTCTTCTTCGCCTACGAGAACGTCAAGCCCGTGTTCCTCATGGGTATCGGCCCCACGATCATCCAGGTCATCGTCGGCTGGTCGATGTACGCCCTGACCGGTGCGCGCTGGTGGGTCGTCGCCGCCGCCCTCGGCGAAACGGCCTGCCGCTTGACGCAGGGCATCATCGCCGTCGTGTGGGTCTCGCGCGAGAATAGCTTCGTTGATCGCGCCGGACTGCTGCGCTCCTACGTCGCCTACCTGGGCGCAGCGATCGTCGCAGGCTTCGTCGGATTCGGCGTCCTGTGGCTCATGGGCATCCACACGGACATCTCCTCGACGCTGGGACGCATGCTGCTGGCGGGCGTCAAGCTCTCCATCGTTTCGGCGGTGACCGGCCTCATCTACCTCATCGTGCTTCGCTTCGCTGCGCCCCGTGAGTCCGCGGTGATGATGCGCCCGCTGCTGACACGTCTGCGTGTCCCGGGTGCTGTGGTGAACATCCTGGCAGCGTCTTCCACTCCGACCACCGAACCAACTGCGATAATGGCGGGACACACACCCGACGAGACGGAGGAACCGATGGCTCCCACGCCCGAACGCACCGGCGACGAGAAGAAACTGCCGTCGTTCGACGAGGTGGTCGCTGCCTCGCCGATTCCCGCTCCCCCGGCGCCTCCCGCCCCGTCGAGCGATGAATCGCTTGATGTTCCGCCGATTCCCGCTCCCACCGACGTCCCTGCGTTCGGTCCCGCGACGCAGGCTCCCGTCGAGAATCCTCTCGTCGCTGAGGCCATTGCTGGCCCCACAGTCGACGCCATTGCCGATGCGCAGGCGATCCCGGCGCCCGACGAGGACCCGATCCCCGCGCCCGACGAGGATCCCATCCCGGCGCCCAATGGAACGTCGATGGCGGAGTCCCTCGCCGCCCTGGGCGTCGAGCCCGTCACCGATGCCACGGACAGCGCCGAGGTTGCATCCGCGTCCTTCCCGTTGGCTCCCCCGCCGCCGGCCCCCGCGACCAACAGCTACGAGCGCGACGGCGAGGTTAACCCCGCGGACTACCCGCACCCCGAACCTCTCGCTGACGCTCCCGTGACGCACCAGATTCCCCGCGTGCATGCAGCAGTCGATTCGGCGATCCCCGCCCCTCCCGCCGAGGATCCGACCGAGGTCATGGACTCCATTCCCCCGATCCCCGCGGCACCCGCACAGCCCGCCCCGGCCTCGTCCGAGGAGGAGGAAGCCAAGCCCGAGCGTTCCGCCAAGCTGATCGATCCGACGCGACCCGCACTCATCTTCGGCGTCGTTCTGTTCCTCTTCGGCGCGATCTGGGGTCCGTGGATGGCGACGCGACCGGTCACCGACCTGGATCTCGGCCAGTCCCTGCGTAACGGCGTGGCCGCGCAGGAGTCCGGCGAAGAGCCCGCCCCCGCGCTCACCACAACGCCTCCCCCGGCGGAATCCGTGACGCCCGTGATCTCCTCGGTTCAGGTCCTGTCGTGGAACAACGACGACGGCGACCACCCGGACCGCGCGATCAACATGATCGATTCGAACCCGTCGACGTCCTGGTCGTCGCGCTGGTTCGACAACAACCAGTTCCGCGACGAGACCTCCGTGACGATCGTTGTCAAGCTCCAGCAGAAGGCCACCATCTCCTCGGTCACGCTCACCATGGACCCGGCCACCTCCGGCGGCGAGATTGTCGTGCGTAACGTCACGGATCCCTCGAACCCGCGCGGTGGAACAGAGCTGGCCACTTCTGCGTTGTCTCCGACGACCACAATTCAGCTCCCGACACCTGTCGAAACCGACTCGATTGCGCTGCAGTTCCGTTCGATGCCCAAGGGCCAGGACGGCCGCAACTGGGCGTGGATCTCCGAACTCACCGTTCAGTAACCCTAAGGAGGGTACGCATGTCTTTCGTGACGATTCCAGGCCTTGTGACGGCCGAAAACACCGATTCGACCCCCGAGGCCGTCGAGGTCCAGGTCCCGTCGGCTGATGTTCCCGAGGGCGCCACCGTCCACGATGTCGTCATCGTCGGCTCGGGCCCCGCCGGCTACACGGCTGCGGTCTACACGGCCCGCGCCGGCCTCGCCCCCATCGTGCTGGCCGGTCAGCTGGCCGCGGGTGGCGCGCTCATGAACACGACCGAGGTCGAGAACTTCCCCGGTTTCCCGGAGGGCATTCAGGGCCCCGAGCTCATGGACAACATGCGCGAGCAGGCCGAGAAGTTCGGCGCGGACATTCGCTACGAGGACGTCATCGCCGTCAACCTCGAGGGTGACGTGAAGGCCGTGGCGACCGAGGACGAGGTCTTCTACGCGCGTGCCGTCATCCTGGCCACCGGCTCGGAGTACCGTCACATGAACGTGCCCGGCGAGGACGAGTTCTCCGGCCGCGGCGTCTCCTACTGCGCGACCTGCGACGGCTTCTTCTTCAAGGATCGTCGCCTGGCCGTCATCGGCGGCGGCGACTCCGCGATGGAGGAGGCCACCTTCCTGACGAACTTCGCGTCCGAGGTCGTCGTCGTGCACCGCCGCGACGCCCTGCGCGCCTCGCGCGTCATGGCCGAGCGCGCCCTGAACAACCCGAAGATCTCCTTCGAGTGGAACGCGACCGTCGAGGAGGTCCTGGGCGACGAGGCCGTCACCGGCCTGCGCCTTACCTCCACGGTGGATGGCTCCACGCGTGAGATCGCCGTGGACGGCGTGTTCGTCGCGATCGGACACCTGCCCCGCACGGGCTTCCTGCGCGGCCAGGTTGCCCTCGACGAGGCCGGCTACATCACGGTCGACGAACCGTCGACGCGCACGTCCGTCGCGGGCGTCTTCGCGTGCGGTGACGCCGTGGACCACACGTACCGTCAGGCCATCACGGCGGCCGGCTCCGGCTGCCGTGCGGCCCTGGATGCGGAGCGCTGGCTGGCGTCCCTGGGCGACCAGGCGTGACCTCCTCCCCCGCTGCTCCCGGCGCTGCGAGCGCTGGCGCGCCCCGGCCTCGTACCTGCCCGTGCGGGTCGGGAGCGATGCTGGCGCAGTGCTGCGGGCGCTACCTGGACGGCGAGGTGGCTCCGACCGCCGAGGCGCTCATGCGTTCGCGCTACACGGCGTTCGCGCTGCGCGACGAGGACTACCTGTTCCGCACATGGCACCCGCGCACGCGCCCCGCTCCCCCCTACTGGGTGGAGGGGACGCAGTGGACGGGTTTGCAGATCCTGGGGGCCGAGGCCGGGGGTCCTTCCGACGAGGAGGGCACCGTGACGTTCGTGGCCTCGTGGCGGGACGTATCGACTGGCGAATCCGGGCAGATGCGGGAGCATTCACGCTTCTCACGCCGAGCCGGGCGCTGGGTCTACGAGTACGGCGCCAACGACTGACACTACGGTAGGATTTCACTATGATTGCTCGTCGCCTTCTGACTCCCCCCGTGATCATCGGGTTTCTCCTCGTCGCGGCTGTCGCCGTCGCGGGCGGATTCATCACGAGTCCCCTGCCAATCGACACCACGGTGTGGTCTGACTTCGTCGCGTCGCGCACGCCGGCGATGAACTCGTTCATGACGGGTGCGTCGTGGCTCTTCGACCCCAAGCGCGCGGTCGTCGTGGCGCTGGTCGTGGCGGGCGCCGTGTGGTGGTTCATCAAGAAGGTCATGAATGCCCTGTACATCCTGTGTTCCGTGGTGTTTTCGGCCGCAAACAGCTTCATCATCAAGCACCTGTACGAGCGTCCCCGTCCCGAGGAGGCGCTACGCCTGATCACCGAGGACGGCTACTCGTTCCCATCGGGTCACGCGACGGCCGTGACCGCGCTGTTCGTGTCCCTGGTGCTGGTCCTGACGACGACGCGCCTCGGCCGCCGTCTGCGCTACCTGCTGTGGGCCGCGGCGCTGACGCTCATCGTGTTCATCTGCGTGACGCGCCTGTACCTGGGCGTCCACTGGGTCACCGACGTGCTCGCCGGCTTCAGCGTGGGTCTCGGCTCGTCGATGATCTTGGAGCCGTTCATGATTGGGCCCAACGCCCTGAAGTTGTTCCGCTAGTTATCGGAGCTCAATTGTTGCGGGGGCGCCCGGGACCGACTGGTCCCGGGCGCTTCTGCGTGCGCTGTTCAAGGTGTTAACGCGCATGTTTAGGGGCCCACATGCGCGCAACACACCACGCCAAAACGCCGTTGTGCCCAAATCGCAGACCACTTCGCCAATAACAGCCCATTTTCAGCGTTTTTCACCGAGGTGGTCTGTAGTTTGGGCGTTACATCAGCATCAGATGCAGATCCAGCTCCACCGATCGGGGAGAATTGCGCCATCCAAGCCTCCGACACGCCGACGACACACCGCCAGAGGGCTTCGCATGGCGCAAAACCCCCATCGCCACCGGCGTGGAGGGCACCGAGAAAACGCAGGACCGGGATGCTGCGCTCGCGTTGGTGCCAGGGCCAGGGCCAGCGCCAGACAATTTCGCATGCAATTCAAAAACACAAGTGACGCAGCATCGCAGATCGATACGGACTAGCACGATGCCGGAGGGGAATTGCATGCGAAATTACTATGGCGTGGGCGGGGTGAGGCCTGGCTGCGGTGGCGGGGCCTGGCCGCGGTGCCCGTGGGCGGTGGCGGGGCCTGGCCGGGCTTCGAGACGACGCGCCGCGCCCATCAGCACACCAGGCACCACTGGTGTGGAGGGCGCCGGAGGGTCCGGAGGGCCTGGCTGCGGTGCCGGTGGGTGGCGGCGGGGCCTGGCCGGGCTTCGAGACGACGCACCGAGCGAAGCTCGCGGCGCGGACGGCTCGCGGGCGGGCCGCCGCCCACTGGCACACCAAGCAGCCCGGCCCAGCAGGCACCCGGGTACGCCAAAGGGGCGGGTACCGAAGTACCCGCCCCTCACTCAGCCACTGCCTCGTCGAGGCTCAGGCCGAATGATCCTCAGTCCTAGCGACGGCGACGCATCCACAGGAACATGCCGCCAACGACGGCCGCTCCCAGGCCAGCACCGCCGATCAGGCCGTCGAAGCCGGTGCGGGCGAGGCCCTTCTTCGGCTTGGTGGCCGGGACGTCGGGCGCGACGTAACCGAAGTTCACGCCGGTGACCTTCTGGTTGTCGAAGCCGATCGTGATCTCACCGGACATGGAGTCGGCGATGCCGTCCGGGTCCTCGGTCTGGTCGAGGCCGGCGAGGTCGCCGTCCGGGTGGACCTTGACGCGGTAGGTGCCGGCGGGCAGCTTCTCGAAGGAGTAGTTGCCGTCCTTGTCGGTCGTCGTGGTGGCCACGACGTTGCCGTCCTTGTCGAGCAGGTCGACCGTCACGCCGGAGAAGGTCTCTTCACCGTCGGTGTAGGAGCCGGACTTGTCGGAGTCGCGGTAGACGCGACCGGCGATCGAGTAGTCCGGGACGTAGCCGAAGTTGACCTTTTCCTGCAGGGAGTTCTCCGGGCCCATCGTGTACACCGCGGAGGTGTCGTCGATGGTGGCGTCGGGGTCCTCGGTCTGGTCGTAGTCCTTGATGGACGAGGAGCGCACAACCTTGACGGTGTACTTGCCGTCGGGCAGGTGCTGGAAGGCGTAGTTGCCGTCCGCGTCGGTGTCGAGGGTCTGGATGACCTTGCCGTCCTCGTCGAGGAGCTGGACGCTCACACGCTCGAGGCCGGGCTCGTCACCGTCGATCGTCTTGTCGCGGTTGTCGTCGCGGTAGACGGTGCCCTTAATGGTGTTGTTCGGGACGTAGCCGAAGTCGACGTCACCCTTGGTGGGGTTCTTCTCGTCGAGGGTGATCGGCTCGGACGCGTTGTCCAGCTTGTTGTCGGGGTCGCCGGTCTGGTCGGTGTCGGTGAGGGCACCGTCCTTGACGACCTTGACGGAGTAGGTGCCGTCGGGCAGGTGCTCGAAGGAGTACTTGCCGTCCTTGTCGGTCGTCGTGGTGGCGATGACCTTGCCGTCCTTGTCGAGGAGCTGGACCGTCACGCCGGAGTAGCGTCCTTCGGTGTCGCCCTTCTTTCCGTCGCGGTCGCCGTCGCGGTAGATGGTGCCGTTGATGGAGTTGTTGGCGATGTAGCCGAAGTTGACGTCCGTCTGGGTGCGGTGGTCGTTGCTCAGCGAGATGACGCCGGAGGTGGAGTCCTTGGTGGAGTCCGGGTCCTCCGTCTGGTCGAGGTCGGTGAGGGCACCGTCCTTGACGACCTTCACGGTGTAGTCGCCGGCGGGCAGCTTCTCGAAGGAGTAGGCACCGTTCTCATCCGTCGTGGTGGTCGCGACGACCTTGCCGTCCTTGTCGCGCAGCTCGACGGTCTGGTTGGCGTAGCCCTTCTCGCCCGCGCCGTGCGACTCGGAGCGGTCACCGTCTCGGTAGACGAGGCCGTGGATCGAGTAGTCGGGAACGTATCCGAAGTCGATGTTGTCCTTGGAGGGGTTGTCCTCGCCCAGGGTCACCGGTTCGGAGGCGTTGTCCTTGTTCGCGTCCGGGTCCTCGGTCTGCTCGGTGTCGGCGAGCTCGCCGTCCTTGACGACCTTGACGGAGTAGGTGCCGTCGGGCAGCTTGGAGAAGGAGTACTTGCCGTCCTTGTCGGTCGTCGTGGTACCCACGACGTTGCCGTCCTTGTCGAGGAGCTGGACCGTCACACCGGAGTATCCGGGTTCGGTGCCGTCCTGGTCGCCGTTGCGCGAGTCATCGCGGTAGACGGTGCCCGACAGGGAGTTGTTGTTCACGTAGCCGAAGTTGACGTCCGTCTTGGACGGGTTGTCGTTGTTCAGCGTGATGGGCTCGGAGGCGTTGTCCTTCGTGGCGTCCGGGTCACCGGTCTGCTCGAGGCCGGCGATGGGGCCATCCTTGACGACCTTGACGGAGTAGGTGCCGGCGGGGAGCTTGTCGAAGGAGTAGTTGCCCTTCTCGTCGGTCGTGGTGGTGGCGACGACGTTGCCGTCGGCGTCGACCAGGTTGACCGTCACGCCCTCGTAGAGCTTCTCATCCGTGTCTAGCGCGCCGGAGCGGTTGCCATCACGGTAGATGGTGCCCTTGATGAAGTAGTCGGGCACGTAGCCGAAGTTGACGTTCTTCTTCGTCGGGTTGTCCTCGTTCAGGACGATGGGCTCGGAGGCGCTGTCCTTGGTGCCGTCCGGGTCCTCAGTCTGCTCGAGGTCGGTGTGGGCTCCGTCCTTGACGACCTTGACGGAGTAGGTGCCGTCGGGCAGGTTGTCGAAGGAGTAGTTGCCGTTGGCGTCGGTCGTGGTGGTCGCGATGACCTGTCCGTCCTTATCGAGGAGCTGGACCGTCTGCTCGGGGTAGCCGGCCTCTCCCCCGTTGAGGGAGTTGGAGCGGTTGTCGTCGCGGTAGACCGTGCCGGAGATCGAGTTGTTCGAGATGTACCCGAAGTTGACGTTCTCCTTGATCGGGTCGTTCAGCTCGAGGGTGATGTCACCGGAGGTGTTGTCCTTGGTGGCGTCGGGGTCCTCGGTCTGGACGAGGTCGGCGATGGGGCCTTCCTTGTGGACGCGGACCTTGTAGGTGCCTTCCTCGAGGTTGGTGAACGCGTAGGCGCCCTTGGCGTCGGTGGTCGTGGTGGCCACGACGTTACCGTCCGAGTCGAGGAGGTCGACGGTCACACCCTGGTAGAGCTTCTCGCCGTCCTCGAGGGACTCGGAGCGGTCGGCGTCACGGTAGACGGTGCCCTTGATCGTGTAGTTCGTGGCGTAACCAAAGTTCACGTTCTTCACGGAGGGGTTGTCGTGGTTCACCTGGACGACGCCGGAGGTGTGGTCCTTGGTGCCGTCCGGGTCCTCGGTCTGCTCGAGCTTCTTGAGGAGGTCGGAGGGCTCCACCTTGACGGTGTACTTGCCGGCGGGCAGCTTGGAGAAGGAGTACGTGCCGTCTGCCTTCGTCGTGGTCGTCGCGACGACCGAGCCGTCCTCGCCGAGCAGGTTCACGGTGATGCCGTCGAAGCCGGGCTCGGAGTTGTTGAGGGTCTCGGAGCGGTCCTTGTCGTAGTAGACGGTGCCGGAGACGGTGTAGTCCTCGGCGTAGCCGAAGTTGACGTTGATGACATCCGGGTCGGTGCGTGTGAAGGTGATCGCCTGCGAGCGCGAGTCGGCCTTACCCGAGGGATCCTCGGTCTGCTCCTTGTCCGCCAGCGGGCCGGTCTTGTCGACCTGGACGGTGTAGGTACCGTCGTTCAGGCCGGTGAAGGAGTAGTTGCCATTCGCGTCGGTCGTCGTAGTAGCCACGACGTTGCCGTCCTTGTCGAGCAGCTTCACGGTGACGCCGGACAGGTCGATATCGCCCGTGTTCTTCGTCTTGTCGCGGTTCTGGTCGAGGTAGACGGTGCCGGAGATCGCGTGCTTCTTAATGTATCCGAAGTTGACGTTCTCGCGGACCGGGTTGTCGGTGTTGAGGGTGATCGCGCCGGAGGCGTTGTCCTTCGTGCCATCCGGATCCTCGGTCTGGGTCAGCTCGGCGAGCTCGCCAGCCTTGGTGACCTTGACCGTGTAGGTTCCGGCGTCGAGGCCGGTGAAGGAGTAGTTGCCGTCCGCGTCGGTCTTGGTGGTGGCGACGACGTTACCGTCGGCGCCGACCAGCTCGACCGTGATGTCCTTGAAGGGGTCCTCACCATTGTCGAACGAGGAGGACTCGTTCGCGTCGTAGTACACCTTGCCGGAGAGGCGGTGCTTGACGGTGATGGACGCCGAAGAGGAGTTGTTGCCGGGCACGAGGTCGTACTCGGGCGGGTTCACGAAGGCGGCCGTGTTGTTGAGTGTCTTGCCGTCGGTGTCGGCGTTCAGCGTGACGGTCACGAAGAGCGAGGCGTATTCGCCGGCGAGCATGTCGCCGATCGTCCACGTGGTGCCGTCGAAGGTGCCGGCCTCGTCGGTGCCCTTACATTCCTGCGGCAGGCCCGTGGTGTAGCCCGAGGTGCACTTGTGCGTCTCGGCGGACACGAAGGTGGTGCCTGCGGGGAAGGCTTCCTTGACCTTGAGGTCGGGGGCCTTGCCCTGGCCGATGTTGCCGGCGTCGATGCGGTAGGTGACCTGGTCTCCGGGCTTCAGGTTGGAGGCATCGGAGACGACGGTCTTGTTGAGGGCGACGTCGAGCGCGAGGGCCATGGCGACCTTGATCGGCTCGGCGGGCAGGATGGCGCGGTTGTTCGAGGCCTGGGTGGCCGCGATCGCGACGGACTCGTAGGCGATGCCGGTCGCGTTATCGGGGGCCTTGATGGGCGCGATGATCGGGATCGATGCGCCGGCCTTGATCGGGGTGGTCTTGCCGTTGATGTAGATGCGGTAGGACTTCACGTCGGCCCACGAGGCCGGGGTGGTGGTCCAGTTGTTGTCGCATCCGGCGGGGCCTGCTGCCATGGCGTCGCCCTGGTTCATGACTTCGCCGCGGCAGGGGTTGTAGGAGGTGGAGTACTCGATGGTGACCTGCGAGGGGTCGATGCCCGTGCCTGCGCCGACCTGGAGGGGGCCAGTGAGGATGGGTGCCCACTCGGAGCCACGGGAGTCACCGCCCTGGATGGCGGTGTCACCAACATGGGGCAGGATGCCGTACACGGTCATGTCGGACAGGTCCGCGTTACCGGAGTTGGTGGGGGTGATGCGGTACTGGCCGTCTTCACCCTGGCGGATCATGGACACGCCGTCGGTGTACTTCTTGTAGGTCGAGCCTTCCACGGAGCCGAGGCTCTCGAGGACGACGTCGGCGCCAGCCTGCTCGGAGACCGTGAAGGTCGAGGAGACGGGGCAAACCTGGTCGGCCGTATTGCCATCACCGTTGACGTCGTAGGTGTCGTCGGTGGAGCCGTAGAAGCAGATCGTGGTCTTCTTGGAGGTCAGCGCGTACTCGGGTTCGGCCGCGGAGATGTAGGCCTCGTTCTTGTGCGTGCCGGCGCTCATCGAGGGGCCGACCTTGCCGCGCAGCTGGATGGTGGTGCCACCCTTGGTCTGGTAGCCGGGCCAGGTGACCTGGACGAGCTGGCGGGTGCAGCCGGTGGCGTCGGTGACGTCGCGGACCGTGACGGTCTTTTCCTTACCTGCGGGACCGCCGGTGACGGAGTCCTCGACGAAGGTCATGCCGCAGGGCAGCAGGTCGGAGATGACGGGCTGGGAGTCAACGACGGTCGAGGTGTTGTTCGCGGTGACGCTGAAGGTAACCTCGGAGCCGGGGGACGCCAGGTTGCCCTTGATGGTGGACTTGGCGTTGTAGTACTTGGGCAGCGCGGTGCCCAGGGTGAGGATGTCGCAGTAGTCGTCGGCGGGGATCTGGATAGATCGGGAGCCGTCGAGGGACTTCATGGACCAGTCGGTGACACAGTTCTGGACGCGCACGTACTGGTCGGACTTGCCGGCCTTCCATGCGGCGGAGTTGGTGTCGGCCTCGACGTAGGTCGTGCCGTCCTCGGTCGTGGGGGTGCCTGCACCGACGGGGCCGGCGACGTTGAGGATCGAGGACTCACCGGCGGGGATCGTCTGCTTGTAGTGGAAGACGGTCAGGTACTCGTCGGCGGCGAAGGAGGAGAAGTCGAATGCCTTGCCGCGGTAGACGGTCTGAGTGCCGGTGTTGCCCTTGTTGGTCCAGTAGGTGATCTCGATGGGCGTCGTCGTCTGGGTGTCGATCGTCTTGACGCGCATGAGGGGCTTGTCGCAGTCCTTGGAGCCATCGGTCGGCGACACGAGGCCACAGGTCAGGTAGTCGGTGTACTCCATGACGACCGGGACGTTGGAGTTGTTGGAGTAGCTGTACAGCCAGTTACCCTGCTTGCCACGCTCGAACTGGCTCATGGCGCGCTTGTTGAAGCCGCCGCCGTAGCGGATCTCGCTGTCGAAGCGGTGCGTGAAGGAGGCGTCGGCGGTGACAACGTTGGTCTCGTTGTGCATCTCCTTGCCGGTGAGCTTCGCGGTGTTGGTGACGGTCTCATCCGTGCAGGTGTCGTCGTAGTGGACGGTGACGGACAGGACGATGTTCATGAACGCGGGGTTGACGTCGCCGACGTTCCAGGTGACGGTGTGGGTCGCGGCGTCGTAGGAGCTCTCGACGGTCGCGGCCGTGTTCGTCTTGG
This sequence comes from Schaalia odontolytica, assembly GCF_002847525.1. Lineage (GTDB taxonomy): Bacteria > Actinomycetota > Actinomycetes > Actinomycetales > Actinomycetaceae > Pauljensenia > Pauljensenia odontolytica_B. The sequence continues at coordinate 36,365 of NZ_PKKM01000012.1, read as the reverse complement.
TGTTACCCGAGGCCGAGGAGGACACGTACTTCGCGCACGCCGGCAGCGGGTCGGTGATGACGACATCGGTCATGTTGGACTTGCCGTTGAGGCCGTCCACGTTAGTGTCGTACTTCGGCGTGATCTGGTAGGTCACGTCGACGTTCTTGGGGGTCGCGACCGGGCCGGTCTTGCTCAGGAGAGGCGTCGGCTCGGACTTGATCGTGACGGTCGCCTGGGAGGTTTCCTTGCTGTCCCCCGAGGTGAAGGTCGCGACCGGGGTGACGGTGGAGCCGCCGGGGGTCACGCCGCGCGGGGCGGTGAAGGTCAGGACCGTCTGGAACGACGAGCCTGCGGCGACTGTTCCGAGGTTGTAGGTGACGAGGCCGTCGGCGCCCGCGGTCGGAGCCTTGATCGTGGGGGTGACGACCTTCTTGCCGGCGGTGGCCGTGGCGTTGACGCCGTCGGGCGCCGAATCGGGGTTCGGGTCACCCGCGGGGGTCACCGTGTGGGGCAGCGTGATGGTCACGACCGAGTCGAGACAGTCCTCCGTGGTGGAGGCGCAGGCGAACTCGACAACGTAGCGCTGCTCAACACCGGAGAGGTACGAGGTCTCGTCGGGTGTGATGGCGAGTTTGAGCGTCGGGGCCGCCGCATATGTGGGCAGCGTCGTGACGCCGAGCATAACGAGGGCGGTCGTGACCAGCATGGCAAGCAGCTGGGCCGGCTTGGAAGCCTTCGACCACGTGTGGTTGATGTGCACAGCCTTCTCCTGAATGTGCGAAAACAGTATATTTCACGCCAATTTTACGAGTTTCGCGACAAGTGTGAAGAAGCTGTTTTCCGAGATGAGAAGCCTTCCAACTTCACTTATGTAGGTCAGTTTTCAAACAATGGTGGAGCGCCGACAAACAACCGTCCACACGGTTTATACACAACTGTGCATAGCACTGTGGATAAATACGGGCTTTCAGTGCAGCTGATGGGCCACTTTGCATGTTTTTTGTGACGTGGCACCCTGATTCTCCACCGGTAACCAGGTGGTCGGACAAGTTTTATCCGAGCGCACAATATGGCCTCAGCAGCGACGATGACCTATTCAAGTTGTCGAAGCTCACAAATACCCGTAACCATCAGGTTGCGGGTGACACGTGGCCCTACGCACAATGGCTGAGAATTGTGGCTCGGCCACGCGCCGTCCCCAGACCTCCTGGCGTATCTCGTGGCACCGCTCGCCTGTCAAGTACGATGAGCACCGACGATAACGTGCATGAACACAACACTCTGCGCCCGGGTTTGGGTGGAGACCTTCCGTGATCGAGAGCAGCAGCCGATGACCCTCCCACCCTTCGCCAACATGATCGCCGGCCAACTCCTGCGCTGAACACTCTCAAGGACCATCCATGACCACACTGATCTGGCTTCGCGACGATCTCCGTCTGGCTGACCATCCGGCCCTGACGGCCGCATGCTCGGCAGCACGTGGACCCGTGGTGGCACTGTGGATCCACGAAACCCGCAGGACCGATGACGACAACAACCGGCACGGCCCACGCCCGCTCGGTGCAGCCACCCGGTGGTGGTACCACCGCAGCTTGCAGCAGCTGACACCGCGGCTTGCTGACCTTGGCATTCCACTCGTCTTCGCCCGGGGTGATGCCGCGAACGTCATGCGCCGAGTCGTGGACGCCTTGCAACCTACCGTCGTGCACTGGACACGACGCTACGCCCCGGCAGCCTGCCGACTGGACGCCGCCATCAAGCAAGAGTTGAAATCCCGCACCGAGGTGCACAGTCACCCCGGCAGCCTGCTCGCCGAGCCCTGGCTCATGCAGACGACCAACGGCTCCCACTACCAAGTTTTCACACCGTTCAGCCACGCCGTCGCCGACCTGCCCCTCGGTCCCCTCCTGCCCGAGCCCTCACCGGTCAACAAGCCAGACGGCGCGGCCACAGCCCTCGCCTCGTTGCGGGAGAACGGTGTCCTGCAGAACTTGGAGGACATTGGCTTGCTCGACGATGGCCCCACCTGGTGGGAAGACACCCTCGCACAGCACTGGGAGCCCGGTGAATTGGCAGCCCAACAGCAACTGGACACCATCGACAGCTGGCTGCCCGGCTATGCCACACGCCGTGACCTGCCCGGGGAGGAAACATCCACCAGCAGAATCTCGCCGAGGTTGCGGTGCGGGGAACTATCGCCGCGCCAAGCCGTGGCCGCAGCCCGTCGCAGCACGGCCTCGGGCGAGGATATCGCCGCGTGGACCAGGCAACTCTACTGGCGCGAGTTCAGCTGGCATCTGCTCCACCACCGCGAGCATCTAGAGGACACGCCCATGCGTCCAGCTTTCGCGGAATTCCCCTACGATCCCGACGACCACCTGGCGCTGGCCTGGCGACAGGGCCGCACCGGTATCGACCTCGTCGACGCTGGAATGCGGCAGCTATGGCAGACAGGCTGGATGCACAACCGGGTGCGCATGGTCGCTGCATCGCTGTTCACCAAGAACATGCTCCAGCCCTGGCAAGACGGCGAGCAGTGGTTTTGGGAGACTCTCGTGGACGCAGACGAGGCCAACAATCCTGTCTCGTGGCAGTGGGTGGCCGGCTGCGGCGCGGACGCTGCGCCCTACTTCCGCATCTTCAACCCTGAACTCCAGCGAACCCGGTTCGACCCGCGCAGCCGCTACGTCAAACGCTGGATCCCAGAGGGATCCGATCGGCCTATCGTACCTGTCGTCGACCTGGCTGAGTCGCGACGCGAGGCGCTCGCCGCTTACGAGCATGTACGTGCGGCATCTGCAGCCCATGCCAGGCCTCACCGTGGTTGAGGTGAGTGTCCACGGGATGACGCCGGCGCCAGAATCCACCTCACCAACGCCCGTGGCTGGGTCCAAGACAGCAAAAAGGCCCGAACCGAAACCATCCATGATGGCAAGGGTTCGAACCTTGTACGTCGAGTGGAGCTAACGGGACTCGAACCCGTAACCCCCTGCTTGCAAAGCAGGTGCGCTACCAATTGCGCCATAGCCCCGTTGGAGGAACTCAGTCCTCCACGGCGTCCGTGACGGACGTCCACAGGTCAGCATTATCGGAAAGATCAACAAGAATTTGTCGGACGGCGATGCCGACGGCCACGACGGATCCGACAGCCACACAACAGGTGACCCATTTCTTCATGATGATCCTCCGCTTTCGCTCGCCTGCGGATGGTGGGCCTAGGTGGGCTCGAACCACCGACCTCAGTCTTATCAGGACTGCGCTCTAACCTACTGAGCTATAGGCCCAACCGGCACCCTTGCGGGCACTCGGATATAGTACACAGCACAGGGCCATCCGGCAAAATCGAGCGTTGGTGACGTCCAACACGACCGTGATCGTCCGGCCCTCGACGGAGAGGAGGGGGGCCTCGTGACCACCGTCATCGAGCACGTCCGAGACTCGCGCACACCGCTACGAGCGGACCTCTCCCCCGCTGACGCCCTCGCTCTCTCCTGCCTGGTCTACGTGGATTTTCACGCGCTGCCCGGGCCTCGTTCCCCGCGCGGATGCCTGCTCCGAGAGGCCGCCCAAGCCTCGTCCATCCCGTCTCTGTATCGCTATTCATTGGCGTCCCACGCCGATCGTCCCCTCTTGGAGGCCGCCGGTGCGAGCGCGCGCTTCGGGAGCCTGCGCGTGCGCGACGCGGTCACTCGACTGACGTCTCGCCCGCTTGCTCAGTTTGGTGCCGTCACCTTCATCGACGAGGCCGGGGCGACCTACGTGGTCTTGCGCGGGACGGATGCAAGCGCGGTCGGGTGGGCGGAGGATGCCCGCTTCGGCCTTGAATTTCCGACTGATTCGCAGCGGTGGGCCGCCAACTACCTGGCGTATGCGGCGGCACGGGCCGATGGGCCACTCACCGTGGTCGGCCATTCAAAGGGCGCGAATCACGCGCTATACGCGGCGGCGGCCACCACTCCCCCAGTGCTCGAGAGCGTCTATGCGTTTGATCCCGTGGGTTTTCCAGCGCCGGTTGTTAACGGTGGATTTTTCGCGAGCATCGACGGGCTGATGCACATCTACGTGACGGCGGGTTCCTGGGTGAGCCCGCTGCTCCCCCTGCCCGCACCACCCACCGTCGTCGCGTCTTCATGGCCGGGGCCGCTCAGCCACAACCCGTATGCGTGGAGCTGTCGGGGGTCTTCGCTGGCTCCCGATCACTGCCCACCGTCGCGGTCGGGTAGGTTTCTGCGTGCTGTTGTTAGCCCGCTGTTGCCGGCTCGCCTGACGCGGATTGGCATCAACTAGCGAACCGGCCACGCAGGTGGACACCTGGGCCCAGCCACCAGGCGCTCAGCAAGCACACGCACCATCCCAGACACCACTGCGCCCAAAACGCAGACCACCTCGCCCGCAACACCCCATTTTCAGCGTTTTTCACTGAGGTGGTCTGTGTTTTGGGCGCCACACCACCCCAAGCTGCCACCTCACAGCCTCAAAACGGGGGGAATGACGCCATCCAAGCCTCCGACACGCCGGTGACACGCCGTCAGTCAGCTCCTAATGCTGCAAAACCCCCACTACCACCGACGAAGCAACCACATGAGGGACCACAGGGCCTGGCCACGCTGCCCGTGGGCGGCGGCGGGGCACACGTACCAAGCACCGCCCGATTGGAGGCCGCCGCGTGGCCTGCGGGGCCTGGCCGGGCTTCGAGACGACGCGCCGAGCGAAGCTCGCAGCGCGGACGGCGAGCGGGCGGGCAGGCCACGCGGCGGCCGGAGATCAGGCGGGGCTACAAGGAGATTAGGCGGGGCTACAAGCAGCGCGATAACCGTCGCCAGGCATAGCAAAAGGGGCCGGCATCAGCCGACCCCTTGCGCGAGTGCCCTCACTCATCCATGAGGGACACCTTGACGCCGCCCACCAGCGAGGCGACGACGTTGTAGAGCATGGCTCCCAGCGTCGACAGGGCGGTGAGCAGGATGACGTTGATGACGGCGACGATCGTCGCGTAGGAGATGACGCGAGGCAGTCGAGCGTAGTCGAGCAGGTCCACGAAGCGGCCGGCACCGACGGTCTGCAGGAAGTCCTCGATCTGGCTGAACACGTGCATGGCGTCGACCATCAGCCACAGGATGATCGTGGCGACGACCATCGCGATGCCCAGGGCGACCGACAGGAGGAAGGAGACCTTCATGACGGTCCACGCGTCGATACGCGCGATTGCCAGGTCAACTCGGCGGGGAGCGTCGCTGCGGGCGCTCGAGACGTGGTCGCTCATGGGTTTCCTTCCAGGTCGCACTTCCTACCTGCCAGGCTACCGCATCGCCTGGCACCGGCGCTGGTTCCGCGCCGCTTTGGCAGATTGATCACGGGACGACGCGAGGGCCTCGTCCCGTGATCATCCGTCAGTTCTGCGCGTCCGCGGTGTCGGCGCCCTCAGAGGCCGTGGCCTCGTTAGCGGGGGCGTCGGTCCCCTCGGCGGCATCCGGGGCCTGGGTGGCCTCGGTGTTCTCGGACTCGTCGGTCTCGTCCTCGTCACCCGAGTCGGAGTTGCGGGTGATCGCGATGATGCGGTCGCCGTCGTCCGGGCGGGCGAAGATGACACCCATGGTGTTGCGGGCGGTGGGTCGCACGTCGGAGGCGTTGACCTGGACGAGCTTGCCGGACTCGGTAATGACCATGACGTCCTCATCGGGTCGCACGACGAGGGCGCCGACGAGGCCGCCGCGTTCGTCGACGAGCTTGCCGACGCGCACGCCGAGGGTGCCGCGCGACTTGGTCGGGTATTCCTCGACAGGGGTGCGCTTGGCGTAGCCGGACTCGGTGACGATCAGCAGGTCGGTGTTCTCGCGCGGGACCTCCATGCTGAGCAGCTCGTCGTCGCCACGGAACTTCATGCCGCGCACGCCGGACGTGGAGCGGCCCATGGAGCGCAGCTGGTCGTCGGTGGCGGTGAAGCGTACGGCCTGGCCGTCGCGGGAGACGAGGATGAGGTCTTCGTCGGCCATGATGGTCTGTGCGGAGACGAGCTCGTCGGGCTTGCCGTCCTCGTCCTCGCGCAGGTTGATGGCGATGATGCCGCCGGAGCGGGGCGAGTTGTACAGGCTCAGCGGGGTCTTCTTGACGAGGCCACGCTTGGTGGCCAGGACCAGGAAGTCAGCGTCTTCGTAGGTGCGGATCGCGAGGACCTGTGCGATGTGCTCGTCGGGCTGGAAGGCCAGCAGGTTGGCGACGTGCTGGCCCTTGGCGTCGCGACCGCCTTCGGGGATCTCGTAGGCCTTGGCGCGGTAGACGCGGCCGAGGTTGGTGAAGAAGAGCAGCCAGTTGTGCGTGGTGGTGACGAAGAAGTGTTCGACCACGTCGTCGCCGCGCAGCTGGGTGCCGCGCACGCCCTTGCCGCCGCGCTTCTGCGAGCGGTAGTTGTCCGTGCGGGTGCGCTTGGCGAAGCCGTCGCGGGTGATGGTGACGACGACGTCCTCTTCGGGGATGAGGTCTTCCATCGACATTTCCCCATCGAAGGGGAGGATGCGGGTGCGGCGCTCGTCGCCGAATTTGTCGACGATTTCGCCGAGTTCGGCGGAGATGATGGCGCGCTGACGCTCGGGCTTGGCGAGGATGTCGTTGAGGTCGTCGACGCGGGCCTTGAGTTCGGCGTGCTCGTCCATGATCTTCTGGCGCTCGAGGGCGGCCAGGCGGCGCAGCTGGAGGGCCAGGATGGCGTCGGCCTGAATGGCGTCCACGTCGAGCAGCTCGATGAGGCCGGCGCGGGCCTCGTCGACCGTGGGGGAGCGGCGAATGAGGGCGATGACCTCGTCGAGGGCGTCGAGGGCCTTCAGGTAGCCTTCGAGGATGTGCAGGCGCTCGAGGGCCTTGCGCAGGCGGAACTTCGTGCGGCGCACGATGACGTCGATCTGGTGGTTGATCCAGTGGCGGATGAAGCCGTCGATCGACAGGGTGCGGGGCACGCCGTCGACGAGCGCGAGCATGTTGGCGGAGAAGTTCTCCTGCAGGCTGGTGCGCTTGTAGAGGTTGTTGAGGACGACCTTGGCGACGGCGTCGCGCTTGAGGACGATGACGAGGCGCTGGCCGGTGCGACCGGAGGTCTCGTCGCGGATGTCGGCGATGCCGCTGATCGCTCCGTCGCGCACGAGCTGGGCGATCTTGTCGGCCAGGTTGTCGGGGTTGACCTGGTAGGGCAGCTCGGTGACGACGAGGCACTGGCGGCCCTGGATTTCCTCGACGTTGACGACGGCGCGCTGCGTGATGGAGCCGCGGCCGGTGCGGTAGGCGTCTTCGATGCCCTTGTGGCCCAGGATGGTGGCGCCGGTCGGGAAGTCGGGTCCGGGGATCAGCTTGATGAGCGCTTCGAGGAGCTCTTCGCGTGACGCATCGGGGTGCTCGAGGGCCCACTCGACGCCGCGTGCGAGTTCGCGCAGGTTGTGCGGCGGGATGCGGGTGGCCATGCCGACGGCGATGCCTTCGGAGCCGTTGGCCAGCAGGTTGGGGAAGCGCGCGGGCAGGATGGTGGGTTCCTGGTTGCGGCCGTCGTAGTTGTCCTGGAAATCGACGCATTCTTCGTCGATGTCGCGGACCATTTCCATGGCCAGGGGCGCCATCTTGCACTCGGTGTAACGGGGTGCGGCGGGGCCCAGGTTGCCGGGGGTACCGAAGTTACCCTGGCCGGCGACGAGGGGGTAGCGCAGCGACCAGGGCTGCACGAGGCGCGCGAGGGCGTCGTAGATCGCGGCGTCGCCGTGGGGGTGATAGTTACCCATGACCTCGCCGACGACGCGGGAGGACTTGGAGAACGAGGAGGTGGGGCGGTATCCGCCGTCGTACATGGCGTACAGGACGCGACGGTGGACGGGCTTGAGGCCGTCGCGCACGTCGGGCAGGGCGCGCCCGACGATGACGCTCATGGCGTAGTCGAGGTAGGAGCGCTGCATCTCCTTTTGCAGGTCGACCTGGCGGATGCGCTCGGTGTCCGAGATGTGCCGCGCGTCAGTAGTCTGCTCGTCGCTCACGTTTTTCCTTACGTTGTTTCTGCTCGATCAGGCCCGCCCGGTACGAGGCCGGGGCTGGGCTGGTCGTGGGTGATGTCAGATGTCGAGGAAGCGCACGTCGGTGGCGTTGCGCTGGATGAACGTGCGGCGTCGGTCGACGTCGTCGCCCATGAGGATCGTGAAGGTCTCGTCGGCGTCTGCGGCCTCGTCGAGGGTGACCTGCTTGAGGATTCGGCTGGCCGGATCCATGGTGGTCTCCCACAGTTCGTGGTCGTTCATTTCGCCCAGACCCTTGTAGCGCTGGATGCCACCTTCCTTGGGCAGGCGGCGGTTCGCGGCGGCGCCGGCGGCGAGCAGTTCGTCGCGCTCCTTGTCGGAGTATGCGAATTCGTGCTCCGCGTTGGTCCACTTGATGCGGTACAGCGGGGGCATGGCGATGAAGGTGTGGCCACCCTCGATGAGGGGTCGCATGTAGCGGAAGAGGAGGGTCAGCAGCAGCGTGGCGATGTGCTGGCCGTCGACGTCGGCATCCGCCATGATGACGATCTTGCCGTAGCGCAGCTTCGAGATGTCGAAGTCTTCGCCGATGCCGGTGCCGAAGGCGGTGATGAGGGAGCGGATGGTGTCCGAGGACAGGGCTCGGTCCAGGCGCGCCTTTTCGACGTTGAGGATCTTGCCGCGGATCGGCAGGATCGCCTGACGCTCGGGGTCGCGGCCGCCGACGGCGGAGCCGCCTGCGGAGTCGCCCTCGACGATGAAGATTTCGCACTCGGAGGGCGTGCGCGAGGAGCAGTCGCGCAGCTTGCCGGGCATGGAGGCGGATTCGAGGACGCCCTTGCGGCGCGTAGCCTCACGGGCCTTGCGAGCGGCGACGCGGGCGGCCTGGGCGGCCTGGCCCTTAGCAATGATGGCCTTGGCGTCGGCGGGGTGGGCGTCGAACCAGTCGGTGAGCTTGGAGTAGACCTGCTGGGCGACGAAGGTGCGAGCCTCGGTGTTGCCGAGCTTGGTCTTCGTCTGGCCCTCGAACTGGGGCTCGGTGAGCTTGATCGAGATGACGGCGGTCAGGCCTTCGCGGACGTCGTCACCGGTGAGGTTGTCGTCCTTGTCGCGGATGATGCCCTTGTCGCGGCCGTAGCGGTTGACGAGGGAGGTCAGCGCGGTGCGGAAGCCCTCCTCGTGCATGCCGCCCTCGGTCGTGTTAATGGTGTTGGCGAAGGTGTGGACGGACGAGGAGTAAGCGGTGGTCCACTGCATGGCGATTTCCACGCTCATGGTGCCTTCGTCGTTTTCGGCTTCGAAGTCGATGATCTCGTTGTTGATCGTGTCGGACTTCTTGGCGGAGTCGAGGTATTCGACGTAGTCGCGCAGGCCGTGCTCGTAGCAGTAGGTGACGGTGCGGTGGCCCTTGGTCTTCTTGTCCGAGGCCTCCTCGCCGCCGGCGATCTCATCGCCTTCGTCGGTGGCGAACTCGCGCTCGTCGGTCAGGGTGATGCGCAGGCCCTTGTTGAGGAAGGCCATCTGCTGGAAGCGCTGGCGCAGGGTCTCGAAGTCGAATTCGACGGTTTCGAAGATCTCCGGGTCGGGGTAGAAGACCTGGGTGGTGCCGGTCTCGTTGGTTTCTTCGCCGCGTTCGAGGGGGGTGATGGGGGTGCCGCCGTTTGCAAACGACATGCGCCAGACGTAGCCCTGGCGGCGGATCTCGGTGTTCACGCGGGTGGACAGGGCGTTGACGACGGAGATGCCGACGCCGTGCAGGCCGCCCGAGACGGCGTAACCGCCGCCACCGAACTTGCCGCCGGCGTGGAGGATCGTCATGACGACCTCGACGGTGGGCTTGTGCTCGGTGGGGTGCTCGTCGACGGGGATGCCTCGGCCGTTGTCGACGACCTTGATGCCGCCGTCTGCCTGGATCGTGACCTCGATGTGGTCGGCGTAGCCGGCCAGGGCCTCGTCGACGGAGTTGTCGACGACCTCGTACACCAGGTGGTGCAGGCCGCGTTCGCCGGTGGATCCGATGTACATGCCCGGGCGCTTGCGGACGGCTTCCAGGCCCTCGAGGACGGTGATGTCCGATGCGCCGTAGGACTGTTCGCCTTCGGCGGTCTTCTCGTTGTCAGCCACGTGGCTCCCCTCGCATTGCGCGAAAATAGATGTTTAACCTTGTAGATTCTACCAAAAGTGACGCTTGTACCCGGGATTGACAGGCTCGGAGGGTTACTTTACAAACTGTGTGATTGCAACGAAAACTCGACTGTGATGAGTCACATGCCGATTGTGGCTGCAGCTGGGACACACGGGGCCGCCCTCCCGGCTGGGAGGGCGGCCCCGTTGCGCGCGTTCAGGCGGCTCGACCGCGTGCGTTACGGTCACCGCCGCAGCGCGACATGTGCCTGTCGATGCAGGCCGCGCACGGCGTCAGATCACTTCGGATCCCAGAAGATGGGCTCAATTTCATTGCTGTTGTCGAACAAGTCAAGACCTAGGATGGTGACGGTCTCCGTGGTGCTCTTGAGCTTGTAAGCGATCACGACCGTCCTGGTCTCACCCACGTTCATCTTCCTTAACAGATCCATAGGTGAATAGCCTGGAAGATCTTTCTTGAGGAATGTCGCGGCATCCAAATGCTCATCATTTTGATACATCAGCGGCAGGGCGGCGAGGGGGCTCACATCCTCGTTCTTGTTGTTGTTGGTGATCGTGTACGTTGCGACCACGGTCGGATCGTTGTCGTCGTCGCTCGGACCCAACTCAATCTTGGTGCTCTCAACGTGGACAGTTCCGCCAGCAAGATCGGCGACATAGCGGTCTTTCGATCCGCTGTTTCCCTTCGATGACCCGGAACCAGAACCCTTGTTTCCGTTGGACGAACCGGAGCCAGAGCCGCTGCCCTGGTCGCCGTTAGACGTTCCGGAGCCACTCGACGTACCGGAACCAGAACCGGAATCTGAGCCGCCCGACGAGGACGAGGTACGGTCCGAGGACGGACCCGACGCGCTCCTCGAGCTGGAGCCGAGCATGCCCCACACGACGAGGCCGCCGATCATCAGGAGGACGACGATGCCCGCAACGATGCCAATCAGAAGGGGAGCCTTGGACTTCTCGCCCTGCGGGGGAGTGCCCATCGGAGACATTCCGGGCTGTCCGTAACCCTGCGGGTAGCCGCCCTGGTTCTGCGCGCCGTAGGCGTTGCCACCCTGGCTGCCGTAGGGATTTGGCGTGTTCGAAGCGCCGTAGGGATCCGATGAGCTCTGCCCGCCGTAAGGATTCTGCGTGTTCGAAGCGCCGTACGGGTTGGACGCGTCCTGCCCGTAGCTCTGCTGCTGGGGCTGGGCACCATACTGGCCCGCCCCGTACCCCTGCTGCTGAGGCTGCGCCCCGTAGGGACCTTGGCCGTAGCCCTGCTGCCCCTGAGGGTTGTTTCCCCAACCGTTACCGCCCTGCTGCGCGTACGGATTGCTCATCGTTACTCCTCGTCAAATTCGCACTGGTGTGCGGGATTCAATCTGAAGACTAACAAAATCCGACCACGTGGGGGAGTCCCTCACCTATTTTCTCGAGTGTTGACCTACCCGTAGTCCGCGCGAGGGCCTCGGCCACGCACGACGTAGGGGCCTTTCTTCCACGAGGGGGCGACGGGTCCTCGGATGATGACCTGCTCGACGACGCCGGACCCGACTTCCTCGGCGATTCGCCGCTCGATGGTGGGCAGGAGAAGCTGGAGCTGTTTGGCCCAGGCTGTGGAGTCGGTGCGCACGACCAGGCGGTGCCCCTCGAAGGTCTCTATGCGGGCGTGTTCGGCGACCTGGGGGCCCACGATGTCGCGCCATTTCGCCATGATCGACCCCATCTTGGTGGGGGTGTCCCATTCTCGGGTTTTGATCGTGCGGGCCAGGATCGCGCCCAGGGAATTAGCCCTCCGGTAGCGCGGGCGCATGGCTGCCATGCCGGGGGCGCGGCTCCACGAGGCGCCGGTTCCCTCCAGGGCCTGGCGCAGGGCCGCGAGATCGCCCTCGGGGTCTTCCTCCGTCGACGAGGCCGGGGCTTCGATCCCGTTGGCGTGGCGGTAGGCGGCGGCTCGGGCTGCGGCGCGCGCGGAGACGTTCTCCTCGTCGGCGAGGCGGCCGAATCCGTCGGTTTCGATGGCGGCATATTCGCTGGATCCGTCGAGGCTGCGTCGGGGACGTGTTTCGTCGAGGCCCCACGAGGGCAGGGTGGACCTCGTGTAGCCGTGCGTGCGGGCGACGCTCTGGGCTCGTTCGAGGGCGCGGACGACGAACTCGTCGGCGTCGACTTCGTCGCCGGGGGCCTCAGATCCGCTCAGCTCGTCGGCGGCCACGTCCTCGCGCTCACTCATCGTCGGCCTCGTCGATGACAGTGCCGCGCTCGGGGTCGAGGCGCACGCGCAGGGCGTGGTGGTCGAGCGAGGCGGGCAGGTCGCCGGCGACCGCGCAGGTGACGATGATCTGCTCGGCCTTCGAGGCAAGGGCGGCCAGGCCCTCGCGGCGCGAGGAGTCGAGCTCGGCGAACACGTCGTCGAGGATGAGGATCGGTGTGTCGCCGTCGTCGCTGAGCAGTTCGAATGCGCCGAGGCGCAGCGCGAGGGCAACCGACCATGATTCGCCGTGCGAGGCGTAGCCCTTGACGGGCATCGCGCCGAGGCTGAGGGTCAGGTCGTCGCGGTGTGCGCCGACGAGATTGACGCCTCGCTCGGTTTCCTTCTCGCGTACCGACGCGAGGGCCGAGAGCATGCGCTCGGTCTGGGCCTCCACGTCGGTGAGATCAGCGCTGGCCGGGTTGTCGGGGTCGGTGCCGATGACGCGGTCGACCGAGGCATCGAAGGCGAGGCGCAGGTGGCGCGGGGAGTCGGCGACGTCGTCGTAGGAGCGCGCGGCCGGCTCTTCCAGGCGCGATGCGATGGATGCGCGCGTGGCGGTGATGCGCGCAGACAGGGCGGCAAACTGCTGGTCCCAGATCTCGAGGGTCGACAGGTCGGGGGACTGGCCGCGGCGGAGCGAGGCCTGGGCGGCCTTCATGAGCGCCGCGCGCTGGCGTGCGACCCGGTCGAAGTCGGAGCGCACGGAGGCGTGTATGGGGGAGAGCTGCGTGGCCAGGTCGTCCAAGAAAGATCGGCGCACAGACGGGTCGCCGCGCACGAGCGAGAGGTCCTCGGGTGCGAACACGACCGTGCGCACGATGCCCAGAATCTCGCGGGGCTTGACCTGCGCGCGGTTGATGCGCGCGCGATTGGCCTTGCCGCGAACGATTTCGAGCTCGATGACCTGCTCGCGGCCCGAGGCCACAACACGCGCGCGGATGACGGCACCACCCGGGGCGGCCTCGGCCTCGTCGATGGGGATGCGCACGAGGGCACCCTCCGCGCCGACCCTGTGCGACGAAAACGTGGACAGGTAGGCAAGCGCCTCGACGAGGTTTGTCTTTCCCTGGCCGTTCGCGCCCACGAGGACCGTGGGGCCCTCGGGCAGCTCGACGACCCCGTGCTTCCAGGAGCGGAAGTCGTCGAGGGCCAGGTGGGAGACGCGCACGTCAGATGCCGAAGCGGATGGGCATCAGCAGGTAGCGGAACTGCGTGACCTCGCCCTCGTCGGCCTTCTTCTGGCCCGTGATGACGGCCGGCTTCGTGGGGTGCGTGAAGCCGAAGCGCACGTAGTCGGTGTCCAGGACCTGCAGGCCATCGATGAGGAACTGCGGGTTGAACGCGGTCGAAATATCGTCACCGTTCAGGGTCGCCTCGATGGCCTCGGAGGCCTGGGCGTTGTCGCCCTGTCCGGCCTCGAGGACCAGCTGGCCCTCGGTGAATGCCAGGCGCACGGAAGTCTTGCGCTCGGCGACCAGCGACATACGCTTGACGGCCTCGAGCAGGGCGTGGCGATCGACGACGGCCTGGATCGGCGTCGTGTCAGGGAAGAGGCGGCGCACGGCGGGGTAGTCGCCATCCATGAGCGTCGACGTGGTGCGGCGTCCCTGGGCGGTGAAGCCAATGAGGGACGAGGCACCGGGCTGGGATTCGCCGGACAGGCCGACCTCGACCTTGGCGCCCGAGGTCATCGACTTGGCGACGTCCTGGAGGATGCGGGCCTTGACCAGGGCGACCTCTTCGATGGAGGTGTTGGTGGGCTCCCAATCCAGCTCGCGCATGGCGAGACGGTAGCGGTCGGTGGCCAGCAGCGTGATCGCCGGGCCGTTGATCTCGATGCGCACGCCCGTCAGCAGGGGCAGCGTGTCGTCGCGCGACGCGGCGATCGACACCTGGGAGACGGCCTGCGACAGCGTCGAGGAATCGATCGCACCGATGCCCGTGGGCTGCGCAGGCAGCAGCGGGTACTCGTCGAGGGGCATAACCGCAAGTGTGAAGTGCGAGGAGCCGCAGACCAGGTTTACCTTCTGGCCGTCGAGCTCGACGGAGACGGGCTTGGAGGGCAGCGACTTGGAGATGTCGGCGAGCAGACGACCGGAGACCAGGACCTCGCCGGCCTCGTCGACGGTTGCGGGGATGTGCGAGTTCGCGGAGACCTCGTAGTCGAAGGAGGACAGGGTCAGCTCGTCGCCTTCAGCCTTGATGCGCACGCCGGCCAGGATCGGCGAGGCCGGACGCACGGGGAGCGCGCGGGCGGTCCACGACACGGCTTCGGCCAGAACATCGCGGGCGACGGTGAACTTCATAGCTGCCTCCAAAACACAAAACGGATCGGACACTACTTTACCCACAAGTGTGCCCACGTGGGGCAGGAAATTTGCCTCGCGCGTGCCATCGCGTAGCGTCGGCGGCGACGTTGTTGTGCGGAGGCCTGTGAAAAAATGTTTGTCATGTGACTGTCCTTCCATCATAAGGGCTGTGAGTTCTGTGGATAACTCCCTTATGCGGCGGAATTTCAATCAAATGACTGTGCTGTCATTATGGGACGAGGCTGTGGATTCGTCACGTGGTCCTGTGCACGAAGCAAATGACAACTTTTTGAGATCCACAGGCATGCCCTCTTTCTACACAGCTTGAGCTCGCTCATGCACCAGATGTGCACAACTCCTGTGAATGGGGCGCGGGCGCCAACTTTCGTCAGCGCCCGCGCCGTTTTCACGACTCCCTGGCCTTCTGCTTGATGCGGTTTGTAAGCTCCGACACGTGATTGAAGGTCTCGCGCTTTTCCTTCATAAGCTTCGAGATCTTCTTGTTCGCGTGCATAACCGTCGTGTGGTCGCGTCCGAAAGCCTGTCCGATCTTGGGCAGGGACAGGTCGGTGAGCTCGCGGCACAGATACATGGCGATCTGGCGGGCTTCGACGACGTTGTGGCTGCGCTCCGAGGAACCCATTTGTTCAATGGTGACGCCGAAGTAGACGGCACACTGGCTCATGATGAGGCTGACGGTGATCTCGTTGTCGTCCGGGTTGGACACGAAGTCCTTGAGCATCATCTGCGCGAGGTTCAAGTCAATGCGCTCCTGGTACAGCGACGCCCACGCGCCGATGCGCACGAGCGCGCCCTCGAGCTCACGGATGTTGGAGGAGATGCGCGAGGCCACGTATTCAAACACCTCAGGGGTGACCTCGAGGCCCTCGGCATCCGCCTTCTTATGGAGGATCGCGATGCGGGTCTCCAGGTCCGGCGGCTGAACATCCACGAGCAGACCCGAGGAGAAGCGCGACCGCATGCGGTCCTCGAATCCCTTGAGCTGGGCCGGGGGCAGGTCCGAGGTCAGGACGATCTGCTTGTTGGCGCTGTGCAGCGCATTAAAGGTATGGAAGAAACCTTCGACCGTCTGTTCCTTGTCGCCGATGAACTGGATGTCGTCGATGAGGAGGATGTCGAGTTCGCGGTAGCGGCGGTGGAAGGCCTCGACCTGGGAGTTGTCCGTCTTATTGAGGCGAATCGCGTTGATGAACTCGTTCGTGAATTCTTCGGAGTTGACGTAGCGGACCTTGAGGTGAGGCATCATCGACAGCGCGTTGTGGCCGATGGCCTGGAGCAGGTGTGTCTTACCTAGTCCGGAATCGCCGTAGATAAAGAGGGGATTGAAGGCAGTACCAGGGGTTTCCGAGGCCGCCAGCGCGGCCGCGTGCGCGAAGCGGTTCGACGGGCCGATGACGAAGGTGTCGAAGGTGAACTTGGGGTTCAGGTGCGTGGGACCGGAGTCGGTAGGAGCCGTCACGAGGGCGGGGGAGTGGTGCTCTTCCGGTGCTTCAATCGACGAGGCCGGGGTGGCCGCATGCGTGGTGGGTGCGACAGAGGTCGGCTCCTCCTCTTCCTCCTCTTCGGTGACGACCTCGAGCGTGGGATCGACGGTGATGGCGATGCGCACGGTGCGGCCCAGGTGCACGGACAGGGCGGTCGTCAGCTTTGACTGCGCCTTGTCTTCAATCCACTGCTTGGTGAAATCGTTGGGGACGGCGAGGAGGATCGTGCCTTCGATGTCGCCGAGGGGGCGGGCGGAGCGCAGCATCGACGTGGCGACGGGCCCCAGCTCGTCGGTGGGGACTGCGTCCAGGGCCGCAGCCCATGCGCGTGTGAGGGAATCCGACTCCACGGCAACCTCCGGTCACAAATACGGGTGAGTTCGGTCACGACTTCTTGGTGATGTGCGTGACGCTCGTACATTGTCGCAGTGTAGTCCGCGCACATGTTATGCACAGACTGGGGATGGAGCTGTGGAGAACTATCACAGAATCACAGCTCGGTAGTTACAACTTTGGGTCCGCAGCAGCGTGCGGAAAGCAAAAATACGAACAGCCTGTGGATAACTCCCTTCATCCACCCTCTGTGGATGGATGAGATCCACAGTGATTTACACAGCTGTGGATACTGTGTGTGACGCGGTGGGTAACGTTGCCGCGTTGACGTGTGGCCCCAATCCGCTTAGGCTTGATCTTTGTTTGCGCCCATTTCGGGCGTGCGTCCCCGCTATCGCGCCCCCGTGTGTCGATAGCCCAACCGATACCGAGTGGGAAACCACTCCCCGCCGAGGAGAATTGCCGTGACCACCAAGCGGACCTTCCAGCCCAACAACCGTCGTCGCTCCAAGACGCACGGCTTCCGTCTGCGCATGTCGACCCGCGCCGGCCGCGCCATTCTGGCTGCCCGCCGTCGCAAGGGCCGCGCCAAGCTGTCCGCCTGAGACACACCGGTGCTGCCGCGCGCGCACCGCATGGTTGACCCAGCGGATTTCACCGCCGCGATCCGACAAGGAACGCGTGCAGGAGATCCGCTGGTCGTCGTCCACGTCCGAGCCGACGAGGAACGCAACAGTCGCCTCGTCGGTTTCGTCGTACCCAAGCGGGAAATCAAGCGCGCCAACGGACGCAACCGCGTCAAGCGGCAGCTGCGCCACCTCATGCGCGAGCGAATCGCTGACCTACCCGAAGGATCCAGGGTCGTCGTGCGGGCCTCCTCCAAAGCCCTCGGCGTTCCCTCCAAGGAACTCGGCGAACACCTCGACCGCGTGATGGCGCGAGCGTGGCGTAAGTGGGACGCACGATGAATATGGCGGGCAGGTCGCTTCGCGCTCTCGTGTCCGCACCCATCGTCGTCTATCAGCGCTACATCTCCCCGGCCCTCGGCCCCCGGTGTCGATACGCACCCAGCTGCTCGACCTACGCTCTCCAGGCCATTCGCGTCCACGGACCCATCAAGGGACTCATCCTCGCGGCTTGGCGGTTGCTGAGATGCAACCCCTGGAGCCACGGGGGAGTGGACCACGTACCAGAGCGTGGACGCTGGAAGCCCGACCCCTGGATCCCACCCGAGGATTGGGCTGGACACGATAACTGGGAACGTCCCGCCCCCATGGGACTCGACCCGGAGCACGACCTGACCGAGCCGGACACGGCCTCGGGACTCTAAGGAACAACGAAACAGCGGCGCTTCGGCGCCACGGCGAAAGCGAAAACTATGTTCGACGCAATCCTCCACCCCTTCGCGTGGGCCCTCGCGTGGCTCTGGGTGTGGATCCACGATTTCCTCGTGCTGGTCGGAATGTCCTCCGGCTCCGGCATGGCGTGGGTCCTGTCCATCGTGCTGCTCACCATCCTGGTGCGTATTGCCATCATCCCGCTGTTCCTCAAGCAGATCCGCTCCTCGCGCGCCATGCAGGCCATCCAACCTGAGATGCGCAAGATCCAGGAGAAGTACAAGGGCAAGAAGGACCAGGTCAGCCGTCAGAAGATGATGGAAGAGACCCAGGCCCTCCAGCGCAAGCACAAGGTCTCGCCCTTCGCCTCCTGCCTGCCCATGCTCGTGCAGATGCCCGTCCTGTTCGGCATGTACCGCGCCATCATCGCGGTCTCCTCCATCTCCGCCGGCACCTACACCTACCGCGGCGATTCCACCGATCACCTCGGCCCGCTGACCGAGTCCGTGTCCACCGAGATCGTCAACTCCACCGTCTTCGGCGTTCCGCTGTCCCACACCCTGCGCGACTCCTGGGGCCAGCCCGCGATCGTCACTGTCTTCATCGCCGCTATCGTCCTCATGGTCGTCCTGCAGTTCGTCTCGATGCGCCTGTCCTTCTCGCGCAACATGCCCGACATGGGCGACAACCCGATGGCTCAGTCGCAGCGCTCCATGATGTACGTGATGCCGCTGATGTTCATCTTCTCCGGCGCGTTCTTCCAGATGGGCGTCGTCATCTACACCGTGACCGCCTCCTTCTGGGCGCTCGCCCAGTCCTTCTGGACCATCAAGGTCATGCCGACCCCCGGCTCCCCGGCCTACGCCGACCTGCTTGAGTCGCGCGAGTCCGCCTACCAGGAATGGGCCAAGCCCTTCTTCCAGAACTACGACCGTGAGCGCGCCGCCCTGGGCGTTGCCGGCTCCGATCCTCGCATCGACGAGCTCAACGAGCGCACCCTCGCTGAGCTTCGTTCCAAGGCTAAGAAGCAGCACGTTGCCTCCGACTTCCCCGCCGAGATGAGCGCGGGCGAGATCATCACCGTCTACCGCAACCTGGCCACTCAGAAGTGGACGACCCTGCCAGACGAGCAGTGGATGCACGGCCTCACCCTCGCCGTCGAGAAGCGCCTCGCCAAGCAGGAAGCCTCCGCCCAGCGCGCTGAGCTCCAGAAGCAGGTCCGCGACCGCCGCACCCTCGAGCGCGAGGGAGCCAAGGCCTCGTCGAAGGACGAGTCCGAGGCCAACGACTCCGCCTCCGGCCACGGCTCGCTCAGCGCCGAGGAGATCGAGCGTCGCCGCATCGAGCGCCGCAAGGCCCGTCGCCGCTCCGGCAACAAGCGCTGACCACCATAGATTCACGGTTCCAGGCCCCCAGCCGGTAACCTGGACACCAGCAAGACCCCATTCCCCACTACGGAGGACACGTCATGAGTGACGACAACGCAGACAAGCTGACCCGCCTCGAAGAAGAAGGCGAAATCGCCGCCGACTACCTGGAAGAGCTGCTTGACATCGCCGACCTCGACGGCGACATCGAGATCGACGTCGAAAACGGCCGCGCCTCGGTCGAGATCGTCGCCGACGACCCCGACGCCCTCGACCGCCTTGTGGGCGACGACGGCGAGGTCCTGGACGCCCTCCAGGAGCTGACCCGTCTGGCCGTCCAGACCGAGACCGGCGAGCGCTCGCGTCTCATGCTCGACATCGCCGGCTTCCGCGCCGAGCGCAAGGAAGAGCTGCAGGACATCACCCGCGAGGCCATCGCCCGCGTGCGCGCCACCGGCGAGGCCGTCAAGCTCGACGCCATGAACCCCTTCGAGCGCAAGGTGTGCCACGACGTGGTCGCCGAGGAGGGCCTGACCTCCGAGTCCGAGGGCGCCGAGCCGCACCGCCGCGTGGTCATCCTCCCCGAGGACACCGACGGTGAGTGAGAACCCGAACGGGACAGGAAGGGGTCGCCAGGTCGGCGACCCCTTCGTCCCAGAAGAGCCCACGCAGGCCGTCCGCGACTTCTTCGGGCCGGCTTTCGCCGAGGTTGCCGAATACGCGCGCATGCTCGAGGAGGAAGGCGAGATTCGCGGCCTCCTGGGCCCGCGCGACATGGAGCGCATCTGGTCGCGCCACATCGTGAACTCCGCCGCCGTCCTGGACTTCATGCCCCGCAAGGACGGCCGTCAGGTCCTCGACGTGGGCTCCGGATCGGGGCTGCCGGGCATCGTGATCGCCGCCTGCCGCCCCGAGCTCGACGTGCATCTCGCCGAGCCCATGGCGCGCCGCGTTGAGTGGCTCATGGACGTCGTGGAGGACCTGGGCCTCGACAACGTCACCATTCACCAGGCGCGCGCTGAGGAGCTGCGCGGCAAGGGTAAGGCCGACGTGGTCACCGCTCGCGCCGTGGCCAACATGAGCAAGCTCGTGCGCATGACGTCGAAGCTGATCGCCCCCGGGGGCTCGCTCGTGGCCCTTAAGGGCCGCCGCGCGCCCATCGAGGTGGACGAGGCCTCGGCGGAGCTGCGTCGTCACCACCTGCGCGCTGAGATCCACGAGGTGCCGTCCATCATGGAGGACGAGTCCACGTACGTGGTGGTCTGCACGCGCATTAAGTAATGCGTCCCCAGTGGGGGAGAGGAGCGTCGTGGCGGTTGCTGCGGCGCTCCTCTTATTTAGTGATGCACAACACATTAGTGTTGTGTTGTGTCAGATTGATTCCCTCGATTGACGGTTTGTCACGTTGTGTGTTTTCGCTGGGAGAATCGATCCTACAGAACGAAATTTTCGTCGTTGTACGGCGGTGTGCGGAGATTGTGTGCGCCTGGATGCATCCTGGGCCTTTCGTGCTGGAAGTGAGTGCGTGTGCCCGTAAACTAGGGGCAGTATCTAGGAAGGTGTCTCGTGAGTACCAACAACACCCCTTTGTCGAATCAGATCGAGCGCAACATGCGCGATCTGGCCATGCTCGAACGCGCGACGTTCCCGCGCCCCGAGCACACGCGCATCATTGCCGTCGCGAACCAGAAGGGGGGTGTCGGTAAGACGACGTCGGCCGTTAACCTCGCGGCCGGCCTCGCGATGGGTGGCTTGTCTGTCCTCGTTGTCGACGCGGACGCCCAGGGAAATGCCTCGAGCGCGCTCGGCGTTCCCCACCCCGCCGGAACCCCGTCAACCTACGACGTCATTATCGGTGGGGCCAGCGTTGCCGACGTCGTGCAGCCGTGCCCCGACATCGACGGTATTGTCGTGTGCCCGGCCACGATCGACCTGTCCGGAGCCGAAATCGAGCTCGTCGACGTCGAGCGCCGCGAGTATCGACTGCGTGAGGCCCTGCGTGAGTACGTTTCTGAGCATGCCGAAATCGACATCGTGCTCATTGACTGCCCGCCTTCCCTCGGCCTCGTGACGCTGAATGTCATGGTCGCCGCCGATGAGGTCATGATCCCGATTCAGGCCGAGTATTACGCCCTGGAGGGCCTCAGCCAGCTGTGGAACACCGTCGAACGGATCGGTGTGGATCTCAACCCCGGCCTGCGTGTCTCCGGCATGTTGCTGACCATGGCAGATAAGCGCACGAAGCTCTCCGAAGAGGTCGAGAGCGAAGTGCGTTCGCACTTCCCGGACCACACTTTTGAGACTGTCATCCCGCGTTCTGTGCGCATTTCCGAGGCGCCGAGTTACGGTCAGACTGTCGTCACCTACGATCCTCGTAACGTGGGTGCAATCGCGTATCGGAAGGCCGCGTTGGAGCTGTGCCAGCGCGTCGCAGCCTCTGAAGAGTGATTGTTTCACGTGAAACATTCGGAGTTTTCCGCATGTTTCCGCAGATCGGCACGTATTAGTCACCGTGTGTGAGCATTGGTGCAACAAAGTGATCAAAGACGCTTACTAGCTGAGCGCATGCCATTGTTTCACGTGAAACAATGAACCGACGCAATTGAAGGAGTATTGCAATGGCGGATGCAGCACCGAAGTCTGAGGGCCGTAAGGGCGCTCGCAAGCACACTGGCCTCGGCCGTGGTCTTGGAGCTCTCATTCCTCAGGCTAGTGAGCAGACGCCGAATAACGCACCCTCCGCGCCTTCCCGTCCCCTGGATGTGTTCTTCCCCGAAGGTAGCTCCGGCGGCAAGCGTGGAGGTTCCGCTAAGGACCTTTTGCAGCCTAAGCGTGGCACTGCCTCGTCGAAGAAGAAGCGTCCGGCGATGCCGTCCGTTGATGCGGCCGGTGGACGGCGCGGCGCCGGCTCTCGCGGCGGTCTCGGCGGCGGAATCAATGGCTCAGATTCCCGCCAGAAGGCTGCTCGTGTGCCCGCAACAGGCTCTTCCGCGAACGAAGCAGACAAGCGCGAAGAACAGAATGTTTCACGTGAAACATCCGTTGATCACGAGCTTCTTCCGGTGCCAGGAGCATCCTTCGCTGAAATTGCGATCGATCAGATTGTTCCCAACACGAAGCAGCCTCGAGAGGTCTTTGATGAGGACGATCTGAAGGAACTGTCGGCCTCGATCAAGGAGGTCGGCGTTCTCCAGCCCGTCGTCGTTCGTAGTATCCCCGCGAAGGGCCGTTCCGAGAAACTCCAGGAGTTCCTCGCCGAGAAGCCCGAAGCACGCTACGAACTGATCATGGGTGAGCGCCGCCTGCGCGCCTCCGAGCTCGCGGGCGAAACCACGATTCCGGCAATCATCCGGGAAACCGAAGACGGGGATCTGCTCCGCGACGCGCTCCTGGAAAACCTCCACCGGGCCCAGCTCAACCCGTTGGAAGAAGCGAGCGCATATCAGCAGCTCATGGCGGATTTCGGTGCGACTCAGGAAGAGCTCGCCAAGCGAATCGCCCGCTCGCGCCCGCAGATTGCTAACACCTTGCGCCTCCTCAAGCTCCCGCCGTCCGTCCAGAAGAAGGTCGCCGCTCAGGTCATCACCGCCGGCCACGCCCGTGCACTGCTGTCGCTGTCGACGCCCGAGGAAATGGAGCGACTGGCTGAGCGTATCTTCGCCGAGGGTCTCTCTGTGCGTACTACCGAAGAGATCGTTCGTCTCGGCAAGTCGAAGGCGACGCCACGTCC
Source organism: Schaalia odontolytica (assembly GCF_002847525.1). Classification (GTDB taxonomy): domain Bacteria; phylum Actinomycetota; class Actinomycetes; order Actinomycetales; family Actinomycetaceae; genus Pauljensenia; species Pauljensenia odontolytica_B. The sequence continues at coordinate 13,439 of NZ_PKKM01000012.1, read as the reverse complement.
TCGCGCCCGCCAGCCGCGTCCTCTGTCGCAGCTGGGGGAGAGCGTCGTATCGGCGCTGTCCGACGCGTACGACACGCGCGTGACCATCACCGAGGGACGTAAGAAGGGCCGGATCGTCATCGAATTCGCGGGATCCGAGGATCTCCAGCGAATTGCTGACCTTATTCTTCACTGATCTAACTTCATAGTTCTTTTCGCAGATCACGCGCAGTATGTTCCGTACGCGACATTTCCTGAGCTAATCTTCGGATGAATTAACGCTTAAACTACCTCTAAAGGGTCCGTCGTCGGGCCCTCGCAGTACCAGAAGGAGCGAAAGGCATGAACGCCCAAGGCAGTTCGCGCACCGTGCTTTTCGATGTCGGTGGTGTCCTCGTGGACGCTCACCCGGACCCGCGCGCTATCGCTGAGTTGTTCGGTGATGGTTCGCGAGGTCTCACGACGCTCGTTGATCAGGCGATGTGGACCCATCGCGGTGAGTATGACGCCGGCATGTCCGACCGTGAGTTTTGGGACCGTATCGCTGGAGATTGCGGTCAGCCCGAGCCTTCCAGTGCCCTTCTGAAAGAACTTGTTGCGCTTGATGCGTCACGCATGGCTACGGCTAACGAAGAGGCACTGGGTCTTGTGCGTCGATTGCGGCGCCAGGCAGTGCGCCTCGGTATTCTGTCCAACGCACCGTATCCCATTGCTAAGGCGATTCGTCGTTCCGAGTGGGGGAGCCTCTTCGACTTCTTTGCCTTCTCGTGCGACTACGGTATCTGCAAGCCGTCACGCGGTATCTACCGTGACGTGCTCGTACGTCTCGACGTTCCCCACGAGGATGTCGTGTTCATCGATGACCGTCGCGAGAACGTCCGCGCGGCGGAGCTCCTCGGCGTGAAGGGCATCGTCTGGCAGGGTGTCGATGACACAGAAACGCGCCTGAAGGAGTTCGGAGTCCTTTTCTGAGAGGCTCTCTATCAGCGAATTTGCGTTTCCATCGGAAACGTAAAAACGACACAGAGGCGTACAGAGAACGGAATTTTCCCCGATTGAGTGATGCTGTCGCATCGCCAGCACCTTTCATCGCGTGTCACTGTCGCCAATCTAAGCTCGTGCATTCATCATGAACGATGTTTCACGTGAAACATGTGGGCCCGGGAGGATCATCCTCCCGGGCCCACACCGCGTTGAATGAGCGATTACTCCTCGGTCGCCTCGGCCTCCTCGGAGATGATGACGCCAACGCCTTCCTCGTCGATGACGTAGTCGACGCTGTGCACGTCACGGCCGCCGGCCACGAAGTCGACAATGTCGGCGCACAGCTGCGCGAACGACGAGTCCTCAAGCGCGTCAGCGGCCTGAGGGAGGAGCGACGTGTCCGTCATGCCGGGCGCCACGTTCGCGTCGATGAACCAGCAGGTGCCCTCGTCGTCGACCACGAAGTCCATGCGCGACAGGTCGCGCAGACCCAGCGTCGTGTGGGCCTCAACGGCCGCGGCCTGCAGGTCCGCGAGAAGCTCGTCGGAAAGGCGAGCGGGAACGAAGTACTCAGTCTCGTCCGTGGTGTAGCGGGCGTCGTAGTCGTAGCGGCCACGGTCCGTGGACACCTCGACCGGAGGCAGGGCTACGGGGCCGTCCCACAGATCGACGACGGAAACGGCCACGTCGCGGCCGTTAATGCGCTGCTCGACCATCAGGCGCTGGCCGTACGCGAAGGCGTCCACCATCGCGCGGCGCAGGGCCTTGGCGTCCTGAGCGGTCGAAATACCAAGCGCGGAGCCGCCGTCCGTCGGCTTGATGACGACGGGGAAGGAGACCGAACCCTCGAGCGCAGACAGCACGTGAGAGGCGCCTAGCTGGCGGAAAATCGCCTGCGGAAGCGTCACCCAGCCGGGCGTCGCGAGGCCCGCAGAGCCCAGCAGAGCCTTCGCTGTGGGCTTGTTGGAGGCGAGCATCGCCTGCACCGACGACGAGCCCACGAATGGGATTCCCACCGATTCGAGGAAGGACTGCAGGGACCCGTCTTCGCCGATCGAGCCGTGTACGAGCGGCCACACGACGTCGGGGGAGAAGGACGAGATCGCGTCCGCAAGAGACGCGTCGACGTCGGAAATACGCACCTCATAGCCGAACTGCGTCAGGATATTAGCAACGCGACGGCCCGAACGAACCGAGACATCACGCTCGTGCGTGAGACCGCCAGCGATGATCAGAACTTTGGTAGCCATGGGGGTGTCTCCTCAGGTAACTCTTAGCGGTCGGACCCGGCCCCGGCCTCGTTGCCCGAAGCCGTACCGAACATGTCGACGATTTCCTTCTCCGCGTTGACGACCGTCGAGAGACGGCGAACGCCCTCGCGGATCTCCTCGGGAGTGGGGTAGCAGAACGACAGGCGCAGGTGGTTGGAGCCCGACCCGTCGTAGAAGAACGCCGTGCCCGACACGTACGCGACCTGGGCGCGCACTGCGCGCGGCAGCATGGCCTTCGCATCGAGGCCCTCGGGCAGCGTCACCCACGTGTAGAAGCCACCGTCGGGGACCGTCCACGTGCACGAAGGCATATACTCCTCGAGCGAGGTCAGCATCGCGCGGCAGCGCTCCGCGTACATCGAGCGGAAGGACTTCACCTGGCCGTACCAGTCGTAGTTGCTCAGGTAGTCGGCGATCGCCATCTGGCCCACCATCGACGGGCACAGGATCGCGGACTCGAGGGCCAGGACCAGCTTCGCGCGGATCGCGTGCGGCGCGTACGCCCAGCCGATGCGGAAGCCGGGAGCAAACATCTTCGAGAAGGAACCCAGGTAGACCACGCCCTCGGGGCTGTACGAGGCGATGGCCGGCAGGGGATCGTTGTGGAAGCCGAGCAGGCCGTAGGGGTTGTCCTCGACGATCAGGACGTGCTCGCGCAGGCAGATCTCGGCGATGATCGGGCGGCGCTCGGCGGACAGCGTGACGCCCGCGGGGTTGTGGTAGTTCGGGATGATGTAGATGAACTTGATCGTGCGACCCGAGGCTCGCACGTCGCGGATCGTCTCCACCAGGGCCTCGGGAATGATGCCGTTCTCGTCCATGGGAACGTGCACGATATCCGCCTGGCGCGCGCGGAACACGCCCAGCGCACCCACGTAGGAGGGGGCCTCGGCGAGGATCACGTCGCCCGGGTTCACGAAGAGCTCGGTGACGAGGTCGAGGGCCTGCTGGCTACCCGTCGTGACCACGACGTCGTCCGGGTCGGCGCCGACGATGCCGTCGTAGCTCATAACCTCGGTGATGCGCTCGCGCAGCACCTCCCAGCCCTGGCCGCTGCCGTACTGCATGGCCTGCGCGCCGTGGTTGCGGATCAGCTTCTCCGCGGATGCCGCGAGCTTATCGAGGGGCAGATCCTTGAGGTTCGGCATGCCACCAGCGAGGGAGACGACCTCGGGGCGCGACACGACGGAGAACAGAGCTCGAATCTCGGATGCGCGCAGGTTGTGTGCGCGGTCCGCGTAGACGTCGTACCAGGGGTCGAGGCGGTTTCCCTGTGCGGGCGTGCGCCCGGACGAGGCCGGGGTGCCGCCGTTGGTCGAAGGCTGAGTCAAGGCATGCCATCCTTTGCATGAAGTTACATAGAACCGTATAGGTCAAGTGTGCCACTTTCCTGGCCATACGGGGTAACGGGGCCGGTGGTTGGGCAGATGTTTCACGTGAAACATCAGGGTTCGATGCACGCGTAGGGGAGGACGAGTAGACCGTCGTCGCGCTGGTAGGCGAACTCCCCTTGGCCCACGATGAAACCAAGGAAGGAAGGCTCGGAAGTTTGGGTCATAGGGTTGCCGGTCATGAGCTCACGGAACTTGTGAAGGCGTTCCACGGCACGATCAGTAATTCCCATCGACGATAGTTTGACCTCGAACGCACCCCAGCGCCCGTCAGCGAGTTCGATGATGAAGTCGACCTCGAGACCTTTGTCGTCACGGTAATAAGCGAGGGAGTTTCCGACACCAGGAAGTGTGTCGATGAACGTGAGGAGGTCGCGGCAGACAAGAGTCTCAAACAAGCCGCCGAGAGTTTGAGTATCACGTAGCAATTTGCTGGGAGATAGACCAAGCATGGCAGCTGGCAGCGAGGGATCGACGAAGTAGCGCTTGGGTTTGATGCGCACACGTTTCTTTCCTCGAGCTGCGGGCTCCCAACCAGACACATCTTCAAGGAGGTACATGGCGCGGAGATCGTCGAGGTATGCCTTGATTGTGTGGCGTGACTTGTCTTCTCCTTCACTGCCCATATCCTTCGACAGCGTGCTCATTGTCGGAGCTTGTGCAAGATTCATACTGAGAGCGCGTAAGAGCGACCGTGTAGTGTCTGGGGATCGGCGTAGTTGAGGCATATTTACCTCAATGAGGTTGCGTAGGTACTGTGCCGGAGTTTCTAACGCGTCTTCGTCATCAAGATCAAGAATCGACGGCCATCCTCCTCGGCAGCACCAACGTGCAATGCTTTCGATCGAGCTGTCGCATCGTTGCGACGTGATCCCCTTGTCATCAAAAAGACCGTGAAGGCTCACGCCACCGGGAGTTGCTCCGGCCTCGTATGAGGTCATAGGCCGCATGTGAACGCGCGCAATGCGCCCCGCACCGCTGTGCCTGATCATTTCGATATCGTGAGGAGCGGAGGACCCTGTAAGGATAAACTGCCCTCGTGTTCCAGCTGAGGAATCAATACGAGAACGAACCATATCCCAGATCTGAGGCACCTCTTGCCACTCATCAATGAGGTGTGGATGTTTGCCAGAGAGTACGAGATCGGGAGACGTCTGAGCTGCTCGAAGAGTTGCTGGGTCAGTCAGAGAGTCGGCGCTGTCGGCATGTGCAAGTGAGGTCCAGGTCTTTCCACACCATTTAGGCCCCGCGATTTCAACGGCGCCGAAGGATCGCAGTAGTTGGTCGATACGCCGGTCGATTGCTCGAGGGCGGTAGTTCTCCGGACGTACAGCCTGCACCTGAATCTCCTATGATCAGCGAATATGTAGATCATTATACATTTTCCACCGATTTCATTATACATTTTCCACCGATTTCATTATACATTTTCCACCCATATCAGTGTCACGCCCACTGGCAGCACAGCTGGGCCCAGGGCGCTGGCAGGCCTCGTCGTGCCCTCTGGAAAACGTCGCCGATCGCTGCCCATGGGCTCCACGGCCTGGCCCACCTAACATGGCATGCCCCGCGACGACGCGTTGGTTGAGCGCGACGTAGGGGAGTCGTGCCGCGTGTGCGCGACAGTATGCAAAAAGTCCGCAGCCCCTGCGGGTCTGCGGACTTGCGTGGAACTCCGGCGTGGCCGGAATTCGCTCAGTGGCGGTCGGCCTTCACGATGTGCTTGGTGTCGGCGAGCTCGTTGAGCTGATCGATGTGGGCCTGGGCAACCATGACGTCGATGGTCGAGAACATGAGTGAACTCCTTGTGGGATCGTATTGTGTGTTGATTCCCTGCTTGACGAGGCCGAGGATCACCCGGTCTGTAACGAGGAGTGTGCCAACGCGGGTAGCGTCAGCGCGACCCTGCGTTTCAAACAAGAAAAGCGCCAGACCAGCTTGGCAGCTCTGTCAGGCGCTTGATGGTTATAGTTTATCCCTCCCAAAACGCCCAATCAACCGTTCGGCCAGTAATTTAGATCGCATCAAAAACCAAGCAATTGCAAAGCAAAGTGGCTACGTGCACACCACCTGCACAAACGTGCGCACGCCGTCACAATTCGTCTGTTGGATAGACTGCGCTCGTCTGCAGATCACGAAATTTCAGAAATTTTTATGTTGGTTCGTGCAGGTTCATAAAACGCCAGTGTGTGCGGCCCTGGCCTGCCAGGGGCATGGGGACAGGTAATGAGGTGGGGGAGTGGGAGCGTGGGCTTCGGGATCTGCGTGATTCCTGGCGAGGCTCTGGGATCGCCCCTTCAGCCCTTCATTACCAATTTCGCATGCAATTCGGTGGTCAGACAAATCGACAATGGGGAGAAAACCTCGGAATTCCAACGATATGAATTCAAAGTTTGAAAGAGGTGCGGGGGAATTGCATGCGAAATTTAGGGGAGGGGTATTGCCCTGGGGGAGCGGTGCTCCATGAGTATTTGGGTCGCTATCGAATGTTTCGGGTCGTAGAACTTTGCGCGGCTGGGGCCACGGGCATAGAATGATAACGATTCTCATTCATATTCACGTGCGAAGCACCTAGAGGACCCCCTCATGAACCCCACGAAGTACCGGAACCCGGGCCGCGCAGCTGCCCGGGCTTTCGCCGCCATGGCCCTCGCGGCCACCTCCTTCCTCGTGCCCGGAGCGGCACACGCCGCCGACGAGGCCACCGCCGACACCGCGGACGCGGTAACGACAGAGGAGGCCACCACCGCCGAGGCCGACACCGCGAACGCAGCCACGGCCTCGTCCGAGGCCGACGCGACCGCCTGCGCCGTGATGCGCACCGCCCCCGCCGGCACCACGGCCACCCTGGATCGCGGCCACGCCGACATCTTCGACCTCACTTCCGACGCGTCCGGCAACCTGACCCTCCGTATTAAAGAGGACGCCACCGGCTCCGGTGTCATGCGCGAGCCCGAGCAGACGCTTCTCGCCGTCAACAAGTCCACCCTGACCCAGATCCCTGGCTCCGTCAGCCAGGCGACCGGCGCTCCCGCCACCGCGTACCTGCTCGGCCAGTCGGGCGATAACCAGGCCACCGTGCTGTGGCCCGGCTGGGACACCCTGGGCATCACGGCCGGCGGCTACAATGCCGCGCGCTTCCACATCTCCTACACGGGCCCGGAGAACGGCCGCATCTACGCCTTCACCTCCAGCTTCACCGAGGGCACCAAGGCCGTCACCAATGACGGCAGCTTCGACCTGGCCCCCGAGGGCGACGACATCGACCAGCCCTACGCCGCCCACAAGCACGTCAACTGGCTCTTCACGCGCGCCGGCCGCTACACGCTGACCGTCCAGGCCAGCGCGTGGACCCCCGGGAACACCGGCGCCGCCAACGCCCAGTCCGCGGCCCACACCTACACGATCGACGTCGCCGACGAGGCCTCGTGCCTCGCCGAGTCCGGATCGGCCCCCTCGACCGACCAGGCCCAGCCCGCCCCCGCCCCCGGCGTGGGCCCCGGCTCCGTGAGCTCCACGAACAACCAGCCCGCCCAGGACCAGGCCGACAACGGCACCACGGGTGCGCCCAGCGCCCCGGCCCCCGCCCCTTCCTCGGGAACGACCGGCACCACCGGCACGACGACCGGCGCGAATCCCGCCCCCGCCTCGGGCACGCACACCACCTCGGGCACGACCGGCGGTGAGCGCTGCGTCGCCACCCGCATCACCCGCGAGGCCACCGAGGCCGAGGCCGCCACCCTGGCCTCGAACAGCGCCCCCGCGAACACCGCGCGCACGACCCTGACCGTGAGCGTCGGCGACGGCGCCTCCGGCAACGCCACCGACGGCCACTTCGACCTGGGCCCCGCCATCGAAAACGGCACCCTCGTCGCCCGCGTCAAGGACGACCGCAGCCAGCCCGCCCAGTGGGTTGACCCCTCGTCCCTGACCTTCGCCCTCGGTGACGCCGCGCGCATCACCGCGCCCGCCGACCTTGGCTTCGTCGCCACCCCCGGCTCCAGCGTCTGGCTGATCCCCTCCACCCAGATCGCGGGCGTGCCGTGGCTGGGCCTGAACTCCCAGCGCGAAGAGATCGTCACCGGCACCACTGGCCCCGTCCAGTTCACCCTCGACGCCGTCGAAGGCCCCGGACGCGTCGCCGTCTTTAACGCGGGCGCGCTCGGCTCCGGTGTCGGCGAGCACGTCTTCGACGGCCCCGGCACCGGCTACACGCTCGGCGCCAACACGCACGCCCACCAGAACTGGGTGTTCACCGCCCCCGGCACCTACACGCTGACCATCACCATGCGTGTTACCCCCAACGGCGCGGCGCTCGCGGGCAGCGGTTTCGGCTCGGGCGGCGACCTCACCGCCACCGGTGCGACCGGCCCGAGCGGGCGACCCATGGTCTCCCAGGTCGTCGGCCGCACCGCCTCCGGCAAGGAGTGCGACCTCTCCCTGGCCACCACCGGCGCCGACACCATCCCCCTGACCGTCGTCTCCCTCACGTGGGCGCTCACGGGCGCGGCCTGCGTGTGGGTGGGTGCGATCGGACGTCGCCGCAACCTGCGCCGGGCGCTGTGACCCCTCATTCACGAGGCCGACTCTCCTTCATCCCCCGCCTCCCCTTTCGTGGGTGGCGGGGGAGTGGGTGTGTGCTCGCTGCCTCGACGTTAGCGCTCACGGCGACCCTGGCCGGCTGCGCGCCCGCGGCCGACCCCGCGAGCGACGGTGAACTGCGCGTCGTCGCCACGACCGGCATCCTCGCCGACCTCGTACGTAACGTCGCCGGAGACCGCGTCCACGTCACACAGATGGTGCCCGACGGGGCGGACCCGCACTCGTGGGAGCCCTCCCTGCGCACCGTGCGCGACGTCGCCTACGCGGACGTTGCCTTCTCCAACTACCTCATGCTCGAGGAGCACGCCCTCATCCGCGCCCTCGACTCCAACCTGCCCGTCGGCTCGCGCTCCGTCTCCGTCGCCGAGGAGGCCGCCAAGAACGGTGCGACCATCCTCCCCCTCGTCGAAGACCGCGCGCTCGACACCCCGTGGCTCGGCATGCGCGTGTGGGGCGACGGCGCCGACATGGGGGCCACCCGCGCCTCGCAGATCGACCTGACGACCACGGGCGTCGACGGGCCCGGCCAGGCCGCCGCCTACCTCACCACGTCGTTCGGGCAACCCGAGATCGCCTTCGCGACCTCGGACGGCTTCAACGCCGCAGGCGGATACGACACCGACACCGCGCAGCTGCCCGCCGACGCCCACCAGCACATGAGCTGGGCGTTCACCGCCCCCGGCGTGTACCGCGTCCACTTCCGCGCCAACCTGCGCACCACCCCCGGCGCGACACCGGTCAGCGTCGGGGAAGGCACCGCCGTCTTCGCCGTCGGCACCCCGCCCGAGGACATCGCCGCCGCAGAAGGCCGCCGCGTCCTCTCGGCCGGCCACGCCGACATCACCGTCAACCTCACCACCAAGCGCGTCGAGCTCGCCTCCGACGCCGGAGCACTCAGCGGGGACGAGGCCTCGGCCCCCTGCGTGGGCGCATCCAGCGCGGCGGCGGCCGTCGCCTCGACCATGGAATGCACCGACCTCGACCAGGTCGTCATCGAAGTGCCCACCCGCGCACTCACGACGATCCCCGGGGAGGCCTCGTTCCGCTTCATCGGCGAGCCCGGCGCGAACGTCTACATGCTGCCCCAGGCCGTCCTCGGCAAGCACGTCCACGGCGACATCGACCCCCACCTGTGGCACGACGTCCACAACGCCCAGGCGTACGTGCGCGTCATTCGTGACTCGCTGATCTCCGTTGACCCCGACGGCGAGGCCACTTACCGGGCCAACGCGGCCGCCTACCTGACGCGCCTCGACGAGCTCGACGCCACCGTCGCCTCGACCATCGCGTCCATCCCCGAGGAGCGCCGCAAACTCGTCACCACCAACGACGCGTACGCGTACCTGGCGAACGCCTACGGGCTCACCGTCGCCGGATTCGTCGCGCCCAACCCCAGCGTCGAACCCTCCATCGCCGACCGCATCAAACTCCAGGCCACCCTGTCCGACTCCTCGATCCCCGCGGTGTTCCTCGAACCCAACCTGGCGCGCACCCGCTCCACCCTGCGCACCGCCGCAACCGACGCGGGCGTGGACATCTGCCCCCTGTACGGCGACACCCTCGACGACCAAGCACCCACCTACATCGACATGATGGAACACAACGCCCGCTCACTGGCACGCTGCCTGGGCGGCAAGGAGATGCCATGAAATCCTTCTCTTCTCGCCCGACTGCCGACCGCCGTGCGGCCTGCTTGCCTGGCCGTCGGCTCTTTGCCTGCCAGGGCGGCCGCCGGCTCTTCGCCCCGGTGGCGGCGGCCCGCCCGCGAGATCGCCACACGCGAGCTTCGCTCGGAGTGGTCGATCTCGAAGCCCGGCCAGGCCTTGCCGCCGCCCCCGGGGGGAATGGCAGCATTAGAAGCATCCCTACGGCGTGTCGTCGGCGTGTCGCGGCTCTAATGGTGCAAATCCCCCGTCTCGGCATGTCGCTGTGCGCTCTGCTTGTGTCGGTTTTCCTCGTCATCGTGGGTGCGCCCTCTTCCTTTGCTGACCCGAGTCCCGACCCCGACCTCGCGCAGAGCGTCGCCGCGCACGAGGAGTGGTCGAATGAGGCCAGCGAGATCAGCGTCGGGCATGTCGACCTCGGCCCCCGACTGATCGACGGACAGTGGCGGGCAGGACTGCGCCACGACGCCGAGACCGGCGCCGTGTGGCGCGACCCCAACCAGACCGTCCTGCGGGTCAATGATGCGGCCATCATGACCGCGCCCGACTCCGCCGACTACCCCTTCCTGGCCGATGTCGCCGGCAAGCCCGTGTACGTCGTTCCCCAGACGCAGAACCCGGGCGTCGTGTGGCTCGGCTGGAACACGCAGGACCCCGCCGTCACGGCCACCATCGACCGTGGCCTCACCATGCGCGTCGGCCCCGTGAGCGGCCCCGGCCGCGCGTGGCTGTTCCTGCAGTCCGGCACCTTCGGCAAGCCCCTCCTGCTCGCCGACTCCGGCGCGGCGCCCGGCGACGTGTGGATCGACTCGGGCACGCACGTGCACGCCAACTGGGCGTTCTCCGCGCCCGGCACCTACACGGCGACCGTGACCTTCCTGGGCACGACCACCGCCGGCGAGGCCGTGAGCGCCTCCACGACCCTGCGCTTCGCCGTCGGTGACGCCGCCTCCGCGTCCGAGGCCCTGGCCATGGCCGCGCCCGCCGCGGCGTCTGCTGATGGCGCTTCCGCCCCTTCCTCTGCTTCTTCCTCTGGTGCTGCGCCCGCTGCTTCCGGGTCCGCTAACCCCGCCGGTTCGTCCTCTGCTTCGGGTGCCGCGTCGGGCGGGCTGCCCGACTGGGCCTTCCTCGCGATCATCGCCGTCGCCGCGGCGTCGCTCCTCGTGATCGGCGCCCTCGTCGTCGCGCGCTCGCGCCGCAGCCGAGCCGAACAGGCCGCCGCCATCGCCGAGGCTGACTCCATCCTCGCGCCCCTGCCCACCGCCCGCGGTGAGGGCTCGGGCGAGCGCGGCCCCGGCCTCGTCGATCGGGGAGGGGAGCAGTGAGCCAGCTGCGCGTCACCGGACTGGGCGCGTCCCTGGGCGGGCGCAGCGTCCTTGAGGGCGTCGACCTGGAGGTCGAGGCTGGGGAGCTCGTCGGCCTCATCGGACCCAACGGCGCCGGAAAGACCACGCTGATCCGCTCGATCCTGGGACTCATCCCCTCCAGCGGGCGCGTCGAGACCGACGGCGCGATCGGCTACGTGCCGCAGCGCCACGAGTTCGCGTGGGACTTCCCGATCAGCGTGCGCGACGCAGTCCTGCAGGCCGTCACCGTGCGGCGCGGGCTGCTCGGGCGCGCGCGGACCCCGCACTTCCGTGCGGTCGAGGAGGCCCTGTCCCTCGTGGGCATGCGCGACCTCGCCAAGCGTCCCATCGGCGAGCTGTCCGGCGGCCAGCGCCAGCGCGTCCTCGTCGCCCGGGCCCTCGCGATCCGGCCCGCCGTGCTGCTCCTCGACGAGCCCTTCACCGGCCTCGACATGCCGACGCAGGAGATGCTCATGGACCTGTTCCGTAGCCTCGCGGACGGCGGGCGGGCCCTCCTCATGACCACGCACGACCTCATCGGCGCCCGCGCCGGGTGCGACCGCCTGTACCTGCTGCGGCGCACGATCGTCGCCTCCGGGCGACCCGAGGAGCTGGCGGACGCCGACCCGTGGATCCGCGCCTTCGACGTGCGACCCGACAACCCGATCCTCGACGCCCTAGGAGTGCGCGCATGAGCACCGTGATCCACGCGGCCGGACGTGCCCTCGCCCCGGCGGCGGACTTCCTGAGCCCCTACGACTTCTTCCGTGACCTGACGAATCCCGCGCTGGCCTTCCTGCCGCGCGCGCTGCTGATCGCGGTCGTCGCCGCGCTCGTGTGCGGCAGCGTCGGTGTGCACGTCGTCCTGCGCGGCATGGCGTTCATTGGCGACGCGGTCGCGCACTCCGTGTTCCCCGGCCTGGCGATCGCCTTCGTGTGCGGCGGGTCCCTGGTGCTGGGCGGCGCCCTCGCGGGCGTCGTGACCGCCGTGCTCGTGGCGCTGTTGGCGCAGAACCGCAGGCTTAAGGAGGACTCCGTCATCGGCGTGCTCTTCGTGGGTGCGTTTGCGCTCGGCGTCGCGATTATCGCGCGGGCGCCCGGGTACGCGGGGAGCCTGCAGGACTTCCTGTTCGGGTCGATCACCGGTATTCCGGCGTCGGATGTGCCCGTGGTGCTGGCTGGCGCGTTGTTTGTGCTGCTCATGCTGTTCCTGGCGCACCGACCCATCGTCGCAGTGACTCTGGACCGCGAGAGTGCCCGTGCGGCGGGCGTGCACGTGCTGCTGGCTGACTTGTCTCTTTATGTCGCCGTGGCCCTGGCCGTCGTGATCTCCGTGCAGACGATCGGCAACGTCCTGGTGCTTGCTTTGTTGGTGACCCCCGCGGCCACCGCGCGGCTCCTGTGCGACCGCCTGGGCACCATGATGATCCTGTCGCCCGTGCTCGGCGCTTCGGGAGGCCTGGTGGGCCTGTACCTGTCGTGGGCGCTGGACGTGCCCACGGGCGCCACGATTGTCCTGGTGCTCACCGCGTGCTTCGTGCTCGCCTGGGTTTTCGCGCCGAGGCACGGCCTCCTCGCGCGCACATTGCGCGAGAGGCGGGGGTGAGGTCCTGGCGGGCCCGTCTATACGAGCACCGTTTCGCTTCTGATCGCGCCGATTGTCCGCGATTGTTTCACGTGAAACATCTGTGCTGAGGCCCCAGCCCACGATGGTGGGCTGGGGCCTCAGTGTGTTGAACCTGGTCGTGTGTGAGCGCTGCATGATGCCTCGTGGGTCGTCCTCGCCGAGGGCAAAGTGAGTTATTGGAACTATCGTCGTCGGAGAGAACCTTCGGGGGAGATGTCCGCATCTGGCGGATTTCTATTCCTTATGTGACCAGAAGTGTTTGACGACCCATGTATCTCCGTCAGCTACAAGCAGCATGGTGCCTTCGTAATGGTCGACAGCTTCATCACTCTTCGAAGAAAAGGAGATCGTGGAGTAGTCAGGTTTAGTCGCGTCATTGTCTTTGCGAATAGCTGACCCACTCTGTTCGGAAAAGTCGAATGTAATGCACGTTCCGCTAATTTGATCTGGCGTAGAGGTGCAGTCCCATATCTGGCTCTTCATAATTGAGGGTGTGGGGGTGGTATGCGGGGTTGGGCGTGTCGTGGCCGGGTAGAGGTCGAGGTCTTCCGATGATGGGGGTTGCGACACCGTCC
>NZ_PKKM01000011.1:100487-102794 GCF_002847525.1 Schaalia odontolytica | reverse complement strand
CCGCCTGAGCAAAAGGCTCAGCGTTATCTTCGATACCCTGGGCAGCCTCAACCAGCTTCCCAGGAGTAAAACCCACATCTGCGCTCATGCTCTCAACCTACAAATCCACTGACCGCCTGTCAAGCGACAGGGGTTTTCATTCTAATGTCCGAGGTGCTCGTGCTCGCGGTGTTGCGGGCATTCGAGCTGGAACGTGGAGTGTGCGATGGGGAAGTGGTGGCATGCGCATTCGCCCAACTGGTGGACAATGCGGTCGCGGCTGGGGCCGTCGGATTCCGCGGAGACGGTCACGTGTGCGGTGACAGTCACCAGGTGTGAGGACACGGCGGCCACGTGCAGGTCGTGCACGTCTAGGACGCCGTCGACGTCCAGCATGTGTGCGCGCAGCTGTCGCACGTCGACGGATGTGGGTGCCTGCTCCATGAGGATTGCGACGGAGCGGCGCAGGAGGGAAAGTGCGCGCGGGGCCATGAGGACGGCGATCAACAGCGAGGCGATCGCGTCGGCGCGCGTCCACCCGAGGGCCCACTCGGCGCCGGCTGCGACGATGACCGCGAGAGACCCGAGCGCATCGTTCGCGACTTCGAGGAATGCGGCCTTCATGTTGAGGTTCGCCTCGCGCCCGCCCGCCAGGATCGCCAGCGATACGACGTTCGCGAGCAGGCCAATGACGCCGACGAGGAGCATGGGGCCGGCCTCGACCTCGGGCGGGGACAGTAGGCGCCACGCGCCCTCCCACACGACCATCACGCTGATGATAAGGAGCATGCCGGCCTGCAGGGCAGCGGCCAGGACTTCGGAGCGCGCCCACCCCCACGTGTGCTTCTCGTCGCGCGGGCGGCGCATGAGGCGCGCAGCGATCAGTGCGATAACGAGGCCGGAGGCGTCCACGACCATGTGCCCGGCGTCCGCAGCCAGGGACAGGGAGCCTGACCAGAAGGCGCCGAGCAGCTCCGCGACAACGACCGCTCCCGTCACTGCGAGCGCCCATCCCAAGCGCATGGTCGAGGCCGACACGTGGGAGTGATCGTGCGAGTGTGCGCTGTGGCTGCCTCCGCGGGAGTGTGCGTGGTCGTGGGAGTGAGCCACGGCCTCGTCAATATGGGGCGAGGCAGGGGCTGATTCTCGCGCGGAACCGGCGCTGGGGGAGGGGCTGGGACGGTTGTCGGACATGCTCCTACTGTACGTTCCGAATGGGCTCGGCGTGGAGAGCCCGACTGGTCGGTATGTCGTAGATCACTGTCTGGGCGGGTTGTCTTGGGACTGGGTGCCCGGGTCTGAGTGTGACGGACGACGTATCCTAGGAGACAGAGCGCGGGGAACACCGCGACTGAAGGGCACACGCCCACAGGAACTGTAAAGGAGCGCCACATCATGGCAGAACCTCGTATCGTCACCGTCACTGGCGCAGCCGGCAACATCGGCTACGCCCTCCTGTTCCGCATTGCTTCCGGCCAGCTGTTCGGCCCGGACGTGCCCGTCAAGCTGCACCTGCTGGAGATCCCGCAGGCCGTGAAGGCTGCCGAGGGCACCGCGATGGAACTCGACGACTGTGCGTTCCCGACCCTGGCCGGCGTTGAGATCTTCGACGACGTGAACCGTGCGTTCCAGGGCACCAACGTTGCCTACCTGGTGGGCGCCATGCCGCGCCGCGCCGGCATGGAGCGCGCCGACCTGCTCGAGGCCAACGCGGGCATTTTCGGCCCCCAGGGCAAGGCCATCAACGACGGCGCCGCCGACGACGTGCGCGTCCTCGTCGTGGGCAACCCCGCGAACACCAACGCCACCATCGCCCAGAACGCTGCGCCGGACGTCCCCGCGTCGCGCTTCACCGCGATGATGCGCCTCGACCACAACCGTGCGATCGCGCAGCTCGCCCACAAGACCGGCGCCGCGAACGCCGACATCAAGGACGTCGTCGTGTGGGGTAACCACTCGGCCGACCAGTACCCGGATGTCTCCTTCGCGAAGGTTGCTGGCAAGCCTGCGACCGAGCTCGTGGACGAAGAGTGGCTGTCCAGCTACTACCGTCCCACCGTCGCCAAGCGCGGCGCCGCCATCATCGAGGCGCGCGGCGCCTCCTCGGCCGCCTCCGCTGCAAACGCCGCGATCGACCACATGTACTCCTGGATCCACGGCACCCCCGAGGGCGAGTGGGTCACCGCCGGTGTCATGTCCGACGGCACGCACTACGGCGTCCCCGCCGGCCTAAACTTCGGCTTCCCCGTCACCTCCGATGGTGGCGAGTGGCAGGTCGTCGACGGCCTCGAGATCTCCGACGCGACCCGCGCCGGAATCGACCACAAC
>NZ_PKKM01000011.1:62599-100329 GCF_002847525.1 Schaalia odontolytica | reverse complement strand
GCCCGGCGCGCGCCCGCATGTATGCGGGGTGTTGTTGCGGGTTGTGGTCGCGGGGTCGGCGTGTGCCCGCGGGTCTTTGGGGTTGTGGCTTGGGGGGCTGCGGGCTTGCTGGGGTGTTCGTCTGTGAGTATGGCGCGGTCGTGGCGCCTCGGTGACGTGCGGCAGCCCTGCGCATGGAGCGATTCACTAGATGCTGCAGCAATGCACTAGATAGCAAGGCATTGCACTGCTTACTATCCAGTGCAATGCTGCGCTAAGTAGTGCAACGCTACTGAGCAACAAGCCTGCGCGCGGCAAGATATGCTCGATAGCTGCTCCAACAAGATGTCAGCCGAGCCGTGCCGGGCAGCGCTGCACTAGTTAGGGAGCATTACACCAGTTAGGGAGCATTACACCATCTCCGAGCTGGTGTAATACCCCGCTAAATGGTGTAACACCACTTAGAAACAAGCATCATTGCGGCCTGATGCCTACTACGCGTTGGTGAGGGCCATGTGAGCGGCCACGGGTCAGTGAAATGGTGCGTAGCGCCGGACTCGTTGGCGGGGGCCGAGCTGCCCCTGACGTGTATCCGCGCTGTCGCTTGTCGCCGATGAGGCCGTGCACCCGATCAGTGAGCATTGCACCCGTTCTGATCGGGTGTAGTGTCCCTTATCGGGTGCAGCTCAACAAAAGTCGCATGCAATTCCCCTGCCAATATTTCAGATTTTGAAACCGAAACGTTGAAATCATGCGGTTTCTGAGGTGTCGTCAATCTGTGTCCGTGGGGAATTGCATGCGAGATTGTTTGGTAAGGCAGCGTGGGCGCGCGGGGCGGTTAGTGGGTGGCCGCGCTGTGGGGCTGATCCAGTTGGGGTCTTCTTGATCCAGTCGTAGGCGACGCGCTCCGTGCCGCTGGTGGCTCGTGAAACGGGCGTGAAACAGGCCAGGCCGGCCCTGGTGGCTCGTGAAACGCGCGTGAAACTTGGGGGTCAGCCTTGGTGCCTCGTGAAACATGCGTGAAACCGCCATGGCCCCCGCCCGGACAGTCACCCCGCCCGCAACGGCACAACCCCACCCAGCCAGTGCCCCCACCCCGCAACCCCGTGGCATCTCCCGCAAACCCTGCCCCTGCCTCGTTCGCGTGTATGAAGCTGGTTAGACTGGAACGCATGACTGAAAACGCGCAGCTTATTGTGACCCTGTCCTGCCCGGACCGCCCCGGCATCGTGCATGCCGTCACCGGCGTGATCGGCGGGGCCGGCGGCAACGTCATCCAGTCCCAGCAGTTCGGCGACTCCGACACGGGTACCTTCTTCATGCGCGTCGAGGTGGATTCCCCGAAGGGCCGCGCCCCCATCGACGAGGGCCTGGCCCGCGTCGCCGAAGAATTCGGCGCCACCTACCGCGTCGACGACCTGGGCCGCAAGCTGCGCACCATCATCATGGTGTCGCGCGAAGGCCACTGCCTGACTGACCTCCTGTATCGACAGCAGACGCAGGGCCTGCCCATCGACGTGATCGCGGTCGTCGGTAACCACCCGGACCTGGCACCCGTCGCCCAGTTCTACGGCGTCCCCTTCCTCAACATCCCCGTCGCGAAGGACACGAAGGCCCAGGCGGAACGCCAGCTCCTCGACCTCATCGCCTCCGAAAACGTTGAGCTCGTCGTCCTGGCGCGCTACATGCAGATCCTCTCCGACGAGGTCTGCCGCGCCATGCAGGGGCGCGTCATCAACATCCACCACTCCTTCCTGCCCTCATTCAAGGGTGCGCGCCCCTACGCGCAGGCCCGCGAGCGTGGCGTGAAGCTGATCGGCGCGACCGCCCACTACGTGACCGCCGACCTCGACGAGGGCCCGATCATCGAGCAGGACGTCACCCGCGTCTCCCACGCCGACTCCACGCCCGACATGGTGGCCCTCGGCCAGGACGTGGAGCGCCGTGTCCTCGCCCAGGCCGTCCGCTTCCACGCGGAGCGTCGCGTCCTCATGAATGGCAACCGAACGGTCGTCTTCTCGCGCTGAGGTCCCCTCAACGACGCAATAACGAGGCCGGGGCGCGGTCCGCGCGCACGCCGAGCCTGACCGCCCGAACGGCGCGCCGGCCTCGTGACACCCGGCTGGCGTGTCGCCCCCTGTAACAAGGTGACGTGCGGCCATCTGGTCATATTTGCGCGATATGACGGCCCTGTGCGGAGTGTCTTGTCACTTGGTGGGGAACGCTGGGACGTGATCTTTCGGTCATTTAGCGGGTAAGTGTCGCATTGACCGCCTGATAAATGGCACACTTGTTACGTGGACGAAACGACTCAGCAACGCACCCCCATCACCGGCTACGTGCCCGGGGGTTTTGACATGTTCCACCAGGGACACCTCAACATCCTGCGCGCCGCGCGTGAGCGCTGCGATCGCCTCGTCGTCGGCGTGACCTCGGACGAGGCCCTCATCCGTATGAAGGGCCGCGCCCCCGTCATTCCGCTCAAGGAGCGCTGCGACCTCGTGTCGTCGCTGCGTTTCGTGGATG
Source organism: Schaalia odontolytica (assembly GCF_002847525.1). Classification (GTDB taxonomy): domain Bacteria; phylum Actinomycetota; class Actinomycetes; order Actinomycetales; family Actinomycetaceae; genus Pauljensenia; species Pauljensenia odontolytica_B. The sequence goes on along the minus strand of NZ_PKKM01000011.1, from coordinate 97,824 downwards.
CGGTTGTCGTCGACCTGGACCAGGACAAGCGCCTCGCGTGGCGTCTCCAGCCTTTCGACGTCCTCTTCAAGGGTGACGACTGGAAGGACACCCCGAAGGGCGCCGCGCTCGAGGCCGAAATGGCCGAGGTCGGCGCGCGCGTCGTCTACCTGCCGTACACGCCGTCGACGTCGTCGACGAAGCTGCGCCGTTTCATTGCGCCCGAGGACTTCTCTGACGAGGCCCCCGCGCAGGACGCGGAGAAGGCGGAAGGGGAGGCGCAGTGAGCCTGCCCGTTGTGCTCGAGCCGGGTTCCTCCTGGGGGACGCGTTTTAGCGCGTACCGTAGCGCGCTTGCCGCCGCGCAGAAGCCGGGCGCGGGCGTCCCCGCGTACATGCGTTGGGTCAACCGCGGCGCTGCGCGCGTCGTTGCGGCCGCCTGCGCGGCTTTCGGATGGACTCCGAACTTCGTCAGTTTCATCTCCGTGTGCTTTTCGACGGTGGGACTCATCGTCCTCGTCGCGTTCGAACCCGCGTGGTGGACGGGCCTCATCGTGGGCACAGCCCTCGCGGTCGGCTTCATGTTCGACTCGGCGGACGGCCAGGTCTCGCGCGTCACCGGCGCGTCCTCGAAGACGGGGGAGTGGGTCGATCACGTCGCCGACGCGTTCCGTTCCCCGGCGATCCACTTCTGCACCGCCGCCGCGGTCATGGTCTACCGCCCCGAGTCGTGGTGGCTGGCTATCGTCGCGCTCGTCTACGGATGGGTGACCTCGGGCCAGTTCATGAGCCAGATCCTCGCCGAGCAGTTCGTGCGCGCGGCGGGCCGCAAGCAGACGCGCGGTGGGAACCTGCGTTCCTTCGTGCTGCTGCCCACCGATCCGGGCGTGCTGTGCTGGTCCTTCGTGCTGTGGGGCTTCGGCGTTCCTTTCATGGTGCTCTACACGTTCCTTGCCGTTATTGCGGTTGCGCATTCCTCGATTTCGCTGCGTCGCCGCTTCCGCGACCTGCGTGCCCTGGACGCGGCCGCTAAGCAGGCAGCCAAGGAGGCGGCCAAGCAGGGGGAGTCCCGTGCCTGAGCTGTCCGTCCTGCTGCCCGCGCGTAACGCGGCGGGCACGATCACGCGCGCCGTGGCCTCGACGCTGGCGGCTATGCCGCGCGACGCCGAGCTGGTCGTCGGCAACGACTCGTCGTCGGATTCGACGGTCGGCGAGGCCATCCGCGGCGCGTCGCGTGGGGGAGTGGTCGATCCTCGCCTGCGCATCGAGGACATTACCCCGGGTGAGGGCGGCGTCTCCCGCGTCCTCACCCAGCTCATGGAGCGCACCGACTCGCGCCTCGTGGGCCGCATGGACGCCGACGACGTGTCCCTCAAAGGCCGTTTCAAGCGCACGATGCGGGCCATCGAGCGCGGCGACGACATGGTCTTCACGCAGATGATCGAGCTGCGCGGCTCCCGCCCGGTGCCCCGCATGCCCTACGAGATCACGCCCGAGGACATGGGCTGGCACCTGCTGCTCACTAACCCCGTGTGCCACCCGACCATGCTCGCGATCCGTGAGATCATGGACCGCGTCGGCGGCTACCGCAGCGTTCCCGCCGAGGACTACGACCTGTGGATGCGCGTGGCATCCGCGGGTGGGCGCATCCGCCGCATTGCGCCCTGGGGGCTGCTGTACCGCATTCACCCGGGCCAGGTCACCGGAAACGCCTCGTGGCGCTCGGATTCGTGGAAGAATCCGGAGCAGGCTCGGGCCTTCGCCGACCTGTCGGTATCTCTGACGGGCCAGGAGCTGCCGCGCCTGGTCTCGCTCGTTTCGCTTCCTCGCGACGAGGCCGAGCGTGAGCTCGACCGATTCGTGCAGGTCTACACTCAGGGGGTCGCGTCTCGACCCGCACCGTCTCGCCGCGCTCTCGAGCGCCGGCTCAATGCGCGCGCCGCGTGGGTGCGCTCTCACCTCCAAGGAGAACAGTCATGATCCTGACCCCTCCGCCCGCGGGCGGCCAGCAGATTCTTCGTCACGCGCTGGCACGCCGCTGGACCTCGATCGTTGCGGGGACCGTGGCCGGCCTGGTCGTAGGTGTTGCAGCCGCCGTTGGTATCCCCGTGTCGCACTCGGCGGCCGTGTCGATGACCGTGACGTCTCCGTCGCTCACCCCGGCTCCCGTCGTGCGCGCCTCCCTGTCGAATACGACGGACATGGTGACCGAGCAGGGCATCGCGAAGTCCGCCGCCGTCCTCGACGTCGCGGCCGCGCGCCTCGGCAATGGTGTCACTGCCGAGGAGCTTCGTTCCAACATGGAGGTGTCGGGCGACACGAACGGCACGATCGTCAAGATCGAGTACGTGGCTCCCACGCGCCAGCAGGCCGTTGACGCCGCCGACGCGATTGCCAACGCCTACCTGACCGAGCGCACCGCTCTCGTGGAGCAGCGCGCCGACGAGATGGCCGCCGGCATCAACGAGCAGATCGAGGCTCTCGAGACCGAACTTGCCTCCCTCGCGCCCCTGACCGACGAGGACGGCAACACGAAGGACAACCCGCGCGCCGCAGAAATCCGCACCGAGCTGACGAAGCTCGCCAAGGATGCCGAGCAGCTCGCCCCCTACCACGCCACCGCCGGCCGCGTCATCACCCCGGCCGCGTCCTCGAGCGACGAGATCTCGCCTTCGAAGTTCCGCCTGATTCTCATCACGACCGTGGTCGGTCTGTTCGCAGGCCTGGTTCTGGTGCTCATCCGCGAGACCCGCTCGCGTTCCCTGGCCTCGCCCACGCAGCTTGCCGACCTGACGGCACTACCCGTGTGGAGTGCCGAGGAGGGCGCCCCCGAGCCGTGGCTCGCCCCCACCCGCATGCTCGCGATGGCGATCGACCGCGACCACTGGGTTGACCTGATCGTCGACGCCTCCGATCCGCAGGCCCGCGACCTGCACCGCGTCCTGTCCGCCTCCCTGGCCGAGACCCGTGTGCCCGCGCCGCGCCTCATCGACATCAAGCAGCCCCTGGCCTCGCTCCTCGACGAGGTCCGTCCCTCCCGTCACGTCCTCGTCGCCGTGCGCAAGGGCCACGACCTGAAGGCGCTGCACGCCCTCCTCGACGAGCTGGCGATCATCAACCGCGAGGTGAACGGCTTGATCTACCTGGGCGACCAGGTGACCGCGCCTGCCACCGCTCCGACCGCTCCCGCTCAGTCGGCCGAGGTCATCGAGCCCGAGGCTGAGGAAGAGGCCACGGAAGAGACTTCCTCCGAGGTCGTGGAGTCCAAGCCGTCGAAGGACACGGAAGACACGTCCGATTCCAAGAAGTCGAACGCCAAGGCTTCCTCGAAGAAGGGCAAGAAATGAGCGCCGAGGAGACCACCGTGGCCGATCAGTTGGCCGCCTCCATCTGGCACGTTGACCGTACTGCGCGCGTCTCCCAGCTGATTTCGGGCGACCCGTCGGATCCGCGAGCGCTCGTGCTCGTGCGCGATAACGGCCGCAACTCGGCGTTCGTTGAGATCGAGGGCACGGACCATCCGGAGACCGATCCGCGCGTTCTCGAGGTCGAGCCGGCCCCTGCGCGCGGCTGGGAAGAGGGCGCCGGTGCCGAGGTGGACGCGACCGTTGTCATGTGCACGGTCGGCTCCTGCGACATGCTTGAGCAAGCCGTGCGCGCCATCCTCGCGCAGGATCACCAGCGTTTCACGCTCGTTGTCGTCGATAACGCGCCGCACACCGGCCTGACCCGAGAGAAGCTCGCGGGCATCGACGATACGCGCCTGAGCATCGTCTCTGCGTCCCGTCCGGGCCTGTCCCGCGCCCGCAACCGCGGCGTGCTCGCTGCTCGCGGCGAGGTCATCGTCTTTACGGACGACGACGCGATCGTCGACCCGCACTGGCTCACCGCCATGATCGACCCGTTCACGGCCTCGCCGTACGTGGCCGCCACGACGGGCATTGCGCTGCCCCTGGAGCAGCGCTACGCGCCCCAGCGCTGGTTCGAGTCGCGCGGCGGCTTCCCCAAGGACATGTCCCCGCGCGTCTGGTGCGTCGGCGATATCCCCGAGGGCCTCGAGGTCTTGGGCGAGAAGGGTGACGGTGGACCGCTGTTCCCGATCACGACGGCCCGCGTGGGCGCAGGCGTGTGCATGGCCATGCGTCGCGACGTCCTCATGGAGGTCGGCCCCTTTGACCCGGCGCTGGGCGCCGGCACCTCGACGCGCGGCGGCGAGGACCTCGACATGTTCGCGCGCATCCTGGCCACGGGCGACGTCATCATCCACACGCCTGACGCCCTCGTGCACCACCGTCACCGCGTTGACGAGGCCGGCCTGGATAAGCAGATCCGGGGCAACGGCTCCGGCATGGCGGCTCTTCTGACGAAGGCGATCATCGCGAAGCCCTCCGTGCTCGGTACGCTGGCGACCCGCGTCCCCGGCGTCCTCAACCGCGTCAAGCCCGGCGGCGCCCGCGTTGCCGGCACCGACGAGGATGTGCCCGGCTCGCTCACCAAGTCCGAAATCAAGGGTTTCCTCGAGGGTCCCTTCCTCTACCTGTCCTCGCGCAACCGCAACAAGCTTGGCGCCCCGCGCCCGGCCGAGCAGGACAGCGCGCACGGCAGCGCGACCGCGCCGAGCAGTGCTGAGGAGGCCCAGGCCTCGTCCGTGACGGAAACAATCGGCGAAGGGAACGGTCACGCGTGAGCCCGCGTCGAGGACTCTGGGCTAAACCCGCCCCTGCCCAAATTGGGCCGCTACGAGAGGACGCGCAGGATCTGCCTGCGTGGCCCTTCGTCGTGGCCTATTCGGCGTACTTCCTGTGGTGGGTGCTCGGTTCCGGTGACCTGATGTGGCCGCTGTTCGCGTCGATCATGCTTGTGTTCATGATCGGCCGACACGGCCTGCGCTTCCCGCCCGGATCCATCCTGTGGGTGTTCTTCCTGGCGTGGGTGCTGGCCTCGATGACGATGCTCGACACGGGCGGGCGCGTCATTGGCGCGTTCTATCGCTTCCTGCTGGAGCTCTCGCCCGGCATTTTCGCGGTCTACGCCTTCAACGCGCGCAAGTCCCTGAGCGTGCGCACGATTGTCGGCACGATGTGGGGCTTCCTGGCCTCGACCACGATCGGCGGCTTCATCGCCATGGCGGCGCCGACGCTGCGCTTCAAGACGCTCATGTACTACCTGGTGCCGCGCGCCCTGCATTCCAACGACTTCGTCAAGGAGTTCACGAAGCGCGCGACCACCCAGTGGAACCCGTCGTCGTGGATCCTCTCCGACCCGCGTCCATCGGCCCCCTTCATCTACTCCAACACCTACGGCAACGTCTACTCGCTGATCTTCCCGCTCGCGCTCGTCTTCGCGTACGTGCTGTGGCGCGAGCGCTCTAAGTGGCGTTTCCTCGTGGCCGCCGTGTGTGCACTGTCGGTCATCCCGGCAGCAGCGACGCTCAACCGCGGCATGTACATCGGCCTGCTCGTCATCGTCGTGTGGGTCGGGTTCCAGCGCCTGCGCGCGGGGGCCTGGCGCACCGTCCTCGGCATCGTCGCGGCCGTTATTGTGGGCGTGGGCGCCTGGCTGGCCACCCCGGCCTCGCAGTCGCTTCTCGAGCGCGTCGCCGCGTCCTCCTCGACGGAGGACCGCGCCTCCAACTACCTGGAGACCCTGTATGAGCTCCAGCAGTCCCCGCTCCTGGGCTTCGGTGCCCCGCGCCCCTCGTCCTCGCCGTGGCTGCCCTCCCTGGGCACGCAGGGCCAGTTCTGGACGGTCATCTTCTCCTACGGCCTGGTGGGCCTGGCCCTGTTCCTCGCCTTCTTCTTGCGCATGTTCCCGCGCATCTGGCGCGCGACGGACGTGTACGGCTCAATCCTGGGCGGCATCATCCTGGCCACCCTGGTGGAGCAGTTCTACTACGGCATGAACACTGGCCTCATGATCTCCGTCGTCGCGGTGGCGCTGCTGTCGCGCCACCTGGAAGAAGAAAGCGACCCGATTAAGCGGGCCGAGGCTGAGCGTGCAGATGCCGCGAGCGCTGGTAGTGTCGCGGGAACAGTCCGCGCCGAGCGCACCGTGCGCATGGGGCAATGGACAAGCCCCGCCGCGAACGACGGGGCTTTTGCCACTCACATGCTTGCTCGACTCAACAAGTCGGGTCGTCGGGGAACGAGAAGCCGGACAGCTTCCACGCACCGCCGTCCTTCACAAACTGAAAATAGGTGAGGGCGCGGGTCATGGTCGTGTCGTCCGTCAGCGCAGTTCCCGCGTCGTTGAGGACGCGAACACTGGAAGAATCGACGCACGCCGAGACCGTGATGTTTCCAGCCCCGTCGTCGCTGATGATGTGCACGTCCTCGAGGGTGGGGGAGCCGGTGGTATGGGTGCCGTCGCGCGTCCACTCGAGGGCCTGCGCGTCGAACTCCTCCAGCGCCGAGCCTGTGAGCACGGAGGACAGGTCGGTCGCACGGGCCTGCTCGGGATCGGCGTACGCGCCCCACAGGGTGTTGACGACGAAGGTAGCTTGTCCAGCGGCCTCAGCATCCGTGGTCAGCGAGCCGGATGCGTTCGCGGGGCCGCCCGATTGCGGGGCGATGGTCTTCGGAACGGACTGCGGGATGTCGGACTGCGCGTCGTCGTCGATGCTCTGCGCGCCGGACGCGGTGGACGCGGCTGCGTCGGTGTCGGCGGAGCCCGTCAGGCGCAGGAATCCGACGATGACGAGCGCGATGATCAGGAGGATCGCAGCGGCCAGAAGGCTCTTCTTGCGGGCAGGGGAGAGCGAGTTGATGAAGTCCATGTGTATCCCATCGGTAGGTTATAGAGAAAGGCTACCGCGCGGTAGCGGGAAGGTTAATCATGAGTGAGGCAAATCAAGCCAGGCGTTCCCTCGCGCGCGGGGGCATCGTTGGCTTCGTCGGAGCGGCCGCCTCGGCGGTCCTGGGCTTCGCATTCACAATCATCCTGTCGCGCATGCTGGGCGCCGAGGGAGCCGGTATCGTCACCCAGGCGACCGGCGTCTTTGCAATCGTCATGGCCCTGGCTAAGGTTGGCCTCGACTCCACCGCGATCTACCTGATGCCCCGCCTATCGTTGGATGCACCTGAGGAAATCCGCGCGACACTGTCTTTCATGGCCTCCATGACGGTGGGCGTGTCCACCGTGTGCGTCCTCATTCTCGAGGCCGTGGCTCCGTTGATCTGGAATGCTGAGGTGACGGCATCGACCCGTGCGGTGCTGTGGTTTGTGCCGATCGGCGCCCTCACCCTGGTCGCATCCGCCGCCCTGCGGGCGCTTGGCAACATGCGCGAGTACGTCCTCATCCAGAACCTGCTGCTGCCCGGCCTGCGCCCGCTCCTCGTCGCGCTCGCGGCCGCGTTCACCGGGTCGCTGGCCTTCGTGTCGGTCGCCTGGGCGCTGCCTTTCGTCGTCGTTCTCGTGGCCGCGTGGTGGTTGCTGCTGCGCCACATGCCCTCGGCGGCCGACTCGGTGGGCCGTTGGCCGACCGCGCAGCGGCGTCGTCAGGTTGTGTCCTTCGCGCTTCCTCGCACCCTCACCGCCGGTCTCGAGCAGGCGCTGCAGTGGCTGGATGTCCTCCTCGTTGGCCTCCTGGCGGGCGACGCGGCCTCGGGTATCTACGGTGGTGCGATCCGATTCATCCAGGCGGGCATGGTCGTCGACACGGCCCTGCGCGTCGTCGTTTCCCCGCAGTTCTCCAAACTCCTGCACCAGGGTAAGACGAAGGAGCTGCGCGACCTCTACAGCACGGCCTCGATTTGGCTCGTCCTGTTCGCCGCCCCGATCTACGCGCTCATGGCGATCTACGCGCCTGCGCTCATGCGCATTCTCGGTGATGGCTTCGCTCCCGGTGCGAACGTCCTCGCGGTCCTATGCATCGGCTCCATCGTGACTTTCATGGCGGGAAATATTCACTCGCTGCTCATTATGAGCGGGCGGTCCGGGTGGGCTGCAGTCAACAAGATCGTGGTGCTGAGTCTCAACGTTGTGGGTAACGTCATTTTTATTCCTCGCGGAGGAATGGTCGCGGCGGCCATCGTGTGGGCCGTGTGCATGGTGCTTGACGCTGGCATGGCAACCGTTCAGGTCTCACGATTTATTGGTGTGACACCAAAATTGTCGGAGGTGGTCAAGCCGATCCTTGTCGTGGGAGTGTCTGCCGTTATTCCGGGCGGGTGTATAGCGTGGTGGCTGGGGCGCGATTCTTTCGTTGCAACCATCGCTGGCTCCGCCCTCTCGGTCCTTGTTTTTGCCTGTGTTTGCACCGCGTTCAGGGATCGTCTCCACCTGTCGGGACTTGGGTCCCTCGCGAGGCGTCGCCGGGGGTGAAAATGGGGTGCATGGTGCACCTGTGAAAGGCCCCCTTGACCAATCGGTTGATCTGAAGGGGATTGTTGTGTAATTATTTATGCAACAAGTTTCCGTTCCCTTCGAAAGGTCGTGTCATGGCTTCTGCACTTTCGCGCCTTGCAATCCTTGCAACTGCGCCGATTGTCGCCTGCGCTTCCCTCGCGCTTGCTCCGACGGCTCACGCTGTTGGTGCAGGTCAGGGAGATTCTGCACCCGGTCAGGCTATCGTTCGCGACGGCCTGAGTGCTGCAACTGCCGCCGCATCGTGCTGGGATATTAAGCAGCGGAATCCCGAGGCAGCGGACGGTGCCTACTGGCTCCAGACTCCCGCGATGGATCACCCCGCCCAGTTCTTTTGTGACCAGACGACAGATGGCGGCGGCTGGGTCTTGATCGGCCGCGGCCGTGAAGGATGGGAATCCTGGAGCGGTGGCAAGGGTGATCCTGCGAAGCTGACCGCTCGCTCGCGCACCTCCGATGACTTCGAGGTCGTCCAGCTGTCCAACAAGGCCGTCACCGAGCTGCTTAATAATGAGCCGGTGAAGGACCAGGCTGACGGCGTGCGCGTCATGCGCTCCTGGAGCGCATCGGGCCGCTCCTACCAGACCATGGATCTTCAGTTCCCGAAGATGACCGACTTCGTGTGGCCCTTCAAGATGGCCCACCCGGTCAACGTCCAGCTGGACAAGGGTGGCTGGCGCTCCGGCCTCATGTGGGGCCTGACCGGCTACGACAACGAGTGGAACGGCCTGCAGACCTACCCCTCGGCCCGTACAACGGGCTGGAAGATGGGCTGGGGTTACGGCGCTCTCGCCTCCAACTGGACCGGTGACGTCACCTCTGCGACCTCCTACTTCCGCAAGTCGGGCCTGACGGTCTTCCCCTACGCCGAGGCTTACGTGCGTCCGCGCATCTCCTCGGACTCTTCTGCCTTCACTCGCATCCCTAATGAGGGCCTCGGCGCCTCGACGGTCTCCGCTGCCGTTTCGCAGTACGCCGCCAAGACCTCGTGGGGCGTGAGCGGTAACCTCAACGGCTCCGTCCGTGAGGGCAATATCCAGGTCCAGGCCTTCGCTCAGGTCGGCTCCACCATGTACGTGGGCGGCAACTTCACCGGCGTTAAGCAGGGTGAGAAGGGCGCCGAGATCTCCTCGCGCGGCCTTGCGGCCTTCGACGTGGCCACCGGCGACTTCACCGGCCAGACCTTCGACTTCAACGCGCAGGTCAAGGCCCTCCTCGCCCTGCCTGACGGCCGCCTCCTCGTCGGCGGTGACTTCACCCGCGTCAACGGCGAGGCCCACTCCGGTACCGTTGTCATCAATCCCTCGACCGGTCAGATCGACCCCTCGTGGGACCTACAGATCACCAACGCGCTGCGCGGCGGCGCCGTGAGCGTTCGTGCCCTGACCTACTACGACGGCAACGTCTACATGGGTGGTGCCTTCACCCACCTCTCCGGCGGTGGCAGCTCCCGGGTTTACGCGCGTAATGCTGGACGCGTCTCCCTGAGCGGGCGCCCGGACCGTTCGTGGAACCCCGAGATCAGCGGTGCCGTTCAGGCCGTTGGCGTTTCCGAGGCGAACAGCGCTTTCTACGCGGGCGGCCACTTCACCACGGCGCACGGTAATCAGCGCGCCTGGTACGCCGCCAAGTTCTCCACGCAGCCGGGTGCGGCCGTGGACACGGACTTCGACTTCGTGCCGTCCAGCGCCACTGCCGGTAAGTATCAGCAGACCATCGCCACGGCGGGCAACCGCGTCTACGTCGGCGGCTCCGAGCACTCCCTGTTCGGCTACGACACTGCCACCAACCAGCGCGTCTCCGGTGCCATGACCTTCAGCAACGGTGGCGACCTCCAGGCCACGACCGTGTCCGCCAAGGGCGTTATCTACGGCTCCTGCCACTGCTCCGACGCTGCATACCAGGACATGTACGTCTGGTCGATGAACGGCTCCTGGTCGCGCGTCGACGAGATCAAGTGGGTTGGCGCGTGGGATGCCGCCACCGGCGAGAGCCTGAAGTGGACCCCCTTTGAGCTTTCTTCGCTCCGCAAGACCGGCGCCTGGGCGCTGACGACCGATAACTACGGCAACCTGTGGGTGGGCGGCGACTTCACCCTCTCCCACACCGATGCCACCCGCACCCAGTGGAACGGCGGCTTCGCTCGCTACGACAACCGCGACAACGTCGCGCCCGAGGCGCCCTCGCTCCTGCGCTCCTCTGCGTCGAACGATTCCACCGTGACCCTCGCCTGGGAGGGTGTCGCCGACGCCGTGTCCTACGAGATTCTGCGCGACGATCGTCCGATCGCCACCTCCGAGACCACCAGTGTCGAGGTGCCGCGCGGCGGCGAGGACCGCTACTTCGTGCGCGCCGTCGACGCCGAGGGCAACCGCTCCGCAACCACCGCGGTCTACACCGCTCCGGCCCCCGGCCAGGCCGACGCCTCCAACCCGGTCCTGCTCGAAGCGAACGCGACGTGGAACTACCGCGCCGAAGCCAGCGCCGCCCCCGAGAACTGGGCCCAGGCCTCGTTCGATGACTCCGCGTGGCCGACCGGCGCAGCACCGCTGGGCTACGGCGACTCCGCGATCGCGACCCAGATCGCCACCAAGGGCTCGCGCCCCGTGGCGACCTACTACCGCACGCACTTCCAGGTGGCCAACGCGAAGGCCCTCAAGGGCATCAACGTCAAGTACCTGGCCGATGATGGCGCCGTCGTTTACATCAACGGCGTCGAGGTGGATCGCACCCGCATGGGTGCCGGCACGGTCAGCTACGCGACCCGCGCCGACTCCGCGCCCAACTTCGCCGCTGCCTCCGCCTCCCTCTCCGAGGTCTTCGTCCCCGCATCGGCGCTGAAGACCGGCGACAACGTCATTGCCGTGGAAACGCACGTCAACTACATGCGCACGGCCACCGTCTCCATGCAGGCCTCCATCTTCCGCGTGGAAGGCACCCCGGACGACAACAGCTCCGTTCCCGCCGAGCGCAGCACCGAGCCGACCGATGCGACGCAGCCGATCAACGCGGCCTCCGTCAAGTCCGGCACGGTCATCCAGACCGGTGACGAGTGGAACTACTGGACCTCGACGGAAGCCCCCGCCTCCGACTGGGCCACGACCGGCTCCCTCCAGAGCTGGAACCGTGGCTCCGGCCCGATTGGCTGGGGAGACTCTGCCGCGGTAACCGCCCTCGATATTGCCAAGAAGGATCGTGCGATCACGTACTACTTCGCGCGCGACATCGACCTGGGCGCGATCACCCCGAACACCTCGCTGACCGTCAAGGTGCGCGCGGATGACGGCGTGGTTCTGCGAGTCAATGGCAAGGTCATCGACACGAAACGTATGTCCGATGGAAACATTACTCACACCACCTACGCGAACTCGGCTGTGAGCGCCTCCAAGGCATCCTCCGATCTGCTCGAGGTCACCATCCCTGCGAGCCTCTTGACAGGCGGCGTGAACCGCATCGGCGTCGAGGAGCACCTCAACTACAAGGGCTCGCCCTCGATGACCTTCGACCTGAACGCGACTCTTGTGAAATAAGGGAAGAATCGTTCTTTTCCTCTCGAGTTCGCGCGAGGTGTGAGCCGGTGAAAATGGTTCGATCCAGCTCGTGAATCGTGTTGACAGGTACAACCCCCGCCTTATTTTGGCGGGGGTTGACTTGTATGTGGTAAACGACTCCCACGTTGTCCTAACCAAGTGGTTGAACGGTGGCAATTATCGTGACACTATAGAAGTAACCATTTACGCGATACCTGTGAGGACCCCATGAGTTTTATGCGCCGTTGCATGGCGCTCGGACTGGCATCAGTGACCGGCCTGAGCGTTCTTGCATTCTCCCCGGCTGCCCACGCAGCCGCCGACCCGCTCCACGATGGCCTGAGCGAGGCCACCGCTGCGGCCTCGTGCTGGGAAATCAAGCAGAACGACCCGCGTTCTCAGAACGGAACGTACTGGCTGCAGACCTCCACCATGGAGGCCCCCGGCCAGTTCTTCTGCGACCAGACCACGGACGGCGGCGGCTGGGTCCTCATCGGTCGCGGCCGCGAAGGCTGGGAGACGTGGAGCCAAGGGAAGGGCGACCAGGAGAAGCTCAAGACCCGTCCGCGTACGGCCGGCGACTTCGACGTCGTCCAGGCCTCGCACGAAACCGTCAACGGCCTGCTCGGCGGCACCGCGGTCTCCGACCTCGATGACGGCATCATGGTCCAGCGCGCCTGGAACCACAGGGGCACCGCCTACCAGACGGTACGCATGCGCTTCCCGAAGATGCGCGACTTCATCTGGCCCTTTAAGAGCGCCCACCCCGTGGACGTGAAGTTCAACCGCGAGTGGTGGGTCAACGGCGGCATCGTCTGGTCGGGCTTCGGCACGAACACTGGCTGGGGATACGTCAACCTGACGGCCTCCGCGCAGAACAAGTACACGATGGGCTGGGGTTACGGCCCTCTCGCCACGTCGTGGGCCGACACGTCCTCCTCGACGTCGTACTTCCACTACAACGGCTCGATCATCAACCCCTACGCCGAGGCCTACGTGCGTCCGCAGCTGCGCTCGACGGATGCCAGCTTCCGCGCCATCGGCGACGGCGGCACGCCCGCCGAAAAGCAGAAGGACACCGCTTCTGAGTTCGCCTCGCCGATGTCTTGGGGCGTGACCGGCAACCTCAACGGTTCCTACAAGGAAGGCAATATCCAGGTCCAGGCCTTCGAGCAGATCGGCTCGACCATGTACGTCGGCGGTAACTTCACCGGCGTGCAGAAGGGTAAGAACGGCCAGGAGATCGCATCCTCGGGTCTCGCCGGCTTCGATGCGACGACGGGGGAGTGGAACGGACAGACCTTCTCCTTCAACAACCAGGTTAAGGACCTCGCCGAGCTACCCAACGGTAAGCTGCTCGTCGTCGGTGACTTCACGAAGGTCAACGGTGAGACCCACGTCGGCACGGTTCTGATCGACCCGGCGACCGGTCAGATTGACCCGTCGTGGACCCTGCAGGCGCGCACCGGCGCCAACGGTGGCCGCGTCTCGGTGAAGTCCATCAAGATCATCAACGACCACATCTACCTGGGCGGTATCTTCACGCACTTCCAGGGCAACGGTGCGTCGTGGACCTATGCCCGTAACGGCGCGCGCCTCGATATCAACGGCAAGCCCGACCGCTCGTGGAACCCCGAGTTCAACGGCACCGTCATTGATATCGACGTTGACGAAAACGAGACCTACTACTACGCTGCCGGCTACTTCACGCGCGCGCACAACCTGGTCGTCGAAAATGCGGGTCGACTGTCCACAGCCACCGGCGCTGCGCTGGACTCGTCCTGGACCTTCCAGCACTCCTACCTGATCGGCAAGTACCAGCAGACCGTCACCGCGCGCAACGGCCGCGTGTACTTCGGCGGCTCGCAGCACTCGCTCTTCGGATACAACTCCGACTCGATGACCCGCACCTCGGGTTCCATCACCATGCAGAACGGCGGAGACGTTCAGGCGAGCACCCGCTCCGCCACGGGTGTCGTCTACGCCTCGTGCCACTGCTCCGACTTCGCCTTCCAGGACGCCTACCACTACCTGACGCTGGGCACCTCCTGGACGCGCGCCGACGAAATCCAGTGGGTCGGCGGCTGGGACGAGGCCACGGGCCGCCAGCTCGGCTGGACCCCCTACCGCCTGTCCTCCCAGCGTTTCACCGGCGCGTGGGCCCTCGAAATGGGCGACGACGGCGCGCTGTGGGCAGGCGGCGACTTCAACTACTCCTACACGTCGCTCACCTCGGGACAGTGGTCCGGCGGCTTCGTGCGCATGCCTGCGCGCAACGCTACCGCACCCGCCGTGCCCGCCAACCTGCGCGCCTCCGACGGCAACTCCCAGCAGGTGACCCTCAAGTGGTCCTCCGTGCCCGGTGCCGTCTCCTACGACATCCTGCGTGACGATCGTCCGATCGCCACCACGACCTCGAACTCCGTGACCGTGCCCCTGGGCGGCAAGAACCGCTTCTTCGTGCGCGCTGTCGCCTCCGACGGCCTGCGCGGCGCGTCCACGCACGCCTACGTGGTCGACTCCAACGGTAAGCCCGCGCAGCCCGACGATTCTTCGCTGCTCGTGGACGAGGACGACACCTGGGCGTACCACTGGTCGACCGATCCGGTCGCCGAGAACTGGGCCCAGACCTCGTTCGACGACTCTGCATGGAGCCGCGGTGCATCCCCGATCGGCTACGGCGGCCCCGGCCTCAACACGAAGCTGACCCCGGGCACGGCCAAGACCCGCCCCGTCACCACCTACGCGCGAATCAACTTCACGGTCGCTGATCCCACCGCCATCGGCGGCGTCAACGTCGCCGTGACGGCTGACGATGGTGCCGTGGTGTACGTCAACGGCAACGAGGTGGCTCGCCAGCGCATGGGCGATGGAACGGTTGACGCGTCTACATTCGCATCCGCCTCTGTCTCGACGCCCTCTGCGCGAGCCGACCGACAGCTGGTCTTCGTCCCCGCGGACAAGCTGGTCGCCGGCGCGAACACGCTGGCCGTCGAAACACACCTGAACTACCGCTCCAGCTCGTCGATGACCATCGACGGCATGGTCAAGGTCGTCACCAAGGGCGACGAGCCTGCTCCCGAACCCGTGCCCGAACCGGAGCCGGCACCCCAGCCGCAGCCGGATGTTCCGCTCACGCCTGACCCGGACAAGCCCCTCGAGGTCCTCGACGTGTCTGCGCTTAACTTCGGACCCTTCCTGTTCTCGGGCATGTACTGGAACTACTGGAACTCCAAGGAAGCGCCCGACGCCAAGTGGAACTCCACCGCCGACCTGTCCTCGTGGAAGCACGGCGCCAGCCCGCTCGGCTGGGGCGACCGCGACGCCGGTACGCCCTTCACGATGCCTGCGGCGGACCGAGCCATCACGAACTACTTCGTGCGTGACGTCAACTTCGGTACCCTCAGCGCCGACTTCGAGGTCACCCTCGATGTCCGCGTTGACGATGGTGCAGTCATCTACGTGAACGGCACCGAAATTAAGCGCGTGAACATGCCCGAGGGCACGATCGACGCCAACACGCGAGCCTCCTCCAACGTGGGCCTCACTACGGCGAAGAACAAGCTCGTGCGCATCACGGTGCCCCGCAAGCTGCTCAAGGATGGCGTCAACCGTATCGCGGTCGAATCGCACGCCAACTACGCGAAAGCATCGTCCGTGACCTTTGATCTCACGGCAAGCCTGGTGAGGTGATCTCCATGACCGTGACGTCAACCCCCGCCGGCGGCTCGGAAGAGGCCGAGGCCGCCGGCGCGGTCGGCGCCCCCGCGACCGACCCCGCGTTCGACGCGATGGCGCAGCGCGTGCTCACCCGAGGGCACACGACCACGTGGCTCAACCACTGGTCCCTCCTGCACGCCGACTTCCGTGCGCTTGCCCGCATGCACACCGTCGGCTTCGACGGGACCCTCCTGCAGATGCGTCTGCGCGCAGCAGGCCACGAGGTCGCCCGCACCTCCGCGGACCTCGTCCTGCCGCACGTCTTTGAACGCCTCGAGGATGGCACTCGCATCACCCTCATCGGGGCTGTTCCCGAGGCTGGTCAGGCTGCAGCCGAGCGCCTGCAGCGCTTCGACGTGCAGGTCATCGACGGATATGAGGGGCTTCGTCGGCTGAAGGCCGATCCTTCGGTGCTCACTGCCTTCGATCCGCGCCTCGTGATCGTCGGCCTGGGGGCCGGCCTCCAGGAGGTCGTCGCGTCCTTCGTTCTCGACCTCCTGCCCGAGGCGTCCGTGTGCACCGCGGGCGGTTGGATCGACCAGTACGCGCGCGCTGCCGACGACTATTTCCCGAACTGGGTGCACGCCGCCCGCCTCGGGTGGGCCTGGCGCATCGCGCACGAGCCCAAGCGCCTCACCAAGCGCTACACCGTCGAAGCCCTCGACTTCGTCGCTCACGCGCCCGAGCTCATCTCGCGGCTCGAGGCGATGGGTAGCTTCGACGATCTCGGACTGGTCGGTGGTGTGACGCTTCGCTGATAGAGGTTGACGCTAGTCGCTGTGAAGGAGGCCGGCCCTGCGGGGTCCGGCCTCCTTTGCATCGCCAGATCGACTGGTGACGGCTGTCGGCGTCTATGGATGCTGTGGCTGGTCTCGCATATGGCGACGTGCGCTGCATCAAGGTGGAAAGCGACAGGTCAGGCCCTCTTTCGTGCATGAGCAGTGGTCGGCTTTCGGGAGTGCATAAGGGGCGCGCACGAGGGAGGGAACGTGGCGCTGAACGTGTCTCAAAACGCTTCTTGATGGATGCTTAAAAAGGGTTATGCAGTGAATGGCGTGGCCCACATAAAACATTATGAGGGTGTGACGGCTCCCTGTAATGCAGGTGGTAAAGAGCGCTCCTGCGTTTAAGTGTCAAGCTCTCGTAAGAGTTGTGAACTGCTCACTGTGTGCACACTGCCGCGTAGTGTGAATCGAGCGCTATCGCACGGTGTTCGTTTGTCGACGTGGTCTCACAATGGGTGAGGCGCGCGTGTTTGCGCCGTCGTATGCGTTCTGGCAAGCCGCTGATGGAGCACGATGAGGTGTTGAGAATAAAGGTGTGGCCCGAGCCAATCGGCTCGGGCCACACCCAATCACACACAGAGAGGAAAGACTTAGTAGGCGCCCTCGTGACGCAGGAGCGCGGGAATAGTCTGGAGCATGATCCACGTGTCGAGGGTCAGGGAGCGGTGCTGGGCGTAGGAGAGGTCCAGGTGGACGGTCTCATCCCAGGAGAGGTTCGAGCGGCCGGAGATCTGCCAGAGGCCCGTAATGCCGGGGCGAACGGCGAACTTGCCCATGACGCGCGGCTCGTACTGAGCGACCTCGCTGGGGAGCGGGGGGCGCGGGCCAACGAGCGACATGTCGCCACGCAGCACGTTGAACAGCTGGGGCAGCTCGTCGATCGACGTCTTGCGCAGGAAGGCTCCGATGCGTGTAATACGCGGATCGTTCGCCATTTTGAACATGATCGAATTTCCGGCGGAAGAGTCTGCTTCGTTGGCCTCCATGAGGGATTCCTTGAGCTCTTCGGCGTCCACGCGCATGGTGCGGAACTTAAACATGGTAAAAGTCTTGCCGTCGAGCCCGACTCGCTCCTGGGTGAAGAAAGCGGGGCCGCCGTCGTTCAGGCGCACCATGAGGGCGACGATGATCCACAGCGGAGTCAGCAGGATAATGCCGAAGAGAGCTGCGAAAATGTCGCACATGCGCTTGATGGCGTTGTCGGCGGAGGCGGCAAGATCCGACGCGTGCTCGAATGCGAGAGCCGTGGATGCGGCTCGTGCGGTGGGCTTCGTCAAGGTTGTCATCTGTGCGTCTTCCTTCTACTTCCTCAAACTCAAATGCTGCATGTCGGTTAGAGCGGAGAAAACCGCTCCAAACTGGGATATTTACTGAGTAAATGATCCCCGCGCAACTCAGTCACCGTTAGGTGTTAACCCTAGTCTATCCATATGGTTAGCTTGGTTGCTAACCAAAGGGTTAAGTACAAGCGAAAAAAGGCTGTGATTTCGTGCACCTGACGAGTTGTGCAAGTCAGATCTGAAGGTCCTGTGACCAGCTGGTAGCTTGCTGACACCTTGGCAGAATGCGCGGAAAACCGCCGAGCGATAGACTGGTCAGCGTGTCGTGACTGGCGAACAGGTGGGCCACCACCGGGGAGCGACGCGTCGGCATCGATAGCCGCCCGCCTGGGCTAGAGGCCACTGCCAACCATCATCGGATGATCAATAGGAGAACCCCATGGATTCCCTCAATGACATGACACTTGCGCAGCTGGATCCTGAGATTCAGGCCGTTCTGGACGCCGAGCTTGGCCGTCAGCGTGACACCCTCGAGATGATCGCCTCGGAGAACTTTGTTCCGCGCGCCGTCCTCGAGGCGCAGGGCTCGGTCCTCACCAACAAGTACGCCGAGGGCTACCCGGGTCGCCGCTACTACGGTGGCTGCGAGTTTGTGGACGTCGCGGAGTCTCTCGCCATCGAACGTGCGAAGCAGGTCTTCGGTGGCGACTACGTGAATGTTCAGCCTCACGCTGGTGCGCAGGCCAACGCTGCAGCGCTCATGGCCATGGCGAATGTCGGCGACCCGATCCTGGGCCTGTCCCTGGCCCACGGTGGTCACCTGACCCACGGCATGCGCCTGAACTTCTCGGGTAAGAACTACAAGGCCGTCGCCTACGAGGTTGACCGTGAGACCATGCGCATTGAGCCCGAGAAGGTTCGTGAGGCTGTCCTTGCGGAGCGCCCGCGTGTCATCATCGCCGGCTGGTCCGCCTACCCGCGTCACCTCGACTTCCAGGCCTTCCGCGACATCGCGGACGAGGTCGGCGCCGCCCTCTGGGTGGACATGGCTCACTTCGCAGGCCTCGTGGCTGCGGGTCTGCACCCGAACCCCGTCCCCTTCGCCGACGTGGTGACGACGACCGTTCACAAGACGCTGGGTGGTCCTCGTTCCGGCATGATCCTGTCCTCGCGCGGCGAGCAGTGGGGCAAGAAGCTGAACTCTTCCGTGTTCCCCGGCCAGCAGGGTGGCCCCCTCATGCACGTGATCGCCGCGAAGGCCATCGCCATGAAGGTCGCGCAGACCGACGAATTCAAGGACCGCCAGCGCCGCACCCTCGAGGGCGCGCAGATCATTGCCGAGCGCCTGGGCGCTGACGATGCGAAGAAGGCCGGTATCAAGCTGGTCACGGGCGGCACCGATGTGCACCTCGTCCTCGTCGACCTGGTCGACTCTGAGCTCAACGGTCAGCAGGCCGAGGATCTGCTGCACGAGGTCGGTATTACCGTCAACCGTAACGCCGTTCCCTTCGATCCCCGTCCGCCGGCCGTCACCTCGGGCCTGCGCATCGGCACCCCCGCCCTCGCGACGCGCGGCTTCGACGCCGAGGACTTCGCCGAGGTTGCGGACATCATCGGCACGACCCTGTCCCAGGGTGCGTCCGGCGGCAACGTTGAGGTGGATGCCCTGCGCGCCCGCGTCAAGAAGCTGACGGACAAGCACCCGCTGTACGCTGGGCTCTGATCGTGAGGGCTCCCTGGGAGGGCCCCGCTGGGGTCTTGGATGGAAAGGCGACCGCTGCCGCCATTAAGTCGGAACTGAAGGAGCGCGTCGATCGTCTGCGTGAGGCCGGTGTTGTCCCGGGCCTCGGCACGATCCTCGTGGGTGAGGACCCCGGGTCCGTTGCCTACGTCGCCGGAAAGCACCGTGACTGTGCGGAAATCGGCGCCGAGTCGATCCGCGTGGACCTGCCCGCTGACGCGACGCAGGAGCAGGTGGAGGCCGCGATCGATCAGCTCAACGCGGACCCCGCCTGCACGGGCTACATCGTGCAGCTGCCGTTGCCGCGCGGAATCGATACGAACGCTGTTCTGGAGCGTATCGACCCCGCGAAGGATGCGGACGGCCTGCATCCGATGAACCTTGGGCGCCTCGTGCTGCGAGGCTCGGGTCCCATCGACTCGCCGCTGCCGTGCACGCCGCGCGCGGTCATCGAGCTCATGGAACGCCATGGGATCGACCTGGCCGGCAAGAACGTGTGCGTCATTGGTCGAGGCGTGACCGTGGGGCGTTCGATTGGCCTGCTGCTCATGCGCAAGGAAGTGAACGCGACGGTTGATGTGTGCCACACGGGCACGACCGATCTGGCCGATCACGTGCGCCGAGCGGACGTCATCGTGGCTGCGGCTGGCTCCGCTGGGATCATCACCCCCGACATGGTGGCCCCCGGCGCCATCGTCCTGGACGTTGGCGTGAGCCGCGTGCAGGGCGAGGATGGCAAGGCTCGTCTGATGGGTGACGTTGCAGACGGTGTGGATGAGGTGGCCAGCTGGCTGAGCCCCAACCCCGGCGGTGTCGGCCCGATGACACGGGCCCTCCTCGTGACGAACGTCGTCGAGGCTGCCGAACGTCAGGCGGGAATCAGCGCGAACTGACAGACGTGCGTGGCCTCGGCACACGAGGCGGTCGCCCGCGAACGCAGAGGAGGCGCGGTGAGGATACCCATTCCTCGCCGCGCCTCCTCGTTCCTCTAGACTGAAGAAAACTCGCGTAAGGAGAAAACGATGACTCTGACGGTGACCACCGTGAACCTCAACGGCATCCGCGCCGCCCACAAGCGCGGCTTCCTTGACTGGCTGGAGGGGTCAGACACGGATGTGCTGCTCATGCAGGAGGTGCGCGCGCCCGAGGAGATCTCCCGCGAGATCATGGGCGAGGCCTGGGAGAGTGTGTGGGTTCCCTGCCGTATCAAGGGCCGTGCGGGTGTGGGTGTAGCCGTGCGACGCGGGCGTGCGGTCCTGGAGGGTGAGCCCCGCCTGATCCTCGACGATGTCGAGACGGATGTGGATTCGGGCCGTTGGCTCGAGGCCGTCGTGCGTCCCGAGGGCGGTGACACCCCCGTGCGCGTCGTCTCTGCGTACTTCCATTCGGGCGAGAAGGATACCCCCAAGCAGGAGGCCAAGATGGCGCATCTGCCCCGTATCGGCGCGCGTATGGCAGAGCTGATTGCCGAAGAGGCCGCCGGGGGCATCTCCTCCCTCGTGTGCGGCGACTTCAATGTCGTGCGCAGCGAGGCTGACATCAAGAACTGGAAGCCGAACCACAACAAGCGCGCCGGCGTCCTCGACGAGGAGATCGCCTTCCTCAACCAGTGGGTGGAGGAAGGCTGGCGCGACACTGTGCGCGACCTGGCTGGCGACGTGCAGGGCCCCTACTCGTGGTGGTCGTGGCGCGGTCAGGCCTTCGTCAACAATGCGGGCTGGCGCATCGACTATCAGTACGCGACGCCCGCCCTGGGCGAGCGCGCGCGTTCCTTCGAGATTGGCCGTGCCGACGAGTATGCGGAGCGCTTCTCGGATCATGCGCCGGTCTCGGTGACCTACGAGATCTGACGTTTTATCGACGAGGCCGCGGCCTGGGTGTCCTTCCCGGGCCGCGGCCTTTCGCGTATGCGGTGTGCTCGTCGTCTGTGGCGCACCCGTAGTCGCCACCGTCGCCCGCCCCAAAATTTCGCATGCAATTCAATTGTGTGAAGCTTCAACAAAGTCTGAAAACGTTGCAATTCCAACGATCTGAATTCATGATTTGAAATAGTCGTTGGGGAATTGCATGCGAAATTGGTGGGGCGGTCCCGGGGGTTAATACACATCCGGATAGGTAACGATCATCCGGATAGGTAACGATCATCCGGATAGGTAACGATCATCCGGATAGCTTAATAACCTATCCGGATGCGCATAACCTATCCGCGTGCGCGCAACCTATCCGGATAATGCCCCGAAGATGGGGCTGCGGGTCCTGGCGGTGCTTGCAGATGGTGGTGTGGCTTGGGCTGGCTACTCGCAGTAAGGAGAGCGCCGGTGTGGAGGGCGCCGGAGGGACAGGAAGGCCTGGCTGCGGTGCCCGTGGGCGGTGGCGGGGCCTGGCCGGGCTTCGAGACGACGCGCCGAGCGAAGCTCGCGGCGCGGACGGCTCGCGGGCGGGCCGCCGCCCACGGGCACACCAAGCAGCCCGGCCCCACGGCCGGGCCATTCGGCGCCCGGAACACCAGCGCGTGATGAGCGGGCGATAAGTGGTCGATGAGCGCGTGATGAGCGGGCGGACAGGGATCCTGCCGCGCGGAAAGCGGGCGGCGAAAAGAGCGGGCGACAGCCTGGTAGGGAATCAGTGCCCGGAGGCGTCGAAGTCGAACAGGGCCATCGAGGAGTAGATGCCCGAGGGGTCAATGCGGTCCAGACGGAAGCCGGGAACGATCCACGAGGCCTCGACGGTCGCGCCGATGTCGAGTGCAAGATCTAGGGCGATGTCGTCCACGTCCTGCGCCAGCGTCACGTGCGGGTGGTACGGAAATCGCGTGTCGTGGTCGAGGGGGCCGGAGCGGATTTCCTCGGCGAGATCCGTGCAGGCGGAGGCGCCCTCGGCCAGCGTCATGAAGGCAACGTTGGAGACGGGGCGGAAGGAATCAGTGCCGGACAATGTGACCCGGAAGGGGGCGTGGCGCGAGGCGATCGAGCGCAGGTGGTCGATGACCTCGGCGCGCGCTTCTCGTGCGACGGGCGTGGGTGGCATCAGCGTGATGTGCGCGGGGATGCGTGATCCGGCCAGGTCCCCCAGGCGTAGGCGCAGGTCGGTGAGCTGTGTGACCCACGGTTCGGGGATCGCGACGACGACGCCGAGCCAGTCCTGGCCGGGGAGTCGTTGGGGGAGGAACATGGGGCCTGCCTGTGTCGCGGTTGTGGTGGCTCCACTGTACCGGGTGTCGGGGTGGGTTCGATGAGGCCGTAGCGCTTGAAGGGTGTGAGGGCGTTCACGTAGCCTTGGGGAAGTGAGACCAAGGAGGATCTTGTGACTGATCTTGTGTGGGCCGACGCCGCTACTCCCGATGAAGGGGCCGCGCAGGCCGCAGACCTGTTCCGTGACGCGTTTGGCTACGAGCCTCGTGGCGTGTGGAGCGCGCCCGGGCGTGTCAACATCATTGGCGAGCACGTGGACTACAACGGCGGTCCGTGCGTTCCGATTGCACTGCCGCACCGCGCCTACGTGGCGCTGTCGCCTCGTGAGGATCGGACGATACGCCTGATTTCGCCGCAGACGCGCGAGGCGATCGACGTCCTCGATCTCGACGTGATCGGCCCGAAGGGGACGCCCGGCGAGGTGACGAACCATTGGACCGCTTACCTTGCGGGTGTCGCGTGGGCCCTCGAGCAGGCGGGATACGGACCGCTGCCTGGTTTTGATGCGGCCCTGTGGTCGTGCGTGCCCCTGGGTGGGGGGCTGTCGTCGAGCGCCGCGCTCGAGTGTGCGACCGCGGTTGCCCTTGACGAGGTGTGCTCGCTGGGTCTTGCGGGCACGATCGAGGCCCCCAACGACGAGGGGCGCAAGGTCCTCGTGGACGCGGCGCGCGCCGCGGAAAACCAGGTGGCGGGTGCGAACACGGGTGGCCTGGACCAGACGGCGTCGCTGCGATGCAGCGAGGGGCACGCGCTGGCCCTCGACTGCCGCGACATGTCGACGCGCCAGGTTCCCTTCGACCTGAGCGCGGTCGGCCTCGAGCTTCTTGTCATCGATACGCGTGCCAAGCATTCGCTGGCGGATGGCCAGTACGGGTCGCGCCGTGCGGACTGTGAGGAGTCGGCGCGCATCCTGGGCGTGGGTCAGCTCGTGGACGTGGAGGACCTGGACGAGGCCACGGCCGCGCTGGGCAATGAGCGCCTGGCTGCGCGCACGCGTCACGTCGTCTCCGAGATCGCGCGGACGCGCGCCTTTATCGAGCTTCTCGACGAGGGGCCGCTCGAGGGGACGCGACTGGCGGTCGCGGGCGCCCTCCTCAACGATTCGCATGACTCTCTGCGCGACGACTACGAGGTCTCCTGCGAGGAGCTGGACGTGGCCGTGGAGGCTGCCCGCGCTGCGGGCGCGCACGGAGCACGCATGACGGGCGGAGGCTTCGGCGGTAGCGCGATCGCGCTTGTCGATGCGCACTCCGTGGAGGGCGTGGCGCGAGCCGTCGCGGCCGCCTACGCGGAGCGAGGGTGGGAGCCTCCCCACTTCATCCGATCCCTCCCGGGTGCGCCCGCCGGACGCCTGGACTGAGCGATCTGTGACAAACCGAGGGGCCGGTGCTTCAGCATTTGAAGCACCGGCCCCGGCCTCGTTACACTGAGAACCAGCAAACACGAGGGAAGGACACTTCAATGGGGATCAGCAAACGAGCATGGCAGGTAGCGGGCGCGGCAGCCGGCGGCGCGAGCCTTTTTGGCGGCGGCCTGGCCATCGGGCGTCTCCTGCGGCTGGACTCCCAGCGCGGTGACTACCGCAAGGCCTGGGAAAACCACAACCTGGCGACCCTGGAACGCCTGCGCCAGCTCGACGAACATCCCGAGGGCGAGCGTCCATACCTGATCGTCTCCCTCGGCGACTCCTCCGTGCAGGGCGTGGGTGCCTCGCGCGTCACCGAGTCCTACCCTGCGCGCCTCGCCTCCGCGATCGCCGCGCAGATGGACCGCGAGGTCCTCCTGCTCAACCTCTCCCTCTCCGGGGCCACCATCGAGTCTGTCGAACTCACCCAGATCCCACAGATGAT
This sequence comes from Schaalia odontolytica, assembly GCF_002847525.1. Classification (GTDB taxonomy): domain Bacteria; phylum Actinomycetota; class Actinomycetes; order Actinomycetales; family Actinomycetaceae; genus Pauljensenia; species Pauljensenia odontolytica_B. The sequence continues at coordinate 73,385 of NZ_PKKM01000011.1, read as the reverse complement.
CGGCCTGGGCCTGCTGGACGGCCCCTACAGCCCCGACCTGGTGACGCTCACCATCGGCGGCAACGACGTCATGACCGAGGACATGGCCCCCGGTCAGTTCGAAGAGCGACTGCGTCGAGTCCTCGCCGCCCTGCCCGCGAACGCCCTCGTCTCCACGATCCCGTCCTTCGGCATCATGCCTCAGGAAAGTCGCGCGCAAGACATGTCCGACCGCATCGCGGCGGCCGTCTCCGACAGCGACGCGGACGTCGTCGATCTGCGCTCCCTCACCCAGGAATACTCCCTGCCGACCTACACGTTCGCCTACCACGCAGCGGACTTCTTCCACCCGAATTCGGCGGCCTACACCAAGTGGGCACAGCTCTTCGCCGACGCGTGGGCCACGTCTCGACGTGAGGCAGCCCCCGTCGTCGAGGACGCCCCCCAGTGGGACATGCTCTCGGCGCGGGTGGCACAATCGGAGTATGACGACTGACGGACCGTGGCTCGTCGTCGGGTTAGGTAACCCCGGCGCGCAGTATGCCTCCACCCGACACAACGTCGGGTACTTGACCCTCGACGTGCTCGCCTCGCGCGGCGGCGCGACCCTCACCTCGCACCGCTCGCGCACGCACACCGCCGATGTCCGCCTCGGTATTGGCCCCGGTGGCGTTCCTGGACCGCGCGTGATTCTCGCGCGCTCCGACAGCTACATGAACACCTCCGGTGGGCCGATCAGCGCGCTCGCCACCTTCCACAAGATCGAGCCCTCGCGCATCCTCGTCATCCACGACGACATGGACCTGCCCGCGCACACGCTGCGCCTCAAGGTCGGCGGGGGCGAGGGCGGCCACAACGGCCTGAAGTCCCTCAGCCAGCACCTGGGCACGCGCGACTACGCGCGCCTGCGCATCGGCGTGGGCCGCCCGCCGGGGCGCATGGACCCCGCCGACTACGTGCTCGCCACCCTGCCTTCCAAGGAACGCCCCGACTGGGACGTGACCTTCGAGCAGGCCGCCGACGTCGTCGAAGACATCGTGACCAAGGGATTCGCCCCCACCCAGATGGCCCTGCACACCGGGTCCTGATCGAGGCGGCGCCCCCTGGGCGTCGCCGCGCACCCTCACCGCGAAAGGCAGCGCGTGCTACTCACCGGACTCCTCCCGGACATCACCACCGATCCCGCGATCGAGACGGCCATCGACTCCGTCGAAGCCGGCCGTTCCGGCACGATCGTCGCGCCCGTCGGCATCCGGCCGCCTCTCCTTGCGGCCGTCGCCTCGCGCGCGGCCACGCCCCTCGTGGTCCTGACGGCCACCGGGCGTGACGCCGAATCGCTGACCAACGCCCTGGCCTCGTGGATCCCGGGCGTGGCCATGCTGCCCGCGTGGGAGACCCTGCCCCACGAGCGACTCTCGCCCCAGGTCGACACGATGGCGCGTCGCATCGCCGTCCTGCGCCGCCTCGTCCACCCGGTCAAGGGAGACGACAGTGCCGGTCCGCTGTCGGTCCTCGTCGTCCCCATCCGAGCTTTCCTCCAGCCGATCATCTCCGGCCTGGCTGACCTCGAACCAGTGCGCGTGCGTACCGGCGACATCCTGGACCTCACCGAGACCACGAATCGTCTGGCTGAGCTGGGCTACGAGCGCGTCGACATGGTCGAAGGCCGCGGCCAGATGAGTGTGCGCGGTGGCATCCTCGACGTTTTTCCGCCCCAGGAACCCCATCCCCTGCGTGTGGAGCTGTGGGGCGACGAAGTCGACGACATCCGCGCCTTCTCCGTCTCCGACCAGCGAACCCTCGGCGAGGCCGCCGACGGCCTGTGGGCCGTTCCCTGCCGTGAGCTTCTCCTCACGCAGGCCGTGCGCGCCCGCGCACGTGAGGCCGCCGACCGCCTGCCCGGCGCCGCCGAGATGCTCAGCCTCGCCGCCGAAGGAATCGCCGCACCCGGCATCGAATCCCTGGCGCCCATCCTCGTGGGCGGCATGGAGTCCCTCCTTGACCTGCTGCCCGCGGGCTCGCCGATCCTCGCCTCCGACCCCGAACGCATCCGTGCCCGCGCCGCCGACCTTGTCGCCACGACCGAGGAGTTCCTCGCCGCCGCGTGGAGCGCCGCCGCCGGGGGAGCAGACACCCCGCTCGAGGCCTCCAAGGCCTCGTTCCTCGACCTGTCCGACCTGTGGGGGAGTGGGACGCGCCCCTGGTGGGAGCTCACCGACCTGCCGCCCGCCGACCTAGCCTCCGCGATCAACGAGGCCGACTCGCCCTCAGCGGACGGCCCCGCGCCCGTCGTCGTCTCTCCCACCCTCATGCGCGTGGGTGCCCGCGACGTACACCCCTACCGCGGAGACTTCGCCCGAGCCGCCGCCGACCTCACTGACCTGGCCCGCGACGGCTGGCGTATCGTCGTCACCACCGAAGGCCCCGGCCCCGGCCGACGCATCCGCTCCATCCTCACCGACGCCTCGTGCCCGGCCGCGCTCGCGGACAACGTGGAAGCGCGCCCCGACCCCGGCCTCGTGACCATTACGACCGCGCAGGCCGGCGTCGGTTTCGTCGCGCCCCACCTCAAGGTCGCGATCCTCACCGAAGGCGACCTCACCGGGCGTGCGGGCGCCTCCACGCGCGACATGCGCCGCATGCCCTCGCGCAGGCGCAAGGGCGTCGACCCGCTGACCCTGCACCCCGGGGACTACATCGTCCACGATCAGCACGGCATCGGACGCTTCATCGAGCTGGTCTCCCGGTCGATCGGCCGCGGTGATGCCGCCTCGACGCGCGACTACCTGGTCATCGAATACGCGCCCTCCAAGCGCGGGCAGCCCGCCGACCGGCTCTTCGTGCCCACCGACGCGCTGGACCAGATCTCGAAGTACACCGGATCCGACGAGCCCTCGCTGACGAAGATGGGCGGCGCCGACTGGGCCAAGACCAAGGCCCGCGCGAAGAAGGCCGTCAACGAGGTCGCCAAGGAACTCATCCGCCTGTACGCCGTGCGCCAGCAGACCAAGGGCCACGCTTTCGGCCCCGACACCCCCTGGCAGCGCGAACTCGAAGACGCCTTCCCCTACGTCGAGACCCCCGACCAGCTCGTCACCATCGACGAGGTCAAGGCCGACATGGAAAAGCCCGTCCCCATGGACCGCCTGCTCACCGGCGACGTCGGCTACGGCAAGACGGAAATCGCCGTGCGCGCCGCCTTCAAGGCCATCCAGGACGGCTATCAGGCCGCCGTCCTCGTGCCCACGACCCTGCTGGTCACCCAGCACGCGGAAACCTTCGCCGAGCGCTACGCGGGCTTCCCCGTGCGCATCGGCACGCTCTCGCGCTTCTCGACCCCGAAGGAAACCGAGGAGGTCAAGGCGGGGCTGGCCTCGGGCGAGGTTGACCTGGTCATCGGCACCCACTCGCTGCTGACCGGTACCGTTTCGTTCAAGAAGCTCGGCCTTGTCATCATTGACGAGGAGCAGCGCTTCGGCGTCGAGCACAAGGAGACGCTCAAGGCCCTGCGCACCGACGTCGACGTCCTGTCGATGTCCGCCACGCCTATCCCGCGCACCCTTGAGATGGCGATCTCCGGCATCCGCGAGATGTCGATCCTCCAGACCCCGCCCGAGGAACGCCAGCCGGTCCTGACTTTCGTCGGCGCCTACACGGACGCCCAGGTCAGCGCCGCGATCCGGCGCGAACTCCTGCGCGACGGCCAGGTCTTCTACGTGCACAACCGCGTCGACTCGATCTCTTCGGTCGCCGCCCACATCACCGAGCTAGTGCCCGAGGCGCGCGTGCGCACCGCCCACGGAAAGATGAACGAGCACCAGCTCGAGGCCGTCATTCAGGACTTCTGGAACCACGAGTTTGACGTCCTCGTGTGTACGACCATCGTCGAGACCGGCCTGGACATCTCCAACGCGAATACGCTCATCGTGGATCGCGCCGACACCTTTGGCCTGTCTCAGCTTCACCAGCTGCGCGGGCGCGTCGGACGAGGCCGCGAACGTGCCTACGCGTACTTCTTCTACCCCGGCGACAAGGCGCTCACCGAGACCGCGCACGAGCGCCTCAAGACGATCGCCGCCAACACCGAGCTGGGAGCAGGCCTGGCCGTCGCCCAGCGCGACCTTGAGATCCGAGGCGCTGGAAACCTCCTGGGAGGGGCCCAGTCGGGCCATGTCGAGGGCGTTGGCTTCGACCTGTACGTGCGCATGGTCTCCGACGCGGTCGCCGCCTACCGAGGTGACGCTCCCACCGAAAAGACCGATGTGCGCATGGACCTGCAGGTCGACGCGCACATTCCCGAGGGGTACGTGCGCGGCGAGCGCCTACGCCTGGAGGTCTACGCCAAGATCGCGGCCATCTCCACGCCCGAACAGGAAGCGGATGTGCGCGAGGAACTTGTCGACCGATACGGTCCGATCCCGCCCCAGGTCGACCTGCTCTTCGCCGTCGCGCGTCTGCGCGAGATCGTGCGCCGCGCGGGGATCACCGAGATCGTCACGCAAGGCAAGTACCTGCGCGTCTCGCCCGTTGAACTGCGTGATTCCCAGGTCATGCGCCTCAAGCGCCTGCACCCTGGAACGGTCATTAAAGCTGCCGTTCGTCAGGTTCTCGTGCCGCTACCGCTCACCTCGCGCGTCGGTGGATCACCGCTCACCGACGGCCCGCTCCTGGAGTGGGTGGAGACTCTGGTGACCAAGATTCTCGTGCCTTTTGGCGAGTAGTGCCTGTGGTGGAATACACTGGTCCTATTGCGTTGCAACACATCTGAGGAAGGAATGCTCGTGCGCTACACACGCCAGCTCGCCACCGCCGCCCTGATTGTGGCCGCAGGACTGGGAATGGGGGCGTGCTCCGCCCATCCCGGTGCTGCAGTCAGCACCTCCAACGGCGACTACAGCATTGCGGAAGTTGACGAGGCTGTCGCCCAGCTCAATGCAGTGACGGGCGGGCAGAGTGGGGTTGGCGCACAGCAGGTGCGTGCCTCTCTCGTCAATGGTCCGCAGCTCCAGGCCGTGGGGGCCGCCGTGGGCGTCGCTGTGACCGATGAGCAGATCGATGTCACTATCGCTCAAATAGCGCAGAAGGCTGGCGGTCAAGTCCCCGAGCTTAGCCGAGCGACGCGTGAGGCCGTGCGCTCCATGTTCCTGGGCCAGAGGCTTAGCGAGTTCGCAAATGCGAATCCGGCTGCCGCGTCGACCATGAACGAGGTCTTCGCACAGGCCCGCGCAACGTCCGACGCACGCATTAACCCGCGTTTCACTCAGCCGTCACTGGGTGGAGGTCAGGCTCCTGCGACGCCTCTGTTCGGCGACGCCGTCTCAGGTGGCCAGCAGGATCCCATGACTGCGCTGATGGGCGGTACCGCCCACTAATGAGCGTGTGAGTATTCGCTCACAGTGCCTCTGGCAGGGACTAATGTCGCTTGCCCGGGCACAAAACGAGGGGTGAAAGTCCCTCACAACATAACGTCCCCCTCGCCGGGGGTGACCACATATGGCGGTCCGTATTACCGTTGTACTGACCGCTTCCACGCAACAACATCGATTGGAGAATGACGTGGCAGTTATTGAAGGCATTGGTGCACGCGAGATCCTTGACTCGCGCGGTAACCCGACCGTTGAGGTCGAGGTCGTCCTCGAGGACGGCACCGCTGCGCGCGCGTCCGTTCCCTCCGGCGCGTCCACCGGCGCGTTCGAGGCCGTCGAGCGTCGCGATGGCGACAAGGGCCGCTACCTCGGCAAGGGCGTCCAGGACGCCGTTGACGCCGTCGTCGAGCAGATCGCTCCCGAGCTCATCGGCGAGGAAGCTGACGATCAGCGCTACATCGACCAGGCCATGATCGACCTGGACGGCACCCCCAACAAGGCTAAGCTCGGCGCGAACGCCATCCTCGGCGTCTCCCTCGCCGTCGCCAAGGCCGCCGCGAAGTACGCGGACCTGCCCCTGTACAAGTACCTGGGCGGCCCCAACGCTCACGTCCTGCCCGTCCCCATGATGAACATCCTCAACGGTGGCTCCCACGCGGACTCCAACGTTGACATCCAGGAGTTCATGATTGCCCCCATCGGCGCTCCCTCCTTCCGTGAGGCTCTGCGCTGGGGCGCCGAGGTCTACCACACGCTCAAGGGCGTCGTGAAGGAGCGCGGCCTGTCCACCGGCCTGGGCGACGAGGGCGGCTTCGCCCCCAACCTGGACTCCAACGCTGAGGCTCTCGACCTGATCGTCTCCGCGATCGAGAAGGCCGGCCTGAAGCCGGGCGAGGACGTTGCCCTGGCCCTGGACGTTGCCTCCTCCGAGTTCTTCAAGGACGGCCTGTACCAGTTCGAGGGCGAAGGCCGCTCGACCGACTACATGGTGGAGTACTACGAGAAGCTCATCTCGAACTACCCGCTGGTCTCCATCGAGGACCCGCTGTCCGAGGACGAGTGGGACGCCTGGAAGGCCCTGACCTCCGAGATCGGCGGCCGCGTGCAGCTCGTCGGCGACGACCTGTTCGTCACCAACCCCGCCCGCCTGAAGAAGGGCATCGAGCTGGGCGCCGCGAACGCGCTGCTCGTGAAGGTGAACCAGATTGGCTCGCTGACCGAGACCCTCGACGCCGTCGAGGAAGCGCACCGCAACGGCTACCGTTCGATGACCTCGCACCGCTCCGGCGAGACCGAGGACACCACGATCGCCGACCTGGCCGTCGCCACCAACTCCGGTCAGATCAAGACCGGTGCTCCCGCTCGTTCCGAGCGCGTCGCCAAGTACAACCAGCTGCTGCGCATCGAGGAGCAGCTGGGCGAGGCCGCCGTTTACGCCGGCCGCTCTGCCTTCCCTCGCTTCAAGTGAGCCTAGGCAACTAGCCGCATAGCTCCGCGCGGGCCCGAAAGGGTCCGCGCGGAGTCTTTTTCACGGCGTGGGGCTGAGCCAAAGACGTCAACTTAGGGCACGATAGAAGAATGGCTAGTCGTCGTCCTTCTTCCCGCCCCTCCTCGCGTCGTCGCTCCTCCGCTTCGGAGGTAGCGCGTACGACGCGTGAGATTAACGCGGAAAAATCGCGTCAGCGCAGGGCCGCCGCGAAGGCCGCGAAGTCCTCGAAGGGGGACGAGGCCTCGGTAAAGAAGCGCGTGAAGGTGGCGAAGCAGGAGAAGCCGGAGGGCTCGGGCCGCCGTTTTTTCCGCTCGCGCAAGCGGACGGAGAAGAAAGCGTCGACGCGGCCCGTAGGGGAGGGATCTTCCGTCCTGTCGATCGGCGGCCTGGATGTGTCGACGCGCCTCGTCGTCGTCCTCACTGTCGCGGCGATCCTGTCCGTCATGCTGGTGCCCAGCCTGTACCAGTGGTGGCAGCAGGAACGCGAGCTGGCGCAGATCAAGGCCCAGGTGGCCGAGCAGCAGCAGAAGAACGCTGACATGCAGCGACAGCTGGATCTGTGGAACGACCCCGACTATATCTCCACGCAGGCGCGCGAGCGCCTCGGTTACGTGCGACCCGGTGAGACCCAATACACGGTGGTGGATCCGGGGCCGCAATACCAGGACTCCGCCTTGGCGGCGGCAGCGGCGTCGACCGGACCGGCGCGCCCCTGGGTGCAGCAGCTCGCTATCCTAGTGGGGAAGGCGGATCAGCCGCCCAACACGACGCCTATCCCGTCGGCTGACACCAGCCAGTCGGGCCAGGCGACTACCACCGGCCAAGAAAGCGGAGAATGAGCCTCGTTAACACCACCGACGCAACCGAAGAGGACCTGGAGGTCCTGCGTTCCCAGCTGGGCCGCGTGCCCCGCGGAGTCGTTGGTATCGCCGCGCGCTGCGTGTGCGGTCGACCCACTGTCGTGGCTACCGCTCCTCGTCTGCCCGATGGGACTCCTTTCCCCACGACCTACTACCTGACGCACCCGGCCGCGGTGAAGGGCGCCTCGACCCTCGAGGCGGAACACGTCATGGAGACCCTCAATGAGGAACTCGCTGCCGATGAGGAGCTGCGCGCCGCGTACGCGCGTGCGCACCAGGCCTACATCGACGCGCGCCTGAGCCTGGGTGACGTCCCCGAGATCTCGGGCGTCAGCGCGGGCGGTATGCCCACGCGCGTCAAGTGTCTGCACGCTCTCGTTGGCCACTCCCTGGCTGCGGGTCCCGGCGTCAATCCCATCGGGGATCGTGCGCTCGCGATGCTCGCTGAGCGCGGCCTGTTCTCCACCGAGCGCTGCTCCTGCTGAGCGGCCCCTCCGAAGTTCGCCCCGGCCTCGTCCGGGACTCATCTCACGAGAAACGAAGCAATGACCCGCATAGCTGCCATTGACTGTGGAACCAATTCGATCCGACTGCTCGTTGCCGACGGACACATCGACGAGAATGGACGCCCTCAACTCGCCGACCTGACCCGCCAGATGCGTATCGTGCGCCTGGGACAGGGCGTCGATGCGCGCGGATACCTGGATCCCGCGGCGATCGAGCGTACGGTCGAGGCCACCGTTGAATACCAGCGTATGATCGAGGCACTGGGGGCGACCCGCACCCGTTTCGTGGCGACCTCGGCGACGCGCGATGCCTCCAACAGTGCCGACTTCGTGCGCCAGATTAAGGCCGTCATCGGCGTGGAACCCGAGGTCGTCGTCGGCACGGAGGAAGCATCCCTGTCGTTTAATGGCGCTGTGAGCGGCCTGGGCGAGTCCGTGACTGCCCCGATGCTGGTCGTCGACATCGGCGGCGGCTCGACTGAGCTTGTGCTGGGCGCGACCCGCGTTGAGCAGGCGATCTCGATCGACATGGGTGCCGTGCGCGTCACCGAGAAGTTCTTCTCCCACGTGGACCCGGCAGGCGGCGTGCCCGCCGAGGATCAGGAGCGCGCGATCGCGTGGATCGACGAGCAGCTTGATCGCGCCGAAAAGTCCGTGGACCTGACGCGCGTGCGCAGCCTCGTGGGTGTCGCGGGCACGGTCACCACCCTGACCGCCCAGGCGCTGGGGCTCACCTCCTACCAGCCCGAACGGATCCACGGTGCCCGACTGAGCGCCGCCCAGTTCGACGAGGCCGTGCGCTTCATGGTCGATCAGCCGACGTCCGTGAAGGCCTCCCTGGGCTTCATGCCGGAGGGACGCGAAGACGTCATCGCTGCCGGAGCGCTCATCTGGAGCCGCATCGTCACGCGAGTGCTCGCGCGTGCCCAGGCCGCCGGTCACCCGATCGAGCAGGTGGTCACTTCCGAGCATGACATCCTCGATGGCATCGCCCAGGCGATGATCTGAGCGGAGCTTGAGGCGAGCGCCTGCCTCCCGTAGGCTGGACGTGCACGTACGCGCCCCCGTGGCCCAATTGGCAGAGGCAACCGACTTAAAATCGGTGTGTTGTGGGTTCGAGTCCCACCGGGGGTACCATTCGCAGTCTTCATCGACGAGGCCGTGGCCCGTGATGCGCACACCGTCCCTCGTGTGGACGCAGGGTTGCGCTGCGCGCATAATGGTGCGTTTCCCACCCGTGGGTCCCTCGTGCGACAATAGAGGCAGCACATCACTGACCAAGGAGGAAATATGGCCAACCCGGTGATGAACTCGATCGTCAAAGACTGGTCGACCCAGCAGACGACTCCCGCCGGATACCCCGCGATGCCCGGGTACCAGCCCGCCTCGCAGCAGGCGCAGAACCCCTACGGTGGCTCGACGAACCCCTACGCGCAGGGCGGTGCCGATGCGCAGTACGGCTACGCGACCGGTTCGACGGAGTACGCCGCACAGAACACCTACCCGGCGCCTCAGGGCGCGCCCGTCTACGGCCTCCCCCAGGGCCAGCAGGGCGGCTACGAGACCTCCATGGACTCCTACGAGGCGATGCTGAATGCGCCCGCCGCCGACGCGGTGGACCGCGGGGCGATGACCTACGACGACGTCGTGGTCAAGTCCCTCATGTGCTTCGGCCTGCTTCTCGTGGGCGCGGTGGCCGGATGGATGACGGGCATCGTTGCGCTGAGCGCTGCCATGCTTGTGGCCTTCGCTGCTTGCGCCGTGACGCTGGGCCTCGCCCTGTTCATCCAGTTCTCCAAGAAGGTGCGTCCCGGCGCAATCGTCGTGTACTCGCTCGTTGAGGGCTTTGTCCTCGGAGCGCTGTCCTGCGCCTTCGAAATGATGTACCCGGGCATCGTGGTGAGCGCCGTTCTGGCGACCCTCGTGGTGATTGGTGTGACACTGGGTGCCTTCACGATGGGCTTCGTGCGCAACTCGAACACGCTCACCCGAGTCGCGGGCATCGGCTCCTTCGCGTTCTTCATCTACTACATGGCGAGCCTATTCCTGTCGGGCACCGGCCTCGTGAACATGGCGGTCGTTCGCAACATCACCGTCTTCGGGATCCCGCTCGGCATCATCATCGGCGTCCTCGCGGTCTTCATCGGAGTGCTGTGCGTCGTGCGCGACTTTGATGCCGTCAAGGTCGGCGTCGCCAACAACGTGCCTGAGAAGTACTCGTGGCTGTGCACCTTCGCCATCATGACCGATGTCATCTGGATCTACCTTGAGATCCTCAAGATCCTGTCCTACTTCATGCGCCGCGACTGACGTGCCGCCTCACTGAAACCCTTAAGGAAAGACATTATGGAAAACATCTCTGTGACCGGCGAATTCGGCCGTAAGCCCGTCCTCTCCTTCGACGGAACCCCCTCCGACGAGCTCGTCGTCGAGGTCCTCCACGCTGGCGATGGCCAGGAGGTCGAGGCCGGCGACACCATCACCTGCCACTACTACGGCGCGGTCTTCGGCTCGAAGGCGGACTTCGATAACTCCTTCGACCGCGGCGGCGCCCTGTCTTTCCAGATCGGCGTCGGCATGGTCATC
>NZ_PKKM01000011.1:0-62229 GCF_002847525.1 Schaalia odontolytica | reverse complement strand
AGTCCTCCGCGTACCAGAAGCGCGCGGTGGAGTCCCCGTCGGGTGCGGCAGAAATGTCGGTCTGGATCGGGCCGAATCCCCGTTCGGTGAGCACCTCCTGGTAGGCCGCTCGCAGAGCCGTCGCGTCGTGCAGTTGGCTCTCAGTGGTCGTCCAGATCGCAGAGCGGTACTGGTCGCCGATGTCGTTGCCCTGGCCGCCCACCTGCGTGGGATCGTGGATCTCAAAGAAGAGCCGAACCAGGTCAGCAGCGCTGGTGAGCGCGGTATCGAAGACGACGCGCACGGTCTCCGCGTGACCCGTCGAATGTGAGCACACCTGCTCGTACGTCGGGTTGGGCGAATGCCCGCCCATGTAGCCCGTCGCCGTGGTGACGACGCCGGGCGTATTCCACAGGGCCTTCTCGACGCCCCAGAAACACCCAGCGGCCAGGTAGATGACCTCCTGGCCTGTCCCGGCCTCGGCCCTCATGTTCGAACCAAGGACCGCGTGCGTTGTGGGATGAACATCCGTCTGCGCGAGCGTGAAGATATTTCTCATATCTGACAGTATGCGCTTCGTGTGCGTACATGGCGCGGTGCGCGGACGGAAATGGGGGAGTGGGCGGGTATGCTTAGGGAAGAATGAAAAGGAGGGACCGTGGCCGATACTCAGGAACAGCCGCGCTGGAAACTATCCGACCTCATGGGCAGGCTTTCTGCGGCGCTGCCCACGAAGCACACTGATGAACCGACGCCCGCACCCGTCATGGTGTCGGTACGCGAGGAGCACGAAGACGAGCGCGATGTCGCCGTGGCCGTCCCGCGCACCCTGCGCGTGGCTGCGGCGTTCTCGTGGCGCACTCTGGTCGTCGCTGGCCTGGTCATGGCGGTGCTGTGGGGCATTGCGCGCCTGACGATCGTCATCATGCCGGTTGCGATTGCGCTGACGGTGACGGTCCTCCTCGAACCCCTCGTGTCATGGATGCGCAGGCGCCTGCACTTCCCTTCGTCTCTGGCTGCGACCGTCGGCCTGCTCGTCTTCTTTGCGGCTGTCGCCGGTGCGCTCAGCCAGGCCGCCGCCGAACTCATCCAGCAGGTCCCGCAGTTGGCCACGCAGGCCGCCGAGGGTTTCCGTGCCCTGCTCGATGCGATCCTGCACAATGAGTTCCTGCAGAACGGCCCCCTCAAGATCGACACGACCGTTCTGACCGCCGCGGCCGAGCAGCTGCGTTCCGAGTTGGTCAGCTGGCTCAACACCAACAAGGAGACGCTGGCGACTGGGGCTCTCAGTATCACCTCGTCAGTGGGCACGCTGGCCACGTCCGGCCTGACGATGCTCTTCTGTCTGTTCTTCTTCCTGAAAGAGGGCCGCTCGATCTGGCTGTGGTGCGTGCGTCTGCTTCCCGCGCCCGCTCGTGTCCCCGTTCATGAGAGCGCAATCCGCGGCTGGGCGACCTTCGGCTCCTATGTCCGTACGCAGATCCAGGTGGCGGCCATCGACGCGATCGGCATCGCGCTGGGAGCCTTCTTCCTGGGCGTACCCCTGGCTATTCCGATCGGCGTCATCACATTCTTCGCCGCGTTCGTGCCGATTCTGGGTGCCCTGACATCGGGTGTCATCGCGGTGCTGGTGGCGGCCGTGAACGGCGGCCTGACGAAGGCCATCATCATGCTGGTGATCATCCTGGTCGTCCAGCAGGTTGAATCCAATATTCTGCAGCCCTTCATGATGTCGAACGCGGTGTCCCTGCACCCCGTCGCCGTCATGCTCGTCATCACCGCGGGTTCCGCGATCGCTGGCATCGCTGGTGCGGTCTTCTCGGTGCCGATTGCGGCGTTCATCAACGCGACCGTCATGTACCTGCATGGCTACGACCCCTTGCCCGAGCTCGCGACCGCGTCGGATCGCCCGGGTGGTCCTCCCGGCGCCCTTGAGGAGGAGATCGCAGCCTCCTACGCCGGTAAGCCCGACACGCGTCCCTACGTGGCTCGTGAGGAGTCGAACGAGGACGAGGTTGTTGCGTCCGTGGATCTTCACGTCGAGGCCCGCGTCGAGTCGGAGGGGGACGCCGACCGGGAGGAAGCATCGGCTGATGAGAAGCAGAAGCCGGGGGAGCCTCCGACACCCGACGAGGAGGCCTAAGGCTTCCTTAGCCGCATACGCAAGAAGCGGGTCCCACCGGTCGGTGGGACCCGCTTCGCGTTGATCGAGGGGCGAGGTCGCGTGGGCCTCGCCGACTGTGGACTCAGCCTTCGAAAGGCTTGGCGTCGAGGATCTCGACGTCGATCATGCGGCCGGTGGGGGCCTCGAAGGAGAGCTTGTCGCCGGCCTTGTGGCCCATGACGGCGGCACCCAGGGGAGCCTGAGCGGAGAAGACCTGAATGCCCAGGTCACCGCCGGCGTCGCGCGAACCCAGCAGGAACTTCTGCTCGCGGCCCGCAACCAGGGCGGTGACGACCATGCCGGGCTCGACGATGCCGTCGTCGGCAGGGGTCTCTCCGACCTGTGCATGCTCCAGCATTTCCTGGAGGGCCTGGATGCGGGTTTCGTTCATGGACTGCTCGTTGCGCGCGGCGTGGTAGCCGCCGTTCTCGCGCAGGTCGCCTTCCTGGCGGGCTGCATCAATGAGGCGCGCGATCTCGACGCGCTTGACCTCGACGCGCTCTTTCAGCTCGTTTGCAAGCAGGTCGTACTGGGCCTGCGTGAGCCACTGTGTGTCAGCCATGGTTCCTCCAATGACGTGTCAGTAATCGAGCGCCGACACACGGGTGCCGGCGCGCATGGTGTTGAGTGTAGCAACATTGCGCCTGGCCATGAGCGCAGCCTAGCCGGGCGGCGCGTCAGGAATTCAGGACCGCCAGGTAGACGGCGACGCAGTGGCAGGCCCACGCGGCGACAGTGAAGGCGTGGAAGATCTCGTGGAAGCCGAACCAGGTGGGGGAGGGGTCGGGCTTCTTGGTGCCGTAGACGACCGCGCCGAGCGTGTACAGGACGCCTCCGGCGACGATCAGCCACACGACGATGGGGCCACCGCCCGCCCACAGCTGGGGTAGGTACCAGACCGCGACCCATCCGAGCGCGACGTAGACGAGGGTAGTCAGCCAGCGTGGTGCGGTGGGCCAGAAGAGGTTAAGGAGGATACCGACAACTGCTCCGCCCCAGACGACTGACAGGAGAACGGTGGCGTCAAAGCGGTCCAGGAGCGCGATTGTGATCGGCGTGTAGGTGCCCGCAATGAGCAGGAAGATGTTGGAGTGGTCGAGGCGCTTCCACATGATTTCCCAGCGCGGGGCCCAGTAGAAGCGGTGGTAGGCGGCCGAGACCCCGAAGAGGATGAGGGAACACGCCAGGTAGACGGCGGATCCGATCTTTGTCGGAGTCGTGGGTGCCAGGCAGACGAGGACGATGGACGCGGCCAGGGACAGCGGGGCGGCGCCCAGGTGCAGCCAGCCGCGCAGCTTGGGCTTGATCTGCACGAGCTGGCCCGAGAACCATTCCTTGGGCGTGAGCGATGCGATCTTCATCTGTTCCCCCTGTCAACCTGTCAACATTTCTTACGAGTCCGTAGGTTACTACGCCGTAACTTGTTGCGATAGGCGTGTTCTCGCACTCCGAGAGTACTTGTGTTTCCCTGCCGTCCTACGGCGCGATACCCTTAATGTCATAAGAGTACGCCGCGCCGCAGGGTGCGACAGTAGCAGGAGGGACATCATGGCCCAGTGGAACATGCTCTACGACATGTATGAGCGTCGCCTCAAAGCCGAGCTGTCTGATGCCGCCGTGCCCGCACACATTGGCGTGATCCTGGATGGTAACCGCCGCTGGGCGAAGTCCCTGGGCGCGACCGCCTCGCAGGGACACCGCGCTGGCGCCGGGAAGATCAGCGAGTTCCTCCAGTGGTCCGACGATGCGGGTGTGTCGATCGTGACGCTGTGGCTCCTGTCCACCGATAATCTCTCGCGCGATGCCGGCGAGCTGGGCGAGCTGCTGCGCATCATCTGCGAGGCCGTTTCCCTCCTGGCGGATCAGGGGCGCTGGAAGCTGGCCGTGGTTGGCGACCTGTCCCTGCTGCCCGAGAAGGTGTCCGATGACCTGCGTGCGTCCGTCGCGCGCACCGCCGACGTGCAGGGAATGACCGTCAATATCGCGGTCGGCTACGGCGGCCGACACGAGATCACCGAGGCCGTGCGCTCCATGATGCGCGAGGCGTCGGCCCAGGGACGTACCCTCGACGAGCTCGCCGACTCCTTCACCGACGCCGACATCACCGCTCACCTGTACACGAAGGACCAGCCCGACCCCGACCTCGTTATCCGAACGTCGGGCGAGCAGCGCCTGTCGGGCTTCATGCTGTGGCAGTCCGTGCACTCCGAGTACTACTTCTGCGAGGTCTACTGGCCGGACTTTCGCCGCGTCGACTTCCTGCGCGCCCTGCGCTCCTACGCGCAGCGCGAGCGTCGCATGGGCAAGTAAGCGCACGTCGAGCGCGCCGACGCGTGCGACGAACGAGGCCGGCCCCGTCGTGGGGACCGGCCTCGTTGTGTGTTTGCGGTGCTTAGGAGAGCTCGTGCGCCCAGGGCGGGTTCGCGCCCTTACGCGAGACGGTCACGTCAGACACGGCGCTCGCGCGGTCGATGATGGCGCGGACCTGCTCCTCGGGCAGGGTGCGCAGTGCCTCGCGTGCGTCGGCACCTCGCAGGCCCATGCCCCACATGGCGTCGATCATGCCGCCCATGAAAGAGTCACCCGCGCCGACCGTGTCGACAACCTTGACGTCGCTCGTGGTCTTCGTGAAGCGCAGGCCCGAGGCTGTGGCGACGTCGCTGCCGTGCTTGCCGCGCGTGACGACCACGAGGGAGGGGCCCATGCCCAGCCAACGATTCACGACCTTGTCGATCGGCACGCCGCCCGTCAACCACTCGATGTCTTCGTCTGAGACCTTGACGACGTCCGCCAGGGCAATAAAACGCTCGAGGGAGACGAGTGCGACCGCGGGTTCGCCCATGATCGAGGGGCGCGCGTTCGGGTCGAAGAAGACGAGCGCGTGCTCGCGACCCTGTGCCAGCGCGTCGAGGACGGCGGAGGCGCCGGGCTCAATGATCGCGGAAATCGAGCCGGCCTCGATGATCTGCGCGGTCTCTGGAACCTCGATCGGGGCAGTCGGGGCCCACTCGAGGTCGAAGGTGTAGGAGGCTGCTCCGTTTTCGTCGAGGCGCGCCAGGGCCGTCGACGTGTGCGAGGCGCCACGCGAGGCCGGGGTGACGTACACGCCCGAATCGTTCATGTGGAAGTCGATGAGGCGGCCGAGCGTATCCGCGCCGAACCAGGTCGCAAGCGCTACCGGACGGCCGAGGCGCCCCAACGTCAGGGCGACGTTCGCGGGGGAGCCGCCCGGGATCTCGAAGGGGAAGTCGGGTTGCTCGTACGTGACGACGACATCGATGAGCGCCTCGCCGATCGCGAGCACGTGGGGCTGAGATTGCACCGTCATGGCGTCTCCTCACCTGCGTGTGAGCGGATCTACAGAATGTACATTAGCGTGCTTCGGGGGAGGGCGTGGAGGTGCGTCCAGAAAGACGCTCCTGGGCTCCATCCAGGATCTGGGAACAGCGCGCCGCCAGGGCCTCGCCGCGCTCCCACATCGTGAGAGTGTCCTCGAGCGGGGCCTGCCCGCCCTCGAGGGTCTGGACGATACGCACGAGCTCGTCGCGCGCCTCCTCGTAGCCGAGGGACTGGGGATCGGGAAGCTGGTCGTTCGTGGTCATGTCTGTATTCCTTTGAGTCTGGGGTTCGTGGGACGAGGCCGGGGAGGGGCCTGCGGGTCAGGCGCCCGTGTCGGGCGCGTCCTCGGGAGGGGCGGGGTTCGTGGCGCCGACGACCTGGGCGACCATGCGGCCCGAGGCCAGGATGCCTTCGATGAGGTCGCCCTTCTTGACCTGGGCCGAGGAGGTGATGAGCGCCCCCGACGGGGTCTTCAGCAGCGCGTAGCCGCGGTCCAGCGTCGCCTGCGGGGACAGGGCCGTCAGGGTCGCGCGTGAACGCGTCAGCTGCTGGCGCTCCGAGGCGAGCCGGCGCTCGATCGCCGATCGCATCGCCGTGACCCGCTGCGTGAGGGCCACGCGGTGCCCCTCGACGATCGCCTCCGGGCCCTGGAGCACCGGGCGCGACGCGATCAGCGTCAGGTTCGAACGCTCCGTCGCCAGGCGCGCGCCCAGCGCCCCGCGCATGCGGGTCAGCGCCTGGGAGATGCCGTCGCGCTCGCGGGCGCGGTCTGGGACGATGCGGCGAGCCGCGTCCGTGGGGGTCGAGGCGCGGTAGTCGGCGACCAGGTCCAGCAGGGGAGAGTCGCCCTCGTGGCCGATCGCGGAGACGATGGGCGTGCGGGCGTCCGCGACGGCGCGCACGAGGCGCTCGTCGGAGAAGGGAAGGAGGTCTTCGACCGCGCCGCCACCGCGCGCGATCACGATGACGTCGACCTCGTCCATGGCGTCCAGTTCGAGGAGAGCGCGGCCCACCTCGGGCACGCAGTGATCGCCCTGCACGGCGACCTCACGGATCTCGAAGCGCGCGCTCGGCCAGCGGTCCGACGCGTTGACGACCACATCGTCCTTCGCCTTCGCGTTGCGGCCACAGATCAGGCCGATCGTGCGCGGCAGGAACGGCAGCGGCTTCTTGCGGGCGTCCGCAAACAGGCCTTCTGCGGCCAGGCGGGCGCGCAGCGCCTCGATCTGGGCCAGCAGGTCGCCCACGCCCTGCAGGTGAATCTCCGCGGCCTGCAGGTTGAGTCGGCCCGAACGCTCCCAGAACACCGGCTTCACGCGCGTCACCACACGCGCGCCCTCGGTCAGGGGCGTGGAATCCATGACGCCCGCCCACGCGGTCACCGTCATCGACGTGTCCGTGTCCAAGTCGCGCAGCGTCAAGAAGTGCATTTTCGCGCCCGGGCGTACCTTGTACTCAACGACTTGGCCCTCCACCCACAGGGGGCTCATGCGGTCCACGTACACCTTGATGTTCTCCGTCAGCCTGCGCAGCGGCCACGGATTATCCCGTGTCGTATCAGCCGCCTTCGCGGCGGGCGGACGAGGCTGGGGCGAGCCGCCCGGAGGTGGCGCAGCAGGGGAAAGAGGCAATGTCACGCCACTCAGCATGCCACAGGAAAGTCCCCTCCGCGCTGCCGCACCGTACGCCTGTGGACAGCCCCGGCCTCGTCGATGAGGAGCGTGTGGGATTGCCACGAGCGCGCGCACGCCCCGGGCCGTGGGCGCTAGGGTGGACGCATGAATGAAAACGTCGACCTGCGAGCCAGCGCCGAATCCCCCCTGCCCTCCTCCCACGGTGAGGGTAGCGGCCGCATTCTCTTGGCGGCTCCCCGCGGATACTGCGCCGGTGTGGACCGCGCCGTCGACGTCGTCGAGAAGGCCCTCGAGCTCTACGGCGCGCCCGTCTACGTGCGCAAGGAGATCGTCCACAACAAGTTCGTTGTCGAGTCGCTGACCAAGCGCGGCGCGATCTTCGTCCAGGAGACCGACGAGGTGCCCGAGGGGGCCCGCGTCGTCTTCTCTGCGCACGGCGTCTCTCCGGCCGTCCACGAGGCTGCCGCCACCCGCCACCTCGCCACGATCGACGCGACTTGCCCGCTTGTGACCAAGGTGCACCGCGAGGCAGTGCGCTTCGCGAAGGAAGACTACGACATCATCCTCGTGGGACATCAGGGCCACGAGGAAGTCGAGGGCACGTTCGGCGAGGCCCCCGATCACATCCAGGTCGTCGGCACCCCCGACGAGGTCGATAACGTCGTCGTGCGCGACCCCTCGCGCGTCGTGTGGATCTCTCAGACCACGCTCTCCGTCGACGAAACCCGCGAGACCGTCGACCGCCTGCGCCAGCGCTTCCCGCAGCTCATCGACCCGCCGTCGGACGACATCTGCTACGCCACCCAGAACCGCCAGGGCGCGGTCAAGCACATCGCGCCCCAGGTCGACGTCATGGTCGTCGTCGGCTCGGCGAACTCCTCGAACTCCGTGCGCCTCGTTGAGGTCGCGCTCGAGGCCGGGGCGGGCGCCGCCTACCGCGTCGACAAGGCCGACGAGCTCGAGGAATCCTGGTTCGAGGGCGCCCGCACCGTGGGCCTCACCTCCGGCGCGTCCGTGCCCGAGATCCTCGTGCGCGAGGTCATCGAATGGCTGCAGGAGCGCGGATTCCCCACCGTCGAGGTGGCCCGCACCGAGACTGAATCCACGACCTTCGCGCTGCCCCGCGACCTGCGCGCCGACCTCAAGAAGGCCGGCATGGCGCCCGCGCGCCCCCACGCGCCCCGCGTCGCCGGGCCAAACCACACGAAGTAGGGCAACACCACCGGGCCTGCTCCGATAGGATGGGGGCGTGTCTCTTACTATCGGTATCGCTGGACTGCCCAACGTCGGCAAGTCCACCCTGTTCAACGCCCTGACCCGCGCGACCGTGCTCGCCGCGAACTACCCCTTCGCGACCATCGAGCCCAACGTCGGCGTCGTCCCCCTGCCCGACCCGCGCCTGAACAAGCTCGCGGAGATCTTCGGCTCCCAGCGCATCCTGCCCGCCACCGTGTCCTTCGTGGACATTGCGGGTATCGTGCGCGGCGCCTCCGAGGGTGAGGGCCTGGGCAACCAGTTCCTCGCCAACATCCGCGAGGCCGACGCGATCTGCCAGGTCACGCGCGCCTTCTCCGACCCCGACGTCGTGCATGTCGACGGCAAGGTGGACCCGGCCTCGGACATCGAGACCATCAAGACCGAGCTGATCCTCGCCGACATGCAGACCGTCGAGAAGCAGATCCCGCGCCTCGAGAAGGAGGTGCGCGGCAAGAAGACCGAGCCGATCGTCCTCGAAACCGCCCGCCAGGCTCTCGAGCTGCTGGAACGCGGCGAGCTGCTGTCCGGCCCCGAGGGGGCCAAGCTGGACCAGGACGCGCTGCGCACCTTCCAGCTCATGACCTCCAAGCCCTTCATCTTCGTGTTCAACATGGACGCCGCCGAGATGGACAACGAGGAGATGAAGGACGAACTGCGCGCCCTCGTCGCGCCTGCCGAAGCCATCTTCCTGGACGCCCAGTTCGAGGCCGAGCTGGTCGAACTGGACGACGAGGACGCCCGCGAGATGCTCGCCGAATCCGGCCAGGACGAGTCCGGCCTGGACAAGCTGGCCCGCGTCGGCTTTGACACCCTCGGCCTGCAGACCTACCTCACCGCCGGTGAGAAGGAAGCGCGAGCCTGGACGATCCACAAGGGCGACACCGCCCCCAAGGCCGCCGGCGTCATCCACACGGACTTCGAGAAGGGCTTCATCAAGGCTGAGGTCGTCTCCTACGATGACCTGGTCGAGGCCGGCTCCATGGCC
Source organism: Schaalia odontolytica (assembly GCF_002847525.1). Lineage (GTDB taxonomy): Bacteria > Actinomycetota > Actinomycetes > Actinomycetales > Actinomycetaceae > Pauljensenia > Pauljensenia odontolytica_B. The sequence goes on along the minus strand of NZ_PKKM01000011.1, from coordinate 52,871 downwards.
GCCGCAAAGGCAGCCGGAAAGGTCCGCATGGAAGGCAAGGACTACGTGATGGAAGACGGAGACGTCGTGGAGTTCCGCTTCAACGTCTGATCGTTTCTGAACGAGGCAGTGGCCGGGTCGCGCGAGAGTGTGGCCCGGCTTTGCGAATGTGGGTGCCCTGCCCACAACAAACGTGGGGCAAGGCGACGCCCGCCCTGCCCCACGTCTCATGCGCCTGTTCCCGTTCCTGTGATTGCCGGCGACGGCTGGCCTGTGACGGCCTTCGATGTTGACGTCGAACTCACTGAGCGCGCCAGGCGTACGAGAACGTCGAGCTGCTTGGGAGGCGTTCCCAGAGACGTAGCCACGTCCTCGTTCAATAGCTTCCGGAGCTCGGTCACGATCCACTCGACCTCGCAGTCTGGTGCGACGCTCGTGTCCGTCTGAACCCAGAGCTTGCTCGGAGAACCGGTAACGAAGACGGTACAGCGCTCGACACCGGGAAGGTCCTGAACGCGCTCGGAGAGGGCTTGCGACAGGACATCGGGGGAGAGAGTAGCCAGCAGATCGCCATCGGAGCCGCTGAGCCTGAGCGGAGAATTCGCAGGCCTGCGTGGCACCTGCATGAGAAGCAGGAACAAGCCGACCATGAAGGTGATGACAGACATCAGAACGCCGAGCGGTAGAAGCCAGTGGGCCCGGGGTGAGAGTAATGCTCCGATCTCGTCCTGCGCCGCTGCAAGGTAAGCAGCGATGCTGGGTACCGAGTGGCCGATGTCGAGGCTGGACGCGAGGAACCAAGCGGACGCGCAGACGATAAGCAGTCCGAAGAACGCCAGGAGAACCCTGTTGAGAGCGGCAGAAACTGAACGCATAATCGGCTTTCTTTCAGCTCACACGCTTGGTGCGGATGCGGCTATGGGTGATGCCCTCGGGGTTGAAAATCTCCAGGGCCTCGTCGGTCTTCTTGGACGCGGCTTCGCGCACGGCGTCTAAGTCATCCGCGTCGCTGAAGACGACAACCTCGACTCGTGACCTGCGCACCGTGGCGGAAGCGGACCGAATCGTGGCGAGCTGTTCGACGTGCCTCTTCACGAGGATCGCCAGGTCAGAACGGTGAAGTGCTGTCTGCCCGGGGATATCGTCGGGAAGAAAAGCGACGTGCTTGGGGTGGCCAGGCCACAGTGCTGCGACAAGCATCAACAGGCCGCATACGGCTGCGATTCCGGCAGCAATAAGTGCTGCGATGGAGCTGAAGGACACCGTGCCGACCGCGTCGAGCGTGGCGACGGCGCGCTGCGGCCAGGCCCCAGTGAGAAGGCGGTATCCCGTCAGCCATGTGCTGAGTCCTCCGACGATGAGGAGCAGCAATGCTAAGACGGTGGCAGATGAGCTCCGGGTCGGGCGATAAACGAGTGCCGGTACGGGTACTCTCATCTCAGGCTCCTCCTGACATGATTGCTTGGGTTGAGCCACGAAATGTCGATGGACATCTTGGCGACGCGTACCCCACACAGCTTTTCGACGCGACCGCTCACGTGCGCGCGCAGGTCCTCGATAGTGGAGGACAAGGGGGTGGGGAAGACGAGGCCGAGGTCCAGATGGAGGATCGCGCGCTGCCCATAGAGTTGGCATGTGGCCTCGGGCCGAGACCCGAAGTTTCGGCGGGAGCCAATCCCGAGGACTCCACCTGCGTTCGAGCCGACGGCGGCAAATTCAAACGCGGCTTGAGCGGCGATTCGGGCGACGACATTGGCCGGAATAGTCGTGGTGCCGCGCTGCGTCAAGGAGGATTCCTTCTCGCGCGACGGCTTCGACTGCGTGACTGCGGAGTCAGGCGCGGCCACGCTCGTCACCTCTTTCGCCAATCGAGGATACGTTGGACATCGACCCGGCCCTCCAGATAGAGGCCCACTACCCATCCGACGACGCCGCACAGGGCAACGAGGACGAAGCTGGCGAAGGAACCGAACGCGAGAACGGCTCCCATGAACAGGCCCACCAGGAGAGCCAGGTGCGTTGTCTTCATGAGAATTCCTCAGATCCAGGCGTCGAGGTCGACTACTTCAGATCGGTTGAGTCGGAGGTGTTTGTTTCCTCCTCGGGCAGGTGGACGTCGGTGACGTCGATGTTGACCTCGACGACCTCCAGGCCGGTGGTTCCTTCGATCTGGTCGATGATGTTGCTGCGAATGTCGTTGCAGACGTTGATGATGGAGTAGCCGTACTCGACGACGACAGTGACATCAATGGCGGTCTGGGTTTCGCCCTTGTGTACGGTGATGCCGCCGGTGACGTTGGTCTGGGTGGTGGTGATGCGGTCAGTTACGGCGCTGAAGGCGCGGCGCACGGCGTTGCCCATGCCGTACACGCCGGGCACCTGGCGGGCGGCCATGCCGGCGATCTTAGCGACGACGTTTTCCTCGATGGTGGTCGTGCCGTGGTCGGTCTGGAGGGGACCCTCGGGGGTCTTTTCCTGGTCAACGTTCTCGTTGTTGTCGCTCATGTGAGCCTCTTTCATTGAAACGAAGGTGGGGGGCCGCTGGGTGATGCGCGGCTCAAGCAACAGGTCAGTGACGTGTCATCGTAGACACCGCGACCGGTCTGTGTGCCTCACCGGTCGCCCTGGTATCGCTCCCCGCGACCATTCTTCCGTGGTTTGTCGGATCCTGTTGATTGAAAAACGCTGTGACCTTGTTAAGTGAGGTGTGTCACCGGCGGGTGGTAAATAGTGATTACGAGGTCACGAGAATATTCGTCACGACGAGGCCGGGGCTCAGGTCTGCACATTCGTGCGGTTACGGGAATGTGGGTGGGAGGATTTGCGTGATGGTTGCGCAGCATTCTTAGTGTTTCGTGTCGGTTCTGCGCGTACCCTGACAGGGAAGGGTCCGCCCCCAACGGCGGGGGCGGACCACCACTCATCTCACCGTGGAGGGCACACCATGGAGAACTCACCCCTGTCCGATGGATCTGTTGCTGAGGAAGAAAACACCTCCTCCCTCGGCTCAACGTCGTGCCACACGCTCGACCGTGAGCTGCCCGCCAGCCGCACACACTCCCGGGGCGCGGGTACCCGCGTTGGTTCCTGGATGCGTGTTGGTGCTGTTGATTGGGGTATCCGCATCGCCGTTGTGGGGCTGGTGATTGGCGGTTTCTTCGCCGTCTATGTCAACGGTGTCGCCGGAGGCTGGTGGCATGCCTGGGGTGAGACACCCACCGTCGCGGCCACAGGCCCCACAGTGCAGCCCACGCCCGCCCCCACAGTGTCGAGCGAACCCGCCATGTCTGGCGGCTACGAGATCGGACCCGACGGCGTGCTCGTGCGCCCCGCCGAGTTCGCGGCAGACACCTACACCAAACCGGAGCTCCCAGAGGCGGCTAAGGAAAACACAGAACGAGGAGCAGAGGCCGCTGCAGAACACTACCTGGCTGTTGCGACTTACTCCTGGAATACGGGAGATACCGCTGCTCTTGCGGCACTCTCGGATGATATGAGTGGGTTCGCTCACTCGTTGATGAACAAGATTAACAATGATTATTCCAATGGCTGGGTCTATGGAAAGTCACTCACTGTCGATCATGTTCTTCTCCTGGAACCCGTGCCTGCCAACGGTTCCGATGTCCCGCCTAACACAATTGGCGTCAAGGTTAGCGTTACTGCTGTTGATGGAACGAAGTGCTCCGGCACGCGAATCGCAGTACGTAATGAGGAATACCAATCCACGATTTCCCTGTTTATGACATGGCAAGAGAACCGCTGGGTTGAAACGCAGGGAAGGGCAGAAGCCGATGAGCTCTAGACGTATTGGTCGCCGTTCAATACCCGTGTTTCTTGTAGCTATCTGTGTTGTTTGGAGCCAGGTGTCTGCTGCAGCGGCAAATGACTGGGATGAGACTTCCCATGACTGGGACCAGATGGTAGAAGCAGATGGGAATGACGGTATAAAAGTAAGCGCTGACGAAAAATGGGGACATCAGGCTGCTCCTGCAGAAGCTCCCCCTGCATCTCAATTTAACAATGTGGATGACACGATTCGTCTATCGAATTCCGCCGTGGTGAGTCCTGAGGCGGTGACGTCCATGGCGGGTTTGAATTGTGATGGCCAAGGACACACGGCCGTTGAGGCAGATGGCAGCACTGCACTGTATTCGTGTCGTCCTATGTTCCCCAAGAGCGGCGACGCTGGATGGACACCGACAACGCGCGAGATTCTGTACTACGCGGCCACGACCATTCACGCCGATGGTGCTGGCCTGCACAAGCGCCCCGCCGATGTGTCCTACACGAACAAGCACATCCCCACGCTCGTGGCCGCCACCCACCCCACGCAGACCCACGTCATCAACCTGCTGGGCCACGACATCACCATCACCCTCAGGGCCACGTCCTACACGTGGAGCTGGGGAGACGACACTCCAGACCTGACCACGACCTCGCCGGGTGTGCCCTGGCACAAAGGCATGAAGCCCAACACCGACCCCACCCTCATCCGCCACTACTACACACCACCAAACGGATGGCGATCCAGGTTCGATGGCCCCTACCCCAACGCCACGCGCACCATCACACTGACCACCACCTGGGCAGGAACGGCAACCAACCCCTTCACCGGAGAGACCCAAACCATCAACGGCCTCGTCACAACAAAAGAAACAACGGGCCCATTCCGCCTCAACCACCTCCTCATCAGCAACACCGACACCTGGGAAGAAAGCCAAGGACACTAAACGTGGCCCGCACAAACACCTATGCGACCACCATGGCCGCCGTCCCCGCGCACATGAGGGCCAAGCCGAGCAGGTAGCGCGGTGTGAAACGCTCGTGAAACGCCACGGCCGACACGGCGACGGTCACGAGGATCGACAGCGTATCGATGGGCACCACGACCGAGGCGGGACCATCCTTCAGCGCGTGATAGTACGCCAGCCACGACGCGCACGTCGCAGCGCCCGACGCGACGATAAACGCCAGCTCGCGGCCAGGAATCGACCGCACCTCGCCCAGGCGACCCTGCACGCCCACGATCACCCACGCCATCGCCAGCACCACCAGCGTGCGCACCGCCGTCCCCAGCGTCGGATCCACACCCGAAATGCCGACCTTCCCGAGGATCGACGTCAGCGCCGCAAACAGAGCGGACGCAAGCGCGAACGCCAGCCAGCTCCCGCCTCCGCGCAGCGCTCGAGGAAGACCCGCTAACTCAGAGGGTTCCACCATCAGGAGCGTCCCCGCCGTGATCGCGACAATCCCGGCCGCACCCCCACGCTCACCGGCTCGCCCAGCAGAATGAGCGCGAGGATGATCGCCAGGACCGTCGACAGCTTGTCGATCGGCGCCACGCGGGACACGTCCCCTCGAGACAGCGCCGCGAAGTAGCACAGCCACGAGGCCCCCGTCGCCAACCCGGACAACACCAGGAACAGCGCAGAAGTCCCGTCGATAGACGCGGTGCCGGAAGCCGTTCCCGTCAGCGCGGCCATACCCCACGCCCCCGCGGCCACGACAACCGTGCGCAGCGCCGTCGCAACCGTCGAACTCGTCGATGCGACGCCCGCCTTCGCCAGGACGGCGGTCAACCCCGCGAACAGGGCTGACAGAGCGGCGGTGAGGATCCACATGCGACCAGAGTATGTCCGTTCCGCACCTCCTCGCACCCGAGCAAAATGACGGTGTGTCATGAGCGCCATCACGAAGGACAACTAGGCTATAGTTGTCGCGTATCCAGACCTCGTGGTGAGGCGACAACGCTGTGTAAAGGAACAAGATGAGCGACAACCTCGACGAACTCGGCGTCAACGGGGAACTCGAAGAAGATGGTCGAGAATTCGTCTTCGACACGAGTGGTGAATCTGAGTCGACACACGAAACGGCAGAAGGTGTCGAAGATCTGAAAGAGAAGATCACAGAACAGAATGTGGACGCCGAAAAATACGCGATCGAGTTCCTCAAGAAGGTTGTGCGCATCCGCGGCGTACGCATCACCCGCGACGAGTTCCTCCGTCAGGAGCTGCGCAAACTCCACATGAGTGACGACGCGATCGCGCGCGCCGTCGACTCGAACCCTGTGCTCGCTGGCGTCTCCCTGACTGATCTCGACAAGCTCGCCGACGGCATCATCTCCTTCGAGACAAACAAGTCAGCGGCGATGTCCTTCGCGGCTGGTATCCCCGGCGGCCTCCTGATGGCGGGCACGATCCCAGCTGATTTGATGCAGTACTACGTGCATGCGTTGAGAATCATGCAGAAGCTCGCCTACCTCTACGGGTGGAGGGATCTTCTCAGCGATATGGACGAGGTTGATGACGAGACGATTGGTCTCCTTGCTCTGTTCTTTGGAGTCATGCTCGGAGTGGGCGGCGCGGCCCAGTCGCTGACGACGTTTGCGCGTTCGGTTGCCATGCCTGCATTCCAGAAGCAGTTTGCAAAGCAGGCTCTCACGAAGACCTCGTGGTATCCGGTCATGAAACAAACCCTGAAGTACATCGGGATCAAGGTAACCAAGGATGGGGTCGCTTCGGGTGCCTCCAAGGTTATCCCCCTGGTCGGTGGCTTCCTGTCAGGTGGCATGACCTTCGTGTCGCTCCAGTCCCAGTCCCACCGCCTCAAGAATCACCTGCGTGAGCTGCCGGCTCCCGGAGTGGATGCCGAAGTCTGGAAGCAGGCTGTCAGCGACGCGACTCCCGACGATCAGGAGTCGGGCGTGCTGGACAACGCCCAGCAGGTGTTCGAGAGCACGACCAAGGCCGTCGCGAGTGGCGCAAAGACTGCGGCTACCGGCATCGCCGATGGTGCGATGACCGCGGCCTCCGGCATTGCGGATGGTGTCAAGGGCATCTTCGGCCGGCGCAAGTAACGGTCGTCGGTCACGAGGCCGGGGCGGGGGATGCGTGACAGCGTGGCCTAGCCCCGGCCTCGTCAATCCCGGGCTGAGGGGAGCAGGAACCCGCTAAAGTGGGGATCACCCGCGCGCTGTCAGCGCGTCGTCAGACGAGGAGGAATCCGATGCCCGACACGACGAACGGCCGTGCCCGACATGGCGAAGCGATCGGCGATGCTTCGGGGCAGCAACCCGAGGTGGAACAGCGAGCGCTCGACTTCCTGGCGAAGGTCGTGCGCGTGCCCGGCGTGCGCGTCAACCGCGATGAGTTCCTGCGTCAGGAACTGCGCAAACTCCGCATGGATGAGGACGCAATTGCGCGCGCGATCGACTCGAATCCGCTGCTCGCCGGAGTTGCCCTGACCGAGATCGACAGGCTCGCCGAGGACGCAATCTCCTACGAGACGAACAAGTCGGCGGCCATCTCCTTCGTCGCGGGTATCCCCGGTGGATTTGCGATGCTCGGAACGATCCCCGCGGACCTGATGCAGTATTACGCGCACGCCCTGAGGATCATGCAAAAGCTCGCCTACCTGTACGGCTGGGGCGAGCTCCTCCCGAACGACCGTGATGCCGACGACGACACAATCGGCGTGCTCGCCGTGTTTTTCGGCGTCATGCTGGGAGTCGGCGGTGCCGCCCAGTCCCTGACGGCGTTCACGCGCGTTGCCGCGAAGACCGCCTACCAGAACCACGCGACCAAACGCGCCCTCATGAGCATCACCTGGTATCCGGTCGTCAAGCACAGCCTGCGTCTCATCGGCATCAACATCACGAAGAGCACCGCCGCCAAGGGATTCTCGAAGATCGTCCCCGTCATCGGAGGATTCGTGTCGAGCGGCCTGACTTTCATGGCGCTCCAGTCCCAATCCGCTCTCCTCAAGGGGCACCTGCGCGAGATCCCGCCTCCCGGCGTCGATGCCGACGAGTGGGATCGGCATCGCCTCGGCGCGACCAGGCAGGGACAGACACCTGAGACAGGGACGACTATCAAGAAGGGCCTGCGCGGCAAAGCGAAGGTCGTGATGGTCGGCGCAAAGAGCGCGGCCTCGGGCATCGCCGACGGCGCCTCCAGCCTCTCCGGGGGCCTGAAGGGGCGTCTCGGGCGCCGCAAGTAACGACATCACCGACGAGGCCCGGGCCGGGATCGCGCGCATCAGCGGTACCCAGCCCCGGCCTCGTTACCGTGTATACCCCGCCACTGTTTGCCCTCCTCACGCGCCCGGGGGAGGGAAAACCTGCCACGATATGCGGGTGAGTGAGACGACTGAAACGGCCCTGGCCTCGTCCCTGACGGAGGCGGGTCCCCTGATCCTGCAGGCCTTCGCCTGGGACATGGTCCCGGACGCCAGCCACTGGCGCTACCTCGCCGAGCATGCCCAAGAGATCGTGGACCTGGGCGTCACCATCATCTGGCTGCCGCCCGCCTACAAGGGCCACGCGGGTATCAACGACGTCGGCTACGGCGTCTACGACCTCTACGACCTGGGCGAGTTCGACCAGAGGGGCTCCGTGCCCACGAAGTACGGGACGAAGGACGAGTACCTGGCAGCCATCGAGGCTCTGCACGAGGCGGGAATCGCCGTGTGCGCCGACATCGTCCTCAACCACCGCATGGGCGCCGACGCGTCTGAGACCGTGCGAGCCACTCCGATCAATCCCCATAACCGTCATGAGGCGATCGGGGAGCCCGAGACGATCGAGGCGTGGACGCGCTTCACGTTCCCGGGGCGCGCGGGCGTGTACTCGGACTTCACGTGGGACTGGACGTGCTTCCATGGCATCGACTGGGACGAGGCCACGAAGCGCAGCGGCCTGTGGCTCTTCGACGGTAAGCAGTGGAACGAGTCCGTCGACACCGAGTTCGGCAACTTCGACTACCTGATGGGCTGCGACGTGCACGTCACCGACCCCCGCGTCAGCGAGGAGCTGGACCGCTGGGGCAAGTGGTACGTCGAGACGACCGGAGTGGATGGTCTGCGCCTGGACGCCGTCAAGCACGTGGGCTCCGACTTCTACGCCCGCTGGCTCGAAGACCTGCGTGCCTCGACGGGGCGCCGCCTGCCCGCCGTCGGCGAGTACTGGAGCGGCGACGTGCGTGAACTCGAGGACTACCTGGCGCGAGTCTCCAACGTCATGCTCTTCGACGTCCCCCTGCACTACCACCTCCACCAGGCTTCGGTTTCGGACGGCAACGTGGATCTTGCTCGCCTGTGGGAGAACACGCTGACGGCCTCCCGCCCCGACAAGTCCGTCACCTTCGTCGAAAATCACGACACGCAGCCAGGACAGTCCCTGGCCTCCACGGTCGCCCCCTGGTTCAAGGCGGCTGCCTACGCCCTCATCCTCTTCAACGAGGCCGGGGTTCCCTGCGTGTTCTGGGGTGACCTCCTGGGTTCCCCCGAGTCTGACGACCTGCCTGCCGTGCGCGAGCTGCCGATCCTCATGGGGATCCGGTCCCGAGCGGCTGTCGGCCCGCAGCACAACGCCTTCGACGATCCCGACGTGGTCGGCTTCGCCCGCGAAGGCAAGGACGAGATCCCCGGCTCCGGCTGCGCCGTCATCCTCTCCGACCGAATGGGCGCCGAGAAAACCCTCTACGTGGGCCAGCGTCACGCGGGCCAGGAATGGGAGTGCGTTATCGGCGGCCACCCGTCCGTGCGCGTCGCGGACGACGGAACGCTCACCGGTGTGGTCAGCGACGGCGGCCTCAGCGTCTACGTGCCGCGCGCCTGAGCGCATAACAAGCCCCGGCCTCGTCCATGGTGACGAGGCCGGGGAACGTTGAAGTACGTGCCCTACTCCTGGGTGCCGCCCAGGGCGGGGATGCGTTCGATCTGATCCTTGAAGAAGGCCTCAGCCGAGGCGACGAAACGCTCGATGCTGGTCGAGACCTGCGCGTCCGTCAGGCCGTAACGGGCAGTCACGAACTGCTCGGCGCACAAGCGCTGACGGCCGTCGTCCAACGACGCCACGTAGACCTTCGGCCACGTGGTGGCTCCGTTCCAGTCATTGCACGCCTGGATGAGGCGCTGGCGCAGCTCCATCGACACGTCCTCCGGGATCGCGGCCCACATGCTCAGGTCCGTACCCTCATTCGCGATCGAGAAGATGAAGTAGCCGCGACCGATGCCCATGTGCAGGCTCTGGTCTTCCACCCTGTAGTTAAAGTCGTTGCGATCGAAGTAATCGATGAGTCTTTGCACCTCGAGGGGGCGCACGACCGTGCGGCGCTGAATGGCAGCCTTGCACTCGGCGATGATTTCCGGCGCGTCCTCGTTAGACGGATCCATGGCGAGGCACTGCTCCAGGTACGTCAGGGCGCTCTCCTCCTGGTCCTGCCAGTACAGGGCCGTGCCGATGCGGTAGTACCAGCGTGGATCCGCCATGCCTTCAGCCTCGACACTGCGCAGTAGTTCGATGGCGTGCTTAATGTGATCGCGGAAAGAATCCATATAGGGCTGCGCGTAGTTGATGTAGGCGCGCGCCAGCAGGCTCGTCAGCTCGTAGTCCATCGCCGAGGGAGGCTGCCCCTCGATGAGCGCGATGATCTTTTGGTGTTCCTTCTCCTCGTGCAAGAGATTAATCTGGTCGATAAGCGACGAGCGAGAATCCACGGAATCTCCTCCAAACGATGCCGAATGTGACTGCCAGGTCACAAGCATAACAGGGTAGGTGCAGGCGCCGAGGCTCCTAAAGGAACGCTCACTGTGTAGGCTGACAGGATGGACCAGATCGGTATGAACGAGCACCGCATGAACGATGACCTGCGTGCGCGCATGAGTGAGGCCGACGCAGCCCAGTGGGACGAGATCCAACGATGGAAGGCCGCTCAGCTCAGCTATAAGCGTCCCCACGCCATCACCGAGAAGATGAAGTCCGCCGCACTGGTGCCCGTGAGCAAAGCAGTCTCCATCGCGCGCAAAGTCCCCGGCGGTGAAGCGCTGACCCGGACCGTGTCCTCCGCCGCCCTCGGGCTCGTTGAATTGGCGGCTTCCGCCTCCGAGGCATCGGTGAGGCGCAAGCGCATCCTCAAGGCCTACCGCGCCGCCGGGCACGACGTGAATACGCTGCAGGATATCCGCGCGCTGCCCCTGGATCAGGTGCTCGCGGTGAAACCGCGCCTGATTCTCGCATATTCGGGCACGGCAGCCGCTGAGGGAGCCGTCAGCGGTGTCTTTGCTTCCGGTGGATCCGTCGCCGCCGTTCTCGGTATGGGCGTGGCATCGGCGCCGGGCGTGGGGGTCACGGCCTCGGCAATGGCCGTCGATGTGACGACCTTCCTCGCCGCGGCCACGCGCCTCGTCGCCCACACGGCCGCCTATTACGGCTACGACTCAGAGGACCCCACCGAGCGACTCTTCTCCACGATGGTTCTCTCCCAAGCGATCGATCCCGCCGGAGCGGGGCGCGATTTCATCGTTGAAAAGCAGGCGACCATGCTCGCTTTCAACAAGGTGATGCAGGATCTGGCTCGTCAGGGATCCGTCGAAATGCTGGGAGGAAGCGCTATCGTCAGCGCCATGAAATCGCTGTTTTCGGCGATGGGTGTTCGCCTGGCCACCCGCAAGCTCGCGCAGATCGTCCCTGTCGCCGGAATCGTGGTGAGCGCAGGCCTGAACGCCGCGCTCATGCGCACCATCGGGGAAACGGCCGACCATCTGTACCGGGAGCGTTTCCTGGCGGAGCGCTACGGCCACGTTCATGCGAGCGGCGCGTCGACGGACCTCGTACCGTCGACCGGGTCTCAGGAGCTGAGCATCGACGTCGCGCGTTACGTCGAACTCGCTGAGGGCGAGAGCCGCCCGTAGGAGAGCGGCCGTCCCGCTCGCTCGAGGCTGTGGGCCGCTTTATCTCGGTCGGGTAGGCTTGAGGTATGACGGATCAGCCGGAGGAAGACCACAGCACGCGCGACGATATTCGTCAGCGCATGACCGACGACGATCGCGCGCAGTGGGATGTAATCCAGGAATGGAAGGCCGCCCAGGTCAACCCGCGCAGCCCTCGAGTTATCACACAGCGCATCCGCTCGTACGTGCTCACCCCTGTGAAAAAAGTGGTTGGCCTCGTGGGCAAAATCCCCGGCGGGGCTGCGATTGCAGGCTGGATCTCATCGGCTGTCCTGGGGCTTGTCGAGAAGGCGACATTAGCCGCCGAATCCTCGGTTCGACGCGAACGAATTGTGAAGGCGCATCGCAGGGCCGGTAACGACGTGGAGTGTCTTGAGGACATCCGAAACCTGAACCTGGCAGAGATCCAATTGGTCAGGCCCCACCTGAAGGTTGGATATGCCGCCGTTACCGCGACGGAAGGAGCGGTGAGCAGCGTATTCGCGACGGGAGGGGCGGTCGCGGCCATCCTCGGTCTAGGCATCGCTTCGGCACCCGGTATCGGCGTGATTGCAGCGGCGATCGGGCTTGATATCGCGACGTTCCTGATCTCCTCTGCGCGCCTTGTGTCACACACGGCTGCGTACTACGGGTATGACACGAGGGAACCGACGGAAAAGCTCTTCTCCGCGATGGTTTTATCCCAGGCGATCGCCCCGCGAAGCTCGGCTGATGACCATGCCGTCGAGAAGGAGACCTCGATGCGTATATTCAACAAGGTGGTGCGCAAGCTCACCAAACGCGGATCGATGGAGAGCGTCGGGAACAACGCGCTGACCGCGTCTGTGAACTCCTTATTCGCGGCCCTCGGAGCTCGTCTCGTCGGCATGAAGATGGCGCAGATCCTGCCGCTTATCGGCATCATCGTCGGCATGGTCCTCAACGCGTCCCTCATCCGTACCATCGGTGTGACCGCCGACCACCTCTACCGTGAACGTCTTCTGATCGAGCGATACGGACAGGACGACTCCGCGCCCGATCATGAAGAAGCAGACGATGAAGATGATCTGGATACGGAAGTCGCGCGCTACATCGAGCTCGCCAAGGCGGAAAAGCGTCGCTAGCGCGCCCCGATGGGGTTAGCTCCTCGAGTTCCAGTTCTGCCAGTCATTCCAGTCGTCGTCCTGAGCGTCGACTGAAATCATCGGCATGCGCGCAGACGCGCTCTGCTCCTCGGTCTCTGACTCGATGGGCTCCTTGTTGTCCTCGCGCTGCTTGCGGCGTTTGCCCCAACCCCAGCGCTTGCGACGCTTCGACTCGCCTTCCTGCTCGCGGCGCGCCTCCTCATTCCACGAGAACTCGGAGTTCCAGTCTTCCTGGAGCGGGGCGGGCATTGCCGGTGCCTGCGGTGTCACTGGGGCCTGCGGCATTGCCGGTGCCTGCGGTGCGGCAGGGGGCTGGGGCGCGAACGGCGCCTGGGCGGTCTGGGGTGCGACCGGGGGCTGCTGCATCGGGATGGCCTGAAGAGCAGCGGGCACGTAGGGCGCCGCCGACTGAGCCTGCACCGCCGGTGCTACGGGAGCGCTTTCCTGGCTGGGAGACGCTGTCGGGGGAGTCTGCGTAAAGGCTGATGCGGGCTCGGCTGCTGTGGGTGCGGACTCGCTGCGCGTGTTCGTGGACCAGGCGCTGGAATTCACCCGACGAACACGCGGGAACTGCGCGGTCGGCATCTCGCCGTCATCGTCCACCGAAACGAACGAGGCCGACTCAGGTTCGGGGACCACGACCGGTTCGGGTTCGGGTTCGGGTTCGGGAACGACGACGGGCTCGGGTTCGGGAACGACGACGGGTTCCGGTTCGGGAACGACGACGGGCTCGGGTTCGGGAACGACGACGGGCTCGGGTTTTGGAATTGCGATCGGTTCGGGTTCGGGGACCACGACGGGTTCGGGTTCGGGTTCGGGAACGATAACGGGTTCGGGTTCCGGAATTGCGATCGGTTCCGGCTCGGGAATGACGACCGGTTCGGGTTCGGGTTCGGGAACGACAACGGGTTCGGGTTCGGGGACCACGACGGGTTCCGGCTCGGGAACGGCGACGGGTTCGGGTTCGGGGACCACGACGGGTTCGGGTTCGGGTTCGGGAACGACGACGGGTTCGGGTTCCGGAATTGCGATCGGTTCCGGCTCGGGAACGACGACCGGTTCGGGTTCGGGTTCGGGAACGACGACGGGCTCAGGTTCCGGAATTGCGATCGGTTCCGGCTCGGGAATGGCGACGGGTTCGGGTTCGGGAACGACGACGGGTTCGGGGACCGGAACGACTGCGTGCTGAACCTTCGGAATCAGCATCGTCTCCGGAGCATCCTCCACGCTTGGAGGTGGAACGGGCACGGAAGACGAATAAGAAGAGTCGGTGGGTGAGTGCTCAATTGCGGCGACAGCCTCCTGCTGATCAGCCTCGTGAGCGTGCCCTGCGATCTCCGAGACTCCACGGCTCGGAATCCCGCGTGCGGGTGTGGGAATATCCTCAGGAGCAGGAGCAGGAGCAGGAGCAGGAGCAGGAGCAGGAGCAGGAGTCGCTGGGACTGCCGGTGCATAGCGGTCGGCCGAATCCTGAGGTGCGTGGGCAGCAGAGGACGCTCCCTGGCCCTGGGGGAAACTAGGAGCGTAGTGTGCAGCGGCCGCGTTCGGTTCCTGCATCGGTTGCGTCGGCTGCATAGTCTGCATCGGCTGTGCCGGGAACACGGCAGGACGGTGCCCATCACGTGAACGCTTGCGCTTCGGTGGCTTAGTCGCCTGAACAGGGTCGCTGGGCGCGGGAGCTGTGGGAGCGGGGCGGGACTTATGCTCCCAGACAAAGCCGGTGTCACGCGGCTTGGGCTGCGGAAGCGAGGCGAGATCCTGCCGTGCTGAATTCGTTGACGGAGCACGTCGAGAGGCCTCGGGTGAGGAAGTGCCTCCTCTGCCCTGATTGATCACTGGGGCGGGGCTGCTCTGCGCCGGGACGCCCATTGCTTGCCCCGGCGCATAGGGTGCAGAAGCCCCCGTGCCCCGAGGTGCGGACGGGCGTCGCACATGTGAGGGGGCAGTGCTGTGCTGTGTGCTCTCAGTGGGCTGCGTCGAGCGCTTCGAACGAATCACGTAAATGACGATGACGACAACCAACACGATGACGATGAGGCCGACGATCAAACCGATGAGGAGCCCGAGCGGGGGATCCGAAGGAGAATCGGATGCAGCAGAGGATGCACTATCGGACGAGTTTTCGTTTCCGGGGATGGGCGTTGCGCCCCAGGGATCCTTCAGAGCATTGGCGCCATCCGCTGCGGCCGGATTTCCGCCGGGAGCAAGTGTGCCGTTGACCGTGATGACCTGCGGGACAGTATCCGTCCACGTTGACACGGACAAGGCTCGCCCCTCGTAGGTCGTCGCCGACGTAGCAGCACCAGACGTCGCCGACTTGACTTCCCCTTCGACGCTCAGGGAGACGGAAGCGAAGGACAGGGAAGAGCCGAAGGCCTTCCGATATTCGGCCAGGGTTTGGTCGGTACGTGCCGAGAGTACGAACGCCCCCGAGTCCTGAATAGTGAACTCGGATTCGTCCTGGGCTCGGGTGTACATGAGCTGCATGTGGCAGACCGTGGCGTCGTCGCGCGTCACAAACTCGACGTGTTGGTCTGTGGAGCTACCGGCGTACGGCGTGCATGCGGATTCGCTCATCGTGCGAGAAGGGTCGACGACGGTCAACGTGTCAACGAGCTGGCCGTCCTTGGTCAGGACGTAGGCCTCGGATAGCGTCGGTCCGTCCGCGGCGTGAGCGCCGAATACGACCGTCGACGTGATGAGCAAAGCCCCGAGCGTGGCGCACAGGGCGCGAAAGAATCGCATGCAGTCCTCCTGATATGAACCACTCGATTATCGTCTCTTCGTGGATACAAAGCAACGAGTGGCCGCAGGTGCGCGATTGGCTGACCGATCGTCAAATGAAAAAGAGAGCCGTTTCAAAGGTAAGTGGCCCCGATTGACAAGGTGAGATTGCGATCCGTCACGTAGTATGACAGGTATCTACCTAAGGTCAGGTTTTCGATAGTTGGTTTCGTAAAAAGCTGAACGAGTTGAGGAGGGGCCCTATGAAGTGTCGGCTTGCCACGCGTGCTGACATCCCTGAGATGACGCGTATTATCACCGAGGGATTCCTCGATTATCCCCTTCATGTCATGCTCGAACCGTACCTCTACCGCCCGGAGCGTTACCCGGAATGTCTCGCTGCCATCAATCGGATGCTCGCTGCTTCGTATCAGAGGGTCCGACACGCTCTCGTCGTCGAGCACGAGGGGCGGATCGTTGGAACTGCGCTCATGCATGACCGCAAGGTGGGGGTCCTGCAGAGCTTCCTCAATGGAGGCTATGAGTTCTATCGATACGCGTCGCCCCTGCTTGTCAAGGATTTTTCTGACGTTGTTGATCGTGCTGATCAGGTAACGATCGATAAAGGTGACTTTGATTGGTATCTCGAGGTGCTCTCGGTTGATAAGAGCATGCGGGGGCGCGGGGTTGGTCGATGGCTGGTCTCCCAGGTGCTGCCGGACTATGTGGCGAAGCGCGGTGGGCGCGCATACGGCTTTGTTACCTCCACTGAAAAGAATGCCCGCTTCTACCTCAATGGCGGGTGTGAACTCCTCGATCGTTTCGATGTGCAGATGCGCGAACAGACCTGTCCGATCTGGTCCTTCCAGAGGCGCGCCGAGCTCCTCTGAGGATTGCTCGCGCAATCTGATCGCCGTGAGCTGTGTTTACGGCTGTGAAAACCTGTTTTTTTGCAGGTCGCAGCGCGTGATGCACGTCCCGCAGTTCCGCTTGACTTCAAGGGCTTGAGGTCTTTTAGGGTGAAGCTATGGCAGGAACCGGCTCTGGGCGCACGTACTCCATTAAGGAGGTAGCGGCGCTCGTTGGGTTACCCGCGTCCACCCTGCGTTACTACGAAGATGTCAGCGTTATTCCGGCCATTGCTCGCGATGCCTCCAGTGGTCACCGTACGTACACCGAGGATGATCTTGAGCTGCTGACCTGGGTGTCGTGTCTCTCTGCGTCCGGAATGTCGATTGCGGACATGCGTGAATATGTCCGATCAGGCTTGGGCGGGGAGAGGGATATCTCCGAGTTTGTGACCCTGTTGGAGCAGCAGGATGCGCGCCTTCAGGAGGAAGCTCAGATTATTGAGCTTCGCCGTGAGTTCTTGCGCACAAAGGTTGCTTACTGGCGCGCGATTAAGCGCGATGATGTCGCAGAAGCTGAGCGCTTGGATATCGACGCGCGTGCGCTCGCGGAACGCCTGAAGAAGTGGTCCTTGCGTTCATGAAAGCCTAGTGGGGCGGTCTTCATGCCTGCTCCGAACTCCGCCCCGCTAGGGGGCACGGGGCCGCGTATCCGGGTTGGATGCGCGGCCCTCAATTACGTCCGTTGGGGAGTCCAGTAGGGGATGCGCTGGCGCAGATAAGCCATGTCTCGGTCGATGAGTGGGGCAAGTTGTTCCCATGGGAGGGCGTCGTCGCCGTGCCATGCGATTTCGGCGATGACGAGGAGTCGGGGGAGTAGGTGGTAGAAGAGGAGATCTGGGCTTGTGACCGACGTGGACCATGCGACAGCTTCGATTCCCTTGAGCCGTTCGCTGTGTAGTGCCTGAGGCAGCAGTTCATAGAGCTGGCGTGCGGTCGCAGGAGATGCTGTGGGTGAGCTGGGGCGCGTGGGATGGCTGAGTGTGAGGAGGGGTGAGTCTGCCAGAACCCAGGGGGCGCCCGACGAAGAGGCTTCGGTGGTGTGCGATCCGCTGTGGCGTGATGAGAGAAGGATTGTTCCTGGGGGTGGGCAGTTGTATGCGCGAGTCACGGTGTCCCAGGTGGCTGCCCGGCGACCGTGGAAGTGGAGTGTGCGCATTGCTCGTTCGATGAATAGGCGCTCGATATCTCGCCCAGATGTCAGGCCTGCGCGCTCGAGTGTGGGGTCATTTTCCCACGGACTCCAATCGGTTTTGGGTGCGCCGATATGAATAATGGGGGAGGGGAATAGGTCGCACACGTGGTGGAGGGCTGCCTCGATGAAGTGGAGAGATGAGGCGATGGGCCATAGTGTCGTGTTGCGTTCCTGTATGGGTGCATGGGCGAGGGCGGGGTTTCCCACGTGCGGGTATGCGCGGATTGCGGCACCGGCGCAGGAAGGAATCGAGATCTCCGGGATGATGCGGATATTGCGCTGAGCGGCGAAGCGGACGAGGTGGCGAATGTTTGCGTCAGAATAGAAGCCTTGTGATGTGCGTGCGGGCGACGTGCGCCATGTGCCTGACCGTTCTGGCGCGCAGGCATGGTCGTACCAGTCTTCCGGGGCTCTTGGAATCTGCGCCCCGATGGATGTGAGGGCAGGGTAGCCGGGGATGGGGACGCGCCAACCTGCGTTGTCAGTCAGGTGCCAGTGCAGCACGTTCAGACGGTAGCGGGCCATGACGGTGATGATGAGTTCCATGACCGGGACGGTCCAGAATGTACGCGCGGAATCGATGAGGAGGCCGCGCCATGAGCAAGAGGGGGGTCTGGTGGGATCGTGAGGGAGGGGAGAGGGTGTTGTCGCCATTGCGGTTCCTAAGAGTGGGCTACTCAAAGTGTAACAAGCGTCACTAAACTGGTGGGGTGGTTTCGCGATGGGTAACGGTGTCAATTGAGTTGTGTTCGGGCTGCCTCGTGGTGCTCGAGTGTGTCACAATTGTGTGAAGCCAGTCATGCTCGAAGAGGAGTGATTCATGCTGTCGACCGACACGGTGTCTCTTAGCCCCAACCCGCTCGTTCAGGCCCTTGGAAAGCCTGCCAAGGAATTCACGAAAGCCGACATCATCGGCTATATCGAGGACAACGGCATCCAGATGCTCAACCTCCGCTACGTCGGAGGGGACGGACGCCTGAAGACCCTGAACTTCGCGATCCAATCCAAGGCCCACCTCGATCGGGTGTTGACTCTCGGAGAGCGCGTCGACGGTTCCTCCCTGTTCACATTCGTCGAGGCGACCTCCTCGGACCTGTATGTCGTGCCGCGCGTGGCTACCGCGTTCCTCAACCCCTTCTCGCATATCCCAACCCTCGATATCCTGTGTGGCTTCTACGATGTTGACGGCCGCCCCCTGGCCTCTGCGCCCCAGGAAATCCTGCGGAAGGCTCAGCGAGCGCTCAAGGAGGAGACGGGCTGCGAGCTGCAGGCCCTCGGTGAACTCGAGTACTACCTCTTCTCGGAGGAAGAGGAGCTGTTCCCCGTCGAGCCTCAGCGCGGCTACCACGAATCTGGGCCCTTCTCCAAGTGGGAGGAAGTACGCACGGAGACTCTCGCGCACCTCGTTGCCATCGGCTGCTCGGTGAAGTACGCCCATTCCGAGGTCGGCAACTTCGTCGCCGACGGGCGTCAGATGGTCCAGCAAGAGATCGAATTCCTGCCCGTCGATGCGCTCGATGCTGCCGACCAGATGGTGCTCGCCAAGTGGGTGCTGCGCGAAGTTGCCCATTCCTATGGCATTCATGTCTCCTTCTCGCCGAAGATCGCCGTGGGGCAAGCCGGATCGGGCATGCACTTCCATACCCGCATCGTCAAGGACGGCGTCAACCAGTTCTCGACGGGATCTGGTCTGACGGACACCGCGCTCAAGGTGATCGGAGGCTACCTGTCGCACGCAGCATCGCTCACAGCGTTTGGTAACACCGTCCCCACCTCGTTCCTGCGTCTTGTTCCCCATCAGGAAGCGCCAACCTCGATCTGCTGGGGCGACCGCAACCGCTCCGTTCTGGTGCGCGTACCTCTCGGCTGGCAGAACATCGATGATTCGATGTTCCGTGATGCCAACCCCATCGAGCCTCCGATTGCCGACCTGCCCAATGACTCTCAGACGGTGGAGCTGCGCAGCCCCGACGGGTCCGCAGCGGTCCACCTGCTCCTTGCCGGCATTGCCGTCGCCGCGCGTATTGGCCTGACCGCGCCGGGCATGGAAGAGTACGCGCGTGAGCGTAAGGTCGACGGCGACGCGTCGCAGACCCCCGGCCTCGACCAGCTGCCCGCATCCTGCTTCGAGGCCGCCGGTAGGCTCCTCGCCCAGCGTGAGGACTACGAGGCGAAGGACGTCTTCCCCGCGGGCCTCATCGACTCGTGGGCATCGCGCCTGATCGAGCTGGGAGACGAACACCTGCGTGATGACCTGGCGGACTCGCGTGTCTCTGTCGAGGAACTCGTGGAGCGCTACTTCCACATCGGCTGAGGCGCCAACATGTGGCCCCGACCTCATCGCTGAGGTCGGGGCCGCCGTGGTCAATGGCCGCCTACGAGTGGTCGGGCGGGGAAAAGCGTTCTGCGCCCGACTGTGCGTCAGAACGGTCGCGGGCCTGCGCGCTCGCGGGTGTATTCTCCTCGGACGTTGACGAGGTCGGAGCGAGAGACCGCCTCCCGTAGGGAGCGGCAGCGCTCTTTCGTGCGGAGGCGGAACGTCGCTGTGCCTCACGCAGAGCCGCATCACGCGCGAACTGCGCGTCGGCGGCGGCCTGGCGGGACTTCCATGATCGGCGCACGAGGCCGGTGATGGCGGCGATTAGGAGAACTCCTCCCGTGATCGCCACGATCGGGGTCAGCGAACGTGCGGTGGAGGTGTGGCCTCGTTCCTGAGTGGAGGCGGAATTGGCCGATGGAGATGGTGAGAGCGTAGGGGAGGGGGACATGGAGGACGCGTTGGCGTCGACGGTTCCCGTCGCGCTCACGTTAGAGGTGACGTGATGCCAGGTGACCGTGCTTGCGTCCGTCTTTGTCGATGCCCCGGGGGTGATGATCTGTCCGCCGTCAGAGGCCTCGATAACGAGAGAACTGTGCGCAATCAGGGTGACCGACTCGATGGAGGCCGACGCATCGGGAGACGAGAACCCCTCGAGCAGACGGGCTGACGTCGATTCGAAATGGAAGACACCGCCCTCGTCAACCGAGACGACCTCGGCGCCACCGTCCTCAAGTTCCCAGGTGAAGCGGCATCCGTCCACGCCGTCAACGCTCACGAGGAGTGACGACGTGGCCTTGGCTGCCGTGCCCATCGACTGACACTGCTCACCGATCAGAGGCTGAGACGTCGACAGTGTTACCTGGTGGATCGCGCTCACCCCCGGCGTCATCTCATAGACCTCGACCAGTCGGATCTGCGTCGGGTCGTCGGCGAGTGCCGCTGCGCCGCCCGCCGTCAGGGCAAGCGCCCCAGCGGTGCCGAGCAACGCTCGCGCGAGCCTCATTCGGCCTCGTCCTCCGAGCGCAGGCGCGGAACCGAGGTCTTCTCCGGGCGGATACCGACCTTGTCGGCGTAAAACGCGCGGATCACTTCCATGTCGGCGCGCACGTCGCCCGTCAGCTGGTATGTCGGACCCCAGCCGAACGTGCGGGTGTTGCGGTCGATGAAGCCCAGCTGGATCGGCACGCCCGCCTCCATTGCGATGCGATAGAAGCCGGACTTCCAGAAATCGCGCGGTGAACGAGTGCCCTTCGGGGTGATGCACAGCGTGAACGTGTCCGCCTCGCGGATGCGCTGTGCAACCTGCTCGACCAGGCCGTGCGAGGCGCTGCGTTCCACGGGAACCGCGCCGATCTTCTTCACGAACCAACCCAGTACCGGGGCCTTGACGACGGAATCCTTCACCAGGAACGAGAACGTGCGCCCAGACTTCCACATGGAAATCGCCATGAAGACGCCGTC
Source organism: Schaalia odontolytica (assembly GCF_002847525.1). Classification (GTDB taxonomy): domain Bacteria; phylum Actinomycetota; class Actinomycetes; order Actinomycetales; family Actinomycetaceae; genus Pauljensenia; species Pauljensenia odontolytica_B. Next base: position 31,430 of record NZ_PKKM01000011.1, on the reverse strand, counting down.
CCAATTCGACGTGTGTGGGGCGCCGATGACGATGACCTTGTCAGGCAGGGGCTGCGTGGACAGCTTCCAGCGGGAAACGGACAGGTACGCGGACGCGATCGCGGAAGTGAGAGCCATGAGGGCCTTTCTGGTCGTAGCTGGAGCCAATCCTACCCGTGGCCTGTCAGTCCAGCGTCTCCACGGCAAGGGTCTGCGTCATGATGTGGGGGTGCCCCGGCCACAGCGTCAGAGCGCGCTCGCGCACCGCCGCGGTTTCCACGCACACGAAGTTCTGCCACTCGCCCTCGCCAATGTCGCTCATCGTGGCCGCACCCTGCGACCAGGGGTTCCACACGATCGTCGAGCCCGAACCGTTCTTGTCCACGATGATGCGTCGCCCCAGCTTCGGGTCAACGACCTGGACCTGCTGGGTCGACGTGTAGACGCGGTCCGTCGGGCCGATAAAAGTCACGTCGCCGGTCTGGGTGGCGTAGCGCTCGCGGACCTTGTCGTAGTAGCGCTCCCCGTCCAGGCCCTCCACCGTCACGTCCTTGACGTCGCCAACGTGCAGGTAGGTGTGCAGGGCGGCCTCGATAGCGAAGGGGTGGTCGTCCTCGTTCGTGAGGGTCAGGGTCGCGTTCAGCTCGGCTCCGGCGGTGATGTCCAGGCGCGCGCAGAAGGAGTGCGGGTAGAGGGCGGAGGTCTCGCCCGTGTGGTGCAGTTCGAAGGAGAACGAGGCCGGCGCGTCGTTCGCGGGCTGGGTGCTTCCCAGCAGCGTCCAGGGACTCGTGCGGGCGAACCCGTGGGCGCCCGCTCCCTGGCCGGGCCTCGTCGGGGAATCGGTGGGGCTGCCGAACCAGGGCAGGCACAGGGGGATGCCGCCGCGGATCGCCTTCGTACCGTCCAACACCGCACGGGAGGACAGCCACAGGACGTCCGGGTGGCCCGCAGGACGCCACGACAGCAGGTGCGCGCCGAAGGGGGTGACAAGGGCCGAGGCCGTGGAAACGTCTGCGCTGAGCGTGGCGATGTCAGTCATACAAGCCAGTTAACGCCATTGCTTATGAACGAGCAAATAGACGGGCCGATGGGCCCTCAGATCTCCGCCACGTGTCCACGACGTGGTGGAATTCGCAACACGGGGATCGCGTTGCCCCTCGTTCAGCCGATATTCTTAGAGGCATATGTGCGTGAAATCGGTTCGAACCGGTCGTGTCTGCGGCTTCCTTGCCCCCTCACACGCATAAATCTGTATCCACATTTGAGGAGTCCACATATGTCCACGCGTCCCGACCTGCGAAATGTCGCCATCGTCGCGCACGTCGATCATGGCAAGACCACGCTGGTTGACGCAATGCTCTGGCAGTCCGGAGCTTTCTCCGAGCGTGACACGGTCGAAAAGACCGGCGAGCGCGTCATGGACTCCGGCGACCTCGAGCGCGAGAAGGGCATCACCATTCTCGCCAAGAACACCGCCGTCCACTACACCGGCCCCGCCGCGCAGGCCCTGGGCCTCGAGGATGGCGTCATCATCAACGTTATCGACACCCCCGGCCACGCCGACTTCGGCGGCGAGGTCGAGCGAGGCCTGTCGATGGTTGACGGCGTCGTCCTCATGGTCGACGCCTCCGAGGGCCCGCTCCCGCAGACCCGCTTCGTGCTGCGCAAGGCCCTCCAGGCCCACCTGCCCGTCATCGTCGTCGTCAACAAGGTCGACCGCCCCGACTCGCGCATCGAAGAGGTCGTCTCCGAGACGACCGACCTGCTCCTGTCGCTGGGTGAGGACCTCATGAACGAGGGCATCGACATCGACGTGGACTCCCTCATGGACGTCCCCGTCGTCTACGCCTCCGCTAAGGCCGGCAAGTGCTCGCTGGAAAACCCCGGTGACGGCCAGCTGCCCACCGAGAACCTCGAGCCCCTGTTCGAGACCATCCTGAACCGTATCCCGGGCCCCACCTACGACGAGGACATGCCGCTGCAGGCCCACGTCACCAACCTGGACGCCTCCCCGTTCCTGGGCCGTCTCGCCCTGCTGCGCATCCACAACGGCACCCTGAAGAAGGGCGCTGACGTGGGCCTGGCGCGCCACGACGGCACCATCCAGCGCGTCCACATCTCCGAGCTGCTGGCCACCGAGGGCCTCGAGCGCGTGTCCACCGACTCCGCCGCCCCTGGTGATATCGTCGCCGTCGCCGGCATCGAAGACATCATGATCGGCGAGTCCCTCGTCGACCTCGAGGACCCGCGTCCCCTCCCGCTCATCACGGTGGACGACCCGGCCATCTCCATGACCATCGGTATCAACACCTCGCCCATGGCCGGCCGCGTCAAGGGCGCCAAGGTGACGGCCCGCCAGGTCAAGGACCGCCTCGACCGCGAGCTCATCGGCAACGTGTCCCTGAAGGTTCTGCCCACCGAGCGCCCCGACGCCTGGGAGGTCCAGGGCCGTGGCGAGCTCGCCCTGGCGATCCTGGTGGAGCAGATGCGCCGCGAGGGCTTCGAGCTCACCGTCGGCAAGCCGCAGGTCGTCACCAAGGAGATCGACGGCGTGCTCAGCGAGCCCATGGAGCGCATGACGATCGACATTCCCGAGGAGTACCTGGGCGCCGTCACGCAGCTCATGGCCGCCCGCAAGGGCCGCATGGAGACCATGGCGAACCACGGTTCGGGCTGGATCCGCCTCGAGTTCGTGGTTCCCGCCCGAGGCCTCATCGGCTTCCGCACGCGCTTCCTCACCGAAACGCGTGGCACCGGCATCGCCTCGTCCATCTCCGAGGGCTACGCCCCCTGGCAGGGTTCCATCGAGCAGCGCCTCACCGGCTCTCTCGTCGCCGACCGTGCTGGTCAGGCCACCCCGTACGCGATGACGAACCTGCAGGAGCGCGGCTCCTTCATCGTCGAGCCCTCCTCCGAGGTCTACGAGGGTCAGGTTGTGGGCGAAAACCCGCGCGGCGAGGACATGGACGTGAATATCTGCCGTGAGAAGAAGCAGACGAACACGCGTAGCGCGACCGCCGACGTGTACGAGTCGCTGACCCCCTCGCGCAAGCTGACCCTTGAGGAGTCCCTCGAGTTTGCGGCCAACGACGAGTGCGTTGAGGTCACGCCCGAGGCCGTGCGCGTGCGCAAGGTCGTCCTGGACGCCCAGGAGCGCTTCAAGATCGCTGCTCGCGAGCGCCGCGCCAACCGCTGATTGCCGCTTCCTTCCCCCGCTCGCTAGATGGTGGGCGGGGGAGGCACGCGCTTGCCCGTCACCATCGTGCGGGCATCCACGCGAACCGGCCCACGCCTCGTCGCGACCGTGACGTGCGTGGGGGCCACCTCGAGCGCCTCTCCCAGGGCGTCGTGCAGGCCGTCTGCCAGGCGGTAGCGGATGACGATCCTCTCGCCGACCGCGAAGCTCATCCACGGCAACTGGGGAATTGCGCCAGGCGCGCGTGTGGAAATTTCCTCGCGCGCCCCTTCGGTCTCGGTGTGCTGAATCGGCGTATTCTCGCCGCTCGCAGCGCTGTTGGTGACGCGGGGTGACTCGGGGCTACTCATACGTGAATAATAGAATCAACGAGTCTTTAGAACTGACCAGGAGGAACGTCTCATGACCTACGTCATCGCGCAGCCCTGCGTGGACGTCAAGGATCGCGCATGCGTGGACGAGTGCCCCGTCGACTGCATCTACGAGGGTGCCCGTTCGCTCTACATCCACCCCGAGGAGTGCGTGGACTGCGGCGCATGCGAGCCCGTGTGCCCGACCGAGGCCATCTTCTACGAGGACGACCTGCCCTCCGAGTGGTCCGACTACCTGCGCGCCAACGTCGACTTCTTCAACGACCTGGGCAGCCCCGGCGGCGCACAGAAGACCGGCGTCCAGGACTTCGATGATCCGATGATCGCCGCACTGCCGCCTCAGAATGAGGAATGGAAGGCCGAAAATCTCTGACAGTCGATAGGGTAGGGGTATGACAACGATCCTTCCCCGCCCTCTTGACCTGCCCGAATTCCCCTGGGATCAGCTGGCGCCCGCCAAGGCGCGCGCCACTGAACATCCCGGGGGAATGTGCGATCTGAGCGTCGGAACCCCGGTCGACGACACCCCCGCGTTCATCCGCGAGGCACTCGCTGACGCCTCCAACGCGCACGGCTACCCGACGGTGATCGGCACCGCCGAGGTGCGCGACGCGATCCTCGCATGGGGACAGCGCCGAGGCATGGTTGACGTCGGACACGGCGGCGTGATCCCCACGATCGGCTCGAAGGAGGCCGTCGCCTGGATTCCTGCGCTGCTGGGCGTGCGCCCCGGCGACACGGTTCTCGTGCCCGAGGTTGCCTACCCGACCTACGACATTGGCGCCAGGCTGGCCGGTGCCACACCCGTCGCCGTTGACCCGACGAACCCCGACGCCTGGCCCGATGCCGCCCTCGTCTACTTGAACTCGCCGGGCAACCCCGACGGGCACGTCATGAGCAAGGACGAGCTGCGCGCCGTCGTTGTCTGGGCGCGCGCTCACGGCGCCGTCGTCGTCTCCGACGAGTGCTACGCGGCCCTGCCCTGGTCGGAGCCCTACGTGAGCGAGGGAGTGCCCTCCCTGCTCGATACGGACGTGTGTGACGGCGACGCGAGCGGCCTCCTCGTCCTGTACTCGCTGTCCAAGCAGTCGAATCTTGCCGGCTACCGCGGTGCCCTCATCTACGGTGATCCCGCCCTGGTCGCCCCGATCGTCAGCGTGCGCAAGCACTCCGGACTCATGGTGCCCGCCCCCGTCCAGCACGCGATGGCGGTCGCCCTCCGCGACACCGAGCACGTGGAGCGCCAGCGCAGCGTCTACGCCGTGCGTCGCGCCCTCCTCCTCGAGGCGCTGACCGACGCCGGTCTCAACGTCGATCCCGACACGGCGGCCGGCCTGTACCTGTGGGTCTCGGACCCCGCGAATCCGAGCGACTCGTGGGCCCTCGTCAACCGCCTGGCTGATCTTGGTATCCTCGTCGCCCCCGGCGACTTCTACGGCACGGCAGCCCACGGGCGCGTCCGCGTGGCCCTCACCGCCACCGACGAGCGCATTCAGGCCGCTGCGAGCCGCATCCGTGAGGCCTGGACGGCGCGCTGACACATCAGCCACATAACGAGGCCGGGGCCACCTTCGCGCACTGCGCGTGGGCGGCCCCGGCCTCGTTGGTGAGAAGACTCAGTTCGAAGCGTGCAGCGCGTCGTTGAGCTCGATACCCACGACGCCCGCGCGGGCGATGGCCTCGATGCGGCCCGTCTGGGAGTTGCGGCGGAACAGGATGTTCGACGCGCCCGACAGCTCGCGCGCGGCAACCGTGCGCGGCTCGGCCTCGCCGGAAGAATCGATGAGCGTGACCTTCGCGCCGGCGGTCACGTACAGGCCGGCCTCGACGACGCAGTCGTCGCCGAGCGCGATTCCCAGGCCTGAGTTTGCACCCAGCAGGCAGCGCTCGCCCAGGCGCACACGCTGCTTGCCGCCGCCCGAGAGGGTGCCCATCGTGGAGGCGCCGCCGCCCACGTCCGAGCCATCGCCGATGACGACGCCCTGCGAGACGCGGCCCTCGACCATCGAGCGGCCCAGCGTGCCCGCGTTGAAGTTGACGAAGCCGGCGTGCATGACGGTCGTGCCCTCGGACAGGTAGGCGCCCAGGCGCACGCGCGTGCCGTCGGCGATGCGAACGCCGGAGGGCAGCACGTAGTTGACCATCGGCGGGAACTTGTCGACGCCCTGCACGGTCACGGGGTGACCGTCGCGAGCGCGCAGGCGCAGGCGGGTGGCCTCGAAGTCGGCAACGGCGCACGGGCCGGCATCCGTCCACACGACGTTGGGCAGCACCGCGAAGATGCCGTCGAGGTTGATCGTGTTGGGCTGTACCAGGCGGTGGGAAAGCAGGTGCAGACGCAGGTAGGCGTCCTCCGTCGAGGCGGGGGCCTCCTGCAGGTCAATCGTCGTGGTCACGACGACGGTGCGCACGCGGCGCGCGTCATCGACGCGCTCCAGCACGGACAGCGAGGTCGCCAGCTCCTCGTCGGTCCCGGGCTCGCCCAGGTGCGGGGCGGGGTACCACGTGTCGAGTGTCGTGCCGTCCAGAGTGATCGTAGCGAGGCCGATGCCCCATGCAGTGCTGTTGTCCATGCCCCTACAGTACGGCGCGATGGGTGGGTGATTGGCACCGAAACTCAGGGGCGCGGCGCATCCCACAGGTCCGGCCAGAACACCCCAAGCTCGGTGGCCATGGAACGCAGTAGCGGCAAAGAGATACCGACGACCGAGTGATAATCGCCCGTCACGCCCTCGATGAAAGGGCCTCCCAGTCCGTCCACCGTGAAGGAGCCCGCCACGTGCAGGGGCTCGCCGGTGGCCACGTACGCGTCGATCTCGGCATCCGAGATGTCCCCGAAGTGGACCTGGGTCGAGGCAGAGCGGGTGACGGTTGCGGTGACCGTGCGTTCTCCTGCCGTTCCACCGTGCGGCGAGGCCGGGGCCAGGATCGCTGCCGAGTGGCCCGTCCACAGGGTTGCGCTCGTGCGGCGCATGGCGCGGATGCGCTCGCGGGCCACGTCGGGGGTGTGGGGCTTTCCGAGCATCTGGCCGTCGATCTCGAGCATGGAGTCGCAGCCAACGACGAGGACGGACTCGCCCTCGGGCAGGTCGGCGTTGGCGCCGGGTGCTCTCAGGGCCTCGCAGACGTCGGCGCACTTGGCCGCGGCGAGCGCTGCGACCTCGTCGGCGGGGGTGGTGGTGCCGCCCGAGAACGCGCGCCCTCCGGGCAATGCGGCGAGGATGGCGTCCTCGTCGACGGTGGACACCTGGACAATCGGTGTGATGCCCGCCGCAATGAGTGTTGCTCGGCGGGCGGGGGAAGCGGAGGCAAGAACAAGGCGCATGAGGACATTCTCTCCCAAGGCATCTCAGATGCGCAGACAAGCTGCAATTTGGTGCAGAAATCTCGGTTTTCGCAGGTAAACGTGCAATTCTCTAGAGAAAAACTCATCAGACTACTACAATTGTCAATGTTCGAGGTCACAATCCCGATGTGACTTTGAAAAGTGATCTGATATACCGTTACCCGCTGATGTGGTGTTGAGTCAGCCCAAAGAGGAGGGATTTGCGATGGATGAGCACGCGGCTTCGTCCCCTGCAACTCCTGATGACCTGACCGCAACAAGCTACGTTCCCCAGCTGCTCGGTGGTCATCTGACGTATTCGGCCCGCGATCTCGCGGAGATGACGAATACGCCTATCGAACGCGTCTTCCGTTTCTGGATCGCCCTCGGCTTCCAGGCTCCCACCGCCGATGACAAGGTTTTCTCTCAGCGTGACCTGGACGTTTTCAGTCGCTGGCACGACCTCGTCGAATCTGGTGGCATTGACACGGCAACCTCTCGCTCTCTCCTGCGCGCCAACGCCCACCTGGCTGATCGCCTGGCCCTGTGGCAGTTCGAAGCACTAGTAGAAGATTCGATGCGTCGTCTGATGCTGGATGACACGACGGCCCGCATGTACGTGCTGGACCATATGCGCGAGTACATCGACGTCTTCCAGGAGATGTTCACATACGCCTGGCGGCGTCAGCTCGAGGCAACCCTGTCCCGTTTTGATCGCGAGGTATCCCAGCGCGGGCATGAGGAGCGGCATAACCGCTTCCCGCTCAACCGCTGTCTCGGCTTCGTCGACATGGTGTCCTATACGTCGTCCTCGACGATTCTCGGCGATGCCCTGGTGGGTCTCATCGAGCGCTTCGAAGAGGAGAGTCGTAACGCCGTCATCGAGGAGGGTGGTCGCGTCGTCAAGATGATCGGTGACGCCGTCCTCTACATCGCCGATGACCTGCCCACCGGCCTGCGTGTGGCCACGGCCCTCATCGAGCGACTGAACGCCGACGACGAAATGCTGCCCGTGCGTGCGTCTTTCGTGCGCGGTGATGTGTTCTCGCGGTCGGGTGATGTCTTCGGGCCCACCGTGAACCTTGCATCTCGCCTCGTGGACATTGCTCCGGTGGGTAAGATCCTCACTGATCCGACGACTGCTGCCGCCATCGCCGCTGGCGAGGTGGGAGATGGGTATGAGCTCGAAGAGTTCCCGACCGCGGACTTGCGCGGTTTTGGTCCGGTCTCACCGTACCTGCTCTCGAGCGTTGTTAAATAACGTTCATCTCGCAGTGTGAACGGGTGCCTGACCTGCCCGCATAACGGGTCAAGAAAGGTGCAAGTTTTGGTTCAGAATTGCTAAGATGTAAGCGTGACTACAGTTCTCCTCGTTGAAGACGATCCGGCCATCTCCGAGCCCCTCGCCCGTGCACTGGGCAGGGAGGGCTACGACGTGCGTGCGCACGCGACAGGCGCTGAAGCCCTCGCGGATGTTCGCGGTGTTGACCTGGTCGTCCTGGACCTCGGTCTGCCTGATATGGATGGCCTGGATGTCGCCCGCGAGATCCGCTCCTCCGGTAACCGAGTTCCGATTCTGATCCTTACTGCGCGCACGGACGAGGTCGACATGGTCGTCGGCCTGGACGCGGGCGCTGACGACTACGTGACGAAGCCTTTCCGCCTCGCGGAGCTTCTCGCTCGCGTGCGGGCCCTCCTGCGCCGCCAGGCCGCTGAGCCCGCCGAAGGCGAGCTGCGCGCCCAGGACATCCGCATGGATGTTGCCGCGCACCGCGCGTTCGTCGGTGACGTCGAGCTGAGCCTGACGGCCAAGGAATTCGACCTGCTTCGCGTGCTGCTGCGCGAGGCCGGGTCGGTCGTCGCGCGCGACACCCTCATGCGCGAGGTGTGGGGCTCGGACCCGACCGGCTCCACGAAGACCCTCGATATGCACGTGTCGTGGCTGCGCCGCAAGCTCGGAGACGACGCGACCGACCCGCACTACATCACGACAGTGCGAGGGATGGGCTTCCGCTTCGAGAACGCGCGCTGAGCGCGTCGCTGAGACAGGCCCGCCATGCGCGCCCGCGCGGTGAGGATGATCGTCTCCATCGTCGCCGTCGTGTGCGTGCTGATGGGGCTCCCAGGCGCGTTTTTCGCATCGGCGTCCATCTGGTCGTCCGAACAGCGCAACCTTGACGTTCAGGCGCAGCTGATCCTCCAAAACATCGAGCGCAGGCGCGCCGTGGGGGAGGGGATCGACCCGGCGACCCTGGCAGCGCTTGTCGCGGATCAAGCGAACAGTCGTGGCGATGAGCTGAACTATCGAATCAAGGTGCCCGAGGCAAACCTGGTCACCAACGGCAAGGTGATCCCCGGGCGGACCATGAGTTCGCTGGCGTCATCGCCGAGCGGCGTATCCGTCCAGCTCACCGCGTCCGCATCGAACGCGGTGACTCGCATCGCCTGGACCTGTGGCCTCTTTGGCGGAGGCATGCTCGCATCCATGCTGATTGGCTGGTTGCTCGCGCGTTCCCTATCGCGTGAACTGTCCGCCCCGCTCATCTACCTGGCAGCCCAGGCAGAGCAGATCGGCTCGGGTGGCGTGCGCGCCCGGGTGGAAAAGTCCGGTATTGAGGAAATCGACTTGGTCTCCGAGGAGCTCGCTCGCACTGGCGAACGCATGGCGGGCCGACTCGCAGCCGAGCGACAGGCAGCTGCCGACGCCTCCCACCAGCTGCGCACGCCGCTGACCGCCCTGTCCATGCGCCTGGAGGAAATCGAACTCATCTCCACTGAGGACGAGGTACGCGCCGAAGCCCGCACCTGCCTCGAACAGGTGGAGCGCATGACGAACGTCGTCACGGAGCTGCTTGACGTCTCCAAGCGCCAGACCAGCCAGACCGAGGCCATTCACATTCTCGAAGTCTTCAACACGGCACGCGAGGAGTGGGAGGACCAATTCGAGGCGGCTGGGCGTCCCCTCGTCTTCCTTGACGAGGCCGAGCGTCCGATCCTGGCCGACGCCGGAAAGCTTGGGCAGATCCTGGCGACCCTCATCGAAAACTCGCTACGCTACGGCGACGGAACTACGCGCGTATGGGCACACGCAGGCACCTCCAAGCGCGGCGTCGTCATCGAAGTGAGCGACGAGGGCGACGGCATCGACGAGTCCCTAGCCCCCGACGTTTTCGAAAAAGGTGTCTCCGGGCACGGCTCGACGGGCATCGGCCTGGCCCTCGCCCACGACCTCGCGCAGGCGATGGGCGGGCGCCTCGAACTCAAGACCAACAAGCCGCCGGTATTCACCGTCTCGGTCGCTGCGATCCCCGCGTCCCTCGACCCTGATCGCGTCATGCCCGAAGGGCCCCTCATGTCCATGGGACGGCGCTCGCGGCGCTTCTAGCAGCGGAGTACATTGAAAGGCGTGGAACACGAGATGTTGACCCCTCCCACCGTTGCCGTCATTGGCGGCGGACAGCTGGCGCGCATGATGCAGGAGAGCGCGGTCGCGCTCGGCATTAATCTTCGGGCCCTCGTTGAGGCCTCGGATGGGTCGACCGGTCAGGTGACCGTCGACAAAGCGGTGGGCGAACCCGCCGACTTGGACGCGGTCCGCGCGCTCATCGATGGCGCGGATGTCCTCACCTTCGAACACGAGCACATCCCGGCCCCCACGATGGAGGAGGCGGCACGCCTCGTCTCCGTTCAGCCCCCGGCGAGTGCCCTCCTCTACGCTCAGGACAAGCTGGCCATGCGCGAGCGCCTCACCGACATGGGCATCCCGTGTCCCGCGTGGGCGCGCGTCGAGGACGAGGCCCAGCTGGCAGAATTCGGCGCCACGATCGGCTGGCCCCTCATCGTCAAGACCCCGCGCGGCGGATACGACGGGCACGGCGTGGCAGTCGCCCACAGCCCCGCAGACGTGGCCTCCTGGTGGGGCAACGGCCCCCTCCTGGCCGAGGCGTTGGTTCCCTTCACCGGCGAGGTGGCGGCGCTCCTCGCGCGCACCCCCTCGGGCGAGATCGCCTCGTGGCCCGTCGCCTCCACCGTACAGGTGGACGGCGTGTGCGCCGAGGTGACGGTTCCCGCGGTTGGTATCAGGCCCGAGACGGCCGCCGAGGCGCGCCGCATTGGTGAGCGCATCGCCGCTGAGCTGGGCGTCACCGGCGTCCTCGCCGTGGAAATGTTCGTGGTCGGTGAGGGCGCGGACGAACGCGTCCTCGTCAACGAGCTTGCCATGCGCCCCCACAACACGGGGCACTGGACCATCGACGGGGCCGTCACGAGCCAATTCGAGCAGCACCTGCGCGCCGTCCTCGACCTGCCGCTCGGCTCCACGCAGCTGCGCGCCCCGGGTACGCACGTCGTCATGGTCAACCTGCTGGGCTCCTCCCACGCACAGCCTGCGCGCGCCCTCGCTGCAGCCTTCGCCGCCGGGGGAACGGACGCAAAGATTCACCTCTATGGCAAGGAAGTACGCCCCGGACGCAAGCTCGGCCACGTCACCGTCGTCGATGCGGATCCCACCCGTGCTCTTGATCGAGCCCGGGCAGCTGTTACCGCCCTGAAGGGCGAGGCACCCGCCGACTAACCCTCCCACCATCCGCGGCCGAGGGACCAGGTGCCCCGGCCTCGTCCCCCCGAAAGGACCGCTCATGACCACCGAGCTCGACATTCAGCTGACCGCCACCGGCGACAACCCGCTCGTCGGCGTCGTCATGGGCTCCGACTCCGACTGGCCCACCATGGAAGCAGCCGTCGGTGCCCTCGCCGAATTCGGCATCGCCTGCGAGGTTGGTGTCGTCTCCGCCCACCGTATGCCCGAGGACATGGTCGCTTACGGCCGATCCGCCTCGGCGCGCGGCCTGCGCGTCATTATCGCCGGAGCCGGGGGAGCGGCCCACCTGCCCGGCATGCTCGCCGCACTCACCGAACTACCGGTCATCGGCGTGCCCGTGCCCCTCAAGCACCTCGACGGTGTCGACTCCCTGCACTCCATCGTCCAGATGCCCGCGGGCGTGCCCGTCGCGACCGTCTCCATCGCAGGAGCGCGCAACGCGGGACTGCTCGCCGCGCGCATCCTTGGAGCCGGCGAAGGAGAGCGTGCTGAATCGTTGCGTGCCTCGATGCGCACCTTCCAGAAGGACCTACGCGACGTGGCCAGCGCAAAGGGTGCTGCCCTCGCCCAGCGCGTCTCCCAGGCGCGCTGAGCGACGCGAACACAAGTCCCGCGTGGGTAGCCGCAGGGGCCTTGTACAGCGTATCCTGAACCTATGAGCATTCTCGTTTGTGGCGGCGCCGGCTACATCGGCGCACACGTTGTCCGCCTCCTGCGTCAGCGCGGGGATCGCGTCGTCGTCGTCGACGACCTGTCGAGTGGCAAAGCATCGCGCATCGGCGACGCCAAGCTCGTGAAGCTCGACGTGACCCTGGATGAAGCCCGCTCGGCGCTGTCCACCCTCATGGTGGACGAGGACGTCACGGCCGTCATCCACTTCTCCGCGCGCAAGCAGGTCGGCGAGTCGGTCGCCCGCCCCGCCTGGTACTACCAGCAGAACATCGGCGGCATGGCTAACGTCCTCCTCGCGATGGAGGACGCCGGCGTCGACCAGATGATCTTCTCCTCCTCGGCAGCCGTTTACGGCACGCCCGAGGCCCCCGTGGTCACGGAGGATATGGCCGGGCACCCCATCAACCCCTACGGCGAGACCAAGCTGATCGGCGAGTGGCTGATGGCCGACTGCGAGCGAGCCTGGGACCTGAAGTGGATCGGCCTGCGCTACTTCAACGTGGCTGGCGCCGGATGGCCCGACCTGGCCGACGACGCCGTCATGAACCTGATCCCGATGGTGCTGGATCGCGTTGAGCGCGGCGAGAGCGCCAAGATCTTCGGCACCGACTACGACACCCCCGACGGCACCTGCATCCGCGACTACATCCACGTCCTGGATCTCGCCGAGGCGCACATCGCGGCCCTCGACGTGCTCGCCGAGGGGCGTCAGCCTGACCACCACACCTACAACGTGGGTACTGGCCTGGGCACCTCCGTCCGAGAGATCGTCGACGGCCTGCGCCGCGTCATGGGATGGGAGTTCCCCGTCGAGGAGCTCGATCGCCGCGCCGGTGATCCGCCCAAGCTCATTGGCGACCCGCTCTCCATCGGCGTCGACCTGGGCTGGAAGGCCAACAACGGGGTTGAGGAGATCCTGACCTCCGCGTGGGAAGGCTGGCAGGCGGGTCCCCGCCCGATCACCGTTCCCGGAGCCTGAGGGCGCCCGTAGAGCTGAGAGACCCCCGGCCTCGTTCCCTGTGAGGGACGAAGCCGGGGGTCTTACCGTTGTCGGTACGCGACCGTGTGGGGCGGTCCTACAGTCCGTCGACCTGGTTGAGGTCCGACGTCGTGAGGGTGCCCGCACGGAGCTTGGCGAAAAAGTCGTCCGCGGTCGTGTCACGCAGGAGTACCGCCGAGGCGCCCGCGTTCGTCGTGAAGTTCAGCGACTCGATCGGGGGAACACCCATCATCTGATTCGACGACGCGCTGCGCAGCGCCCACACGAGCGAGGCAACCGTGAGGACCGAGGAGTCCTCGTCGACCGTGAAGGAATGGGAGCCGGCGCGCTCCACGCGGAGGGTCTTCGCGGGATTAACGAGGGTCGAGGGCGAAGCCGCCGAAGAAATAACCTTCGAAATCACCTGACGCTGGCGCTTGGTGCGGCCGATATCGCCCTCGGGATCCTGATAGCGCATGCGCGAGAACTGCAGGGCGGTCGTGCCATCCACCGTGTGGCATCCAGCGGTCCACTTCAGACCGGAATACTGGTCGTCCGCGTCGTTGTCGTAGCACAGCTCGACGCCGCCGACGGCGTCCACCATGTCGGGCACGGCGCCCATACCGATCTGGACGAAGTAATCGACGGTCAGGCCCGTCAGCTTTTCCACGGTCTCCACGAGCAGCTGCGGGCCGCCGTAGGCGTAGGAAGCGTTGATCTTGTCCCAGCCGACTCCCGGGATCTCTGCGTAGGTGTCGCGGGGAATCGAGAGCGCAACCGCCTGCCCGTTCGGGGCAACGTTGACGAGCATGATCGAGTCGGCGCGTTCGGACTCATCGAAGCCATCCTTGACGGCACCGTCGGCGCGCGAGTCAGACCCGGCCAGCAGGTACGTCGTTCCCGCGGTGTCGGCAGCCCCCGACAGGGCGCTCACGCGGCCCATGTTGGTGTTGGCGTCCCATATGAGGAAGCCGCCCCACGCGAGGATGATAACCAGAATGAGGCACAGGGTCTTCAGGATTGGGTGGCGGCGCTTCTTACGCCGCGGCTTGGCAACCGGAGCGGTGGGAGCGACGGGTACCGCGGCGGGGGCGGGGGCCGCGGCGGGTGCGCTCTGGGAGCGATTGATCGTCACCTGACGAGGCCCGTTCCCGGACGGAGCATAGGTGTTCGAGCCTGAGGAGGAACCAGACCCCGGCGCGTACGACGGTGGGTTCGACGCCGAGGCCGGCTGGAAGGATGGCGGCTGCTGAGCCTGAGTGCGACGCGGGAAAATCGACTGAGACTCGCGCTGCGGCTGGTCCAGCGTGCGCGGCATCAGCGGACGCGAGGCGTCGACCTCGTCGTCGGAGATCCTCCACATCTGCGGTGCCAGGGCCTCGGGCGGGGGAGTGGGGGCGCCACCGCGCAGCTGCTCACCGACGACGTGGGCGTCGTCGGATCCGGGGCGGCGCCGCTTCGGGTCGGGCGTAAACGAGGGAGGAGTGCTCATTGGTTCTTCGGCGGGCAGGTAGCGGCTGTCTGCTTGGCAGCTTCCTCGTTGGCCGCGTTATTCGCGACGGAGGCGGACTGCTCGGTGTTATCTGTGGAGGTTGCATCCGAACCGGGATCGGTCGTCGGAGCCTGCGTCGGAGCGGACGTCGAAGGGGCTGTCGTTGCCGTCGGGTCGGGGACCACGAGCTGTGCACCGTTGCCGTCAGTGTAGGTTGTGCCCACGGGCAGGGCCTGATCGTTCTTCAGAGCGCTCCACACGTTGCGGGCCATCGGCTCAGAGGGGATGCGGCGGTTGGGATCCCAGGAGGGTTCCTCGACCGGCATCGTCACGAACTGAATGTTGGTGCGGTCGACCTTTTGTAGCACGTTGATGAGAAGGGACGCGTCCGAGCTTGCATCACCCAGATTATTGGAGACATTCACGGCGGAAATCGCGGCCTGCAAGAAGTTGATGAGCGAGCCGGGATCCGTCACGTAGTTCTTGTTCTGGAGCTCGCGCAGCATCGCGGAAATCAGCTGCTGCTGGCGGCCGATACGGGAAATGTCGGAGCCGTCGCCCTGGCCCTTACGCGAGCGCATGTAGGCCAGTGCGTGCGTGCCCGACAGCTTCCAGCAGCCCTCATCGATGTAGAGCTGGGCGGAGTCGTCGTCGATGCGCTCGGGGATGTTGAACCAGACGCCGCCCAGGGCGTCGATCATGTTAATAAAGCCAGCGAAATCAACGACCATGAAGGCGTCGATGGACATGCCGGAGAGCTTTTCGACGGTCGAACGCACGCACGCGATGCCGGGGGCAATGTCCTCCGGGTCGTCGCCGCCGTTCGCGCCGTAGACCATCGCGTTGTTGAACATGTCGTCGGTGGTCGGTTCGCTGGTGGTCCCGTCGCGGTGCTTACACGCCGGGATGTCCACGAGGGTGTCGCGGGGGATGGAGACGATCTGCACGCGCGAGCGGTCTGCGCTGACGTGAATCACCATCGTCGAGTCGTTGCGCAGGCCGGGAACGTCATCTGCGTCGCCCGCGCCGAGCTCGCCGCTCGCGCCGTTACGCGAGTCGGTGCCGACCACGAGGATGTTGACGGCGCGTCCTTCAAAGGAGTCCGGTGTTGCCTTGTTCTGTTCGTCGCTCGCGTAGGCGTCGATGTTGACGACGCGGTTGGCGAACTGGCTGCTCAAACTGGCGTACACAAACCCCGCCGATGACACCACGAAGAGCACGCCGGCCAGGAGCACGGCGAGTGCGCCGCGCAGGAGGCCGAAGCGTCCGTAGTTGACGGCCGAGTGCTGGATCGGTCGCAGATTCACGTTACTCATCATTTGTAACCATATCGTTATCTGGTGAGTTTGTCGGGGAATCAGGGCCGTTAGCGGCGCGTTCCACTCCGTGCGTATCGCTGTCTGTGCCGGTCATAGCCCCGTTGTTATCCACCTGAGCATCGGGCGGAAGGACGTGCGCGAGGGCAAGCGAACGGGCCAAGGTCGCCATGCGTGCCTCGGCTCTTGCCTCGCGCCGATATCCGGTCACCATCTGCGCGATGAAAGCCACGACCAGGCCGTAGACAATCAGGTTGACCCCTCGCTCTACGCCGATGGCGCGCGCAACGGTGTTCGCCAGCGAGGGGACGAGGATCGCCACGATGGCCGCCACCACGAGGATGCCAATGCCGATGCGGCGCAGAGCCAGCGACGAGGCCGAGGATACTGGGCGCACCAGCCACCACGCGGTGATCGCGAGGGCGATGAGCAGGAGGACGCGAATGGCGAGGTAGGCGCTCATCGTCCCCCCAACGCCAGATCGACGACGATGTTGACGGAGTTGAGCAGGGGTTGACCCTTGGCACGCGAGTAGTCCGTGTAGGAAATAGTCACGGGGTGCTCGGCACCGGGCAGGCTGGAGTCCGCGAGCTGAGAGACGATCTGCGAGGCGTGCGCCATGCGCGCGTGGGTGAGGTGAACGTAGGCGAGAGCGTCGGCGCGGAGGACACGCAGGCCGTTGTGCGTGTCCGTGAGAGCCATGCCCGTGCGCGCGCGGGCGGCCAACGCTCCCAGGCGCAGTATCGCACGCTTGACCGCGCCGACGGGGGCACGCGCACCGTCGAGGAAACGAGACCCAAGGACGAACGCGAGATCCTCCTCGCGCGCTCGATCCACCATCGCTGCCGCATCGGCCGGTTCGTGCTGCCCGTCGGCGTCGAAGGTGACGACGTAGCGGGCACCGCGCGCGAGGGCCGCCTCAAAGCCGGTCTGCAACGCCGCGCCCTGGCCGAGGTTGACGGGATGGGAAGCAGTAAAGGCGCCCGCAGCGCGGGCGAGAACGGCAGTGTTATCGGTCGACGCGTCATCGACGACGAGCACACGCGGGAAAAGGGCGCGAACGCCCGCGACGACGCCCCCGATCACGGGCGCCTCGTTAAACGCGGGGATGATCACCCACGTGTCGGAGCGCATCTGCATTCGATTAGTGTCGCACATCGGGATGGGCGCGCGCCTATAGTGTTGGGTATCTGAGAGGGTGGCGAGCACCCCGATGCGCACCCGCACGCGTGAGCGACAATGAGAGGGAGACACCGTGATCGAGCCCAGCGCCGACGTGGCGCCCAGCGCGATTGTCGCGCCCAGCGCCCGCGTGTGGCACCTTGCTCAGGTACGCGAGGAAGCCCGCATTGGCGAGGAGACGATCGTCGGACGCGGCGCCTACATCGGAGAAGGCGTGAGAGTTGGCGGGCGCTGCAAGATCCAGAACTACGCCCTCATCTATGAACCCGCATCCCTGGCGGATGGCGTCTTTGTCGGCCCCGCGGCCGTCTTCACGAACGACCACTGCCCCCGCGCGATCAACGCCGACGGCACTCTGAAGAGCGCGAGTGACTGGGAACGCGTCGGCGTCACCGTCGAGCGCGGCGCCGCCATCGGCGCGCGCGCCGTCTGCGTGGCGCCCGTGCGCATCGGCGCGTGGGCATCGGTCGGCGCGGGTGCCGTGGTTACCCGAGACGTGGCCCCCTACGCGCTCGTCCTCGGCGTCCCCGCGCGCCGCGTTGGGTGGGTCGGCGAGGCCGGGGTACCCCTCGTGGCCGCCGATGACACAGCCAGCGAGGCCTCGGAACGCGCGTGGGTGTGTCCGGCCTCGGGGCGCCGCTACGTCGAGCGAGACGGTGCCCTGTTGCCCGAGGACACCCGGGCCTCGTCCTCGAATGCCCCCGATGCGCCCGACCACACCCGTGAGGACCAACAGTGACGCAGCCGTTCATCCCACCCGCACGCCCGCTCATCGGCGAGGAAGAGATCGATGCGGTCGCAGCCGTCATGCGCACGGGCATGATCGCCCAGGGCCCCCAGGTTGCCGCCTTCGAGGAGGAGTTCTGCGCCGCCCTGGTGCCCGGGACACGGGCCGTCGCGGTTAACTCGGGAACCTCGGCCCTGCACCTGGGCCTGCTCGCCGCTGGGATCGGTCCGGGCGATGAGGTCATCGTCCCCTCCTTCACCTTCGCGGCCACCGCCAACTCGGTCGCCATCACGGGCGCTACCCCTGTGTTCGCCGACATCGACCCGCTCACGTTTACCCTGTCGCCTGCCGCCGTCGAGGCCGCGATCACGCCGCGCACTCGGGCCATCATGCCCGTTCACCTCTACGGCCACCCCGCCCCCATGGACGCCCTGCAGGAGATCGCCGACGCGCATGGACTCATGGTCTTCGAGGACGCCGCCCAGGCGCACGGTGCGAGCCTGCACGGGCGCGCGGTCGGCTCTTTCGGCGCTTTCGCGGCCTTCTCCTTCTACCCGACGAAAAACATGACCAGCGGCGAGGGCGGCATGGTCACCTCGAGCGACCCCGAGATCATCCGCGGCGTCAAACTCGCGCGCAACCAGGGCATGGAGACGCGCTACGCCAACGAAATCGTGGGCCTCAACAACCGCATGACCGACATCCACGCCGCCATCGGACGCGTGCAGCTCACCAAGGTTGGCGCGTGGACCCGCGCGCGCCAGGACAACGCCGCCTTCCTGGACGCCCACCTGCGAGGCGTCACCGTCCCGCACGTCGCGCCCGGCGCTACCCACGTGTATCACCAGTACACGATCCGCGTGGCCGAAGACCGCGACGGCTTTGCCGCCGCCCTGCGCGAGGAATACGGCGTCGGCTCGGGCGTCTACTACCCGATCCCGAACCACGAGCTGCCATCCCTCGCCCGCTTCGCCCCCGGCCTGGAGCTGCCGGCCACGCGCGAGGCCGCCGACCAGGTTCTCTCCCTGCCGATCTACCCGTCCCTGACGCCCGCCGAGCTGGAACGCATCGCCGAGGCCGTGAATGCGCTCGCGGAAGCGGGGGCCTGACATGAGTATTCGCCTCGGAATCCTCGGCATCGGCTCGATGGGCCGACACCACGTGCGCAACGCTCGTGCCACGCAGGGCGTGGAGCTCGTCGCGCTGGCTGACCCGGGCGGCGACCGCTTCGGTGTAGCCGGCAACCTGCCCGTCCTGGGCGGTGTCGAGGAGCTCATCGAAGCCGGCATCGACGCGGCGATCATCGCCGCTCCGACCGCCCACCACGAGGCCGCAGCCCTGGCGCTGGCCGAGGCCGGGGTGCACACCCTCGTCGAAAAGCCCCTCGCCACGAGTGTGGAGGCGGGCCGCCGCATCCGTGACGCCTTCGCGGCCGCGGGCCTCGTCGGCGCCGTCGGCTACGTCGAGCGCTGCAACCCGGCGCTCATTGATATGCGCAGGCGGATCGCGGAGGGGCAGCTCGGCGAGATCGAGCAGATCGCGACGCGCCGCCAATCGCCCTTCCCCGCCCGCATCAGCGACGTCGGCGTGGTGAAAGACCTGGCCACGCACGACGTGGACCTGGCCGCGTGGGTTGCCGGTGCCCCCTACGAGAGCATCTACGCGCGCACGTCCGCGCGCTCGGGGCGAGAGCACGAGGACATGATGGTCGCCTCGGGCGTGCTTGCGGGCGGCATCCTCGTCAACCACCTCGTCAACTGGCTGACCCCCTACAAGGACCGCACGACGATCGTGACGGGGGAGCGTGGCGCGCTCGTTGCCGACACCGCGATGGGGGACCTGACCTTCTACGAGAACGGCCACGCGCCCCTGCAGTGGGACGCCATCGCCGCCTTCCGCGGGGTGAGCGAGGGCCAGGTCGTGCGCTACGCGCTCACCAAGCGCGAACCCCTGGCGCTCGAGCACGAGCGCTTCCGCGACGCGATCCTCGG
Organism: Schaalia odontolytica; assembly: GCF_002847525.1. Taxonomy (GTDB): domain Bacteria; phylum Actinomycetota; class Actinomycetes; order Actinomycetales; family Actinomycetaceae; genus Pauljensenia; species Pauljensenia odontolytica_B. The sequence goes on along the minus strand of NZ_PKKM01000011.1, from coordinate 11,600 downwards.
CGTGGGAAGCGAGCACGTCACCATGGACGAGGCCCTGGACAACCTGCGCGTCGTCGAGGCCATCCTCTCCTCGGCAGCCTCGGGGCGTTCTGTCGACCTGTAGGGAGCGGCGCTAGGGCGTCAGATCGGCGTAGATGGCGCGCAGTTGTTCGGTTGACGCCCGCAGCGAGCGTTCCTTGTCCACCCACGCGCGGCACTGTGCCCCGCGGTCCGCGCGTTCGTCCTCCGACCAGGCCAAGGCCTCGTCGATGGAGCGGGCGAGAGCGTCCGGCGAGCGCTCCTGTGTGAGCAGCGAGGCCCCGGGCGCGATCATCTCCGGCGTACCTCCCGTGGAATAGGCGATGACGGGAACGCCGCACGCCTGCGCCTCGAGGAGGACGAGTCCCGCGGCCTCCTGCCGCCCCTGCGTCGGCTTCGTGGGCAGGACGAGGACGTGGGCGCGGCGAATCCAGTCGCGCACCCCCTCGCGATCCAGCCGTCCCGCGAACGTCACGTGGGCAGGAGCGAGTTCGCGCAGACCCGCCTCCAGTGGCCCGTCTCCAACGAGCACGAGGCGATGCGGGCGGTTCCCCACGAGCGTGGCGGACGCCCGTGCCAGGTCGTCCACCCCCTTCAGACGGCTGAGCGCGCCCACGAACAGGACGACGGGCTCCTCGCGCGATTCTGCTGCGTTCGGGGTGGGCGTCCACCAGTGCGTGTCGACACCCTGATAGTGGACGCTCAGCCGCGCCGGATCGACGCCCGCACCCAGCGCGACGTCCGCCAGGTACCGGGTGACGGCCAGCAGCCGACTCGCGCCCTCGAAGGCCGCCTTCCGGTTGCGTGCGTTCCACGCGGCGCCCGCGCCGCGCCCGAGCCTCGGGTAGGCGTCCCCGCCGTGCAGCGTCACCACGAGGGGTGCGCCCGTGTCGCGTGCGGCCCCCACAGCCGGCAGGGACCAGGTCGCCTGATGCTGGTGAATGACGTCCGGATTCCAGGCGGCGATCGCGCGGCGCATCTGGCCCAGGCCTCGTGCCTGCGCGGCCACGCGAAGCGGGAGGGGGCTGGCGAGCGCGCGCGGAGCGGCCTCGTCAATGGGGACCGTGACGGCCGGATCGGTGATGCGCGCCGCGAGCGTGAAAGCCCGCCAATCGAGCTCCGGCATCGCGAGGGCGTGCGAGAGCGCGAAGTAGGTCGGGGGAACCAGCAGGGTTCCCTTCGTCAGGGCGACCCTCATGATTTCCACCCGAGGGTGGGCGTGGATCGGTGAGCGGGCATGCCACCATCCTAGGGGCAAGCCGCGCGCCCCAGGTGATTAAATGAGTCCATGATGAACGCCCCTGCCCGCCCCGCCCGCTCGGGCGTCCTCGCGCAGGTGCTCACCCTCCTTGGCGGCACCCTCCTCGCCCAGGTCATCGCCTTCGTCGCCCAGATCGGCGTCGCCCGCCTCTACACGGACACGGACCTGGGGTATCTGGGCATCTTCACGTCCGCTGCAACGCTCGGCGCTGCCGTCGCGGGTGCCCGCTTCGACCTCAGCATCGTCCTGCCCGCCCCGGGGGACGAGGCCTCGGCCCGGTCCCTGGCTCGCCTCGCCTCGCGCTGCGTGCTCGTCGCCTCCGCACTGGCCACCCTGATTGCGGCCGCCGCATGGCCGTGGGTGAGCGCGCGCTACGGAAGTGCGCTCGCGGGCTGGATGCTCGCCGTTGGCGTCTCCGTCCTCTTCCTGGCGCAGGGGCAGGTGTGCTCCTACTGGCTGACCCGACACCGCCGCTTCCAGGCGATCGCTCGTTCCTCCGTCGTGCGTGCCCTGGGGATCGCGGTCCTGCAGCTGGTGTGCGGTTTTGTGGCTGGTGGCGGCCTGGGTGCAGCGATTGGGGCGACGATCGCGGGCCAGGGTATCGCCGTCGCCTACCTGTCGTGGCGCGCCCGCGACGCCCGCGAGCGTCAGGCTGAGGATCCGACCCTGTGCGAGGTGGCCTCGCGCTACCGCAAGATGGCGCTCGTGGGCGTGCCCAACGTCGTCGTCGACGCGCTGCGCACGAGCGCGATTCCGATGCTCATCGCCACGTATTCCGTGGCCTCGCTCGGCCAGTTCAACATGGCGTGGCTGGCCCTGCAGGCCCCGGTCGCCCTCATCGCGGGGGCGCTGTCGCAGGTCTACCTGCCGCGCCTGTCGGACACCCCGCCCGGTGAGATGACCCGAGTCGTCGTGCGTGTTGGTGGCATCGCCTTGGGATGCTCGATCCCCGTGTTCGCGATGCTCGCGTGGGTGAGCCCGGCACTCTTCCCCCTCGTGTTCGGGGTGCGCTGGGAGGCTGCCGGATACTTTGCGCGCTCCCTGGCCCCGTGGCTAGCCCTGACGGTCGCGACCTCACCGCTGTCGAATGTCTTCGTTGCGACCTACCACCAGCGGCGCATGCTGGCCTTCGCGTGCGTGTACTGTGCGGCGCCGCTGATCTGGCTCGCGTCCAGCCCCTACGGAGTGGAGACCACGGTTGCCGTGCTGGGCGTCCTCATGGCTGCGCTGCTGGTGGGCATGCTGGCGATGGCGTTCCTGACGGCGCGCGCCTACGACCGCGGGGACGGGCAGCGGCCTCAGGCCTCGTGAAACCCTTGTGAAACCTGTGTTTTATGGGCGGGCTCGCGCGGCGAGGGCCCGCTCGTAGGCCTCGCGCAGGCGCGCGGCACCCTCCTCCCAGGTGGGGATCGTGGGCGCGGTGAAAGCCCCGATGTCCTCGCGCGTGATGGACTCCAGGGCCCCGATGAGGTCGCGCTCCGGATCCTCCAGCACCCACGTGTCGGCCTGATCGCCCAGGTATCGGCGGGCCTCGGACAGGGGAGAACACAGCGCGGGCACCCCGGCCGCGAAGGCCTCCATCATCTTGTTGGGCGTGGACATGCGGTGCGACAGGCACCCCGACTCGATGAGGCACAGCGCGACGTCAGCGCCGCGCGTCATAGCCAGCACCTGATCCGGCTCCACGGGCGGCAGGCGGTGGATGTTCGTGTGCTGCGCTGCGGCCCGCTCGACCTCGGGAAGAAGCGCGCCCGCTCCGACGAAAACCACGTGTGCGCTTGTCACCTGCTCAAACGCGCGCAGAATCAGGGGAATATTGCGCCCGGGCGCCAGGTAGCCCGAATGCAGGTACAGGAGAGCGCCCTCGGGGATCCCCAGCTGCGCGCGCAGGTCGATGACCCCGTCCGCGCCCGTCGGGGCATTTGTCACGACGACGGGATCCACGCCCGGGTAGGCCTCGCGGTACCACTGCGCGATCGACTCATTGACCACGGACACCACGTCCGCACGCCGGATATAGCGGCGCTCAATGACGCGCTGGAGGCGCTGGCGCAGGCCTGCCGACCCAACCGTCTCCGTCTCCAGCTCGTGCGCGTTGTACGCAAATACCGCGCCCGTGCGCCGCGCCAACGCGTGCGCGAGGGGAAGCAAGAACAGGTTCTGCGCGGAGACGGCCGCGACGCGCTGCCTCGCGAACCGCCGGTACACGCGGGCGCCCCACGCCACGACGACCCTCGGACCACCCAGGGGCGCACCCAGGGAGGCTCCCCGAATCCGCGTGAGGCGCACGGTGGGGGCCACGGCCTCGTCCGTGGGGAGCCCGCCCTGATCGATGCCGACGACGTGGGTGCGTGAGAAAAGCGGGGACAGTGAACGCGCGATCTTCACCAGGCGACCGGGCGAGGCCAGGTTCGACGGGTAGAGCAGGAGATTGAGCGCGCGATCCACGCCCCCATTGTAGGTGGGGCGGGGCACTACACTGGAGGGGAACAACGAGGCCGGAGACGGAAAGGGGAGCCACATGCGCATCGCGGTCGTCGGCATGGGCAAGATCGGTTTGCCGCTGGCGGTGCACTACGCGCGCGGCGGGCACACCGTCGTTGGCGTGGATGTGAACCCCAGCGTGGCCGCCCTCATTAACGAGGGGGTCGAACCCTTCCCGGGTGAGGCGCACCTGGCCGAGTACCTGCCCCCGCTTGCTTCCTCCGGCACCCTGCGTGCCACCACCGAGTACGCCGAGGCGATCCCCGGCTCCGACGCGGTCGTCATGGTCGTGCCCCTCGTCGTCGATGACGAGAGCCGCCCCGACTTCCGCATCATGGACGCCGCCACCCGCTCCATGGCCGAGCACCTGACGCCCGGCACCCTCGTCTCCTACGAGACCACCCTGCCCGTGGGCACGACGCGCGGACGCTACAAGCCCCTCATCGAGGAGGTCTCCGGCCTGGTTGAGGGCCGCGACTTCGATGTCGTGTTCTCGCCCGAGCGCGTCCTCACCGGCCGGGTTTTCGCCGACCTAGCACGCTACCCGAAGCTCGTGGGGGGCCTCAGCGAAGCCGGCGAGGCGCGCGGCGTTTCCTTCTACGAGGCCGTCCTCTCCTTCGATGAGCGCGACGACCTGCCGCGCCCGAACGGCGTGTGGTCCATGGGCGGGGCCGAGGCCGCTGAAATGGCCAAGCTTGCCGAGACTACGTACCGGGACGTCAATATCGGCTTGGCCAACCAGTTCGCGCGCTACGCGGACGCGGTCGGCATCGACGTCGCTCGCGTCATCGAGGCCTGCAACTCCCAGCCCTACTCCCACATTCACCGGCCCGGCATCGCGGTCGGCGGCCACTGCATCCCTGTCTATCCGCGCCTCTACCTGGCCGGGGACCCGGACGCGACCGTCGTGTCCGCCGCGCGTGCCGCGAACGCCGCCATGCCCGCCTACGCGGTCTCGCGTGCCGCCGCCCTGCTGGGGTCCCTGGAGGGCCTGCACGTCGCGGTCCTGGGCGCCGCCTACCGCGGCGGGGTGAAGGAAACCGCCTTCTCCGGCGTCTTCGGCGTCACCTGTGCGCTGCGCGAGGCCGGGGCGCAGGTGAGCGTGCACGATCCGCTCTATTCCGACGATGAGCTGTCAGCCTTCGGGTGGGACGCCTACCACCTCGGAGAGCCGGTGGACGTCGCCATCGTCCAAGCCGACCACGTCGCCTACCGGGACCTGGTGCCCGCTGACCTGCCCGGCGTGCGCCTCCTCGTCGATGGCCGCGCCATCACCTCACCCGAGGCGTGGGCTGGAACACCGCGCATCACCATCGGCGGGGGAAGCACTCCCGAATGCTAGTCACTCTCGCAACCCGCACCTTTACACCCGAGCCGACGGCCGCCGCGCTGCGCCTCGGGGCACTTGCTCGCGCGCTCGCCGCAGGCGGAGACAGGGTCCGAGTCCTCACCTCGCGCCTGGCTCCCTCCGTCGCCCGCGACGCCCGTCAATCCGCCGGACGTGGCGCCGATCCGGGGGACGGGGCAGACCTCGTCGAGGTTCGCCGCGCCCCCGTCCTGCGCGACCGCACGGGAGCGGTTCGCGGATACGTGTCCTACATGTCCTTCGATGTTCCCCTCGTCGCCCGGCTGCTCACCGGTCCGCGCCCCGACGTGGTTGTCTCCGAGCCTCCGCCCACGACCGGAGCTGCCGTACGCATTGCATGCGCGGTGCGCCGTGTCCCCTACGTCTACTACTGCGCCGACATTGTCTCGGATGCCGCCGCGCTCGCGGGCGTGCCCGGCCTCGTCGTGCGCACGGTCGCGGGGCTGGAGTCTTTTGCGCTGCGCGGTGCCCGCCGCGTCATCGCCGTTTCCGACGGGGTCGCTTGCCGCGCCCGTGACCTGGGGGCTCGGGACGTCACGGTCGTTCCCAACGGGGTACGCGTGCCAGACGCGGTGGCCACCGGCGCTCCCGAAGGATTCCCCACCTGCGACGGCCCCGTCTTCGTCTACGCGGGAACGGTCGCCCAGTGGCTGGCCCCCGAGGTCTTCGTCGATGCCTTCGAGCGCGCGCGAGCGCGGCTCGGGGACGCGCGCCTCGTGTTCGTGGGGCAGGGGAGCGGATGGGATGCCCTCGCCGAGCACTGCCGAGGCGTGGCCGGCGTCGACATGATCCCCGCCGTCAGCGCCGAGGAAGCGGACCGGTGGATGGCACGAGCCGCCGCGACGCTCGCCTCGCTGCGACCGGGCGGGTACGACTACGCCTACCCGACGAAGATTCTCGCCTCCCTCGCGCAGGGCACTCCCGTCATCTACGCGGGTCCGGGCCAGGCCGCCCGTGACATCGCGGAGGGGGAACTCGGAGTCGCGTGCAACCTCGACGCTGATGAGGTCGCCGAGGCCATGGTGGCCTGTGCGTCGGGCACTGCCGCCTGGGTGGGTGCTGAGGGTGCGCGCGCCTGGGTGAGCGCGCATCGGTCAGTCGAGGCCTCATCGCGCGCTGCGGCCGCGGTGGTTCGGTCGGCGCTCGCGTAGGCCTTCGGTTTTCTCCCTCGGGTTGACGCGGCTGAGTGGCGTTATTCCTGGCCATGAGTGCTGTCGATGGCGCGTCGGTGCGTCCCGATGTGCTTACGCATTGGTGGAGGAGGCTCCGGCCTCGTCTCACATGCAAAAAGCTATGACTTCAGTTTATGCCGGTTCATGCGTGTAACTATTCTCATGTTTACAGTTACAACATAAGCACCTACAATCACGACTGTCACATCAGCAACTTGAAGGATCACTATGCGCTCCTCGTGGAGGACCATCGTCGCCGGGCTCACCCTGGCCCTCGGCGCAGCCGCAGCGGCCCTCGTGCCGCCCGCGCACGCAGCAGGCATCACGATCGCCATCGACCCCGGGCACGGCGGCTCCGACCCCGGCGCGGTCGCAAACGGCCTGCGTGAGAAGGACCTGACCCTCGCGGTCTCGCTGGCCCTGAAGGAAGAACTGGAAAGCTACGACGGCGTCCGCGTCGTTATGACCCGCACGACGGACACCCGTCCCTCGGAAAACATCAGCACCGACCTGTCGAGCCGCGTCGAGATGGCCGCAGCCGCGGATGCGGACGCCCTCGTCTCCATCCACTTCAACTCGGGCGCGCCCATCGCGAAGGGCGCGGAGGTCTGGTACGCGAACTCTTCCTCGTACAACTACGGCACCCACACGCAGGGCCGCACCCTGTCCAACGCCATCCAGAAGCAGCTGACCGGCCTTGGGCTGGCTGATCGCGGCATCAAGACGCGTGACAACCCCTACTACGACTACCCGGATGGCTCGACCGGCGACTACTACGCCATCATCCGCCAGGCTCGCGAAGAGAACATGACCGGCGTCATCGTCGAGCATGCCTTCGTGACCTCTGCATCCGACGCAGCCCTCCTGCGCGATGAGAACTTCGTGCGTTCCCTCGGTATCGCCGACGCGACCGGCATCGCCCAGGCGTACGGCCTGAGCAAGGGCACCTGGCGTGCCACGGGCGACTCCTGGAGCTTCATCTCCAACGGCGCGGCCAAGACCGGCTGGTTCTCTGCCGGCGGTCGCTGGTACTGGGCTGGCTCTAACAAGCAGACGATCCGCGGATGGTCCACCATCAACGGTCGCCGCTACTTCTTCGATGACTCCACCGCCATGGTGACGGGCTGGAAGAAGGAAGACGGCAAGTGGTACTACCTGCGTCCCGCCGGCGACATGGCCACCGGCTGGGTGAAGGTCGCCGGCTCCTGGTACTACATGAACGCCGACGGCGTCATGGTCACCGGCTGGCTCAAGGATGGCAACGACTGGTACTGGCTGCGCGCCAACGGTGCGGCCGCGATTGGCTGGACCAACGTCGATGGCGCCTGGTACCTCTTCGAGGAGGACGCGCGCATGCTCACCGGCTGGCAGCTGACTGAGGATGACAACCGCTGGTACTACATGCGATCCAGCGGCCAGATGGTCACCGGCTGGCTCCTCGACGCCGGCAAGTGGTACTACCTGGATGGTGAGGGCGCCATGATGACCGGATGGACCAAGGTGGGCGACACCTGGTACCACCTGAACTCCTCCGGCGCGATGAGCACCGGCTGGCTCCTGGACGGTGCCTGGTACTGGCTGGACCCGAACTCGGGCGCCATGGCGACGGGTACGGTCACCGTTGAGGGCCGCGCATCGAACTTTGCTTCCTCCGGCGCGTGGCTGGGCTACGCGGACGGCAGCGAGGCTCCGGCGGCCTCCCGCAGCGCCTCGCGCAGCGCCTCCGTCACGAACGCCTCCGGTCAGCGCCTCATCATGAGTGCCCCCACTGCCTCGCGCGCGGAGATTATCGACGCGATGGAAGATGCCTGGGATCAGGCCGGCTACAGCTACCCGAGCGCCCTGGCCGCTGGCGGTGCGCCGACGATCCGCGACTTCGCGTCCATCGTCTACGACGAGGCCGTGGCCGAGGGCGTGTCCCCCGAGCTGGTCTTCGTCCAGGCGATGAAGGAGACGGGCTGGCTGCGATTCGGCGGCGACGTGACCGTCAGCCAGTACAACTTCTCCGGCATTGGCGCGGTCGGCGGCGGCGCGAAGGGCGCCTCCTTCCCGGACGTTCGCACCGGCATCCGCGCCCAGGTCCAGCACCTGCGCGCCTACGCGGACTCCTCGGCGACCACGGCGTCGCTCGCGAACGCGGTCGTCGACCCGCGCTTCACCTACGTGCGCAAGGGCGCGGCCCCCGTGGTCGAGTACCTGGGCATTCAGGAGAACCCCAACCGCACCGGCTGGGCCGCAGCCAAGAACTACGGCTACGACCTGGTGTCCATGATGAAGGCGTACTTCTGAGAGTTCTTCCGTGACGAGGCCGGGGCCGGCTGCGCGATTCAGCGTGGCTGGCCCCGGCCTCGTTTATCTGCGGCGCGCACATATGGTGCCCTCCGGTGCGGCATCTGCGTGACCGACTACAATCTCAAAGAGCAGTGTGTTCCCACGGCCTCGTGCTGTGGACCGCCTGAGCTGCGGACAACTACGTGTCAACGACTTCGAATGGAGGTGCCCGGGCGATGAGCTCCTACAGCAAGACGTACGCGTCTGATCCTCAGCTCTGGGACGCGGACGCGAGCTTCCTGCTGAAGTGCCAGTACACAGACGGGACGCAGGCAGTCATCCTGTCCGGATGGCACCGCCGGGCCATGGAATTCGAGAATCCGATCGTTCTGCCCCCGCTGGACGATGGTGAGAGCTACCGGTACTGCCCCATCGGCGCAGATCCCCATCGCGAGAATCCGTGGAACGACATCGACAGGTACGAGCTCGAGGTGTCGCTCGATGGCGCGCACGACGGCGAAATCTCCTCGCTCCTCGACAAGCTCATGGCGCCGACCGTCGCTCACGCGCTGATGGCTTCCATGCCGGAGATGATCCAGCGGGTGTCGGCGAACAAAACGAACGTGCCCCTGCAGATCGATGACGACACGAGGATTAGGTACGTCGATCTGCTGACCCAGAACCTGCCGGCCCGATCCGGTGATACCTCCGAGCCGCTTCGCGCCCTTCATCGCTGGTGCCGGATTTTCGACATGGGCAACGGCACCGTCTCGATCTATCAGCCGGTCTCGCCAGACCAGCTCGACAACCTTCGCTGGCCACACAACGGCATCTGGCTGAACCGCGGACAGGCATACTTCACCGAGCTGTCGGACGTGGGCAACATCGTTGAGGCATTCTCGATCCCCATCAAGTACGAGCAATACAACCTCGAGAACTGGCGGATTGAGTTCGAATTCTGGGAGAACGAGCCCTTCCAGATCATGATCAGCGACGATTCGGAGGAAGCCACGCAGCGCCTCGGGCGGGCGCAGCGAGAAATCGGCGTACTCTCGCAGTTCGTGACCACGGCGTTCCTCGTGTCCAGGAACCTCGAACGCCGTTCCAAGGTCAACGAACTCGTGACCGGGAACGAGGCCCTGCAGGGCCTTGCGACGCGCAAGGTCGCCGAACTCAAGGCGACGATCGAAGAATACCGACGGCTGCTCGAGCGGGCGTCCGGCCTGCTCGCGAACACCGCTCAGTCCGTCCAGGCCGTCGCGAACCAGGAAAACGCCGAGGCCGCGCAGCGAACGAACACGTTCCTCACCTTCGCGTCCGCAGTCTTTTTCGTCCCGACGCTCATCATCTCTTTCTTCTCGATGTCCATCATTGGCCTCAACCAGGGCGAAACTCTTCCCTCGCTCTGGTTCGTGCTCGCCCTGTGCCTGGCGAGCGTGGTCGTCGCGATCGGCGTTCTCGTTGTCTTGAGGCGTCAGCTGAGGAAGAGTCGACACAAGGCCCCAAGGAGGCGATGACGATGTTCTCCACCATCACGTCAGGCGAGATCCGGCAGGCGCTGGAGCACGTGTCGCGCCAGTACCTGGCGGGCAACCTCTCTCGGCCCCAGGCGGTCGCACACTACGACACGAGCGATCTGGAAATCGGGATCACGTCCTATTCCGACGATGCGAGCGAGCAGCCGCACTTTCATACGCAGGCCACCGAGTACCAGTACATGCTGTCCGGGTGGACACAGTACCTGGACACGGACACCGGCGAGGAGCACGAGTTCCGTTCGGGCGACTTCTACGTCATCGAACCCGGGACGACATACGCGCAGCGCTCGAAGCGGGGGACGCAGATCCTCTTCATCAAGGTTCCCTCCACGAATGACAAGAACGTCGTCACCCCTGGCCCGGATGTCGAGGCCTGGCTGGCCTCGGCCCTGAGGACGACGCGCGTGGACTACTCGCACGCTCCCGATGCGCCGGCTGCCAACTCGATCGTCCCCGCCGCAGCGGTCGCCATCGAGCGCGAGGGGCACATCCTCATGCTCCAGCGCCGAGATAGCGGGAATTGGGCGCTCCCGGGCGGCACCCTCGAACTCGGCGAAAGCCTCGCCGAGTGCGCGGTCCGCGAGCTCAAGGAGGAGACCGGCCTCGACGTGCGGGTGACCGGGATTGTCGGCACCTACACGGACCCGGACGTGCGCATCGCATACTCCGACGGGGAAGTGCGCCAGGAGTTCACCGTCGTTTTTCACGGGGTGTCTGAGGGCCACGAGGTGTCCCTCGACTCTGAATCCACGGGTTTCCGATGGGTGCCGAAGGAGAAGCTCCTCGATCTGAGCCTCGCGGACTCTCAGCGTCGCAGGCTCGAGGATCTCCTGCGGTATCTGGCCGACGGTACGCAAAGGATCGCATGATGAACGACTCGACGCCGGCAATCGGCATGGATGAGAACCGGCTGCGCCACTGCCGCGGCGTGGGGATGAAGGCCTCCGAGCTGGGGCGGACCCTGTTTGGCTGGTCGGACGACAAGTGCCGCGAGATGTTCGTGATGGGCTACCTGCATGATGTCGGCTATCAATTCGCTCAGGAACAGTCCGAGCACGAGGAACTCGGAGGTGCGCTGCTGCGCTCCCTGGGGTTCACGTACTGGGCGGAGATCTTCCATCACGGCGATCCCGACAGCAACTACCAGTCGGATGAGCTCCTGGTGCTTAACCTGGCGGACATGTTGACGTCGAGGGACGGCAGCGCCACGACCATCCCTGCGCGCCTGACGGACATCGCGAGTCGCTACGGCGTTGAATCAACGCAGTACGTGGCGGCGAAGAAGCTTGCAGACGTGCTCGTCGCGCAGGTGCGGGAGATCGACGGTTCGCAGGAAGTAGCGTCCCGCATAGTGGTGTAACCGTGGGTGGTCGGCCCGTTTGATATGGGTGCGGTCACCGTGTGATCCTTCGAGAAAGCTCTCTACTTCTGACTCGAAACGATTTGGAGGCACAACGATGACCGCTCCTCATATTATCGACCCTGCTGGC
>NZ_PKKM01000010.1:63070-108640 GCF_002847525.1 Schaalia odontolytica | reverse complement strand
CCCCATCATCGGAAGACCTCGACCCCTACCCAGCCACGACACGCCCAACCCCGCCCACAACACCTACACCCTCAAATGCGAAGAGCCACAAAAGTCCCTGCAGATCAGTCGCTGGCGCTTCCTTCGCCGCGCAGCTCGTCGAGCATGCCCGCCGTGAAGATGCCCGAGGGCAGGGCAACGACGGCGACGCCCATGAGCGAGGAGATCATGGCGATGGCACGCCCCACGTCGGAGGTGGGGTAGAGGTCGCCGTAGCCGACGGTCGTCAGGGAGACGACCGCCCAGTACACGGCATCGAAGAAGGTGTTGAAGGTTTCCGGCTCGACTTTAAAGATGACGAGGGCGCTGACGAGGATGTAGCCGATGGCCAGGCAGAGGACGGCGAGCAGCGCCTCCCTCTCTTTCTCGAGCACGGCGGCGATGGCGGAGGCGCTCTTCGAGTAGCGAATGAGCTTGAACATCCGCAGGGCCCGAAACAGGCGGAGGACTCGCAGCGTGCGCAGCGCGTCGTTGAGGGCATTGAAGACTGGCAGGATCGACAGCAAGTCGATGACGGCCATGGGGGTGAAGGGATAGATCAGGAACGACAATGCGCCCTTGCCGAGCTTCAGATCCGCCGTCGCCCATCGTGCCAGGTAGTCGGCGATGAACACGAGGACGCAGGCGTACTCGATTGTCTCGAGGACGGGGCTGGATTCCTTGAAGCACAGGGGGAGCAGGCTGGCGATAATGAGCACGGTCATGACGCGCCCGCACCACATTGCCGCTCCACCATCACCATCCAGCAGAGAGTAGAGACGTTTCCGCACCTTTAACACTCCTCATTGATATGCGAGTCACTCGCCGACACCACGCACTGTAGCACCGCGCCGAGGCCCACCGACCACACCCCACACACAGTTGTGGGCCGCTCACAAACAGCACAAGAACGCCTATCTCGTCAAATACTCAACGAACTTCCCCGCACAAACACCATACATATCAATTATTTACGCGTAAGGTAGTGGGCATGGCAACAGATGCATGCACGCTGTTCGCGACACTGATCGACACGGAAGTTCGCGCTTGGAGCGCCGTTGAATCCGCCCTTTCCGAGGCGGGAAACGCGCTCACACTCGGCCGCTTCCTCGTCCTGCGCACAGTCCGCGATACCCCCGCGTGCCGCATTCAGGAGGTCGCGGCGAGTCAGGGCATCACCCTGGGAGCGGCCTCGCGCCTCGTGGATCGCCTCCACCGCGACGGGCTGCTGCACCGCACCCCGTACGAGCATGACCGGCGCGCGACCATCCTGACGGTGACAGAGCAGGGCCTGGCGCACCTCGAGGAGGCCTGCGCGGTCGTCGAGAAGGAGCAGGAGCGCCTCTTCGCCCCACTCTCCACAGCCCAGCGCGAGGAGCTGACGCGCTGCCTCGCGCTCATCGCCGAGGCTGCCAAGGAGCGCGCATGATTCGCTTCGACCACGTCTCCAAGACCTACCCGGGCGGCACACGCGCCGTCGAGGACTTCTCCCTCACCGTCGAGCAGGGTTCCACGACCGTCTTCCTGGGCACCTCGGGCTGCGGCAAGACGACGCTCATGCGGATGGTGAACGCGATGGTCACCCCAACCTCGGGCAGGGTATTCGTACGAGACCAGGACGTCGCAGGCGAGGACCCCGTGCGCCTGCGCCGCTCGATCGGCTACGTCCTGCAGGAGGGCGGCCTCTTCCCCCACCGAAGCATTGCCGACAATATCGCGACCGTCCCGCGCCTGGAGGGCGCCACGAAGCATGCCTCCCGCGAGCGCGCGCTCGAGCTCCTCGAGCTGGTGGGCCTGGATCGCGAGATGGCTGATCGCTACCCCGCCCAGCTGTCGGGCGGCCAGCGTCAGCGCGTGGGCGTGGCTCGGGCGCTGGCCAATCGCGCGGACATCCTGCTGATGGACGAGCCCTTTGGCGCGCTGGATCCGATCGTGCGCACAGAGCTGCAGTGCGAGCTGAAGGAGATTCAGCGGGTGCTGGGCACAACGATCCTCTTCGTGACGCACGACGTGGACGAGGCGTTCACGTTGGGCGACCAGGTTGCCGTCCTCTCGACGGGTGGCCACATCGAGCAGGTGGGGACGCCCACCGAGCTGCTCTCCTCTCCCGCCTCGCCCTTCGTTGCGGAGTTCGTCGGAGCCTCGCGCGCGGCACGCCCGGTGCGCGTCGCCGGGCCGGGCGGCCTGGTTGTCGACGACGCCGGCACCCCCGTGGGCACGCTGACGACCGACGAGGCCGGGGAGCGTCCGTGACCTGGCTGTCCTCCAACTGGGGGCTCATTGGCTCCCTGACTCTTGCTCACCTGTGGATCGCCCTCCCAGCGATCGCACTGTCGGTGCTGCTCTCCGTGCCGATCGCGCGCTGGGCGGCGTTTTCGCGCCGCGGCGGCTGGGTCCTGTCCGCCCTGTCGGCGCTGTACGCGGTGCCGTCGCTGCCGCTCCTGATTGTCATTCCCGTGATCGTCGGGGTGGCGCTGCGCTCGCCGGCCAACATGGTGATTGTCCTGACTCTGTACGGCGTGGCGGTGCTGGTGCGCCAGGTGGCGGAGGGCTTCCGCGCGATCCCTCGCGCGACCCTGCAGGCCGCGAACGCGTGCGGCTACCCGCTCTTTCGGCGTTTCGTCGAGGTGGAGCTCCCCCTGGCGACGCCCGTCATCGTTGCGGGCACGCGCGTGGTCGCCACGTCGACGGTGTCGCTCGTGACGGTGGGCGCGTTCATCGGGGTGCGCTCGCTGGGGACGCTGTTCACTGACGGTTTTCAGCGCGGACTCATCGCCGAGGTCGTGGCCGGCCTGGTCGCGACGGTTCTCCTTGCGCTCGTCATCGATGGGCTGATCCAGGGGATCGGCTGGACCCTCACTCCGTGGACGAGGAGGGGGCGGGCATGAACATTCTCCTCGACGCCCTGAATTGGTTGGCGGTCCCCGCCCACTGGCTGGGCGAGTCCGGGATCCTCGTGAGGGCTACCGAGCACCTGGGCCTCACCCTCCTGATCGTGGCGCTCGCGGCCCTCATCGCGCTGCCGCTGGGCACCTGGATCGGGCACACGGGCAGGGGCCGATGGCTGGTGAGCGCGACGGGCGCGGCCCGTGCGGTTCCGACGCTCGGCGTCCTGACGCTGGCGGGCCTATGGCTGGGTATTGGACTGGCGGCGCCCACGCTGGCTCTCCTCATCCTGGCGATTCCGCCGCTCCTGTCGGCGACCTACTCAGGGATCGCCTCGACGCCGCGCGCGACCGTGGACGCGGCGCGAGCGATTGGGCTCACTGAAAAACAGGTCCTCGCGCAGGTCGAGGCCCCGCACGCGGCCGGCCTCGTCGCGGCGGGCGTACGCTCGGCAACCCTCCAGGTGATCGCGACGACGACGCTGGCGGCCTACACGGCGAACTACGGTCTCGGCCGTTTCCTTTACGAGGGGCTGAAGACCCGCGACTACGCGGAGATGATCGGCGGCGCGATCATCGTCGTCGCCCTCGCGCTGGTGACCGACGCGCTCCTGGCCCTGGTGGCGCAACGCCTTCGGGCCCGCACCCATTCTTTCTCAGACAATGAGGACAACTCACTCAAGGAGACACTATGAAACGCACGATGATCACAATGGCTGCCGTCGCGGCTTCCGCCCTGGCCCTGGCCGCCTGCGGTTCGGCGGAGTCGGTCGGCGGCAACACGAGCACCGGGAGTTCGGAGAACGGCTCGACGACGCTCGTCGTCGGCTCGCAGGACTACTACTCGAACGAGATCATCGCGGAGGCCTACGCGCAGGCGCTCGAAGGGGCAGGCTTCACGGTTGATCGCCAGATGCGGATCGGCCAGCGCGAGGTCTACATGCCCGAGCTTGAGGCCGGCTCGATCGACGTCTTCCCCGAGTACACGGGCAACCTGCTGCAGTACCTGGATGCTGACGCGACCGCGCGATCCACGGACGAGGTGTATTCAGCTCTGCAGACCGCGCTCCCCTCGGGCCTGCGCGCCCTCGAGCAGGCACCTGCGACCGACCAGGATTCTTACGTGGTGACGGCCGACTTCGCGCAAGCCCACTCACTGACGTCGATCGGCGACCTCGCGAACGCGGGCGCGCTCACCCTCGGCGGCAACTCGGAGCTGCGCACGCGTCCCTATGGTCCGACCGGACTGTCCGACCTCTACGGAGTGACCGTCAACTTCACCCCGATCGAGGATTCGGGCGGCCCCCTCACGGTCAAGGCCCTGAAGGACGGCGACATCCAGCTCGCGAACATCTACTCATCCGACCCGGTGCTCGCGGACGGAACGCTGACGGTCCTGACGGACCCGAAGGGGCTGTTCCTGGCCTCGCACGTGGTGCCCCTGGCCTCGTCGCGGGTAAACGAAGACGCGACCGCGGTCATCAACAGGGTGAGCGAGGCGTTGGACGCGCAGGATCTCATCGAGATGAACCGGGAGTCGACGGTCGAGCAGAAGTCCGCCTCTCAGATCGCCCACGACTGGCTCATTTCCGAGGGCCTGCTTTCCTAATTCTCGCTTCTCGACTCGACGAGGCCGGGGCCGGGTGTGTGCGCACGCTCAGCCCCGGCCTCGTCGTATGCCTACTCGGTCACACCCCACGCTCTTTTATGTGACCCACACCATCATTTGACCTACTTTTTACGTTTGTAACCAAAATGTAATGCGCACATGATGGACATCTTTCATGAATTCCACGCGCCACGGGTTAATCTCAGACCATACCTGAGGGCACCGCCCCCAGTTCCACCCATCAACCAGGAGGAGGAATCCATGAACCTGAAGAAGGCATGGCTCGTCATCCCCGCAGCTGCCGCGCTCGCCCTGACCGCCTGCGCCGGCGGCGGCACCTCGTCGTCCGGCTCCGGCGACAAGGTCGTCACGACCAACGGCACCGAGCCCCAGAACCCGCTCCTGCCGGGTCTGACCAACGAAAACGGCGGCGGCAAGATCCTGACCGTCCTGTTCAGCCAGCTCGTCCGCTACGACATCGACGGCACCGCCGTCCTCGACGTCGCCGAGTCCATCGAGCCCAACGAGGACGCATCCGAGTGGACCATCAAGCTCCACAACGACCGCAAGTTCTCCGACGGCACCCCCGTCCAGGCTCACAACTTCATCAAGGCCTGGAACCTCATCACGTCGAAGCAGCAGCAGCAGGCTGCCTTCTTCAGCATCTTCGAGGGCACCGACGACGAGGGTAACGGCGAGATCACCGGCCTGACCGAGGTCGACGACTACACCTTCACCGCGAAGCTGAAGAACCCCACCTCGGACTTCATGTCGCGCCTGGGCTACGTCGCCTACGCGCCGCTCCCGGACTCGACCCTCGCTGACCCCGAGGCCGGTGGCCAGGCCCCCGTGGGCAACGGCCCCTACAAGATGGCTTCGGCCGACGCGTGGGAGCACAACGTCAAGTTCACCACCGTTCCCAACGAGAACTACGTGGGCGACACCAAGGCCCAGAACGACGGCGTGACCTTCGTCTTCTACACGAGCCTCGACGCCGGCTACCAGGACCTGTCCTCCGACTCCCTCGACGTGCTCGACGGCGTCCCGGCCTCCGTGTTCAAGACCTTCGAGTCCGAGCTGAGCGGCCGCACCGTGAACCAGCCCTACGCTGGCATCCAGTACTTCACGATCCCGCAGTACCTGCCCCACTTCTCCGGTGAGGAAGGCCGCCTGCGCCGCCAGGCCATCTCCATGGCCGTTGATCGCGACACCATCACGAAGACCATCTTCAACGGCACCCGTACCCCCGCCAAGGACTTCACTGCTCCGACCCTCGAGGGCTACGACGCCAACATCTCCGGCAACGATGTCCTGACCTACAACCCCGAAAAGGCCAAGGAACTGTGGGCAAAGGCCGACGCCATCTCCCCGTGGGACGGCTCCTTCACCATCGCCTACAACTCCGACGGTGGCCACAAGGAATGGGTCGACGCGACCGCTAACTCCATCAAGAACACCCTGGGCATCGACGCCGAAGGCAACCCCTTCGCCGACTTCAAGTCGCTGCTCGATGCCGAGGACAAGCGCGAGATGACCGGCGCGTTCCGTAACGGCTGGCAGGGCGACTACCCGGCGCTGTACAACTTCCTGCAGCCCCAGTTCGCCACCGGTGCCGACGCCAACAAGGGCGACTACTCCAACAGCGAGTTCGACTCCCTGATGATCCAGGCCTCCTCCGCCACCACGACCGCGGACGCCGTCAAGACCCTCCAGCAGGCCCAGATGATCCTGCTCCAGGACCTGCCGGCCATCCCGCTGTGGTACCCGAACGTCAGCGGCGGCTGGTCGAAGAACGTCGACAACGTCAAGTTCGACTGGAAGGGTCAGCCCGTGATGTACCAGATCACCAAGAAGTGATCGCACGAGGTTAACCTCGATTCAGGGGCGGGCGGCACAAGCCGCCCGCCCCTCGCACATCTCTTTTTGACAGCGCCACACACATCAACGCAGATCAGCGACGCACTGCGCACCCGCATTGACGCGGAACACACTTTCATCTCAAAACAGCACCGCGGGTTTGATACGGCAGACAAATTCAGAGACCGATGCGCCATTTGCCCATTCTTTACCCTATGATGGGACCATAGTCGGCCTCGCCCGCGAGGCACCGCCAGGGATCGGAACCTCCCCTCCCACGACACGAACACTAAAGGATTGTCCATGCTCCGCTACATCGGACGGCGACTCCTCCAGACCATCCCGGTCTTCTTCGGAGCCACCTTTCTGATCTTCGCGATGGTCTACCTGATGCCAGGTGACCCCGTCGCCGCACTCGGTGGCGACCGCGGCCTCTCCGAGGCCGCCGCCGCGCAGATCCGCGCCCAGTACAACCTGGACAAGCCCTTCTGGATGCAGTACCTGCTGTACCTCAAGGGAGTCTTCACACTCGACTTCGGCACCGCGTTCAACGGCCAGAAGGTTACGTCCATCATGGCGACCGCCTTCCCGACGACCGCGAAGCTCGCCATCTACGCCCTCGCCATCGAGACCATCCTGGGCATCAGCCTGGGCGTCATCGCGGGCATGCGCCGCGGCAAGTGGTTTGACTCCACCATCCTCGTGGTCTCCCTCCTGCTGATCTCGGTCCCCACCTTCGTGCTCGGCTTCGTCCTCCAGTACGTCCTGGGTGTCCAGCTCGCGATCCTGCCGACCACGGCCTCGGCCTCCGTCGACATTAAGAGCCTCACCATGCCAGCCATGGTGCTCGGCGGTGTCTCCCTGGCCTACGTCATCCGACTGACCCGCCAGTCCGTCTCCGAGAACGTCTCTGCGGACTACGTGCGCACCGCGCGCGCCAAGGGCCTCTCCGGCGGCGTCGTCATGACGCGCCACATCCTGCGCAACTCCCTCATCCCCGTCGCCACGTTCATCGGCGGCGACCTCGGCGCCCTCATGGGCGGCGCGATCATCACCGAGGGCATCTTCAACATCCACGGCGTCGGCGGCACCCTGTGGAACGCCATCATCAAGGGCGAACCCCAGACCGTCGTGTCGGTGACAACAGTGCTCGTGCTGGTCTACATCATCGCGAACCTAATCGTCGACCTCCTGTACGCCGTGCTCGACCCGAGGATCCGCTATGAGTGACCAGATTCCTTCCGCCAACATCACCCGCACCCGCGCGGGCCAGGACCACTACGTCTCCGACATCGACGAAACCGGCCTCGGCGCCGTCGACGCGGTCGCCGACGAGGGTGCCCCCTCGTCCATGTGGGGCGAGGCCTGGAAGCGCCTGCGCCGCCGCCCGACCTTCTGGATCGCCGCGTTCATTATCACGCTCGCCGCGCTCCTCGCGCTCTTCCCGTCACTCTTCACCGCGACCGACCCGAAGTTCTGCGAGCTCTCCTCGTCGCTGGCTGGCCCCTCCGCCGGACACCCCTTCGGCTTCGACAAGCAGGGCTGCGACATCTACGCCCGCGTCGTCTACGGCGCCCGCGCATCCGTGTCCGTCGGCATCCTCACGACCATCGCGGTCGTGCTAATCGGCGGCACCGTCGGCGCACTCGCCGGCTACTTCGGCGGCTGGTTCGACGCCCTCCTCTCGCGCGTCACCGACGTATTCTTCGCGATCCCGCTGCTCCTCGCCGCGATCGTGTTCATGCAGATGTTCAAGGGCTCGCGCTCCATCATGATGGTCGTCATCGTCCTGTCCATGTTCGGCTGGACCTCCATCGCGCGCATCACCCGCGGTTCGGTCCTGTCCGCCAAGAACGAAGAGTTCGTAACCGCGGCCCGCGCGACCGGCGCTTCCCGCGCGCGCATCCTGCTGAGCCACATCATCCCGAACTCGATGGCCCCGATCATCGTGTACGCGACCGTCGCGCTGGGCACCTTCATCGTGTCCGAGGCCTCCCTGTCCTTCATGGGCATCGGCCTGCCGACGTCGGTCGTCTCCTGGGGTGCTGACATCTCGTCCGCTCAGACGTCCCTGCGCACCAACCCGATGGTCCTGTTCTACCCGGGCGCGGCCCTGGCCCTGACCGTCCTCAGCTTCATCATGATGGGCGACGCCGTGCGCGAAGCCCTCGACCCGAAGGCACGCAAGTGAGCGAAACGAACACCCCCCAGCTCTCCGAGAAGGAGATGGAAGAGATCGTCGAACGAGCCGTCGCCCCCAGCGCGGCCCCGGCCTCGTCCGACATCCACCCGGACGACGCGCAGCCCCTGCTCAAGATCACGGACCTGGAGGTAACCTTTACCTCCTCGACCGGCGTCGTCCCCGCCGTGCGCGGCGCGAACCTGACGATCTACCCCGGCCAGACCGTCGCCATCGTCGGCGAGTCCGGCTCCGGTAAGTCCACGACCGCCGCCGCCGTCATCGGCCTGCTGCCCGGCACCGGCAAGGTCGCGGGCGGAAAGATCGAGTTCGACGGCCGCGACATCACCCACCTGACCAACAAGCAGTGGGTGGAGCTGCGCGGATCCGGCATCGGCCTCGTCCCCCAGGACCCGATGAGTAACCTCAACCCCGTGCTCCGCGTGGGCAAGCAGGTCAAGGAGGCCCTCCTCGCGAACAACGTCGTGCCCCGCTCCGAGGCCGGCCAGCGCGTCACCGCCCTCCTCGAGGAAGCCGGCCTGCCCGACGCGGAACGCCGCGCCAAGCAGTACCCGCACGAGTTCTCCGGCGGCATGCGCCAGCGCGCGCTTATCGCCATCGGCATGGCCGCGCACCCCAAGCTGCTGATCGCCGACGAGCCGACCTCCGCCCTGGACGTGACCGTCCAGCGCCGCATCCTCGACCACCTCGGCAAGCTCACCTCCGAGATGGGCACCGCCGTGCTGTTCATTACGCACGACCTCGGCCTGGCCGCCGAGCGCGCCGAGCAGCTCGTCGTCATGCACCGCGGCCGCATCGTCGAGTCCGGCCCCGCCCTGGAGATCCTCCAGCACCCCCAGCACCCCTACACGAAGCGCCTCGTGTCCGCCGCGCCCTCCCTGGCCTCGGCGCGCATCGAGTCCGCCCACAAGCAGGGCATCAAGGTCACCGACGAGGAGCTCGTCGGCGCCGGCAAGGGTTCGACCTCCACGGACGCCATCATCCGCGTCGAAAACCTCACCAAGGAATTCGACATCCGCGGCGCCAAGAAGGGCCAGGACACCTTCCTGGCCGTCGACGACGTGTCCTTCGAGCTGCGTCGCGGCACGACCCTCGCGGTCGTCGGTGAGTCCGGCTCCGGCAAGTCCACCGCCGCGAACATGGTGCTCCAGCTCCTCAAGCCCACCAAGGGCAAGGTCTACTTTGACGGTGAGGACACCTCGCAGATGAGCGAGGCGGAGCTCTTCCGCCTGCGTCGCCGCCTCCAGGCCGTGTTCCAGAACCCCTACGGTTCGCTGGATCCCATGTTCTCGATCTACCGACTGATCGAGGAACCCCTGAAGATCCACGGCTACGGCACCCTGGAGTACGCGCGCGCCGAAATCAAGCGCGCCGAGGCCACGGGCCGCGAGCCCGAGGAGTGGATGCGCGTCCTCGTCGAGGCCGCCGACGCGAAGCGTTCGCTGACGGCCGCCGAGAAGCGTGAGTTCAACCCGAAGAAGCTGCGCATCGCGCGCGCTTCCGAGCTGCTCGACATGGTGGCCCTGCCGCGTAGCGCCATGCGCCGCTACCCGAACGAGCTCTCCGGCGGCCAGCGCCAGCGCGTGGCCGTGGCCCGCGCCCTCGCGCTCAACCCGGAGGTCATCGTCCTGGACGAGGCCGTGTCCGCCCTCGACGTGCTGGTGCAGAACCAGATCCTGTACCTGCTCAACGACCTGCAGGCGCAGCTGGGCCTGTCCTACCTGTTCATCACGCACGACTTGGCCGTTGTCCGCCAGATCGCCGACGACGTGATCGTTATGGAGAAGGGCAAGCTCGTCGAGGCCAACTCGACGGACGAGCTGTTCAACAACCCGGTCCAGGACTACACGCGCGAGCTGATCGAGGCCGTCCCCGGCCGCAACATCCAGCTCAACCTGTGAGCCACTGACACACGTGAGGGGCCCGAGGCGCTGCGGCGCTTCGGGCCCCTCGCTGTTTGCTGTGTCTATGTTCCGGGTCTTGCTTGTGGCCCCGCTGGTGTTCCGGCGGCGCTTCGGGCCCACGGGTGTTTCGGGCGCCGGAGGGCCCGGCTGTGGGGCCGGGCTGCTTTGTGTGCCCGTGGGCGGCGGCCCGCCCGCGAGCCGTCCGCGCCGCGAGCTTCGCTCGGCGCGTCGCCTCGAAGCCCGGCCAGGCCCCACCACCGCCCACGGGCACCGCAGCCAGGCCCTCCGCGCCCTCCGGCGCCCTCCAGACCGGTGGCCAGTGGGGGTTTTGCAGCATTAGAAGCTGGCTGGCTGTGTATCTCCGGCGTGTCGCAGCTCTAATGATGCAATTCCCCCCCGATTGGCGGCGGCGCGGGCGTGGTTTTCGTTGGTGTGGGCGTGGTTTGCGGTGGTGTGGCCACCAAAGTGCAGACCCATTGGGTGAAAAACGGTGAAGAAAGCCTGTTGTGGCTGAATGAGTCTACGTTTTGGCGGATCCGGCCTCTGGCATGGTGTGGTATTCGCACGCGAGCAACACCACCGCCCCTCCTAAGCAATGTCGCACGTAATTCCCCGAGGACTGCTTCACAGTTTGAATTACTATCATTGGAATTGCAACGTTTGCAGGCTATCTCAAAAAGTGACCGCATTAAATTACGTGCGACTTTTGGAAGAGGCCACCCCTGACATTTGTCATGGCACCACCTGCATCAAAGGACACTTCCGGCCCCACCTAAACGGGCGCAGACTGGGAGCCATGAACGCAGAAGCAACGCCCGCCCTCCAGGCGACGAACATTCACCAGTCTTTCGGCCACGTCGACGCGCTGCGCGGCGTGAACCTGACCCTCATGCCCGGCGAGATCGTGGCACTCCTCGGCGTCAACGGCGCGGGCAAGAGCACCTTCCTGGACATCGTCCTCGGCCTGGCCACCCCCACGCAGGGCGACATCAGCGTCTACGGCATGAGCCCGCGCGAGGCCGTGCGCCGCTCCCTCGTGAGCGCAATGCTCCAGACCGGATCGATGCCGCGCGACGGGAAGGTACGCAACACGATCGACCTGGTCGCCGCAATGCACGCCAACCCGATCCCCACCGACGAGCTCCTGGAGCGCACGAACCTCACCAAGCTCGCCAAGCGCCCCCTCGACAAACTCTCCGGCGGCGAGCGCCAGCGCGTGCGCCTCGCCCTCGCACTGGCCGGCAACCCCGACTTCCTGATCCTCGACGAGCCGACCGCCGGCATGGACGCTCTCGCCCGCCGCGCCTTCTGGGAGACGATGCGCGCCGAGGCCGCGGAGGGCCGCACGCTCCTCTTCGCCACGCACTACCTGACCGAGGCCCGCAAGGACGCCGACCGCATCGTCATCATCGACGCCGGGAAGGTCCTCCTGGACGCTCCCACCGAGCAGGTCGTCGCCGACAACGAGGACCTCGAAGACGTCTTCGAGCGCATCACCTCCCACGCCGACGCCGAGTGAGCGCGACGAACGCCCGCCCCGATGAGCCGGCCCCAGCCTCGTCCCGAGGCCCCCGCCCCACGAACGCAGACACGACACACGAAGAAGGCATCATGACCACCCAGGCACCCGCACGAACCACCGACCGACCGATCCCCTCCCCCTTCACCGGAGCGGGCAAGCTGTGGCGCGCGACGTTCCTGTCCCACATCCTCAACCCGTGGAACATGGCGTTTGCCCTGCTGCTCCCCATGTTCATGTACGCGATGTTCGGCATGACCGATGTTGCGCGCGCGACCCAGACCGGGCGCGGGAACCTGGCAGCAGCGATGATCGCGATGATGACCACGTACGGCGTCATCCTGGTCGGAGGCTCCCTCGGTGCGACGCTGTCCGTCGAGCGCACGACCGGCATCTCGCGCATGTACGCGCTGACCCCCATCCAGCCGTGGGTGATTCTCCTCGTGCGTCTCACGGCCCTCGTGGCGCTGAGCGCGTTTATCACGCTCATCACCTTCAGCTTTGGCCTGGCCACGGGCGCGCAGATGACCCCGGGCGCGTGGGCGGCCAGCGCCGCGGTGGTCGTCGCCCTCTCGGCCCTGGGTGCGCTCATCGGCCTGGCCTGCGGATACACGATCAAGGGCGAGAACGCCTACAGCGCCTCCGCATTCGTCATGCTGATGGGCGCATTCGTGTCCGGCATGTTCATCCCGCTGGACCAGCTGCCGCCCTTCGTCGCACAGATCGCGCCCTTCACGCCCCTCTACGGCGCCGTCCAGGCGATCTACGCGGTCGCCGGAACCGTGACGATGCCGACCGCCGCGTGGCTCAACATCGCCGGGTGGGCGGTCATCACGGCCGGCATCGCCTGGTGGGGCGCATCCCACGACACGGGTCGATAGGCTGTTGCCATGAAGGAGCGCTTGATCTCCCTGGCGTGGGCGGCCCCGTGGATGCTGTTCATGGGGTTTCCCCTGGCCTACGCCCTGGAGTTGACGGATACGGCCCAGCGCGCGAGCATCATCGGGCTGTGCGCCCTCCTCGCGGCCGCTAACTCGGCGGCATGGCTGACCAATCCTCTGCCCGCGCGCAACTCCTTCACGAGGCCGTTCATCCTCTCCCACGCGGCGCTGGCCGCGGTGACGGTCATCTACCTCGTCTACGCGGCCTCCGTCGGTTTCCCTTACGCGTTCATGCTGACGTCGTATCTGCTGGTCGCGTGGATCTTTCAGGCGCCAAGCAGATACATTGTCGCGGGCGTCGTACCGATCGTCGCCATCGCCAGCGTAGCCGCCTATGCCGAGGGAGAGCCGGTATGGATGATCTGGTACCTGGCCCTCCTCATCGGCTTCGTCGGGTTGGCTCGCTGGGGCATGGAGCGCTCGGCCCGTGAACGCCTGCGCCGCCAGGACGCGATCCAGCGCGCGAAGGCCGCCGAACGGGCGCGTCTGAGTACGGACCTGCACGATATCCTCGGGCACTCGCTGACGGGGATCACGATGGTCTCGGAGCTGGCGGGTCGTCTCCTGGAGGCGGGGCGTGTGGAGGAGGCGCGCGAGCAGCTGCGCTCGGTCACGGCTCAGTCGAACGAGGCCTTGGCTGACGTCCGCCGCATCGTGGCGGCCACGCGGGCCCTGTCCCCCGTCGAGGAGCTTGAGGAGGCCCGCGCCCTCCTGGAGGTCGCGCGCATCGACGCGGACATTGCCAGCGAGGGCGAGCCGCCGTCGGGTCCTCGTTCGGCCGCGGCCGCACACGTGATCCGAGAGGGCACCACGAACGCGATCCTGCACGCGCACCCCTCGTGGGTTCGTATTCGCCTGCGCCCTGACGGGGTGACGGTCACGAACGACGGATACACGGCCGCTTACGCCGCGTCGAGCGCGGGGTCGGGGGCGGGCCTCGCGGGCCTGTCCGAGCTGGTCGGCGACGAGGGCACACTCACGTGGGGCGCGTCGGGTTCCACGTGGACGCTCTCGTTGGCCTTCGATTCCGAACCCAACGCCCACTCGTCCTGAGGGGTGAGCACACCCGAGAGATGATCCTGCGACCTGCGCTAGCCTAGTACCCCAAGCGCAGACAGGAGGGTGACGTGCCGATTCGGGTACTCGTGGCCGATGACCAGGCGATGATTCGCGGTGCCCTGGCGGGGCTGCTGGACCTGGAGCGCGACATCGAGGTTGTCGCGCAGGCCGCCGATGGCGCGCAGGCCCTCGAGGAGCTGGCGCGCCTGGCATCAGCGGACGCGCCGGCCCGCGCAAGCGCCCCCGTCGACGTTGCCATCATCGACGTCGAGATGCCTCACATGGACGGCATCACGGCCACGCAGGCGATCCGCGCGCGTTTTCCCGGCGTGCGCGTGCTGATCGTGACGACGTTCGGACGTCCGGGATACCTGCAGCGCGCCCTCGACGCGGGCGCTACGGGCTTCATGGTGAAGGACGCGCCGGTCGAAACCTTGGCGGACGGTGTGCGCACCGTGGCCGCGGGGGGCCGTGCCATTGACCAATCCCTGGCCTTGGAGGCTCTATCGACTGGATCTTCGCCCCTGACGGACCGCGAGGCCGATGTTTTGCGCGAGGTCGAGGGAGGCGGGACCATCGCGGACATTGCCCACTCGCTGGGGCTCAGCCAGGGAACGGTGCGCAACCACGTGTCCTCGGCGATGCTGAAGATGGACGCACGCACGCGCGCCGAGGCAGCGTCCCTGGCTCGCGCGGCCGGCTGGCTGTAGCCAGCTACGCGCCCATGAAGCGCGAGTTGCGCGCCATGAAGGGCAGCAGGCGCACACCCGCGTAGGTGCCCAGCGTGTTCATGATGACGTCATCGATGTCGACGACGCGGTAGGTGCAGGGAACGACACCGAACAGGCCCGTGTACTGGGTCAGCTCGATGAGGCAGGAGACGACGCAGCCGATCGCCACCCACGCCAGGACGCGGCGGTGCGGGATCGAACGGGCCAGGCGAGACCCGTCAGCGGGCGCACCCTCGGGCGCGCGGCGCATGCGCCGGATGCGCCACGTGGTCTCCGCGAGCGCTCCGAGCGGCACGAACAGCGCGATGTTGAGCAGGATCGATAGCGCGTACAGGGTGCCGCGCAGGCTCTCCCCGTCGCGGAACTGGTCAGCGACGGCCACGAAGGACCCGAAAGGCACGTAGTTGTCCCAGTGGATGATCGCAGCGCACGCGGCTACCGGGTCGGAGGGCAGGGGCAGGAGGGTGAAGATTAGCAGGCCCGCGAGGTACAGGATCCAGACGAGAGGCAGCGCGCGCGGGAGCCTCCACATTGTCGAGGCGGGGGCCGCGACCACGGGAATCTCTGCCGTCATCGGGGTGTCCGGGTTCTCCTCGCGAGGCAGGAGCGCACCCGTCTGTTTCGAGCGACGATAGATGAGCGGCAGGGCATCGGAGACCGTTAAGTGCGAACCACTCGAACCAGACGACGAAGACGTATCGGGTGTCGATGCCGGAGAAACGAAGGCGGCACGGTCTGAGCGGCGTCCGAGAAACCACCACAGCGCGCACGTGATCACGCAGACGGCGGCGTAAAGCCCCAGATCAAGCGCCCAGTTGACTGCCGTGTACATGTCACCCCTCTCCTTGAGGGGAACATTACCGGCGTTATCGGGCAATGTTGCGGACGTGCGCTCAGTTCCACACGCGATGGACACAATGTGAGAAAAGGCCTGGGAATCCGCTGGAAATTGTTGGTCAGAATTGCGCGCGGTGACGATTCAGCGCACGGGGAAGGCCCGCGCCCACTCACCCGGCACAGGCTGACAGCTGCTCGGCGAGCACGTCCTGTTCTGCACGGGTCACACTCAGCCCATACGCGTTTTTGACGGCGATCTGACGTTTCACATAGTCACAGTGGAACGCGGTATTGGGCGGCAGCCACTGGTCCGCGGACGAGGCCGACTTGTCCTCATTCGCCGCTCCATCCACCGCGAGCAGGTTTTCCGGGTCGTTAGCGAACTCCTGGCGGCGCTGCGCGTCCCACTGCCAGGCGCCCGATCGCCACGCGTCCGCGAGGGCGACGACATGGTCGATCTGCACCAGGGACGAGGTCTTGTCCCCCCTCTGAAACTCGATCGTGGCACCCGTGTAGGGCTCGGCGAGGGTGCCCGACAAGACCACGCAGTCGTGCGTGCCGGGCTTGAAGGTGGGGCGCGCCAGGTCGCGGGCAAGGATGTCGTTTCGGGTGTCGCAGCCGTTATGGTCGGTGTCCGCCCACCGCTGCCCGAAGGCCTCGCGGTCGTACGCCGGCGCGGAAGGATCGTCGACCGACTCCCGAACCGTGAGCTCGCGCAGCTGCCGGGCCGCCTCGCTATCCGGCAGGGAGGACAGCGCCTGCCCGCTGCGCAGCGGCGGCCACCCCAGGCGCGAGCGCAAGCCCAGCAGATCCCACCCAACGCCGGGCGCGAACACCCACACGAGGGCAGCGACGATCACCAGCAGAACAATCGTGTCCCCGATGCTCCTGCGCCGCTTGCGCGCCATCTCCCTCTCCTTTCTCTCACAGCGCCCACGCAATGAGGGCACCCCGGCCATCCGAGGTGCCCTCATGATGCACCGACCCACCGGCATCTGCGTCCCGGCGGCAAGTGCCTGTGGATAACTAGGCTCGCTTGCGCGACAGCACCAGCTGACGCACGAAGTAAATCGCGATGATGATGAGCGTGAGAGCACCCATCGAGATCAACTGAGCCCGACCCTCGTCGCTCATGAGCATGAGGACACCAATCCCACCCAGGCCAGCCAGGACCAGCCACGGCAGCCACGGCCACCCGGGCATACGGATCACGAGCGAACCCGAGCGTTCCAAGGAGGGATGCAGGCGCATCAGCGAGATGATAATGAACGTCCACACGATGAGCAGAACCATGCCAATCGCGTTGATGAGCATCGTCAGGATCGAACCGGGCAGGTACCAGTTGCCCAGAACCGCCAGCAGCGCCAGGACCACAACGAGGCCGACTGCACGCTTCGGGGTACGCCCCGCCTCGATGTCTCCCGCAAGCTCGGCGGCCAGGACGGCCTCGTCATCCTCGAGGGCGGCCTCGACGACGGAGCGCACACGGGCCTTGTTGGACGCGGACGCACCCAGCAGCCAACGCGGACCCATATCTCGGGCTGACAGGGAGTACGCCATGCGGGAGGAAGCGTAAATGTTCGCGGAGAACGCGGAGATGAGCGCCATAAAGATAATGACGTTCATGAGCGTCCCGACTGCGGGGACACCCGCCATCTCGAGAACGGCGGCGAAGGCGTTCGTATTCATCGCCTCGCTATCCCACGGCAGCAGCGCGATCAGCAGGATGACGGAGCCGACGTAGAACACGAGGATGCGGGTGACGACCGAGCGGATGGCGCTGCTCATGGCGGCCTGGGGATCCTCGGCCTCGGCCGCGGCGATCGTCACGATCTCAAGGCCGCCGAAGGACGTGATGACGGCCAGGAGCGCGACTGCGACACCAGACAGTCCATTCGGCATGAATCCGTTGTGTCCCAGGACGTTCTGTAGGAGGCCCTCGTGCCCCGGCAGGGGGCCGACGATCGCCGTGCGCGCGACAAGATAGGCACCCACACCCAGGAAGGCAATGATCGCAACGATCTTCACCATCGACAGCCAGGCCTCAATTTCGCCGTACTGCCCTGCCGCCAGCAGGTTAATACCCCCAATAACAACGACAATAACGAGGGCAACCACCCACTGCGGAACCGCGGGGAACCAGCCGACGAAGAACGTCGCCGCGCCCGTCACTTCCAGGCCCGACACCATGATCAGCATGACCCAATACAGCCACCCGATCGTGAACCCTGCCCACCGACCGATTCCGGCCTCGGCATAGGAGGAGAAGGAACCCGTCGACGGCAGGGACGAGGCCAGCTCGGCAAGGGCCAGCATGACCGATACGACGATAATCGCGGCCAGCGCATAGGACGCGATGACGGCGGGTCCGGCCTGATGGATCGCTGAACCCGTGCCCAGGAAGAAGCCGGCGCCAATGGCGAGGCCCAGGGCCATCATGGACAGGTGCCACGTCTTGAAATGTTTACGCCCAGCGGGGGCCGACGCGGCGGGAGTTGACGAATCGGGTGTTGATTTGGGAGTCACACCGCCATACTAACGCCTGCCTCTACGCAGAGCTTTCAACTGCGAGTATGTGAGAGTGATGGTCCACTCGCGGGTCTGCGGGAGCCTCCAGCGGCGCCAGTGCGCCATTCCCGTGAAGACGAGGCCAACGATGATGGACGCGCCCATGCCCAGGACCGGCTGGCCCATGTGCCAGAAGATGACGGTGACCAGCGAGCACGCGAACGCGGGGGTTGCGTAGAGGTTGTTGCCGCCGAAGACGCGCGGGACCAGACCTGCGGAGATGTCGCGGACCATGCCACCGCCGATCGCCGTCATGATGCCCAGGAGGATCGCCGGCATGATCGCAAAGCCCGCATCGAGAGTCTTGATCGCACCGGTCGCGCTCCAACAGCCCAGCACCATGCCATCGGCAATAACGAGGAGCACCGACCACGTGCGCGAATCCATGCGGAAGGCCATCGCAATGAGGGCGCCAACAATCGCGAACCACAGGTAGTAGGGGTCCGTGATGGCGACGGGCGCTCCGGTGCGGGTCGTCAGGAGCAGGTCACGGATCATGCCGCCCGCGAGCGCCGTCATGATCGCGAGAATGCAGAAGCCGACGGCATCAAAGTTTCGCTCTCGGGCGACCTTGCCGCCGAGGATGCCATTGAGGAGAACGCCCATGAGGTCGATGGCTCGGAAGACCTCGGGCAGGGAGTTATTCAGCGCGTCGAGCAGGTGCATGGCGATCCGAAAGAGTCGATGAGTGTCGTTGTTCATATGCTACAGGTTTTGTCGGCCTGTCAGCGAGAGCCGCAAGCACACTGTCTCACGCGGCTACCGGGTGAGACAATGTCCCTATGACTGCTCTCTTCGCCGGGCTCACGACCCTGGATGTCCTGCATCGACTCGACCACGGGCCGGACCCGCTGCTCAAGGTCACGTCGACGGACTTCACGATGGCCGCAGGCGGTCCCGCGACGAACGCGGCCGTCACGTACGCGGCGCTGTGCGAGGCCTCGCGCGTTCTCAATGGTTCTGGCGACGAGGCCGGGGCCGCCTCGAGCACTCGCGCTTACTCTGAGGAAGCACCGACTCTGTTGACAGCCCTCGGCGAAGGCCCGGTGTCAGCCTTCCTGGCGGCCGACCTGGCGGCCGTGGGCGTGCGCGTCCTGGACGCGACGGCGCCTGCCGCATCCCCCGCTCCCGAGGCGGGCGAGCACCCCACCGACGCGGGCGAGCGTGAGAGCGCCCCGACCTCATCCCGTGCGTCGCGCGAGCCCGCCGTTTCCTCGATCATCGAGCACCCGCGCGGTCGCATGGTGGCTTCCACGAACGCGCGGCTCGACGCCGACCCGGAGCGTGTTGCGGCGGAGCTGCCCGAGCGCGTGGGCGCGGTCCTCATCGACGGGCACAACCCGGCGCTCGCGCATGCGGCCCTCACCCTGGGCGTGCCCGAAGTTGACGGGGAGGACCCGTTCGCCCCGCTCGAGGCGCGCCCACCCCACCCGCGGATCCTGGACGGCGGCTCGTGGAAGGACTGGCTCACTCCCCTGTTGGGCTTCGTCGACATCGCTGTCGTGTCGGAGGATTTCGCGCCGCCGCTGATGGCGCGCCCGGACGGGGCGCAGGTCGCCGAGTTCCTGCGGGGCTTCGGCATCACGCGCACGGTTCGCACGCGCGGGGATCGCTCCGTGCAGTACTGGTGGGATGGCGCGAGCGGCGAGGTTCCCATCGAAGCCGTCCCGGACGCGTCCACGCTGGGCGCAGGCGACGCCTTCCACGGGGCTTTCGCGTGGGCAATCGAGCGCGGCGGGGACGCGGACCCGGAGCGCCTCATCCGTTTTGCATCGTCCGTCGCCGCGGTGTCCGTGTCCTCTTTTGGCACGAGGCAGTGGCTGGCTTCCCCGGTTCTCGCAGAGCTGGTGCGCGGCTGGTAGGTGGCTGAGGAGGCACAACGGTAGTTCTGCCTGCCTCAGTGCGGGTCGCCCCTGGGACAACGACTGCCAAATAGGCGTCCTTCCTGGCACCGACAGGTCCATAACTTTCCCCACTCGCTACCTTGCGGGCCAACCCGGTACAAAACTCGCCCTGCAGGGCGAGCAGTATCCCGTACCAAGACACACCCTCACTGCACGGAGCGGAGTTTTCTTCCCCGATCACCCCTCCCGCACCGCGCGGTGCATAGTGGGCGTCAGTGCTGCCTCACAGAACCAAGAAGCGAAAGAAAAACCACCCCTGCACGGGGATCCGGCACCCCAGATGAAACATTTTCCACCCCTGCACGGCATGGATCGGGCCATCATGAAATTTTCATCGCCCACACACACCCAAAATGCCCAATTTCCGACCATTTTCACCGTGCTGGGGCGATATTTCTTTCACAGAGACACCCCACACAACCACACGATGCTACGCAGGGGCGATATTTCTTTCATACACCCCCTCGAAGCACCCCCGGCGCGGCGGACACCGGAGAAACCAAGCACACCTCGAGACACAGAGCCAGGCCACGGAGCCCGAAGGTCTCGGCAGGACCAGGCCCCAGAAAAGTCGCATGCAATTCGATTGGAAGAAGTTTCAACAACGTCTGAAAACGTTGCAATTCCAACAATCAAAATTCATGGTTTGAAAGAGTCGTGGGGGAATTGCATGCGAAATTGATTGTGGACCAGGCGCCGCCGGTGTGGAGGGCACCGGAGGGATTGGTGGGCCTGGCTGCGGCGCCCGTGGGCGGCGGCGGGGCCAGAGCAAGCACACGCGCCCCAAGCCCCGCCCGATTGGAGGCCGCCTCGGGGGCGGCGGCGGGGCCTGGCCGGGCTTCGAGACGACGCGCCGAGCGAAGCTCGCGGCGCGGACGGCTCGCGGGCGGGCCACCGCCCACGAGCACACCAAGCAGCCCGGCCCAAACACACAAGCGGCGCCCGGAACACCAGCGGGGCAACAAGCACCGCCGGAAATCAGGCGATCAGCGGCTCACGGGCACCCAGCGGCTCGCCCACTCGGCGGCGACATCCGTCAGCACGGGCAGGTGCGCCGAACCGGAGGCGGCGAGCGCACGATCCACGGCCTCGTCGATGACGGGCACGCCGTCGACCGGCGTGTACTCGCCCGCGATGCCTTCGGGGGCAGCGGTCATTTCGACGAGGGAGCCGTCGGGCAGCAAGTGGAAGACCTCGCGCGTGCGGTCGAGCAGACCGGTCTCCTCATCGAAGGAGTCGTGCGTGATGAGCACGGGAACGCTGAGGCCGCGCAGCGCGTCCTCGCCGGAGACCATGGACATGTCGGCGAGGGTGCGCTTGGAGATCGTGAACTGCTGGCGCACGGACTCTGAGTCGTCGGGCACGGTCGTGGCCCCGTGGTGCTCGAGATCGGAGAGCTGCACGTCGGAGAACACGAGGTTCCAGTCGTAGGACAGGGGGCCGAGGACCGGGGAGACCAGCACGTATGTCTGCAAGGCGGGCGGGCGCGAGCGCAGTGCGACGGCGGCGCCGAACTCGTGGCCGACGCAGATTTGGCGTGCGAAGCCCTGGTCGGCGAGCCAGCCGGACGCGGAGCGGAAGTCTTCGATGAGGGGGTC
Organism: Schaalia odontolytica; assembly: GCF_002847525.1. GTDB lineage: Bacteria > Actinomycetota > Actinomycetes > Actinomycetales > Actinomycetaceae > Pauljensenia > Pauljensenia odontolytica_B. The sequence continues at coordinate 87,010 of NZ_PKKM01000010.1, read as the reverse complement.
GAAGGTGATGATTTCGTCGCCCGAGGCGCCGTGGCCGGAGTAGTCGAAGCTGAGAGTCGCATAGCCGGCCCGACGCAGCGCACGACCGAGTGAGTCAAACATGCCCGATGCGTGACGATCCGACAAAAAGGTGTGAGAAAAGATCACCGCGGCGTCGCGGCAGTCCACGGGACGCGTGAATGTACCGGAGAGGGATACTCCCCGGGGCGTCTCAATCGTTACCTGGCTCACGCTATAAACATAGCGTGTGAGGGCCGCTCACGGAAAGAGGGGCCCACACTGTGCACGAATGTGACAAGAGGACACCTGAGACTAGAAGCATCCGTGAATAATCCCCACTCATGGTGAGGATCGTGCGGCACGGCGGGCAGCACCACTAAGATGGGACGCATACGCGCCGGTGAGAGCCGCGCCCACGGGGCTTGCGAAACACCCACCACAACGGGACGCCCCACCACTTGCAGCGAGAGAAGGACATTCATGGGAACCAAGACTGGAATCCTCATCGGAGTTGGCATCGGATACGTCCTGGGCACCCGAGCAGGCCGCGAGCGCTACGAGCAGATTCGCGCGAACGCCTCGAAGCTGCGCCGTTTCCCGATCGTGGCACGCCCCCTGGATGCGGCTGGCCAGAAGATGTCCGACATCGTGCGCGCGGGCGGCGAACAGGTCACCGATAAGGTCGCCGATGCCGTGAAGGAACGCCTCTTCGGAGCCCCCGCCTCCCAGCCGACGACGGTCGACGCGCAGACCACCTCTTCCACGACGCAGCGTTGAGCGCGCGAGGGAACGAGGCCATGAACGCGGACCCGCTGACCGACGGCCAGGAGCCCACGCGCGCGCAGCTTAAGCGCTGGCGCAAGCACCTGGCCGAGGAGCGCATGGAGGCCCGCACCTACCGCGACCTGTCCGAGCGCCGGACGGGCGAGGAGCGCGCGGTCCTCTTGCAGCTCGAGGAGGCGGAGCGCCGCCACGAGGAGTATTGGCTGGCGCGCCTGGGTGATCGAGCCCTGCCCGCCCCGAAGCCGCCGCTGCGCACGCGCGCCGCGTCGGTCCTCGCGCACCTCTTTGGCACGATTTTCATTCTGGCGATGGCCCAGCGCGCGGAGCAGCGTTCCGCCCGCGACGTGGATGACGACGTGCCCGCGCACATGCAGGCGGATGAGCACATTCACGCCGAGGTCATTCGTTCCCTGGCGGCGAAGTCCCGCGAGACCCTGGCGGGCACGTTCCGCGCGGCGGTTTTTGGCGCGAACGACGGCCTCGTGTCGAACCTGGCGCTCGTGCTGGGTGTGGCGGCGACGGGCATGGAGCCCCACGTCGTTCTCCTGACGGGCATTTCGGGCCTGCTCGCGGGCGCCCTGTCGATGGCGGCCGGCGAGTGGGTGAGCGTGCGCAGTCAGCGCGAACTGCTCGATGCCTCGATCCCCGACCCGGACGCGCATCAGGCGGTGCCGGACCTGGACGTGGACGCGAACGAGCTGGCGCTTGTGTTCCGTGCGCGCGGCGAGAGCGAGGAGGAGGCCGAGCGGCACGCGAGGCAGGTTTTCGCACGCCTCGCCAAGCCTGCGACCGGCGAGTCCGGCGCGATCGCGGTACGCGCCGCACTGGGCGGTAGCCCCGAGTCGGACGGCGCGGGGGACCAGGTGGGCACACCCATGAAGGCGGCGCTGTCCTCGTTCTGTTTCTTCGCTGTGGGCGCGTTCTTCCCTCTGATTCCCTACCTGCTGGGCATGACCGGCATGACCGCGATTGTCGTCGCGGCTGTGATCGTCGGCGTCGCCCTGCTGTTTACGGGCGGCGTGGTCGGCATCCTGTCCGGTCAGTCCCCCGCGCCCCGCGCGCTGCGCCAGCTCGTCGTGGGTTACGGCGCCGCGGGGGTGACGTACCTGCTGGGCTCACTGTTCGGCACGTCGATCGCCTGACGCCTCGTCTCCAGCGGGGACGAGGCCGGGGCTGACCCGCGCGCTCCCCTGACCTCGGGGGTTCGCGAAGCGGAGGCCGGGGCCCAGATGCGGTGTCCCTGTGTCACACTAGGGTCATGACGGATTTTCTTTCTCGGGCGCGCGGCGCTCTCATGGGCCTGGCTGTCGGCGACGCGGTGGGCACCACGAATGAGTTCAAGTGGGCGGGCACCTTCGAGCCGATCACGGACATGGTGGGCGGCGGCCCCTTCCTGTTGAAGCCCGGGCAGTGGACGGATGACACATCGATGGCGCTATGCATCGCGGACTCCCTGCTGGCGAAGGGCCGCTACGACTCCTTTGACGTGATGGAGCGCTACCAGCGCTGGTATTCGAAGGGTTATCGCTCGTCGACGGACAGGTGTTTCGATATCGGCGGCCAGGTGCGTGCCGCGCTGTTCGATTACGAGCACGAACAGCGCGTGCCGGTGACCGCCGAGCGCTCGAACAGTGCCGGTAACGGCGCGATTATGCGCCTGGCGCCCATGGTGATCGCGGGTTTCCGCTCGCGTTCCCCGCGCGAGGTGGTCACGACCGCTCGCTTGAGCGCGCGCGAGACGCATTTCTCGGTCGAGGCCGAGGCCGCCACCGAGGTCTTCGCCGCCCTGCTGGTGGGCGCCCTGCTGGGGTGGTCCCCGGAGCAGCTCATGGACGTGTCGTGGGCGTCAACGGGCGCGGCGTTCGACGACATGGCCGCAAGGGTGATCAGCCCCGATCCGCAGGTTCGTGCCTCGTGGGAGGCGGAGACAAGCGGCTACATCGTCAACGGCCTGCGCCTGGCGGTGCACGGCCTCCTAGATTTCCCGTCCTTCAAGGACGCGACCCTGGCGATTTCGAACATGGGCGGCGACTCGGACACGAACGCTGCGATCTACGGGCAGCTGGGCGGCGCTTTCTATGGGATCGAGGGTATCCCGGCCTCGTGGAGGGAGCGCGTGTACCTGGGCGAGGAGATCGACCAGCTGGCGCGTGACCTCGTGGATCTGCGCCTGGAGCCTCCCGTGACTCGCTTCGACGAGGACCTGCAGGACGAGGCCTCCGCCTGACGGCCCAGACTCGTCACACCCTCACCCACACCCACGCCCTCACCCAACAGTTACCCCCAAATGTCGCATGCAATTCCCTCGCACCTATTTCAACGTTTGAAATCAGACCGTTGAAATCATGCGGATTTAAGCCGCACTCAAAAACTGACCCAAGGGAATTGCATGCGACTTTGGGTGTGTCACGCCTTCCACTGCTGCCACGCCGCCAGGTGCCGGGCGGCCGCCTCTGGCCAGCGACTAGACTGGCTCTATCATGCCTGACTCTCGCTCCGCCACGCCCAAAGCACGCAAACCGCGCCCGCGCAACGCCGGACGCAGGCGCCCCCGCGAGCACGCGCGCCCATTCAAGCCTTTCACGCCGGAGCAACTAGCAGAGCGCGCCGCGGCAATCCCCGTCATTTCCTTCCCGGATCTGCCGGTGAGCGCCCGCCGCGATGAGATCGCCCAGGCCATCCGAGACCACCAGGTGGTCATCGTGTCGGGCGAGACCGGCTCGGGCAAGACGACGCAGCTGCCGAAGATCTGCATGCAGCTGGGCCGCGGCGTCGCCGGCATGATCGGGCACACCCAGCCGCGCAGGCTCGCGGCGCGTTCGGTCGCGGATCGCATCGCCGACGAGCTGGGCCAGACCGTGGGCCGCGAGCGCGGCCAGGTGGTCGGCTACCAGGTGCGTTTCACGGACGAGGTCGGCCCCACGACCCTCGTCAAGCTCATGACGGACGGCATCTTGCTGGCGGAGATTCAGTCGGATCCGATGCTGCGCCGCTACGACACGCTCATCATTGACGAGGCCCACGAGCGCAGCCTGAACATCGACTTCATCTTGGGCTACGTGGCGCGCCTGCTGCCCGCGCGCCCGGACCTGAAGGTCATCATCACGTCGGCGACGATCGATTCGGATCGTTTCGCGCGCCATTTCGGCACGTGGGAGGGCGCTCCCGGTTCGGGTCGCCTGATCGAGCCCGCGCCGGTCATCGAGGTGTCGGGCCGCACTTACCCGGTCGAGATCCGCTACCGTCCCCTCGGCCCGACGACGCCCTCGTCGTACACGTCCGAGGCCTCCGGCAAGCAGGCGGACGATCCCATCGAGATTATCGAGACCACCGAGGTCACCGAGTCCGGCCCGATGCAGCTGGTCTTGGAGGACCCGGACGACGAGCTGGCGACGCTGGGCTACGGCATGGGCGAGGACATCGATGTGGAGACCGCGATCTGTCACGCGGTGGACGAGCTGAGCGCGGAGGGCGACGGCGACATCCTGGTCTTCCTGCCCGGCGAGCGCGACATCCGCGACACGGAGGCGGCCCTCCTCGATCACTTGAAGGGACGAGGCCGGCGCGCGGGAGACGACAAGGGCGCGCGTCCGGGAGACATCGAGATCCTGCCGCTGTACGCGCGGCTGACGGCGGCCGAGCAGCATCGCGTGTTCGAGCCGCACCGCCTGCGCCGCGTGGTCCTGGCGACGAACGTCGCGGAGACGTCACTGACGGTGCCGGGCATCCGCTACGTCATCGACCCGGGTTTGGCGCGTATTTCCCGCTATTCCAACAAGACGAAGGTACAGCGCCTGCCGATCGAGCCGGTCAGCCAGGCGAGCGCGAACCAGCGCGCGGGCCGATGCGGACGAGTCGCGGAGGGCGTGGCAATCCGCCTGTTCTCGCAGGCCGACTACCTGTCGCGTCCGCGCTTCACGGAGCCGGAAATCCTGCGCACGTCGCTGGCCAGCGTCATCTTGCAGATGGCGTCCCTCGGCCTGGGCGCCGTCGAGGACTTCCCGTTCCTGGACGCCCCGGATCGGCGCGCGGTGCGCGACGGCGTGGCCCTCCTGGTGGAGATCGGCGCGCTCGCGCAGGATCGTGAGGGCGCGGACGCGGCCCCGGCCTCGTCCCAGTACAGGCTCACCGGCATTGGCCGGGACCTGGCGCGCCTGCCGATCGACCCGCGCCTGGGGCGCATGCTCCTGGAGGCCGAGCGCCTGGGCTGCGCCTCGGAGGTGCTCGTCATCGTGGCGGCGCTGTCGATCCAGGACGTGCGCGAGCGCCCGGCCGAGCATCAGGGCACGGCGGACGCCTCGCACGCGCGCCTGGCGGACCCGCATTCGGACTTCATCACGTACCTGAACCTGTGGCGCTACCTGGCGGTACAGGCGCGCGACCTGTCGGGCTCGGCGTTCCGGCGCATGTGCCGCGCGGAGTTTTTCCACTACCTGCGGTGGCGCGAGTGGCGCGACGTGGTCGGCCAGCTGCGCCAGATGGCCCGGGCGCTGGGGATCGCCGCGGGGCCGGTGGGCGAGCCGTCGACGGGCGACGTCGTGGAGGCCGCCCAGTTCGGCGGCGCGCAGGACGCGGCCGTTCGCGCGGTCCTGGCCTACGGGCAGGGCACGGCGAGCGTGGACGCGGACCAGGTGCACCGCTCGCTGCTGGTGGGCCTGCTGTCCTACCTGGGATCGTGGGATGAGACGAAGCGCGACTACGAGGGCGCGCGCGGCACGCACTTCACGATCTGGCCGGGTTCGGGCGTGAGCGGGCACCCCGCCTGGGTGATGACGGCGGAGCTCGTGGAGACCTCGCGCCTGTTTGCACGCACGGTGGCCCGCATTCGCCCGGAGTGGGTGGAGCCGGCGGCGCGCGGCCTGCTCAAGCGCTCGTATTCGGAGCCGTTCTGGTCGGTCGCGAAGGGCGCGGCGATGGTCCGCGAGCGGGTGACCCTCTATGGGCTGACGCTGGCGGCGGACCGCGAGGTGCTGCTGGGGCGCTTGGGGGATCTCGTCATCGACGAGGCCGTGGCCGCCTCGCGCTCTCACGCTCCGCGCGCGGGGTCGCTGGAGGCGCTGGCGGCCGGGTTGGTGTCGGCGTCGAAGGATCCCCTGTCGTCGGGGTCGTTTGAGCCGCGTCATTTCGAGGAGCTGGCGGCCGCGCGCGAGGGGACGACGGCCCGCGAGCTGGCCCGCGAGATGTTCATTCGCAACGCCCTGGTGGATAGCCAGTGGAGGGAGAGGCACGGTTTCCAGCGCCGAAACGAGGCCCTGGTGGAGCAGGCTCGCGAGGTTGAGCGCCGTAGCCGCACCCACGGCCTCGTCGCGGACGAGCAGGCGCGCTTCCGTTTCTTCGACGATTTGATCCCCGAGCACGTGACCAGCGCGGCGGCGTTCAACCGCTGGTGGAAGGACGAGCGCCGCTCTCACCCGGACTTACTGATTTACCCGGCGTCCCTGCTGATGCCGCGCGAGGCGACCTCCGGCGAGGGCTTCCCGGATCGTTGGCAGTGCGGCGACCTGTCGCTGCCCCTGAGCTACGAGTTCGCGCCGGGCAGCCCGCGTGACGGCGTGTCGATGCGCATCCCGATCGAGGTGCTCGAGCGCGTGAGCGACGCGGGCACGGACTGGCTGGTGCCGGGCATGCGCGAGGACCTGCTGACCGAGGCGATCCGCGCGCTGCCCAAGGGCGTGCGCCGCCTGCTGGCCCCCGCGCCGGACGTGGCCGCGTCGGTGGCTCGCTGGATCGAGCAGGCGGGCGACGAGCCGGTCGAGGCCGTGGTGGCGTCAGCGGCGGACAAGTCCTCCGGGAAAGCGACGAAGGCCGCCGACTCCGACGAGCCGGACCCGCTGAGCCTGGACGCCGCGATGGGCCGACTGGCCGCGTGGGGCGCGACCTCCGGCCGTCTCTCAACGCGCAATTCCCCTGCGAAGGCACCGAAGAAGGCCACGCAGAAGGAGACGCCCACACAGGCGCCGGCCACTCAGGGTCCCGAAGCGACCGCCGCGAGCGAGGCGCCCAAGCCCCGCCCCCTCACCGAGCGCCCCGTCCTGGAGGCCCTCGCCCACGCGGTGCGCGTCCTGCGCGGCGTGGACCTCAGCGAGGCGGACCTGGCGCACGCGCGCGCCCACCTGCCCGACCACCTGCGCATGACCTTCGTCGTCACCGACGCGTCGGGCAAGGAGCTGGGCGCGGGCAAGGACCTGGCCTACCTGCAGCGATCCCTCGCCAGCGACGCGAACAAGGCGGTGCGCACGGCCGTGCGCGCGGCCCTCGAGGAGGCCAGCGAGAAGCAGGCGCGCAGGAACAAGCGCGGGCGCGGGGCCTCGGAGAAGGCCGCCGCGCGCGGTGGGGAGGATTCCCCCACCCCCAAGGGCGCGCAGTCTGCCCCAAACGGGGGCGCGCACGCGCCAAAGGACGCCCAGGCCTCGGCCCCAGCGCCGGACCCGGCGTTCCACGCGGACGGCGTCACGCAGATGCCGACGCTGCCGCGCTCGATCACGCAGACCTCGGGCTCGATGACGCTGCGGGCCTTCCCCGCCCTGGTCCCCCAGGGCAGCGCCGCGGCCCCGGCTGCGGGCGTGCGCGTCATGGCCAGCGCCGCCGAGGCCGATCGCGAGCACCGCGCCGGCCTCGCCCGCCTGCTGCTCTCCCGCGTCGCCCTGGCGACGAACCGGGTGACCACGCGCTGGACGGGCCGCGAGGCCCTCATGCTCGCGGCCTCCCCCTACGCGGACACGGCGGCCCTGGTCGCGGACGCGCAGCTGGCCTCGGCCCTCGCCCTCGTGGACGAGCTGAGTACACCGGCCGACGTGCGCGACCCCGAGGCCTTCGAGACCCTCGTGGCGGCCGCGCGCGACACCCACGAGGACCGCGTCTACCAGATCCTCTCCCACGTCGTGCGTGCCCTGGAGGCCAGCGCCGAGGCCGACGCCGCCGTACGCTCGCACCCCCAGGCCTCGCTCGAAGAGACGACGCGCGACGTCGCGGCGCATGGGAAGACCCTGCTCTACGAGGGTTTCGTGTCGGCGACGCCCGCCTCCGCGCTGCCGCACCTGGCCCGCTACCTGCGCGCCGGGGCCGTGCGCATCGAGCGCGCCGCCTCGTCGCCGGGGGCACTGGCCCGCGACCTGGAGGACATGGACCGCATCCACCAGGCCGAGGCCGAGATCGCCGCCACGCGCGAGGCCCTGGAGCGTCGGCCCTACGACGCCCGCCGAGACGCCGCGCTCACCCAGGCGCGGTGGATGGCCGAGGAGCTGCGCGTGTCCATGTTCGCCCAGACCCTGGGCACGCCCAACAAGGTCTCCATGAAGCGCCTGCTCGGCGTGCTCGCGGGGGCGCGGTGAAACGGGAGGAGGCTCGATCCCTCGCGCGCTCCCTCATGGACGCGGCTGGGCTGGCCGACTGGCGTTTCCGCTTCGACCACGCCAAACGCCGTGCCGGGGCGTGCACGCACACATCGCGCACGATCAGCCTGTCCGGGCCGCTCACCGACCTGTACGACGCGGAGACGATCCGGGGCGTCGTCCTGCACGAGATCGCCCACGCCCTCGTCGGCCCTGAGCACGGGCACGACGCCGCGTGGAAGCGGGCCGCACGCGCCCTCGGCGCCCCCGATTCCGCCCGGCTGCCCTCGTCCCTGCCCTCCCCGGACGCGCCCTGGGTGGGCACGTGCCCGCGCTGCGGGGCCACACGACGCCTGTACCGGGCACCGCGCCGCGTCTCCTCGTGCGGGGTGTGCTCGCGCGCCTTCAACCCCGCGCTGATCCTCACGTGGGAGCACCGCGGGCGGGCCGCCTCACCCGGGCGCGCCTACGAGCGCGAGCTCGCCTCGATCCGCCGCCGTTAGCGTTACCGACGCCGACGGAGTGCGCGCGCGGCACGCATCCGCCCACGTCACAGTTTTATTACCCGTACGAGCGCGCACACACCCACCCGACGGCGATACCCTTGATTCCAACACCCCCGAGAGAAGGAAGCCATGGGTACCACCGCCAGCCCCGACGCCAGCACCGCTCCCGACCGCGAGGTCCTCACCTGGGAGGGCTTTGGCGACGCGTCCCGTGAGCTCACTCAGCAGATCGTCGACTCCGGCTGGATCCCGGACCTGATCGTCGCCATCGCGCGCGGCGGCCTCATCCCGGCTGGCGCCATCGCCTACGCGATGGACGTCAAGGCCATCGGCACCATGAACGTCGAGTTCTACTCCGGCATCGGCGAAACCCTCGAGGAGCCCCAGCTGCTTCCCCCGCTCATGGACGTCTCCGCGATGGACGGCAAGCGCGTCCTCGTCGTCGACGACGTCGCCGACTCCGGCAAGACCCTCAAGATGGTCATGGACCTCATCGACGAGCACGGCCTCTCTCTCGACGGCTCCGCCGCCGTGCGCGTCGAGGCGCGCAGCGTGGTCATCTACAAGAAGCCCGTGTCCATCATCGAGCCCGACTACGTGTGGGCGTACACCGACAAGTGGATCAACTTCCCCTGGTCGACGCTGCCCGTCATCAAGCCGTGACTTCCTTACGGGCGAGCTCAGGACCGCAGTCGGCTGCTGCCTCTCCTGAGTGCGCCCAGGCCTCGTCGATCACCCGGCGCATCGTCGAGGCCGTGGCCGAGCGCGCCCGCCTCGGTGACCCCGTGCGCGTGCTGGGCCTGACCGGCCCTCCCGGGACCGGCAAGACAACGATCACCGCCGAACTGGCGCGCGCCCTGCCCGAGGCCGGCATCGCGGTCGCTGGCCTGGCGCCCATGGATGGCTTCCACATGTCCAACGCGGTGCTGGCCGCGCGCGGGATCGCCGACCACAAGGGCGCGCCCGACACCTTCGACGTGGGCGGATACGTCGCTCTCCTGGGGCGCGTGCGCCGCGCGGACGGCGTGGTCCTCGCCCCCGACTACCGGCGCGACCTGCACGAGCCCGTCGCCGCCTCTCTGCCCGTCGAGGTCGACGGCGTCGTCATCACGGAGGGCAACTACCTGGGTCTCGAGCTGCCCGGCTGGGCGGACGTGCGCGGCCTCATCGACCTGCTCGTATTCATCGATACGCCCTTCGAGGAGCTTGCCTCGCGCCTGATCGACCGCCACGTGAGTTTCGGCCGGGACCGCGCGGACGCCGCGCACTGGGTGCGCACGGTGGACGCGGCGAACATGGCCCTCGTCGATCGCACGAAGGAGCGCGCGGACCTGGTCCTGTCGCTGTAGGCGCGACTCACGCACCGGCACCCCCATAATGTCGCATGCAATTCCCTTGAGGACTGACGCATCACTTCCTCACAATCCGCATGATTTCAACGAATTAAATTATGTATTTGTAGGACACGCAGGGGAATTGCATGCGACTTTTCAGGGACCGGCCATGCCATCCGGTTTCGTGCGTACAACGGACAAGTAGCGTGCATTTTCAACTACTTCCAAGTAAGGTGAACCTATGTTCCTCTTGCTAGGCCTTCTTGGTGGCTTCATCACGGGTATCTCCCCGTGCATCCTTCCCGTCCTACCCGCACTCTTCCTGGGAGCCGCTGGCTCCCGCGACTCAGCATCCTCCTCGAACGAGGCCGCACGTTCCTCTGAGGAAAGCAAGGCGGGCGTTGATTCATCGCTCTTCCGTCTCGCGCCGGGCGTGAACCTGGGCGGGGAAGCTCCGAAGAAGGCAGCCGTGAAGGCCGACGGCAGCGAGTCGGTGACGCGTCGTCCCGTGCTCATCGTCCTGGGCCTCGTCACCTCGTTCATGATCATCACGGTCGCGGGTTCGGCGCTGCTGAGCCTGCTGAACCTGCCGCAGGCACTGATCCGCTGGACCGGCATCATCCTGCTGCTGGCCGTGGGTATCGGCATGATCGTCCCGAAGATCATGGAGGTGCTCGAGCGCCCCTTCGCCCGCCTGGCACCTCGTACGACGGGCGACAGCGCAGGCTTCGGCCTCGGCCTCGTCCTGGGCGCGGCGTTCGTGCCGTGCGCGGGTCCTGTGCTGACCTCGATCATCGTGGCCTCGAGCTCCGGGCAGATCACGTGGCACATCATCGGCCTGGCCATCTCCTTCGCGATCGGCGTGTCGATCCCGCTGATGATCGTCGCGATCGCCGGTTCGGGCGTCGCGGCCCGCTTCCTGAAGACCCGCCAGCGCCCCCTGCGCATCGCCGCGGGCGTGGCCATGATCGCGCTCGCGCTGGGTATCGCGACGGACGCCCCGATGGCGCTGCAGCGCATGATCCCCGACTACACGGCCTCGCTCGAGGCCAGCACTGAAGGCGCCTGTGAGGACGGCACGTGCGAGCCCGAGAAGGAGGTCGAGGCGAGCACCGACTTCGCGCAGTGCGCACGAGGCGGCGCGAAGGATTGCGGTGCCATGCCGACGCTCCAGGCCTCGGAGTGGCTCAACTCCCTGGGCCAGCCGTCCGGCACGGTGACGCTCGTGGACTTCTGGTCGAGTTCGTGCACGAACTGCCAGCGCGAGATCCCCGAGCTCGAGGCGATCTACGAGAAGTACAAGGACTACGGCCTGGTCGTCGTGGGCGTGCACTCGCCCCAGCAGGCCTACGAGCGTGACGCCTCGGTCGTGAACGCGTCGATCGAGAAGCTGGGCATCACCTACCCGGTGGCTCTGGACCCCGACCTCGAGGCCTTCAAGGCTTACGGCGCGACGGCGTGGCCGACGCACTTCATCGCGGGCGCGGACGGCAAGCTGGTCGCGATGGGCCGCGGCACGAAGGGCGTCGAGGAGCAGATCCGCACTCTCCTCACCGAGGCGGGAGCGTCCCTGCCGGACTGAGGCACCGCGCAGGCCTCCATACACGCAGCGAGCGGCTACCGCAAGGTGGCCGCTCGCTCTATTCGGCGGCAATACTGGCCCCCTATCAATTCCGCATGCAATTCCCCCACCCCTCTTTCAACATTTGAAATCAGATCGTTGAAATCATGCGGTTTTCGCGAGGCACCAAATAGACCTCGGCAGGGAATTGCATGCGAAATTTCTTAGTTATCCACAGATTTTTCAAACAGCTCACACAAAGCGTCACAAAGTAGCACGATCTATGCATGGATCTCAACGAAGAGCTACGTAAACGACAAGGCATCACCAAAATTTCAAGCCTGCGCCACGCAGACCTCACTCCTTCAACGCTGCCAGCTGGCATCAGTCACTACCGCGGTTGGATCTACGACCACACCAGGTACACGTTAGATCAGGTACGCGCTTTCGTATACAACGCTTGCCTCTCATGTGTGAGTGCAGCGAAGTTCTATGACCTGCCAGTCGCCACTGGGGAACTCCCACAGCGCACGCATTTGTCCGTCAGACACAGCCGAGGAATGCACTACTCAAAGCTCCGCCGTTTCGACGATGTGTGCGTCCACTGGGAACCCGTCCTGAGCAAAGAAGAAGAACGCACACACGTAGCCAGCATCGGGACAGTCTTGGAGCGAGTGCTCGTCTGCATGCCGCTAAAGGTCTCGCTGCCCATGCTTGATGCCGCGCGCAATCGTGGCCTCTACGACGTCTCGACGCTCACTATCCCACCAACGGGCAGCCGACTGCCTCACCTCAAAGAAGCTCTCTCCCTGTCGTCGGATCGAGCCCGCTCAATCCTCGAAACAGTTGCCGTTTGCAACTGATCGACATGGGGTTGACACCGCAGGTCGGTGTCTGGATTGAAGGAGTCGGCGAGGTCGACATGATCATTCTCGGCTTCATCGTCATCGAGGTGGATGGGTGGGCCTTCCACTCATCGAAAGAGCAGCGCGAGAAGGACCTCAAACGCGATCGAGAACTTTTACGGCGCGGATTCATCGTCCTTCGATTCACCTATGACGACGTCATGAATGGCGACTTCGCGCGAGAGGTCCCGGTATCGGTGCAGGCCCTCCGTCGCCTCGTACCCGACACCAGAACGGAGGACGCACACGCCACCGTGAAGAACGCTGGCTTCCTCGACATCCTGAGCGGATACCTGCCTAGTTATCACCTTCAACACTAATTTCGCATGCAATTCCCCCACTGCTCTTTCAACATTTGAAATCAGATCGTTGAAATCATGCGGTTTTCTAGGGATGCCTCAAAGGACCCTCAGGGGAATTGCATGCGAAATTTAGAAGAGACAGGCACCTAGACAGCCTCGACTACAAGACGCAAGTCACCGCGCGGCACGTGCCGAGGCGCCGCACCCGTCAGCGCGCCGTGCCCGTCAGCGCGCAGCGCCTGTCAGCTGAGAAGCCTCAAAATCTGCGGGGTGACCCGCTCGATGACCTCAAGGGTGTCCAGGAAGTCCTGGTGGCCGCCGTACCACGGGTCGGGCACGTCGCCGCTGCCCTCAGGGTCGAGGTCGCGGTACAGGCAGATGCGCGGCCCCTGCCCCAGGTCGGCGGCGGATGCGGGCGCGCCCTCGTGCTCAACCCCCGCACGATCAGCGAGGCGCTCCAGGACGCTCAGGTGGCGCGACGTCATGGCCAGCACGAGGTCCCACTCCCCCAGCTCGCCGGCGCGGATCTGGCGCGCACGGTGGTCGGGCACGGCGTACCCGGCGTCGCGCAGGACGCGAGCAGCGCGGCGGTCGATCGGGTTGCCCTGCTCTTCATCGGAGACGCCGGCGCTATCGACGACAACGTCCACGCCGGCGCGCGCGGCGGCCTGTTCGAGGATCGCGTGGGCCATCGTGGATCGGCAGATATTGCCGGTGCACACCATGAGGACGCGTGCGGGGCGGGTCATGATCGTTTCCGTTCGTTCGGGGCGGGACGAGGCCGTGGCGGGGACGAGGCCGGGGCGGGCCTCAGAGCAGCGTCAGGTAGGCGCGCACGGCCTGGGCGCTGTGGGCAGCGGCGCGGGCACCGTCCATGTGGAAGGCCTGGTCGGCGGTGGGGCCGCACAGGTCGGAGACGGCTCGCAGCGAGATCCAGTCGACGTCGGAGGACCAGCAGACCTGGGCCATTGCGCAGGTTTCCATGTCGGTGCCGATGGCGTCGGGGAAGCGCTCGCGCATGGGGCCGACGTTGGCTTCGGTGCAGAAGGAGTCGGAGGAGACGATGCGGCCGCGGCGCACGGGGTGTTCGATGAGGCCGCGCAGGATGGGCAGGCGTTCTTCGGCGGCTTCGGAGGTGGTGTAGTCGACGGGCATCTGGGGGACCTGGCCCATGGCGTAGCCGAAGGCGGTCGCGTCGGCCTGCCCGTAGATGGCGCGGGTGCCGACGGCGATGTCGCCGACGTTGATGTCGCGCGCGAGGCCGCCGGTGGTGCCGGCCGCGATGACGATGGGGGCCTCGACGAGGGTGAGGGCGCGCGCGGTCGCGGAGGCGGCGTTGGCCAGGCCGATGCCGGAGGTGACGACCAGGACGGTGCGTCCGTCGAGGATGCCGAGCACGAAGCGCTGGGTCTTGTGGGTGCCCGCGAGGATGGCCTGGGGGGTCTCGTCGTCGCCGATGGGCGCGAGTTCGTGCAGGAGGGGCGCGGCCTCCATGTCCATGGCTGCTTGGATGATGGCGTCGACGCGGATGCGCTCGGGGAAGCTGAGGTTCATGGTTCCCATCGTAGGGGACGAGGCCCGCCGCGGTCGCGCTCGCCTCGCGCGGGGGCGGCACGGGGCGCGCGCCACAGGGGACGTAAAGCGGGGCCGAGCCCCTGCCTCGTGCCGGTTAGGCGGAGCGGCGGCGCACCCACGCGCACGCTCCGGCGAGGCCGAGGAGGGCGGCGCCGAGGCCGAGGTGGGGGTAGATGCCCGAGGAGCCGGAGTTGGGCAGGACACCGACCTGGGTGTCGACGACGCGGATGGCGGGCAGCGCGGCGGTGCCCGTGCCCGTCGCGGCGGGGATGACGCGCACGGAGGTGAAGCCCTCGTCGGCGCCGAAGTCGGTGGCGATCACCGTGGAGGCCGAGGCGTCGGCGCCCACCTCGATGTGGAAGGGCACGGCGCGTGGCAGGAGGACGTGCCCGGCGGGGGCGCGGGTCTCGACGAGCCAGTAGGTCTTGCCGGTCTCGAGGGGCGCGGTGACGAACTGCGATTCGCCGTCGGAGGTGGACACGGGGGTGCCGGTCAGGGCCTCGTTGTCGTAGATCGCGAAGGCGGCGCCCTCAAGCGGGTAGGTGCCGTCCTCGTTGGCAGTGCCGACGGGCTGGGTGCCGGCCTTTTCGATGCGGATGGTGCGCGGGCGGGCGGGCGCGCAGGCCTCGTTGTTGGCGGCGCCGTCGTGGTCGTAGGGGCCGGCGACGGAGTTGTAGAGGCCGCGCTTGGGGGTGAGGCGCCCGTTCGAGGGGACGCACTCGAGGGCGGCCTCGCTGTATCCGGCGGCGGCCTTGTCGCGGGCGACCTTCATGCGGATGAACCAGGTCGCGGACTTTCCGGGTTCCACGGTGGTGCCCTGGGTGAGGACGTAGGTGGCGGCGCGGTTCTGTTCACGGGCGCCGCGCAGTCCATCGAGAGAGGTGGCGATCGCCGCGGAGCGCAGGGTGAGGCCGGGCGCAAAGGCCGGGGTGTCGACGAGGCGGCCGGTCGTGCCCGCGATCGTGCCGTCGTTCGTGGCGGTGACGCGGTAGGTGATGATGATCGTGTCACCGGAGGCGCCCTCGACGCTTTCGACGGTCTTGTCGATGCGCAGCTTGGGGGCCTGCTGCTGAATCGTGAAGTTGCAGGTGATGGGCACGGCGGCCGCGGTCTTGGCCGGGGGCACGTCGGAGAAGTCGATGCCGCCGGTCATGGGGTCGCGGGTGACGTTGACGGCCTCGCCGATACCGTTCACGCACGTAATGTCAGTGAGCTCCCAGCGAGCGGAGTTCGGGTCGTCGGAGACCTTCCAGGGGCCGAAGTAGCCGGGTTCGCCGAAGCGCAGGGGGCGGCGCCCGGGGATGCGCGGGCCGGTCTCGGCGATGACGAACTGGGAGTAGCCGGGGATGAAAGCCTGGTAGTCACTGAGGACAGTGCCGTCCTTGCCGTAGCCCGTGGGGGTCAGGGGGCTGTCCTCGAAGGAGGACCAGTCGACGAAGCCACCCGCGTTCTCGGCGGTCTTGAGGGGCTCGCCCGTGGGCGAGACGAAGTCGCCGATGCCCAGCGTCGTGAAGTTGAAGGAGGGGATCTTGCCGCCGATCGCCTCAGATTCCGGGGTGACGGTCTTCGCGATGCGGATGTAGCGTTCCTGGCTGAAGGTTGCGTATAGGCACCCGTAGGAGGTCTTGTTTTCCTTCGAGCTGAAGGTCGACACGGGGGTAACGCCCGCGGGCGGCGTGTCCGGGCAGGCGCCGTCGCCGCTGGGGGTGAAGCCGGCGATGACGAGGCGGTACGGGATTCCGTCGATCATGACGGTCTTGTTCGAGGTGGTCCGCGAGATCGTCAGGACATCATCGGAGTTGGGGCTCTGGTCGGGCGTGCCCGCGGCGTCGGGGTAGGCGGCCGGGTTGTTCGTGTAGATGTCGCGGTTGCCTCGGCCCTTGCCGACGTGGCGGTAGCAGTACCAGACGCCCGGTCCGGCGTCGCGGTTGAGGGCGGCGAAGGGCGCGTTGGCGGGGCAGGAGTTCGGGCCGTTGGCGCGCGAGGCGAGCATGTAGGCGCCCTCGTCGCTGAGGGCCGCGGTGGTGTCGGTGTCGTCCTCGGTCTCCTCCTGGTCGAAGGGGAAGGAGTCCTCGATGCCGCCGATGCTGACATCGATCGACGAGTGGACCCACTGGCTGGCCGAGTGCACCTGGAAGTTGTTGTGTCGCACGGTGCCCAGCAGGAAGGGCTTGCCGATGGGGACGTCGCCTGGGTTGTTGGGCTTGTAGCCCAGGGCGTTGGTGTTCTGCGGCGAGATGACGCCGGTGGCGACGGGGTTGGCGGCGGGCAGGCCGCGCGCGATGTAGGTCCAGTAGTCGCCCGAGGCGACGGCGGCGTCCAGCATGGGCTGGGCGGTTCCCACCTGGAGGGGGGACGAGGACTGGGCGGGGTCGGCCGCATCAAAGGGGCCGGCACCGCGTACTGTCCCGACGTAGGCGTTGTCGGGAACGTTCGTCGTGCGATCGAAGCCCGAGCCGTTAATGGTGGCCGCGCCGAGGCGGCCGGCGGATGAGGTGACGGGGACGGTGCCCCCGCCGGGGGGCTCGAGCGCAGGGTCTGCGTCGGCGCGATCAGGGACGACGAGGCCGGGGAAGGCAGCTGCGCTCGCGACAAGGAGGGCGGCCAGGGTACGCGCGACGGTGCGACGAGGCCGGGACTCGGCCCTCGCGTGCGTGGCGCGGCGGGAGCGTGCGCCGCTGGGGTGATGCTCCACAAGCCCTCCAGATTGTTTGACAGTTACTCACTGACTTTAGCGTAGATGCGCGGAAACGCGCGGGTGAGCTTGCTCGCTCGTCCGCGCGTTTCCGCGAGTCAGGCGGCCCGAGGGGCCACGCGAAGGAGGTGCTTACTGCTTGCCGCGTTCCTCGAGCATCTTCTTGAGGGCGGCGGTGCGGCCGGCGTCGATCTCATCCTCGGAGATCTGCTCGGCGTCCGTCAGCAGGTCCGGAGTGGCGGCGGGCGCCTCGGAGGCGGCGGTCGAGGCCTCAGCGGGGGCGGCCGCATCTGCGGAATACGAAGCGGCCTCGGCGGACTCAGCCCCGGCCTCGTCCCCGGCCTCAGCCGAGGCGAGCGCGCCAGCGGCGGCACCCTCGACCTCCTGCGGCTCCTCGTCCTTGCGCTTGCGGGAGCGCAGCCAGAGGATGCCGGCGACGAGGAGGATGACGGCGACGGACGCGAGGACGGCGATCATCCACGGCTTCATGACGGAGCCCTTGACCTGCGCGGCTTCGGCGGCGACGGCTGCCTCGTCCATGGGGACGCGCTCGCCGGTCACGAGGAGGCGGTGCGTGTTGACGCCGTAGGGCGTACAGGTGATGAGGGTGGCCAGATCCTTGCCCTCGACCTTGTTGAGGGACTCGGTCTCGTGGGGCAGGACGACGCGGATGTCGGTGACCTGGTACTTGAGGTGGCGTCCGGCGGTCTCGATGTAGAAGTAGTCGCCCATCTTGACGCTGGTCAGCTGGTCGAACATGGTCGCGTTACCCAGGCCGGTGTGTCCGGTGAGGACCGTGTGCGTGGATTCGCCGCCGACGGGCAGGGCGGTGCCGAAGAGGTGGCCAACGCCCTTGTCGAGCGTCGCGGTGTCGGTGCCGTGGTAGATCGGCAGGTTGACGTCGATCGAGGGGATCTTGATGGTCGCCATGACGTCGTTGAGGTTGAGCTGGCTCAGGTAGTCCTGGTACTGGGCGGTGCCGGGGCGCTGGGCGTCCAGCCAGGGATCGAGGATGGGCGACTCGGAGGCCTTGAGGTTGTATTCGTCGGCGCGGCGCAGGGATTCGGCGACGGCGTCGGGGCCCGCGTTGTCAGCGACGGCGCTGAATTCGGAGGCGATGCGTTCCTGGCGCGCGTTGTTGTACTGGGTCGCGAAGACGGGGTACAGGAGGACCAGGATGCCGGCCAGCAGCAGGATCGGGGGCGCGATCGTGAGGAGACGCCACTTGAGGGGTGTCTTCTTCTTGTCGGGCGCTTGGGTGCTCACGCTTTCTCCGTTCATTGCCGAGGCCGTGGAAGTTTGTCTGGTTACAGGGTAGTACTGCCGGGGGCGATTGCGGGCAACGCGAGGGGGGTGTGGACCCGCGGGTCCACACCCCCCTGTGTGTCGCTAGCTAGCTAGGCTCAGGCGTCGGCCTGCTCCTTGCGGCGCTTGTTGGCCAGCGCGATCGCACCGGAGCCGCCCACGAGGAGGGCGCCAGCGCCGATCAGGACGCCAACACCGGCAGCACCGGTCAGCGGCAGGTTGAAGCCGCCGCGCTTCGGGACGTCCTTCACCGTGGTCTTGAGGGTGTACTCGTTGTCAGCGGTGGAGTTGGACTCGAGGACCTGGAAGGCGATCGGGCGGGTCTGGAGCTCGAAGCCCTCGGGGGCCTTGGTCTCGACGAGGCAGTACCAGCCGCGGTCAGCCTCGGCGACAGCAGCGTTGTTCTCCCAGTCGTTGTTGCGCAGGCCGTCGATGGTGACCTCACCGTTGGCGTCGGTCGCGTAGGTTTCCTTGCCAGCGGGCGCGAGCTTGGTGTCGAGGGACGCGTCAACGGACTGGAAGTTCTCGGTGGGCTTGGTCGTGGGCGTGCACTTGTAGACCTCGAACTCAGCGCCTTCGAGCTTCTTGGTGTCCTCCACGGAGGAGACCTTCGTGATCTTCACCTTGCCGAACTTGGAGACAACCTCAGAGTTCGGGTAGTCCGGCGGGGGAACGGTACCGGAGTTGGGCTTCCAGCCGTTGGAGGGAGCGTTGGGGAGCAGGGTGGCCTTGTTCTTGAACAGGCCGTCGTTCTCCACCTTGTCCTTGACGGTGCCGGCCAGGTCCATCTGGACCTTGGTGTTGTCGTCCTTGCGGTTCTCGACCAGCTTCTTGCGGCCGGCCTCGGTGAACTCGGCGGTCCAGAACTTGGTCTTGCCGTCGGTGCCGTCAGCGGCGATCAGCTTGTAGTCGGTGTCCTTGGCCAGGGCGACCTCGCCGGTCTTGCCGTCGATGATCTTCAGGGCGATCTTGGCCTCGGGCAGCTCCACGCGCTTGTCGTACTGGTCGACGACGTCGTAGAAGTCGAGGGCCTCAGCGGCGGGGATGTCCGACTTGATGGTGTAGGAGATCGCGGAGCCGATGGCGGGGGTGTTCGCGTCGGCGACGGTCTTCTCGATGCCAGCCTTGGAGTTCTTCGGGTAGGCGTGGACGTTGTAGACCCACTTGTTCAGCTCGGTCGGGTGCGTCATGGGCACCGTGATGATGAAGGGCTTCGCGCCGACGTAGCCGGCGGGGGTCTCGGTCTCGGTCACGACGTAGGCGCCGAGCTTGAGGCCATCGAAGGTGGCCAGGCCGCCGCCGGCGGTGGTCTTCTCGCCGGCATCTTCAACGCCGTCAGCCTTCGCGGTGTCAACGTTGCCGTTGTAGCCAGCGAGCTTCTCCCAGCCGGCCTGCGTGGTGAGGTCGACGGTGGTCAGGCGCTGAATCTTGAACTTGGCGCCGTCGAGGGGGGTGCCGTGATCGGAGGTGTCCTCAAGGCCGTTACCGGCCATGGTGCCGTTGTTGGCGTCCTTCACGTACTTGTGGATGGTGATGGAGCCGGTCTTGGAGGTGTCGAGGTCGACCAGCGAGGGGGCGCGCTCAACAGTGGCAGCGAGGCCGAAGGCGGGGGCAGCCTGGGTCGCAGAGGTGGCGGCGGGCAGGGCCAGTGCGCCGGCGGCGACGGCGAAGGCTGCGAGCAGGCTCAGGCTGCGGCGGGTCTTCGTGGTGCTCATGGGTTTTCTTTCTCCTGTGTGTGTGATTTCGGGAGTTTTTTCTGATGGTGGGTCTCGTGGTCACGGGACCTCATGGGTGGCTCAGGCGATTGCCTTGCGCCTCTTGGTGGTGACCACGGTCATCACCATCGCCCCGGTCATCAGCACAGCTGCGGCGCCGATGTAGGGGTAGATTCCGGTGCTGCCGGCCTTGGGCAGCTCGCCAACCTCGGTGTCCTTGACAACGATGGTGGCCTTGCGGGTTCCGGCGACCAGGAAGCCCTGGGGGCCGGGGAGGCTGGAGGCCTCGGAGGTGAAGGACTGGACGGCGCTCTTGGCCCACTTGGCGGAGTCCGTGAGGTCGTCCGCAAGTTCCACGTTCGTTCCGGAGCTGTTGCCGCGGGGGGTGGTCAGCGTGAACGCGATGGGCTTGGGCAGCAGGGAGTGTCCCGCGGGGGCCTTGGTCTCGACGAGCCAGTACATGGTGTCGAGGTTCAGGTCGTTGACGCTCCAGTAGTAGCCATCGGTCGCGGTCGCCTGGGTCAGGGTCTTGACCACGGTGGCGTTGGCGTCGGCATTCGGGTTGGCGTTGTAGATCGCGAACTCAGCGCCCTCGAGGGGGTACAGCGTGACTCCGTTGGGGCCCGTGTACTGGTTCGAGGCGTCCGCGAAGGTCTTGCCCGTGTTCTGCGTGCCGGCCTTGATCACCACGAAGTCGTGGGGAACGGTCGGGCCACAGGCCTTGTTGTTGCTCGTGCCGTCGGAGTCCTTGCCGTTCTCAGCCAGGACCTCGTTGAAGAGGCCCTTGCCGGGAGCCAGCTCGTTGTTCCCGTTGATGGAGCAGGCCAGGTCGGCCTCGTTGTAGCCGGCGGCTGCAGGGTTACGGACGACCGCGAAGCGGATCCAGTATTCCTTGGTGGCCTTGGGGGCCAGCTCGACGCCGTCGGTCAGCGTGTAGACGCCGTTCGTGGCGGTGGCGTTGGACGCGGAGTCCAGGCCGGCCTGGGTTTCGGCGATCTTCGCGGACTGGATCTCCAGGCCCTTGGCGAAGTCGGGCTTGTCGGTGAGCTTGCCGGTGTTGGCGGCCAGCGAGCCGTCGTTGGTGGCGACGATCTTGTAGTCCACGTTGAAGCTCGTGGCGCCGTTCGCGCCGCCGTTCGCCTCGATGGACTTCTCGACGCGCAGCTTGGGAGCCTGATATTCGTTCACGAACGTACAGGTGATGGGGGCTGCCTCGTTGGAGGCGGCACCTCCGACGTTCTTGAAGTTGACGCCGCGCTCGGTCTTGGTCACGGCGACGTCTTCACCGATACCGTTGACACACTTGATGTCCTTGAGGCTCCACTTGTCCTCGCCGCCGGTGTTGATGTCCTTCTCCGTGATGGTGAAGTCGGAGTTACCGACCTCGAAGGGGATGAACACCGAGTCGTACTTCGCCTGGGCCTCACCGAAGGCGGTGGGGGTCAGCGTCGCGGCCGGGTCGGCTGCGGAGATGTACGAGGTCTTGGCGGGAGCGGAGGAAGCCGTGGGCTTCGTGACGGTCACGGTGCCGGTGGTCGCCGGGGTGCGGTCGGTGTTATCGTGCCAGGTCGCGCCGGTCTCCACCAAGAAGTTGGCGGCAGGGATCGTCGGGTTGGCGCCCGCGGGGTCCTCGACGGCCTTCGCGATGCGCACGGAGCGCTCCTCGGTGATGACGCCGTAGAGGCAGCCGTAGTTAACCGAGAGCTCCTGCGTGATGAAGGTGTCGGTACGCTTGGCGTCCGCCGGAGGCGTTGCCGGGCAGTTGGCCGTCGGGATGGAGTTGAAGTTATCCGGGGTCAGGAAGTT
Source organism: Schaalia odontolytica (assembly GCF_002847525.1). Lineage (GTDB taxonomy): Bacteria > Actinomycetota > Actinomycetes > Actinomycetales > Actinomycetaceae > Pauljensenia > Pauljensenia odontolytica_B. Next base: position 65,192 of record NZ_PKKM01000010.1, on the reverse strand, counting down.
GGTCGCATTCGTCGCAGGGGTGAAGCCCCACAGCTGAAGTCGGTAGGTGCGGCCATTCTTCGTGAAGGTACGATCCGAGGTCGTCTTCTTCAGCTTGACGGTATCCCACACGTAGGGGTTTTCGTTGACGTTACCCTTGGCACCGGGCCACTCGATGGGCAGGGCCCTCTTCGTAGTGATCTGGTTGTAGGGCTGCTCGGCACCCTTGTTGTAGTACTGGCTGTAGAGGTCGTACTCACCGTTACCCTCACCCACGTACTTGACGCAGTAGTAGCGTCCGGAGCGAGACTCGGGCTTGTTGACGTAGCCCTGCGAGCGGTCAGCCGCATTGACCGGGTCAGGCTCGTAGGCCGTACCAATGAAGACTCGCTCGCCGGTTGCGGGGTCGGTCACCCACTTGGGCGTGCCGTAGTAGCGCCCCTGGTCCATAACGGCGTCGCGCAGGTACTGAACACCAGATTCAGGAAGCGCTCGTTCCGTTGCATCCTTACCGTTAATTCCGATGTCCGTACGGCAGGTTCCGGTTCCAGCAATACCGGGGTGCTTGACGTAGGCGCCGCCCTTGCGATACATGATCGTCGAAGACAGAGTATTGAACGTCTCATTGTTAACAAACGGGAACGACTCACCGGGATCACCGGGGATCAGGCCGGTCATCTGAAGGTTCAGTGAGGAGTGCAGGTACGGCTGGATCTGAGCCGTACCACCGATCGGCAGGTTGTTGTGGCGGATCGCACCAAGCAGGAACACCTGGCCGGGGTCGACCGCGCCGGGGTTGTTCGGCTTGAAGCCGATGGCGGACTGGCCGTTCACCCAGATAGCCTTATCGCCCGCATTCTTCCACTTGTCATAGTGGGCCTGCATCCACGCCTTACTAGCGGGGGGATCACCATAGTCGACAGACTGATCATCCCACTTCCACGGCATGCCTCGGGCGATGTAGGTCCACGCATCGTTCGCCTTAGCGTATGGACCACCAAGACTGGTCGTGACGGGAGTGTTGCCCGTGCGAATACGCTCCTCCGTCATGCCCTTGACGATGCCGTAACGAATGAAGTTGTTGTAGTCAGTCGTCTCATCCGTCTCAGAGCCATTGGTAATACCTTTACCCATCCAGGCAGAGACTTCGCCGACGTCAATCTTCGTTGCACCGGGCTCCTGGGCAGCCTGGGCGGCCTGGGGGGCGGCGACCTGGGAGACGACCAGCGTGCTGGCCGCAGTAGCCACGACGGCCAGGGCGGCCAGGGCGCGGGACGCAACTCCTGCTCGCTTGGTCCGCGCGTGGCCTGCGCGCGCTCGACTCGTTGCCATTAATCGATCTCCTTGAAGACTGTTGCTTCGCTGTGTCGTACTCGGGGGGATGTCCCGAGAGGTTTTTCCACAACCTTGATGACACTCAGCGTACGACGCGGTTACCGAAAAATGCAACCCATTTTCTGCAGCTTTGCTAGTGGTCTACCTTACAGAAAAACAGTCAAGTGATATTTCCGCAGGATATCAACGGTTGACCTACTGGTTTCAATCTATGAAAACATGCTTTTTCGGCTATTTTCATCTTTTTTAACGGCTGGCAACAAATCAAAATGTGGAACTTTGTAGCGCTTTACAGATCCCCAACAATCAACCGTCGATCCTATTTTCAGACCGGTGTCACCCCCAAAGCGTCAAGCAATGCAAGGAAAATCCTTTGTCCTGTCACCCATTTCCACTCAAACTTCTTCCCACCTGCGAACACATAGGACTTTCGCCCTACTCGCACCCACTCCGCCTGCTGCCGCACCTATACGCCCCCTCCTCCCCAGACGCCCCGATACGCCCCTCCCTCCCCAAAGTCGCATGCAATTCCCAAACAGGAGTGACTCAGCAGCATGAACTGATACGAACATGCAATGCGCACAGGGGGAATTGCATGCGAAACTGCGGGACACCATGCCATCCGCCCTATCAAAAGTCGCACGTAATTCCCCCAGAGTCTCGTTCATCAACAGCTCGAAAACCGCGGAATATCAACGATCCGATTTCAAACTCTGAAACATTCTCAAGGGAATTACGTGCGAAACTGCTGAGCTGCACCACGGTTCCTGGGATGCCCCACCCAGAGCCGCCGCATGGACTGCGGGGC
>NZ_PKKM01000010.1:0-62825 GCF_002847525.1 Schaalia odontolytica | reverse complement strand
TGCAGTCCCCCGGGCGGCTGCTGCACAATAGTCCCCATGGATCTTCGCCCCGTCGCCCTCGGCGCATCTGTCACGACGTATGACCCGTCGCGTCCCACGCCCGCAGCTATCGTCTCGGGCGAGGTGGCCGCGCACGATGCGCCGCACCCGCTGTCGGTCTTCGACATGTTCCGCATTGGTATCGGGCCGTCCTCGTCGCACACGGTGGGTCCGATGCGCGCGGGCCTGGCGTTTACGACTGAGCTGACGACGCTGAAGCCGCCGTCGCACATCACGATTGACCTGTTCGGGTCGCTGGGTGCGACGGGCCGCGGTCACTCGACGGACCGCGCGGTCCTCCTCGGCCTGGCGGGTTACGACCCGGAGACGGTGGACATCGAGACGGTGGAGTCCATCCTGCCGACCCTGGCCTCGTCGAGCATGCTGACGCTGCCGAGTGGCACGCAGGTCCCCCTCAACATCGCCGAGGACGTGCGTTTCGTGCCGCGCACGGTCCTGCCCTATCACGTGAACGCGCTGACGATCACCGCCTCCGACGAGGACGGCACCGTCATCCTGGAGCGCACCTATTATTCGGTGGGCGGCGGCTTCGTCATGATTCAGACGAATGACGACCCGCAGAACCCGGAGGTGTCTTCGCTCGCGACGAGCCAGGCGGGCGTCGGCATCGACGTTCCCGCGCCGCACCCGTTCGCGTCGGGCGCGCAGCTGCTCGCCGCGTGCGACGCGTCCGGCCTGAGCATCGCGGAGCTCGTGCGCATGAACGAGGAGGCGGTGCGACCGCGCGAGACCGTCAACGCCTACCTGGATCGCATCGCCGACACGATGTTCGACTGCGTGGACGCGGGCACGTCCGCGGCGGGTATCCTGCCGGGCGGCCTGGACGTGCCGCGCCGCGCCCGCGCGCTCGCCGGCCAGCTGGCGGAGCGCCTGACCGGCATCCCGCAGTCTTCCACGGACGAGGCCGGGGCCTCCTCGGGCGCATCTCCCGCGGAGGGCGTGCGCTCCCCCGGTGCGCGCGCCTGGGTGTCGACCGTGGCCGACCCGATGCGGGCGATGGACTGGGTGAACCTCTTTGCCCTGGCCGTCAACGAAGAGAACGCGGCGGGCCACCGCGTCGTGACGGCGCCGACGAACGGCGCGGCCGGCGTGATCCCCGCGGTCCTGGGCTACCTGGTGACGCACTGCCCGGAGACGGGGTCGACGCCCGGCGTGGCGGCGGGCCCCGCGACGGAGGACGGCGCGGTCACCCCGCTGGCGCACATCCGCATGACGACGGAGGACTCCTCGGAGACTTCTTCGGATGATCCCGCGTCGCCCGAGGCCTGCGCGGCCCGCCGCCGCGCCCTCGTGCACGACTTCCTGCTGGCGGCGACGGCGATCGGCGCCCTTATTAAGACGAACGCGTCCATCGCGGGCGCGGAGGTCGGCTGCCAGGGCGAGGTCGGGTCGGCCTCGGCGATGGCGGCGGCCGGCCTGGCGCAGGCCCTCGGCGGCACCCCGCAGCAGGTGGAGAACGCGGCGGAGATCGCGATGGAGCACTCGCTGGGCCTGACGTGCGACCCGGTGGCGGGCCTCGTGCAGGTGCCGTGCATCGAGCGCAACGCGATCGCGGCCGTCAAGGCGATCAACGCGGCGCGCATGGCCCTGTGGGGCGACGGCCGCCACACGGTGAGCCTGGACGTGGTCATCGAGACGATGCGCCAGACCGGCAACGACATGCTCTCGAAGTACAAGGAGACGTCGGAGGGTGGCCTGGCCGTCAACGTCGTGGAGTGCTGAGGCCTGGCCGGGCTTCGAGCCGACGCGCCGAACCGCACGTCAACACACCCGGTCCCACTGGTGTGGAGGGCGCCGGAGGGTCCGGAGGGCACGGGCGGGCTTCGAGGCGCGGCGCCGAACGCAGTGAGGTCGCCTAGCCTCGCGGGCGGCCGGGCCATCCGGCGCCCGGAACACCCGTGGCGCCACAAGCAACACCACACACCCGTGGGGCGCCTCGCGGCACCACACGCCAACGGGCGGGGCGCCGTGGGATAGACCCGCGACACCCCGCCCATCAACATCCGGTCTGTCACCCAGTGGTGATCACTCCGTGGCGAGCGCCTCCGAGGGGCTGACCTTGGCGGCCCGTCGACCGGGCAGCCAGGACGCGATCAGTGCGGACACGATGGCCACGACGCACACGCCGACCAGCTGCAGCCACGGCACGCTCAGGACCGGGGTAGCGCCCTCGATCGGCAGGGACATGACGCCCACCCACCCGAAGGCGACGCCCATGCCGACGCCGATCAGCGCACCGGTCATCGACAGGAACAGCGCCTCGAGGGCGAGGAGGCTCTTCATCTGGCGTCGCGTCAGGCCGAGGGCTCGCAGCAGCCCGTTCTCGCGGGTACGTTCGGCGACCGACAGGGACAGCGTGTTGGCCACGCCCACCAGGGACACGAGGACGGACACGCCGAGCAGTCCGACGAGGACGAGCATGAGCCGGTCGATGATCTTCGTGTACATCTGGCGCTCCAGCGCGGAGCCATTGACACTCAGGTGCGAGTCCTTGAGCAGCGCGCTCTGCACAGTCTCGGCATCGGCCCCGTCGGCCATCTTGATGATGATCGCCTGACGCTCGAGCGAGGTCGCGATGGATCGCAGTGTCTTCTCGGAGACTTGGGCCTGCCCGACGCTGCCGTTCTTGTCGTAGGTGGCGCTCAGGTCCACGCACGTGTCGGCGCACAGGCGCAGCGTCTGCCCGGCCAGGGCCTCGTCGCCGACGCGCACCTGGTTATCGCCCAGCTGGGTGACGGTCGAGTGGGTGACGCCCGTGTAGTCGGGTTCTCCGGTGATCATGACCGACGAGGCCTGGGCCTCGTCCTCCGACCCGTTTCCCTCACCGGAAGCGTAGGCGGGCGCGCCCGACGTGGTCGTCAGGGTGCCGGGAGCGGCGTACTGGGCGACGGTGGCGGCGACGCCGTCGGTGGCCGCGATGGCGGCCTGCTGGTCGTCGGTGAGCGCTCCGTTCGTGGAGGTTGCCATGAGGTCGAAGGGGCGCGCGTCGTTCACGGCGTTGGTGAGCGTGGTGCGCACGGAGGCGGCGCCGACGATGATGGTGACGACGAGGGTCACACCGATGATGATCGCGGTGCCAGTCGCGGAGGTGCGGCCGGGGTTGCGCATGGTGTTCTCGCGGGCCATGGCGGACAGGGTGCCCGGGAAGACCGAGCCGAACGCGCGGGTGAGGGCGGGCAGCAGCACCGAGGCGACGAGCAGCGCGCCGAGGAGGGCCAGGAGCGACCCGCCGAAAGCCCCGAGGAATTTCGTGCCGCCGCTATCCGAGCGCCACGCGAGGGCCACAGCTCCGCAGCCGGCCACCGCGATGAGCGCGCCGATGATGAAGCGGACGGTGTGCTTCTTGCGGGCGGCGGCCCCGGCCTCGTTCACGGGGGCGAGGGCGGCGACGGGTGCGACGCGGGAGGCGGCGCGGGCCGGGAAGACGCCGACCAGGGTCGTGAACAGGGTGGCACCGAGCCACGTGAGCGCGAGCTGCCAGACGGAGGCTCCCGCCAGCGCCGCGACGACGCTAGAGGCCAGGCCGGTACCCGCCTCCGCGAGCGCGCCAATCAGCCAGCCGAGCGCGACGCCAATCGCGGACGAGATCGCTCCGATCGCGAGGGCCTCGCGGGTCACGAGCGAGCGGACCTGTCGCCTGGTCGCTCCCAGCGTGCGCAGCAGCGCCAGTTCGCGGGTGCGCTGCGTGAGCACCACTCGGAAGGTCGAGGAGACGACGATAGAGGCCACGAGCGCCGCGATCGCCGGGAAGATCAGCATGATTCCCATCGTCACGGACGCTCCCAGGCGCGCCTGGTCGAGGTCCTTCGTGATCGCCTCGTGCACGCTGGTCACGGTCACGCCCGAGATGCCGCTGAGCGCGGAGTTTGCTCTCGCCACCCACTCGTCCTGGGTGGCGCTGGGAGGGTTTGCGTTGCTGTCCGTATCCGATCCGGAAGTTGCGACGATGAACTGCCCGGAGGCGGTCGTTCCGAAGATCGCGGAGAATCCGCCGTCGGTCACGTAGCTGGCGGGCACGCCCATGCTGATGGTGTTCGAGCGCGTGGTGCCGACGATGGTGAGGGTGCGGTAGTCGCCCTCGGTGAATCCGGCGCGCACGCGGACGGTGTCGCCTACCTTCAGCGAGAGGGTCAAGGCCGTGTGCTCGGGGATGGTGATCTGGTCGTCGGTGGTCGGGGTGGTTCCGGCGCTCAGGTCGAGGTCCGCGAAAGGCTTGGGGGCCAGCGGCGAGACGTAGAGGCCGGCGCGCGTCGCGTCGGTTTGGGCGTCGGCGGGCCACTGTGCCATGTGCTTGATCGCGGTGACGCCGCTGGTTGCGCTCAGGGCTTTTTCGGCGCTCTCAATGGCGCCCTCGGGCGCGTCCTTGTCTTGGGAGACGACGATCGTGCCGCCGCGGTACTGCTGGTAGACGCTGGAGGTCAGGCCCGAGGTCATCGCCGTCATGACGATGAGGGTGATGACGATAAAGGCCGTGGAGATAGCGACGGCCAGGCCTGTGGAAATGTAGCGGCGGCCGTGGGAGCGCAGGTTAGCGCGCAGGAGTGAGTGTGTTGCAGACATGAGGTGAGCCTTGGGGATGTAGGCGGGCGCGTTCAGCGCAGCGCCGCGGTGAGGGAGTCGGCGGTGACGTCGCGCAGGTCGGAGACGATGCGGCCGTCTCGGCACACGAGGACGCGGTCCGCGTAGGCGGCGGTGGAGGTGTCGTGGGTGACCATGATGACGCTCTGGCCGAGTTCGTCGACGGCGCGGCGCAGCAGGTCCATGACCTCGGTCGTTGAGTGCGAGTCGAGGTTGCCGGTGGGCTCATCCGCGACGATGACGGCGGGTCGGCTCATGAGGGCGCGGGCGACGGCGACGCGCTGCTGCTGGCCGCCGGACATTTCGGAGGGGCGGTGGCTCAGTCGATCCGCGATGCCCAGGGAGTTGACGATGAGGTCGAACCATCCCTTCTCAGGGGTGGCTCCGGCCAGGCGCATGGGCAGGAGGATGTTGGCGCGGGCGTCCAGGGTGGGCACCAGGTTGAATGACTGGAAAACGAAGCCGATGCGGTCTCGGCGCAGCTTCGTCAGCGCGGTGTCTTTCAGCTCGGTGATGTCGGTGTCTTCGACGAAGACGTGCCCGGAGGTGGGGGCGTCGAGGCCGGCGAGGATGTGCATCATCGTGGATTTGCCGGAGCCGGAGGGGCCCATGATGGCGGTGAATTCGCCGGCGCCGAAGCCGACGCTCACGTCGTCGAGGGCGCGTACCTGTGCGTCGCCGCTTCCGTAGATCTTAGAGACGCCCTGGAGTCGGACGATGGACGAGGCCGGGGCCCGGTCGGCCACGGGGGCCTGCGCGATTGTCGTGTTCGTGTTCATGCATCCATGGTGCGCCTGCGGTGCGCGTCACCGCTACGGAGGTTTCCCCTGATTCATCCCCGAGACCACCCGGGGTACCCTCGGGGGTGCTCGGCCGCCCCACCCCGGGGGTGCGACCGTTGAAATTCCCGTGTTATGTGCTTGCGGGGTTGTTGGTCCTGACCGCACTGCCCGTGGGCCGCGGGCCTGGCGGCGGGGACTGGCTGTAGTACCCATGAGTGAAGGCGCAGACACCTACCAGAAGTTTCGCATGCAATTCGATTGAATGAACTTTCAACAACATCCGGAATCGTTGCAATTCCAACGATGCCAATTCAAATCCTGAAATAGTCACAGGGGAATTGCATGCGAAATTGGTCGGCACGCAATAGACGCCTTGGCCTGGCTGTGACGCCCCCGGCCATACCCACAGAAGCCCGGTCTCGCCCAACCACACCACTCACGCGCCCAAAACGCAGACCACCTCACCCAAAACACCCCAAATTCACCCATTTTCACCGAAGTGGTCTGCGTTTTGGGCGATTCCCTGCCCAGCGCCGGTCGATTGGAGGGGTCGGAGGGCGCCGGAAGGACCGGAGGGCCTGGCTGCGGCGCCCGTGGGCGGTGGCGGGGCCAGGGCGGGCCTCGAGATCGACCACTCCGAGCCGCAGGCTCGCGTGTGGCGATCTCGCGGGCGGGCCGCCGCCCACGGGCGCACCAAGCAGCCCGGCCCCGCAGCAGGATCCGACGGCACCCGGAACACCCGTGGGGTCTGAAGCGACTACGACTCTGAGACCTCGCCGCGCAGCTCGCGCAGGGACAGGCCGCGGTAGCGGTTGATGGCGGCGCCCACGTCGATGAGGCGCGGGCGCGCCAGGAACGCCGGGTAGGAGCGGGCGCCGAACTTGCAGACGGCGTCCAGGCCCTCGGAGGCGAGGCGCCGGCCGAGCTTGGCCATGAGGTCGGGCATCGACTGCTTGCCAGCCATCTCCTCAAGGACGCCGCGCACGCACCAGGCGATGGCCTCGGCCTGCCCGGGGTCGACGACTGCGGCGACGTCAGAAATGTCGACGGTCGAACGGTCGATGGTCAGCACGGACGTGCCCGAGGCCTTGGTGCGCGGGCGGTCCACGCGGGCCTTTGCGGCGGGCACGCGGGGCGCTGCCTCCCAGCTGGTGGGGGCGTCGGTGCGGGGGCGCGGCAGGTCGGCCACGACCTCGCGTGCGCGGGAGGTGACGTCGAGGCAGCGGTAGTTGTCCATCATGAGGACCCGGTCGGCGGCGTCGAGGAAGGCGCCGGAGCCGCCGACGACCATGATGAGGGAGACGCCGGCCTCGGTGAGGGAGGTGACGCGGTCGACGAGGGGCGTGATGGGTTCCTTCTCGGCGGCGACGAGGTCGCGCATGCGCGTGTCGCGGATGAGGAGGTTGGTGGCGGAGGTGTCCTCGTCGATGAGGAGCGTGCGCGCGCCCAGCTCGAGGGATTCGATGATGGAGGCGGCCTGCGAGGTGGAGCCGGACGCGTTCTCGGTGGAGAAGGACGTGGTGTCGGCGCCGCCGGGCAGGTGGGTGATGAACGGTGAGATGTCGACGCCGGTGACGGCTCGGCCGTCGGCGGCGCGCACTTTCGTGGCGGTGGGGTCGGTGGCGACGAGTTCGCGGCCGTCGCCGGGGATGTGCGCGTACACGCCCTGGGCGATGGCCTCGAGGAGAGTGGACTTGCCGTGGTAGCCACCGCCCACAATGAGGGTCAGGCCCGGGGGGATCGCCATGCCGGACACCTCGCCGGCGTGCGGCAGGGTGACGGTGGCACGCAGGGACTCGGGCGCGCCGAAGGCGACGACGCCGTCACCGGTCAGAGGCGTCTCGGACACGCCGGAGCGCCGCGCCAACAGCGCGTCATCGGCGACGAAGGATACCCAGCCGCGTTCCTCGAGGATGCCCTGGAGAGCGCGGTAGTCCTCGTAGGCGGCGACGTGGCCGAGGAGGCGGGAGCGCTTGCGGGTGGTGGCCGGGTCCTCGGAGACGAAGTCGAAGCAGTCCATGACGATGTTGGGCACGTCCACGTCGAAGAGGCGGGCGGCGCTCTTGCCGAGGATCGTGCGTCCGCGCGCGGGGAGCTTGACCTGGAAGCGGACCTCGACACGGTCGGGCAGGACGGTCGCGTAGGAACGCTGGAGGATGAGGGCGCCGGCGCGGGCAATCGACACGTCGCGAGTGCCGCGGGCGCGAATGGCCTCGTCGAAGGAGCGGGCGATAAAGTCCGCAGCAGCCAGGCGCGCGTCGGACGAGGCCAGGGCGGCCTCGGGCAGTCCCATGGCCTCGGGTGTCGACCAGGCGCGCAGGGACGAGGGCGGGGCGTAGGGATCGGCCTGCACGTGATCGATCGCGAGGGTGAAGTCCCCGTAATCCCAGGCGCCGAGGGCGTTCTTGTAGAAGCCGTAGGGGCGCCCGTCCGCGTATCGCAGCTGGTCGAGGAGGTCAGCGTCGGTTCCGGCGATGGCGCGCGAGGGTGCTTCGTATCGGGGAGTCATGCTCTCAAGAATACAGGCGAAGCCTGCGAGAACGGGGGTGGCGTTCTCGCAGGCTTCTGTGGCGTTGGGCGACGCTGACGCGTCTTCTCGCCGGTTGTTATAGTTCGCTCATCACGGCGAAAACAACGAACAGGACGCCGAGCAGCAGCTGGAGGCTGGCCATCACGATCGTGACGATCATCGCGATCTTCGAGATGTTGACGAAGTTCTGCGGGGCGCCTTCACGCTTCGCCTTCACGTGCAGGACGATCGCGGCGATCATCGCGGGGACCGACAGGACAATGGTGAAAAAGAGCCAGCTGAAGACCGAGACGCCGATGGCCACGAACGAGCCAATCTGGATGTACGAGAAGTCCTTGCCCGCCGAGGGAGCGTACATCGGCTGACCGTACATGGGCTGCCCGTAGGCCTGCTGAGGCTGACCGTACGCACCCTGGGGCTGGCCGTAGCCCTGCTGAGGCTGGCCGTAAGCGCCCTGAGGCATGCCCTGCGGGGCGCCCTGGGGGGCCTGACCGTACTGCGCGTACTGGTTCGTACCGGGCTGGGTGAACTGGGGCTGGCCGGGAGCGGCAAAAGCATCCTGCTGCGGGAGCGCCGAGGCCATACCGGCACCTTCGGGCGCGTAGGGCTGCACAGCAGCCGAGGAAGCGCCGATACCCTCAGGTGCGTAGGGCTGCTGGGCCTGGGCGGAAGCCCCGTAAGCATCCTGCTGAGGGGCGTACGAAGCGGCACCGGCCCCCTCCGGCGCGTAGGGCTGCGCGGCGGCATCCGCGGGGGTCGGGTTCAGGGGGTCGCTCACTAGAGACTCCAATTCATCTATCTGTTTAATTCCGTAAGGAATCCTATCAGCACTGTTCGACGGAAAAATGTGAGGCCCGGATCAAGAATTGATCCGGGCCTCACACGGTAAAGAACTCAGTAGCTCGAGCCACCCGCGAGGATAGCAATGATGGCGATGACGTAGATCAGCACGAGCGCCACGAGGATCGCGATGTGAACGATCGAGCAGATCTTCGCAGCGTTACGCGCGCTCTGCACGTCCGTCGTGATATCGAGGGGGGCGCCGAGAGCCTGGGCCTCAGCCGTCAGCTTGTTCGCCCAGTACCACATGCAGCCGGACAGGATGAGGCCGCCGAAGACGAAGCTCAGGAAGGAGGCAATACGAACGGTCGAGGCGTTCGAACGGATCTTCTCGAGAGCCGGGTTCACCGCGTAGCCGGCCTGGCCGTACGCACCCTGGGGGGCCTGACCGTACGCACCCTGGGGGGCCTGACCGTATGCGGGCTGCGGGGCGCCCTGAGGAGCCTGGCCGTAGGCGGGCTGGTCGGCGGCGGGGTACTGGTTGATGGGATCGCTCATGGGATACTCCAGATGGAATTGGTCATCAATTACGCGGCTCATCCTAGCGCACACTTCGTTCCGTGCGGAAAGAACGAGGAGGGATGAGCGCTGCACCACTATCAATAAAATAAGAGGGATGCGCGCCCCACAAGGGGCGCGCATCCAATATCCGTCGCTCGATCTCGTCAGTACCCCGACGACCCACCTGCAATGAGCAGAATAAGGAAGGGGAGAACAAAGGAGATGAAGATCAAAAGCACAATGCCAACAATCTGAATGATGCTGCAGATCATCGCGATCTTCTTAGCGCCTTCCACGTCGTTGATCACGTCCATGGGGGCATTGAGGCCCTGCGCCTCGGTCACGAGCATGCCACCCCAGATCCACGCACCGATCGACAGGATCGGCCCAATGGTCACGAAGCTGACGAACGCCATAATTCGAACCATCGACGCGTTCGAACGCACGCGCTCAACCGCGGGATTCAGGCCGTACCCCACGTTGCCATAGCCGGGCTGACCGTATCCACCCTGCGGCTGACCATAGGCCGACATGCCGGGCTGACCCCCGTACCCGGGCTGGCCTCCGTACGCGGGCTGCCCCGCACCATACGCAGGCTGGGAACCATACGCCGGCTGAGCGCCGTACATACCCTGCTGGTCGTAGCCACCTTGGCCCCCGACGCCGCCGCCGTAGGGATTCATGGGATCGCTCATCGCTTACTCCGGGAAGATGTGAGGGGATTTACCTCCCACATCATACGAGTAGCTCTCCGAAAATCCGAATAGACGGCAAGGCTCACAGACACCAAATCTGTCAGTTTCCCGCGGACCGCGCCCCGGCCTCGTCCCACATAAAAAGGTGCGGGGGCCGGTTTCCCGACCCCCGCACCACCCGACAAACGGGCGTCACGTCACAGCATGCAGGACACGCAGCCCTCGACCTCCGTGCCCTCCAGGGCCATCTGGCGCAGGCGCATGTAGTACAGGGTCTTGATGCCCTTCTTCCACGCGTAGATGTAGGACTTGTTCAGGTCACGCGTCGTCACCGTATCCGGGTAGAACAGCGTGAGCGACAGGCCCTGATCCACGTGCTGGGTGGCCACCGCGTAGGTGTCGATGATCTTCTCGGGGCCGATCTCGTACGCGTCCCGGTAGTACTCCAGGTTCTCGTTCGTCATGTACGGCGCCGGGTAGTAGACGCGGCCGATCTTGCCTTCCTTGCGGATCTCCACGCGGGACACGATCGGGTGAATCGACGACGTCGAGTTGTTGATGTACGAGATGGAACCCGTCGGAGGCACGGCCTGCAGGTTCTGGTTGTACATGCCGTACGTGGCGACGTCGGCCGCCAGAGCCTCCCAGTCCGCCTGGGTCGGGACCTTGATCGACGAGGCGGCGAGCAGCTCGCGGCACTTGTCCGTCGTGGGGGCCCACTCCTCGTCAATGTACTTGCGGAAGAACTCGCCCGACGCGTACTTCGACTCCTCAAAGCCCTCGAAGGACTCGCCGCGCTCACGCGCGATCTTGCACGAGGCCTTAATCGCCTCGAACAGGACCGTCATGAAGTACATGTTCGTGAAGTCCAGAGCCTCCTCGGACCCGTAGTGCACGTGCTCGCGCGCCAGGTAACCGTGCAGGTTCATCTGACCCAGGCCGATCGCGTGGCTCATCGCGTTGCCGCGGGCAATCGACGGCACCGAGCCGATATCCGACAGGTCCGAGACGGCCGTCAGGCCGCGGATCGCCATCTCGATCGTCTTCGAGAAGTCCGGGGAATCCATGGTCTTCGCAATGTTGAGCGAGCCCAGGTTGCAGGAGATGTCCTTACCGACGTGGGCGTAGGACAGGTCGTCGTTGTAGGTCGAGGCCTCGGACACCTGCAGGATCTCCGAGCACAGGTTCGACATGGTGATGCGGCCCTTAATCGGGTTCGCCTTGTTCACCGTGTCCTCGAAGACGATGTAGGGGTAGCCGGACTCGAACTGGATCTCCGCGATCGTCTGGAAGAAACGACGAGCGTTGATCTTACGCTTGTGGATACGGCCGTCGTCCACCATCTCGTGGTACTTCTCCGTCACCGAGATCTCGGAGAAGGGCACGCCGTACACGCGCTCCACGTCGTAGGGGCTGAACAGGTACATGTCCTCGTTCTTGCGGGCCAGCTCGAACGTGATGTCCGGGATGACAACGCCCAGGGACAGCGTCTTGATGCGGATCTTCTCGTCCGCGTTCTCACGCTTGGTGTCCAGGAACTGCATGATGTCCGGATGGTGCGCGTGCAGGTACACAGCGCCCGCGCCCTGACGCGCACCCAGCTGGTTCGCGTAGGAGAAGGAGTCCTCGAGCAGCTTCATGACGGGCACGACGCCGCTGGACTGGTTCTGAATCTTCTTAATGGGGGCACCCGACTCACGCAGGTTCGTCAGCTGCAGGGCGACGCCGCCGCCGCGCTTGGACAGCTGCAGGGCGGAGTTGATGCCGCGCGCAATCGACTCCATGTTGTCCTCGATGCGCAGCAGGAAGCAGGAGACCAGCTCGCCGCGCGCCGCCTTACCGGCGTTGAGGAAGGTCGGGGTGGCCGGCTGGAAGCGGCCCGTCATAATCTCGTCCACGAAGCTACGAGCCAGCTCGATATCGCCGCGCGCCAGGTACAGCGACACCATGGCGACACGATCCTCGAAGCGCTCCAGGTAGCGCTTACCGTCGAAGGTCTTGAGCGTGTACGACGTGTAGTACTTGAACGCGCCCAGGAACGTCGGGAAGCGGAACTTGTGGGCGTATGCCTGCTTGTACAGCTCCTTGATATCCGCGAAGTCGTACTGGTCCAGAATGTGCTTCTCGTAGTAGCCCTCGTCCACCAGATACTTCAGCTTCTCTTCCAGGTCGTGGAAGAACACCGTGTTCTGGTTGACGTGCTGAAGGAAGTACTGGCGAGCCGCCGCACGGTCCGCGTCGAACTGAATGTGTCCGTTCGCGTCGTACAGGTTAAGCTGCGCGTTCAGCGCGTGGTAGTCCAGCTCCGGGGAGGGAGCTTCCTCTACGCCTGTGTCGGTGTAGTTTTCTGCCAAAACTGTTCCAGTCCTTCACGAACTCTGGAGACGTCCTCGGGCGTGCCGAGGAGCTCGAACTTATACATGTGGGGGACCCCCAGCTTGGCCGCGATAATGTCGCCCGCGATGCAGTAGGCCTTGCCGAAGTTAGTGTTTCCCGACGAGATGACGCCCCTACACAGGGCCCGATTGTCGGGGTCATTGAGGAACTTGATGACCTGTTTGGGCACCGCTCCCTTGAGATTGCCGCCGCCGTAGGTGGGCACGACGAGCACGTACTCATCGGTCACGCGCAGGGGTTCATCCTTGGGAAGCAACGGGATTCGCGCCGCCGGGAGGCCGAGCTTTTCGACAAAACGGCGGGTGTTGCCCGTCGCCGACGAGAAGTAGACGACGATGCCCATGGTGATCCTTCCTGCTTGGCGGGATACTGAACCTCTAGTGTCTCACCCCCGAGGCCCGGGCGGGGTCGCCTCGCACGCGTGTCCCATGTGGGATGATCGACGCGGTCGGCTCGGCGGGCGCACATGGCGGTTGGCGGTGCATGTATGCGGTCGTGGGCGGCGGACCCTCACGGCCAGTTGGCCGCTCATTTCCCCATGTCCACCGAGGGGTGCGCCCCGGCCTCACTCGAGCGCGTGCGCGCCGTTTCCACGGTGCACGCCCCGGCCTCGTCCCCGCCCGGATACGCGAAAGTCCCGGCCTCGCGGCCGGGACTTGTCGGCGCGACTCAGGCCTGCAGCGCCAGGGGGGCAGCTGCGGCGGCGACGGCCTTGATGCGGTCGGGTCGGAAGCCGGACCAGTGATCCTCGCCGGCCACGACGACGGGAGCCTGCTGGTAGCCGAGGCCCTTAATGAAGGCGAGGGATTCCGCGTCCTGGGTGACGTCGATCTTCTCGTAGGAGACGCCCTGCTTGTCGAGGGCGCGGTAGGTCGCGTCGCACTGGGGGCAGCGGGGCTTGGAGTAGACGGTGATCGACATGTTCGTGTCTCCTTGCGGCTCGAGGCCGGACGTTGGCATCCTATGTTGTCTTTCTGGCGGCTCGTTCGCCGCGAACACGACAACACTACACCTCGTGGGCGCCCGCGCAAGCGACCCCTAGATGTTGTGTATGCCGCCCTGACTGTGGATGAGACTGAAGGGGCCTGTGGACGGAGCGGGCGGTCAGGATCACGGAGGAGTCTTCATGGTTTGTCGCCCCGTGCGAGCGGGTGCACGAAGATGCGCGCAAACATTGGGGTTTGCGGCTAACCTACGGGCACATCTAGGGCCCCCAACTCCCCCACACGTCCCTGTGCACCCTGTGGACGAACACATCACCACCCTGTGCATAACCACTTGCTAACCGCCCAAAAGATGTCGAGCGTCA
This sequence comes from Schaalia odontolytica, assembly GCF_002847525.1. Classification (GTDB taxonomy): domain Bacteria; phylum Actinomycetota; class Actinomycetes; order Actinomycetales; family Actinomycetaceae; genus Pauljensenia; species Pauljensenia odontolytica_B. The sequence goes on along the minus strand of NZ_PKKM01000010.1, from coordinate 49,133 downwards.
CACTCACTGGCGGGGCTCTTGGGCGTGTCACACCCATACATCTAGGGGTCGTTGGCAACTAAGTGCCCCTAGATATAGGGGTTGGCCACATTTTCTGCGAAATGGCTGGAATCCTGCGGAAAGGCGATCGCAGGGGGCCTGAGAAAGGCGCCGACGCGCGCCTCCAACGGGAGGTGCGCCCTAGATCTAGGGGCCCGTACGAGCACTACATCTAGGGTGCGCATCTGGGCGTGGCGCAGACCGAGATACACATCAGCCAGATAGCACGAGATCGTGGGGCAACATCTAGTCGTCCCGCAGATCCAGGAACATATCGGCAGCAAGAGGCCCTAGATGCAGGGTCCGGGACAAAACGCGCCCGGCACAGCACCTCCAGAAAGTCGCATGCAATTCCACAACACAAGTGACGCAACATTACCTACTGGTACGAACAAGCAAGATGCTCGCAAAGAATTGCATGCGAAATTACTGAGCGGCAACCAGAAGCGCCGGGCACGAGCAGTTTGGATTGATCCCCGTGGCTCACCAACCTGATTGCGCCCTATTAGATCCCCAGCCAACCCACACCAACCTCTAGCGTCATGACACCAGGTCTCCGCCGGTACAAAACTCGCCCAGCACAGCCCCTTCATCGGCACATCCGGTACAAAACTCGCCCAGCACACCATAGAACGCCAATTTTGGGCACTTTTTCGCCTGCAGGGCGAATATAGTCACGCTCGCAGCTCAACCAAGCAGAGCAGGGCGAAAATTGTCACCCACAAGGCACGGAAACACGAGCGTCTTGAAAGAAAAATCACCCCTGTACGAGGTGTTAAGGGCCGTCGTGAAACATTTTTCGCCCATGCGCATTCACAACAGCCATTTTTGACCCATTTCAACCGAGCAGGGGCGATGTTTCTTTCACTGCGGATGCATGCCAGGCACTGGAGCAATCCGCTGGGGCGACATTTCTTTCAGGACCAGACCAAGACCACCGACCGAACCTCCGATCCTGACGCGCCGAACCAGACACCAGCAACCTGGCGGCGCCGGCGTGATGCGCGCCGGAGGGCACGGGCGGGCTTCGAGATCGACCACTCCGAGCCGTCAGGCTCGCGTGTGGCGATCTCGCGGGCGGCCGGGCCCGACGGCGCCCGGAACACCAGCGGCGCCACGAGCAACACCACACAGGAACAAACAGAAAGCGAGCGGGCCGGCTACGCGGCGGCCGGAGATCAGGCGGGGCCACAAGCACAGCCGGAGATCAGACAGCGCCCGAAACACCAGCGGCGCAACAAGCGCCGCCACAGGAAAAGGAAACCCTACAGCCCCAGGAACGCTTTGATCGCGGGCATTTCGCGCACGGCCTGCACCAGGCCGGCACGGTAGGTCGCCTCCAGGCGTTCGCGCCGCGACTCGGTGTTGTTGATCCACAGGTTGTCGGGGGCGAACACGTAGGCCTGGCCTCGTTCCTCGAGGTCGAAGAGGAGGCGGCGTCCCGCGTTGTAGCGGTCGGGGCGGCGAGCCACGCCCTCGAACACGGAGGGGAACTGGCGGTAGGCGGTGCGCAGGAGGGCGCCGACGCTGGCGGGCATGGGGCCCTTGACGTAGTCGCGGGGGCGAGTGAGGACGACGAGGAGTTTGCGGTAGCCCTCGCGCAGGGGCTGGTCGAAGGGCAAGCCGCCATTGGGGCCGAGCGCACCGTCGACATAGGTGTCGCCGTCGATCTCGACGGGAGGCATGAGGATCGGCAGCGTGGAGGAGGCGCGGATGATGGGTCCGAGCGTGTCCAGGGTGCTCATTTCTTCCTTGGAGAACCAGCGGACCTCACCGCGCGACGCGTTGAAGGTGGCGACGCGCGTGGTCGCCGGGTTCGCCAAGAACGCATCCATGTTGAAGGGCAGGGCGCCGTCGGGGTAGCAGATCTGCTGGTAGATGTACTCGGCGTTGAAGTAGCCGTGGCCCTTGCGGAAGTGCTTGAGTCCGCCGAATTCGGGGTCCTCGACAAGGTCGACGAAGGTGTCGTGAGAGCGCTGAGCGTCGCGGGAGGTGAAGTTGCACAGGTGGCTGGAGCCCGCGGAAACCCCGGAGATATGGGGGAAGTTAATGCCTTCGGCGATGAGTCGGCTGACGAGCGCGGCCGTGTAGGCGTTGCGCATGCCGCCGCCTTCGAAGACGAGGGCGGTGTCATCGATGGTGACCATCGTGGCGATGGATTCTTCGGGGGTCGGGTAGTGCTCTGCCGTTTCCTTCACGTTTCGACCCTACCGCCGCGCCTCGAACCTACGCGCGCGTATGCCCGGTGAAGACCACGTAGTGGTAAAAGAAGAAGCGGAACGCGGTGCCCAAGGCGAAGCCGACGACGTAGACGGCGATGTTGTCGGCCAGCGCCGAGGTGAACCCCAGGATGTGGTGGGTGAACAGCAGGCAGAACTGGGAGATGCCGATGCCGCAGGCGTTGGCGAAGAAGAAAAGGATGGCCTCGCGCGTGGCATTCTCCCGCGTGCGGCCGCGGTAGGTCCACAGGCGGTTGGCGATCCACGAGTAGAGCGTCGCAGTCGCGGCGGCGAGAAATTGCGCGGTGTTGGGATGCCCGGCGAGGAAGCCGAGCGGCCCATGCTGGAGCAGGTTGAACAGACCGGCGTCAACGATGTAGGCGGTGGCTCCGACCATGCCGAATTGTATGAACTCGCGCACCCAGGCGAGGAGTCGCTGCGTGAGGCTCAGGGACGAGGCCGGGGCTGCTCCCCCATCAACCTGCCCTCGGGTGCCGGGCTGGTGAAGGGGCGCAGGCCGGTCCGCGAGCGCCGCGGGTTCGAGCGCAGCGGATCCGCGCGAGGGAGCTTGTTCGTCGTTCACTCGTATAGTCTCGCACGGTCGTGCCGCTGTTTCGTGGATCCTCATCAGTTGGCCCACCTCTAAGATGGTCCACATGATTGACACGACCACGCGTGAGGCGGCCAATGCCTCGTCGATGAACACTCCCCCGGTTGCCCCGAAGCGTTACGGGTACCGGGTGCGCGACCAGTTCGGGCAGCATTTTGATGACCCGTGGGATTGGTTGCGCGACGGCGAGGACCCCGAGGTCAGGGCTCATTTGGAGGCGGAGAACGCGTGGGCGGACACGGTGACGGCGCCGACCCGCGAGGCGGCCGCGCGCCTCGTGGAGGAGGTCAAGGCCTCCACGGCGCTCACCGACGTGACGGTTCCGATCCGCGAGGGCGAGTTCTGGTATTTCCGGCGTTTCGCAGAGGGCCAGTCGTACGCGACGCATCACCGCGCGCCGGTGGAGCGCGACGAGGCCGGGGCGCCTATCCCGCTCGTCCCCGAACCGGGCGTCCCCACGCCGGGCGAGGAGCTCCTCGTCGATGAGAACGAGTGGGCGCGAGGGCAGGAGTTTTTCCGCCTGGCGGACATGTACCCGTCCCCGGATGGGCGCCTGATCGCGTGGGCGCGGGACACGAGCGGGGATGAGCGCTACACGTGGGTCGTGCAGGAGGCGTCGGGCCGCGTCATCGACGAGGCCGTGGTGGACGCTGGGTACGGCTTCGCGTGGGCGGATGATTCCGCTTCCTTTATCTACATGGGCGTGGACGACGCGTGGCGCGCGTGCGACGTGTGGCTGCACCGCGTGGGCACGCCGCGCGAGACCGACGAGCTGCTGTTGGTCGAGCCGGACGAGGGCTTCGAGATGGGGTTTGCGCCCTCGGGTTTCCCGGGGCACGTCGTCATTCATGCCTCGTCGTCGACGGCGGGCCGCGCGTGGCTGTGGCTGCCCGCCCACCCGTCCGTGCGCCCGCTGCCGCTCATGCCGGTGCGCCCGCGCACGCTGGTGTCGGCGGATTCGGCGGGCGACCGCCTGTTCATCGTGCATACGGGGCTGACGCAGGAGGGCTCGCTCGCTCAGGCGATGCTGCCCGAAGGGGGTTCGCCCGAGGCGTTGGCACGCCTCGGCGTCACGTCCTCCTCCGCGTTCTCGCGCGGTTCCCTGGCGGATCGCACCCCCGGCACTCCCCTGCCGGAGGACGAGCCCGCGCCCCTCACGCCGTTTGAGTCCTGGGAGCCGCTGCGCAGCCCCGGCCCCGGCGAGCGCATCACCGACGTCGAGGCACACGCGGGCTACGTGGCGCTCTCGCTTCGTTCGGGCTCTCTGACGCAGGTTGACGTGTGGGATCGCCGCGAGCCCACACCCACGTGGCGGCGCGTGGAGGTCGACGCCCCGGTGCGCACGATCGCGACCGTGCCGACCCCGTGGGAGGATTCGCTGCGCGTCGAGTTCCAGTCACAGACCGTTCCGCCCACGGTCGCGGAGGTTGCTCTGCCGGACCTGGCCCCGGCCTCGTCCCCCGAGGACACAAGCGAGACCGCGGCCCTGAGCGTGCGCACCCTGCGCGCCCACGAGGCGCCCGGCTGGGACCCCGCTGAGTTCGTCGAGGAGCGCGTGTGGGTGCTCGCGCGCGACGGCGCGACCCGTATCCCCGTCACCCTCATCCACCACCGCGACACGCGCCCGGACGGCACGCACGCGGGCTGGCAGATCGGGTACGGCTCGTACGAGGTCAGCTACGACCCCGAGTTCGAGACCCTGCGCCTGCCGATCCTGCGCCGCGTCGTCTACGCGATCGCGCACGTGCGCGGCGGCGGCGAGATGGGCCGCGCCTGGTACGAGGACGGCAAGGAGCTGGTCAAGGAACACACCTTCACGGACTTCATCGACGTAGCCGACTGGCTGGTCGACTCCGGGTGGGTGGCGCCCGGCCGCCTGGTCGCGGAGGGCCGCAGCGCCGGTGGCCTGCTCATGGGCGCGGTCACCAACGCCGCCCCGGACCGTTTCCGCGCGATCCTGGCGGGCGTGCCCTTCGTGGACGCGCTCTCGACGATCCTGGACCCGTCTCTGCCGCTCACCGTCGGCGAATGGGAGGAGTGGGGCAATCCGCTTACCTCGCGCGCCGTGTTCGACGCGATGAGCCGCTACACACCGTATGAGAACGTGCCCGACGGCGCGCTCCTGCCCGCGATCATGGCGACAACGTCGGTCAACGACACGCGCGTCGAGTTCGTCGAGCCCACCAAGTGGGTGCAGCGCCTGCGCGAGGCCACCGGCCAGGTACCTTCCACGGACGAGGCCGGGGCTGGGAAGCGCTGCAATTGCTGCGATTCGGAGGCCGGCGAGGCAAGCGCGAGCGGGGAGGCCGGCCACGGCCTCGTCGCCGCGCGCGACCCGCTCGAGCGTCCGATTATTCTGCGCACCGAGATGGTCGCCGGGCACGCCGGCCCGTCCGGGCGCGAGGGCCGGTGGGCGGCGCGCTGCGAGGAGTTCGCCTTCGCGCTGGGCCAGGTGGGCGTCACGGTGTAACGGCAGGGTCCGCTGACGAGCGGTCGGCGCCTGTTTTAACGGCAAACACAGGTGGGGCGGTCTTCGTTGGAAGACCGCCCCACTCGCGTTGCGTCACTGTGCCGCGCGGGTGCACGCGTTACTGCGCGCCGCCATCCCAGCCGGGGCGCAGCGCGAAGGACTCAATCTCGCGCAAATAGCCCGCCTCGATAAGTCCACTTCGCGGCTCGATGTAGCCTGCCATCTTGTCCGTCGAGAAGACCTCCCGGCGTTCTCCCCCATCCCACGGCCGGTAGGCAAGGGTGACATGGTGATCAGCCCAGCGATCCTCAAGCGCATAGACGCCAGTCTCGCTCACCTGGTACACCGTTCGTTGGCCGGTGCCTGGACCGGCATACTTAAACAGGTAACGGCCCTGGCCACTGTCCAAGTCGACCGAAAATGCATGACCATCCTCACTGATGAACCTGTATTCGCGACCCACCTGGACTCCCTTGTAGCGAAAAATATTGCGGTCTCTATTCAATTCAATGGGATTTCCTTGCTCGTCACGCACGGGAATAATCGTGCGCTGCCCCGTCGCTAGATCCCACCGCTGGAGAACCATGGTTCCCTTGAGGTCAGGCAAATTCGTCTTCTTCGCGGACTCAGGGTCGGCCGCCTGAATGGTCGGCATCGTGATCACATCTCCGTCACAGGCGAACATCGTCTGCCCCGAATAGAGGCCATCAATCTTCGGTGCCACTGCAAGAACCCGAGGCTCATAATCATTAATCTCGTCCAACTGGGCAACTGCCGCTAGCGCTTCCGGCTGATCGCTGTCGCCTCCCGATTGGGCGGTGTACATTGCGGATGCTGCCGACTTGATACGCGGAGATTCTTCCGTTTCGGTGATCAGTAGGATGCGTGATCCACACAGCCCGATATCACCTTTAGTACTGGTCGTTTCCGCGTACTCAACGCTTCCATCGAGTTCAATGCTTTCAAGGCGGTGCCCTCCCGCCCCTGAGAGAGTCACCACGACGGTTCGTCCGTCCGGGAGCCCATAGCGCTGAATCTCGTATCTGCCCCAGAATTTGCCTTTAATGACGCTCGTTCCCGCATCCGTCGTCAAGTAATTTTCTTCTGGCCCACCGTAGGAAATCCCGTTCTTCGTCCACAGAATGTCCCCTCCCGTCCTCTCTCCAATGAGAGATGTTTTTTGCCGTGCTTGCTCGTCAAGAAGCATGATCCAGTTGTCATGAAGCGGCGCTGACAAGCCCGACCACGACTGTCCTCCACTCAGGCGCACAGCAATGACAGCATCACCGATCGCGAGCTTACTAACCGGAGTTTTCGAGAAGGTGCCCTGCGGAACACAGCTCCACGCGAGCGCAGCAACCGAGAGCACGACGACGAGGAGCGCCCATCGCCGGGAACGCCTCGGCTTCTTCGGGTGGCCATGCTCTTGTTCGTCGGCACCTGCCTCGCGTCGCTCATCGTTGCGTGCGCTCATGGTCGTCTCCGTCCTCGTCTGTGCGCGCTACTGCGCGCCACCGTTCCAGCCGGGGCGCAGGGCGAAGGATTGGATGCTGCGCCTATACCCCATCAGCAGATTTCGCGCCACGAGGTAGCGCGACATTGTGCCCGTCGTCAAGAGCACCCGCTTACCGCCCCCATTCCACGGCTGGTAGGAGAGAGTGAGGACGTCCTCATCGTCATTTTGCTCGAGCGCATACACGCCGGTCTCGCTCACCTGGAATACCGCTGGGTTGCGAGTATTCTCCGATGGAATCGAGAAAAGGTGCCGGGCGTTGCCGCTCGTCACGTCAACCGCGTAGGCGTTCCCATTCTTCGTCACGAACCGGTACTCATCCCCCACCCAGATCGCTTGAGAATAGTAGAGGAAATTATCCTGATCCGTTTCGATGGGCTGTCCTGCTTCATCGAGTACAGGAATGATCGTGCGCTGCCCCGTCGACAGATCCCATCGCTGCAGGACCAAAACCCCATCCCATGGGTGCCTTGTGCCACTACGCACAGCGGCTGGGTCTTCCTGCTGAATACTCAGCACCGTGATGACGTTCCCGTCGCACGGAACACTCATCCGCCCCGTCAGCAGGCCATCAATCGCAGGTGCCACCGCAAGGAGTCGGGGAACACCACCATTGAGTTCATCGATCTGAAACACAGCAGCAACATTCTCCGGCATGTCACCGCCCGACTGGGCTGCATAGGCCTCGAACGCCGCCGACCTGATGCTCTCAGAATCCTCAGTATCGGTGATCCCAACGATGTGCTGCCCACACTGCCCAACCGACCCACTAGTATCGGGGATTTCCGTCGTCACAATGCGCCCATTAGGGTGGATCACATCGACCCTGATCTCCTCGCCCGAATCTACGACAACAATTCTCCCATCCGAGAGCGAGAAGCGTTGATCCTCAGCGAGCGACGGTTCTTTAACATCGATCTCCTGCGTTCCCTGATCGGTCGTCACGTATTCCTTATCCGGCGCCCCAAAGGAGAGACCGCGATCAGTCCACAAGAAAGCGACGCTGCCGTACCTTTTCGCCTCGATACGGGTCGCTTGCCCCCGCCCCTGCGCGTCCAGCAGCACGATCCAGTTGTCTTCCGGCGGGGTCGGAAGTCCCGCCGAGATCTTTCCCTCGCTCAGCCGCACAGCAATCACCGCATCCCCCAGACTCAGCTGATCGGCCCGCGTCTCCGTCACATCCCCCTGAGACATGCAGCTCGACAGCAGCATGACGAGCGACAGTGCTGCCGCGACGGTGCTGGACCGGCGCGCGCCCTTGCGGCTGAGCAACCCCCTGCGGGTCCTCGCGGGGGTGCTATCGCTGAGTGGCTCGTCAGTATGCGGCTTCATCGTCCTGATCCATTCTCGTCACTGCGCTAACGGTCGCATCATGCGCCCGCACCCGAGTCTAGGCCACGACAGATGACGTTACTGCGCGCCGCCGTTCCACCCCGGACGCACGGCGAAGGACTGTACCCCTCGCCGGTGGCCCGAGAAAAGGTCCGTCGTCCTGATATAGCCCGCCAATGCATCCGTTGCGAATACCTCGCGTTTGTCTCCTCCATCCCAGGGGTAGTAAGAGAGCGTGACATGATAGTCCCGCTCATTAACCTCAAGGAGGTAAATTCCAGTCTCGTTCGACTGGACAGAGACATTGTCATCGGACGCATTCCACGAGATGGAGAAGAGGTGCTTGGCGCGGCCACTCACCAGATCGACGGACCATACGCGACCGTCCGCATTGACGAATTTATGGTCACCTTCAGCCGGAAAAGCCTGAGAAGCGATCATGCTGCTCTCGCGATCCAGTTCAATGGCATTCCCGTCCTCATCGACCACGGGAATAATCGTGCGCTCCCCCGTCACCAGATCCCACCGTTGAAGTACAAAAGCGCCGAGCGTGGGGTCTGGCGCTCCGTTGAGGGCATCGCGATCGTAATAATACTGTCTAGTCGGCACCGTGAGTACATCATCTTCGCAGAACATGGCACTCTCACCTCCCCACAGGCCATCAACCAATGGCGCTACCCCCACCAGCCGAGGAAGATCACCATCGGGATCGTCCAGTTGCACAAGAACGTCCAGGGCCTCTGGATAGTTGCCACCGCCCGACTGGGCGGCATACGCCTCATAGGCCACCGATGCGATGTCTTCGGACCGCTTAGTGTTGGTCAGCTCCAGAATCCGCGAGCCGCACTGCCCGAGATGCCCTTCGGTCCCCGAGGTCTCTCTACGATCAACACGGCCATCAGGCTGGATAATGTCGACGGCATATCCTGTGCTCAGCGGAGACGTGACAACTGCAATTCCCCCATCCGGAAGAGCAAAACGCCCTTCCTCCGCGAAAGGAAATCCTTGATGCGCGAACTCCTGCACTCCCTCAGCAGTCGTCAGATAATCGATGTCTCGCGTGCCATAAGAAATCCCGCGGCCAGTCCACAGGACGCGGCCCCTGTTCCACTCACCGATGCGAGCTGCTTCTACCTGTCCTTGCGCATCGACCAGCGCGATCACGTTGTCACTGAGGGGCTTTTGGAGCCCCGACACGGAAGTTCCGGTACTCAACCGCACTGCGATAACGGCATCTCCCGTGCTCAGATTCTTCACCGGCGTCCCCTTCGGAGCCCCCTGAGACATGCAGCTCGACAGCAGCATGACGATCGACAGTGCTGCCGCACCGACGCCGCACCGACGCGCGCCCTTGCGACTGAGCAACCCCTTGCGGGTCCTCGCACGGGTGCTATCGCTGAGTGGCTCGTCAGTATGCGGCTTCATCGTCCTGATCCATTCTCGTCACTGCGCTAACGAGCGCATCATGCGCCCACATCCGAGTCTAGGCCACGACACCCGATCACCCGATCCCAGGCCCCACCTACCGCGCAATGCAGCGACACCGCGCCCCGGCCTCGTCCCATCGAGGCACGTCCCAACCGGGAACGAGACCTCGAAAGAGGGCCAACGTTACTGCGCGCCGCCATCCCAGCCGGGGCGCAGGGCGAAGGACTCGATGGCGCGCTGACCACCCGAGAACAGCTTGCGCACCCTCAGGTAGTCCTCCAGGTTGCCCGTCGAAAGAACCACGCGAGACTCGCCGCCGTCCCATGGATGATAGGAAAGAGTGACTGCTTGCTCGCGGGAGCTATCCGTCAGGAAATAGACGCCGCTCTCGGTCACCTGGAACACCATGTCACCATGTCCGACCTGCTCGGGGATAGAAAACAAGTGACGGCCCTGTCCGCTCTTCAGATTGATCGAGAAGGCATGACCATGTCGACTGATGAACCTGTATTCGTCACCCACCAGGATCGCCTTGCCACCGTAGATGTCCACATCTTCATTCAGCTGGATGGCGTTTCCTGCCCCATCAAGCACGGGGCTCACCGTGCGCTGCCCCGTCGACAGATCCCACCGCTGGAGAACGAGGGTCCCCCTCGCCGCATCGACGCCACCGTTTTGTGCGCCGACGGGATCATCCAATTGGATGCTCGGTGCCGTCAGCATGTCCCCTTCACAGGCGTACAAGTACTGCACTGACCTTAAGCCCGGAATCATCGGCGCCGCCGCAAGGATCCGCGGGGTAGCTCCGGCAGGATCGTCCAACTGCACGACAACCGAGAGGTCTTCCGGCTCACTTCCCTCGCCACCCGACTGAGCGGCATAGACCTCGAGCGCCGCGGACTTCATGCTCTGGGACACCTCCGTATTCATAATCGCTAAAACCCGCGACCCACACAACCCAAAGCCGCCCGACCAGTCATCGGTCTCCACGCTCGTCATCGTTCCATCACGCTCGATGATGTCCGCACGAATACCAGAGCCCCTCCTCGCAGCACTGATGACTTCGATTCGCCCATCGGGGAGCGCAAAACGGAAATATTCAACGGAACGATCACCCACGCGGGGGATCCGCTGCGTCCCCTCCTGCGTCGTCAAAAAATCCTCCGCCTGGACGCCGTACGACACCCCGAGTTCAGTCCATGCGATGTCACCACGCTCCCCGTGTTCGACATGCCCGGCTTGCCCCCGCCCTTGGGAGTCGAGGAGCACAATCCAGTTGTCACCCGTTCCACCCGGAAGGCCCGTAGACGCCTCTGCACCACCCAGCCGCAGGGCGATGACCGCCTCACCCGTCGTCAGCTTGTCGATAGGCTTTTCATCGAGAGATGCAAGGGAAAGACAGCCCGACAGCAGCATGACGATCGACAGTGCTGCCGCACCGACGCCGCACCGACGCACGCCCTTGCGGCTGAGCAACCCCTTACGGGTCCTCGCGCGGGTACCACCGGTAAGCGGCTCGTCACTATGCGGCTTCATCGTCCTGATCCATTCTCGTCACTGCACTAAATGGCAACACGCCTACCCCGAGTCTAGGGCACGACACCAGGGCCACCCCATCCCAGGCCCCAGATACCGCGCGGGACAGCGACACCGCGCCCCGGCCTCGTCCCCATCCGATCAAGCCTCGCGATGCCGATAGGATGAGGTCATGACGATTACGGCGGCGGCAGACGGTTCTTCCCTCGGCAATCCCGGGCCCGCGGGGTGGGCCTGGTACGTGGACGAGGACACGTGGGACGCGGGCGGCTGGCCGCAGGGCACCAACAACCTCGGTGAGCTGACCGCGATCCTACGTCTGCTCGAGGCAACGGCCGAGACCGGCGAAGAGCTGCACATCCTCGCCGACTCACAGTACGCGATCAACGTCGTATCGAAGTGGCGGCTCGGCTGGAAGAAGCGCGGCTGGACGAAGGCCGACAAGAAGCCCATCAAGAACCTGGAGCTCATCCAGGAGATCGACCGCGCCATGGAGGGACGCCGCGTCACCTTCGAGTGGGTCAAGGGCCACGCCGGGCACCGCATGAACGAGCGGGCCGACGACCTCGCGCGCTCCTGCGCCGAGACCTACCAGGCTGGGCGCACGCCCGAGCCGGGCCCGGGGTTCGGCGGCGGCGCGTCGCGCGGCACTGCGTCGGCGGATCAGGCCTCCGGTGGTACTGCTGCGCCCGCATCGGTTGAGCCGGACGATGCCGTGGAGCCCAGCGCGAGCGCACATGTTGGGCAGGAACACACCAAAGCCGACACGACCACTGCTACGCCTGCCTCACGCGACACCGCCACAGACGAGGCCACCACGTCGACTTTCCGCTCTCATCCCAGCGTTTTCTCCACGCCCGCAGAGGCGAGCGAACCCGCACAGGCGGCCCCGGCCTCGTCCGCGAGCGCTCCGACCACCGAGGATGCGATCGCCCGCGAGCGCGAATTCATCCTGGCGTGGACCGGCGGTGACGAGGAGGCACTAGCGGCCATGACCGACGAGCGGACGACGCGCATCTGGCCGGGCGGCGGTGCGACCACGACGCTGGCGGGACCCTCGCCTGCTTCCCCGTCCATCGGCCGCATCGACGCGCACGACCTGGGCGGGGCGTTCCTGACCCGCTACCGGGTGCGCTGGGAGGGCGGCGCTTCGCTGGAATCCAGCGTGTGGGCGCCGGCAACTTCTGGCGAGGCGCGCCTGATCATGGTGCACCACCAGTCGACGCTGATCTCCTGAAGCGTGCTATCGCGGGCACGCATTCGCGGGCGTGCACAGCGTGCAGGCACAGGGCGCGTCGGATAATCCCGCGGGGCACCGGGCCGCTACGCGAATAGGCACCTTGACGGCCAGATGTATGTGCCCCAACCCCGCAGAGAGCTCCAGCGTGCCTAGCACGCCCCACGCGGATAGGTTGCTCGCATGCGGATAGGTTATGCGCATGTGGATAGGTTATTAAGGTATCCGCATCGTCGTAACCTATCCGTATCTTCGTAACCTATCCGCATAGCTGTTTCCTATCCACGAGCCCCAACACTCACCTGCGTGACACTGCACCAGTTAGGGAGCATTACACCAGTTAGGGAGCATTACACCACCTCCGAGCTGGTGTAATACCCCGCTAAGTGGTGTCACACCACTTAGGAACAAGCTAAAACGCGGAACATGCCCGGCCGGACATACTGCTCGCCCAGGCTGCGGCGCCCGTGGGCGGCGGCAAGGCCTGGCCGGGCTTCGAGATCGACCACTCCGAGCCTTTAGGCTCGCGTGTGGCGATCTCGCGGGCGGGCCGCCGCCCACGGGCGCACCAAGCAGCCCGGCCCAGCAAGGCCAGCCCCTCCACGAGGAGCCCCGCCACGCCCTTACAGCTTGGCGCCTTCGAAGCTGAAGATGTCGAGGAACTTGCGCGCGCGATCAGAGGCCGGGTCGGCGAAGAACTTGCGGGGCGGGTCGACCTCGACGATGCGGCCCTCGTCCATGAAGACGATGCGGTCCGCGATCGCGCGGGCGAAGCCCATCTCGTGGGTGACGATGAGCATCGTCATGCCGGTGCGAGCCAGTTCGAGGACGACGTCCAGGACCTCGCGCACCATCTCCGGGTCGAGGGAGGCCGTGACCTCGTCGAGGAGGAGGATCTCGGGGTCCATCATGAGGGCGCGCACGATGGCGACGCGCTGGCGCTGGCCGCCGGAGAGCTGGCGCGGGTAGTCGTCGGCGCGGTCCGCCAGGCCGACGCGCTCGAGTAGTTTCAGCGCCCGCGCGCTCGCGTCGGCACGCGATTCTCCCGCGACGAGGCCGGGGGCGAGCGTCAGGTTCCCCATGACGGTCAGGTGGGGGAAGAGCTCGTAGGACTGGAATACCATGCCGATGCGGCGCCGGACCTCAGGCCAGGAGACGCCGGGGGCCGCCAGGTCGTTCCCGTCGAAGAGGATCTGCCCGGAATTGATGGGCTCGAGGCCGTTGATGGTGCGCAGGAGCGTGGACTTGCCGCAGCCGGAGGGACCGATGATGACGACGACTTCGCCGTCGGCGACGTCGAGGGAGACGCCGCGCAGGGCGTGGTGGCCGCCGGGGTAGGTCTTGTCGAGATCGACGAGGCGCAGCTGCGGGTCGGAGGTCAGTTCTGCCATGTTTTCTCCATGTGGCGTGAGAGGAGCGAGATGGGCCAGCAGATGAGGAAGTACAGCACAAAGATCAGGCCGTAGATCCACAGCGAGGCGGTCGGGTAGTTGAAGCGGTTGGCGTCGATGATCTGCTGTCCGACTTTGAGGACTTCGACGACGCCGATGAGAACGACGAGGGAGGTCGTCTTGATCATGCGGGTGATGAGGTTGACGGCCGGGGGCGCGAGCCTGCGCAGGGTTTGCGGCAGGATGACGCGGCGCATGGTCTGCCTCGGGGAAAGTCCCAGAGCGTAGGCGGACTCGTACTGGTGGCGCGGGATCGCGATGAGCGCGCCTCGCACGAGGTCGCCCATTTCGGCGCCGCCCCACAGGGTGAAGACGAGGACGGACGCGGTGATGCCGTCCAGGTTGATCCCCGCGACGCGCGTGAGCCCGAAGTAGGCCACGAACAGGAGGACGAGCTGGGGCATGATGCGCACGAACTCGAGGTAGATCTGCATGAGCCAGCGCAGGGGGCGCCAGCGAGAGCGCATTCCGAGGCCGACGAACACACCGAGCACCAGCGACAGTACAACGGACAGCGCGGAGATTCCGACGGTGACGCCCAGGCCCTCGAGGATGCGCACGAGGTTGCGGCCTTCGAAAATGACGTTAATTCCCAAATCCGCCACGGCGCACCTTCTTTTCGATGAGTCGGGCCGCGATGGACACGGGCAGGAGGATCACCAGGTAGGCGATGACCAGGAGGACCAGCGCTTCGGAGGTGTTGTAGGACATGCCGATGAGGTCTTTCGCGACGTACACGAGGTCGGGCAGCGCGACGACGGAGACGACGGATGTTTCCTTGATGAGGAAGATGACGTTGGCGGCGAGCGGCGGCACGGAGGTCGCGATGACCTGCGGGAGGGCGACGTGGCGCAGCGTCTGGGTGCGGGTGAGGCCGAGCGCCGCAGACGACTCCCACTGGATCGTGGCGATCGAGTCGAGGCCGGAGCGCAGGGCCTCGGCCATGTAGGCGCCACCCAGGAAGATGAGGCCGACGATCGCGCAAGTCTCGCCGCTCCATTTGATGCCCACGCGCGGCAGGCCGAAGTAGATGAAGAAGAGCTGCACGAGCAGCGGCGTGTTGCGCGACAGTTCGACGTAGGCGGCGGCGATCTGCGTGGCGACGGGGATCCGGTACTGCCGGATCGCAGCCACGAGCAGGCCGACCGCGAGGGAGCCGATGATGCCGATAGCCGCGATCCTCAGGGTGAGGATGGCGGCGTCGACGTACAGGGGCGCGTATCGCGCCAGAATGTCGAGATTCATAGGAAAAATCTGGGACGAGGCCGTGGCCGCTCGGGGCGTTCACCCGCGGTGGGCGCTGTCCCCGGTGGGGGCCACGGCCTCGTACCTGCGTCAGTTGGTGGAGGTGGTGTCCACGCCGCCTTCGACGACCAGGTCGTCGGGGGTCGCGGCGTCACCGTAGACGGGGGCGAGGGTCTGCTCGTAGTCCTTGTGGAAGAAGTTTTCCTTGCCGAGCTCAACGAGTTCGTTGTTCAGCCAGTCGAGGAGGGCGGTGTTGCCCTTCTTGACGGCGGCCGCGATGTAGCTGGTCTCGCCCAGGCTCTTGATGCCGACGCTGAAGCCGGGGTGCTGGATCGCCCAGGCGATGACCTCGGTGTTGTCGGTGGAGAAGGCGTCGCCGCGGCCGTCCTCGAGGGCCTGATAGGCGTCGGAGTACTGGTCGAACTTGAGGAGCTTGACCTCGGGGTGGTTGGCCTCGAAGTAGGCTTCGGCGGTCGTGCCCTTGGTGACGATGAGGGTCTTGCCGGCCAGCTGGCTCACGTCGGTGATTTCGGCCGAGGTGGGAGAGACGACACCGAGGGAGACCTTGAAGTAGGGGTTCGCGAAGTCGACCTTTTCGGCACGCTCGGGCGTGACGGTGAAGTTCGCGAGGGTGATGTCGACCTTGTTGGAGGCGAGGACCTCGGTGCGGGCGGCGGCGTCGACGGGGACGTACTTGGCGGTGACGCCCAGGTCGGCGGCGATGCGGTCACCGTAGACGACGTCGTATCCGGCGGGCTTACCATCGGCGTCGATGTAGCCGAAGGGGGCCTTGTCGGAGAAGATGCCGATGACGATCTCGCCGGCTTCCTTGATCTGCTCGGGGCTGCGGTCGCCGACCTGCGCGCTCGACGAGGAGGACGAGGAGGTGGACGCGCCACCGGAGCATGCGGCCATGCCGAGGGCTGCGACCATGGCGACGGCGGCCGTAGCGAGTCGAAGGAATGGCTTCTTGCGTGCGTGAGTGGCGCTCATGAGGGCTCCTGATCTGCGTTTTCAGTGGAAGCGCCGAGGGGATGTTCCTCGGCGACAGGAACGATATTTCCACCGGACGGTTTATTGCGCGAGAGCTATTTCCCGTTTTGAAACTATGTGACAGGTCCGTGACGAAGCTCCTTCCCACTTCGTGGAACGCCATCGCCGCGAGAGCGTGCAAGTCGTCACGCACGGCCCCGCCAACGCGCACTCTCACCGCCTCACGCGCCACAATTGCACCCATGCCCAAGCTACCGCGCACCGTGAACCTCCCCGTGCCGGCTAGCCCTACCCGCCGCGAGATCCTCGAAGGCCTGCGCATTACGGCGCCCGTGGCCGCGGGTTACATCCCGCTGGGCCTGGCATACGGCGTTCTCGTTATCCAGCTGGGGCTGCCGTGGTGGTTGGCTCCGTCGCTGTCCCTGGCCGCCTACTCGGGGTCGGCCGAGCTGCTCGTCGTGACCCTGGCCGCGCAAAACACACCGCTGGCAGTCATCGCGGTGACGATGCTGCTGGTGAACTTCCGCCTCCTGTTTTTCGCTTTCTCATTCCCGCTGCACGTCATCGAGGGCCGCTTCGCGCGCCTCTTCTCGATGTACGCCCTCGTGGACGAGGCCTACGCGCTGACCGCCGCCCGCCCGAACGGGTGGACGAAACCTCGTCTGCTGGCGATGCAGGCTCTCTTTAACCTGACGTGGCTAATCTCGAGCCTTGTGGGCGTGTCCGCGGGTTCGTTGATTCCCACGCAGATCGAGGGCCTCGACTTCGCGCTCACGGCTTTGTTCCTCACGCTGACCCTGGACGCGGCGCGCACGAGGCGCGAGCTGCCCTCGATCCTCCTGGCTGGCGTGTCCTTCGCGGTGGCCATGGTGGTGGCGCCGGGCCAGCGCCTCCTGGTGGCGCTCCTGCTGTTCGTCGCGTGCCTGGTGGTTCGCCACATCCTCCATCGCCGAGGCATCCTGCACTCCGTGGATGAGCTGGCCGAAGGAGGTGCACAGTGACTCCGACGCTGGGCTACCTGCTGGCGCTCCTGGCGATCACCTTCGTCATCGACTTTACGTTGCGCGCTCTGCCATTCAAGATCCTTGAGCCGCTGCGCGATTCGCGTTTCGTCTCCGACATGGCAGTGTGGATGCCGCCGGGCATCATGCTGATCCTCGTGCTCTCGACACTGGCTCAGGGAGCGCAGGAGGCGGGTGGCCGCTGGTGGGCGGCGCTGGCGGCGACGGGTGTGACGGTCGCGGTGCACCTGCTGAGCGGCCGCAAGCTCCTGTGGAGCGTCGGCATCGGAACGGTCTGCTACGTCGCGTTGCTGAACTGGCTCTGACGAAATAGCGCTGACGAACTGGCTGTCACCCGCTGGCTCTGAGCCGCGGGCGCGCGGGTTACCGCCCCCAAAGTCGCACGTAATTTAACATGGTCATTTTTCGAGATGCTCCACAAACGCTGCAATTCCAACGACATGCTTTCAAAGCCTGAAATACTCGCGGGGGAATTACGTGCGACATTGCTGGGGAACCGCGCATTGCAATCCGGCCCTTTGATCCGCATGTTAACCCGCTAATGCGAGCCTGGGCAGCCCCGCCCACACTCCACATAGCAGGTTTACGTGTGAAAGAGCGGGTTTACGTGCGCGCAACACACTATGCCAGACACAGTTGTGCCCAAAACGCAGACCACCTCGCCCACAACACCCCATTTTCAGCGTTTTTCACCGAGGTGGTCTGTGTTTTGGGCGCCGCACCACCCCAAGCTGCCACCTCACAGCCTCAAAACGGGGGGAATGACGCCATCCAAGCACCCAACACGCCAGCGACACGCCGCCAGCGAGCTCCTAATGATGCAAAACCCCCATTGCCACACAGCAAGCAAGCCGCCGGGCTGGCAAACACCACCAAACTGGATAGGAAACAACAATCTGGATAGGTTATTGCGTTCTGGATAGGTTAATAAGCTATCCAGAAGCGCCGTTCCTATCCAGAACAGAGCTTCCTATCCAGAACGCACACCACCGACTGATAGGAGGGCGCCGGAGGAACCAGAGGGCCTGGCCGGGCTTCGAGGCGACGCACAGGCACACGTCAGCAGACCGGCCCCACAGGTGTGGAGGGCACGGGCGGGTGGGCCAGTCTGCGGTGCCCGCAGGCGGCGGCGGGGCCTGGCCGGGCTTCGAGCCGACGCGTAGAGCCACACATCAGCGACGAGGCACCACTGGTGTGGAGGGCGCCGGAGGGACCGGAGGGCACGGGCGGGCTTCGAGGCGCGGCGCCGAACGAAGTGAGGCCCTAGCCTCGCGGGCGGCCGGGCCCTCCGGCGCCCGGAACACCCGTGGGGCCACAAGCGCTGCCCAGAAAACAGACGGGACAACAAACGGGCACAACGACACCGCCACAAAACCGCTACCATTGTGTCCATGCACACAGAGTCGTACCTGCACCACGGTCACACCGTTTACGAGCACCGCCTGGACGTTCCGCTTGATCACCTGCGCCCCGCCGGCGAGGACAATCCGACGATCCAGGTTTTCGCGCGCGAGGTCGTGCGCAAGGGCCACGAGGACGCGCCCTACGCAGTGTTCTTGCAGGGCGGCCCAGGCTACCCGAGCCCGCGTTTCGGCACGTTTACCGGCGGGTGGATGAATCGTCTCCTGCAGGATTACCGCGTGGTGCTCCTCGATCAGCGAGGCACGGGCCAGTCGACCCGCATGGACGCCCAGGCGCTCTCCCACTTGGACACGGACGAGGAGAAGGCCGCGTATCTGCGCCACTTCCGCCAGGACCAGATCGTGTACGACGCGGAGGCGCTGCGCCGCGAGCTGTGCGGGGATGACCCGTGGACGACGCTCGGCCAGTCGTTCGGCGGCTTCATCACGACCTCGTACCTGTCGCTGGCTCCCCAGGGCCTGAAGGCCAGCCTGATCACGGGAGGCCTGCCCGGCCTCGTCCATGTGGACGATATCTACCGCCTGACGTATGAGCGCACGGCGGCGCGCAACCGCACGTACTTCCAGCGCCACCCGGGCGATGAGCGCACGGTGCGCGAGCTGTGCGCGCACCTGGCGGACACGGAGGAGACGCTGCCGACGGGCGAGCGCCTCTCCCCCGCGCGCCTGCGCATGATCGGTATGATGCTGGGCGGCCAGGGCAACACGGATCAGCTGCACTACCTGCTCGAGGGCCCATGGACGTCGGTTCGAGGCGAGCGCCGTCTCTCGTCGCAGTTCCTGGCGGCGATCGGCGCGCAGGTGGACGTTGCGCCGATTTACGGCTTGTTCCAGGAGTACATTTACGCATGCGCGACGCCGGATCTGGTGGGCACGGCGACGGGCTGGGCTGCAGATCGCCTGGCCGAGGAGATCCCGGGCTTCGCGAAGGACGCGAACCCACTGGATGAGAGTGAGCCGTTCTACCTGACGGGCGAGCACTTCATGCGCCGCGTGTTCGACGAGGATCCGGGCTTGGCGCCGCTGAAGGGCGTCGCGGAGATCCTCGCGTCGACGACGGAGGCGGCCCCCGTGTACCTGCCGGATGTGCTGGCCGAGAACACGGTGCCGGTGGCGGCGGCCGTGTACTACGACGACATGTTCGTGCCTCGCGAGTTCTCCCTGGATACGGGTGACCTGATCGGCGCCCGCCACTTCATCACGAATGAGTACCAGCACGACGGATCCGCCTATTCGGGCGGAAAGGTCGTCTCTCACCTGCTTGACCTGCTCGCGGACTGATCCGCGCGCTCCCGATTGAAAGGACTGGCCATGGCCGCCTCATCTAGCTGTTCTTGTCCGTGCGCTGGCTCGGTGGACCCGACTCGGGTCGCGGGGTTCGCGGCGGGCGTGGGTGCGACCGTCGCGTGGTACGCCCTGCCCGATTACGTGCGCTCGCGCCCGTTGCGCGGCCTCGTGAAGGCGGGTCTGCTGGGGGTGCTCGGCTGGTCGATGGTGGCGCAGCTGCCGGAGCCCTCGGAGCTCCCGCCCTACGATGACGAGGACGTGGATTGCTCGAAGTCGTCCCCCGTCGCGGGCGAGGATCCGCTTGAGGGTGTCACCGAGGCGGACCCGGCGGAGCTGGCGGTTCTCGCGGGCGCGGCGCTGGGTTCGGCGATGATCACGGTCGGCGTGGAGCGCTGGCTGTTCCGCCGCGGTGAGCGCCGCCGCGCGCAGGGCGCTCATTTCGCTCATACGAGGCAGGGGCTGGCCCTGGGCGCTCTGGAAGCGGGCCTGACCGTGCTGACGTTCGGTGCGGGTGCCGTGCGTGAGAGGCTCTCGAAAGGCTGAGGCGCCGCTCGCCGCCCGCTCTCAGCGTTCGCGCACGAAGATCATGTGGCGGGCGACGAGGGCACCGACCCACCCGCAGAGCATGACGAGGATGGGCACGCCCAGGCCTGTCCACCACGAGGAGGCGGGGACGAAGTACCTCACCACACCAAATACCGCGGGGGTGAGCGAGAGAAGCACGATCGAGGTCGTCGCGATCGTCGCACCGATGGGGCGACGCTTGAACGCCAGGTTCACGACGTCGCGGCGCGTCTTCCCCTGACCGGCGGCGACCTTCGAGAGGTGTTTGCGCACCGCGGCGTCCATGGCGCGCAGGGGGAACAACGCGGTCCACACTAGCCCAACAATGAGGGCGACCTGACGGCTACCGAAGGCATAGACGAGGCCGGCGATCGACCAGCCGATCAGATAGGCGATCGTGAGACCCAAGCACAGGGTGAAGAGCGGTTTGAACACCAGCCAGTGGAGCTGGTTCTCGTAGCCCTTGACGGCGGGGTTCTGCTCGAGGAGGTCGCGGAAGAGGCGACTGCTAGCGTCGGCATGGTCGTCCGCTTCGAGGAGTGCGATGGATTCACGAGCGGCGGCGTTTTCTGGTTCGAGGGCGAGGACGCGCTTGAATACGTCGAGCGCCGCTTTCTCGTCGTTCCTGGCGAGTATCCTGCCGAGGGTGTTGAGTACAAAGGAGTCTTCGGGATCGAGGCGCTCGCCTTCACGAGCCGAGTTCAGCGCCTCATCCCACCGGCGGTTAAGGGCAAGAGCGCGAGCCTTCACGGCATGGGCAACACCGAAGTCTGGAATCATCTCCACGAGGCGCGTTGCGTGTTCGAGTGCGCGAAGAGAATCCGGCTCGAGGGAGGACAACCAGTACAGCGACAGCACGTCATTGGGGGAGGCTTCGATGGCGCGCCTGGCACACGCGTACGCTTTATCCTTCTGATCGAGGAGCAGGTGGGCCTGGGCGAGGGTGCAATTCACTCGCGCCGCGACTTCCAGATCCCCCTGGGGGATCGTCACGAGCTGTTCGATGGCCTGTTGGGGACGCTTGATATCGATCAAGAACTGGGCGTGCTCGATCCGCTTCCAGACGTCATCGTTCGACATCGGTCCTCCTCACTGCTGGTGGCAACGGCGAAGGGTGGGCGGCGATTGCGCGTCGCCCACCTCCTCACATCAGGTTGTTTGCCTTCATGTACTCGGCGAGGTCGTCGTACTGGCCTTCGCGGTTGCCGTATTCGACGATGTTGCGGGCGGTGATGAACCATGGGCCCGCGCTGGGCCGAATCTGCTCTAGCGCCCTGCGGAAGTCCTGCATGGTCACCATGCGCACGTTGCCGGAGCGCAAGGAGTCCATCATCGCGAATTCGACGGCGCTGTCGACCAGGTGGGCCAGGTCGGCACCGGTGAATCCATTGGTGCACTGGACGAGGTATCCCATGTCGATGCCTTCGACGGGGCGGGACTTGAGGTGGTGGTAGAGGACAGCCTGTCGGGCGGGGCCGTCGGGAGGCAGGACGGCGACGGATCGATCGAAGCGTCCGGGCCTGCGCAGCGCCGGATCCACATCCCACGGGGTGTTGGTCGCGGCGAGGACGAACACGCCTTCGTTGTCGGATCCAATGCCGTCCAGTTCCATGAGGAGCTGGTTGGTGACCGGTCGCATGCCGGAATAGTTCGCGTTCGATCGCCGCATGCCGAGTGCATCGATTTCGTCGAGGAAGAGGACGACGGGTGCGTTGGCGCGCGCGGTCTCAAAAAGTTCGTGGAGGTTAGCTTCCGATTCACCGAAGTAGCGCGCCATGACGTCACTGATCCTGACATTCATGAACGCGGCGCCGAGCTCGCCGGCGAGAGCGCGGGCGATGTAGGTCTTGCCACATCCGGGAGGACCGTAGAGCAGCAGGCCACCGCTGAGGCTCTTACCGTAGAGCTTGCGGATTTCCGGGTTGCGCAGGGGGGCCAGGAAGGCCATGGTGAGGCGGTCCTTGACGGACTGCATACCACCGACGTCGGCCAGCGTCGACGTCACGTTTTCGAGGTCCCACGCGTCACCCTGGGGTTTCTCGTCAACTTCGATTTCACCTTCGGTCGCGCCCTGCTTCACGAATGCTGGCGCCGGCCCGCCGACCTGCTTCTCGGCGTTTTTCCAGTCGAAGTTTTCCGGATCGGCGTCATCGGGGGAAGCGGGGTCATCCTGCCCATCTCCGGCCTCGCCTGTCGACGCGCTGGCCTCGTCGTTCCCTTCCTCGGCCGTCTGTGGGAAGGCCGCGGGATGAATAGTCACGATCGCGGGAATGTCTGCGTCGTCCGAGGCGGGGGCTGCGGGTGCAGACAGAGCGGGCTCCTCGGGCGCGGGGACGGGGTCGGCCTCGTACGAGGCGGGAGCTGCAGTCTCAGGTTCAGCGACAGTCAGCCCGTTGACGGCCGGGGCCGAGGCCTCGGGCGCCTCGGGGGGCACCGGGACCTCACCGGCGAAGGCCGCCTCAGGCAACACCCGATCCTCGTCTGTTGCGGGCGCGGCGGGCTCAGCCTCGTCACCCGCGGGCGCAGACGAAGCGGGAGCCTCGGGCACGCCGAGGGCGCTGCGCATCAGGGCGGCGACGCGCTCATTGTGGGGGTCGACGGCGAGGACGACGGCCAGATGGGAGACGGCTTCTGCGCCCCTCCCTTCGGCGATCAGGAGTTCAGCGAGATGCTCGCGTAGGGAGTGGTCCTCGGGTCGCTGTTCGATGATCGACACGAGGGAGTCGATAAGAGGATTCGTCATGTCCGCAAGCCTACCGGCTGGCAGGCTTATGGGTCCACACACTCGGGCGCGAAACGATCAGAGGGTTCGCGCGGTGATCCTGCGCAGCGCTTGGCATGAACGCCAGGAGTTGACGAGGCCCATCGCGAGGGGCAGGGAGACGAGGGCAGCCAGGAGGGCAGATTCGGTGGCGACTGCGATGCCTCCGACGGCGAGGAAACCAACGAACCAGGCGAGCTGCATACGCGCGCAGGCTGTCATGATCGCTCCGTCGCGCCGGGCGGCACGCAGGGCGGCGTGCGAGCTGGAGAAGATGACGAGGTCTTCGTTGCCGTCCCATTCCCGGTGCCACCGGCGCGCCACGACGATGAGGGCGGCGAGGAGCACGAGGAGGACCAGGCCTCCCCCCAGGATGATCGCGAGAGCCAGGGTGGCAAGCTTTTCGATGACGGGTTCAGACACGGATGAGAGCTCGACGATTGCAACGATCGTACTCACGGACACGATAAGGAGGACGGTGATGATATCAATGGCGATATTGATGCGCCCCTGTGTCTTTTGCCCTGAGCGCACGCGGTTATAGCGGCGCAGCTGATCGTTCCCCAGGCGGTAGGGCCTGGAGACTGCGGCGAATTCTAAGGGCTGATAGGTCACTCCCTCACAATAGCGCTGTCCGTTGATTATCCGCGCCTTACAAAGCAACTGTCAGGCGCGCAATGCGCCACTTTTTCAATGGTCAAGATATAAGTATTGAGCACACAGTGAGAACGACTTTAAGCAACAGCGTAGATCAGCGCGTGAGCGCCATAAGCGTGAACAGAATGAGTCCTGCCAACACGATCATGCGAACGAAGTCCATGACCGAACTCCCCAGTTCCGGGAATCGCTTGCGCAGGCATCGAAACGTCAGGCGAACGCCGCGTGGCATGGACCGGTTGAACAGCGCGATCTGGAGGAACGCGTAAGCGTACCCGCTCAACGCGCAGGCCGCATACGCGAGGAAGAAGAACAGTGCCAACTCGTCCGTCATGAAGCGCAGGGTGAGCAGATACCCCAGTCCTGCGCCAAAACCGCCAACCATCGCAAAGATCCACGCTTTGTCGAGCCCGAAGGTCACGCGCTTGAGCATCCTGCGGTAGGCCTCGGCGACGGCCGGTTCCATCTCGATGGAGTACGAGGAACGCCCAGCGCCCTTGAGCGGATAGGCGAAGGAGTCGTAGGCGAACTTCGCCTCGGCCAGGTCCGGGGCGTTTACCTTGGCGCGACCGAAAGCCCACTGCGCGCCGTTGGGTTTGACCGGCGCCCACAGTCGTCCGTATGCCATGAGGAGCTCAACGTCGTCGGGGAAGCCATCGGTGGCGATCTCGGAGACGGGCAGTGCCTCCTCGTATCGCCCGAGGTCGACGAGGCAGATGGTCAGTTCGCGCGCAATCTCGGGGGATTGGGGGTGCAGGCGCATGCCGGACGAGGCCACCTCCGCCGCTTCGGAGACGAGGCCTTGGCGGCGCTGGGCGCGCGCGATGAGAGCGAAGGGGTCGGCCATGTCGTCCCCGTATGAGTGAGCGCGCGTCGCGTATTCCTCGCACAGGGGGTATTGGCCGAGGCGGTCGGCGCAGGCGGCGGCCTGGATATCGCGGCGGTAGCAGGCGTCCTCGCCGACAACCTCCATGGACTCCAGCATGGCCAACGCCGCCTTGTAGTCGCGCTTGGCGAGCACGGCGTCAACGTCGGCGAAGGTGGGCGTCGTCATGGCGCATACGATACCGCCCCGCACACGCCCGAGGTGACCTCGTCCACGAAACGCAGGCGATCCCGCGGCTGCTCTCAAAAAACCAGCTCAGACCTGGTGCAACACCAAGACACCGCATGGTCAGCGCCTCATCCCTCTGCAGATTGTCAAACAACCGGAGTAATCTAGCCACTAAGTGACGCGCAACACGAACGCCGCTCGATTGTTCCAACGGAGTGAAGCAATGCCCCCCCTTGCAGACACTTCTACGATTCCGGTATCGGCGGGAACCGTAGAGTTCGCCGAGTCCTTTACGTGGGACTTCCCGGTTGACGTGGACGCAGTTCAGTCACTGAAGGACTGGTGCGACACACCAATGACGGCGCTCGACGACGCCGTCGTGGATGCGACGACAGCTCGCGGACAGGTCGAGCACCAGAGAGCCAGGCTGGTGGAGACCGTCGTCGAGCACCTGACCAATATGATTTCCGCGAGCGAGCACGCTGTGTCATGTTTCCGCTCGTTACATTCCGCCCTGGAGGATTACGCGGGTGCCATGCAGCCCATCAGGACAGAGTTTCAGGCCATCATCACCGATGCCACAGCAGCCGGGCTGACGGTTTCTCAGGCGGGCACACAGGTCACCATCAGTCACCCGGCAGACGTTCCGGGCGGAGTTGGCGTCATCTTTGCATCGCTGAGGGAGCGCTGCAGCATCAATCAGAAGAAGTTCGCCTACGCCGAATCGCTATTCGGCGACGACCTCGCAGGCATTGACCCCACCGTCTGCGAGTCAACAATCCTCGCAGTGTTCAACAGATTCGTCGGCACGTACGGATTCCCCACCGGACTGAACGCAGCGAGCCGCTATCCCAGCTGGGCTGACAGCGTGCGCAATACCGTCGGAGACACGACCGAGGCAATCTACCTGCAGGCCAAGGGTGCCAAGTACCAGGCACCGGCCGGAATCAAAGATGCGTCCCTGTGGAAGCAAGTCACCGAGCACGGAAACCTCAAGAACTGGAAGGTTCCCTCCGTCAATGCCGTCGAAGGCGGCGGTCGTGTGGT
This sequence comes from Schaalia odontolytica, assembly GCF_002847525.1. GTDB lineage: Bacteria > Actinomycetota > Actinomycetes > Actinomycetales > Actinomycetaceae > Pauljensenia > Pauljensenia odontolytica_B. The sequence continues at coordinate 23,247 of NZ_PKKM01000010.1, read as the reverse complement.
CAAAGCAGCCGACGCATTGCGCATCGGCGGCAAAGTCGCAGGCCGCGCCTGCGCGGTTCTCGACGGCGTTGTCAGCGCATACGACAGCTACCAGTCGGACTCCTACCACCACCCCGAGATGGGAGAAGGCGAAAAGGTAGCACGGGCCGGCGTGACGGGAGCGCTGGCTGCTGGAGGCGCATACGCCGGAGCCAGTGCCGGAGCACAGCTCGGCGCAGCCATCGGGGCATTTGGCGGCCCAGTAGGAATTCTCGCAGGTGGAATTATCGGAGGAGTCGTCGGAGGACTCATCGGCAGCAAAATTGGCCAAGGAATAGCAACAAAAATTAATAACTCTGCTTATTCCGCTATACACGGAGGTGGACAACCCTCATGATCTGGGGAATCATCGGCATCCCTTTTAGTCTCTCAATTCTTGCTATGTGGTACTGCGAGACTTATACAGATTCACAATTTGGCCAAAATGCGCGTTTTATTGGCTCAGCAACACGCATGAGCAATAAGTCTCAATCAATCGGCACCCTTGCCACTGGAAGCACATTTCTGGTCGGCAGCATTATGATGATCGACGATAAAGGAAGGTTTCCGCAGTTCATCCAACTGACACTCATTGCAATAGCCTTAATCATTATCATCACCGGAATTGTTTACTACTTTTCCCCCTTACCAGTTCCCCGCTGGGCCGACGCTCGGTACCAGTACATGAAGCGCCACGGCATGCTGGACAAGAACGGCGATCCTTTGCCGCAGTTCGAGGTGCCGGAAGATGCCGAGGATCCCACTACCAACGATCAGACCGAGGACACGCTATGAGTCTGTCGTCCTATTGGCTCATGCCTCCGCGATGGTCTTCCTGCCCACAGGAGGACATTGCCTCGATCCTCGACCAGGCATTCGGGAGCGCCGACGACACACAGAATCGCACGCCAGGCAGCGATCAGCATCCGGCCGAAGGAGGCGTCATCGCCCTAGCGGTCGGCCCCACCGACGCCAACTACGACTTCACCCCCACCATCCTGCTCCTTGCATCCCCCATCCCAGCGGATACCACACCCGAACAAGCCCTCACAGAATCAGCAGTTGCACTCTCCGATCAAGTCCCGGGTTTTCGGATGCTGGATGACTGTCCCTGGCCGACAACGCCAGAATCCGCACAACTGCGCACGGGGATCTACATTCAGGGCAGGGTGCCGATCACTGCCTGCCAGTGGGCATGGATTCATTCCGACGGCACGAATGACTTCCTCCTCACGGCGACAGCGACTATGACAACCCCCGCTTTCAGCAACTTGAACGAAGACGTTCTCGCGATCATCATGAGCCTGGAGGTGCGCAATGGCTGACCGTCCCCACATCGTCATTCCGGGCGACGTCACCTCGAGCTTCGCCACCTCCCAAGAACTCACCGGAGACGCGCTGCAACTCGCCACTCTCATGCGCACGGCTCGCTCACGGCTCATCATCGCAACCACGTCTCCGGACACCTCCCAGTGCCATCAGGCTTTCATCTGGATGCAGCCGGGGCCCTGCGTTGTCACCCGGACGGCCACCGCCCCCACCGGCGACATTGAGACCCACATTTATCAGATCGATAACGAGGAAATCCCCCACGTCGCGGCTGCGATATCTCCGCTCGCACCTAACCCAGCCATCTTCGATGGACCTCCCGTGCTACCGACGGCCATCGTGTACGCCGCACAGCAGGGCATGACCGAAGAGACGGCCCAGCTCCTCGAGAACTATTCCTCCTACGGCCCCTCAGATTCCGCCTTCGCGCAGGCTCTCGTGGCCCAACGCTGGGCATACACCACCTGGATCCGCGAGGACTGCACGGACGAGGATTCCTTCGTTCCGACAACCATCCTGTCGACCCTCATCACGCCAGCCGCCTCCTACCGGATCGAGGCCCCATTGCTAGCCCCCAGCACCGGACCACACATCCCCATCCACCCCATCTACAACACGCAATTGTGGGCTCTCCTCACACAGTTCTTCGCCCTGTCACCCGAGAGGAATCAGCCATGACATACGTCAACATCGAATGGAACTACAACGAAGTTCAGTCCATCATCTCTGCCCTCGACCGTGCCTCCACCTCCCTGAAGAAAGTGCCGACACCGAGCACTACGAACACAGGCAGCACCCACCATGCGACCCTGATGAAACACCTCACGGCTCTTGACACAACCATCAGCCAGATGGCGTGGATCGCAAACGGCGTCGCCCTGGGCCTGGGCGCAGCGACAGAAGACTTTAAGTGCACAGACAACGCGGTAGCGGACGTCATGCGGGAGATCCAGCGCTACAACGACGCGTACACCCATAGGTATCCGGTCCGTCCCCCAATTGGGCACACACAGGCCGACACCTCGGCAACCCCACCGAGGTGACCTCGTCCACGAGACACCGGCGAGCCCGCGACCACGACACACCCGCCCCGCGGGTATCCTGGTGGGAGCACGTGAGGCCGCCCCGGCCTCGTCCGTCCGACACTGTACGTAGAGGAGCCCCCATGGCGACCGAGCCCGTGTTCGAGGCCATCAACTGGAACAAGATCCAAGACGACAAGGACCTTGAGGTCTGGGATCGCCTGACGGGCAACTTCTGGCTGCCTGAGAAGATTCCGCTCTCCAACGACCTGCCGAGCTGGAAGACCCTCACCAAGGACGAGCAGCTCATGACGAACCGCGTGTTCACGGGCCTAACCCTGCTGGACACGCTCCAGGGCACGGTCGGCGCAGTGTCGCTGATCCCGGACGCGCGCACCCCGCACGAGGAGGCCGTCTACACGAACATCGCGTTCATGGAGTCGGTGCACGCCAAGTCCTACTCGTCGATCTTCTCCACCCTGCTGTCCACGGAGGAAATCAACGAGTCCTTCCGCTGGTCGAACGAGAACGCGGCCCTGCAGAAGAAGGCCGAGATCGTCAAGTCCTACTACGACGGCAACGACCCGGAGAAGCGCAAGGTCGCCTCGACGATGCTCGAGTCCTTCCTGTTCTACTCGGGCTTCTACGCGCCCATGTACTGGAGCTCGCACGCCAAGCTCACGAACACGGCTGACCTGATCCGCCTCATCATCCGCGACGAGGCCGTCCACGGCTACTACATCGGCTACAAGTACCAGCTGGCCGTGAATGAGTCGAGCCAGGAGCGCCAGGATGACCTGCGCGACTACACCTACTCACTGCTGTACGAGCTCTACGAGAATGAGGAGCAGTACACGGAGGACCTGTACGATCCGCTCGGCCTGACCGAGGACGTCAAGAAGTTCCTGCGTTACAACGCGAACAAGGCGCTCATGAACCTGGGTTACGAGGCCCTGTTCCCGGCCGACGCGACCGACGTGAACCCCGCGATCCTGGCGGCCCTGAGCCCCAACGCGGACGAGAACCACGACTTCTTCTCGGGTTCCGGCTCGTCCTACGTGATGGGCGAGGTCGTGGACACCGAGGACGAGGACTGGGACTTCTGAGTTTCACGAGGCCGGGGCCGGGGCGCACGAGCGACGCGGCCTGACCGCCTCCCTCACCTCAAGACGCGCATGGGTGTGCCCGCCAGATGGCGGGCACACCCACGTCGTTATGTCTCGCAGTGTTTCTTACGCAGCCTGTGTCCGCTCTCGGCGTCGCCACGCGCAGGCACCAGCGAGGCCGAGCAATGCAGCTCCGCCCGCCAGCTGGGGGTAGATGCCGATGGATCCGGCCTTGGGAAGCACGCCGACCTGCGTGTCGACGACACGGATGCCGGGCGTGCGATCCGCGCCGGGCAGGCTGCCCGAAGCGGGCAGGACACGCACGGAGCTGAACCCCTCGTCGGCGCCAAAGTCCGTCTTAATGACGGTCGTCGCGTCAGCATCCGCGCCTGCCTCGATATGGAAGGCGACGGGACGGGGCAGCAGAGCGTGCCCGACGGGCGCGCGGGTCTCGACGAGCCAGTAGGTCTTCCCCGTCTCCAGGGGCGCGGTCACGAAGCGCGACCCGCCGTCGAGGACGGAGACCGGGTCCCCAGCCAGGGCCTCGTTGTCGTAGATCGCGAAGGCCGCGCCGTCGAGCGGGTACGTACCGTCGTCGTTGGGGGTTCCGACCGGCTGCGTGCCGGCCTTTTCGATGCGGATCGGTCGGGGGCGCGCGGGTGCACAGGCCTCGTTGTTGGCCTCGCCATCGTGATCGTAGGCGCCCGTCACCGCGTTGTAGAGGCCGTGGCCCGGGGTGAGGCGGTCGTTCGACGAGGCGCACTCGAGCAGTGACTCGGAATACCCGGCGGCCGAACTATCGCGCGTCACCTTCATGCGGATGTACCACGAGGAGGACGCGCCCGGCTCGATGGCCGTCCCCTCGGTGAGGACGTAGGACGCGGCGGCCCCCTGCTCGGTCGCGGTATCAAGCCCATCGACGCTGGTCGCGACGGCCGCGGAGCGCACGGTCAGGCCCGGCGCGAAGTTCGGCGTGTCCGTGAGGCGCCCGGTCACGCCCGCGAGGGTGCCGTCGTTCGTGGCCGTAATGCGATAGGTGACGGTGATGTCATCCGTCGTCGCGCCCTCGACCGATTCGAGATCCTTCTGGATGCGCAGCTTGGGGGTCTGCTCACGGTTGGTGAACGTGCAGGTGATCGGCAGGGCCGCAGGCGACGAGGCCGGGGCGACCTGGGAGAAGTCCACGCCGCCCGTCTCAGCATCTCGGGTGACGTTCACGCGCTCGCCCACGCCGTTTAGGCAGGTCACATCGACGAGGCTCCACTGCGCGGAGTTCGGGTCATCACTGGTCTTCCAGGGGCCGAAACGCCCCTGCGCGCCGTACTGCAACGGGAATCGGCCTGCGATGCGCGGCCCCGTCTCGGCGATGATGAACTGGGAGAAGCCGGGCATGAAGGCCTTGTATCCGGAGGTGGCCGCCCCGGCCTTGCCGTAGGCGGTCGGGGTCAGGTTCGCGTCCTCGAAGGACTTCCAATCGACGAAGCCGTCTGCCGTCACGCTCGTGGTGAGCGGGGTTCCCGTGGGCGCGGACCAGTCGCCCAGGCCCATCGTCGTGAAGGTGAACGGGGGGATCGCGTCACCCACCTGCTCGGAGTCCTCGGTGAGAGCTTTCGCGACGCGCACGTAGCGTTCCTGGCTGAAGGAGCCGTAGAGGCAGCCGAAGGACGCCTGGCTTTCCTTCGTCGTGAAGCTGGAGACCGGGGTCGAGCCCGCGGGCGGGGTGGCGGGGCAGTTACCATCCGCGTTGGGTACGAATCCGTAGAGGACGAGGCGGTACGGGATCCCGTTGACGGTGATCGTCTGGTCCGAGGTGGTCTTCATGATCGTCAAGACGTCGTCCGAGTCAGGGGTCTGGTCGGGCTTGCCTGCCGAGCCCGGGTAGTACTGGGGCTGATCCGTGTAGATGTCGTATCTGCCTTTTCCTTCACCGACTTTCTTGAAGCAATGCCAGTTGTGATCAGATCGAGCGAGCGCATAGTAGGGGGCAGTCGATGGGCAGGTGCGCGGCGCAGAGGCACGGGAGACCCACTCGTAGGGGCCTCCCTTGCGTCGCACGGCCGTCGTGTCCGTGTCGTTGTCGGTTTCCTGCTGGTCAAAGGGGAAGGATTCCTCCAGGTCACCAATACGAATGTCGAAGGACGAGTGCACCCAGTGGATCTGGGAGTAGATGGGGAAGTTATTGTGGCGCACGGCCCCGATCAGAAAGGTGCTGTTGAGCGGGACCGTTCCCGGGTTGTTCGGCTTGTAGCCGAGAGCACTCGTCGTCGAGGTCGAGATCGCATCGGGCGTGTATTCGCCATAGTAGGGGTACCGGTAGTAGGCGGCCATGTGGTAGTCCCAGGCCACGCCTCGAGTAACGTAGGACCAGTAATCACCGCTTCTCGCGGTGTCCGCGTCGAGCCAGTCCTGGGAGTACCCCGCGCGATACGCAACCGAGCGCTGGTTGGGGTCCGCGGAATTGTAGACCGTCATACCGGGCACGATGCCGAAGTACGAGTTGTCGGCGACGACGGTGGTGCGATCCGTACCGGAGTCGTTGAGGACGGCCGCGCCGATGCGCCCTTCGGATCGATTGAAGGTGATGCTGTCGGCGCCGGGGGTCTCGAGGGGAGCCTCCGCTCGTGCTGCGCCAGGAACCAGAACGAGGCCGGAGAGGGCGAGACCGGTCAGAGCAGCAGCGACGATTCCACGCATGGCAAACCTGCGAGTACGCGGCGCACGGACCGCTCGGCCGGCCATGTGGCTGGCCGCCGACGGATGGTCGTCTCGGTCGGCAACGCCTCGATTCTGGACGCCGCCCTGCATGTCAGTGAGTCTCATACCGCCCCCACGTTGATATGGTTACCGACTCACCATAACAATGGGACTTAGTTCCCGCACAACCCTCTAGGTCAGTATTTATCTGCACCTGCACATATGGAACAGGGCGCCCATATTCGGTGGACCGCGCAGACAATTTCTGCCAGACCAAGCTCGCCCATTCCCAAATGGCGACCCGCCTCACTTTTTAACAATCTCACCCCACACTCGACCATCCAACACGAAAGAGTCAGCAGGACCAACCACCTGGTCAGTCATTTCGATTGTGCACTGCATAACAGGCACAATGTCCGCGCCGCCAGGACACACCTCGACACAACCTCCCCCAAACGGAAGCCTGGAGCCCAGAGTGCAACCATGCAAGACCAATACGTACGACACGACCTGTCCACACCCTGTTTGCTCCGACACACTTATCGTCACACGTGTAACATGTGCACCAAATATCACAGGCGCATCATGGCAAGGTATTCCCTGCCATGACGGGCCTTCGATGCGAGCGCGCAGGCCTTTGCTCATCGGGAACATCCCGGCAGTTGGGGCCACACCGCTTCGCGCGACGGCTAAACTGTGACTGGGAGCGGCCTCGCTTCCACCCACACCGTACGTCGCGCGCACAGCGCGGGGGAATGAGGAGAGCACGACTATGAGCATCTTCGACCGCTTCGAGAGCGCCGTCGAGAGAGGCGTCAACGGCGCCTTCTCGCGCGTGTTCCGGTCGGGGATCAAGCCCGTGGATATCACCACGGCGATCCGCCGCGCCATGGACGAATCCGTCCAGGAAGTCTCCGCCTCGCGCATCATTGCCGCGAACCACTTCTCGGTCTACGCCTCGCGCACCGACCTCACCTCCCTCGAGGCGTCCCTCGACGTCCTCGCCGACGAGTTCGCCCAGCAGGCCACCGAGCACGCCGCGGCGAACAGCTACTCTCTCCTCGGCCCCGTCACGATCGAGTTCATCGCGGACGCCTCCGAGCCCAGCGGCACCCTCAAGGTCGACGCCGAAAACCGCCGGGGCCCCGCCGCCCCCGCCACGGCCTCGTCCGCATCCCCCGAGCACCCCATCATCGACGTCGACGGCGAAAAGTGGCTGCTCACCGAGCCCGTGACCGTCATCGGACGCGGCTCCGAAGCCGACATCGTCGTCAACGACTCGGGCGTCTCGCGCCGCCACCTCGAACTGCGCATCACGCCCACCGGCGTCATTGCGACCGATCTGGGCTCCACCAACGGCTCCTTCGTCGAAGGCCACCGCATCGACGCAGCAACCCTGCTCGACGGCAACCAGATCGTCATCGGACGCACCAAGATCCTCTTCTGGACGCACCCAGACCAGAGCGGAGTTTAATGAAGTGACCACTGACCTCGCATTTACCGTTTTCCGCATCGGGTTCCTGGTGCTGCTGTGGCTCCTCGTGCTCGCGGCCGTCAACACGCTGCGACGCGACATCTTCGGCACCGTCGTAACCCCGCGCGGCAAGGGACGCGACAAGGCCACGTCACGCCGCAAAGCCTCCCGAGAGAAGCGCAAGGACAACAAGAAGCGCACCTCCACGAACCCGCTGGCCCCCAAGGACCTCCTGGTGACCGGCGGCCCCCTCGTGGGCACCATGCTGCCCCTCGGCGAAGCCCCCATCGTCATCGGCCGCTCCCCCGCGTGCACCCTCGTGCTCGAAGACGAGTACGCGTCCAGCCGCCACGCGGCACTCACCCCCCAGTCCGACGGCTGGTGGATCGAAGACCTCTCCAGCCGTAACGGCACCTTCATCGACGACGAGCGCCTGAGCAGTCCGCGCCAGCTCAAGATCGGTGACGTCATCCGCATCGGCCAGACGACTCTCGAATTGGTGGGTTGATATGTCAGGAAACGCGGTTCAATTCCACTACGCTGCCCGCTCCGATGTGGGCCTCGTGCGTTCCAACAACCAGGACTCCGGCTACGCCGGCGCGAACCTGCTGGTCCTTGCCGACGGCATGGGCGGCCCCGCGGGCGGCGACATCGCCTCCTCGGTGGCCCTCGCGCACCTCGTCCCCCTCGACACGGACTCGCACCCGGCCGACTCGATGCTCCCCCTCCTGCGCGAGGCCCTCCTCGACGCGCACGAGGAGCTCACCGACCGCTCGAGCCGCGACCGCGACCTCGAGGGCCTGGGCACCACCTGCATCGCGCTCATGCGCTCCGGCAACCGCCTCGCAATGGTCCACATCGGCGACTCGCGCGCCTACGTGCTGCGCGGCGACACGCTGACCCAGGTCACGACCGACCACTCCTTCGTGCAGTACCTGGTCGACACCGGCCAGATCACGCCCGAGGAAGCCGAGCACCACCCCAACCGCAACGTCGTCCTGAAGATCCTCGGCGACGCGCAGGCCGACGTGGCCCCCGACGAGACGATCCGCGAGGCCGTCGTCGGCGACCGCTGGATGCTGTGCTCCGACGGCCTGTCCGGCCTCGTCTCCCCCGAGACGATCGGCCAGGTCATGGCCGACATCAAGGATCCGGGCGAGTGCGCCGAAGAACTCATCCGCCTGGCCCTCCTGGCCGGCGGCCCCGACAACATCACGTGCGTCATCGCGGACATCGTTCCCGCCGGCACGTTCCCGCCCGCTCCCCCGCAGATCGTGGGCGCCGCGGCCATCGACCGCAACGCCAAGTCCCGCGGAGGCGACGGCGCGGCTGCTCGCGCGGCCGCCCTGGGTTCGGCCTCCTCCGACATCATCTCCGACGAGGACGAGGCCCCCATCGAGCTCAAGCCTCGTTCTTCCTGGTGGACCCCCGTCTTCGTCTCGCTCGTGACGGTCCTCGTCGTCGCGGCCTCGTGGATGTCGTGGAAGTGGACGCAGACCCAGTACTACGCGATCGGCCAGGACGGCTACGTCGTCATCTACCAGGGCATTCCTCAGTCGATTGGACCCTGGCAGCTATCGCACGCGGTTGAGGTCTCGAACGTGGCCCTCGCCGACTTGTCCCCCGTCGACCGCCAGCGCCTCGATACTCCGGTGCTGCGCTCTTCGCGAGCCGACATTGACTCCTACATCGAGGGCCTCAAGCGCTCCGTGGCCGACAACGTGTCGTCCCCCTCGTCCTCGACGACCCAGTCGGGCATGCCGCAGTCCGGCACGCCCCAATCCGGGGCGCAGAGTGGGGGCGCCTCGTAATGGCTACCGTATCGATCGCGCCCGCCCGGCCTCGCCGCTTCCTGGAGCTGACCCTCATGGGGTTGGCCCTGGCGGTCGGCATCGCCGGGTACGTGCTCACGTCGCTGAACTACACGGGGGAGATCCCCGCGAACCTGCTCACGCAGGTCGGCGTCCTGGTGGCCATCGCCATCATCGCCGAGGTCGGCGTGCACTTCCTGGCGCCCTACGCGGACCCCGTGATCCTCCCGGTCGCGGTGGCGCTGACGGGCCTCGGGCTGGCGATGATCTACCGGCTGGACCTGTCGTACGCCCGCAGGGACGAGGCCGTGGTCGGCTTCCGCCAGGCCCTCTTCGTGGGCATCGCGATCATTATCGCCGCGATCATTTTGATCACGCTGCGCGACCACCGCATGCTGCGCCGCTACACCTACACCTTCGGTGCACTGTCGCTCTTCCTGCTGCTCCTGCCGATGATTCCGGGCCTCGGCCAGGAAACCTTCGGCGCGCGCGTCTGGATTCACCTGGGGCCCATCTCCGTCCAGCCTGGCGAGCTCGTGAAGATCACCCTGGCGATCTTCTTCGCCGGGTACCTCGTGACGAACCGCGACAACCTGGCGATCGGTGGCCGCAAGTTCCTCGGCATGCGCCTTCCGCGCGCCCGAGACCTCGGCCCGATCATGGTCGTGTGGCTGATCGGCATCGCAATCCTCGTCCTGCAGCGCGACCTCGGCACCTCGCTGCTGTTCTTCGGTCTCTTCGTCGCGATGCTGTACGTTGCCACGAACCGCGTGTCGTGGCTGGTCATCGGCTTCACGCTCTTCGTGCCCGCCGTCCTCGTGGCTGTCAAGTCTTTCAGCCACGTGCAGACGCGCTTCAACATCTGGCTTAACGCCCTCGACCCCGAGGTGTACGACCGCGGGTCCTACCAGCTCGTCCAGGGTCTGTTCGGCCAGGCTTCCGGTGGTCTCATGGGTACTGGGTGGGGCCGCGGATACCCGCAGCTGGTGCCGCTGGCGAACTCGGACTTCATCCTGTCCTCCTTCGCGGAGGAACTGGGCCTGACCGGCATGGCCGCGATCCTGGTCCTGTACCTGATTCTTATTCAGCGCGGCCTGCGTGCGGCGCTGACGGTGCGCGACGGTTTCGGCAAGCTACTGGCGACCGGCCTGAGCTTCTCGCTGGCCATTCAGCTGTTCGTGGTGCTCGGCGGCATCACTCGCATTATTCCGCTGACCGGCCTGACGGCCCCGTTCCTGGCGGCCGGCGGCTCGTCAATGGTGTCCTCGTGGATCACCGTCGCCCTGCTGATCCGCGTGTCGGACGCTGCTCGCCGCCCCGCGTCGACCCCCGCGCCGTGGAACTCGGGCATCCAGCCTGCCGTGGGAGTGGGTGAGTAAGTCGTGAACAATCAGATTCGCAAGATTTTCATCATCGTCCTGCTCATGTTCGCCCTGCTGGGTGTGGGCGTGACGAACACGCAGTTCATCTCCGCATCCTCCCTCAACGCCGACGCGCGCAACCAGCGCACGATCCTGCACGCGGCCGAAACCGACCGCGGCCCAATCATCGTCGACAAGACGGCGATCGCCTCGTCCGAACGCGAGGCCGATTCCAAGCGCTACGCGCGCTCTTACGCCGAGGGGCCCCTATACGCCTCGGTCACCGGCTACTTCTCGTCCGTCGGCAACGCGTCGACGGGTATCGAAGCCGCCGAGGAGGACGTGCTGGACGGCCAGTCGCAGACGCTGCTCGGCCAGCGCCTGCGTAACCTCCTGACGGGACAGAACCGCCAGGGCGGCGGCGTGGAACTCACGCTGAACCCGGACATGCAAAAGGCCGCGGCTGCGGCTCTTGGTAACCGCAAGGGTGCCGTCGTGGCCCTCGACGCGCGCACTGGCGCGGTCCTAGCGATGTATTCGGCGCCGACCTTCGACCCGAACCAGCTCGCTTCCTCCGACGCGGGCGCGGTGTCCGACGCATTCTCCGCGCTCTCCTCGGACCCCAGCAACCCTCTGCTCAACCGCACGATCTCTGAGCGCTACGCCCCCGGCTCGACGTTCAAGATCCTCACAACGATCGCCCTCATCGAAAACCGCCTCGCCGACCCGGACATGCACATGCCCTCCCCCGTGTCGACGACCCTGCCCGGCACGGCCACCGAGGTCTCCAACATCGAGTCCTCCACCTGCGGCGACGGCAACCCGACGCTCACCGAGGCCTTCGCCCGTTCGTGCAACACGACCTTCGTACTGGCTTCCGAGCAGCTGACGAACCAACAGCTTGTCGACGTGACGAACCGGTTCGGATTTGGACGCGAGACGCAGATTCCTCTGTCCGTGACCCCCTCCGTGTTCCCCGCCGACGCGGATGCTGCACAGCTCGCGATGAGCTCGATCGGCCAGTACACAGTCCAGACGACGCCTCTGCAGATGGCGCAGGTCGCCCAGACCATCGCGAACGACGGCCAGATGATGACCCCCTACCTCATCGGCTCGATCGTGGATGCCGACAACCAGGTCGTGCGTACGACCACCCCCACCGACGCCGGACGACCGATCTCCTCCGAAACGGCCTCGAAGCTGCGCGCGATGATGGAAGCCGTCGTGTCCCAGCCCTACGGCACGGGTACGACGATGGCCCTGCCGAACGTATCCGTGGCCGCCAAGACCGGTACCGCTGAGACGGGCGAGGGCGACCGCGCGAACGCCTGGGCCGTCGGTTTTGCCCCCGCGGATAACCCACGCATCGCCTTTGCTGTCCTCGTCGAGGGCGACGACACCAACCCCACTCCGCACGGCGGCGACGTGGCCGGTCCGATTGCTCGGGCTGTCCTGGAAGCGGGGCTCAAGTGAGTGTTCCACGCATGACGTCAGGCGCCGGGCGAGTGCTCGGCGGCCGCTACACGCTGCTCACCCCGATCGCACAGGGCGGTATGGGCGAGGTCTGGAAGGCCCGAGACCGTGTCAGCGGACACATCGTCGCCGCGAAGGTCCTGCGTCCGGAGCTGGCCGGCGAGGAGCTGTCCCTGTCGCGCCTGCGCCTCGAAGCCCGTAACTCGATGTCGATCTCGCACCCGAATATCGCAAACACGCAGGATTCAGGCGAAGAAGACGGCATCGGCTGGATCATCATGGAGCTCGTCGACGGATACCCGCTGACGGATTACCTGCGCGGCGGCTCCCGCATCGAGCCCGAGTACCTCATGCCGATCCTCGTTCAGGTCGCGATGGCGCTGGGCGCTGCCGCGCGCGCGGGCGTCGTGCACCGCGACATCAAGCCCGCGAACATTATTGTTCGTCCTGACGGCATGGTGAAGCTAACGGACTTCGGGATCTCGCGAGCCACCGGACAGGTGAACCTGACCGCCGCGGGCATGGTCATGGGCACCGCCCAGTACCTGCCGCCCGAACAGGCTATGGGCGAGGTCGCCACCCCCATCGGCGACCTCTACGCCCTCGGCGTCATCGCCTACGAGGCCGCGGCCGGGAAACGCCCATTCACCGGCGAAACGCAGGTCGACATCGCGTTCGCACACGTCAACGACCCCGTGCCACCGCTCCCCGACTTCGTTCCCGAGCCTCTCGCCGACGTCATCCTGCACCTGCTAGAAAAGGACCCCTCGAAGCGCCCCGAGTCCGGGTCGGCCGCCGTGCGCGAGATCGCCGCAGCCGCCAAGGCCATGGGCATCTCCGTGACTCCTCGTCCCCTTCCCCTGCCGAAGGCCGCCCAGCGCCCGGCAGAGGTCCGCACGCCCGTCCAGCCCTCGGTCCCGATCGTCGCGCCGGTTCGCCACCTGACGCGCCGCACGCTGCCCGAGGACATGCTGCAGCCGCCGTCGGGCCTCACCCCCAAGGCGCGCACCGCGACTGGCCGACATGCCGCCGTCCCCGTCCTGGACGAGGCGACGACGATCGCGCCCTCCTCCTCGGCGATTCCCGTCACGGGCCGTCACGCCGCCGTCCCCCGCGTCCTCGACGAGGCCGAGGTCCTTCCGACCTCCCATCCCATTGCCGCACCCACCCGGGTACGCCGCCTACACCCCGAGACCACCGGCGAGCACACTCCCGCCGTCTCAGGCGCCGTCCAATCGCTGACCTCGACCGGGCGCCATGCGGCCGTGCCAGCTCCGGCCCCCGCCCCTCAGGCACCAGTCTCCGCGCCGATCCCGACTCGTTCCACATCTACGGTGAACCGCACGACAACGCCTGCCGCTCCCGCAGCGGCCCCGGCGGCCCCAACCACGGCTTCCACCCCGCGTCACGCCGCGCCCGCGCAGCCGACGCAGGTTCCACAGCCCACGCAGAGCGCACAGCCCGCCCGGGCCTCGGCACCTACGCCGCGCCAGGCACCCATTCCCGCGCCACCCACCACACCCGCAGCCGCGCCGACTTCTCCTGCCGCAGCCCCCGCCTCGGACGACCGCCGCGCTGCCCTCGCCGAACGCCTGCGCCAGCGCGCAGCACACCGCCAGGCCGAAGACGCAGCCGAGGCTGAGCGCCGCGCACGCGTCGCCCGCGAAGAAGAGCAACGTCAGCGCGAGCTCGAAGAAGCGCGCGCCCGACGCGAAGCCGAACAGGCACAGCGCAAGGCCGCCCAGCGCAGCGCTCCCACCATCCCCCAACCCCGCTCCGAGCAGACTCGCCGGGAAAAATCAGCCACGGCGTCATCGCCGCGCGCCACAACCGGCTCGACGCCCCGCGTCTACGGGACTGTCCCCCAGCCTCGGGCCACCAATCCGTCGTCTCGTCCGCGTCGATCCGTGTACGAGCCTCGACCCAACAAGACCACGCGCGGACCGCGCTGGCACGACCTCGATGCCCGATCGGCTGCCAGGACACGCCCGCCGGCCAAGACCGCATACTCGCGCAGCGTGGTCGCACCACCCATCCCAGCATCCAGGCAGATTATTCGCGCGGCAGTTATCGCAATCATCGTGATTGCGCTGATCGCGCTCACAGCTATTACGATCAAACACATGCTTGGCTCCCTGATACAACCAAGTGCGGGGGCACACATTATCGAGGAGGTTAGGACATGGCAGAGCCCATGGCCCACCGTCTAGCTGGCCGATACGAGGTCCGCTCGCTCATCGGGCGCGGCGGCATGGCCGAAGTCCATCTGGGATTCGACACTCGTCTGTCGCGCGTCGTCGCTATCAAAATGCTGCGGCGCGACCTGGCGCAGGATTCGATTTTCCAGGCGCGCTTCCGCCGCGAAGCACAGTCAGCGGCGTCTCTGAATCACCCGAACATCGTCGCCGTCTACGACACCGGCGAGGAGATCATCGAGGATGCGACCGGCCGTTCGATCGCGGTGCCCTACATCGTCATGGAGTACGTCGAGGGGCACACGGTCAAGGACCTGATCTCCGACGGCACGGCCGTTCCGATCAACGAGGCCATCGAGATCGTGTCGGGCGTCCTGTCCGCCCTCCAGTACTCGCACGCGAACCACCTGGTGCACCGCGACATCAAGCCCGGCAACATCATGCTGACGTCGGACGGCAAGGTCAAGGTCATGGACTTTGGCATCGCGCGCGCCCTGACGGACTCGCAGGCCACGATGACGCAGACGAACGCCGTCGTCGGCACCGCCCAGTACCTCTCCCCGGAGCAGGCTCGCGGCGAAACCGTGGACGCGCGTTCCGACCTGTACTCGACGGGCGTCGTGCTCTTCGAGCTGCTGACGGGCCGCCCGCCCTTCAAGGGCGACTCCGCCGTCGCTGTCGCATACCAGCACGTCGAGCAGATCCCGCCCACTCCCTCGTCGATCCTGTCCGACATCCCGGACTCCCTCGACCGCGTGGTGCTGAAGGCCCTGGCGAAGAACCGCGAGGACCGTTACCCGAGCGCCGCGGCAATGCTCGCGGACCTGCAGCGTGTGGCCCGTGGCCTCGACGTGGGCGCTCCGCCCGCCGACTCGTGGGCCACCGAGGTTCTGCCCGCCGCCGGCTCGGCTGGCGCCCAGACCGCTGCGACCACTCCGATGGCCGCCGTCGCTCACCGCACGCCCGCCCCGGCGATGGCAGCGACCTCCACGTCGCTGCCTGCAGTCGCCACCGCGGACGCGGACGACGAGGCCTCGAAGTCCCGCAAGCGCCGCACGGCGATCATCGTCTTCCTGCTACTCGCCGCGCTTGGCATCATCGGCGGCTCGGTGTGGGCCCTCACGCGCAGTGCCGCCCAGCCCGAGACGATCGCGGTCCCCAACGTCGTCGGCCTCACCCAGGCGGAGGCGAAGACCCAGATCGAGCAGGCCGGCTTCACGTGGGAGCTCAACCCCGACAAGGTCGCCTCCGACACCGTCGCTGAGGGCTCCGTGGCCTCCACCGACCCCGCCGCGGGCACGCAGGCCGAGAAGGGCGCGACCGTTCGCGTCACCATCTCCTCCGGTCCCGATTCGGTGACCCTGCCCGACAACCTCGTTGGCATGAGCCCCGACGACGCCCGCAAGGCGATCGAGGCCCTGGGCCTGAAGTGGGAGCTCGATAACAGCAAGGTCGCCTCCGACACCGTCCCCGAAGGCAAGGTCGCTCAGACCAACCCGTCGCCGGGTTCGAAGGTCAAGGCAGGACAGACGATCCGCGCCTACCTGTCCTCCGGCTCCGACCAGGTGGAGGTTCCTGACCTGTCGGGCATGACCCAGGATCAGGCGCGTAGCACCCTGAAGGGCGTCGGCCTGGAGCTGGGCAACGTGACGAGCGTCGACTCCGAGAAGGAGAAGGACCGCATCGTCGAGCAGGATCCCGCGACCGGCACGAAGGTCAAGAAGGGCACCACCGTTGGTGTCTCCGTGTCGAGTGGCAAGGCCGCTCAGGTGGAGATTCCCACCGTCGTTGGGATGGGCCGTGACGACGCCGAGGCACAGCTCAAGGCTCTCGGCCTGAACGTCACCGTCGAAGAAGTTGCGGGCAACCAGCCCGCCGGCCAGGTCCTGTCCATCGAGCCCGGCGAGGGCTCGAAGGTCGACAAGAACTCCAGCGTCAAGCTGAAGGTGTCGAAGGGCGGCCAGTCCGGTAACAACAACGGTAACAACACGGGCTCCGGCAGCCGAGGCTAACTCGCGATCCCCAAGCCGCCACGCGGCGGCAACCATACTGAGAGGCCCGCGCCAGTCAGGAGAAATACTGAGGCGCGGGCCTCGCTGTATGCGCGGGGGCGCGGGTGTGCGCGGGTGTGCGGGGGTATGCGCGGGGGTGTGCGGGCGGCCTCGACAACGCACGGCTACCAGGGACCGGTGCACCCACCTCTTCACGGTGGAAGCATGTCTTCCACAACGCACGCCTGCCGGATAACCAGCTCTGTTGGCAGGTGCTGTGCTGCGAGGCGATCTAGAAACCAGAGGCGCCAGAAAACAGGTCCCTGACGCGGATAGGTTATGACGATGTGGATAGGTTATCGGCATCCGGATAGGATAATTAGCTATCCGGATGCTCGTAACCTATCCGCATGCTCGTAACCTATCCGCATGCACACGCCCACAAGCACATCTGCGGGTCCCCGCGAAACCTACAGCTTGAAACGCTCCGCAACGACGGGCTTGAGGGACACGGCCCGCTCACGTGCGTCGGTGTCGCCGCAGGCGGCTAGCCAGTTGGCAAACATAAGGTGCCCGGACTGGGTCATGACGGACTCGGGGTGGAACTGGACGCCCTCGAGGGGCAGGGAGCGGTGGCGCACGCCCATGATGATGCCGGACTCGGTGGTCGCGGAGACCTCGAGTTCGTCGGGCATGGTCGCAGGGTCGATCGTCAGCGAATGGTAGCGGGTGACGGTCAGCGGCGAAGGCACGCCCTCGAAGACGCCGCGCCCATCGTGCGTGATGACGGAGGTCTTGCCATGCATAAGCTCGGGCGCGTGCCCGACGGTCGCACCGAAAAGCTCGCCGAGGGACTGGTGCCCCAGGCACACGCCCAGCATCGGGATGCCGCGTTCGGCGCAGTCGGCGATGGTCTGCAGTGAGGCGCCGGCGCTCTTGGGGTCGCCGGGTCCGGGGGAGATGAGGACGCCGTCGTAGCCGGCCTCGAACCAGGCGGGATCCACGACGTCGTTGCGCACAACATCCACGGTCGCACCCAGGTGGCGCAGGTAGCCCACGATCGTGAAGACGAACGAGTCGTAGTTGTCGACGCAGAGGATTCGTGCCATCGCGGGTCCTTTCATGTACGAGGCCGTGGCCTCTTCTCCGGCATCCATCGTAGGGCGCTCCCCTAGTGGGCGCGCGGGCGCTGTCCGCTCTCCGGGCGCGCGATCGCGTGCGGCGGCACCCAACCGACGTCCGCGGATACGACACGAGGCCGGGTCTCCCCGGCCTCGTGTCATCGACGAGCAGGCGGCTCAGGCTCAGCCGACGGAGGACTGTCCGAGCTCCAGGTAGGACTGGACCCAGGGGTAGACCCAGGTGAACAGGGCGGCGACGGCCGCGCCGATGAGGGCCAGGGATTCAATGACCTTGAACCAGGTGGGGCCAGGCAGGTGGCGGAAGATCCATGCGTACATGTTGGGTCCTTCAGTTCGTGGGTTCGTCGACGAGTTCGGCGGGGACGCCCGTGTCCTTGGGGGTCCAGGATTCGAACTTGAGGTGGACGATGTAGCGCTGCCAGTTGCCGTATTCGGGGTGGCAGGTGGTCATGGTCATCCAGCGTTCGGTGGGGGTTTCGGACCAGGAGACGTCGTCGATGACGGGGGCGACGACGCGCATCTGCGTGGGGTCGGTGGCGTCGATGATCTCGGAGGAGACCATGGAGTAGACGAGGTAGTGGTCGTCGACTTCCACGACGACCTTGTCGCCCTGGGTGAGGCGGTCGATCCAGCGGAAGTTGTTGCCGTAGGTGCGCCGGTGGCCGGCGATGGAGAAGTTGCCGACGCCGCCGGGCTGGGTGGTCATGTCGTAGTGGCCGGCCCATCCCTGGTCGAGAACGTAGGAGGTGGTGCCTTCCGCGAGGGGGATCTTCATCCAGTCCCAGGTGGGCACGTGGACGAGGCCGTAGACCTCGCCATCGCCGACTTCGCGGTCGAAGGCGGGCGGGTCATCGGTGCGGACTTCGCCGAGGGTGCGCTTGGAGGGCTGATGCTCTTCCTCGTACGAGGCGATGGTCTGGGAGACCTGTCCGGCGACCTCGTAGGTCGTCCAGTACAGCTGCCAGACGGAGAAGAGGCCGACGATGAACGCGAAGGTAATGAGCAGTTCGCCGACGACACCGACGATGTTCCAGAAGATGTTGGAGCGTTTTTTTCTTGTCGGCGAGGCGGGGGCGACGTGTTCACCCATTCGTTTCCTCCACGGTTGCATAGTTGGCTGTCAGCGAGGTAGTGGCGGGAGCAAAGCTCAGGGAGTCTTTGGTCTGCATGTCCCACCCGAGGCCGTACTTTGTCACGTAGACCTGGTAATTCACCATACGTGGGTTTGCAGTAACCGTCGCGCGCAGGGTGGCAGGATCACCAATTGCTTGGATCACATAGGGCGGCGAGTAGCTGGTGCCGTCCACGAGGATCACGTTGCCGATGCAGCGGATGACGGTGCGCGAGGTGACGCGCACGCCCTGGACGGTCATGGCCTCGGCGCCGCCGCTCCACAGGGCGTTCATGGTGTCCTCGATGTCCTGCTGGTGAATGACGAGGTCGTTGGGCGTTGCGCCTTCGGGGATTTGCCCAGGGGGAGCGTCGGAGAGTGTAATTTGGACGCCGGGTCCGGAGACTGGACGGGTGGAGCGAGCGGTAAACGCGTCTTCGTCGGGCGTGCCGGACTGGGGGGTGGCGGCGGCGAAGCTCTGAATCTGAGCGTCGAGCGCGGCGACCTCGTTTTCGAGGACTTTGACCTGTTCCTGGCGGTTACGCACGAGGGTGGACAGGTCGGAGGTGGCCGCGGGGTTTTTGCGTTCATTGAGCGCAGAGACGGAGAAGAGAAGGCCGGAGGCGACGGTCACGGCGAGCACGCCGGCGATGTGGCGAAGTCGGCGTCCGTGCATCTTTCCCCCTCTCGTGGCGCTGCGCTTTGGCACTTTCCACGTCCGAGACTACGCTAGTGTTGCGACTAATTCATCACCGCCGGGCGGTTTTCTTCCCGCGCGGGCCAGCAGAGAGGACCCGACGTGGCCGAATCCAAGAAGCGTAAGAAGAATGGACACGAGGTCGAGGACGACACCGAGATCCAGAACTGGACTGACGGTATTCCGCTCAGCCCGGCCTGGTGGGCCCCCACGTTCGTGGCCCTGATGATCCTGGGCCTGCTGTGGGTTGTCGTCTACTACATTTCGTCGGGCACGTACCCGGTTCCGAAGCTGGGCGCGTGGAACATTGCGGTGGGTCTGGGCACGATGATGGTCGGCTTCCTGATGACGCTGCGTTGGCGTTGACGGGGGCGCGGCGGGCGCGAGCCTGCCGTCTCCAGTGAGTGTGAGTGTGGGGCGTTCCGGCTGCGGCCGGGACGCCCCACTATTTCTCTCGACGAGGCCGTGGCTGACTACCGGGTCACGGCCTCGTCCTCGGGTCAGGGCCGGCTCAGCTCAACCCTCATGCCAGCGTCGTACATGCCAAGGAGGGAGCGTCCGGCCAGCCCGTCTTCGAGGCGCGCGGGGTGCGCGCTGGCGAAGGACATGACGGTCGTGGCTCCGGCGTGAATGATCGCGGGGGACGCGGGGGCGGAGGGGCCGAGGACGACGGTGTGGGCGTCGGAGGCGAGCTCGAGGAGGCGCGGCATGGTCTTGTTGACGAACGCGGAACCGGAGATGAAGACGTAGTCCATCTCGGGAAGCAGGTATTCGCAGGCGGAGTCGGGGTAGTCGCCTTCGAGGACGTTGCGTTCGAGGATGTTGAGCTCGGCAGCGTCGGGCATGGCGGCGGGTGCGAAGGGGAAGTGGCCGATGACGGCGACGCGCTTGCCGGCGACGAGGGGGGCGTAGGGGTGGAAGGTGCGTGCCCAGTTGTTTTCCTTGCAGGGGCGGAATCCGTGGGCGAGGGCGCGTACGGGGTGGGAGTGGTAGGCGTTGACGGCGGCCATGCCGATGCCGGCGTCCTCGAAGTTCCACGACTTGGCGAGGGCGGCAACGTCTCGCAGCGGACGACCGACGAGGTCGGCGGGATCCTCGGTGGCGCGCGGGCGGGACTGAACGTTCATGCCAAAGGCCATGCCGACGCCGTCTTCGCTGGTGGCGACGCGACGCCACTTGCCGTCGGTGAAGATCTGGGTGACGGTGACGTCGGAGGAAATCTCGTCGATGAGCTGGTCGTACAGGTCCCAGGGGCTGGTCATGGTGTCTCCTGTGGGGGCGCATGAGGGAGGGTCCGGCACGCTACGCCGGACCCTCCCTATATTAGGTCATCCTTAGATACCATGCGCCTGTCGGCCGTTGACCCGTCACGCGCCATAGACCTCGTACAGGACGCGGAAGGCGAGCGCGTTGAGCGCAACCATGCCCGCGATCATCCCCAACGCCGCGAGCGCCTGGCGCCGATTCTGCGCCGCCTCGGTCACGCCCGAACGCGGACGGGCCATGCGCACTAGGACCCACGTTGCGGCCACACCGGCGATCGCGCCACCGATATGCCCCTGCCAGGAGATACCGCTGACCATGAAGCCGTACACGAGGTTCACGCCGAGCAGCGTCAGAATGGCTGTCGTGTCGGAGCCGCCCAAACGCTGGAGGACGAACACCGCCCCGAAGAGGCCAAACACCGCTGCAGACGCACCCACCGTACTAACGTAGATCTCGGAGGGTTGGATCAGGCACCAGGCGATGATAAAGGCGGAACCGCCCAATGCGCTCACCAGGTAGACGGTGAGGAAGCGCCACCATCCCATGACCGGCTCGATCGCACGCCCCACCCAATACAGGGACAGCATGTTGAACAGGATATGCAGCAGGCCCCCGTGCAGGAACGCGCCCGTGAGGATCGTCCACGGGTGCGCCATTAGCCACGCGGGCACGAGCGCTAGCGCGGACGTGAGGGCGGGAGCCAGCCACGTGAGGACGTACATGAGGACGCAGGTCGTCATCATCGCGTAGGTGACGACCGGCGCCCCGGCCGCCGCCGCGCGCGACGGGGAACGCATCCACTGCTTCTTCGAGGACGTGCAGTCCACGCAGATCGAGCGGACCTCGGTGGGGATCGCGCAATCCACGCACATGGGCCGGTTGCAGCGCTTGCAGTAGTCGACGCTGCGCACGCCCGGGTGACGCGGACAGTCGGGGGCGGCGCGCGGGTCCGAGCGCTGGCCGTAGCTCGGCATGCTCATAGCTTCCCTTTCGGCGGGGGATAGGGGACGAGGCCGGGGTGCACCATCCCGGTCACTGCACTAAGCAGCGGGGGCGGCCCCGGCCTCGTCGATGATGAGGGGAGAGGATCAGTCGACGATCTCGATAGAGTTGATGACCTGCTCCGTCACGGGGCGGTCCTGGAGGCCCGTGGGGGTGTTGACGATGGCGTCGACGACGCGCTTGGACTCCTCGTCGGCGACCTTACCGAAGATGGTGTGGTTGCCGAGCAGCCACGGGGTGGGGGCCACGGTGATGAAGAACTGCGAGCCGTTGGTGCCCTTGCCCATGCGCTTGCCAGCGTTGGCCATGGCGAGCAGGTAGGGCTCGTTGAAGTTGAGCTCGGGGTGAATCTCATCGTTGAACTGGTAGCCGGGGCCGCCGGTGCCGGTGCCGAGGGGGTCGCCGCCCTGGATCATGAAGCCGGGGATCACGCGGTGGAAGATGGTGCCGTCGTAGAGAGGGCGGGAGGTCTTCTGGCCGGTCGTGGGGTCGACCCACTCGCGCTCGCCCTTGGCCAGGGTCACGAAGTTATTGACCGTGTTGGGAGCGTGGTTGGGGAACAGTTCGACGGTGATGTCGCCGACGGAGGTGTGAAGAATAGCTTTCATGAGACTAATGGTCGCACCTTTTCCTGGGTGTTTCCTGTCCGTCACGCAGCTCACGCAAGCCGGTGGGCTGCAGATCACAGCCCGTTGTAGCACAATAGGAGTGAGTGGCGCGTCCGCGCCCCCGTTTATTGTGGACAGAATCGGAGACATCATGGCTACTTCGCCGACTTTCGATGCAGATAAGCTGCGCGCATCCTCTCAGCATCTTCGCGACGCTGCTGCCATTTACGCCGGCAAGGTTGCCGTGCGGGCCGCCGATCTGGCTGGCCAGGGCGTTGACTGGGCCGCGCCTCGTGCCCAGGCCGCGCTGCATTCCGCGATCGAGCACGCGACCCCCGCGATCGAGAACGCCGCCGCTCGTGCGCAGGCTGCCGCCGCGCAGGCCGTTCCGGCGATCGAGAACGCTCGCGAGCAGCTCGTGGATGACTACCTGACTCGCGCTTCTCTCGCCGTCGACCAGGCGGGTGCCGCCCTGTCGGCTCGCGGCTCGCTGTCGGAGCGCGCTCGTCGCGCCTCCGAGGCTTCGGCTGTCGCTCTGGCGACGCCGGTGCGCAAGCGCCGCAAGTGCCGCGTCCTGCGCGCCTTCGGCCTGACGGCCCTCGTTGGCGCCGTGGCCGGTGCGGGCTACATCCTGTGGAAGCGTTCGCAGCCGATCGAGGATCCGTGGGCCGAGGAGTACTGGGCGGATCTGGACACGGATTCCTTCGTGCCGGACACCGAGGCTGAGAAGGCCACCTTCGAGGCGGGCGAGTGATTCACACCTTCTGAGAGGCTTGTGCTTCGGGGCCGCGACGCGTTGCGTCGCGGCCCCAAAACTGTATCCCGCTCAGATGAAATACCCCGCGCCGCCACCGGTGAACTGCCTCCCGTTTCTTGGACATCGAAATTGAAGTCCAGGGAATGGGAGGCTTTTCGTGTCTGTGGTTCTGGGGTTGAGGCATGATCGT
>NZ_PKKM01000001.1:251711-261850 GCF_002847525.1 Schaalia odontolytica | reverse complement strand
ATGTCGTGCCGCAACCACTATACAAACCACGATCAACCCACACCCCCACCAACACGGTGGGGGACCGTGTTGAACACCAAACTTGTGGTGGTCATAGCACCGGGGAAACGCCCAGCCTCCATTCCGAACCTGGAAGCTAAGCCCGGCAGCGCCAATGGTACTGCAACCGCCAGGTTGTGGGAGAGTAGGACACCGCCACAACACAAGTAATCGAGAGGGACGGCCGCGTTAGCGTGCCGTCCCTCTCGTTTTCACGTCTACGCGCCGCTTCAACACCACGCGTCGTCTAGTATTGGGTGGTTGAACGCGCATTGCGCACCGCAGACAAGAGCGCCAAGCGGCGCAGGAATAGAGGATAGACACCATGGCAGAAGAGACTCGAGGACGCGGCGAATTTGGCCGTGGTGGATACCAGAAGCGCCAGCCCCAGTGGCGCGACCGTAACGGCGAACGTTCCGACCGCGGTCGCGGTGGGTTCCAGCGTCGTGATGATGATCGTCGTGGTGGCTTCCGCGATGACCGTCGCGATGGTGAGCGTCGTGACTTCCAGCGTCGCGATAATGAACGCCGTGATTTTGGTGGCCGTGATGATCGTCGTGGGGATCGCGGTGGCTACCAGCGTCGTGATGACCGACGCGGTGGGTTCGAGGACCGCGGTCGCGGCGGCTTCCAGCAGCGTGATGATCGCCGAGGCAACTTCCAGCGTCGTGATGATGATCGTCGTGGTGGCTTCCGCGATGACCGTCGCGATGGTGAGCGTCGCGACTTCCAGCGTCGCGATAATGAACGCCGCGATTTTGGTGGTCGCGATGATCGTCGTGGGGATCGTGGCGGTTATCAGCGTCGTGATGACCGACGCGGTGGGTTCCAGCGTCGTGATGATGATCGTCGTGGTGGCTTCCGCGATGACCGTCGTGATGGTGAGCGTCGCGACTTCCAGCGTCGCGATCATGAACGCCGTGATTTTGGTGGTCGCGATGATCGTCGTGGGGATCGTGGCGGTTATCAGCGTCGTGATGACCGACGCGGTGGGTTCCAGCAGCGCGATGATCGCCGAGGCAACTTCCGTGACGACCGCAGGAAGGACGCTTCTTACAAGTCCTACTCCTCGACGGACGAGTACGTCTCGCCTAACGGCAATGAGCCGACGATTCCCGCCGGCGTCAGCGCCGATGAACTGGATCGCGATGCACTGCGCGCGCTCACGACTCTGTCGGGCCCCAATCGCGACATCGTTGCTCGGCACCTCGTGATGGCGGGCCAGCTGATCGATCTTGATCCCGAAGCTGCGTACCAGCACGCACAGGCTGCAGTTTCCCGCGCCGGACGCGTCGATGTCGTGCGCGAAGCCGCTGCCCTGACTGCCTACGCATCCGGACGTTACGAGGAAGCGCTGCGCGAGGTGCGCGCTGTGCGCCGTATGCGCGGCGATTCCTCCCTGCGTGCGGTTGAGGCCGATGCCGAACGAGGCCTCGGCCACCCCGAGAAGGCCGTTGAGATTATCGACGCCACCGATGCCTCGTCGCTCGATCTTGCCGAGCAGGTCGAGCTCGTTCTTGTCTCTTCGGGCGCTCGTGCGGACCTCGGACAGTCCGATGTGGGCCTCGTGATTGTTGATGATGCTCTTGCCGCACTCCCGTCGTCGGTGGACGACGAGCTGCGTCGTCGCCTCATGGAGGTTAAGGCCGAGCGTCTCACCGAGCTTGGGCGCGATGACGAGGCTGCTGATGTCATCGCCGCTATGCCCGTCATTGCCGAAGACGCTGAGATTATCGACGTGGCCCTGTACCAGGATGCGGATGTCGATGGCAAGCGTTCTCCGCTGCGCGGCACCGGCAACGCTCTGGCTGAGGACTACGACTGCGCGCTCCTTGACCTCGACGGCACCGCCTGGTCGGGGGACGAGCGCATCGAGCACGCGGCTGCCTCCGTCATCGAGGCGCGCGGACTTGGCATGGCCTCGGCGTTCGTCACCAACAATGCGATGCGCACACCCGCACAGGTCACCGACAAGCTCAACAGCATGGACTTTGAGGCTACCGCTGACATGGTCATGACGTCCGCGATGGATATCGCCGCGATCATGGCCGAGGAGCTTGCGGAAGGTTCCAAGGTCCTCGTGATCGGTGGCGCTGGCCTGCGCCTGGCCCTGGAAGAGCGCGGATTCGTCCTCGTTGACAGCGCGGACGATGAGCCTGCAGCTGTCGTGCAGGGCCTCGACAAGCAGGTGAACTGGGCGCTTCTCTCCGAGGGCGCATTCGCTATCGAGCGTGGCGCGGCATTCTACGCGTCCAACCTCGACGCGACGCTCCCTGTCGAGCGCGGTCAGGCGCTGGGCAATGGCTCTCTCGTGCGCGCAATCCAGCATGCGACGCGCAAGCGTCCGACCGCTGGCGGCAAGCCTGAGCCCGGCATCTACCGTCGTGCGAGCGAACTTGTCGGCGCGCAGAACCCGCTCGCCGTGGGTGACCGCCTCGAGACCGACATCATGGGTGCGGTTGCCGCTGGTGTTCCCGCTATGCACGTTCTGACTGGTGTCCACATGGCTCGCGACGTCATTCGTGCGCCTCGCGGTCAGCGTCCGAGCTACCTCGCGATCGACATGCGCGGCCTCCTTGAGGCGCACCCGGCTCCGAAGCATCATCGTGACGGTACCTGGACGTGCGGTCTTTCGCAGGTGGCGAAGGTGGAGCGCTCCGGTGTCCTGACGCTCGACGACGTCGAGCTCACCGAGCCCGTGACCATCACGATCGACTCCTACCGCGCGCTCGCAGCGGCTGCATGGGAGTACGCAGATGCGGCTGGCTCCGCCCCGTCGTGCCCTGAGATCACCGTTGTGAGCAACGATGACCCGGCGGGCATCGTCACGGCGCCCGAGCCGTCCGTTGAGCCCGAGGACGACAACGATTTCTTCGATGTCGCCGCGGACGCGGACAATCTGCCGGAGCCGGGTGCGCAGACACCCGCGTTCCTGCCCGGTGAGGAGGAGCTCGAGCAGCTTCTTGAAGCGACGGCCGATATGGACGACGAGGCCTGATGGCCCTTCGCGAACAGACAGAAGCCCGGCTTGTCGGTTTCGATGAGCTCGCAGCGTCAGCGCAAGTTGAGACGTTGCGGGCCATCGAGTCCGATCTGCGCCGGGCCCTGTCTGCCGATGCCCCAGCCGGCGCGAACGTGCCCGGCGGGCATCTTCGCGTGTCTCATGAGGATCGGAGTGACGCGTGAAGCTTCGTCGTATTGATTCGGAACTCGTGCGCCGTGGTCTTGCGAAATCGCGGTCGGCAGCCGCTCAGATGATTGAAGATGGGCGCGTCAAGCTGGATGGGCAGGTCGTTGTGAAGCCTGCCCGGCAGATGGATCCCGCCCAGGCGATCGTCGTTGAAGAATCTGATGATCCCGAATACGTCTCGCGCGGTGCCCATAAGCTAGCGGGTGCCCTCGACGCGCTCGGTGATAAGGCGCCGCTGATCGAAGGCCGTCGAGCTCTCGACGCTGGCGCATCAACAGGTGGCTTCACAGACGTGCTTCTGCGACGCGGTGCGGCTTCCGTTGTTGCGGTTGATGTGGGATACGGCCAGCTTGCCTGGAAGCTGCAATCCGATCCCCGCGTCGAGGTTCATGATCGCACGAACGTGCGTACTCTCGATCCTGCTTCCGTCGCTCCGGCCCCCGACCTGGTCGTGGGTGATATGTCGTTCATTTCTCTGACGCTTGTTCTTCCGGCTCTCGTCGCCGCAGCAGCGCCCGATGCTGACTTCTTGCTGATGGTGAAGCCTCAGTTTGAGATCGGAAAGGAACGACTCGGTCACGGGGGAGTGGTACGCAATCCTGAGCACCACGTGGAAACGGTCGAAACGGTCGCCCGATGCGCCATTGACTTGGGGCTCGATATCGCTGCTATCGCGGCCTCGCCACTTCCCGGCCCGAGCGGCAACGTCGAGTATTTCGTGCACATGCGCCGCAACCATCCCGAACCGATCGACCCGTCTGCTTTGACCGACTACATTCGTCAGGCAGTTCAGGCTGGTCCCGCTGGAGGACACTCATGACCCGTGTCTTGATGGTGCGCCATCGTCATCGTCCCAATGCGATGACAAGCGCTGTGAGCCTCACCGAGGCTCTCAATGAGCGCGGTATCGAGGTCGTCGACGACGCGTCACTCGGAGGCATCGATATGGTGCTGTCGATTGGCGGCGACGGGACGTTCCTCGTTGCGGCGTCGAGTGCGCGTGCTCTGGATGTCCCCCTTCTTGGTATCAACGCTGGCCACATGGGATTCCTGACGGAACTCGGTGATAAGGGCACGGGCGATCTCGCACGCAAGATTGCCGATGGCGACTTTTCGGTCGAACGACGGATGACACTCGATGTCACGATGGAACGTCCCGACGGGTCGAAGGCTGACGACTGGGCACTCAACGAAGCGGTCGTCATGCACACCGACGTGGCGCACCCCGTCCATTTCGCCCTTGTCGTCGACGGCCAGGAAGTGTCGACGTACGGGGCGGACGGCATGATCCTGTCCACGCCGACCGGCTCCACCGCCTACTCGTTTTCTGCGGGTGGCCCGGTCGTGTGGCCTGATACTGAAGCGATTGTCGTCGCTCCTTTGGCCGCCCATGGGCTTTTCACGCGCCCCCTCGTCGTCGGTCCTTCGGCGTGCGTCGAGATCGTCGTTCTCGACGACATGTGGACGCCCCCCGAGATGTGGTGTGATGGCCTTCGGCGCATGACTGTTCCGGCTGGGGGAGTGGTTCGTGCGCGCGTCGGTTCCTCACCCGTTCAGCTCGTGCGCATTGACGATACGCCGTTTTCCGCGCGTCTTGTTCGCAAGTTCAATCTCCCCGTGCGCGGGTGGAGGGATGGTCCCCGGTGATCGAGTCGCTCGATATTTCTCATCTCGGCGTTATCGAGTCTGCTCACGTCGACTTTGGTGAGGGCCTTATCGTCGTCACGGGTGAAACCGGTGCGGGTAAGACGATGGTGTTGTCAAGCTTGCAGCTGCTGCTCGGCGCTCGCGCGGATGCTGCGCTCGTGCGCTCGGGTGCTGATCGCCTGTCCGTCGACGGCATTTTCTCGGTGAGCGAGGAGGTTGCAGCACGCGTTGAGGAGAGCGGCGGGCTCGTCGAGGGTGGTGAGCTGATTGTCGGCCGCTCGGTGCGTGCTGCAGGTCGCTCCCGCGCGCACCTCGGATCGCGTCCCGTGCCTGCATCGGTATTGACGGACATCGTTGGGTCGATGGTGACGATCCACGGGCAGGCCGACCAGATCCGCCTGACGGGGGAGGCCGCCCAGCGCCGTGCCCTCGATCAGTTTGGAGGCGAGTCCCACGCAGCGTTGCTCGAGGAGTACCGCAGCGCTTTCCGCTACGCCGTCGACGTCAAGCATCGCCTGGATTCGCTGCGTGGCGACGCGAGCGAACGAGCCGAGGAACTTGAGGATCTTCGAGCGGCAATTCAGCAGATCGAGGAACTGGACCCCGTGAGCGGTGAGGAAGAAACTCTCGTCCGCGAGGCAGCACGCCTCACGAACGTGGAGGATCTTCGAGCCCTCGTCGGTGTGGCACTTGGCTACCTGAAGGGCGATGATCGGGGCGATTATGCGGGGGCTGTTGAAGCAGCCCGTCACGCCTACGCGCAACTCGACGATGCAGCACGTTTCGACGAGGCCGTGGCTGAGTTCGTGGGGCGGGCACGCAACCAGGTACTCGAATTGGAAGCCCTCGCCGATGACGTTTCGTCGTACGTGTCGCGTCTTGACGCGGACCCGGAGAGGCTCGCCCAGATTCATGCGCGACGCGCAGCGATCAAGGACGCACTGCGCGGCCGGGCCGCGGATATCGACGGCCTCCTTGTGTGGCTTGACGAAGCGCGCGCCCGCGTGGACGAGCTGTCGTCGCCCGGCTCGGATCCAGCAACCGTCGAACGTGAACTTGCGGCTGCCCAGGAGCGCGTTCTTGAGTGCGGACGCCGTGTTACGCAGGCGCGAGTAAGTCTTGCGGCACAGCTCGCGGAGGGAGTGAACGAGGAGCTGCACGCCCTATCGATGCCCGACGCGACGCTGCACATCGACTGTGAGCCGACGAAACCAACCTCCAATGGATGCGAGACTGTCGTCTTCCGGTTGCAGCCGCATCCTCACGCTCCCGCCCGTCCGCTCGGACAGGGTGCCTCCGGCGGCGAACTGTCTCGCGTCATGCTCGCATTGGAACTGATGTTGGGGCGCACAGAGGCGTCTTCGACGTTCATCTTTGACGAGATCGATGCCGGTATCGGCGGGCAGACGGCAACGGAGGTTGGCGCACGTCTCAAGAAGCTCGCGCAATCACGGCAGGTCATCGTCGTCACGCACCTCGCGCAGGTCGCGGCGTTCGGCGACCAACACCTCGTCATCGAGAAGAACGACGGGACCACGAAGGTGCGCGAAGTCAGCGGGGATGAGCGCGAAGCTGAACTGACCCGCATGATGGGTGGGGATCCACACTCGGCTGCGGCGCGCCGCCACGCCTCGCAAGTCTTGGCCTCTGCCGTGTCACAATCGCAGGGATGAGTGAGACACTTTCAAAGGAATCGAGCGCGCGCTCCGGGCGGATTCGCATTGACGACCGTCCCAAGCATCTGGCGACGCGCCTAGAACGCGGCGAGATCGCCGTCATTAACGTTGCGGACCTGGACCGCGAGAGCGCCGCGGCGCTTGTCGACGCCGGTCCCGTGGCCGTGCTGAACGCGCAGCCGTCTCTGACGGGACGCGCAGCCGCCCTGGGGCCTCGCCTCATTCTCGAGGCCGGCATCGTCCTCGTCGACGACCTGGGCCAGGACATCATGTCGCTGCGCGAAGGTCAAGAAGTGACGGTGACAGGCTCGAAGGTCCTCGTGGACGGCTCCGTCATCGCGACCGGATCCGTCGTGTCCTCGGACGACTTGGACGTCGACGTCGCCGACTCGTCGGCGCTTTTCGCCGGCGTTGACGCTTCGATTGAGGACTATCTGGCCAAAGATGGTGCGACGGTGCTGCGCGGAGTCGACGTTCCCCAGCTTCGTGACCTCAGTAAGCGGCCGATTCTCCTCGTGACGGGCGCTGGTGACGCGAAGGCGCAGTTGCGCGCGCTTGCCCGTTGGCGCTCCGAGGTCAGCCCGTTCGTGATCGCCGTCGACGGCGGAGCCGACGTGGCTCTGAAGGCCCGGCTGCCGCTCGACCTCGTCGTCGGTGACGCTGAACTGATGAGTGAGAAGGCGATCCGCAAGGCTCGCTCCTTTATCGTCCGCGTTGGAGGAGACGGTCTCGCCCCCGGTGCCGATCGGCTCGACCGCATGGGTGTCGTTTACGAGCAGGTGGCGATGGCCGGTACATCCCTCGACGCGGCGCTCGTCGTCGCGGCGCATTCGGGCGCCCCAGCCGTCGTGACGGCGGGTGTTTCCTATGGGGAGGCCGAGCTCGTTGATGCGGGGCGTGCGCTCGTCGCCCCCGCTTTCTTCTCGCGTCTTGCGGTCGGCTCGCGCCTTATCGGTGCTCAGGCAGTGGCAGCCACCTTCCGTCCGCGTCCGCGTGGGTGGACCCTCGTGCTCCTCGCCCTGGTCGCGATCGCACTCATGGGTGTCGCGCTGTGGTCCACCCCGTGGGGTAACGACCTCCTGCACCCGGTCACTTCTTTCTTCGTCTCGCTGATGCACTCCGCTGGAGGAACCCAATGATTAACTTCCGTTACCACGTCGTCTCGATCATCGGGATCTTCATCGCGCTTGCGGTCGGCGTCGTTCTGGGCGCCGGTCCGCTCCAGAGCCGCATCCAGGCCGGAGTGAGTACGTCGTCGAGCACCGCTGCCACCGATCCTCAGCTCAGTGCCCAGGCCGATGCCGAGGCAGCCGGCCTCAAGGCTCTTGCTTCGTCGGCGCTGTCGGGCTCCCTGGCTGGGGCGAAGGTTGCTCTCGTTGTGCTGCCCGGTGCATCTGACGACGACGTGAGCGCGCTGCGCTCGACGCTCACTGACGCCGGCGCGAGTGTTGTCGGACGCGTGACTCTGAGCGACAACTGGCAGTCCACGTCGATGAGCCAGTACCGCACGACGCTGTCCACAACGCTTGCGTCTCACCTCGCGTCGCCCGCGGCCAAGACCGCTAGCGCCGATGGTGTCGTCGGCTATTCGATCGTCCAGGTGCTCACCACCACGGGAGCCGAGACCGACCTGCTGCGTCAGATTCTCACCGATGAATCCACGCCGATCATGACCGTTGACGAGGATGCGAACGGAAGTGCCACGGCGATCGTCGCGGTTGGCCCGCGCGCACAGGCCGCGGCTGCTTCCAACGCGACGCCCGCAGCGGTGACATCGAACTCGGACGCGTGGGTCGGCCTGGCTCAGGCTGTCGGTTCGACCTCGGGCGTTCTCGTGGGCGACGCCTCGACGCGCGAGGCGATGGTGAGCCAGGTGCGCGCGAGCGGCACCGTTGTGACGACTGTTGACTCGGTCGGCACGACTCTTGCAACTGTCGATACTGCTCTCGCGCTGGCGAGTCCCGCGACGACCGCGCGCGCATTCGGCGTCGGAAACGGCGCACAGTCGGTGATTCCGCCGACGAAGTAGGCCACCATCAGCGTGAGAGCACGCGGCCCTGCCACCCAATGAATGGGTGAGCGGGGCCGTTTGCTGTCACAAGCGTGCGCCGTTGGGCAACGCCTTCGCGTACCTGGAGGCGAGGGCCTATACTCGATCCACACCGACGAGTTGAATGAGAGTGAGCCTCATGCATTTCCTGTCTAGCGCCCAGGCCGCAGCCATCGCGGATCAGCCGAGCCCCCACGAGGTTGCAGCGAGCGAAATCGTGTGGAGCGGTCGCATCGTCGACATGGTCGAGGACCACGTTGTCGTCGTTGAGGGGCAGGAGCCCGTCGTTCGCCAGTACACCCGTCATCCCGGAGCCGTGGCCGTTGTCGCAATGCGTGGGGAGGCCGGCGCTGAAGAGATCTTGATGGAGCGCCAGTACCGTCACCCGGTCCAGGCGACCCTGTGGGAGATTCCCGCGGGCCTGCTCGACATTCCGGGCGAAGATCCCCTTTTTGCTGCCGAGCGAGAGCTGGCTGAGGAAGCCGACATGAAGGCTGGCCGTTGGGAGGTGCTGGTCGACTTCCTGACCTCTCCAGGAGGCACGAACGAGCCTCTGCGTGTGTTCCTCGCCCGCGACCTCGAAGCCACGGGCTCGGTCTTCGATCGCGAAGACGAGGAAGCGACGATGGAGTACGCCTGGGTCTCCCTTTCTCAGGCCCTCGACATGGTGCTGGAGGGGCGCCTGCACAGCCCGTCTGCCGTGATCGGCATCCTTGCGGCGCATGCGGCTCGCGGTCGCAATTGGGAGGGCTTGCGCCCTGCCGACGCCCCGTGGATGCGGTAGACATCCGACCGTAGGCCCTAAGTCCCTCGACGTGTGGGCTGTCCGACACTCCGATACGCTTTTCGCAACGCCTATTTATCTAAATTGGCGTACACTCATTCCCAGAGAAAAGCACACAGAGGCGCAGTAATGGAGCGTCGGAGCGGAGGACACGTGGCAGAAGAATCAGACGCCACAACCCGACAGCAAGTGCTCGATCTCATCGTCGAAAAGGGGCCGGTCACGGCCTCGTCGATTGCGAAGGTCTTAGGGCTGACGACCGCTGCCGTTCGGCGCCACGTCACGTTGCTGCTCGAGTCCAAGGAGATCGCCGAGCACGAACCCGGTGCCCCCTCGAAGCGCGGGCGTGGGCGACCTGCCCGTCACTACGTGGCGACAGAGCGTGCGCACATTCACCTGGCCGACGGCTACTCCGATCTCGCTTCCAAGGCGCTGGGGTATCTTGGGCAGCTCGGGGGAGAAGAGGCAGTTGAATCTTTCGCGGCAGCACGTTCGCGCGAGATCGAGCGTCGATACGCCCCGATCGTCCGCGACGCAGGGACCGATCCGCGCGTTCGCGCGCAGGCCCTCGCCGACGCGCTCACGCAGGACGGCTACGCGGCCACCGTCCGCGACATCGGCGGGGGAACGCTCGCCGTCCAGCTATGCCAGGGCCATTGCCCGATTCAAAATGTCGCGGGAGATTTCCCGCAGCTGTGCGACGCCGAGACGCTTGCCTTTGGCAAGCTGCTCGATGTCCACGTCCAAAGACTC
>NZ_PKKM01000001.1:0-251389 GCF_002847525.1 Schaalia odontolytica | reverse complement strand
CCCCACCGGCATTAACGAAGAAATCGTCCGCTTCATCTCTGACGTGAAAGACGAACCGCAGTGGATGCGTGAGCGCCGCCTCAAGGCGCTCGAGCTGTTCGAGCGCAAGCCGATGCCCGCGTGGGGTCCGGACCTGTCTCACGTGGACTTCGATGCATTCAAGTACTACGTGCGCCCCACCGATCGTCAGGTCAACGACTGGGAAGATCTCCCCGCGGAAATCCGCGACACCTACGACCGCCTCGGCATCCCCGAGGCCGAGAAGTCGCGTCTGGTCTCTGGCGTCGCCGCCCAGTACGAGTCTGAGGTCGTCTACCAGCAGATCCAGGAAGACCTGGAGCGCCAGGGCGTCATCTTCACCGACACTGACACTGGCCTGCGCGAATACCCCGAGATCTTCGAGGAATACTTCGGCAAGTGTGTGCCCGCTGGCGACAACAAGTTCTCCGCGCTGAACACGGCCGCCTGGTCCGGTGGCTCCTTCGTGTACGTGCCCAAGGGCGTCCATGTGACGATCCCGCTGCAGGCGTACTTCCGCATTAACACCTCCGCCATGGGTCAGTTCGAGCGCACGCTCATCATCGCTGACGAGGGTTCCTACGTGCACTACGTCGAGGGCTGCACCGCCCCGATTTACGACGAGAACTCGCTGCACTCCGGTGTCATCGAGATCTTCGTGAAGAAGGATGCCCGCGTGCGCTACACGACCATCCAGAACTGGTCGACGAACGTTCTCAACCTCGTCACCCAGCGTGCGATCGTCGAAGAGGGCGGCACCATGGAATGGGTCGACGGCAACATGGGTGCCGCGATCACCATGAAGTACCCGGCCTGCTTCCTCATGGGTGAGCACGCCCGCGGTGAAACCCTGTCCATCGGCTTTGCAGGCCCCGGCCAGCAGCAGGACACCGGCGCGAAGATGGTGCATATGGCGCCTCACACGTCCTCGTCGATCGTGTCCAAGTCCGTTTCGCGCGGCGGCGGCCGCACGTCGTACCGTGGCCTCGTCCAGGTGAACGCTCGTGCCCGCCACTCCAAGTCGAACGTTCTGTGTGACGCCCTGCTCGTCGACAAGATCTCGCGTACCGATACCTACCCCTACGTCGATGTGCGCACTGACGACGTCGAGATGGGCCACGAGGCTACCGTCACCAAGGTGAGCGCCGACCAGCTCTTCTACCTGATGAGCCGAGGCCTCGATGAGAACGAGGCCATGGCGATGATCGTTCGAGGCTTCGTCGAGCCGATCGCCAAGGAGCTACCGATGGAGTACGCCCTCGAGCTTAACCGCCTCATTGAACTGCAGATGGAAGGATCCGTCGGCTGATGACGACCCCCAACACTATTGTCGACACCATGAACAAGGCCCACTCGCACGGGGCCGATGCCGAGAAGGCTCACCCGTCGCGCGCGGACCGTCCGACCTCGTTCGACCTGAACGATATTGCGGTGCCTCACGGCCGCGAAGAGGACTGGCGTTTTACCCCGATGCGTCGCATCGAGCGCCTGTTTGAGCCTGCCAATTACGACGCCGGCGACGCTCCCGTGACGGTTGATGCTCCGGCTCCCGTCGTCGTCGAAACCGTGTCGCGCGACGACAAGCGTCTTGGAACCGTGCTGGCCCCCGGCGACCGCACGGCGGTCGTTGCCTGGAACGGATTCGAGCAGGCGACCGTCGTCGAGATCCCGGCCGAGGCCGAGCTCGACGCGCCCGTGCGCATCAACGTCGCGGATGTCGAAGGCACGCGCGCGCAGCACCTCGTGATCCGCGCCGGCAAGTTCTCCAAGGCGACCGTCATCCTGTCGCACACCGGCTCCGCGCAGGCTGCGCTCAACCAGACCGTCGAGGTCGAGACCGGCGACAGTGCGAACCTGACGGTCGTGTCGCTCCAGGAATGGGACGACACCGTTCTGCACGCCTCGAACCAGCGTCTGGCGCTCGGCCGTGACTCCAAGCTCACGCACATCGTTGTTAGCTTCGGCGGCGACCTCGTGCGCGTGTGTGCCGACACCGACTTCCGCGGCCCCGGCGCCGAGCTCAACATGCTCGGCATCTACTTCGTGGACGGCGGCCAGCACCTCGAGCACCGCGTGTTCGTTGACCACTCCCACCCGAAGTGCTTCTCGCGCGTCACCTACAAGGGTGCCCTCCAGGGCAAGGACGCACACTCGGTGTGGATTGGCGACTGCCTCATTCGCGAGGCCGCTGACGGCACGGACACCTACGAACTCAACCGCAACCTGGTGCTCACCGAGGGCGCCAAGGCCGACTCCGTGCCCAACCTCGAGATCGAGAACGGCGAAATCGAAGGCGCCGGACACGCGTCCGCGACCGGCCGTTTCGACGACGAGCAGCTGTTCTACCTGATGAGCCGTGGTGTTCCTGAGCACGAGGCACGCCGCCTGGTCGTGCGCGGCTTCTTCGCCGAACTGATCAATCAGATCGGCGTCCCCGAGGTGGTTGACCACCTCATGGCAACCGTCGAGGCCGAGCTGGCCAAGTCCCGTAACAACTGAGCTGTAAGGAATACATATGTCGACTCTGCGTATTAAGGATCTGCACGTCTCCGTCGAGACCGCCGAGGGCCCTAAGGAAATCCTCAAGGGCGTTAACCTGACGATTAACTCCGGCGAAATCCACGCCATCATGGGCCCCAACGGTTCCGGTAAGTCCACCATGGCCTACGCTCTGGCCGGTCACCCCGACTACGAGATCACCTCGGGTGAGGCGTGGCTCGACGACCAGCTCATCACCGAGATGAGCGTCGATGAGCGCGCTAAGGCTGGCCTGTTCCTGGCCATGCAGTACCCCGTCGAGGTCGCTGGCGTGTCCGTCTCCAACTTCCTGCGCACCGCCAAGACCGCCATCGACGGTCAGGCTCCGGCTCTGCGCTCGTGGGTGAAGGACATGAAGAGCTCCATGGAGAACCTGCGCATGGACTCCGACTTCGCCGAGCGTGATGTCAACGTCGGCTTCTCCGGTGGCGAGAAGAAGCGCCTCGAGATCCTTCAGATGGAGCTCCTCAAGCCCTCCTTCGCCGTCCTCGACGAGACCGATTCCGGCCTCGACGTTGACGCTCTGCGTATCGTGTCCGAGGGCGTCAACCGCGTCCACGGTGAGACCGGCTGCGGCGTCATGCTGATCACGCACTACACCCGCATCCTGCGCTACATCAAGCCCAGCCACGTTCACGTGTTCGTTGACGGCCGCGTTGCCGCTCAGGGCGGCCCCGAGCTGGCCGACGAGCTCGAAGAGAACGGCTACGACAAGTACCTGGGTCTCTGATCACCGTGTCTACGGACTTCACCGCCGCCGAGCTCGACGCGATTCGATCGGACTTTCCGATTCTGAGTCGCGTCGGGCGCGGCGGCGCGCCCATTGCGTACCTCGACGCATCTGCGACCTCGCAGAAGCCTGCGTGCGTCATCGACGCCGAGGCCGACTTCTACCGCCGTAGCAACGGCGCGGTCCACCGAGGTACGCACCTTCTCGGCGACGAGGCGACCGACGCTTTTGAGAGCGCTCGGGGCACCCTGGCCTCGTTCGTGGGCGTCGCCCCCGACGAGGTCGTGTGGACGAAGAACGCGACCGAGGCGATCAACCTGGTGGCTCTCTCCATGGGACACGCATCGCAGGGGATGGGAGGCTCGGAGTCGGCCGCTCTGCGCGTGGGGCCTGGCGATCGCATCGTGTGCACCCGCGCCGAGCATCACGCGAACATCGTTCCGTGGCAGCAGCTGTGTGAGCGCACGGGTGCCGAGCTCGCGTGGCTGGATCTGACGCCCGACGGCCGAATCGACCTGGAGACTCTCTCCGTCATCACACCGAACACTCGACTGGTTGCGTTTACCCACGTATCCAACGTGACCGGCGCCGTCTCGCCCGTTGCTGCCGTGACGGCGGCCGCTCGCTCCGTCGGCGCTCTGATTCTCCTCGACACCTGTCAGTCCAGTGCCCACATACCTCTGGATCTGTCGACGCTCGACGTTGACTTCGCCGTGTTTTCATCCCACAAGATGCTGGGCCCCACGGGTGCCGGTGCACTGTGGGGACGCCGTTCGCTGCTCGCTGCTATGCCGCCAGTGCTTACCGGCGGTTCCATGATCGAGTGGGTCACCATGGAGGAATCGACCTTCATGGCGCCGCCCGAGCGCTTCGAAGCAGGGTCGCAGCCCGTCGCACAGATTGCTGCATGGTCTGAGGCCCTGCGCTACCTGTCGACACTCGGTATGGACCGAGTGGAGGCCCACGAGCATGCCCTCACTTCCATGATGCTCGACGGTATCTCGTCGATTGACGGGATCAAGGTGCTGGGACCCGACTCAGATGTTGACCGAATCGGCGTCGTTGCTTTCGCGGTGGAAGGGGTTCACCCGCACGACGTCGGCCAGTTCATGGACTCCGTGGACGTGGCCGTTCGCGTCGGACACCACTGTGCGATTCCACTCCATACCTTCTTCCAGGTGCGCTCCTCCGCTCGCGCGTCGGTCGCTCCGACCACCACCGGTGAGGAAATCGAACGCCTCGTCGATGGCCTGTCGAAGGTGCGCGGCTTCTTCGGTCAGTAGAATTGCTAGCAATCGGTGGGTACGAAAGGAAACCATGGGCAGTCTTGAACAGTTGTATCAGCAGGTGATCCTGGATCACGCTCGTGAGAAGCACGGCGCGGGCGATCCGTCGGGCATGGACGCGTCCTCGCACCAGGTCAACCCCACGTGCGGTGACGAGGTCACCCTCGGAGTCACGCTCGACGGCGACCACCTCGCTGCCCTCCAATGGGACGGCGACGGCTGCTCGATCTCGCGCGCTTCGCTGTCCATGATGACCGACCTGACCGAAGGCAAGTCTGCCGAGGAAATCGGTCGTCTCTACCGAGACATGGAAGTCATGATGCACTCGCGCAACCTCGGCGTCGACGACGAAATTCTCGACGACCTGGGGGACGCGGCCGCTCTGGAATCCACCTCCCAATTCGCGAATCGCGTCAAGTGCGCCCTCCTGGGGTGGTACGCGCTGCGCGACGCGATGGCAAAGTCTGGTATCGATATCTCCACTGCGGGCGAGCCCGCCGATCAGTAAAGGAACAGGAATGAGTAACCCGATGGCTCAGTCTGAGCCGGTTGAGCAACGCTTCGGCGCGCCCGCCCAGCCGGAAACTCCGAGCGCCGAGGTGCCCACTCGCCAGATCGACGGCACCGACGTCATCGAGCAGGGAACGCTTGCCGCAGAAAACGTGCTGGAAGCCCTCAAGGACGTCATCGACCCCGAGCTCGGCATCAACATTGTCGATCTCGGCCTCGTCTACGGCGTCGTTATTGGCTCAGAGAACCAGGTGCGTCTCGACATGACGCTGACATCCGCGGCATGCCCGCTCACCGATGTGATCGAGCGTCAGGCACAGACGATCCTGTCTGGGGTCACCGACGAGGTGCAGATCAACTGGGTCTGGATGCCGCCGTGGGGTCCGGATCGCATCACGCCGGACGGCCGTGAGCAGCTGCGCGCGATTGGCTTCAACGTCTGACAAGTGACAAGATGTGTGTCCCCGGTGCCCCTCGGCGCCGAGGACACGCATCTATGCAGGGACTGCCCTATCCGAACGCCTATCGTCTGCGCCCTCCACATATTCGCGGTAACGTGACCGTGGCGACATTGGAGCAAGAGAAGGTGAGGTGTAGCCATGAGCGTGTGGATGGTCCGGGCTGGCCACGGCGGAATATACGCACAGCTGTGGAGAGACACGGGTATCGTCGCGATCCGCTGGACTTTTGGCGGCCGGGATGTTCGCGGTATGAGCTACGAACAGCTCCGCGACGCACACGCGCTCGCTCATCCCACAGAGTCGGCCGCATCGGTGATTTCTGCGGCCTCCCAGGTGCACCATTTCCTGGCGGACATGACGGAGGGCACCCGCGTCGTGACCTATGATCCCGGCACTCGCGAGTACCTGATTGGCCGCGTGACCGGGGACTGGTACGAGTCCACCGATGACGAAGTATCTTACGTGCGTCCCGTCCAGTGGTACGGGGCAGCGAGCCGTGATGCGCTGCCCACGGATGCCCGCGCACGCCTCGGCGCCGGCACCACAATCTTCCGAATCTCCGAGGAAGTGGCGGCCGAGCTCGCCCGTGCGGCAGGCGTTCAGGGATGGGGAGGAGCGCCACAGGTCCAGCGCACTAGCGGTGACGTCCAGGTGGTCGAAAACTCACGTGTGGACGAGACGCAGCCTGTTGGCCTCGATGATGATGCTCGGGCTGCATCGGCGGAAGACGGCATCGAACGCATCAAGGACCGCGTTCTTGACCTCGAGTGGGATCAGATGGAAGCGCTCACCGCTGGCCTGCTGCGCGCGATGGGATACTACTCGCGCATCACGGCACGAGGACCGGACGGTGGTCGCGACGTCATCGCAACGCCGGACGCACTCGGCCTCGAGTCGCCGCACATCGTCGCTGAGGTCAAACACCGCAAGAGTGCGATGGGAACGCCAGAAATTCGTTCGTTCATCGGCGGGCTGCGCCCCGGAGACCGAGGCCTCTACGTCTCGACGGGAGGCTTCACCCGCGATGCACGCCTGGAGGCTGATCGCTCGAATATTCCGGTGCGCCTGATCGACCTGGACGACTTCGTGCGGCTGTACACCGACGTGTACGACCGGGTGGATGAAGAAACACGGGCGCTCCTGCCCCTGGTGCGTATCTGGTGGCCCGCCTAGACCCGAAGCGTTCGGCGGCAGTCCACCCAGACGAAGTCAGCGTCCGAGCCTCTCGCGCACGAGCTGAGCAACCTTGCGGCGCAGGATCTTACCCATCTGGTTACGGGGAAGCTCGGCGATGACGACCAGCTGACGGGGGAGTGCGTAGTGGGCGATCGTCTTCTCAGCCCAGGCACGCACCTCCTCGAGCGTGAGTGGCGCGCTGCCGTCTTCCATGATGACCGCTGCAGCGACCTCTTCTGTCGCGTCGGACACAGGTACACCGACAACAGCGACGTCGGCGATGGCCGGATGGGAACGAATTGCCGCCTCCACCTGTGATGGGTACACGTTGAAACCGCCGGAAAGAATCAGCTCCTTCTTGCGGTCCGCCATTGTGATGAACCCATCGTTGTTCACTCCGATGTCACCGGTTTTGAACCAGCCCTCGGAGGTGAAGACGCGCGCACTCTCGTCCGGAGCGTCGAGGTAGCCGTCGAAGACCTGGGGCCCGCGCACAATGATCTCGCCGGGCTGGCCGTCCTCGACGTCAACGGTGTCATCCTCGAGGGAGACGAGGCGCAGCTGCGTGGAAGGGAAGGGCACCCCGAGCACGCCGTGGCGGCGCTTGTCGGACAGGGGAGCGCCCGTGAGCACCGGAGCGGTTTCGGACAGGCCATAGCCTTCGACAATCATGCCGTCCGTGGCTTCTTCCCACTGCTCAGCAAGCGCGGTCGACAGAGGCATCGCGCCCGCCACGGAGTAACGGATGGAGGAGATGTCCGTGTGCGTCTTGCGCGCCTGGCGCAGGATGCGCTCGAACATCGGAGGGACGCCGACGAAGAAAGACACCGGACGACGTTTGTGGGCGTCGAGGGCCATCTGTGCGTCAAACTTGGGGAGGAGGACCTGCGTCGCCGCCTTACGGACCGCGGCGCACAGGAAGAAGGTCAGCCCAAACGCATGAAAGTAGGGGAGCAGAGAGAAGAACGTCTCAGCGCCCTCGTGTAGCTTCCACACCCAGAACATGCACTGATTGACGTTGACGCCGATGTTGCGGTGCGTGAGGGGAGCGGACTTGGGAACGCCGTTGGTGCCAGACGTGTGCAGGATGACGGCGCGGTCGCTCCCAGACGGCAGCGGATGGGATGACGCAATCGGAGTCGACGAGGCAACAGCGCGGTCCCACGATCGTGTCCCCGACGGAACGGGCCCGCGCAGCTGGTCGCGCGTCTGACGTGCCCGAGCGACGGGGAGCGTGAGCAGGAAGCGCTGCGAGGCGGGCATTCCATACGAAATATCCACCGTGAACACGGTGTTCAGGACATCGAGAGGATAGGCGTCGACACACTTTTCCCAGACGATTGCGACCGTACCGCGATGGCGAGCCAACTGCCCCGCAACCTCCGCAGTGGGCGCTAGCGGGTTGTGCTGCGCAGCAACAGCTCCGATACGCATGCAGGCATAGAAAGCGACAAAAGCCTGTGGGCAGTTGGGAAGCGCGATAGCGACCGTATCCCCGGCGCGCACCCCGGCCTCGTGCAGGACCTGCGCGGCCTTCAGCACCTGATTACGAACCTGTGAGTAGGTGGTCGTTGCGCCAAAGTAATCAATGGCGACCCGATCCGGGTACAGGCGCGCAGCATCATCTAACAGGCTGTAGAGGGACTTCTCTGGAACGGGCACCTCGTAGGGGACCGCATCGTACATGTCGTGAGCTTGCTCAACGATGCTGCGTGTCATGTCTTCCTCCTGCGGATCGGCGCACTCAATTGTACCGAGCCACAGAATTCCTCACACCCGAGACGCACTCCAGGTGTCACAGGTCGAGATATCGCCCGTGTCGAGGCCACGCTGCAGCCACGTCGCACGCTGCTCGGCGCTACCGTGCGTCCAGCTCTCCGGGTTGGAGGTGCCCTGGTACTTGGTCTGCAAACGATCGTCACCGATAGCTTCGGCGGTTTGGAGCGCGCCCAGCACCTGATCGGCGGTGGGCGTCTTCAGATAGGGCGTCCCCGTCGCGGGATCGGGAGTATTCGAAGCCCAATGCATCCACACCCCCGCGTAGCAGTCCGCCTGCAGCTCGCTGCGGACGCCGGCGCCCTGTGCGCCCGTCTCACGCGTGTCGTGGACACGGAAAACTCCCTGAAGATTCTGGATGTGATGCCCCCACTCGTGGGCCACAACGTACTCCTGTGCGAGCACGGAATCGGAGGCACCGTACTGGGAGACCATGTCGTTGAAGAAACCGAGATCCAGGTAGACGGTGGAGTCCCCGGGGCAGTAGAACGGACCAACTGCGCTCGTAGCGCTACCGCACGCGGTCGACACCGAATCCGAGAAGATCTGGAAGTCGGGAAGCTCGTAGGTCACGCCGGTGTTTTGAGTGGAGAGCTGCGTCTTCCACACCGCGTCGAGGGATTGTGCGGTCGCCACCATACGGCACTCGACGCGCTGGTTCGCATCTGCGCCCGTCTGACACGAGGAGACGTCCACCGATGATCCAGACGAGGACGAGGTCTGCGGCGACGACGACAGGAGGCTCGTCAGGTCAATTCCCGTGAAGTAGGAAAAACCGATAATCAGAAGAACCCCGAGGAGGGAGCCTCCGCCGGCGCCCGCGACCTTTCGTCCGGCACCGGACGTTCTGACACGGGATGGATCCAAGCGAATATTGTCGTTAAAGCTCATGGCTGCTCCCAACTGTTAGCGGCGTCGACCGGCTTCGTAGCGGCCGAGCATATCAGAACGGAATTCATCAAAACACCCCTCCTCAATCGAGGCGCGGATGCCGTCAACGAGACGCAGGGTAAACCACTCGTTGTGAATCGTGGCCAGCGTCGCCGACAGAATCTCTTTGGCCTTGAAGAGATGATGGAGGTAAGCGCGCGTGTAGTGCGTGCAGGTGTAGCATCCGCAGCCCTCGACAAGCGGGGTGAAATCACGCTTGAAGCGGGCGTTGGTGATGTTGAAACGCCCATCGGGGGTGTAGATAGCTGCATTACGCGCCACGCGTGACGGGTTGACGCAGTCGAAGGTGTCCGCCCCTGCGGCCACACCCGCAAAGAGATCCTCCGGCTCGGAGATACCGAGCAGGTGACGTGGACGATCCTCGCCCAGCTCCTCGCACACCCACGACACGATGGTGCCGAGATTTTCCTTTTCGAGAGCACCGCCGACGCCAAATCCGTCGAAGCGCTGGCCGTCTACTTCCATGTCGGCCATCGTGCGTGCGGCCGATCGGCGAAGGTCCTCCCACTGTGCACCCTGAATGACGCCCCATAGCTGCTGATACGGCTTGTGGGAGCGTTCGTCGGTGAGGCGCTTGTGCTCGGCGAGGCAGCGCGCCGCCCAGGCGTGCGTGCGCTCAAGCGACTCTTCCTGGTAGGAGCGCGGGTGCAGGAGGCTCGTGAGCTCGTCGAAGGCAAACATGATGTCGCTGCCAAGCTGGTGCTGGATCCCCATCGACACCTCGGGATTGAAGCGATGCTTCGTGCCGTCGATATGGCTGGAGAAGATCACGCCGTCGTCGTCGACGACCGCATTGGAGGCTTTGATGGCCTGCATCTGGACCTTTGGGTCGGTTGGGTCGGCTTTTCCGGAGAACTCCTGGGAGAGAACCTTCTTGAAGCCGGCGCCCAGCGACAACACCTGGAAGCCGCCGGAATCTGTGTAGGTGGGACCCGACCAGTTCATGAACTGTCCGAAGCCGCCTGCCTCGTCAACGATGTCAGAACCGGGCTGCAAATACAGGTGGTAGGCGTTGGCGAGCACAGCTTGCGCACCCAGTCCTCTCACCATCTCGGGAGTGAGTGCCTTGACGTTCGCTTTCGTGCCAACGGGAATGAAGGCCGGGGTGCGGATGTCTCCGT
The DNA here is from genome assembly GCF_002847525.1 of Schaalia odontolytica. GTDB lineage: Bacteria > Actinomycetota > Actinomycetes > Actinomycetales > Actinomycetaceae > Pauljensenia > Pauljensenia odontolytica_B. Next base: position 240,822 of record NZ_PKKM01000001.1, on the reverse strand, counting down.
GTGCTGTATGCACAACGCCGGTGCGCCCGAGACCGCCGTGTGCGTCGAGGCGGCGTCCGATCGTGAAACCACGGTCGGGGGAGTGGCCTCCCGACGAGGCCGGGGCCTCGAAAGGAGTGAGTTGCTCGGGAGCGGGAGAGGACAGCCAGTTCTCATTCATCAGTCGAAGACCTCATCTTTCTTGAGGCCCTCGGTGCGGCGGATGGCGGCAATGACCGGGTAGGTGAGGGGCAGCAGGACGACCTCAAGGAGAACCTTGTAGAAGTAACCGGTGACCGTGTAGTTGATGAAGTTCCCCAGCGTCATTTCGCCGTAGAACAGAATCGTGCAGAACAGGATCGTGTCTGCAGCTTCGCCGACGATTGTCGAGCCGATGAGTCGAGCCCACAGGTGCTTCGCGCCCCAGCGGCGGCGAATCCACACAAGTACGTAGGAGTTGAGGAGCTGACCCGCCAGGTAGCCAACGAGTGATGCCAGAACCGCGTGCCACACGACGCCGAGAACAGCCGCGAAGGCATCCTGATTCTCGTAATCGGGGGCGGGAGGCAGGTACTGAACGATAAAGAACGTCAGGGACGCCAGAAGCGAAGCAACAAAACCCATGATGATGACGCGCCGCGCGCGTGCGAATCCGTACACTTCTGAGAGCACATCGCCGATGATGTACGTCAGCGGGAAGAGGATCGCGCCTCCGTCGAAGATGAGATAGTGCGTGGACGTGCCGAGCATGAACGCCTTGGTCGCGGCGATATTCGAGATGAGCAGCAGCGCCACGAAGGCAACGGAGACGATGTCGAGGGCGCGCGTGGGGCGCGCCGATCCAGACGGAATGGGGCTGTCAGACATGGTGTGAAACCTCGCTGGGTGAATCAAAAAACGGTAATACTCAGCATCCATTGTGCCTGTTCGTCGTGCGGTAGCGCGCATCGGGGGGCCTACCGGCGTGGGTTGATTCGCCCACAGGCACCCCTCCCTCTACTCTTGGAGGGTGATTAACGTCCAGGATTTTTCATTGCGTATTGGCGCCCGTGAGCTCGTCAACCATGCGAGCTTCCGCATCGATAAAGGCATGTGCATCGGTCTCGTCGGCCGTAATGGTGCCGGTAAGACGACGACGATGCGTCTTCTCGCTGGCGAAGCTGATCGCGGTGGGGCAGCCGAATATACGGGGACAATCACCTCCAACGGTACTGTTGGCTACCTCGCGCAGGATACGCACGTTGGTGACCCACAGATGAAGGCACGTGATCGCATCATTTCGGTACGTGGGATCGACTCCATCATCGCGCGGATCCGCAAGGCTGAACACGAGATGTCCACGACTGAGGGCGCTCGTCAGCAGCGCGCGATGGAACGCTACGTCAAGCTCGACCAGCAGTTCACCAACTCCGGTGGATGGGCGGCCAACGCCGAGGCCGCCCAGATTGCCCACTCTCTCGGCCTCGAAGACCGTGTCCTGGACCAGACTCTCGACACGCTGTCGGGCGGCCAGCGTCGCCGTGTCGAGCTCGCGCGCGTGCTGTTTTCGAACGCCGACGTGCTGCTCCTCGACGAACCCACGAACCACCTTGATCACGACTCGATCGTCTGGCTGCGTGACTGGATCAAGACATTCCCCGGCGGCGTCATGATCATCTCCCACGACGTCAAGCTGCTCGGCGACACCGTCAACCAGGTGTTCTACCTGGACGCCAACCGAGCCCAGATGGACATCTACCACCTGGGGTGGTCTGCCTATCTCAAGCAGCGCGAAGAAGACGAACGCCGTCGCCGCAAGGAGCGCGCGAACGCCCTGAAGAAGGCCGAGCACCTCAAGGCGCAGGGCGAGAAAATGCGGGCGAAGGCCACGAAGGCTGTCGCAGCTCAACAGATGCTGCGCCGCGCTGAGGAGCTTTTTGCCCAGGCCGGTGCCGAGGTTGCTCAGGAGAAGGTCGCACGCCTGCGCTTTCCGGATCCCCTTCCTTCGGGGCGTGTGCCTCTTACCGCCGAGGGACTCTCCAAGTCGTACGGTTCGCTTGAAGTGTTCACCGGCGTCGATCTCGCGATCGACCGCGGCTCCAAAGTGGTCGTCCTCGGTCTGAACGGCGCCGGTAAGACGACGCTGCTGCGTCTGCTCTCCGGCATCGAAGAACCCGACTCAGGACGCGTCGTGCCCGGTCACGGGCTCAAGCTCGGCTACTACGCACAGGAACACGAGACCCTCGACGACAGCCGTACCATCCGTGAGAACATGGCCGAGGCAGCGCCAACCCTCGATGACACGCACGTGCGCAACATCCTCGGTCAATTCCTGTTCCAGGGCGACGACGTCGAGAAGCCAGTGTCCGTTCTGTCCGGCGGTGAAAAGACACGACTTGCTCTCGCGACCCTCGTCGTTTCGGGTGCCAATGTCCTTCTCCTCGACGAGCCGACCAACAACCTCGACCCCGCCTCGCGTGAGGAGATCCTTGCGGCCCTGCGCGACTACGAGGGCGCCGTCATCCTCGTCACGCACGACCCTGGCGCTGTCACGGCCCTTAACCCCGAGCGCGTCCTGCTGTTGCCCGACGCGGATGAGGACCTGTGGGACGACAGCTACCTGGATCTCGTTACCCTCACCTGACAGCAACATCGCCACGACGACGCCCACTGTGGCGCGGCGACGACAAAGGCCGGGACTGGGAACACCCAGCCCCGGCCTCGTCGTAAGCCTTAGAGCACCTTGGAGAAGAACTCCTTCGTGCGCTCCGACTGTGGATTGTCAATGACTTCGGAGGGGGCTCCGGCCTCGACGATGACGCCGCCATCCATGAAGACAACCTGGTCGGCGACCTCGCGGGCGAAGCCGATCTCGTGCGTCACCACCGCCATTGTCATGCCGGATGCGGCCAGGTCCTGCATGACCTGGAGAACCTCACCGACCAGTTCGGGGTCGAGCGCGGAGGTCGGCTCGTCGAAGAGCATGATCTCCGGATCCATGGCGAGCGCACGGGCAATCGCGACACGCTGCTGCTGACCTCCGGACAGCTCGGCAGGGTAGTGGTCCGCGCGATCAGCAAGCCCCACTCGATCGAGAAGCTCAAGAGCCTGAGCGCGTGCCTCGCTCTTTGAACGCTTCAGGACCTGAATGGGCGCCTCCATGACGTTTTCGAGTGCGGTCTTGTGCGGGAAGAGGTTGAAGCGCTGGAACACCATGCCGATTCGAGAACGCTGAGCAGCGATCTCCTTATCGTGACGCTCGTGCAGGACGCCATTCTCGTCCTCGCGGTAGCCGAGCAGCTCGCCGTCCACGAACACGCGTCCGGCGCTGATGTCCTCGAGCATGTTCAGGCAGCGCAGGAGCGTCGACTTGCCCGAGCCCGACGGGCCCAGGATGACGCAGACCTCGCCGGAAGCAATATCCAGGTCGATGCCCCGCAGGACGTGTAGGTCGCCGAAGAACTTGTGGACTCCGCGAACGGAGACCATGGGCGTCGTGGTCGTCATGGTGTCACATCCAAAAACTTGAGCTTGGTGGCTGTGGCTTCGTCATCCTCATCGGTGGAGGAGGATGCGGCGGGGGAGTCCGTCCCGGCGTTGTCGCGACGCTCGAAGCCCTTACCGTAGTACTTCTCAATAAAGGACTGAATCCACATGAGGAGACTCGTAATAACGAGGTACCAGATCGCTGCGGCGATCAGGAGCGGTACCGGTGCAAACGTCGCCTGTCCGCGCTGACGCGCGATGAATGTTAGTTCGAGGGTGAAAGGGATCGCCGAGACCAACGAGGTCGTCTTGAGCATCGAAATGGTTTCGTTGCCGATCGGCGGCACAATCACACGCATCGCCTGCGGCAAGATGATGCGACGGAAGATCGTCGCGCGCGGCATGCCCAGCGCTGTGGCGGCCTCCCACTGGCCCTTGGAGACGCTCAGCAGACCCGCACGCATGATCTCCGCGAGGTATGCGCCTTCGTTCAGGCCGAGGCCGATGAATGCCATCCAAAACGGCGTGAAGTACGTTGCCGTATCAAACGTGATTTCCCATCCCCACAGTGAGCCGAGGAAGGGTACGCCGAAAGACAGCGTCGGATACAGGGTGGGAAGCAACGACCAGAAAATCAGCTGCGTGTAGATAGGCGTCCCACGGAAGAACCAGATGTAGGCCATCGCGACCCAGCGCAAAACCGGGTTCACGGACTGACGCATGATCGCCATCGTGATGGCCAGGGCGGTGCCAACAACCATCGCGAGGACCGTCAGAATGATCGTGAAAAGCACGCCCTGCATGATCGAACGCGAGAACAGCCACTGGAAGACGACCTGCCACTGAAAGTTCGTGTTCGTCACCAGCGCGTGGACCGCCATCGCCGCAAGGATTGCCGCGACGATTGCGCTCGCCCACCTGCCCGGCCGGGGAACCGGCTTCGCGTCGATCAGCTCAACGCCGTTTTTGATGGTTGCCATGAGATCCTCAGTCGTTCGTCGCCGGGTTCAGCTCGGCGGTGGTCAGCGCAGCGTTCTCGGCGCCGTACGTTGCCAGAATGTCCTTCAGGTAGCCGTTGTCCATCAGGTACTGCATCGCCTTCTGGACGGCCTGCGTCAGCTGCTCGTCGTTTTTGTTGACGGCCACGCCCTGAGGGGCTGACTCGACGACGCCGCCGACCTGCTCGATCTTGCCGCTCGAGAGATTTGCGGTGTAACCGATGACCGTCGAGTCGGCGAAGGTGGCGTCGTACTGGCCGCCAATGACCTTCGTTGTAATGTCGGTCTGCAGGTCGTGCGGCATGATGGTGATCTTGTCCTTGCCGTTGGCAACGCACTGCTCGGAGAGTTCGGTTGCGTAGTCTTCTTGCGCTGTGCCGGTCTGGACGCCGATCGTCTTGCCGCAGGGGTTGGTCGGATCGAAGTTCTTTGGGTTGCCGGCGGCCACTCCGTAGGCGGAGCCCACCTCAACGTAGGAGATGAGGTTTGCCTGCTCCTCGCGTTCGGAGGTGATCGTGAAGGAGGAAATGCCCACGTCAAACTTGGTGCCCAGAGCCGGAATGATGGTCGGGAACTCGGCGTGGTTGGTCGTTCCCTCGTTCAGGCCCATGACCTTGGCGAGCGCCTTGTTGATGTCGACATCGTAGCCCTGCGCGGTCTGCGAATCGTCACCGAGGAACTCCGCGGGCGCGTAGTCGGCGGAGGCGCCGTTACGCAGCGTGCCTCGCTCCTTGACCTCGTCGGGAACGAGCGCGGCGATTTCGTCGACGGTCGGGATCTTCGACACGTCGTACGAGGCCGTGGTTGCCGCGGCCGAGGAGCTGTCCGATCCGCTGGTCGACGAGTTGGTCGACGTCGGATCCGCGCAGGCGGCGAGGGGGAGAGCAGCTGCGGCTGCGAGGACGATGAGGGCGTGTGCCTTCGAGATAGTCATGATCTGCCTTCCGACGGGAGCGGGCCGTAGCCCGTGATTGCTACCATTATGCACCCATATGCATTTAAATGCATATTATGCGTAGTGTGCCACGAGTCAGTCGATGCTCGGGTTGAGTGCAGCTGTCGTCAGTGCTGCATTCTCGGCGCCGTAGGACGCCAGAATGTCATTGAGGTAGCCGTTGTCCATGAGGTACTGCATGGCCTTCTGGACCGCTTCGGCAAGCTGCGCATCATCCTTCGCGACCGCCACACCCTGCGGCGCCGACTCGAAGGTGTCGCCAAGCTGCTCAATCTTGCCGGCAGACTGTGAGCTCGTGTAGCCAATGACCGTTGAGTCGGCGAGGGTCGCGTCGTATTGACCGCCGATCAGCTTGGTGGCGATATCCGTCTGAAGCTCGTGAGGCATGACGGTGATCTTTTCCTTGCCAGCCGCAACGCACTCGTCGGAGAGGGTGGCCGCGTACTCCTCCTGAGCAGTGCCAGTCTGAACTGCGATGGTCGAGCCGCACGGATCGGACGGGTCAAAGTTCTTCGGATTGCCAGCGGCGACGCCCCATGCGGATCCGACATTCAGGTAGGAGACCATGTTGACTTGCTGCTCGCGCTCGGAGGTAATGGTGAACGATGAGATGCCCACGTCGAACTTCGTGCCGAGAGCGGGAATGATCGTCGGGAATTCCGAGTGCTTCGTTTCTCCGGCATTCAAACCCATGACCTTGGCGAGCGCCTTGTTGATGTCGACGTCGTATCCGATGGGGGTCTGTCCGTCGGTGTCCATATATTCGGCGGGTGCGTATCCGGTTGACGCTCCGTTGCGCAGGGTGCCCCGTTTCTTGATGTCGTCAGGAACGAGTGCTGCAATCTCGTCGACGGTCGGAATCGTGGACACGTCGTAGGATGCCGTGCGTGACGCGGTTGCCGACGGGGCGTTCTCGGAATTGCTGCTTGTCGTCGGATCTGCGCAAGCCGCCATTGTGGTAACTGTGCCGGCCAGGGTGAGCGTGGCGAGAATCTTCTTCGTGTGCATGATTATGTTCCTCAGTATCCGTGTTTCAGCGGTGATCCTGTACTGAATATGCAATCATGCGCATACTATGCATGTCGAACGAGTCTCGTATTGTGGATGCATAAGTGGGCAAGCACTCGGTGCTTGCCCACTTATGACAGTTGCTCAGTTGCCGCGAAGCGCTCGGCGTGACGGCTTGGCGCGGAGAGGATCGATGCCCTTCGGAATGGGAGGCTCGCCCGATCGGAGCGCATTGATGCGTGCGGACACCTGAGGAACTTCCTCGGGAGTCAGGATGTTCTTGAGCTTACGCAACTCGCGCTGAAGATCCTTCAGTGCGACCTGCCCCTCGTCGCGACCGACCTGAATCTGGTGAATGGGCACGTTACGCATGACCTTCGCAACTCGCTTCGACTCGGCCTGCAGAAGCGGGCGCACGCGCGATGAGGGGCCCTCGGAAATGAGGACAACACCGGCGCGGCCCACGATGCGCCAGACGAGGTCCTGCTCGCGGGTGTAGGCGATGGGCTGCTCGGGGATGACCCAGCCGCGCTGAATCTGTGACAGCGCAACCTTGACGGCTCCAGCGGTCTCCTCGACCTGGGAATAGAGTGCCCGGCGCGCCAGAAGGCTCAAAAGAGCAAGGGCTGCGGTGAACGCTCCCATGATGCCGACGAGGAGCCAGCCGATCCATGACATGTTGGTCAGCCAAGCCACCAGCATGAAGATGGCAATGACCGCTGCGGCCGTTCCGAGAAGCATCCACGGAAGTGCCGGGTAGGAGCGTTTGGTCAGTCGGTATGCGTCGAGAACGTTCTGATAGAAGCGCCTCTTGCCGGGGGGATTTGATTCACTCATAGCCTCATTATTGTACGTGCAATTGATGATCGAAAGTCCACCCGCCCGACCAGGCACTTTGTGACATGAGTTGCATCACATTATCTGACTTTGGACAATAAGGGCATGAACATTGGCGGTTACGAGATCGGACAAGTGTTTCACATTGGCAGCACCGGCCCGATGTGGAGAACGCGCACCGACGCGGGTGAGGCTTTGGTTGCGATCCGGTCGCCGAATGAAGGAGACCGGTGCCTCGCACGCTGGAAGGCGTGGGCCTCGATCACGTCTCGGCATGTGGTGGCTCTGCGCGACGTCGTGCGCTCGGAGGACGGCAGATGGGCGATTGTTCAAGACTACGTGCCCGGACGGACACTCGATGCGGAGCTTGGATCACCCGACCTGCGGCCAATAGCTACACGGCGCCAGATCCTGCATGGGATTGCGGCCGGGGTCAGCGCCCTCCACGGTGCGGGAATCGCACACGGAGATCTCACCCCAGCAAACATCATCATCACGCCCGAAGGTCGCGCTGTCATCATCGATCTCATCGACGACATTGGTGAAGGCGAGGGGACGCCGGGGTGGAGCCTCGAAGCCGCGGGTAGGGAGGCAGACCGTCGGTGCCTCCGACAGATTGCCTCGCTGTTAAACATGAACGAGGAGCTCACGACGCTCGGATGTGATGAATCGTCCACGAGTGGCTCAGCTGTCACGCTCACGGTGAGTGACCCAGAGGAGCACGTCATCTCGCGCGAACCTGTTGATCCTGGGCGCGTCATTGCTGAGTTACGGGCCGCTGCATTGCGTGAAGACACACTCACTGATGATGCGGTGCGAGTGCATGGCGCAGAATTCGCGTCCGATGAACGCCGCCGCTCCGCGCTGCGCTTCAGACCATCATGGGGAGTGGGTGTTCTTGCCGGTGGCGTCGTTGCGATTGTGCTCGGCCTGTCGATCATGGCGTATGGAGTGTGGGGCAGGGGCACTCAGGACGGACCCGAGGCATCGCCACGATCATCTGAAACTGCATCCAGCGCAGGGGCGCCGACATCCTCGAACATGTGTGAGCCCGCCGCACTGGCTGACACGATTAGCCGTGCCATTGCCACGCGTGACCGCGCCGTGATGGATGGCGATGTCTCAGTGCTCGGGTCCGTCCTCGGCGGCGAGCTCCTCGCACAGGACACACAGCGGATCGAAACGATGCTCTCCGAAGGCGTGCGGGTGCGCGCGCTCTCGTCAACGATTGACAACGTCGCTGTGATCTCCTGTGAGCAAGGGGCTATCGACGTGGGCGCAACACTCATCGTTGAGTCGTCGCAGACGTGTCGCGCCGATGCATGCGAAACGCATGACACTCCCACAGCGACAGAACTTCTTATCCGTGTCGATCCGGTATCGGGCAAGGTGGTGAAAGCCGAACCTGCGCAGCCCAGCGGTCAACAGAGTGGCTCGTGATCAGGTAGCTCAGGGTAGCTGGAAGATAGTGATGGGGTGGGTCTGCCAAGCAGACCCACCCCATCACGGATGATAAGCGGTGATCAGAGACCCAGGTCGGCCTCGAACGCACCCTCCTCCAGGCGCTTCTTCACATCCATGAGGAATCGAGACGCATCGGCGCCGTCCACCAGACGGTGGTCGTAGGACAGCGACAGGTACACCATCGAGCGGATCGCGATGACGTCAGCGCCGTCGGCGCCCTTCATGACGACGGGACGCTTGACGATGGTGCCGACGCCCATGATCGCGGTCTCCGGCATATTGAGGACCGGAGTATCGAAGAGTGCACCGCCCGAACCGGTGTTGGTCACCGTGAACGTCGAGCCAGACAGCTCGTCGGGGCCGATCTTCGAATCGCGGGTGCGGGCTGCCAGATCGTTGATCGACGCGGCGATACCAGCGATGTCCTTCTCCCCGGCATTCTTCATGACGGGCACCAGCAGGCCACGCGGCGTGTCAACAGCGATGCCCACGTGCTCGTAGTCGAAGTACGTGACCTCCTTGTCGTTGATGGTCGCGTTGATCTTCGGATGGTAGGCGAGTGCCTCGGTCGCGGCCTTCACGAAGAAGGGCAGGAAAGTCAGCTTCGTGCCGTGCTTAGCCAGGAAGGCGTCCTTCGAGCGTGCGCGAAGCGCAGCAACCTTGGTGACGTCAACCTCGATGACCGTGGTGAGCTGAGCTGCGGTCTGCAGGGACTCGACCATGCGGCGCGCGATCGTCTGGCGCAGGCGCGACATCTTCTCCGTCGTGCCACGCAGCGGCGAAGGCTCACGAACAGTGGCAGCCGGGGTGGCCGGAGCCGCGGGGGCAGCAGGAGCAGCAGGAGCTGCAACGGCAGCGCGTGCGGCAGCGGCGGCAGCCTCGATGTCCTCGCGGCGAACGCGGCCGCCAACACCGGTGCCCGACACGGTCGCCAGATCGACACCGAGCTCACGGGCAAGCTTGCGCACGATCGGAGTGACGTAGGCGGAGCCGGTCACGACGGCAGGTGCCTCAACAACCGGAGCAGCAGCAGCCGTCTGAGCCAGCGTCGATGCGTTCGGGAACGGGTCAACCGGAGCGGCGGGAGCTGCAGGTGCAGCCGGAGCGGCAGGTGCCACGGGTGCGGCGGGAGCTGCAGGTGCAGCCGGAGCGGCAGGTGCCGCAGGTGCGGTCGGGGCAGCAGGTGCCACGGGTGCGGCAGGAGCAGCGGTCTCGGCGACGGGAGCAGCAGAGGGAGCGGACGAGGAAATAATCGCAACGACCGTACCGACCTCAACGGTCTCGTCCTCGGGCACACGAATCTCTGCGAGGAAACCGGCGACGGGGGAGGGGACCTCGGAGTCGACCTTGTCCGTGGAGACCTCGAGCAGCGGCTCGTCGGCGTCGACGGCGTCGCCCACGGACTTCAGCCACGTGGTGACAGTGCCCTCGGTGACGGATTCGCCCAGAGCGGGCATGCGCACCTCTGTACCCTGCGCGGGAGCAGAGGCAGGGGCAGCCGCAGTCTCGACAGGAGCTGCAACGGGGGCCGCAGGAGCCTCGACGGGAGCGTCCGCGGGTGCAGCTGCGGGGGCTGCCGATGCCTCGGACGCGTCGCCAATACGAGCGATTTCGGTGCCGACCTCGACGGTCTCGTCCTCGGGGACCAGGATCTCCAGCAGGACGCCGGCCACGGGGGAAGGGACCTCGGAGTCGACCTTGTCCGTGGACACCTCAACGATGGGCTCGTCGAGCTCGACGGTGTCGCCGACCTGCTTGAGCCACGTGGTGACGGTGCCCTCGGTGACGGACTCGCCCAGAGCGGGCATGGTCACTGAAGTTGCCATGTGTGTTCTCCTATTAAAAAATTTCGGTCAGTTGTGGACGTGGAGCGGCTTGCCTGCCAGCGCCATAGCCGCTTCACCAAGCGACTCGTTCTGGCTGGGGTGTGCGTGGATCAGGGAAGCGACATCCGAGGGGTATGCCTCCCAATTCACCATGAGCTCGCCCTCACCAATCTGTTCGCCGATGCGCGCGCCGATGCCGTGGAAGCCCACGATCGGACCGCCCTCAACCGAGACCAGCTTGATGATGCCCGATGTGGCCAGGATAGACGACTTTCCGTTGCCGGCGAGGTTGTACTCGACGGTGCGCACCTGGTCTCCAAACTTTTCGCGTGCCTGCTTCTCGGTCATACCGACGGAGGCAATCTCCGGCTCGCAGAACGTCACGCGCGGGATGTTGATATCAGCCTGCATGGTCGGGTTCAGGCCGGCGATCTCTTCGGCGACGAAGATGCCCTGCATGAAGCCGCGGTGTGCCAGCTGAAGGCCGGGAACGATGTCGCCGACCGCGTAGATGTTTCCGACGCCGGTGTGCAGGCGGTCGTTGGTGATGACGAAGCCGCGATCCAGCGTGATGCCGGCCTGCTCATAGCCCAGGCCCTCGGTGACGGGGCCGCGGCCGACTGCGACGAGGAGGACGTCGGCGTCGAAAGCCTTGCCGTCTTCAGTCGTGACGTGCACGCCCTGCTCGTTCTGCGTGGCCGAGGCGAAGCGAGTGTTCGTGTGGAACTTGATGCCGCGCTTGCGGTAGGCGCGCTCGAGCTGCTTGGAAATGGCCTCGTCCTCGTTGTTGGCGAGGTGGGGGAGGGCCTCGATAATCGTGACCTCGGCGCCAAAGCTGCGCCACACGGAGGCAAACTCCAGGCCGATGACGCCGCCGCCAAGAATCACGGCGGAGGAGGGAACCCAATCCATCTGAAGGGCCTGGTCGGAGGAGATTACGCGGCCGCCGATCTCGAGGCCGGGGATCGAACGCGAGTAGGATCCGGTCGCCAGAACGATGTTGCGGCCGGTAATGCGCTGGCCGTTCACCTCGATGGTGTTCGCGTCGGCGAGGCGGCCCCAGCCGGAGATGACCTCGACGTTGCGAGACTTGAGCAGGCCCTGCAGGCCCTTGTACAGACCGGAAATAACGGAGTCGCGGTACTTACCCACCTGAGCCATGTCAATGCCGTTGAAGGTGGAGGAGACGCCGAACTTGGAGGACTCGCGCACGGCCTCGGCCGTTTCTGCAGCGTGCAGGTACGCCTTGGTGGGGATGCAGCCGCGGTGCAGACAGGTGCCGCCCACCTTGTCGCCGTCGATGAGGGCGACCTTCATGCCCAGCTGCGCAGCGCGCAGGGCGGTCGCATAGCCGCCGGAACCCGCACCCAGAATGACGATGTCGTAGGTCGATTCGCTCAAGGTTTAAAACTCCTCGCTGATGAGCCGAAGCTCAGATGGTTGTTTTCATGGCGGGCCTCACGGTCCTTATAGGCCCATTGTCCCACGTTTGTGCAACGCTGTCTTGAAGCTCGGTGTTCCATCGTGGTGCTTCAGGCCACATGGCGCGATAGCCTGCGGCGTAGATGTCCGATGCAATGCGCAGCGTTCGTTGCCTCGGTAGGATCGGTGTTGTGCACGGACAAGACACGACGAACGAGGCCGTCGGTGCGCGCGATCAGCGCCCGCCGTCCCTGGGCCTCGGCCGCATTATTATCGCCATGTTTTGGCTCCTCGGAGCCTGGATTCTCGTGATGGCGATCATCGACCTTTTTCATGCGCAGGGACAGCCCTGGGGTCCGCGTATCGTTGCGCTCCTCGCGGGTATTGACTATCTCATCGCGGCGACGGCGCTCACCCATAACGGGCGACGGATGCGTGTGGTTGGTTGGGTGACGATTGCCCTGTCGATCGCCATTCCGGTCATTTTGTGGGTTGCTTCGCTCGGTCTCGATGAGCTGAATTCCGCCCGCTCCGCCTGGACCGGCTTTGGTATGGACTTCTACTATCTGCCCCTCGTCGTGTCGATGATCGGCTTGATCTGGATGTGGCGCTCGAACCCGCGCAGGATCGTTTCTCTCGCTGAGCAGGTTGAGCGCCCGTCCTCGCCATGGAAAGCAGGTTGAGGCGCGGCCTGACTGAGTGATGATGCGCAATAAACGAGGCCTGGAGCAGTGAATCGCTCCGGGCCTCGTTTCTGTTGCCTATCCGGCTTAGACGCCACCCGGGAACCCGAGTTGGCGCCATGCTTCGTACAGGACGATCGATGCAGAGTTTGCCAAGTTCAGCGAACGCACCCCGCCAACCATCTGAATGCGCACGCGATCCTCCACGCGCGGATGATGCATCGCATTCTCGGAGAGGCCGACCGACTCACGCCCAAAAAGGAGACCGTCTCCATCGGCATAGGAGACGTCGGAGTACATGGTGGTTGCGTGGCCCGTGAGTGCCCAGACGCGCCCTGGAACCTCGGCGAGTGCCTCGTCCAGGGAGTCGTGAACCTTCACGTGTGCAAGGTCGTGGTAGTCCAGGCCCGCACGGCGGAGCTTCGCGTCGTCCATGTCGAAGCCCAGTGGCTTGACCAAGTGCAGCATTGATCCGGTGCATGCGGACAAGCGAATAGCGGCTCCCGTATTGCCGGGGATTTCCGGCTCCCAAAAAATAATGTGCAGCATCGTCCTCAGGCCTGGTGGGTAACGGTCAGGGATGCGCGTGCGATCGTATGCTCGAGCGCCGCGAACGAGGCCATGGCTGGGGTCGCGTCGTCGTCGAGCCCCAGCGAATCCGTATCGAGGGCGTGCACCGTGAACACGTAGCGGTGGGGGCGGTCGCCGGCGGGGGGAGCGGCTCCGAAGTAGGACGCTTCTCCCGCATCGCCGCGCAGGTGGAAAGCCGGACCGTCCAGCATGAGGTCGGATGCTCCGGCGCCCGCCTCCAGGTGGGTCATGGACGACGGGATGTCAAGAATTGCCCAGTGCCACCAGCCCGAGGGGATCGGGGCATCCGGGTCAAAACAGGTCAGCATGAAGCTCGCCGTGTCCTCGGGGAAACCGTGCCACGTGAGATCCGGGGAAAGGGATCCGGCCTCGGCGGTCGCCGACTCGGGCATGGGTGCACCGTCGGTGAGAACGCTCGATGACAGCGTAAACGTGGGGACTTCCAGGCCCTCGTAGGGGCTGGGGGCAAGGGGGCGCTGGTCGATGTTCATGCATGCTCCTTTTCTCGGTGTTTTCCATTGTGACCTATTCGCGCGTGATCGGCGTTCGGGACGCAGATGTATGAGCGGGGTTCTACACTTCCAGTATCGAACACATGTTCTATTGCTGGGAGGGGGAGTTATGGCCGATGCGCACGCGCGACTACTGGCGGCGCGCGACGTGTTGAACCGTGCCGAACAGGCTGTTGGCCTGCGAGCGCGTGACGATATCGAGCACGTGCAGGCGGGGATTTCTCCCGTCCTTCTGGGGCCGACTGGCAGAGCTGAACTTATCCGATTGCTGATCGATGCATGTCCCTCCGAGGGGTGGATCGGCGTATGCGGAGTGAGGAATATCGGCTGGGAATGGGCCTCACAGCAGGGGATGGACCTCGACCGTGTACTGGTATTAAATGCGGGGAAAGATCACCAAGTGGGGGACCTGTGTTCCCTTCTGATAGAGGCCTGCGATGTTGTCTGCCTTGATATTCCTGAACTGTCCGGCGCACAGCAGCGGGCCCTGGCGGCTCGGGCCCGATCGATGGGACGCACCATCGTGACACTGCGCCCCTGGCCGGGGCTATCTCGTGAAGCGCTGCGCCGACGAATGCGGCTGGTGGTCTAGGTGCGTGACATGGTGGTGTGGGTGCCCGATTGGCCCGTCCACTGCCTTGTGGTCGATCTGCCGCCGGGTGGCACCGGGGCTGTTGCGCACAGCGAACGCATCGAGGTCGCCAGTGCTGCTGCTCGGAGCGCCGGAGTGAGGAGCGGCATGAGCGTACGAGAGGCGACGTATGTGTGCCCCGATCTCATCTGCTTGCCTCGCGACCCTGATCGCGAGGCACGAGCGTTTAGCGCCGTTGTCGATGCTTTCGATTCGGTGGCGGCCGGGGTGGAGTGCGTGCGCCCCGGGGTGGCCAGGTGTCGGGCGCGCGGTCCCGCCCGTTGGCATGGGAGTGAGGAGGCCGCGGCCTCGGCTCTGGTGTCGGCGATCGAAGAGGCCGTCGGGGTTGAATGTTTTGTTGGCGTCGCCGATGGTCCGGTCGCATCCCTGGAGGCGGCTCGCGAGGGGCGCATTGTTCCTGTCGGAGAAAACCAATTATTCCTGGGGCGCATCCCGTTACATCGTGCCCTGTGGGCCGTTCCTGCCGCGATGACAGACAGGGCAGCTGACACTCTTGATCTGTTGCAGGGCCTGGGCATCAACACCTGTGCGGATTTTCTGGCACTGGGGCGAGGCCGTGTGTGCGAGCGCTTCGGCGACGTCGGTGAACAACTCTGGAATCTCGCCTCCGGAGGCGACAGCGCCATCACGCTGGCCGGTCGCATTCAGCCAGACATCACGATGGAGTGCGTCATTGATGTGGGCGGAGAATCCATCGATACGATGATGGCGCCCATTCACCGCATCGCACGAGATCTGTCTCAGAGGCTGGGGCGGGGCGGGCTCGTCTCGCAGACCCTGCGCATCGATGTGGAGGATGCCGGGGGCGGTCAGCGCACTCGCACCTGGAGCGGATGCGACGTGTGCGTATCCGACGACGTTGCGCTGCGTGTCCGGTGGACGCTCGCGGGGTGGACTTCGGGTATTGAAGGGCCCAGTGGCGCGGTGACCTGCATACGCGTCACCGCGTGCGATCCGCGGGTGGGGCGCAGTGCATCAGCACTGTGGGGGCGATCAGACCGCGAGCGCGATGTCTCGCGCAGCGTCGTGCGTATCCAGGGGATGGCGGGGCCGGATTCTCTGATGATCCCGCGGGTGCAGGGCGGATACGATCCGCGCAGCCGTGTTGTGATGGCCAGATGGGGGAGCGAGTCTCTCCTTCGCTCGCATGAGGGGGCGTGGGAGGGACGCATCGCTCATCCTCCGGCGACGCTTTTTGACGAGCCCGTGCGTGTGAGGATTGTTGGCGCATCGGGTGCCTTCGACGATGTGCGTGTGGACCACCGAGGGGCCTTGAGTGCCACACCCGCCTACCTCGTGAGCGAG
This sequence comes from Schaalia odontolytica, assembly GCF_002847525.1. Taxonomy (GTDB): domain Bacteria; phylum Actinomycetota; class Actinomycetes; order Actinomycetales; family Actinomycetaceae; genus Pauljensenia; species Pauljensenia odontolytica_B. The sequence continues at coordinate 225,125 of NZ_PKKM01000001.1, read as the reverse complement.
CGTGATACCTCGCAATCAGTGCCGGGGAGGGGACGCCGTGCGGCTATCGCGCGAGTGGAAGGGCCTTGGCCAGTGGGAGGTCGGTGGTGGGCGCAGGAGAGACCGCGCGCCTACATGAGGGCTCTGCTTGAGGATGGACGGGACATTCTCCTCGTCTGGAAGGAAGGGGAGTGGGCGATCGAGGGGCTGGCCCAGTGAGCCGGTGCTGGGGATGGGTGGGTGCCGTAGACTGAAAGGATGGTATCTCTGTCGCACACGCTGGCCTCACTGTCGGATGATGACATGATGGCCCTCGTTGGCCCGGCGGCGTGGGCGAACGGCCTGCGTTTAGCGCGCAGTGGCGCGGTGCGTGAATTCTCCTGGAGCGAGGATGGGGAACAGGCTGAAGCGCGCGTGAAGGAAGCCGGGCTGACCTATCGCGTGCGCGTCGCACAGGGCGCTGTGCGTCCATCCCTCGCGTGTGCATGCCCGCTGCGCAGTGACTGTCCCCATACGGTCGCGACGCTCATCGTCGGACGCGAAGATGCCCGCGACAAGCAGCGCTCGGTGCCTGAGTGGAGTCGCGTCCTCGAGCAGATGCTGGGCTCCGACCGGGACCGCCTGGGCGAGCCGTTGGCCCTCGTCGTCGATGCGCATGATCCCGGGGTCGAGCCGTCTCTCATCCCGCTGCGCCGAAGCTCCTCATCCGGGTGGACGACGAAGAGGGCTTCGTGGCTCGATCTGACGGCCACGCAGTGGGCGTCGGTAACAGATGGGCTAGATCCCACGCACGTCTCTCTCATGCGTGAGGGCTACCGCCTGTCGCGTGAATCGCGTTCGTGGCACTCGCGCACGGAGGTGACGCTCAGTTCGCTGGGTGAGCATGCCTACGCGTGGCTGGCACGCCTGGTGCGCGCCGGGGTTGAGCTCTACGCCTCACCTGAGGCCGATGAGAAGGTGGTGCTCTCGCACGCAACGTGGGACGCGGACATTGATGTGCGCTCCGGTGACGACGGCCTCGACGTCAGAGTCGTCGCGCGTAACGGAGACGAGGTGATCACGAGGCCGCGCATCGACCGCGATGCGAGTGTGCTGTTGCTGGATGGAGGGCGCGCAATCGCGCGTATTGAGGGGGTGGGAACGCTCGACGGCTTTCCTCTCGATCGAGGCCTGCATATTCCTGCCGCTGATGTCGCGCAGTTTCGTGGCACGTGGCTGCCCGCCCTCCTCAGGCGTTTTTCGATGGCGTCCTCCGATGGCAGTTTTGACGCTCAGGCTCGCCCGGACGTGTCCCTCGTGGGCACAGTGCGACGCGACGGTGAATCTGTCGTTGTGCGCTGGTGGGCCGAGTATCGTCAGGGTGAGTCGCGCTCGCGCACTCCTGTCGCCCACTGCGCGGACGACGAGGCCGTGGCAGAGATCGTGGGGCGCGTCGAGTTGTGGGGACGCGGGTTGGACTCCGCCCTGTGGACCGCGCCTCCGACGACCGGGAGGCTGTCTCCGTGGCGTATTCCTGCCTTCTTGGAAGCGGTTGTCGATTCCGAGGGCATTGATGGCCTCGTGTGGGACGTAGCGGAGGATGTGCGTGCCATCGACGTGCGAGAAGACGGATTCGATGTCGATGTGAGCGTTGATCCGGCCGAACGCGACTGGTTTGACCTCAACGTGCGCCTGCGCCTCGGTGCCGTCACGATCAGCGTGCGCGATGCGCTCGAAGCGATCGTAGGCGGGCAGGAGTATGTCGAGGTCGAGGGAACGTGGGTACGCCTTGACGGCGAACGTATTCGATCCTTGGCGACGTTGCTGGAAGAGGCGCGCACTCTGGCGGGGTGGGACGGCGAGGGGTTCAGGCTCACGCCGATGCAGGTCGGCATCGTCGATCTATTCGCGAGCGCATCCGACCACGTGAGTATCAGCGACGCGTGGAGGAGGCGGATTGCCCCGCTGGGCGACGGCTCCGCGGATAAAGGTGTGCCGCCGGTGCCGTCGCTGAGTTCGATCCTGCGCCCGTATCAGCGCCGTGGGCACGCGTGGTTGACGGCTCGCCTGTCCGGTGGCATCGGTGGAATTTTGGCTGATGACATGGGCCTGGGTAAAACCGTTCAGATCCTGTCGGCTGTGGCAGCGCTGCGAGCGCATGCACCCGCCGGTGATCCCTCCCCGGTTCTCGTCGTGGCGCCGACCTCCGTCGTCGGCGTGTGGATAGACCAGGCGCGTACCTTCACACCGCACCTACGCGTGCGCGCAGTGACGGAAACCGCCTCGCGCCGAGGCACGACGATTACAGAGGAGCTGACCGATGCGGATATCGTCGTCACCTCCTACACGCTCGCCCGCCTGGAGGCGGAGCAGTGGAACCAGGTGCGCCTCGGCGGAGTCGTCATCGATGAAGCGCAAGCGGTAAAAAACCCTCGCACTGCGACCTACCGTGCGCTTCGCGATCTTGAGTCGCCCTGGAAGTTGGCGGTGTCCGGCACCCCCATCGAAAACTCGCTGGGAGACCTGTGGTCGTTGCTTTCCTTAACGTGCCCAGGCCTCCTGCCCCCGTGGGAAACGTTCCAGCAGCAGGTGCGCAGGCCTATCGAAAACGGCGCGGACCCGGCGATGCTCGGGCGTCTGACGGCGTACGTCGCGCCCTTCGTCCTGCGACGCACGAAGGAGGAGGTCGCTCCGGATCTGCCCGACAAGATCGTCGACATTGTGCGCGTCGATTTGGGTAAGGAACACCGCCATATCTACGATCAGTACCTGGCCCGCGAGCGGGCGCGGATTCTCGATCTGCTACGCGACGTGGATGCGAACCGAATGAGTGTGCTCGCGTCGATTACGAGGCTGCGTCAGCTTGCGCTCGATCCGGCTCTCGTCGAGGAGTCGTACGCGCACGTGGGGTCGGCAAAAATTGAGTACCTGGCGGATCGGCTGGACGAGATCGTGCCTCTCGGGCATCAGGCGCTGGTGTTCAGCCAGTTCACCTCGTTCCTGGAACGCATCCGGCACATGCTTGAGCGCCGTGGAATATCCGTCGTGCAGCTCGATGGGTCGACGCGTGGTCGCGCTGAGGTCATCGAAAAGTTCCGCTCGGGCGATGCCCAAGTATTTCTCATCTCACTGAAGGCTGGCGGCTCCGGATTGACCCTCACCGAGGCGGACTACGTCTACGTCATGGATCCTTGGTGGAATCCTGCCGCCGAGGAGCAGGCGATTGATCGCGCGCACCGCATCGGTCAGACCAAGAAGGTCAATGTCTATCGAATGGTTGCGACTGACACGATCGAGGCGAAGGTCGTGGAACTTCAGGATCGCAAGCGCCAGCTCATTTCTTCGGTGATGAACGGGACCGGAACGGGCGCTCGCCTGAGTGAGGCGGACCTGCGCGGGCTCCTCGACTAAAGGGCGGCGAAGCCTTTCGGGCGCACGGCGACCTTCAGGCCGGCGCGTGTGCGCACGGCGTCGAGGGCGTCGCTGACGTCGGACAGCTCATACTCGTGTGTGATGAGTGGCGACAGGTCAATGCGTCCGCTCGAGAGCGCTTCGACGGCCGCCGCGTAGTCGTCAAGGGTCGCGTTCGCACTGCCGCTGATGGTCAGCTCCCGGTAGTGCACGAGGTTTGGGTCGATCTGAGTCATCGCTCCCGCGGGGAAGCCGGCGAAGAAAGAAATGTGGCCGCTGATGCGCGCGCATTGAGCGGCAATGGGGACGAGGTCTGGGGCTCCGACTGCGATGATGACGACGTCTGCTCCAACACCGTCAGTCCACGTCAGGACCTCACGCACAAGATCCTCGCCTTGGGCGCTGGTCGTCAACTCGGCTCCCATCGCTCGCGCGGGTTCGAGGCGTGCCTGCCGTCCGCACGCCATGACGCGTGCGCCGACAGAAACCGCGAGCGCGCAGTGGATGAGTCCGATCGGTCCCGTTCCCAGAACAAGTACGCGGGAGTCGGATTCGATGGGCAGTCTTCTTGTTGCGCGCAGGCAGCACGAGAGCGGCTCCGCGAGCGCAAGGTGAGGTGGGGTGATCTCACCAGCGACGGGGGTAATGCACGCGAGCGCTTCTTCGGGGATGAGGACGAGGTCGGCGAGGCCTCCATCCACCCCAGTTCCGAACAGGCGCATGTTTGCGCACACGTTGGAGCGCCCACTCGTGCACGGTTCGCAGCGCCCGCAGGCAATCTCCGGAGCGAGTCCGACCTGCGTGCCCGGAGCGGGAACGTCAACGCCTGCAGTGAGTTCGTCTCCGATGCGCCAGACGCGAGCAGCAATTTCGTGGCCGAGAACGACTCCGGGGGTGACGCCGTTGGTCTTCTGTCCCGTCGCGATGCGCAGGTCCGTGCCGCATAGGGTCGTCGCTTCCACCGCGAGAAGAACATCGCGGGGGCCAAGTGTCGGGACGGGGCGTGTGTCGACGACCAGATCGCCAGGGGAACGGAGCGACGCTGCGAGCATGGAGTCCATGCCTCCAGCATACGGCTTGTGCGTCTGCGACAGGAGCCCGCTCGATGCACCTGGCTCTGTCAGCCTGAATCGTCACCGACAAATCAATCGAACACATGTTCGATATAATGTATGGGTGACCACGGAACGACGCTACGCAGAATTGCACGCGCACAGCGCTTTCACTTTCCTGGACGGGACCGATGAACCCGCGCGGATGGTGGAAGAAGCTGCGCGCCTGGGACTCGATGCTCTCGCTATTCTCGACGTTGACGGCATGTTCTCGACGGTCCAGACGACCATGGCCGCCCGCGAAGCTGGCCTGCCCATTGTCTACGGGGCCGAGCTGACGCTCGCATCGAATGCTTGTGGAACATTTGTTCCCGGCTCATCTGCTCCGGGCTGGGGACTCGCTTCCGGAGCAGACGAACCGGGGATACGCCTTCCCATTTTGGCGGCCAGCCCCAGCGGCTACGCGAATCTCGTGGGAGCCATGAGTAAGCGAGCGCTCTCCGCGCCAGGCGAGCGCAACCCCCGCTACAGCCTCGTTGATCTCAGTGAAGCTGGAGGAGACCTCATCGTCCTCACCGGCGGCAGGCGGGGCCCACTCATGCGGGCTCTACGAGCAGGTGGTATGCCGTCCGCGCGCCGAGTCCTCGACGGCCTCGTGGATGCGTTTGGGCGCGACCATGTCCTCGTCGAATGGCAGGCGTCGCGCGGGGACGAGGACGAAGTCGGAGACGTGCTCGCGGAACTTGCGCGCGCGAGCGGAACTCGCCTGGTGGCAACGAGTGGAGCGCGCATGTCCTCACCCTCGAAGCAGGCACTCGGCGACATTTTGACCGCAACCCGCTTGGGATCGTCCTTGAATGAAGCGGAGGCTCACCTGGGCGCGCACCGCGCCTTTTTGCGTTCGCCCACGGAGATGGCACGACTGCACAGGGCGCACCCGCAGGCACTCGACAACACGTGTGAGGTCGCTGCCTCGTGCGCTTTCGACCTACGCCTCGTCGCCCCGCGCCTACCCCGGACCCGTGTCCCCGACGGGCACACCCCGGACAGCTGGCTCGCGCACTGCACCTACGAGGGTGCGAGCGTGCGCTACGGATCACGCGCGCAGCATCCCCGGGCGTGGGAGACGATCGATCACGAGCTGGGGATTATCGAGCGCCTCGGCTTTGCGGGCTACTTCCTCATCGTCAAAGACATCGTTGACTTTTGCGCCCGCAACGGCATCCTGTGCCAGGGGCGGGGTAGTGCCGCCAACTCCGCGGTGTGCTACTGCCTGGGAATCACGGCGGTGGACGCGGTGCGCCACAATCTTTTGTTTGAGCGCTTCCTGTCGGATGCGCGCTCGGGCCCACCCGACATCGACGTCGACATCGAAGCCTGCCGACGAGAAGAGGTCATCCAGTACGTGTACGACACGTTTGGGAGGGATCGCGCGGCTCAAGTCGCGAACGTCATCACGTATCGCCCGCGCTCGGCAATCCGCGACGCTGCACGGGCTCTGGGCTACCCCGCAGGTACGTCCACGGCCTGGTCTCAGGGCAGGGGAGAGGCCCCCGAACTTGTGAGAGAAGCGGCCCGCGCGCTGTCGCGACTGCCTCGACACATGGGAATCCACTCGGGAGGCATGGTGCTCACCGATCAGCCGGTGTCACGAATTTGCCCGGTTGGCTGGGCAGCTATGCCTGGGCGCACAGTCCTCCAGTGGGATAAGGAGGACTGCGCGGATGCGGGACTCGTGAAGTTCGACCTGCTGTCGCTCGGCATGCTCACCGCGCTGCGCGTCGCCTTCGACGAGCTGCGAGCATCTGACGCGCAGGAGGACGGATACGTTCGTCCACAGCTGCGTGGCTGGGCGCCACGAGTCGTGCAAGGACGCGAGGGCCAGCCCCTGGGCCTGCACACCCTGCCGGAGGAGGATCCGAGGGTCTATGACTTGCTGTGTGCGGCTGACACGGTGGGCGTCTTCCAGGTGGAGTCGCGCGCGCAAATGAACACGCTTCCTAGGCTCAAACCGCGCTGCTTCTACGACATTGTCGTGGAGGTCGCTCTCATCCGCCCGGGCCCAATCCAGGGGCGCTCAGTCAACCCCTATTTGCGGCGCCGATCAGGTCGCGAGGAAGTTACCTATCTGCACCCGCTCCTCGAGCCAGCGCTGCGGCAGACGCTCGGCGTGCCACTCTTTCAGGAACAGCTCATGCGCATCGCGACAGATGCCGCAGGCCTGTCCGGCGCGCGTGCTGATCAGCTGCGCCGTGCAATGGGGGCCAAGCGCAGCCCCGAGCGCATGGAGGCCCTCAAGGGGGACCTCATGGCTGGCATGGAGGAACGGGGGATCGATGCGCCCACGCGCGAGCGCATTTTTGAGCAGCTCAAGGGCTTCGCAGACTTCGGATTCCCGGAGTCTCATTCTTTTTCGTTCGCGCACATCGTGTACGCGTCCTCCTGGCTGAAAGTGCACGCCCCCGAGCACTTTTACGCCGCGATTTTGGCTTCGCAGCCAATGGGCTTCTACTCTCCTGCAACCCTCGTGCAGGACGCCCGCAGGCACGGGGTGCGCGTCGTGGGACCGTCGGTCAACGATTCACTCGTCGACGCGAGCGTGCAACGCGTGGAGGATACAGATGCGGGGGAGACCTACCTCGAGGGGTGCGCGGAGTCGCTTCCAACGCGCGGTGTCGTTCCCCTCGATGTCGATAGCGACCTCGCGGTGCGCATCGGTCTCTCGCAGGTACGAGGCCTCGGGGCCGCCGCCGAGCGCATTGTCGCAGCCCGGCGCGAGGGAGCGTTCATGAGCCAGGCGGACCTGGCTCGCCGCGCACACGTGAGCTCCTCCGACATGGAAAAGCTTGCGATGGCCGGAGCTCTCGGATGCCTGGGGGTCGGGCGGCGCGAGGGAGCATGGGCAGCCGGGGCGCTCGCGCAGCCACGCGCTCATGCCGGTCAGTGGCAGCCGTTTCTTCCGGGAACGGAGGTGGGGTCCCGCGTACCCGAGCTGCCTCCGTTATCGGAGGTGGAACGCATGCGCTCAGATGTCGCTTCGACGGGGGTAACCCCGGGGACACACTCTTTCACCTACGTGCGCGGCTCGTTGCCTGAGTCTGTCCTGCGCGCCGGTGAACTGGGGCAGCACCTCGCCGGGCGCATCGTCGACGTCGCCGGAGCGGTGACCCACCGCCAGCGCCCCCACACGGGCGGGGGGATCACGTTCCTCTCCCTTGAAGACGAGACGGGTTTCGTCAACGTCTCGGTGTCGGTAGGTGCGTGGACAAAATTCCGGCGCGTGTGCCTGGAGTCGAACGCGCTGCTCGTCCGCGGAACGCTCGAGTGGGGAGACGGCGCGATCAATATTCAGGCCTTCAAGATCACGCCCGTTGCGCTCCCCATCGAGGTGAAATCACGAGATTTTCGTTAGCGTGTGCGCCTTGCCACCCCATCGAGTATGAAGGAACGCAGCTCCTCGACCGTCTCGCACACGGCATCCGCCTCGTCGAGGCCATCCTCGGTTGCGTAGCCCCAGCCAACGCCGATCACCGGGATTCCGGCTTCTTGTGCGCCGCGCACATCCCAGATCGAATCGCCGATGATCACGGGGTGAGAGGTGTCGACGCCGCGGGCCTCCAAGAGCGTCAAAGCCTCGCGAATGACGGTTGCTTTACTCGATGCGGGATCGGGGGTGGCACCAGCAATCACGTCAAAAACTTCGGATAATCCGAGGTGCTCCATCTGCGCAAGCGCCATCGGGGCCTGCTTCGACGTTGCGGTCGCCAGCGGAATACCCGCGCGATGAAGGTCGTGTAGCAATTCAATGACGCCGGGGAAGGGCTCGGGATCGAGATAGTGAGCGTGGTATCGGGCGCGATAGCCGCTCACCAGGTTAGCCAGAAGCTCATCCTCGTAGCCCAGGTCGCTGAAGGAATACCACAGCGGAGGGCCAACATACGTGCGAAGGCGCTGATCGTCGGGGATCGGTAAATCGTAGTCTGACAGTGCGCCACGGAAAGCGTTCATCACAGCTGGAGCGGAATCAACAATTGTTCCGTCTACGTCAAAAAGGACAACAGAAATGGATAAAGACACGTGGCTCCCCCGTGTTGTTGGTGCTTTCTTAGTCACTATGCCCTATTATCCCGAGAGAAGCATCCGACACGACCACGAGGAGGGAGACATGGAATCACGAGTACGATTGACACCAATCGTCGAAGCCAATAGCGCGCGCGCTGCCGCATGGCGAGTCTTCTTCGAGGCGTCCGGGCGCCTACAGGGCATTCTCGAGACGCGCCTCAAGCGCACCTACGGCGTCTCTATGCCTGACTACAACATTCTCTTGGCGCTCTGGGAGGCTCCCGGCCACCGCCTGCGCATGGGGGAGTTGGCTGATCGCGTCGTCTATTCGCCGTCGCGTGTCACCTACCTCGTCTCGAACCTGTCACGTGACGGCTGGGTGGAGCGCATTCCCTCCGAGACTGATCGCCGCGGATATGACGCGTGCCTGACCACTCAGGGCATCGAAACTGTGCTTGCTGCCACAGAACTGCATCAGCAGACCGTCAGTGAGTACCTTCTGGACGGCATGACGGACGCCGATATCGATGCAATTGCAAAGGTTTTTGCGACTCTCGATGCGCGTCTGCGCGGCGGCGGAAAAGACTCCTAGTTTCGATTGGCGTATGTCGCCCACATCGTGTTAAGCTTCTACTCGCTTGCGGATCGCAACGGTTCGCATCGCTCACCTGCGCGGGTGGCGGAATAGGCAGACGCGCTAGCTTGAGGTGCTAGTCCTCATTTTACGAGGGTGGGGGTTCAAGTCCCCCTCCGCGCACGAGATACCCCGGGGCCGAAAGGCTCCGGGGTTTTCCATACCACCGACGAGGAGGCGCCGTGCGTATTGATATGTGGCTCGACACCTGTGATCCCTGGAGTTACCTGGGACTGCGGCATTTGCGTGCTGCTCTCGAACAATTCGACCATCGCGACAACGTTGAGATCTTCCTACACGCATTCCTCCTCGACCCCGACCTGGACGTGGCGGTCGACAAGCCGCGGATTGTCGCCCTCGTAGAGGCCGGTGCCGCAACGCTCGAAGAAGTACGCGAGGCCGACGAACGCATGCAGGCACTGGGTGCGCGCGAGGGAATCCGCTTCGATTTCGATAACCTCGTTATCGCTCCAACCTCGCGCGCGCACCGCGTGATCGCTGCCGCTCACGACGCGGACATTGACGCAGATACGGTCGCTGGCCCGTCGTCTCTGCACGTGAAGGTGGCCGAGGCGATCATGCGTGCTCACTTCGAAATGGGGCTCGACGTGTCACACCCCGAGGTTCTCATCGGATGTGCGCAGGACGTTGGTATGCCACCGGAACTCGCCGCACTGGCCGTCGGCGAGGAAGAATGGGCTTCCCGCGTTTATTCTGACTTCCAGATGGCGATGCATATGGGGGTCACCTCCGTTCCAACCTACGTGTTTGATGCCCAATTCCTCGTCGACGGACATCAGACGACAACCGCATTTACCAACATCCTGGCCACCGCCTGGGAGCAGTCTCGAAAGGATCTTGCATGACCGAGAAGGACACCATTGCCTCGAACATCGCCGGGGGAGCGCCCAGCCCCATGGAGCTCGTCCAGGAGTTCCACCGCACCTACTCGATGCCGATTCGATCATTCGGCGATCCGACGCTGTCCTACGATCGTCTCGGCATGCGCATGAGCCTCATCGCCGAGGAATTCGCGGAGCTGATAGGTGCCGTCTACGGCAAGCGCGCCCGCGCCATCATCGAGGCGGCGACCGCCGAGGCTGTCGCGGCGGACGACAGCGAACGCGACGTCATCGAAGCGGCCGATGCGCTCGCAGACCTCATCTACGTTATCTACGGCATGGCGATCGAGTCGGGAATGGACCTCGACTCCGTGCTCGCTGAGGTGCAGGCATCGAACCTGTCCAAGCTCATGCCGGATGGCTCCGTCAAGCTGCGTGAGGACGGAAAGGTGCTCAAGGGGCCCAATTTCTTCCCGCCGAATGTTGCGCGAGGCCTGGGCCTCGAGCGCGACTGACGACGATACGGCTCGGACTTAAGTCCCTACCACGCGCATTCGTGCCCGCCAGGTGACACAATAGACGCGGTCCACTCATAAGGAGGAAAGACATGGCACGCGTCGCAGTCATTGGCGGAGGATACGGAGGCGTCACGGTCGCCAAGGGGCTTGATCCCCTCGCGGACGTCGTTCTCATCGAACAGAAGGATCAGTTCGTCCACCACGCAGCGGCTCTGCGCGCCGCTGTCGATACGGTGTGGGAGCACGCAATCTTCATGCCCTACACGAATCTCCTGAACCGCGGCGAGATCGTGCGCGGCACCGTCTCGCGCGTCGACGGCACGACCGTTCATGTGTTCGGCCACGATCCTATTGAGGCTGACTACGTCGTCTTCGCCACCGGCTCCACCTACCCCTTCCCGGCCAAGTACTCGTCGTACCGTTCGTCCGTGGCCAAGGCCCGCCTCGAGCAGCTGCACGAGAACCTGGGCCGTGCGCGCTCGGTGATGATCGTCGGCGGCGGTACGGTCGGTATCGAGCTCACCGGTGAGCTGGCAAACGCCTTCCCGGGGCTCGACATCACTATTGTCGAGGCCTCCGACCAGATCTTGGGCACGCCCGGCTACACGGACGCCCTCCGTGCGGAGATCAGCGAGCAGCTGAGCACCCTCGGCGTGCGCGTCGTGACCGGCTCCGAGCTTGCCTACCTGCCTCCGCAGAACGTCGGCGACCTCGGTCACTTCATGGTCGAAACCAAGAACGGCGAGGTCATCGAGGCCGATCTGTGGTTCCAGTGCTACGGTGCGCGGGCCAACACCGGCTTCCTGATCGGCAGCGACTACGAGTCCGTCATGAACCCGAACGGCACCATTCGTGTGGACGGCACCATGCAGGTCGTCGACCACCCGCACGTCTACGCCGTGGGTGATCTGACGGACGTGCGCGAATCCAAGCGCGCCGACGCAGCTCGCCAGCAGGCGCGCGTCGTCATCGCAAACATCACTGCGCAGATTGAGGGAGAGACGCCCGACGCCATCTACCAGCCGACGAAGGAATGGGTCATCTTGCCCCTCGGTCCGAACATGGGCGCGTCGCAGCTGCTTGACGCGGACGGCCAGACCCGCATTCTCGGTGCCGATCAGACCGCCGAAATCAAGGGAACTGACCTCATGGTGTCCGTCATTCGTTCGCAGCTCAACCTCCCCTGATAAAGTGCGCCGTCTCACGGTAGAATGAGTGCCATGACTGGAGATCCTCGCCGCGCGCTGACGCGCCTGCTGAACGCCTTCGAGAACCACTTCGACATCGCCCGCGATGGAGACGAGGCCGACGACGCCGCGCTCGAAGCAGCCGAGCTGGCGCTGCGCGACGCCTTCTTCACCTACGACGACATTCTCTTTACCCAGCTCGGGGTCGAATTGCCCTTCGACATCCTCGATGATTCTGACGAGGACGACTACGAGGATGAGGAGGAGACCGAGGAAGAGGACGACGACGATTTCATCGAAGTCGACGACTGATTGATCTTTTCGGTTTTTAGACGCAGGGGTGGGCCCGAACCAACCGGTTCGGGCCCACCCCTATGCCGACCCTCCAGATCGAGCGACTGCACCAGTCATCGCATCCCCAAGGATCTGTGATGGCCAGGCTCTTTGCAGGGGATCCGGCTACAGCACGGCGACCTCCGTCAGCACCTGGCGGATTGGCTCCGGCAACGGATCTGAATAATCAAGGAGAGCTTCCAACTGTCGGCAGGTACGAGGCCCAACGAGCGCGGCACTCACGCCGGGGAAGTCGCGTACCCACGCCAACGCAACGTCGCCGGTCGAGCGCTCCAGACCTGCACCCGCGCGCGATGCCGCCTCGATAACGGTGCGTGCCTGTCCCCCCAGATAGGGTTCGACCATGTGACGCAAATGCGGTGATGCTGCACGCGAATCCGCTGGAGTGGTGTGACGATATTTGCCGGTCAGCGCGCCTCCCGCCAGAGCCGAAGCAGCGATGACGCCGACGCCTCTGTTCGACAGCTCTGCAACTGTCTGCGCCGCGGAGGTATTCGCCAGTGAGAACGCTACCTCAACGACCGAGATGGGAGCGGAGGCGCCCAATACACCGCGCGTCACGGCCTCGGCGAGTTCCCATTCGGATGCGCGCGATAATCCCACGTAACGAGCACGGCCGGTGCGGTAAGCCAGCGTCGCCGCCTCGAGCGTCTCCTCGAGTGGGACTTCCGGACGCGGCTCGACGAGCCACATATCGACGTAATCCGTGTCGAGCCGGGCGAGCGCGTCATCAAGGCTCCGCAGAAGATCTCCACGGCCCGCGGCGCTCACCCACGCACCTTCCCCGGCGCGCCGCACTGCGCCTCGCCACGCGAGAGCGACGCGGTGGCGACCAACAGTCGACAGAGCATCTGAGAGGACGTCAACGGCAATTCCGTCACCGTGAGCGGGCGAGCACTCGACCAGGTTTCCGCCAGCATCGACGAAAGTCTTGAGCATGTCGTGGGCTTCGGGCCCATCGGTATCGCGCCCCCACGTCAGGGTGCCCAATCCGAGCGCGGACACGTACAGCCCGCTATGTCCACATTGCTTCAGTTCCATGCTTCTAGCCTAGCCGAGTGCGCGCCAGCCACTGCGCGTGTTGCGGCGGCATCGGCGGAGTGGTCCCACCGAATACCGGGCACAGCGAACGTACGCCGCACCAGTTGCACAGCGGATTTTTGCGCGGCGCAAACGAATCCTGCTCAATATCGCGTTCAATACGATCCCACAGCTGATCGATCTGGCGCTCAAAATCATGGATTTCTTCGGCCGTCGGGTCCAGCGTGATCACTTGCCCAGCTCGCAAGTAGACCAACTGCATGCGTGAGGGTAATACCTGTGTGCGCGCAAGCAGCAGAGCGTAGAAACGCATTTGATAGAGCGCCTCGCCGACATAGCGTGGACCGGGTGCCTTCCCAGTCTTATAGTCCACGACGCGCAGACGGCCGTCGGGTGCCTGATCGACGCGGTCGATGAAGCCCAGCAGCCGCACCCCGCGCTCGGTCGTTGTCGTCACCCGCTGCTCTCGTGCCGCTGGTGCAATCCACTGGGGCGCCTCGATCGCGAAGTATCCGTCGATGAGGGATCGCGCATCGTCAAGCCACGCCTGCAGGTCCGCTTCGTCTGAGAACAAGCGCGAGACCTCTGGATTCTTTGCCGCAAACGCCTCATACTGCGGCGTGACCTGCGCGCGTGCGTTCTCGCGTGTGCGCTGCTGCGGCTCGAGGGCGAACAGCTCCTCCAGAACCGCGTGCACGACTGTCCCCAGCGCTTTAGCGCGGGTCTCCGGCTCCCGGTAGCCGTCGAGTACGTGAAGACGGTACTGGAGCGGGCAACGCTCGTACTCTTTGGCGCGCGACGCGGATAACGCGGGTTCCCACGTGCGGGCGTCGGGTGAGGGGGCGATCAGCTCTGTCATGAATACCACGCTAACCCCTATCGCCCTCATCTGTGTCCTGCCATGGGCGCAGCTGGAAGCAAGCGGTATCCTTTACGTAATGTCTATTCAGCGTAATACTTCGATGTCGGCCACCGACTTTGGCCCGCCCACCCGCCGAGGCGTCCTTTCCGAGGGCGACCGAGTTCAGGTTCGCGACCCCAAGGGACGCTTTCACCAAGTGATTCTCGTCAGCGGCGGTCGTTTCCAGTCCAACCGTGGCGGATTCAACCATAACGATGTCATTGGGCGTCCCGACGGCCAGGTGATCGTCACGGAAGAAGGCCGCCAGTTCCAGATCCTGCGTCCGCTCCAGGTCGACTACGTCATGTCGATGCCGCGCGGCGCTGCGGTCGTCTATCCGAAGGATGCCGGCGTCATCACCCACATGGGTGATATCTTCCCCGGCGCGACCGTCGTCGAAGCAGGGGCGGGCTCGGGTGCCCTGTCCATGGCACTTCTCGATGCGGTCGGCCCGCAGGGCCGCCTCATTTCCGTCGAACGTCGCCAGGACTTTGCCGACATTGCCGCCGCCAACGTCGACCTGTGGTTCGGCCGTCGCCACCCCGCGTGGGATCTGCGCGTCGGCGACGTCGACGAGGTGCTGTGGTCTGCCGAGGAAGGCAGCATTGACCGCATCGTGCTGGACATGCTGGCTCCCTGGGAGAACATCGAGGCCATCACGCACGCGCTTATCCCGGGCGGCGTCCTCGTTTGTTATGTCGCTACCGTCACCCAGATGTCGCGCCTCGTCGAGGACCTGCGTGCCTCCGAGCGCTTCACCGATCCCATCGCGTGGGAGGACATGCGCCGCGAGTGGCACCTCGACGGTCTCGCCGTGCGCCCCGAGCATCGCATGGTCGCTCATACCGGATTCCTCGTCGTCACCCGTCTTCTTGCGCCCGGCGTGACGCCCCAGGAACGTTCGACGCGCCCTGCGAAGGCTGCCGAAGGTCAGGGTGGCGCGTGGGACGACGAGCAGGATTGGTCGCTGGAGAAGGTCGGACAGCGAGTGAACTCCGAGAAGAAGGTGCGCAAGGTGCGCCGCGACGTCGTGGCACAGGCCGACACGTGGGCATCTGAGGGACGTGAGGCAGCAACCGATGAGTGAGGTCGAAGCCCGTCAGGCTCTCGAACGACGCCTGATATCACTGGAGGAAAAGAACGGCCGACTCACCACCGCGCTGACGACCGCGCGCACCGAGTTGATTCGGTTGCAGGGCGAGCTGGCCGATGTCTCGCGGCCTCCGCAGACCCTGGCCACGTTCGTGCGGGCATTCCCCGCGTCGCGTCAAATCGAGGTCGTCACGGGCGGTAAGCATATGCGTGTCGCCGTCACCCCGAAGCTCGATGTCACTGACCTGTCGTACGGGCAGTGGGTCCGCCTCGACGACACGATGATCGCCGTTGCCGCAGACGACTTCCCGCGCAGCGGGCAGGTCGTGTCCGTGCTTGAACTGGTTGGCGCAGACCGGGTGCTCGTGGCGGCGGAGGGCGGCGCGGAGACCCTGCTGGAGCTGGCAGGCCCTCTACGCCACGGAAACCTGCGTCCGGGCGACTCCCTCGTTGTGGATGCCCGCTCGGGTATCGCGTTCGAGCGCATCGTGCGCGAGGACGTCGAGCAGCTGCTGACCCCCGAGGTTCCCGACGTCACGTATGAGGACATCGGTGGCCTCGACGATCAGATTGCGCAGGTCCGGGACTCCATTGAGATGCCTTTCAATCACCCCGAGCTGTACCGGCAGTTTGGTCTGCGTCCCCCCAAAGGCATTCTCCTGTACGGGCCTCCCGGCTCGGGCAAGACCCTCATCGCAAAGGCCGTCGCGAACTCGCTGTCCAAACGCGGGGGAGCATCGACGTTCTTCCTGTCCATCAAGGGACCCGAACTGCTCAACAAGTTCGTCGGTGAGACCGAGCGTCAGATCCGCGCGATCTTCGCTCGTGCGCGCACACTGGCAGCCGGTGACACTCCCGTCGTCATTTTCTTCGATGAGATGGAAGCCCTGTTCCGCACGCGTGGTACGGGCGTGTCCTCAGACGTCGAAACGATGATTGTTCCGCAGCTGCTCGCCGAGATGGACGGCGTCGAATCCCTCGACAACGTCGTGATTATCGGCGCCTCCAACCGCGCGGACATGATCGACCCGGCCGTGTTGCGCCCAGGGCGCCTCGACGTGCGCATCCGTGTCGATCGTCCTGACCGCGCAGGTGCCCTCGATATCTTCTCGAAGTACCTCACCCCGCAGGTGCCGATTCACGCGTCGGAAATCGAGCGTTTCGGCGGTATTGACGAGGCCGTGGCTGGGATGAGCGTACGCGCGGTCGACGCGCTCTACGCCCGCAACGAGACGACGGCGCTGTTCCTTGCGACCCTCGTGAACGGCGACCACAAGCGGATCTACCTCTCCGACCTTGTCTCCGGCGCTCTGATCGCAGGCATTGTCGAGCGCGCCAAGAAGTACGCGATCAAGGATGCTCTGACGGGCGTGTCGTCGGGTTTGAGCATGGAGCACCTGCTGCGCGGTGTCCATGAGGAAATGAACGAGTCGCTGGAGCTCGCGGCCACCTCGTCGCCCGAAGACTGGGCGCGCACCAGCGGCCTGGCTCCCGAGATTGTTAGCGTAAAGCCGATTGGAACGGTGAAATGAGCAGCGAACGCATTATCGGTACCGAGACCGAATACGGTGTCTATCGTCCCGGCGATGCATGGGCGAATCCCATCGCTCTATCGACGAAGGTCGTGACCACCTACGGCGACATCAGCCGCCTCGGCACACCCGCCGAGGGCGCCGGTGTCGTGCGCTGGGATTACACGGGGGAGGACCCCCTCAACGATCTGCGTGGCATGCGTATGTCCCGCGCCGCAGCGGACCCGTCGCTGCTCACCGATGACCCCTACCATCTTGCACCCTCGGGCGGATCCGAGCGGGTCGCTCGCCCCACCGCCGAGGAGCTCGCACTTCCGGCGGCGACGACAGCGGTTTTGACGAACGGCGCACGCCTGTACGTTGATCACGCTCATCCCGAGTATTCCGCACCAGAAACGCTCGGAGCACGCGATGCGCTTGTGTGGGATCGCGCGGGTGAAGTCATCGCTCAGCGCGTCATGGCGCGTCTTGAGGAGCAGGGCGAAGAACCCATCGTTCTCGTCAAGAACAACACCGACGGTAAGGGCGCGGCCTACGGCACACACGAGAACTATCAGATGCCGCGTATCACCGATCTCGACGCTATCGTCCGTGGCCTCACGCCCTTCATGGTGACCCGCCCGGTCATCTGCGGCGCTGGCCGTGTCGGTCTTGGCCAAAAGAGCGAAGTTCCCGGCTTCCAGATGTCGCAGCGCGCAGACTTTGTCGAAAACGAGGTCGGACTGGAGACAACGTTCAACCGCCCGATCATCAACACCCGCGACGAGCCGCATGCGAATCCAGCACAGTTCCGCCGCTTGCACGTGATCGGCGGCGACGGCAACATGTTCGACGTATCCGCCTTCCTGCGTTTCGGTACAACGTCGCTCGTTCTGTGGGCGATCGAGCAGGGCACCGACCTGCGCTGGGATTCACTGGTGATGGACGATCCGGTTCAGGAGAACTGGAATGTCTCCCATCACCCGGACCTCGACTACAAAGTGACCACTGCTGGGGGCGCGTACACGGCGGCCGAGCTTCAGCAGATCTACCTCGACCTCGTTGTGGATACCTTCGAGGAGACGGGAACGACGCCCACAGCAGCGGATCAGGAGATTCTCACCCTGTGGCAATCCGTCCTCGACCGCATGCGCGCCGACCTCTTCTCGGTTGCGAGTGACGTCGAGTGGGTGGGCAAGTACCAGCTCATCAAGCGCCAGAAGGAACGCGCCGGACTCGAGTGGAACGACCCGCGTCTGGCCGCCATCGACCTGCAGTGGGCAGACTTGCGTCCCAGCCACGGCCTCGTCTACCGCCTCGCCGCAGCGGGTATGGTGACGCGCCTCGTCTCCGATGAGGAAGTGGAGCGCGCAGCCGACGTTGCTCCAACTAACACGCGTGCCCATGTGCGCGGCTGGGCGGTCGCTAGCCGCCCCGACCTCGTGAAGGCCTCGTGGTCATCCCTCGTCTTTGATCCCGGCGAAGGGGATCTCATCCGTTTCCCGATCGCCGACGCACGCGACACATCGACCCGATGAACGCAGAAAGAAAGTAGGAAGAACTATGTCGAATCAGATTTTTGCCGGAGGTCCCACCCCCGAAGACGACGTCACCGAGACCGCGGGGCAGGTTCAGGCGCGTACCTCGTCGATCGATTCTCTCCTGGACGAGATCGACTCTGTCCTCGAGACCAACGCCGAAGCTTTCGTGCAGGGATTCGTGCAGAAGGGTGGCCAGTGACGTGAGGCGTCGAGTTTTCGGCATCGAGACGGAGTACGGGCTGACGGCCGCGTCCCCCAGCGGTGCCAAGCCGATGGATGCCGAGCACGCTGCGCGTCAGCTCTTCGAGCCGCTCCTGCACCAGGGACGTTCGTCGAATCTCTTCCTGCGTAACGGTGGCCGCCTGTATCTTGATGTGGGCGCGCACCCCGAGTACGCGACCGCTGAGTGTGATCGTCTGGAAGACATGCTCGAGCAGGATCGAGCGGGTTCGAACATGCTCGCCGACCTGGCAACCCAGGCCGACGAGGCCTTGTCAGAGCTCGGCACGGATCTGCGTCTGCATCTCTTCCGTAACAACCTGGATTCGCAGGGCAACTCCTACGGCTGCCACGAAAACTATCTCCTGCACCGACGCCGCGACTTTCGCCATGTCGCAGACGCCCTCGTCGCGTTCTTCGTGACCCGTCAGATCCTGGTGGGCAACGGCTGGATCAACACCGCTGCGGCTGCTCCACGTCTACAGTTCTCCCAGCGCGCCGATCAGATGTGGGATGCCGTCTCGTCCGCGACGACACGCTCGCGCCCCATCATCAACACCCGCGACGAGGCACTGGCTGACTCCGGTGCATATCGCCGCATGCACGTGATCGTCGGCGACACGAACGTCGCCGAACCCACCACCGTCTTGAAGGTCGGCATGACGGAGCTCCTCATCCACGCGATCGAGGATGGACTTCAGATTGAAGACCTGGCCCTTGCCGATCCTATGCGTGCCATCCGGGAGATCAACGCAGACCTGACAGGATCGGCCACCATTGAACTAGCAAACGGACGGATGACGACCGCCGTGGCCATGCAGCGCGAGATCCGCGAGCGCGTGCTCACGCGGATTCCCGTCGCTGACCTTGACCCCATGCGCGCCTACGTCGTCGATCTGTGGGGCAGGGGAGTGGATGCGATTTCCAGCGGTGACTGGAGTGGTGTGGACACGGAGCTCGACATCGCCATCAAGCGCAAGCTGCTCACGTCCTATTGCGCACGCAGCGGAGCGACCCTGGCCGATCCTCGCGTGGCTCGACTCGAGTTGTCGTACTCGGAGATCACGGCGGATGGCCTGCGCGAGCGGATGGAAAACGCCGGCCTCATGCGACGCCTGACGAGCGTCGAAGGTGTTCGCCGGGCGCAAACTCACGCACCGGCGACAACCCGCGCGAGCTTGCGTGGACGCATTATCGCTGCCGCTGAGGATGCGCGTGCCGATCTGAGCGTCGACTGGGTCCACGTGCGTCTCGACGAATCGCAGACAATTCCGCTGTCCCTGCAGGATCCGTTGGCCACCAGCGACCCGCGGGTTGATGCCCTCATCGCGCAGATCGACGCGTCGTCTCCTACGATTCCCGCATGAGCACCGAGTCCTCGTCCTCCGATTCGCCCAGCACGCGTCGCGTGAAGGGGTCGTCGCAGCGCGCCGCTGCGAGGGCGTCACGCTCGCGGGGGTCCTCTCGCGGCGGTCTGTTCCTGCGCATCGCCCTGGCTCTCGTCCTACTCCTCGTTGGTGGTGGCCTCACGTGGTGGGCATTGAAGCCTGCGCCGACCGACGAAGCAGCTCTGACTCCCGAGGCTGCGGCACAGTCGACGACGCTTCCGCTCTTTGACCGTGTCGCCGTGTCTGGTCGTGTGGGGGCTACCCCCACGATCGACATTAAGGCACCAGTGGAGATCGACGGTTTCAAGGCTCGCGTCATCGAAGAGGGTAGCGGGCGAGAGATCACCGAAGGCTCTCCCGTCCTCGTCGCCATCACGGCGTTCGATGCTAGCAGCGGACGCATGCTCTCCGAGTCCGGCCGTCCTCAGATGAGCCTCGGCATCGTCGGCTCTGATGAGATCAATTCGGACCTTGCCATGCTGGTCACCGGCAAGCGCGAGGGATCGCGAATCCTCGCGTTCCGCACCATTACGATGGGTGATGGCTCGCCCAATGCGATGGAGATAGATGTCGTCGACATTCTGCCTTCAATCGCCACAGGTACGTCGGTCGATGCCACCGTCGGTCCCATGAGCGTCGAGATGAGCCCGGAAGGGCCGCTCATTAGCCATATCTCAACGCTGCCCGGCGGCGTCACAACCCAGGCTCTGATCAAGGGTGACGGCGTCCAGGTCCACGAGGGTGACCGTGTCGTCGCACAATTTACCGTTGTCGGTTGGACAGATGGCGTCGTTCGTGTGTCCACCTGGGAGACGGGCGTGCCCGCCGTCGTCAACCTCAACACGGCGATGAAGGGCCTTGCGAACGCACTCGTCGATCAGAAGGTTGGATCACGCCTGGCGATCACGATTCCGCCGGATCTCGCGGCTGGCGATGACACGCTCTGCGTCGTTATCGATATTCTCGGCACCGAACCGGGCAGCGCTCCGACGGGGGATAACGCTTCGCAGTCCTGATCGTTCACCCCGTGAGAGCCGACGGGCGTGTGCATTGCGGCGTGTGGGACACTGGGAAGCATGCTGAGATGGATGACCGCCGGAGAATCGCACGGACCCGCACTGATCGCCACGATTGAGGGGCTTCCCTCCGGCTTGCATGTGACGACGGAGGACCTGCGCCGTGGCCTCGCGCGCCGCCGCCTCGGGTATGGCCGTGGCGCGCGCCAGAAGTTCGAGGCCGACGAGGTTTCGATTCTCGCTGGCGTCCGTCACGGGGTGACCACGGGAGCGCCGGTCGCGATTCGTATCGGTAATTCCGAATGGCCCAAGTGGGAAACGGTCATGAGTGCGGATCCCGTCGATCCTTCCGCTCTGCTCATCGATGCTGGAACGGGCGACGAACGCGAAATCGCACGAAATCGACCGCTGACAAGGCCCCGTCCCGGTCACGCGGATCTGGCCGGCATGCTGTCCTACGACCTGCCCGAGGCTCGCCCCGTCCTTGAGCGCGCGAGCGCACGTGAGACTGCCGCGCGCGTCGCGCTCGGTGTGCTCGCCGAAGCTCTCCTGGAGCAGGTTGCCGGCGTTCGTCTCGTGTCCCACGTCGTCTCCGTCGGGGCCCAGCGCACTGTGGCCTCGTTGACGCCTACTCCCGCGGACGAGGTGGCGCTGTCCGAGGCCTCGATGCGCACACTCGATCCGGAGGATAACGCCCGCTTCGAGGCAGCCGTCGACGCTGCCAAGCAGGCGGGCGACACGATCGGCGGCGTCGCCGAAGTGATTGCGTACGACGTTCCCATCGGCTTGGGTACTCACGTGACCGCGCGCGAGCGCCTCGACGCGCGGCTGGCCGCCGCACTCATGTCGATTCAGTCCGTCAAGGGCGTTGAGATCGGGGATGGTTTCGCGCAGGCCGCTCTGCTCGGCTCCGCGGCTCACGACGAGATCGTGCGGGGCGAGGATGGCCACCTGACCCGCACCTCCAACCACGCCGGAGGCATCGAAGGGGGGACGTCCAACGGCGCGCCGATCGTCGCGCGCGCTGCATTTAAGCCGATCTCGACGGTTCCGCACGCGCTGCGCAGCGTCGACCTTGCAACGGGTGAGGAAGCCGTGGGCCTGCACCAGCGCTCCGACACCTGCCAGGTCGTGCCCGGCGCCGTCATCGCCGAGGCCGAGGTGGCCCTCGTGCTCGCGGACGCTCTGTCTGATCACGCGGGTGGCCGATCGGTTGGTGAGATGCGCAGGAATCTCGAGGCGTATCTCGCGGTGGTGGGGGAGCGCGCATGAGTGCTCAGGGCCCCGTCGTCCTCGTGGGTTTGCCCGGTGCGGGCAAGTCCAAGGTTGGGCGCTTGCTTGCCGAGCGGTTGGGCGTTGACCACATCGATACAGACGCCCTCGTCGTTGAGCGCGAAGGCCGTCCGATCGCTGATATTTTCGCCACCGACGGAGAAGCAGCTTTCCGCGTGATGGAGACCAAAGCGGTCGCCGAGGCCCTCACGCACGAGGCCGTCGTCTCGTTGGGTGGGGGAGCTGCAGCAACTCCCGCCGTTCGGAACCTTCTGTCCGGGCGCACCGTCGTCTACATTGACGCGCCCCATGATGAGCTCGTTCGTCGCACGGCCTCGAAGACGCATCGGCCGTTGCTGGCCCAGGATCCGTCCGGGACCCTCGCGCGCCTGCGCACCGAGCGCGAGCCTCACTACCGATCCGTCGCCACCATCGTCGTCGAGTCGGGGCCCGGTCCCGTCGACGACGTCGTCACCGCCATCGCCCAGCAATTGGAGCACGCATGAGCACGATTATCCGCGTCACCGGAGAACACCCTTCAACTATTACCGTCGGACACGGGCTCGGCTTCGAGCCGATTCGTGAGGCGCTCGATGAGGCCGCGACCAAGGCACTCATCATTCACGCGCGTCCCCTCGCTCACCGTGCCGAAGCCCTGGCGCAGTACCTGCGTGAACAGGGGATTGAGGCCTCAACTGCCGACCACCCCGATGCCGAGGCCGGCAAATCGATCGAGGTCGTCGCCTCCCTGTGGGACGAGTGCGGTCGTCTTCAGCTCGGGCGTAAAGACGCGATCATCGCCATGGGCGGGGGCGCGACGACCGACATGGCCGGTTTCGTCGCCGCCACATGGCTGAGGGGCATCACGCTCATCAATGTTCCGACGACGCTGCTCGCTATGGTCGACGCAGCCGTTGGTGGTAAGACGGGAATCAACACATCCGTCGGAAAGAACCTCGTCGGTTCGTTCTATCCGGCAACCTCGGTGGTTGCCGATATGGATCTTCTTGAGAGCCTGCCCGCACCCGACCTGGCGGCTGGTGCAGCCGAGGTCATCAAGTGCGGTTTCATCGCGGACCCGGAGATCCTGCGCATCGTCGAGGAGACGGAACCGAGCGAGCTTCTGCGATCGAACAGCCCGCAGCTCGCTGAGATCACCACCCGCGCTATCGCCGTCAAGGCCCGCGTCGTGTCGGCCGATCTGACTGAGGGTGGCCTACGCGAAATCCTCAACTACGGACACACGCTCGCGCACGCCATCGAGCGCGCGAACGACTACACCTGGCGCCATGGTGATGCGGTGGCCGTCGGCTGCTGCTTCGCGGCACGTCTGGCTCAAGCCCGGGGGCTGCTGAGCGCTGACGATGTTGCTCGCCACGACCAGCTTTTCTCACGTGTCGGGTTGCCGACGCGCTACGGGGGAAGCACTCTCGACGAGCTCACCCACATCATGCTCTCCGACAAGAAGGTACGGCGCGGAATCCTGCGCTTCGTCCTCCTTGAGGGAATCGCACACCCAGCGACAGTCTCCGTCGATCCGCAGGAGCTGCAGGCCCCCGCCTCGCAGATTGGCATACGCGCATGAGCCTCATCGTGCTCATCGGAGTGACCGGAGCCGGCAAAACTACCGTTGGACGCGAGCTTTCCCGCCGCCACCAACTGCCACTCTACGAAGTGGACGAGGCTGTCGAGGAACGCCTGGGCGCACCTATGCGCACGCTCGTTGTCGGACGCGATCCGCGCTTGGCCACCACAGCACGCGAAGAAGCCGAGCGTCTCCTGCGCATCGACGAGGGCATTGTCACGCTTGGGGCCTCTCAGCCGCTCGACCCAGCCACTGCCTCGTCAATCAATCGGGCGCGCGCAGACGGCGCGGTCATCATCGAGCTCAGCGCCGATCTTTCCGCGGTATCACGCCGAGAAGGCCTCGGCGCTCCGCGCTCGGTCGGCCTGGGTGCACCCCGCGCCGTGCTCACCCAGCTGATGAAACAAGCGCGCGAGGCATACGCCTCCGTGGCCGACACAACAGTGGATACGAGTGCCCGCACCCCGCAAGAAGTCGCGGATTTGGTCGCGCGCACGTGTAAACTGACCCCTGATTACTGATTCCTTCACAAGTGAGGTACCCCTGTGGCAACGACCAATGATCTGAAGAACGGCCTGGTTATGGTGATCGACGGCCAGCTCTGGCAGGTTGTCGAATTCCAGCACGTGAAGCCCGGCAAGGGCCCGGCCTTCGTGCGCACCAAGATCAAGAACGTCCTGTCCGGCAAGACCGTCGACAAGACCTTCAACGCGGGCCTGAAGATCGAGACCGCGACCGTCGACCGTCGCGACATGACGTACCTGTACCAGGACGGCACCGACTACGTCTTCATGGATCAGTCCACCTACGAGCAGATCAACGTTCCCGCCGAAACTGTGGGCGACGCCCGCAACTTCATGGTGGAGAACCAGAACGTTATCGTCTCCCAGCACGACGGCACCGTCCTGTTCGTCGAGCTGCCCGCGACCGTCGTTCTGACCATCACGCACACCGAGCCCGGCCTGCAGGGCGACCGTTCTTCCGCCGGCACCAAGCCCGCGACCCTCGAGACCGGCTACGAGATCCAGGTTCCCCTCTTCATGGAGGAAGGCACCCGCGTCAAGGTTGATACCCGCGACGGCTCGTACTCGGGTCGCGTGACCGAGTAATGTCGAAGCAGCACCGCTTCACCTCGCGCACCAAGGCTCGCAAGCGCGCGGCCGACGTCGTTTACGAGGCCGACCAGCGCGGCATGGGGTCCAATCCCGACGTGCTGCGCGATCTCCTGCGCGAGCGCCGCGTCATCACCGCGGCGCAGACTCCGCTCCCGGAGTTCTCGATCCAGATCATCGGGGGAGTGGCGGATAACCTGCGTCGTATCGACTCGCTAATCTCGGCGCACGCTCGCGTGCCCGGCCTGGATCGCATCGCCGCCGTCGACCTCGCGGTGATGCGCGTGGCGGTGTGGGAGATGCTCGAGAACGACGAGGTCTCGCCGATCATCGTCATCGACGAGGCAATTTCGATTGTTCGCTCGATCTCGACCGACACGTCGCCGTCGTTCGTGAACGCGGTTCTCGACGCGATCCGCAAGGATCTTGCGTCCCCCGCGTGGTCGCGTCGCAGCTCCGACGAAGAGGAAGCGCACGTTTCCGATGAGGCCGAGTCGTCGTCTGACGATGAGCTGCCCGCACAGGAAGCGCCCGCGCGCGCTCTGCCTGCCGGTGCCAAGCCGCTGGATGGCGGCAGCGTCGAAGACGAGCTCGACGAGCTCCTCGAGGAGTACTGAGCGCTCGCTCCATATTGATGGTGAAGGCCGACTCTCATGCGAGAGTCGGCCTTCACCATGTCATGAGGCTTTGTCACAGAGACAGGCGAGTCGTTCGCACGTCCCAGAATTCGGGGCCGTCGACGATGACCTCAAAAGTCCACTCGCCGGGCAGCTGTGCGATCTGAGCAAGCAGCGGACGAGGCAGGTGCGGAGCGCGAATGATGAAGGACTCACCGGCGTTCATCGACTGGGCAGCGCCGAGGACAGCCGCGTGACGCAGACGGTGGGGGATAGCGGTCGCATCAATGGTCGGCTCGACAACATCGTGTTCACCGCAGCCACAGCCGCCACCGTGGACCTCGGGGTGGGGAAGCTGTTCGATCGTCATGGTGTGGCCTTTCTATAGTGAAGTATCTGAGGCGCCGTCGGCGCATTCATAATTTTACCGGCTTTACCCCTCTCATACCGCATATAGTGCTGGCTCGTATTGCGATGGGAGACGGTATACCCGGTAGGGGTAATACAGAATACCCCTACCGGGTATGATGCTTCGCGCCCTCTGTGGAACTTCGTCGTTTTCATTGGGCGTCGAACGTGGCGCCACGACGTCACCTCCATCCCCAACCGACCACGCCACGTGGCCTTTCTTACTCGAAGGCGTCACACCGGCTCCTGACGAGGAGCGTAGGATGGATGTACGACAGATCCTTTAATGACCGTCCCGTGAGGCGGGGAAGGAGTGAGCGTGGCCGAAGTGCACGCAGATCGCGCATCGCGCGGCAAAGAAGTATTGGGAGTGGGCGACGTCGCACGCTCCCTGACCCGTATCGCCTATGAGATCGTCGAACGAAACGGCGGCAGCGATAACCTCGTCATTGCAGGCATCCCCACTCGTGGCGCAACGCTCGCGCGTCGTCTCGTCAATCGCATTCGGGAAGTCTCCGGCACCTACGCGGAACTCGCAATCATCGACACCACGATGTATCGCGACGACCTGGCCTCTCAGCCCCTGAGGGCTCCGAAAGAGACGCTGGTTCCACGCACCGGCATCAACGGCAAGACCGTCGTCCTCGTTGACGACGTGCTGTACACCGGCCGCACCATCAAGGCTGCGCTCGATGCTCTTACTCGTATCGGTCGCCCTGCGGCCGTTCAGCTCGCAGTCCTCGTCGACCGTGGCCACCGCGAGCTTCCGATTCGCCCGGACTACGTCGGCAAGAACCTGCCGACCTCCCGCGACGAAATCGTCACCATTCTGCTCGACGAAACAGACGGGCGCGATGGCGTCCTTCTGGGGAAAGGCCTGTAAACGATGAGCCTGAGCCATCTCATTTCGATCCGTGACTTGACGCGCGAGGAGGCGATTCTGATCCTCGACACGGCGGAGCAGATGGCCGCCACTCAGCGCCACGGCGTGAAGAAGCTTCCGACGCTTCAGGGCAAGACCGTCGTCAACCTCTTTTTCGAGGATTCGACGCGCACCCGCATCTCCTTTGAGACCGCCGCCAAGCGCCTGAGCGCCGACGTCATCAACTTCCAGTCCCGCGGCTCCTCGGTCTCCAAGGGTGAGTCCCTCAAGGACACCGCGCTCACACTGGAGGCCATGGGTGCGGACGCGGTCATCGTGCGCCACTCCTCGTCGGGCGCCGCACACCGTCTCGCGCACGCCGGCTGGATGAATCTGCCGGTCCTCAACGCGGGTGACGGCACCCACCAGCATCCGACGCAGGCGCTCCTCGACGCGATGACCCTGCGCCGCCACTACGCTCCGTCGCTCGGCGAGGATGGAACGCCCGCCCCCGGCTCCGGCCTCGACGGCGCACACGTCGTCATCGTCGGGGATGTTCTCCACTCGCGCGTGGCGCGCTCCAACGTCGATCTCCTGACGCTCCTGGGCGCCCGCGTCACCCTCGTGGCACCCCCGACGCTCCTGCCGATCGGGGTGGAGACCTGGAACTGCGACACCTCCTACAACTTTGACGAGGCCCTGGCGGCCAAGCCCGATGCGGTCATGATGCTGCGCGTGCAGCGCGAGCGCATGTCGAGCGCGGGCGGTGGTTTCTTCCCGTCGCCCGGCGCCTACCACGCGGAGTACGGCCTCACCCCGGCACGCTTCGCCACACTGGCGCCCAACGCCGTCGTCATGCATCCCGGCCCGATGAACCGAGGCCTCGAAATCTGCGCCGAGGCAGCCGACTCAGACCAATCTGTCATCGTCGAGCAGGTGTCGAACGGTGTGTGCATCCGCATGGCCGCCCTCTACCTGCTTCTCGCATCGGAAGGACACAGCAATGACTGAACAGACCCGTGACATCCTGATCACCGGCGCCTCGCTGCTCGGCGGCGAGCCCACCGACATTGCGCTGTCCGGTGGCACCATCGTCGCGATCGGCGCCGACGCCCGCAACGCCCTGCGTGACCCGCGCATCATCGACGCTGAGGGCCTCATCGCCCTGCCCGGCCTCGTCGACATCCACACCCACCTGCGCCAGCCCGGCGGGGAGGACGCCGAGACCGTCTTCACCGGCACCCGTGCGGCTGCAGTCGGCGGCTACACCGCTGTCCACGCAATGGCCAACACGACGCCCACGCAGGACACGGCAGCCATCGTCGACCAGGTGCTGCGCCTGGGCGAGGAGGCCGACTGGGTCGAGGTGCGTCCTGTCGGTGCCGTTACCAAGGGCCTGGAAGGTAAGCAGCTCGCCTCCCTCGGTTCGATGGCCCGTTCACGCTCGAAGGTTCGCGTCTTCTCCGACGACGGCAAGTGCGTGTCCGATCCCGTCCTCATGCGCCGCGCCCTCGAATACGTCAAGGGCTTCGGCGGCGTGATCGCCCAGCACAGCCAGGATCCGGCCCTTACCGAGGGCGCTCAGATGAACGAGTCGACGCTGTCCGGCGAGCTCGGTCTGGCCGGTTGGCCGGCCGTCGCCGAAGAGGCGATCATCGCCCGCGACATCCTGCTCGCCAAGCACGTCGGCTCGCGCCTGCACGTGTGTCACCTGTCGACCGCAGGTTCGGTTGACCTCGTGCGCTGGGGTAAGGCACAGGGCGTGGATATCACGGCCGAGGCCACGCCTCACCACCTGCTCCTCACCGAGCAGCTGGCCGCCACCTACGACCCGCTCTACAAGGTGAACCCGCCGCTGCGCCGGGCTGAGGACGTCGAGGCGGTGCGCGAAGGCCTCGCCGACGGCACGATCGACTGCATCGGCACCGATCACGCGCCCCACCCGCTGGAGATGAAGGACTGCGAGTGGCAGGCCGGCGCGTTCGGCATGACCGGCTTGGAGACTGCGCTGCCGATCATCATTGAGACGATGGTGAACACGGGCCGCATGGACTGGGCGGACGTTGCTCGCGTGATGTCGACGGTTCCCGCCCAGATCGGCCGCGTGGAATCGCAGGGCCAGGGCCTGGTCGTCGGTGCCCCCGCACACGTCACCCTCGTGGATGCAACGGTGCGCGTGACGGTTGACCCCGCCAAGCAGTGGACACGCTCCACGAACTGCCCCTTCCGCGGCATGGAACTGCCCGGACAGGTGCGCTACACGATCTACAACGGCGTCCCGACGGTCGTCGACGCCACCCCGATTGCCAAGGAGGACCGATGACCACGTCCGATATCGCTCTGCTCGTCCTGGAGGACGGCACCGTTTTCAAGGGCCGCGCATGGGGTGCGCAGGGCCGCACGCTCGGCGAGATCGTGTTCTCGACCGGCATGACGGGCTACCAGGAGACGCTCACCGACCCGTCGTACCACCGCCAGATCGTCGTGATGACGGCCCCGCACATCGGCAACACCGGTGTCAACGACGAGGATCCCGAATCCTCGCGCATCTGGGTCGCGGGCTTCGTCGTGCGCGACGCGGCCCGCCGCGCCTCCAACTGGCGCTCGCGCCGCGAGCTCGAGGACGAGCTGATCTCTCAGGGCATCGTCGGCATCGCGGACGTCGACACCCGTGCGATCACCCGCCACATCCGCGAGCGCGGAGCGATGCGCGCCGGCATTTTCTCGGGTGACGCGCTGCCCGTGGGCGCGCAGTACCTGGGGGACGAGGCCGTGGCCTCCCTCGTGCGTATCGTCGCCGAGTCGCCGGCGATGAGCGGCCAGGCGCTGGCCGCCGAGGTATCGACGGACGAGACCTACGTGGTAGAGCCCCTCGGCGACTTCGAGGGCAAGGAACCCATCGCGCGCGTCGTCGCTGTCGACCTGGGTATCAAGTCGCGCACGCCGTACCACCTGGCCGCGCGTGGCGCGCGCGTCTACGTGGTGCCCTCCACCGCGTCCTTCGCCGACATCGAGGCGCTCAAGCCGGACGGCGTCTTCTTCTCCAACGGCCCCGGTGATCCGTCGACGGCCGACCGCGAGATCGGAGTGCTGCGCGCGGTCCTCGACGCGGGTATTCCGTACTTCGGTATTTGTTTCGGTCACCAGCTCTTCGGTCGTGCGCTTGGCTACGGCACCTACAAGCTGGACTATGGTCACCGCGGCATCAACCAGCCGGTGCAGGACGTGGCCACGGGCCGCGTGGAGATCACCGCTCACAACCACGGCTTCGCCGTGGACGCACCGGTGGGGGAGCCTTCGGTCGCTCCCTTCGAGTCGGGCCGCTACGGGCGCGTCGAAGTCTCGCACGTCGGCCTCAATGACGGCGTCGTCGAGGGCCTGCGCGCCCTGGACATTCCTGCCTTCTCCGTTCAGTACCACCCCGAGGCAGCTGCGGGCCCGCACGACGGCGAGCTGCTCTTCGATCGCTTTATTTCCCTGATGACTGCCGCTAAGGAGACCCACTGATGCCCCGCAGGAACGATCTGTCCTCCGTCCTCGTCATCGGATCGGGCCCCATTGTCATCGGCCAGGCGTGCGAGTTCGACTACTCAGGCACGCAGGCATGCCGCGTGCTGAAGGAGGAGGGCCTGCGCGTCATCCTCGTCAACTCCAACCCGGCGACCATCATGACCGACCCCGGCATCGCCGACGCCACGTACGTCGAGCCGATCACCCCGGAGGTCGTGGCCTCGATCATCGAGAAAGAGCGTCCCGACGCACTGCTTCCCACGCTGGGCGGTCAGACGGCGCTGAACACGGCCGTCGCGCTCTCCGAAATGGGCGTTCTTGAGCGTTTCAACGTCGAGCTGATCGGCGCATCCATCGACGCGATCCGCGCCGGCGAGGACCGCGAGGAGTTCAAGGAGATCGTCGAGCGCTCCGGTGCCGAGGTCGCCCGCTCGTTCATCGCCCACACGATGGAGGAGTGCCACGCGGCCGCCGCCGAGCTTGGCTACCCCCTCGTCGTTCGTCCCTCCTTCACAATGGGCGGCCTCGGCTCCGGTTTTGCTTACACCCCCGAAGACCTCGAGCGCATCGCCGGCCAGGGTCTGGCCGCTTCGATTACGACCGAGGTTCTCCTCGAGGAATCGATCCTCGGCTGGAAG
Source organism: Schaalia odontolytica (assembly GCF_002847525.1). Classification (GTDB taxonomy): domain Bacteria; phylum Actinomycetota; class Actinomycetes; order Actinomycetales; family Actinomycetaceae; genus Pauljensenia; species Pauljensenia odontolytica_B. The sequence continues at coordinate 194,394 of NZ_PKKM01000001.1, read as the reverse complement.
GAATACGAGCTCGAGCTCATGCGGGACAAGGCGGACAACGTCGTCGTCGTGTGTTCGATCGAGAACGTCGACCCGGTCGGCGTGCACACGGGCGATTCCATCACGGTCGCTCCGGCGCTGACCCTCACCGACCGCGAGATGCAGCGTCTGCGCGACATCGGCATCGCCGTCATTCGTGCCGTGGGCGTGGACACGGGCGGCTGTAACATTCAGTTCGCGATCCACCCCGAGACGGGCCGCATTATCGTCATCGAGATGAACCCGCGCGTGTCGCGTTCGTCCGCGCTGGCCTCGAAGGCGACGGGCTTCCCGATCGCGAAGATCGCCGCGCGCCTTGCCACCGGCTACACGCTCGACGAGATCCCGAACGACATCACGGGCTCGACCCCGGCCTCGTTCGAACCGACGCTCGACTACGTGGTCGTTAAGGTCCCACGCTTCACCTTCGAGAAGTTCCCGGCCGCCGACCCGACCCTCACCACCTCGATGAAGGCCGTGGGCGAGGCCATGGCGATCGGTCGCTCCTACACGGAGGCACTGCAGAAGGCCCTGCGCTCGATCGATAAGGGCGGTGTGCAGTTCCACTGGGACGGAGAGGCACCCACCCCCGAAGAAACCCGCGCCCTGGTTGAGGCCGCCGCAGTCGGCACCGAGGGACGTCTCGTCCAGGTCCAGCAGGCGATCCGTGGTGGCGCGACGCTCGAGGAGCTCTTCGAGTCGACGAAGATCGACCCGTGGTTCCTCGACCAGATGTTCCTCCTCGACGAGGTCGCGACCCGCATTCGCGAGGCCGAGGCGCTCACGGGCGACGTCCTCGCCGAGGCGAAGCGCCACGGCTTCTCCGACCGTCAGATCGCAGCGATGCGCGGCCTGTCCGAGGACACGGTGCGCGAGGTGCGCGGCGCGTTTGGCATCCACCCCGTCTTCAAGACGGTCGACACCTGCGCCGCCGAGTTCGCGGCCCGCACGCCCTACCACTACTCGACCTACGACCAGGAGAACGAGGTCCGTCCGCGCGAGCGCGAGGCCGTCATCATCCTGGGCGCTGGTCCCAACCGCATCGGTCAGGGTATCGAGTTCGACTACTCGTGCGTGCACGCGGCCATGTCGCTGCGCGAGCACTACGAGACCATCATGGTCAACTGCAACCCCGAAACGGTGTCGACCGACTACGACATCTCGGACCGCCTCTACTTCGAGCCCCTCACGCTCGAAGACGTCCTGGAGATCTACCGCGCCGAGTGCGCGGCCGGCCCCGTCAAGGGCATGATCGTCCAGCTCGGCGGCCAGACCCCACTGTCGCTCGCCGCAGATCTCGAGCGCGCCGGCGTTCCGATCCTGGGCACCAGCCCGCGCGCCATCGACCTGGCCGAGGACCGCGAGGAGTTCGGCAAGGTTCTCGAGGCCGCGCAGTGCCCGGCTCCCGCGCACGACACTGCGAACACGCCCGAGCAGGTCATCGCCGTGGCTCAGCAGGTCGGCTATCCGGTTCTCGTTCGCCCTTCCTTCGTGCTGGGTGGACGCGGCATGGCGATCATCAACGACGAGCCGGCGCTCCGCGAATACCTCGCAAGCCACGACTCCGAGCTGCTGTTCTCGCGCGGTCCGCTCCTCATCGACCGCTTCCTGGACGCGGCCATTGAGATCGATGTCGACGCCCTGTACGACGGCGAGGAACTCTTCATGGGCGCGATCATGGAGCACATCGAGGAGGCTGGCATCCACTCGGGTGACTCCTCCTGCGTGCTGCCGCCCATGACCCTGTCCGCGCGCGAACTCGAACGCATCACGGCCTCCACAGAGGCGATCGCGCGCGGCGTCGGCGTGCGCGGCCTGATCAACATTCAGTTCGCCCTGCTCTCCGACACCCTCTACGTTATCGAGGCGAACCCGCGTGCCTCGCGTACTGTTCCCTTCGCGTCGAAGGCGACAGGCGTGCAGCTCGCAAAGGCCGCTGCTCTCATTCAGGTGGGTGCGACAATCGCCTCGCTGCGCGAGGAGGGCCTGCTGCCCACCCACGACGCCCGCGAGATCCACGACGGTGGCTCGATTGCCGTCAAGGCCGCCGTTCTGCCCTTCAAGCGCTTCCGAACGGATAAGGGCGAGATCGTTGACACCGTCCTCGGTCCCGAGATGCGCTCGACCGGCGAGGTCATGGGCATCGACCGTGACTTCCCGACGGCATTCGCCAAGTCCCAGCTCGGCGCATCGACCGACATGCCGACGTCGGGTACCGTCTTCATTTCGATTGCGGACACGGACAAGCGCGCTATCGTGCTGCCGGCAGCACGCATGCACGAGATGGGCTTTAACATCCTCGCAACCTCCGGAACGGCATCGGTTCTGCGCCGCAATGGCATCGAGGCTCAGGCTGTTCGTAAGTCCTCCGAGGGCCGTGGCGACGGCGGCGAGCCCACGGTCGTCGACCTCATTAACGACGGCTCGATCGACATGGTTGTTAACACGCCTCAGCGCAGCGCCCCGCGTAATGACGGCTACCAGATCCGCGCGGCCGCAGCCTCGCAGGATCGACCGGCCGTGACCACGCTCCAGGCATTTAACGCGATGGTCCAGGCCATCGAAGTGCGTATGCGCGGAGCCTACTCTGTGCGCTCCCTGCAGGAATGGGATTCGATTCGATCGGAGGAGACACGATGACTACTGCCGCAATCAAACCTGGTGCCGCCGCCTGCTTCGGCGACCGTCTCTACGCCGCCATGCGCGCGTATGGACCCGTGTGCGTGGGCATCGATCCTCACGCGGGCCTGCTGCAGGAATGGGGACTTGACGACAACGCGAACGGTGTGCGAGAGTTCTCTCTTCGCGTCATCGAGGCGCTCGGCGGTCGCGTCGCCGCATTTAAGCCCCAAGCCGCCTTCTTCGAACGGCACGGATCTCGCGGTGTCGCGGTCCTCGAAGAGGTTATCGCCGCCTGCCGCGAGGTCGGCACGCTGTGCATTGTGGATGCGAAGCGCGGTGACATCGGCTCGACGATGGACGGCTATGCGCAGGCATTCCTGTCGGATTCTTCTCCGCTCGCCGGCGATGCGGTCACGCTCTCGCCCTACCTCGGCGTCGGATCGCTGACCCCCGCCCTTGAGTTGGCGCGACAGACCGGCAGGGGAGTGTTCGTCTTGGCGCTCACGTCCAACCCCGAGGGAGCCTCCGTGCAGCACGCCCGCGGCGAAGATGGAACCAGCGTCGCAGGCCGTGTCGTGTCCCAACTGGCGGACTTTAACAGTCATTGTGACCAACACCATCTCGGCCCCGCGGGCATCGTCGTCGGGGCCACGGTCGGCGATGCGGTGAAGCGTTTGGGCATCGATCTCGCGTCGCTGAATGGCGCTTTTTTGGCTCCAGGAGTGGGTGCACAGGGCGCTGGCCCGGCGCAGGTCAGGGAGGTTTTCGCCGGAGCCGAAGATGCTGTCCTTGCCTCGTCTTCCCGTGCAATCTTGCGCTCCGGCCCGAGTATCGCCGGCCTTCGAGACGCCTACCGTGCAACGGTCGATTCGCTGCAATAATCTGCTGTGTTACTAAAGAAGCAGCGTTTTGGTCTGGCACTAGTGGTCTGGAAGGTGACATAGTTTATTTACCGAAGATCCCAACCGAGGAGATGATCAGAATGGCACTACCTGATCTCACGCCAGAACAGAGGGCGCAGGCTCTCGAGAAGGCAACGCAGGCACGGAGGCGTCGCGCCGAAGTGAAGAACGCGCTCAAGGCGCGCTCGATGAACCTGTCGGAGGTTTTGGAACTCGCTGATTCAGACGAAGCAGTCGCGAAGATGAAGGTCGTTTCGCTACTGGAGTCGCTGCCGCGCGTCGGCACGAACACGGCTGCCGTACTGATGGACGAGTACAAGATCGCCCAGAGCAGGCGTGTGCGTGGCCTCGGCCCCGTCCAGCGGAAGGCGCTCGTCGAGCGTTTCGGCTGACGCAGTCGAGCGTGGCACACTTGAGTCATGACTAAGGCTCAACTGACTGTCCTCGCTGGCCCTACAGCCGTTGGAAAGGGAACTGTTGTCGCTGCGCTCACAAAGCGCTACCCGACGCTCAACGTGTCGGTCTCGGCAACAACTCGCGATCCTCGGCCCGGTGAACTGAACGGCGTCCACTACTACTTCGTTTCCGCCCAAGAGTTCGATGCAATGATCGAACGCGGAGACATGTTGGAGTGGGCGCTTGTTCATGGAAAAAACAAGTACGGTACGCCTCGCGGACCCGTCGATGAAGCCCTCGCTGCTGGCAAGCCCGTGCTTCTTGAGATCGACCTGGCCGGCGCGCGCCAGGTCCGCACCAACAGGCCCGACGCGCAGTTCATTTTCCTCGCTCCGCCTTCGTGGGAGGAGCTCGAAAGTCGCCTGATCGGCCGCGGCACGGAAGGCCCCGAGGAACAGGCTCGCCGTCTGGCTACCGCCCGTGTTGAGCTCGAGGCCGCCTCGGAGTTCGACCAAGTTGTGATCAACGACGACGTGGAGCGCGCGGTGGATGAGCTGGCTCGGCTCATTGGCCTGGAGTAGTATCTATCTGAATCCGCCACTGAGAGGAATACACGCATGTCCGGAATTGTTGCCCAGCCCGTGGGCATCACGTCCCCGCCCATTGACGATCTGCTGGAGCACGTCGATTCCAAGTACGCGCTGGTTATCTTCGCCGCGAAGCGTGCGCGCCAGATTAACTCGTACAATCTGCAGCTTCAGCAGAACATGATCCAGTTCGTGGGTCCGGTCGTCGACGTGCAGCCGGATGAGAAGCCGCTTGCGGTTTCCCTGCGTGAGATCAACGAAGGCCTCCTGTCTCTCGAAGCTAACCCCGAGGCCTGACATGGCAACGATCGTCGTCGGAGTCACCGGCGGCGTCGCAGCCTTTAAAGCACCCATCGTGGTCCGCGAGTGTCAACGCGCGGGCCACGACGTGTATGTCGCTGCGACGCGCGCGTCTTTGGATTTCGTTGGCCGTTCCACCTGGGAGGGCATCACGTCCCGCCCGGTCGCCGTGGATATTGCGGGGGAGGGGCGCGCCGAGCACGTGGAGCTTGCTCGCGTCGCGGATCTCATCGTCATCGTGCCCGCGACCGCGAATTCTTTGGCGCGCCTTGCTGGCGGCTTCGCCGACGACATGGTGTCGCTGACGGTTCTCGCATCGGACGCTCCCGTTGTCGTTGCCCCTGCGATGCATTCCAACATGTGGCTGGCGCCCGCTACGCAGGCGAACGTTCAAACGCTTCGTGAGCGCGGCTTCCACGTCATCGAACCTGCTTCTGGCGCGCTTGGTTCCGGCGACAGCGGTGTCGGCCGCCTTCCCGAACCTGTGGACATCGCGCGTGCGGCTCTCGAGGTCCTCGATGCTCACGAGCAGGCATCGAGCGCTCTTGCTGGTCGCACGGTTGTTATCACCGCCGGCGGCACGCGTGAACCCATCGATCCGGTACGTTTTCTGGGCAATCAGTCGTCCGGCCGTCAGGGACTGGCGATCGCGTCGGCAGCGGCGCGAGCCGGCGCATCCGTACGCGTGATCGCCGCAAACGTCGAGTCGGCTTTGCTCGCAACATTGCCAACGGCCGTGCAGGTGACCCGAGTGGGGAGCGCCCTGCAGATGCGTGAGGCAACAATCGCTCAGGTGGCCGATGCCGATGCTCTTGTGATGACGGCAGCCGTCGCGGACTTTCGGCCCGAAGCCGCCTCGGAGTCGAAGATCAAGAAGGACCCATCCAACGAGGAAGCTCCGACAATTCGCCTGGTTCGTAATCCCGATATCCTCGCCGAGATCGGGCACAGCGAGCAGCGCCCGCCCCTCGTCGTCGGATTCGCTGCAGAGACCGGCACCGAGGAGGAGATTCTCGCCTACGGCGCTGATAAGGCAGCACGAAAGGGAGCTGATTTCATCTGCCTGAATCGGGTGGGGGAGAGCGTCGGATTCGGCGACGTCCCCAACGACATTCGCCTCCTTGATGCACGCGGGGCCATCGCTGGCCGTTACGTCGGCTCAAAGGATGAGGTGGCTGCTGGTCTTGTCGGCCATATGGCTTCATTCCTTGATAATCTAAAGCGGTGAGTCAACAGCTTTTTTCTTCTGAGTCCGTTACCGAAGGTCACCCCGACAAGGTCTGTGACCGTATTTCCGATGCGATCCTCGACGCGCTGCTTGCCGCCGATCCCCGCTCGCGCGTTGCCGTCGAGACGATGGCGGCCACCGGTCTCATCCACATCGCCGGTGAGGTGACGACCGAGGCGTACGTCGAGATCCCGGAGATCGTTCGTCGCGAGATCCTGTCGATCGGCTACGACTCGTCACGCGTTGGCTTCGACGGTGCCTCCTGCGGCGTGTCCGTGTCGCTCGACGGCCAGAGCCCCGACATTGCCGGTGGCGTTGATGAAGCTCTTGAGGTGCGCGGCACCCAGGGCGGTGACCCGCGCGACCGTCTCGGCGCGGGCGACCAGGGCATCATGTTCGGCTACGCTTCTTCGGACACCCCGGACCTCATGCCCGCCCCCATTTGGCTGGCACACCGCCTCGCGAAGCGCCTGACTGACGTTCGCAAGCAGGGCATCGTTGAAGGGCTGCGTCCCGACGGCAAGACCCAGGTGACTCTCGCGTACGAGGACGGTCGCCCGGTGGGTATCGACACGGTCGTCGTGTCCACCCAGCACGACGAGGCGCTGTCGCAGTCGGCGATCGCCGACGCTGTGCGTGACTACGTCATTCACCCCGTCATCGAAGAGTCTGGCCTGGCGTTGGCGACCGACTCCATGAAGACCCTGATCAACCCCTCAGGTCGTTTCGTCCTGGGTGGTCCCGCTGCTGACGCCGGCCTCACCGGCCGCAAGATCATCGTCGACACCTACGGCGGCATGGCCCGTCACGGCGGCGGCGCCTTCTCCGGCAAGGACCCGTCGAAGGTCGATCGTTCCGCTACCTACGCCGCCCGTTGGGTGGCTAAGAACGTCGTTGCCGCCGGCATCGCTCAGCGGTGCGAAATTCAGCTTGCCTACGCGATTGGACGCGCTCGCCCGATCGGCCTATATGTCGATACCTTTGGGACCGCTTCGGTGCCCGAGGAGCGCATCGCGGACGCCATCCGCGAGGTCTTCGACCTGCGTCCCCTCGGCATGATCGAGGACCTCGATCTGCTGCGTCCGATCTACCGCGAGACCGCTGCCTACGGCCACTTCGGCCGCGACCAGTTCCCGTGGGAGGCGACCAACCGCGTCGACCAGCTCAAGGCTGCGCTCGCATGAGCGAGGCCTTGGCAGCCGAGGACTACCTGCCTTCGTACGAGACCGAGGACGCTCGGCGCGCGTGGCGTCGGCGCACGAGCCTGGAGATGATCATCTCCGGCTTCATCGGCCTCGTCACGTCGTTCGTCCTCTCGATCGAGGCATGGCAGCTGGCCGCTGATTCTTCGGCGCGCTTCGGCTGCGATATTTCATCCGTCTTGTCGTGTTCGGCGGTTGCGCAGACGTGGCAGGCACGGATCCTCGGCTTTCCCAATGCTTTCCTCGGCATCTTTTTCGAGGCCGTGGTTCTCGCGATTTCCGTCGCCATTTTCGCGGGCGTGAAGTTCCCGCGCTGGTACATGCTGGGCACGAACCTGCTGTACACAATCGCGCTGTTCTTTGCGTTCTGGCTGTTCGGACAGTCGTATTTCATCATCCAGGTGCTGTGCCCGTGGTGCCTGCTGATCACCCTGACGACAACGCTCGTCTTCGGAGGAATTACTCGCATCAATATTCGCGATGGCGTCATCCCGGCGCCCGAGGGACTGCGGCGTATCGTCGCCCAGGGCCTCGACTGGGCCCTGTGGGGTCTGATCGTCTTTGGCGTGCTCGCCATGGTGGTCGCGAAGTACGGGCTGAAGCTTCTCGGCTGAGAGCGGGACGCAGATGTGTGCTGGCCGTGATTCACTAGGATCATGACTTCCCAACAGGGCATGCTTGACGGTTTTGATCCGCCGCGGTCTCGGGCCGCGGAGATCGCTCGCGTGCTCGTTGACGTCGATCTGCCGCACGTGGATCGGCCGCTCGATTACGTCGTTCCTGACAAGTTCATTGACGAGGCCGAGGTCGGCCGCGCAGTTCGCGTACGGTTTTCCGGGACTCGCGTCGACGGCTGGATCGTTGAGCGTACACGTCGCGATGTGCTTGACGACACCGCGCAGATCGAATCGGTATCGTCTGCAATCCCAGTGCTGACGCCCGCACTGTACGAGGTTGCACGTCGCATCGCGACGCGGTTTCTCGCAACGACCTCGCAGGTCCTGTCGCTCGCTATCCCACCCCGACATGCGCGCGGCGAAAAGACCGTCGTACAGGCACACGAGTCGGTGTGGCCATCCGTTCAAGCTCCGACTGTTTCCGAAGGCTGGGCATCGTATCGTGCTGGCGACGCGTTGCTTCACCGCCTTGCAGCCGGAGAGTCTCCGCGTGCAGTCGTGACCGCGCTGCGTCCCCGGATGCGCGCGTGCCTGTCGGATGCCGTCGCTGCCACTGTTTCGTCGGGGCGCAGCGCCATCATCGTGACTGCCACCGGAGAGGACGCCGCACGATACGCACGTGCACTCGAGGAGGACCTCGGGGTGCCCGTCGCTGTCACAGGCGGTGAGGTGTCGCCCGAGGAGCGTTACCGCATCCACGCAGCCGCGACACTCGGGCGTCTTCCGATTGTGGTCGGCACGCGCTCGGCAGTGTGGGTTCCCTGTGCGAAGCTGGGCCTCATCGTCATCTGCGACGACGGCGACGATCGGCTGCGTGAGCGCCGGTTCCCGCGCTGCGACGTTCTCGACGTTGCCGTTCAACGGTGCGCGGTGGAGGGCGCGGGACTCCTTGTTGCTTCCTTCGCACGCTCGGTGAAGGCACAGGCTCTCATCCGTTCTGGATGGGCGGTCAGTCTCGATCCGGTGCCCGGCGCGCTGCGCGACGCGACTCCACGCGTGCATCTGCACGGCGCGACGGAAGCAGAACGTGAGGGCGCCAGCGGTCACATGCGCATCCCCCCGGCAGCGTTGCGCATGATTCGCCAGGGCCTGCGCGAAGGCCCCGTTCTCATCCAGGTCGCTGCGTCCGGCTATTGGCCCACGGTCGTGTGCCGCCGTTGCGGCGAGCGTGCGCGCTGCCGCCATTGCTCAGGTCCCCTCGCAGTCAATAGTGGGGGAGAGGTCACCTGTTCGTGGTGTGCCCGCGCCACTGGTACTTGGCGGTGCCCACACTGCTCGGGAACTGAGCTACGCGCAGCTCGCGTGGGGTCTACACGTACCGCCGAGGAGATTGCACGCAACCTCCCGGACGCGTCGGTCCTCGAGTCATCGGCTGCCCACAGAATCAGCCGCCAGCTGCCCTCACGCCCCACGGTCGTTGTTGCGACGCCGGGCGCTGAGCCAGACGTGGACGGTGGCTACGCCGCCGCCATCATCCTCGACGCGCACGCATTGGCTGGGCGAGCCGAACTGTGGGCCCCTGAGGAGGCTGCTCGGCGGTGGCTCAACGCGCTGTCTCTTGTCCGCCCAGGCCACCACGGCCTCGTTGTCGGGACGATTCCCGATGCCTTGGGGCAGGCACTCGTGCGCTGGGCTCCCACCGACTACGCCGACCGGCTTCTCGACGAGCGTGAGGCTCTCGGCTTTTTCCCGGCTACGACGATGGTCGCCCTCGATGGGCCAGCGGCTCAGGTCCGTCAAGTTGCCGAACAGGTCATTCGCGATGGAGGAGCGGAGCTGGTCGGCACCGTCGTGCGCCCGGCGACGCGCGAAGGCGAGGAAAACGAAGTGCGCACGCTGGTGCGAAGCCCGTTGGCCGGGGCAACGTCGATGCTCGCCGTTCTTACCGAGATTCGACGCTCGCGCAGTGCCCGCAAGGTTCCGCTCGTCAAAATGAGCGTGAACCCACCCGAGCTCTTCTGAGTCATGGCCTGCGCAGTGCCGTAAACTGGCGGCCGTGCGCATTATTTTTGCTGGTACCCCCGAGGCCGCAGTTCCCACGCTGCGGGCCCTGCTGTCGTCGTCCCACGAGGTCGCCCTCGTCATCACTCGTCCACCGGCTCGGCGCGGCCGCGGAAAGACGATGTACCCGTCACCGGTGGCGGAAGTCGCCGCCGAATTCGGCGTGGAACTGTTGGAGACAACGACGCTGAAGACCCCCGACATCGCTCAGCGTATCGAGGACGTGCAGGCGGACCTCGGTGTCGTTGTTGCTTACGGCGGCCTCGTACCCCCGATCGTGCTCGCAATGCCCGTACACGGGTGGGTAAACCTGCATTTCTCGGATCTGCCGAGGTGGCGCGGAGCTGCTCCTGTCCAGTGGGCGATTCGCGAGGGGGATGCGACGACCGCGTCCTGCGTGTTCAACCTCGAGGAGGGCCTGGATACGGGCGACGTCTATTCGCGCGTCGAGGTTCCGATCGGACATGAGAGCGCGGGCGAGCTGCTCTCATCCATGGCCGAGGCCGGGGCGGACCAGGTGCTCGGCGTCGTCGATGCGCTCGCTGCTGGCCATGCAACCGCGACACCGCAGTCGTCGGACGGCGTGACGCATGCACGCCGCCTCGAGCACGTCGACGGCTACGTGTCGTTCACGCACGATGCCGGGTACGAGGATCGCATCATTCGTTCTGTGACGCCCAATCCCGGCGCCTACACGGTGTTGCCGGGCGGGGCACGCATGAAGCTCGACAAGGCAACGCCCGTGGAGCGAGACGATCTCGAACCCGGGCAGCTCGAAGTGACGAAGAAGCAGGTCACCGTCGGGTGTACGAGCGGTGCTCTCGTGCTCGGAAAGGTGGCGCCGGCCGGTAAGTCCTGGATGGACGCTGCCGCCTGGGCGAGGGGAGCGCGGCCTTCCGAAGACCTTCGCCTTGGCGGAGAGCTGGAGGGAGAGCGATGAGCGAGAAGCGTTACGCGGACGGCTACCGCAAGCTGCGCAAGGCCGATGAGCCTCGTCGTATCGCCTACGACGTTCTTCACGAGGTCGAGACCCAGGGCGCGTTCGCGAACATCGTGTTGCCGAAGGCTCTGCGCCAAGCCCGGCGCGACGGTCACTTCTCCGATCGGGACGCTGCCTTCACCTCCGAGCTCGTCCACGGCACGCTGCGTGCGATCGGCCGACTCGACTGGGTGATCTCCCGTCACATCGATCGTCCACTGGCTGATCTCGATCCACGCGCGCTCGTCATCCTGCGCATGGGCGCCCACCAGCTCCTCGACATGCGAGTGCCTGATCATGCTGCTGTGTCGGCGACTGTGGACGTCGCACGAGAGCACCTGACGGATGGCCCCGTGCGTTTCGTTAATGCCGTGTTGCGCTCGATCACTCGCGAGGATCCATCCGAGCGCGAGGCAGCTATGGATGCCATCGCCGACGAGGATCAAGCCCTCGGCGTACGCTACTCGCACCCGGCGTGGATGGTTGCTGCGTTCCGCGACGCCCTGAAGGCCCACGGCTACCCCGAGGAAGAACTTCTCGACGTTCTCGAGGCTGATAACGAGGTTCCCACGGTCACTCTGGTGGCGCGCCCGTCGCTGATGAGCGTCGACGAACTCGCCGACGAGGCCGAGGATATTCTCGACACGCGCGTCGCCCTGGGTGCTGTCTCCCCGTATGCAGTGCTCCTTGAATCCGGCGATCCCGCGCGCCTGCCCTCGATTCGCGACGGCCGTGCCGGCGCACAGGATGAGGGGTCGCAGCTCGCTGCCCTTATCGCTGCGTCCGCACCGCTCGAGGGCGACACCGACGAGCGCTGGCTCGACCTGTGTGCGGGTCCCGGTGGCAAGGCCGCGCTTCTGGCCGGCCTCGCTGCAGGCGTGGGAGCACGCGTGACCGCCAACGAGATGCACCCGCACCGCGCCCGCCTCGTGGAGCGGACGACACGGCAGTTCGACTCCATCGAGGTCGTGAGCGGCGACGGTCGTACCTTCGGTGGGGGCCAGAGTGCATGGCCGCTCGGTTCTTTCGACCGTGTCGTCGTCGATGCCCCCTGCTCGGGCATGGGGTCGATGCGCCGACGCCCCGAGTCCCGTTGGAACCGCACGCCCGCAGACGTGGAGGAACTGACGGTCCTCCAGCGCGAACTCCTCGATCGAGCAGTTGCGCTGACACGCCCCGGAGGCGTTCTCACGTACATCACGTGTTCGCCGCACGCAGCCGAGACGCGTGAACAGGTCGAGCGTCTGCTCAAGGCTGGCGAGGTTGAACTGCTTGACACCGTGGCGCTCGCAAACGAATGCGCACCCGAGGCGCTGGACGTGCCGGCATCTGCGGGCGTCATCAAGGGCTTTAGCGGTCGGACGCTCCAGCTCTGGGACCACCGTTTCGGCACGGATCTTATGTTTGTAGCCTGCCTGCGCAAGCGCTAGCATATGCGTTATGAACGCCACAATTAGCCCGTCGATTCTCAACTGCGATATCGCTGACCTGCGCGGTGAGCTCACCAAGATCGCAGGAGCGGACATCGCTCATGTCGACGTCATGGACAACCATTTCGTCCCCAACCTCTCGTGGGGTCTGCCCGTCGCGGAGGCCGTCGTCAAGTCCGGCATTCTCCCGGTCGACGCGCACCTCATGATCGAGGACCCGGATCGCTGGGCGCCGCAGTATGCGGAGGTCGGCTGCGAGTCCGTCACCTTCCACGCAGAGGCCGCAGCAGCACCGCTGCGCCTGGCACGCGAACTGCACCGCATCGGTGCACGCGCCGGCCTGGCTCTCAAGCCCGCGACAGACATCGCCCCCTTCGTGGACATCCTCAACGAGTTCGACATGATCCTCATCATGACGGTTGAGCCCGGCTTCGGCGGCCAGTCCTTCATCGAGCAGATGATCCCGAAGATCAAGCGCACGCGCGCCGCCATCAACGCCGCGGGGCTGCAGGTGTCGATCCAGGTCGATGGCGGCATTTCCCGCGCGACCATCGAGCGTGCGGCCGAAGCCGGCGCCGACAACTTCGTCGCGGGTTCCGCAGTCTTCCGTGCGGAAGACGCTCATCGTGAGGTCGAGGCGCTGCGCGAACTCGCCAACGCCCATTCACACTGATCGCACACGTATTTCGGCGGCCGGAACGGGACGAGATCCCGTCCGGCCGCCCTTTTTCTTTCATAGCGGATACGCCTCGCGCAGCACGCCGGTCGGTGGCACAATGGCACACGAGTACTCCGGGGTCGGTGAAAGTCCGAACCGGCGGTGATAGTCCGCGACCCGCCTTCACAGAACGAGGGCGGTTGAGCCGGTGAAATTCCGGCACCGACGGTTAAAGTCCGGATGGGAGGAGTGCATGAGGCGCATCCGTGCGTCTGCTGTGCTGCGCGTACCCCCGGTGTCGGAAAGTAAGTCGTGGCAATTCGGAACAAGCCCCGCGGTGCGCTCACCGTCGCGGCACCGATCATCTTCCTTGCCCTTGTGCTGGCGGGATGGTGGCTGACGACAACATTGACCGGCATCGAAGCCTGGCGTCTGCCCGATCCGCTTGCTGTTGCCCGAAAAGGCGTGGCACTGCTCCAGCGCCCTACCACCTGGCGCCAGATTGCGGTGACGGGAGGCGAGGCCATCGCGGGGTGCGCGCTCGGAACGGTCGTTGCGCTGCCGTTAGCGTACGCGATCTACCGCTGGCGCCTGTTGGCTGCGGCGGTGGAGCCCTTCCTTGGAGCAACCCAAGCGTTGCCCGCCATCGCAATCGCCCCCATTCTCGTGCTGTGGGTCGGGTATGGCATCACGCCGGTTATCGTACTGTGCGCGCTCATGGTGTTTTTCCCGATCCTTGTATCCACCGTCGTCGGCTTGCGTCATATCGATCGCGAGTTGCTCGAAGCTGCTGCACTTGACGGCGCGACGGGCTGGACGATGGCCGCACACATGGAGCTACCTCTTGCCGCGCCCGCCATTCTGGGCGGCCTGCGTAACGGGTTTGCTCTGTCTGTCACGGGCGCAGTCGTGGGGGAGATGGTCATGGGAGGGTCCGGGCTCGGGCAGGTACTCACTCAAATGAGAAGCAACGTGGACACCGCCGGCATGTTTGTCGTCATCACGATCCTGTGCATCATGGCAACAGTTTTGTATGTCATCGTGTATCGCATTGAGCGGTCAAAGCGTTACGCCATCACGCAGTGAAGGAGACATCCCTTGAAGCTTTCCACTTTCGTTCGCGCGACCGTTATTGGGGCCAGCGTCTCGCTGACACTGGGCGCTTGCACAGCCGGTCCCGGCGCAACGCAGTCGGACGCGTCCTCGAAGGGCGCCTCGGACGTGACGATCGGCCTGACCTACATTCCAAACGTGCAGTTTGCTCCCGTCTATGTCGCTGATTCTCAGGGGCTGTATAACGACGCCGGCATCACGCCCACCGTTCGCCATCACGGCTCGGACGAGGGTCTGTTCACGGCGCTTCTCGCCGGCCAGGAGGACGTGGTCATTGCCTCCGGCGACGAGGCTGCGGTTGCCGCCTCGCAGGGCATGGACCTCGTGTCGATTGGCCAGTATTACGCGACCTACCCGGGGAGTGTCATCGTCCCTGCCTCGTCATCGATTACAAGCCTGGCTGACCTCGCCGGAAAGAACATCGGTATTCCGGGTGAGTATGGTTCGAGCTACTATGCCACCCTTGCCGCTATCAAGGCCGGTGGCCTGCAGACATCAGACGTGACCATTTCGTCGATTGGCTACACGCAGCAAGCGGCCCTCGCGGCTGGCCAGGTGGACGCAGTCGTTGGCTTTACCAACAATGACGCGGTGCAGATGAGACTGGCGGGCATCGACATCCGGGAGATCCCGTTGGATGGTGCCTCGACTCCGCTGGTGGCGGCCTCGATTATTACGACACGCGAGTGGGCGCAGGCCCACCCTGATGCGGCACGCGCGGTCGTGTCCGCAACCACCGAGGCGATGAACGCGATCGCAGCCGATCCTCAGGTCGCGATTGACGCGACGGTGAAGTGGGATACGACGCTCAGCGACGAGACGTCGCTGGCCGCAGCCAATGCCGTACTCGCTGCGACCGTTCCTCTGTGGCTCGGAGACGATGCCCACGCTGACGGCGTGCAGGATCTCGCCACCTGGTCTTCCATGGTGTCGTTCCTGACGTCGATTGGGGTCCTCGAAGGAGACGTCGATCCGACCGTCATCGTGACCAACGAGTACGCGAGCACGGCTGATGCCGCGTCGCCTCAGTCCTAAACGGTGCGCCGTATGCTCGGGACGCGCGCGTTTCGCGTAGGGTAGGCGGGTGAGTACCGCTGTCAACGCTAACGTGCGCGTCCTTGAGCTTTTTGTCGAGCTCCTGGGCGCGCGTCCCGGGCGCACGAAGGCGCAATTGCGTGCTCTTCCCGGATATCAGGGGCTCGCGGACGATGCCTTCGAAACGCAGTTCCAGCGTGACAAAGATGCATTGCGCGACGCTGGTGCCCACATGACGATCCAGTCGGGGGAGCGCTACAGCATCGCCTGGGATTCTTTTGCGCCCGGCATCGAAGTGACGAGTACCGACCGCGCGCTCATGTCGCTGGCCGCACGCGCGTGGGACAGCAGCGAATTTTTCGCCGACGCGATCGATGCGAAGGCAGCTGCAGCTTCCTCCGAGGACGTTCCTGCTCCCGCTATTCGTCTGGGTCTCACCGGTATCGGGGCCGCCACTGTCTTGTCGCAGGCCATTCGCGAGCGGCGCGTGGTGTGTTTCGAATACCCTGGCTCGCGCGAGCTCACTGAGCGCTCCGTCGAGCCGTGGGCTCTGTCGGTGCAGGGTCGCGCCTTGTACTTGTGGGGGTGGGATCTCGACCGAGGGGACGAACGCACCTTCCGTGTGTCGCGCATACGCTCGCAGATTTCCTTCATCGGAGAGCCAGGCGACGCTTCGCTTCCACCCGAGGGAGCGGCGTTTCCTCGCGTGTCATCGTTTGTCTCTCCCGTTGTCCACGTGCGCGCGGACTCCACTGCGCGCACGCTTCTCCACGGTCACGAGGCCGGGGCATCGTCTGAGGAGCACAGCTCGCCTCGGCACGGCTGGGAACGTATCGCGCTTGAAGGCGCAGAGATGGGAACGTGGATAGGCCGTCTTCTTCCATTGGCAGACGACGTCATCGTCGTCGCACCCGAGCCGCTGCGAGACGCGATGGTAACGCGTCTGCGTATTGCTGCTACGTGGGGTGAGCACGATGCCTGAGAACGTTCAGCTGGCCGTCGTCCGGCTTGCCTCGATGGTGGCGTGGATGAGCGAGCACCCGGGCGCGAGCGTCGATGAGATCGCTGCGCATTTCCATCGCACTCGTCGGCAGGTGCGTCGCGACGTCGAATACCTTGCCTCTGTTGGAGATTCACTGCCCGGCGCGTCCTTTGAGCTCGATTGGGAGCTGTACGAGCAAGAACAGCGTGTCTCACTGCGCTCGACGCTGGGTGCCTCGGCACCGCTGCGGCTGTCAACGCTTGAGGCGCAGGCTCTTCTCATTGGCCTATCTGCGATGACTCCGCTGCTCGGCAAGGAGCTCTCCACGCATGTTCCGCATGCAGCCCTCGTTGTCTGCGCGCTCGGTGGCTTGAAAGAGGCTGAGGCCGAACAGCACGTGGAAGCGATCCCGTCTCTGGCCTCGTCAAGCGCGAGCCTTGAGACTCTGCGCGACGCCCTCCTGCGCGAAGAACGAGTGTCTTTCTCCTATGTGTCCGCTTCAGGCGTTCGCACGCGCCGCATCGTCGACCCGTGGTCGCTCGAGGCGAGCGCGAGCGGCTGGCTTCTGCGCGGATGGTGTACTCGCTCGGGCGAGGCGCGCAGCTTTGCGGTCGCGTCCATCAGCGACGTGCGCGGCGAGGGGCCACGCGTCGAGGAGCCGCGCCGCATGCGTCATGACGCACCCTCCTGGACGCTCGACGTCGATCGCGATGCTCGGTGGATCGCCGACGAATACGACGGTCACATCATTGCCGAGCTGGACGGCGGGGGAGCGCGCATCACCCTGCCCGTCTGGAACGAACAGTGGGGCCTGAGCCTCCTCATCGACATTGCCCCACACCTGCGCGCAGCAACGCCGGATATGCGCGAGGAGGCCGCACGCCGTGCGCGCTCAGTTTTGTCGACCTGGAACCGAGAGGATGCATCGTGAGCCCCAAACGACGTCGCCACCGCACCCGGGATGCTGACCACATGACCCAGCGCGAGGAGGAAGTCGGCCTCGGCGTGGGCAGTGCAGCCCAGCGCTACGCCGCGTACAAGGCCGAGGCGCAGGCTGCCTCGTCGCTGCGCGCCCGTTGGGTGTCCACGCTAAGTTTCACCCCTGACCCATTCCAGATCCAGGCACTCGATGCCGTCGAGGCCGGCAGCTCTGTCCTCGTGGCCGCTCCTACGGGCGCGGGTAAAACCATCGTGGGCCAGTTCGGCGCATACGTCGCGCTCGAGCAGGGAATGCGCGCGTTCTACACGACGCCGATCAAGGCTTTGTCCAACCAGAAGTACCTGGAGCTGTGCGACCTCTACGGTGCGGACAACGTCGGCCTGGCAACCGGCGACACGTCGGTGAACTCCGGTGCCCCGGTCGTCGTCATGACGACAGAGGTCCTGCGCAACATGATCTACGCTGGTGCAGCCCTCGATGACCTGGGCGTCGTTATCCTCGACGAGGTCCACTACCTGGCGGATAAGATGCGCGGCCCGGTGTGGGAGGAAGTGATCATTCACCTGCCCACACACGTTGCGATCATCGCGCTGTCTGCCACGGTGTCCAACGCCGAGGAGTTCGGGGCGTGGATCCGTGAGGTGCGCTCCACCTGCGAGATTATCGTCTCTGAGAAGCGTCCCGTCCCGCTCTACCAGCACATGATTGTCGGCGAGGACATCTTCGACCTGTACGCGCCCACCGGTAAGGGGAAGCTGAACCCCGAGCTCGTGGCGGCGACGCGCGACTCAGGGATGCGTGGCGGGCGCGGCTCGCGCTCGTGGAACCACGAGGTCCGGGTACGTCGCGAGTCGCGCCCCTCGACGCTGATTTCTCTTGACCGTGCGCGGCTGCTGCCCGCCATCACCTTTATCTTCTCGCGGGCAGGATGCGAGGACGCGGTGCGTCAGATCCTCTCCACGCGCATCACGCTGACGACGCGCTCGGAGGCCGCCGAGATCGAGAGCTACGTGGATGAGGTCATCGCGCTTCTTCCTCCCGAGGATGCCATTGTTCTCGGTACCGAGGCGTGGAAACGCGGCCTCATGCGCGGCATCGCTGCCCACCACGCTGGCATGCTGCCCCTCATGAAGGAAAGCGTCGAGCACCTGTTTTCGCGCGGCCTCGTCAAGATGGTGTACGCGACGGAAACGCTGGCACTCGGCATCAATATGCCCGCTCGCACGGTCGTCATCGAGTCTCTCACGAAGTGGAACGGCTCGGCGCATGTCTCTCTGTCTGCTGGCGAGTACACGCAGCTCTCGGGACGCGCGGGGCGTCGCGGTATTGACACCGAAGGGCACGCTGTCGTCTCGCATCGTGGGGGAGTGGCACCCGAAGAGGTCGCAGCCCTCGCGTCAAAGCGCACGTACCCGTTGATTTCCGCGTTCACTCCGACGTACAACATGGTCGTCAACCTGCTCGCGCGCTCGACGCGCGCCCAGACTCGCAAGGTCTTGGAGTCCTCTTTCGCGCAGTATCAGGCCGATTCCGCTGTCGTCGCGCTCGCGTCGCGACTAACCGAGTTGGAGGCTCAGCGCGACGCGACGGCCGAGGACCTGTCGTGTTCGCACGGCGATGTCCGCGAGTACCTGACGCTGCGCGACCAGTTGGGTCAGGCGGAGAAGTCCGGCGCACGAGCGCGCAAGCGCGAGGCACGTGATGAATCGCGTCGTCTTCTGTCCGGCGTGCGCCCGGGTGACGTCCTCGCACTGACTCGTGGCCGCAAGACGCGGCTGTGTGTCGTTGGGGCAAAGGCGACCAGCGCCTCGGGCAGAGTTGAGGTCTCGGTGATCGGGGAGGACGCCACGTGGAGGGCACTGGCCCCCGAAGACGTGCGCGGTGCAATTGCTGTCGTCGGCCATATGTCCATTCCCGGTGGCTCGGCACTACGGCGCACGAAGGAGCGCACGCGCATCGCCGGAGAGCTGCGTTCCGGCGCAGCCAGGGGCCTCTACGAGGTCCCAGCAGATTCCACGCAGGCCTCTGATGCGGTCTCGGCACTACGTCTCGCGATGCGTCAGCATCCGGTGCACCGCTGCCCGCATCGCGAGGAGCACGCTCGAGCCGGCGCCCAGTGGGCACGCCTGGCGCGCGAGATCGATCGTCTCCGCTCGTCCATCGACTCCCAGACGGGTTCCGTGGCTGCCCAGTTTGATCGTGTCTGCGCGGTCCTCGAACGTCTCGGATTTTTGGCGGGGGATGAGGTCACAGACGCGGGTCAGCGCTTGCGCCGAATCTTCGGTGAGCGCGACCTGGTCGTCGCCATGTCGATGAATGAGGGCACGTGGAATGAGCTCGACGAGGCAGAGCTTGCATCGATGGTCTCGGCCCTCGTGTACGATTCACGTTCCGACGACGATGCCCAACAGCTGGCACCCGCAGGTGTGGGCATGCGTGTGCAGGAAGCCTGGCACGAGAGCCTCGCGACCCTGGAGCGCGTGCACCGCGTCGAAAAGGCCTGTGGCTGCGACCTGACCCCGAGCCTCGACGCCGGTCTGATGGCTGCCACACTTGCGTGGGCGCACGGCTCGACGCTGGCCACAGCTATTGATGCCACGCCGATCCAGGCCGGAGACTTCGTCCGCTGGATGCGTCAGGTCATGGACTGCCTCGGTCAGATCGCGTCGGCGTCGTCTAGCGGCGAGCTTGCACGTAAAGCCGAGGCCGCGAAGGACCGCATCGGACGCGGTATCGTTGCGTGGTCGACGATTTAAGAGAGCGGAGGGCTCGTGGGGCATCAGGAGATCTTGCGACGGGTCTCGTTCGCACACATCTGCGGTGATTCGATCATCGCCGCTGTTGCGGGACTCGCGCTGTATGCGTCGTTCCCGCCGCTGGGCTGGTGGTGGCTCTCGGTGCCCGCTCTCGCACTGTACATTTCACGCATCGACGAGGCCAGGGCACCGCGTGCGCTGACGGTTACCTTCGTGTTCGGCATGAGCTTCTGGATTCCGCTCATCGACTGGATTCCTTTGGCGGTGGGTACGAGGCCTCCCTGGTTCGTCCTTGCGTTCGTCCAGACTCTTTTCCTCATGGCATGGGCGTTATTCGCGCGTTGGACACAGCTGTGGGCATGGGCACGGGGACCCATCATGCAGGCCCTGTTCTACGCACTCACGTGGGCCGGTGTTGACGCCGCGCGCTCGCGCTGGCCGTGGTCGGGCTTTCCCTGGGGGTCGGTGGCATTGCCGCAGGTCGATTCATCCCTTGGCCGCCTGGCTCCCTACGGGGGAACCACACTGATCACTGTCGTCGTTGTTTTCCTGGCGGTTCTGGTTCGGCGTGCTTGTGCCGCTCGCGATGCCAGCGTCGTGCGCGAGCATTGGTTTTCGCGTCCAGCCCTTGCCCTGATCGTGGCAGGCGCGTTTATCGCTCCGCTTGCGGTGACGCTACCGAATCAGGCTGAGAACGGAATGCTGCGTATCGGTGTCGTCCAGGGCGATATCGCGTTGCCGGGCGCTCAGGCCTACAGTCGTGAGGGCGAGGTGACCGACAACAACGTGCGGGCATCCCTGGAGCTCGCGAGTTCGCCGGAGCTCGCGCACGACCCGATCGATCTTGCAATCTGGGGCGAAGGATCCGTTGACCGCGATCCGCTTGCATTCCCTGCGATTGGCCAGGCCGTCGATCGAGCCGCCACGGCGCTCGATGCGCCGATCCTGATCGGCTACACGAACCTGAACGAGCGCGACCGCGTGAAGAACTGGCTGGCGGTATGGGACCCGGGCACGGGAATGGACGAGGCCGCACGTTACTCCAAGCACGTTCCCGTTCCCTTTGGCGAGTTCATTCCTTTCCGGGACTTCATTGCTTCGTTCGCAACCGAAGTTGCTCAGTCCAGCAAGGATATGGAAGCGGGGGAGGAGCCTCCCCTGATGACGATTGAGGCACGCGATGGGCGCAGCGTTCCTCTCGCGGTCGGTATCTGTTTCGAGGCCGCCTACCCTATGGTGATCGGCGATGGCGTGGCTCGTGGCGGACAGGCGATTATCGTTCCGTCGAACAACTATCACTTCCGTTCCTCGGGCGAGTCGGCCCAGCAGGGACAGCTGTTGCGTATGCGCGCGATGGAGTATTCGCGCAGCGCCGTCCAGGCTTCAACAACAGGTCATTCCTACGTGATTCGGCCCGACGGTTCGATTTTGGAGAGCACCGGTACCGAGCAGGCAGCAACACTCGCCGCCGATATTCCGCTGCGTTCGTCGCTGACAGTGACAGCGTGGGCGGGGGAGAGGGTTCCAGGCGCCGTCATGGCCGCCACGTTTGTTATCAACGCTCTGGCGTTAGTGACAGTTATCGGGCAAGGAATAAGGGCCTCAGCGCGTGCCAGGCGTGCGTCGAGCCACTAAATTCGGCAAAATGTGAATCATGACCGTTTCTGAGCGCCTTGTTCCGTCTCCGCAGGGGGACCATACCCTGATCGTTATTCCAACCTACAACGAGATGGAGACGCTCCCGGATATTCTCACGCGCGTATGGGCACACGTGCCCCATGCCCATATCCTCATTGTGGATGACTCATCGCCGGATGGAACGGGGGAGTGGGTCGATTCTCGTTGCAAGGACGAGGAACGGCTTCACGTCCTGCACCGTCCCGCGAAGTCCGGCCTTGCAACCGCTTACGTCGACGGTATGGGTTGGGGAATCGAGCAGGGCTATCCGTTTATTCTCCAGATGGATGCGGACGGATCTCACCGCCCGGTGGATCTGCCGAAGCTGCTGGCACGTATGGCTGGGCCCGATAAGCCCGACCTCGTCATCGGCTCGCGTTGGGTGCCCGGCGGTGCCATCAACGGGTGGTCGTCCAAGCGCGTCGCCCTGTCAAAAGCAGGCAATTATTATGTCCGATTTTGCCTGGGCACTCCGGTCAAAGACGCAACAGCAGGGCTACGCCTGCACCGTAGCGCCTTTTTAGCCCAGCACGAGGTTCTCGGTCGGGTAGCGACGACAGGATTCGGATTCCAGGTCGAAATGACCGAGCTCGAGCGTTCCCTGGGAGCCGTTATCGCCGAGGTTCCGATCACCTTCGACGAACGCATGGCCGGCGAATCGAAGCTCGACTCGTCGATTTTCGTCGAGGAACTCGTGATGGTAACGAAAGGCGGCCTGAGCCGAGTGGCCCAGGCCGCGCGACGGATCTTGCCGAAGCGTTAGCCCTTGCGGTAAGAGCCTTCGGGACGCAGGCGACCCTCGCGGTACGCAGTGAGCTGCTCAGTAAGGACAACTTCAAGCTCTTCGACCGAGCGACGCTCGAGCAGCATGTCCCAGTGGGTACGCTGCGGCTTGACGGGCTTGCTTTCCTCGTCCTCAACGGTCTCGCCAATAAGCTCAGCGGTCTGACCACACTTGCATTCCCAGGTCGCCGGAGCCGTCGCCTCACTGGACAGCGTCACCTCGAACTCATGTCCGTTCGGGCAGGCGTAACGAACGACGAAACGGTCGGCGAAAACGACGCCGTCCTCGGACTCGAGGGACTTCGCACCGATCTGCATGCCACGCAGTGCGCGGTCAGCCATAACAGCCTCCTGGACGTAGATAAGAAACGGGACCATTCTATCTGACACGTCAAGCGGAACGATACTGAGGCTCAGCTACGCCCCACCCCTTCGATCCGATAATGTACATTATGTCCGTTTTTCTTTCCTTACCTCTCTCCAACCACGCGGTACAGTTACAACCATGACGACAGACTGCGACCCGCGCACACAGCGCCCCCCTGCCATCCGAGAGACCATCGTGCTCGCGCTGGCATGCCTGTCGTATTCAATTCTGTCGTTCCTTGCGAAGGCACCCGAATCCGTCGCCGTCGCACATGCGCACGATGTTGCCGCCTTCGAGTCCCGCTTCGGCCTGTTCATCGAAGCCCGTGCAAACGCATGGCTGACAGCCCACCCATTCGTCGCATCGCTCGCTTCGACCCAGTACGCCGTTTCTTTTTTCGCAATGACTGGTTTTGCCATGGTCATTCTATGGCTGAAGGCCCCCGCTCACTATCGGGTCGCCCGATGGACACTCGTCATCATGACGATTGGAGCGCTCGTCACCTACTGGACCTATCCCCTGGCTCCCCCGCGCCTCGTCCCTGAGCTCGGCTTCGTCGATGCGGTCGCCGAGCACACGTCCGCATATTCTCAGCTGTTTGGCACGCTCGCGAACCCCTACGGCGCTATGCCATCGATGCACACGGGTTGGTCCGTGTGGGTTGCAGTCATGCTCGGAACGTACGTGTGGCGCTCGTGGTGGGCGCGACTCATCCTCGCCATCCACCCCGCTTTAACGATCGTGACAATCGTCGCAACAGCCAACCATTATGTGGTTGATGCCATTGCTGGATGCGCATACTTCCTGCTCGCCTGGCTCTTTGTCACCATTGTAAACAGGGCCTTACTGGGGAATGTAGGAACGCCCGGCGAGACGTCCTAGGACCTCCCCTATTTAAACGCTAGTGTGGGTGCCATGAGACTCGGAGTTGATTTTGGCACCACAACCACTGCGATCGCTATCGTCGATCGGGGCAACTATCCGATCGTTTCCTTCGTCAACAATAATGACGATACGGTCGATTTCGTTCCGTCCATCATCGCTCTTGACGGCGACCGACTGATCTATGGGTTTGATGCCGAGGACGCCGCCAGGGAGGGCGCTCCCCACCTGCGCTCTTTCAAGCGCCTGCTCTCCGACCCGTCGGTGACTGACACCTCGACGCTGCGCCTGGGCAATCACAGCATCTCGATCCTCGACGCACTGACAGGTTTCCTCAGCTACGTCGTGCGCCAGCTTCGTACCAACTCCTCCATCGCGTCGCTGCCTGATTCGGAGCCGCTCGAAGCCCTCGTCGGCATTCCGGCGCACGCGTGGTCGGCGCAGCGCTTCCTTACTCTTGAGGCCTTCCGCCGCGCGGGTTGGGACGTCCTCGCGATGGTCAACGAACCCTCCGCTGCCGGCTTCGAGTACACCCACCGCCATGCGGGAACCCTCAATTCCAAGCGCACCGCGATCCTCGTCTACGACCTGGGCGGCGGCACCTTCGATGCCTCCATTGTGTCCGCCACGGGTACGCTTCACGAGGTCATGGGATCGCGTGGCCTCAACATGGTCGGCGGCGACGACTTCGACTTGGTGCTTGCTACCCGTCTGGCCGCAGCCGCAGGTACGGATTCAGGCACACTCGGCGACGCTGCGTGGGAACAGCTGATCGAAGACGCGCGCGACGCCAAGGAGACCCTCTCCCCTTCGACGAAGTTCATCACCGTACCTGTCGAAGGGAAGCCCGTCACGATTTCGGTCGCCGATTTCTACGAGGCCGCCACTCCCCTCGTTGAAGCGACGATCGCTGCGATGGAGCCGCTTCTGGTGCCTGATGCATCCGGTGTCGGCCAGCTCGGCGGCGACATCGCCGGCCTCTACGTCGTTGGTGGCGGTTCGCAGCTGCCGCTTGTTGCCCGAGTGCTCCGTTCGCGCTTTGGCCGCCGCGTGCACCGCTCTCCTCACACCGCTGCGTCGACCGCGATCGGCCTCGCTATCGGCGCCGATCCCGAGGCCGCGTACACGGTACGCGAACAACTCTCGCGCGGCGTCGGCGTCTTCCGTGAGCGCGAGGCTGGCTCGTTCATCTCGTTCGACACCCTCCTGGAGCCGAACACTGAACTTGCTCCCGGCGAGACCCTGACGATCAAGCGCCGCTACCGCGCCGCGCACAACATCGGCTACTTCCGCTTCGTTGAGTATTCGTCGTTCGACGAGGCCGGGGTGCCGCGCGGCGATCTTCAGCCCTACGGCGAAGTGATCGTCCCCTTCGATCGCGCTTTGCGCCGCGATGACATTGACCTCAGCACCGTCCCAGTCATCCGCACCGAAGATGGACCACTGATTGAGGAATCCTACATCGTCGACGAAAACGGGATGGTGACTGTCGAAATCACCGACGTTGAATCCTCCTTCACGGTGAGGCGCCCCCTCGGGCGCCGCTAACGGCGACGACGAGCGTTTCCAATACACGGAAATAGCTGTGGGGGCCAGGCTGAGCCTGGCCCCCACAGCTAGTGTGAAAGATGACGTGTCAGGACGCGGAGAGCTTAGAACGACGACGCTCGGCGAGCTCATCAACGAACGCGGGCTCGGAGCGTTCGAGCGGAAGCTCTGCAAGCGACCCTTCGACCTCGCGCCATACACGGCCAACCGCGATGCCAAAGACGCCCTGGCCGCCCTGAAGCAGATCGATAACTTCATCCGTCGACGTGCATTCGTACACGGACGCGCCGTCGCTCATCAGGGTGATCGAGGCGAGGTCGTCCACTCCCCTGTTCTGGAGCGATGACACTGCGATACGTACCTGCTGAAGAGACACGCCGGCGTCGAGGAGCTTCTTGACGACCTTCAGGACAAGGATGTCGCGGAATGAGTACAGACGCTGCGAACCGGAACCACGCGCGGCGCGGATCGACGGCTGAAGAAGACCAGTGCGAGCCCAGTAGTCGAGCTGGCGATACGTAATACCAGCGGCGCTGCATGCGACCGGGCCACGGTATCCCATCTCGTCCGTATCAAGGCCTTCGAGCGGGTCACCGAAAAGCATGCCTTGCCGGCTAGCGGCGTTCGCTTGTGCGCTCACTGTCGGGCTCCTTGCAGGTGGTACTTGATGAGAACAGCACTACGGTAGAGCACTGACGAACGGTGGTCAATGACCGAAGCGGCGAGTCTAACCTTCATGTTCAACATGAGACTTAGTCTCCATCGTCCGCGAGAGCGGACACGGCTACCGTCAACATGTCGCGGTGCAGCTCGGCAAACAACTCCCCCAGCTCAACCGCTCGGGCACGTGCACGTTCGCGATCCGCGCCACGGCCTCGTCCCCGCTGCGAGGACACCGTTTGATCGATGATATCCGCGCTACGCTCTGCACCCTGCCGGACCGCACGCAACACGCGCACGTCGACTCCAGCACACTCAAGACGGGCAATAGCGGACACTGCCTGCACGCAACGCGAGGGAAAATAACCCGCCAGGTCCGGCGTGATAAGCCCGAGGCGCGTATAGCGTTCGAGGGTCTCCATATCGACACCCGTCAGATCGCACAGGTCAGCCGCAGGAATCGCACGGCGTCCGCCCAACGACACCGTCTGCCCCTCGGAGGAAACAACCTGGGCAACCCTGCGCCGCGTCGGTGTGTGCCCGGCATCGAGTGCATCGAGCTGGGTGCGAATCACACTCAGCGGTGTGAATGAATCGCGCTGCTCCGTGAGCACGTAACGCAACCGCTCGACGTCGGCAGCGGAGTACTTGCGGTAACCCGAACCCGTACGCGCCGGAGCCACGAGCCCCTCGCTCTCCAGGTAACGTACCTTGGACAGCGAGATGGCGGGGAATTCCTCTTTCAGAGCGTCGACAACGCGACCGATCGACAGCTCAGGGCTGTGATCAGCATCCTGCGGCCACGAGCGCGCCTCGTGAGACGAAGCTGCCCCCCGCGCGTGCGCAACGGCTGCGGACACGTCAGGCCTGCTTGGTCGAGGGCTGATACGTCAGGCGATACTTACCGATCTGCACTTCGTCGCCGGCACGCAGCTGGATGGAATCAACGCGTTCGCGGTTCACGTACGTTCCGTTGAGCGAACCCGAATCGCGAACGATGTGTCCGCCCTCAGAGGCGATGAACTGGCAGTGCTTACGGGACACCGTCACGTCATCGAGGAAGATATCGGCCTTAGGAGAGCGACCGGCGTTGGTCACCTCCGGGTCCAGAAGGAATCGCGCACCCGTGTTCGGACCGCGCTGCACGATGAGAAGAGCCGATCCGGCGGGCAGCGCCTCGACGGCCTCGCGGTCGCGAGCGGACAGGGCAACGGGCGCCTCTTCGACCTCATCAACCACAGGCGCCAAGCCGAAAACTGAGGTTGCAGTCGGATCGAACGGCTGGTTGTCAGACATTGTGCGCTCCAAGAAATAAGAAGATGAACTGAGATAAGTGTAAACGTTTGGCTTGTATCAGGCGCGAGCACGCACCACTGGGCGGTGCGTCTATCGCGATGTCACCCGTAGGTAGCAAACTGTGGCGGCTTGGGCGTCGCGAGAGAGGTGATCGACAGATCATCACTGGGCGTGATCTGAACGATCGCTCCCTTCGCGCGCATCTGAGCGGCCGATCCCGCCTGGATATCGAGGGCCGTTGCGATCGTCTGGGCTTCACCAATCACCTTCCATGTGTACGGCGACGTGATCGGGGTACCGTCAACCACGATTGCCCCCGCCTGACCGGTGAAAGCTGCTCGCGTCGACAGGCGCACGCCATTCAGTTCAATGGCCTCAGCTCCAGCATTGCGCAACTCCCCCAGCGTCATGACGAATTGTGTCGGGGTCAAGTTAGCGCCTGGGTCCGCAACTGCAACGGTGACTCCGGGACCATGCACGGCAACCGTTCCGGCGGCGATCTGTGCCTGCGTTTCGGCCTTGCGAGTCGCCTGCTCGCGCGCTTGCGCTTCATCGGCTGCACTACGCAGCTCATCGAGTTCACCGGAAAGCTCGCCGCGGCGGGTACGCAGATTTTGTTCCTGGGTCCCCAGCTCATCGAGCACGGTCACCAGATCTTGCTCGGAGAGCCCTTCAAGCGGGTCGGAACGTTGCGCGCGCACCTGCGTCGCCAACGCGAATCCGAGAATCATAAAGATCACGAGCATCACAACATGAAGCCCGCGGGGAAGAGCGAAAAACGCTTGACGAGCACGCGCCCACAGACGCGGGTGCGTATGTCCAGCGCGATGCGATGCCCGCGTGCGCGTCGGTTCCTTGCCGCCGTCTTCGTGCGGGACCGTCGAGGTGGGTTCGTCGTTCATTTCAGGCCTTCAGGAGGAGCCGGCGAATGGATGCCGTGTTGGAGAAGATACGGATGCCCAGAACGACGACAACCGCTGTCGTCATCGCTGAGCCAACGCCAAGCTGCGTACCGAGGAAGACGAGGAGACACGCAACGACGACGTTCCAAAAGAACGACGTGACGAAAACTCGGTCCGCGAAGCGCCCCTCAAGCCACGCGCGTCCGGCGCCAAAGAGGGCGTCCAGACCCGCAACGACAGCCACGGGCAAGAATGGGGTAAGCCACGCTGGCACGGTCGGATCCAGCAGCACGCCAAGAACAATGCCGATGATCAAGCCAATGACGGCAATCATGAAGAACCACCTTCGTTCGATCCTCCCACTGGGGTTGCGTAGTGGGAGTCTGTGAGCGTGAGTGCCTCCATCTGGAGGTTATCGCTGACTTTGGTTGACACGGTCATACCGGTGACCGACTGCGCGGCCGACAGGTAGTCGCCAGTGGCGCCGCGGACGAGAGCGACAGACAGGGCGTTTGCATCGCCGATTGCCGCCACCTCGTAGGGCGACGACACAGGGGTGACGTTCACAAGAATCACCGAGCCAGCCGTGCGCACAAACGTCTCGGGCCCCACCCGTTGGCCGTTGATAGACACAGCATCGGCACCGGCAGCCCACATGGCGTTCACAACCATCGCAAGATCCTGGTCACGCACATTGCCATTGCCCTTTCCGGTCCCGCTACGATCAGTCAGAGTCACGGTGATACCAGGCCCGCTGACAGGTGTCGTCGCTGTCATCAGATCCTGTGCCGGGTTCGACGGGGCAGTCGAGCCGGTTTGGGAATACTGGTCAATGGCACGGCCCAGCGACTGTACCTCGTCGTTCAAGGCTTCCACCGCGGCCGTGCGCTCCGAAGCCTGAGATTTCAGATCGGATTTCACGTCGCTCGCGGGTGCGCGCAGCGACGAGGTCGCCACAATGGAGCCAAAGCCGAGCGCGACGGCGACCCCGAATACTGCAATTTTGCCTCTCACGCTCGCAGGCCTCGACCCGTGCTCGGCGCGATAGTGCTCGTACCCGGCGTCGAGAGGATTAGCGAGGAGGGCTGTCAGTAGGGACATCGAGGCGGCGGGGTCGACAGACGAGGCCTGGGTAGCCTCGAGCTGCTCCCCCGCCATATCACCTCGGTGTGCTCCCTGCGTCACTGATCCTGCTTCCATCGGCGCTGCACGCGTTCGTCACGCTCGAAGGCATCCAGATGCTCGAGGACGATGCGACGCAGCTGGGCGGGAGCATCGCCGTGAGCATCGAGCCAGCCACGCAGCAGGCCCACCGAGCGCTCGACGCTGCCCTCACGGTCGATATCGAGGCCGTAGGCGAGCACGCCATTCGCATAGCGCAGCGCCATGCCGATCGTGTGGGCTTCCCAGTACGACCGCAGGCGATCGACAGCGCCCTCAACGCCCGCGTCACCCTCCCACGACGAGGCGTTCAGACCGGCGAGCGTCGCGGTCAGGAAGTCATTCGACAGCGATTCCGAATAAACCGACTCCCACGCGCGTGAGCGCGCGTCCTCGAGCGGCAGCGAGGCGAGTGCCTCGACGCTCATACGCGCCGCTTCTCCGGAGCCGTCTGCGCTGCGCCACGCCTCAATCGCATCCGCGTCAACGAGGCCTCGAGCCGCCAAAGCGCGGCGGGCGCGCCAGGCAATGTCCGGGTTGTCACTGGCCGCGAGAGTGCGCACCGTGGCCTCGTACTCATCGCCGCCACGCGCCGCGAACTCTGCGATGAAGGCCCGCGTGTAAGAACGCCAAGCGTCAGCGTCAGCCGCCTCGCGCGACAACCGAATCGTCGTAGCCAGCACCTGATCGTGCACGTCGCCACGCAGGCTACCCGGCAGGAAAGACGAGAGGGCTTCAGATACGAACAGGAGCAAACGGTCGCGGATAGCTGGCTCGGTCTCTGCGGGAACAGCCGTGAGAACGGCGACGATAAAGCGGCGCGGGTCGAGCAGGCCGTCGCGTACCGCGTTCCACAGCGACGCCCAGATCACAGCGCGCGTGATCGGCGCTTCGATGGTTCCCACGTAGGCGAGCGCCACGTCGGTGGAACGCTCATCGAGGCGGGAGATTGCGTAGGTGAGGTCGTCGTCGTTCACAACGACGAGGTCAGCCGAGGCAGCACCGCCGGGAACCGCAAGAACACCCTCAGGATCGATCCCAGCGCTCTCGCCGTCGATACGAACGTCGAAAGCGTGCGTGCGCTCGAGTGCGCCAGCCGCAACGCGCCACGTCGACACGGTCACGCGGTGGGGACGCAGCACACCGTTGCAGGCCTCGCCACCCTGGTGGAGGGTGAAGTCCGTGATGGCACCGACAGCGTCGGTCACCCAGGAAGCGGACAGCGTCGACGGACCGGAGGTCTCCAGCCATGCGCTCTTCCAGGAGGACAGCTCCTGGCGCGAGGCCCCCTCGAGTGCAACGAGCAGATCCTGCAGGTTCGTCGCGCCGAACTGGTGCTCGGCAAAGTAGCGGCGTGCGCCCTCGTAGAACGCGTCCTCCCCGACCCAGGCAACCAGCTGCTTAAGAACGGAGGCACCCTTCGCGTAGGTGATGCCGTCGAAGTTTGTCTTTGCGGCGGCGACATCCGGGATGTCGGCGGCGATCGGGTGCGTGGTCGGCATCTGGTCCTGCGTGTAGGCCCAGATCTTGCGGTTCATCGCGAAGTTCGCCCATTCACCGACGTAGCGGGTCGCGGTGGCAATCGCGCTGGCTCCCTGGTTCTCCGCAAAAGATTCCTTGAGCCACAGGTCGTCCCACCACGAGGGCGTGGCGAGGTCACCGAACCACATGTGGCACATTTCGTGCAGCGTCGTGTTCGCACGGCGCTGGCGCTCGGAGAACGTGGGGGTCGAGCGAGAAATGTAGTTTTCATTGAAGGTAATGCAGCCCGGGTTCTCCATGGCTCCCAGGTTGTATTCGGGCACGTATACCTGGTCGTATGATCCCCACGGGAAGGTCACGCCGTAGCGCTCGTGGAAGAAGTCCAGGCCAGCGCGCGTCACCTCGAATACGTCGTCGGAATCGAGGTAACGCTCGAGGGTGCGGCGGCACAGCAGGCGCAGAGGAAGGTCGGCGTGGCCGCCATCGGAAGCCCCGCCGCTCCAGGTGCCACCCTCGATAACGGCCCACGGGCCCGCGACGATCGCGGTGATGTAGCTCGACAGCGGGCGAGTTGCGGTGAAATCGTGGCGGCACGCGCCCGAGTTATCCAAGGCCTCGACGGCCGTTTCAACGCCGTTGGAGGACACGACCCAGCCGACGGGAGCGATGACGTGGAAGGTCCACTCGGGCTTAACGTCCGGCTGGTCCACGCACGGCCACGCACGGTGCGCGTCGTTGGGCTCGAACTGTGTGTAGAGGTAAACTTCGCCATCCTCGGGATCGGTGTAGCGGTGCAGGCCCTCACCGCTGCGCGAGTAGCTCGCCAGGGCGCGAACCTCGAGGGTGATCGTCTCCCCTACCGGCAGGCCACCAACCCACACACGGTCTTCGTCGTCGTCGAACGCGTGGGCTTCGCCGTTGAGAAGGACTTCTTTCACCTCGCCAGCGATGTCGATGAAGGTACGGTCCTCATCCGACGTCAGCGTCAGGGTCGAGGTCACAGGATAGGTCGGATTCGTGGTGTCCTGGGCGTCTCGAAGATCGACAACGACGTCGATGGCGGAGACATGAAGATGGGCAGCGCGATGGGTTGCTTCGTTGCGTGTCAAAATCTGCATGACCCCTATCCTACTGTGTCACCGCCGGTATGTGTGGCGCGCGCCGCCGTCGCGACGAACTAGAGTAGACCCATGACTTCAGTGACTGATATTCGTCCCACGATCGCGCCGGTCTCGTTGACGACCGCCATCGAAGGCCTGGACATCCAAGGTTTCTACGGCGCCGATGGCTCACTTGCACAGATCGCCGAGTCCCCCCTCAGCCTGCGCGGCGTCACCGTGTCGTCCGACGACTGTGAGGCCGAGTGGTTGTTCGTCGCAATCCCGGGCCTAAAGCAGCACGGCATTCGTTTTGCGCACGCGGCGATCGAGGCCGGGGCGAGTGTCGTTCTCACCGACGAGGAGGGTCGCACGCAGGCCTTCGAACGAGGCCTGGGCGTGCCCGTCATTCAGGTGGCCGACCCGCGCGCCGTCGTCCCCGTACTGTGCGCCAACGTGTACGCATCGCCTGCCACGCGCCTGACGACCATGGCGGTCACCGGCACGAACGGCAAGACCACAACCTCGTACCTGATGCGCGCCGCGATCGCCTCGCGCTACCCGAAGGCGTCGCTGTGCGGCACCGTGGAGACCCACGTCGGTCCGATCTCCTTCGAGGCCGTGCGTACGACCGCCGAGGCCCCCGTCATCGCCCGTATCCTGGCAGCAACCGAGCAGTACGAGTGCGGCGCCGGCATCATCGAGCTGTCCGCGCATGCCCTGTCGCTGCACCGTGTCGACGGCATCGTCTTCGACGTGGCTGCGTTTACGAACCTCCAGCACGACCACCTGGACTACTACGGCGACATGGAGAACTACTTCCAGGCGAAGGCCCTCCTGTTCACGCCGGAGCATTCACGCCGCGGCGTCGTGTGTGTCGACGACGAGTGGGGGCGCCGCCTCGCAGAGCAAGCCACTGTCCCGGTGACGACCGTGTCCGCTTTGACTGACGAACCCGCCGACTGGCAGGTGCGTGACGTGACGCCGGATCAGACGATCGGACGCACCGTGTTTACCCTCGTCGACCCGTCGGGCACCGGGCACCGCGTTGCCATGCCGATCCTGGGTGAGGTCAACATCCAGAACACGGCGGTCGCGATCGTCGGCGCGGTGAGCCTCGGCATCGACCTCGCGGACGTGATCTCGTCGATCGAGGATGCTCCCCAGATTCCGGGACGCATGGAGAAGGTCAACCCGACGCCCGGCGGTCAGCCACTCGTCATCGTCGACTACGCGCATACGCCCGAAGCTCTCGAATGGACACTGCGCTCAACCCGCGAGCTTACCCCCGGCCGCGTCGTCGTCGTCTTTGGAACGGACGGCGACCGCGACGCAACAAAGCGTGAGCATCTGGCCGAAATCGCCGCGCGTGAAGCCGACGTGCTGTGGGTGACGGACGAGAATCCGCGCACCGAAGATCCACAGTCGATTCGCGACTACCTGCTGCGCGGCATCGCATCCGTGCGTCCGGGCATGGAGGACGTCACCGAGGTGACAACCTGCCGCCGCGACGCCGTGCGACGCGCGATCCTCTCTGCTGAGCCTGGCGACACCGTCATCATCACGGGTAAGGGCGCCGAGTGGTACCAGGAGATCCAGGGGATCCACCACCGATACAACGACGTTCCCGTCGCCGCCGAGGTCCTCGCGGGCGACGTGCGCTCGCACGAATAAACGCTGCGAAGCTGTGAACTGGCGCGCCGCAGGGGCTCCCATCGGGCCTTTACGGCGCGCCACGCCGTAGACTGGGCGGGTGAATGACTTTGATAACCAGCCCGACGCGACCGCCGCATTCGACGCGGACGCGGCCGAAAACTACATCGCTGATGCGGTGGAGAGCGCGCCCGCCGCAATCGAACTGAGCGACGAGGAGACCGAGGCGCGTGCCCGTCTCATGCGCGCCAACCTCGACCAGTTCGATCTGGACGAGGAGGACCTGGCGCTCCTGGCCGGCGAGTCTGCGCTCGCGGAATCTGACGACGTGGCTGCGGGTCTGCCCGTGCTCGCAGTCGTCGGCCGGCCGAACGTCGGCAAGTCCACGCTGGTCAACCGCATCCTTGGTCGGCGCGAGGCGGTCGTGCAGGACACGCCCGGCGTGACCCGCGATCGCGTCTCCTACCCCGCCGAATGGGCGGGACGCGACTTCACGCTCGTCGACACCGGCGGCTGGGAGATCGACGTCAAGGGTCTGGATCGTTCCGTCGCCGAGCAGGCAGAGATCGCGGTCGATCTGGCTGACGCCGTCGTCCTCGTCCTGGATGCGACCGTCGGCGTCACCGCCTCGGACGAGCGCATCGTGGAGATGCTGCGCGCCAAGAAGAAGCCGATTATTCTCGCGGCTAACAAGGTGGATTCCCCGCTTCAGGAAGCCGACGCTGCCTACCTGTGGAGCCTTGGCCTGGGCGAACCCCACCCAATTTCCGCGCTGCATGGACGCGGCACCGGCGATCTCCTGGACGTCGTCATGGAGGTCCTCCCGACCGAGTCGGCCGTTGCCTCGGCGCTGCCGTCCGGCGGTCCGCGTCGCGTCGCCCTCGTCGGTCGCCCCAACGTTGGCAAGTCGTCCCTGCTGAACGCGCTGGCCGGCGGCGAGCGCGTCGTCGTCAACGAGCTCGCCGGCACCACTCGTGACCCCGTCGATGAGCTCATTGAGCTCGATGGCCGCTCGTGGTGGTTCGTCGACACCGCGGGTATCCGCCGCAAGATGCACCGGACGACAGGCGCCGACTACTACGCCTCCATCCGTACCCAGGCCGCGATCGAGAAGGCCGAGGTCGCCCTCGTCCTCATCGACGGTTCGACGCCGCTAACCGAGCAGGACGTGCGAGTCGTCCAGCAGGTCATCGACGCGGGCCGCGCGCTCGTCGTCGTCACCAACAAGTGGGATCTCGTCGACGAGGACCGCCAGAAGGAGATCAAGAACGAGCTCGAGCGCGAGCTGGTTCAGATCCAGTGGGCGCCGCGAATCAACCTGGCCGCGAAGACCGGCTGGCACACCAACCGCATCGTGCGCGCCCTCGACACCGCGCTCGAAGGCTGGGAGACCCGTATCCCCACCGGACAGCTCAACGCCTTCCTCGGTCAGCTCGTTGCCGCGCACCCCCACCCGCTGCGTGGCGGCAAGCAGCCCCGCATCCTCTTCGGCACCCAGGCCTCGAGCAAGCCCCCGCGCTTCGTGCTCTTCACGACGGGCTTCCTCGACCCCGGATACCGCCGCTTCATCGAACGCCGACTGCGCGAGACCTTCGGCTTCGCCGGCACACCGATTCAGATTTCGGTGCGTGTGCGCGAGAAGCGACGCCGCAAGTGAGCATTGCGCATGAGGGGCGGGATGTCACGTCCGTGGCATCCCGCCCCTTATGCTCCGTGGGAAACGGTCGCTTCTCGCCCGTTGTTATCCACAGCCCATCGGTGCCTGCCTGCGTTATCCACAGGCCTCTCCTAGCGCCTTGACGCGCGTATGCGTGGGCAACATGATCGTGTCATGACTACTTCACCCTTATCATCCGATCCCCACACCATTCCCGACGGGCTCGTTCTGTGCTCTGACGGACTCGTGCGGCCAGAGTGGGCCTCCCGTGACGAGCTGTTACGCAGCTACTACGACACCGAATGGGGGCTGCCCATTCACGACGAGGCCGGCGTCTTCGAGCGTCTCGTGCTGGAGGGATTCCAGGCTGGCCTCTCGTGGCGCACGGTCCTGGCGAAGCGCGAGGCCTTTCGAGCGGCATTCGAAGGTTTTCTGCCCGATCGCGTTGCCGCCTTCACCGTTGAGGACGTCGACCGCCTCATGAGCTTCCCCGGCATCATTCATAACCGCCGCAAGATCGAGGCGGCAATCAGCAACGCCCAAGCAACGGTAGCGATGAGAAACACTTCCTGCGCGGCGCACGGCCCGTCCCATCTTGGCGAGCTCGTCTGGTCGTATCGCCCGACGTGCGATCCGCGTCCGCGTTCGCAGGGCGAGGTGCCGACGCAGCTGCCAGAGTCGGTGGCGCTCGCCAAGGACCTGAAAGACAGAGGATTCCGTTTTGTCGGCCCGACGACAATGCTCGCGCTCATGGCGGCAATCGGCATCGTGAATACAGATATTGTTGGCACGCACCGCAGGCCTGCTTAACCTCAGGTAAGGTCGCGCACAGCTGTTACCCGCACGCTTTCACGAGTTGCGGTGATCTGGCATGATGGTGCCATGGCTCTGTCGAAAAAGCTCCTCAGCCAGGACGAGGTCGTCGTCCGGCACATGCACACGCACATCAAGACCCTGCTCCCCGCGATCATCGTGGAGTCGATCCTCGTGATCGCAGCGGCGGTCGGCTCGTTCTACGTCCCGGAGAACGCGCGTTACTGGGCACTTCCGACCATCTGGATCGCCGTGCTCCTCCTGTCGATTCCGCTCATCCTTGTTCCCTGGATCAAGTGGATAACGACGACCTACACGGTGACGACGAAGCGAGTCATCACCCGCAAGGGCATCATTAAGCGCACCGGTCACGATCTGCCACTCACCCGCATCTCCGACATCCAGATCGAAAAGGACTTCGACGACCGGATCTTCGGTTGCGGCACGCTCGCCCTCCAGACCTCCGCTGACGATCCATTGCTGCTGCGCGACGTGCCGAAGGTTGAGACGGTCCAGGTCGAGATCTCCAATCTGATCTTCCATGACATCCAGGGAGCTATCGACGCGGATCCGACGAGTTAATCACACCACGCCAAACCGCGTCCCCACATGCGAATAGACTGCTCTCATGTTCGATATTCATGGTTTCGAAATGACGGTCTTTAAGCTCCTGATCGGTGTCACCCTGATCGTCCTCCACCTGCGCCTCACGGGCAAGCAGCGGACGGTCCAGCTGACACCGATCGACTTTATCGGGAACTTTATCCTCGGTGGCGTTATCGGCGGCGTCATCTACAACCACGCAATCTCGTTCGCGGAGTACATCAGCTTCCTGCTCGTCACCTTTGGAATCATCTCCGGCCTGAACTACCTGATGTCGAAGTTCATGTCGACCCGCTCTCTCGTGATGGGAAAGGCGTACACGATCATCGAGGGCGGGCGATTTACTCAGGACGCGCTCGACAACACGGATCACAAGCTCGACCCAGTCGAGTTTCTCGCAGAGCTACGCGGCATGGGCATCTTTTCACTGAGCGACATCAGCCTCGTACAACGCGAAGCCAACGGCTCCCTGACGGTACGGCGCAAGGGCGAGGGCGGCATCAACTACGTCCTGGTGTCCAATGGGCAGGTCGTGACCGACAACCTCGAGTTGGTATATCGCGACGAGGAGTGGCTACGCGGAGAGCTTTCGTCGGCGGGCGTCGGCGACCTGGAGGATCTCTTCGTTGTCGAACTTGACGCCAACAACCGGCTGAACATCGTCTCTCAGACGGGAAACACAACTGCGATGACAGTGTCTGAGCCGGCCATCAACGAGGTAACGATGGTGACCGAGTTCGAGAACCCGGAAACTGCGAATCCGACACTGGAGGACTTCGCGGTGGATCCGGACAGTACCGAAGAGACTCCCGCGCAGTAAAAGACTATCCGACTGTGCGCACGTTCCCCGGCCTCGTTCTTCATGGACGAGGCCGGGATGTCGTTGTGGAGACACGAAGCCGCGCGAGTTGAAACTGTAGAAAACCGCACGAGTGCGCGAGAAGCTAGTAGCCAGAGGAAAGGGCATATCACCTGCCCAGACGCCAACAGTAAGCAGGTCGAAATCATCCCCGTTGACGACTTCGACCTGTGAAACAGTTTACTCCAGTCATTGAACTGATTGAGACCGTTTTAATGCACCCACGCACCGCATGCGACCTGCGAAAATCTGCGAGTATTTGCGAGAAAACCACGTTTTACCGGCCGAAATAAAAGCGAGCAAATGTGGGTCACATTTCGGTTACAAACCACGGGAACGTACTCGGCAAGGACAGAGGTCCCCCAGCCACTAGCCCACGACGATCGAACGACGGGGCAACAAAAAACCGCGAGGAAAACTCCTCACGGTTCTTTCGTCGGGCTGGCGGGATTTGAACCCACGACCCCTTGACCCCCAGTCAAGTGCGCTACCAAGCTGCGCCACAGCCCGTATTCAGTTCGTCGCCGTGGCGACCTGTAGAACTATAGCGCACCCGGAGAGTAGGAAGCAACCCGACAGGGGTGCGCCATGACACATTCGCGCGTCGCGCCGAAGGCCCCACACGACGTCCGCGTTCACCTCCTCCATATCGCCTCACGGAACAGCGGGTCATCAACCAATCGCACGGCTAGACTGATGTCTATCCGTCATCATTACACACCGTGGGAGCAATCCAAATGACCGTCCGCCGACTACTGACATCCACTGCGACCCTCGCCCTTGCGGTCACTGGAGTCGCAGTCCCATCCGTCGGCATGTGGGATACACCGACAGCCCGGGCAAACGCGGTCGTCGTGAGCGCGGAAAGCTCTCCGGCACGTGCTGTTACCACCATGGACACGGTGCAAGCGAGCGCGGCGGTACCGGCGCCAACCCGTCGACGTTTCCGCTCTCGGACCACGTCCCACGACCCTGTGGCCGTCGTCATCTCCCTAGTCCTTTTCGCTCTCATCGCAGGCGGCTACTACCTCTTCCGTTACCTGGCGAGCCAGGGGTCGCGCCGCCAGATGCAGACCGTGAACTACAACGGACCCGGCGGGCCTCAGTATGGCGTCACGGGCAGTGTCTACGGAGGGCCTCAGTATCCCCAGTCAGGTGCGCCCATGAACGCACCGATCCAGCAGGCAAACGGCTACGGCTCGGGAGATTACGGGAACCCATACGGCAGCCAGCAGGGTGGTTACCCAACGTCGGGCACGAACGGTAGCTACGGCTCCTACGGCGGCGGATACTGAGTCCAGCTCGCCTGCGTGCGATCGGACGCGAGGCGCTCCCGCTGGCGCTCGATCCGCCCGCTCTGCCCATTATCAAGGCCCTGTATCGCGTCGGTACACACAACCGGCTGTTTATCGAACCGGTTACCCCTGTTCCCCTACCGCGCACGGAGGACACACCACATGATTCCCCATCGGCTTCTTACCTACGGAACCACCCTTGCCTGCGCAGTAACCGCACTCGTTAGTCCCGCTCCACACACATCTGCACAGCCGACCACCCCGAGCGTCACGTACTCTGCAGCGTTACCTGCCTCCGACGCCACGATTGGGCTGAACACCACGACAGCCTCGCAGGCACTGCATGAAGCCCATGTCAGCAACGCTCTCTCGCATACACGTCGCAGCACTTCTAGCACCTCAGATTCAAGACTCACGACGTTTGAGGCCCTCGTTCTCATCGTGATTATCACGATCATTTTCTTGCCTGCGTCCATCGTCTACATGATTTTTTATCGACGGGCACGCAAGGACGTCCACGATATGCCTAACTACACCGGGACCAATGGACCGCAGTACGGGGTAACAGGCTATCCTCAGGGCACCGTTCCCCCGAGCCGATCGCGCTACACCGGCTTCAACCCTCTCTGGTCGCGAAATACCTCCTACAGCGGTGGCCCGGTGCCGCCAGGGACACCTGGCGTGAACGGCTACGGCACCGCCCCTGCCCAGGTACCGACCTACGGCACGCCGACGGGCCAGGGACCGGTCTATGGCATGCAGCCCGCCCAGGGACCCGGCTACGGTTACGGAACCCAATCCGGCCAGGAAACCGCGTACGGGTATGGTGGTCGGGCGCCCTCCTACGGATACGGAACTCAGGGTACCCAGGGGCCGACGTATGGTACGCAAGGCAACGACCAGGGGTATGGAACAGCGCCCTCCACACAGGCCCAGTACCCACCGTTCGGCCCGGCTGACGGCCAGGCGGGCGGCACAGCTACCGGACAGAACTATCCCAGCTATTAGGCACCGTATGCGTGTGCCCCGCACCTGTTGGTGCGGGGCACACGCATACCTTCTCGGTTCCTACTGCGCGTCACGCCGGGCGAGGTCGGCGTCCACGTAAGCGAGAATCGCCTCGCACACACCGTCGATATCCAAGCCGGTCGAATCCACCGTTTCCACGCCGGGCGCTGCCACCATGAACTCGGACACCGCAGAATCCGCTTTGTCGCGGCCCTCGACCTGCGCACGCACGATCTCCATGTGTTCGTCGGTCGCATCGCCGTACAGCTCGAGCGTACGGCGACGCAGGCGCGCCTCCTGATCGGCCAGAAGCAGGATGCGCACGTCGGCATCGGGGCATACCACCGTCGTGATGTCACGGCCTTCGGCGATCATGCCCGAGCCCTCCTCGCGGGCCTCCATCATGCGACGGCGCTGCTCGGTCGCCATCCACGCGCGCACGTCGAGGTTCGTCGACACGTGCTTGATTTCCAACGCGATACGGGGATCACGAATCTCCTGAGTGACCTCACGATCACCCACCCACACGTGAGGATCAGCGGGATCCGACACGAGCCGCAGGGGCATCTCGTCGGCGGCTGCGGCAACAGCTTCACCGTCCGCCAGATCAATACCGCGATCCAAGCAGTACCACGTCAGCGCGCGGTACATCGCCCCCGTGTCGAGGTAGCCGATACCAAGCCTCGTTGCCAACGCCTTCGAGACCGTGGACTTTCCAGAACCCGCGGGGCCATCGATAGCAATCGTGATACCAACACGTGAAATGGCATCCCTGCGCATCGAGTCATTCATTGCAGCAATCTCCTCATCGAGGTGTTTAGTGGGTGATCAGTCGCCAGCCCCGCTCCTGCAGGTCAGCGACACAACGGTCCGAAACGGAAGGGTCAATCATGACGCGAGCGACGCCGGCCTGTGCGCCCGCCGAGTGCTCGAGCACAAGGTCTTCGATGTTGATGCCTGATTCACCCAGCTCGCTGAACAAGCGCCCGAGTGCGCCCGGCTCATCGGGAATCAGAACCTCGATTTCCGCGTATCGTGACGGCGCTCCACCGTGCTTGCCAGGAATACGGGCCACACCCTGGTTGCCGGCGGTCATCACTCGATTAATGGCTCCGACGCTTCCGCCACGCAGCGGACCCAGCTCAGCCGCAGCGTCGAGGTGCGTCAACAGGTCATCGAGATCGCCACGCAGGTCACGCAGAATCGACGCCACAGGACCCGCGTTACCCGCGAGAATCGCCGTCCACAAACGCGGGTCAGATCCAGCGATACGAGCGGTGTCACGCAACCCTTGCCCCGCCAAGCCCAGCGCCTGAGCAGGGGCATCGACGAGACGTGCGGCGAGCATCGATGAGACGAGCTGCGGAACATGAGACACGAGGGCAACCGAGTGATCGTGCGTCCCCGCATTCATCTCCAACGGCACGGCACCAACGTCGGTAGCAAGCGCACGGGCGACCAACACGGCTCGAGGCCAGGTGTTCTGATGCGCCACGATGACCCACGGGCGCCCATAGAACAGGTCAGCATCCGCGGCACCCGCGCCACTGCGCTCGCGTCCCGCCATCGGATGGGAACCGACATAGCGCGACGAGGCCTCGGATGCACCCTCGGCCTCAAGGCCGGACAGGACGTCGGCGACGACGGCATCCTTCACCGACGCAACGTCGGTGACGATCGCATCGGGAAAACGCAGCAGCGACTCGACGATCACGCGGTCCGCAACATCCGGTGGCGTCGCGACGACGACGAGCCGTGGAGCCTCATAGCCGGGATGGTCCGACCCGCACTCGGCGCGACGCACACCGGAATCAGCGAGGACGTCAGCGAAAGCGTCTCCCGCACCGACGTCGGAAGCCAGGCGCAACGAGGTGGGCGAGGCGTCCTCGAGATAAACCCGCACTCCCCCGGCACGCAGGGCAAGCCCCAGCGACGCGCCGAGTAGGCCCGATCCGATGATGAGGACGGGGCCAACAGTCGAAACTGCGCGTTCCCCCACAGCCGTACCCGAGCCGCTCACAGGCCGACGGCGTCGTAGAGCGCAGTCAGAGCGTTGCCCTTGACGCGTCGCGTCGTACCCTGCTTCAGGTGATCGAGAGAGATCGGACCGAAGCCGGTGCGCACCAGCTCACGAACCGGGTAACCGACGGCCTCCATCATTCGCCGCACGAGGCGGTTGCGGCCCTCGTGCACAACGATCTCAACGGTGGTGATGTCGCCGTAGGTGTCGACGACACGGAAGGAATCAACCTTGATCGGTCCGTCCTCCAGCTCGATGCCGTTCATGAGCGTGCGCTTGACGCCGGGCTTGACCTCGCCGTGCAGACGCGCCACGTAGGTCTTACGGATCTCGTACTTCGGATGAGTCAGACGGTTCGCCAGCTCACCATCGTTGGTCAGCAGCAGCAGGCCGGACGTGTCAATATCAAGACGACCCACGTGGTAGAGACGCTCCGGGTAGTCGGCGATCAGGTCGGCGATCGTAGGACGTCCCTCCGGGTCGCTCATCGTAGAAACCGTGCCGATCGGCTTGTTGACGGCCAGGACGATGTGCTTCGTCTCATCGAGGATCAGGCGCTCTCCGTCCACATGAATGACCTGCGTCGCCGGGTCCACGCGCACGCCCTGGTTACGTACCACGGTGCCGTCGACGCTCACGCGCCCGTCGGCGATCATCTGTTCGGACGCACGCCTGGATGCGACGCCAGCCTGGGCGAGCACCTTCTGCAGGCGCACTCCACCCTCGGTGTAGGGGTTAGCCCTCATAGTTCTTCCTCCAATTCATCCAGCGCGTCGGCGTCCGGCAGGTAGGGTGCCAACGGTACCAGTTCCGACAGGCTCGTTAATCCCATTTTCTCAAGAAATTCCCCGGTCGTCCCGTACAGGCGCGCACCGGATGGTGTCAGTCCCGTCTCTTCCACGAGGCCTCGGGCGAGCAGCGTGCGCACGACGCCATCCACGTTCACCCCGCGAATACGGCAGATTCGCGCCCTCGAAATGGGCTGACGGTAGGCAATGACAGCCAACGTTTCGAGCGCCGCCTGAGACAGGCGCGCGTGCGACGATCCAACGACGAAGCGCCCGACCACGTCAGCGTATGCCC
Organism: Schaalia odontolytica; assembly: GCF_002847525.1. GTDB lineage: Bacteria > Actinomycetota > Actinomycetes > Actinomycetales > Actinomycetaceae > Pauljensenia > Pauljensenia odontolytica_B. The sequence goes on along the minus strand of NZ_PKKM01000001.1, from coordinate 151,722 downwards.
GTGCGGAATAGATACGCCAGCCACCCGCCACTTCGCGTAGTTCGAAGCCGCGCGGGCGATCCTGTTCTTCGCCTAAATACTCGGCGGCGAGCCCGCGCAGCTGCGCCTCGATCTCCTCGACTCTTACCCCGAGGACGTCGGCGAGATCGGACGCGGCAACGGGCTCCGACGCCACCATCAGGATCGCCTCGATCGGACCGCGCAGCGTGTTCTCACTCATCCGCGTCTCCTCCTTCTGTCTCAATGGCTGCACCGCTCGGGGACGAGGCCGTGGCTGAGTCCGCGTCGCCCGCACCCGTGTAGTCATCCACGTCGATGTCAACGCTGCCCTCGCTGCCGGTCCACTGAATCGTCAGCGTGCCGAGCGCCCCGTCTTGCTCAAATTCAATGGCTCCACGCCTGTAGAGTTCCAAGAGCGCGAGGAAGCGAGAGACGACGACGGCACGTGTCGCCGCATCCACCACGAGCTCGTGGAAGGTCATGCGCCCCGCATCGGCCAGCATTGCCGAGACGACGAGGGCTTGCTCGCGTACGGGTACGACGGGATCGTGCAGGTGGGCGACCTGAACCGTCGGGCTCGTCGATGACAGGGCATCGGCCGCCAAACGAGCAAGGTCTTCAGGGGTTGTCAGCCACCGAAGCTCGGGCAACAGGCTTGCGAAATGAGGTTCGAGGGGAACATCCCTGGCGACGTAGGATCCGTACTCCCCCATTCGCTGATCAATGCTCTTCGCCGCTTCCTTGAAAGCCCGATACTGCAGGAGCCGTGAAAATAGAAGATCGCGGGCCTCCAAGTCGGCCTCGGACGCGTTATCCTCCTCGTCGATGCGAGGCAGCAGGTGCGCCGCTTTCATATCCAGGAGCGTGGCGGCGACAACCAGAAACTCCGTCGTACGAGACAAGTCCGGCGACGCTTTCATGAAAGCGATGAACTCGTCGGTCACCTGCGCGAGCGCGACCTCGGTAATGTCGAGTTTCTTGCGCGCGATCAGCGAGAGGAGGAGGTCGAATGGACCTTCAAAAACCGGGAGCGAGACCGCAAAGAGGTCAAACTCCCCTTGAACCTCGAGAGTGTCAGGCCGCGTCGCCACGGGCGATGACTTCCCGCGCGAGTCGACGGTACGCGTGAGCGCCCGCGTGGTTGGGAGCGTAGGAGATGATCGGCTCGGTGGCCACCGACGCGTCCGGGAACTTGATCGTGCGGCCGATACGGGTATCGAACACGAGATCGCCGAAAGCCTCCTGCAGGCGCTGGAGGACCTCACGGGAGTGCAGCGTGCGCGAGTCGACCATCGTGGCGACGATGCCGTCGATCTTCAGGCGCGGGTTGATGCGATCACGCACCGTCTCGATCGTCTCGACCAGCAGCGCCACGCCACGCAGCGCGAAGAACTCCGCCTCGACCGGAACGATGACACCGTGAGCTGCCGTCAGAGCATTGACCGCGAGTAGGCCCAGGGAAGGCTGGCAGTCGATGAGCACCACGTCGTAGTCGGATTCAACGTGGCGCAGCACGCGCGCGAGAGCACTCTCGCGGGCAACCTCGTTGACGAGCTGAACCTCCGCCGCGGACAGGTCGATGTTCGCCGGAATGATGTCGAGGTTCTCCGTCGACGTGTGACAAATCGTCGCCTTGACGTCCGCCTTCGGGTTCATGAGCAGCGTATAGATCGTCTGCTCCATGTCGAGGGCGTTGATTCCCAGGCCCACAGATGCGGCACCCTGCGGATCGAAGTCCACGATCAAAACACGACGGCCGTACTCGGCCAACGCGGCGCCCAGGTTAATGGTGGTCGTCGTCTTACCGACGCCGCCCTTCTGGTTGCACATCGCGATCACGCGGGCGGGACCATGCCCCGACAGCGGCGCGGGCACGGGAAAATCGACCGGCTCTTCGTGCAGGTCGGGCGTCAGCGTAGGATGCGAGTTCGTGGTCACGCCCCCATCCTAATTCATGACCGCGCCGATGCGTCGGTGCCACGCGCCCGCGGGTGCGAGAGCGTAAATACCTCACGCAGCGCCTGGGCGGTCACCTGGGTGTAAATCTGCGTCGTCGCCACCGATGCGTGTCCAAGGAGTTCCTGCACCTCACGCACACTCGCTCCACCTTCAAGCAGGTGTGTTGCAAAAGAATGCCGCAAGGTATGCGGGGACACGCGATCTCCCAGCTGCGCCGCCTCCGCCGCGCGTCGGATGGCCGTCCAGGCGCTCTGCCGGGACATCGCGCCACCCCGAGAGTTCAGGAAGAATACGGTGGATCCACGGCCTCGTGCGGCGAGTACCGGGCGAGCACGCACCCGATACGCGTGAAGAGCGTCGACCGCGAAGGACCCCACGGGAACGATTCGTTCTTTACGTCCTTTGCCAAACAGGCGCACGACGGGAACATCGCCGTCGAGGTCCAGGTCGTCGGCGCTGAGCGAGACGGCCTCGGATACGCGAGCGCCCGTCGCGTAAAGAAGTTCGAGCAGAGCTGCGTCGCGCAGGCCAATCGGGGAATCATCTGCATGAGCGGCGTCGAGGAGGCGCCCAATCTCGTCGACCGACAGAGCCTTGGGCAGGTGACGGCCTTGACGAGGAGCATGCAGCGCCGCAGCCACGTCCGTCCCAACAGCACCCTCGGTGAGCGCGTACTTGTGCAGTCCGCGGATCGCGGCGGACGCGCGCGCCACGGACGAGGCCGCAGCGGGTTTGCCAGTGACCTCACCGGAGGCCAGACGCATCATGTAATCCTCGATGTCTCGCGTACTCACGTCCGCGACAGTGACCTTTCCGCGGGCCTTCATGTCAAACGCGTAGCGAGCTGCATCCCTGCGATAGTTCGAAACTGTATGCGCAGAGGCCCCTTTCTCGACGCGCAGATAATCCACCCACTCGTCAACGACAGCTTCCAAAGACGTCATAGTGACAGGGTAAGCGACTGTGCAACATATGTGCGTGAGCGCTATCGGCATGCGCACATATTCGCTAGACTGTGACGCGGTAAACCATTTCCGCCCCAATGCAGGGGCCCAACAACTGGAGACCAACGTGTCACTTCACTGGGATCACATCGATGACGAAGCGGTCAAGACCGCTAAGCTCCTCGCCGCCGACGCCGTCGAGCAGGCCGGTTCGGGCCACCCCGGTACCGCCATCTCACTCGCCCCCGCCGCCTACCTCCTCTACAACAAGGTCATGAACGTCGACCCGGCCGACCCCCGCTGGATCGGACGCGACCGCTTCATCCTCTCGGCCGGCCACTCGTCGCTGACCCAGTACGTCCAGCTCTACCTGTCCGGCTTCGGTCTCGAGCTCGACGACATCAAGACCCTGCGCACCGCCGGCTCCCTGACCCCCGGCCACCCCGAGTACGGCCACACCAAGGGCGTTGAGATCACCACCGGCCCGCTGGGCACCGGCATCGCCTCCGCCGTCGGCTTCGCCATGAACGCCCGCCGCGTCCACGGCCTGCTCGATCCCGAGACCCCCCTCGGCGAGTCCGTCTTCGACCACAACGTCTACGTCATCGCCGGCGACGGCTGCTTCCAGGAAGGCGTCTCCGCCGAGGCTTCGTCGCTCGCGGGCACCCAGGAGCTGGGCAACATCACCGTCATCTGGGACGACAACCACATCTCCATCGAAGACGACACCTCGATCGCCTTCACCGAGGACGTCCTGGCCCGCTACGAGGCCTACGGCTGGCACGTCCAGCGCGTCGACTGGCTCGGTGAGGACGGCTCCTACGAGGAGAACACCGCTGCCCTGAACGACGCCCTCGACGCCGCCAAGGCCGAGACGAAGAAGCCCTCGCTCATCGCGCTGCGCACCATCATCGGCTGGCCGACCCCCGGCAAGCAGAACACCGGTGGCATCCACGGCTCCAAGCTCGGTTCCGAGGCCCTCAAGGGCCTGAAGGAAGCCCTGGGCACCGACCCCGAGAAGATGTTCGACGCTGACGCCGCCATCGTGGACGAGGTCCGCGCCCGCGCCGCCGCCCGCGCCGCCGAGTACCGCAAGGATTGGGATGCCCGCTTCGAGGCGTGGAAGGCCGCTCACCCCGAGCAGGCCGCCCTGCTGGAGCGTCTCCTCGAAGGCCGCCTCCCCGAGGGCTGGGAAGCCGCACTGCCCACCTTCGAAGAGGGCAAGGCCATCGCGACCCGCGCCGCCTCCGGCCAGGTCCTCAACGCGATCGCCCCCGTCCTGCCCGAGCTGTGGGGCGGCTCCGCCGACCTCGCCGGCTCGAACAACACCTTCCTGAAGGGCGAGCCCTCGTTCCTGCCCGCGCACCGTTCCTCCTCGTCCTTCAGCGGCGACGAGTTCGGCCGCAACCTCCACTTCGGCGTGCGTGAGTTCGCGATGGGCGCCGCCCTCAACGGCATCGCCGCTGACGGCTTCACCCGCGCGTACGGCGGCACGTTCTTCGTGTTCTCCGACTTCATGCGCGGCGCCGTGCGCCTCGCCGCCCTCATGGATCTGCCCGTCACCTACGTGTGGACCCACGACTCCATCGGCGTGGGCGAGGACGGCCCGACCCACCAGCCGATCGAGCACCTGGCCTCCTACCGCGCGATTCCGAACTTCGCTGTCGTGCGTCCCGCCGACGCCGCCGAGACGGCCGCATCCTGGAAGGCCATCCTCGAGCAGACCCACCCGGCCGCCATCATCCTGTCGCGCCAGAACCTGCCCAACCCGGCACGTGGCGAAGGCACCGGCCTGGCCACCACCGAGGACCTGGCGCGCGGTGCCTACGTCCTGGCCGACACCGAGGGAACGCCCGACGTGATCCTGCTGGCCTCCGGCTCCGAGGTCTCCGTCGCCCTCGAGGCGCGCGAAGCCCTGGCCGCCGACGGCATCGCCGCCCGCGTCGTGTCCGTGCCCTGCCTCGACTGGTTCGAAGCCCAGGACCGCGAGTACCGCGACTCCGTCCTGCCCCCGTCGGTGCGCGCCCGCGTCTCCGTCGAGGCCGGCATCGCCCTGCCGTGGTACCGCTGGATCGGCGACGCCGGCCGCGCGGTCTCCATCGAGCACTTCGGCGCCTCCGCGCCGGGCGAACTCCTCTTCAAGGAATACGGCATCGATGCCGAGCACGTGGCCGCAGCCGCGAAGGAATCCATCGAGGCCGCTCGTTCGTGACTTTATAGTCAACTGAACTGAACATAGGGCTGCTGGCGCGCGAGGGCGTGCCAGCAGCCCTATTCTCTTACACATGTGTGGGTCCTCGGTCCCGTTCCATTTCCCCCTTCGGGCGAAGCGTTCGGGCCCCGGCCTCGTCCTTCCCCCTAGCGAACGGAGCGACCACTCGTGACCAACGAGATCCCCACCCTGCGCGATCCACAGGATCGCAGGCTTCCGCGCATCTCCCCGCCGTGCGGCCTCGTCATCTTCGGTATCACCGGTGACCTCGCTCGCAAGAAGTTGCTCCCTGCGATCTACGACCTCGCAAACCGAGGCCTTCTCCACCCGGCGTTTTCCCTCACCGGCTTCGCGCGCCGCGACTGGAGCCCTCAGGACTTCGAGGAATACGTGCGCGCGTCCATCGAGGCACACACACGCACAGGCTTCAACGAGGGAACCTGGAATCAGCTCCGCTCGGGCCTGCGCTTCGTCTCCGGCACCTTCGACGATCCGGAAGCCTACCGTCGCCTCGCCGAGACCGTCGCCGAACTCGACCACTCACGCGGCACCGGCGGCAACCACGCCTTCTATCTGTCCATTCCTCCGTCGTACTTCCCGGTCGTGGCCAAGCACCTGTCCGACACGGGCCTCAACAAACGTCAGGGTCGCGAATGGCGTCGCGTCATCATCGAGAAGCCTTTCGGACACGACCTCAAGTCCGCGCAAGTGCTCTCCGATGTCATCTCGCAGATCTTCGACGAGCAGGACGTCTTCCGCATTGACCACTACCTGGGCAAGGAAACCGTCCAGAACATCATGGCGATGCGCTTCGCGAACGCGATGTTCGAGCCGCTATGGAAGGCGAACTACGTCGATTCCGTGCAGATCACGATGGCCGAGGACATCGGCATCGGCACGCGCGCGGGCTACTACGACGGCATCGGCGCGGCCCGTGACATCATCCAGAACCACCTGCTGCAGCTCATGGCACTGACCGCCATGGAGGAGCCCGTCCACTTCACGCCCGAGGAAATCCGATCGGAGAAGGAGAAGGTGCTCTCTGCAGTGCGCCTGCCCGAGGACCTGGCCATCGATACGGCTCGCGGGCAGTACGCCGGCGGCTGGCAGGGCGGCGATCAGGTGCGCGGCTACCTCGAAGAGGACGGCATTCCGGCCGACTCGACCACCGAAACCTTCGCCGCGATTAAACTCTTCGTGGACACGCGTCGCTGGGCGGGCGTGCCCTTCTACCTGCGCGCCGGCAAGCGCCTCGGCAAGCGCGTCACCGAGATTGCTGTCATTTTCAAGCGCTCGGCCCACGTGCCCTTCGGCAACTCCGAGCTCAGCGAGTCCGGCCAGAACGCGCTCGTTATCCGCGTCCAGCCGGACGAGGGCCTGACCCTCAAGCTCGGCGCGAAGGTTCCGGGCACTTCCATGCAGGTGCGTGACGTGACCATGGACTTCGCCTACGGTCACGCGTTCACCGAGGACTCGCCTGAGGCATACGAGCGCCTCATCCTGGACGCGCTCGTCGGCTCCGCTCCCCTGTTCCCGCACCAGCGCGAGGTCGAGGCCTCGTGGAAGATCCTCGACCCGATCCTGTCCTTCTGGGAAACCCAGGGGCAGCCCGAGCCCTACGCGCCCGGCACGTGGGGTCCCCAATCCGCGCACGACATGCTGGCCCGCGACGGCCGTTTCTGGAGGCTCCCGTGATCATCACCCTGAAGAACACCACGTCGGCCGAGGTCGCCTCCCGCATCGTGGAGCTGCGCGACGAGCGCGGTTCCGCCGCTCTGAGCCGTGTCCTCACACTGCTCATCTGCGTGCCCGACCTCATCGATGTCGACAACGCGATCGAGGTTTCCGACGCGGTCTCGCGCGAGCATCCCTGCCGCGTGATCGTCATCGTCGAGCCTGAGTCCACAGAGGGCACGGCGCGTCTGAACGCCCAGATCCGCGTCGGCGACGCAGCGGGCCTGTCCGACATCATCATCCTTGAGCCTCGCGGTGAGGCCGCGTCGAACATCGACTCGCTCGTCATGCCGCTTCTCCAGTCTGACACGCCTGTCGTCACCTACTGGCCGGTCGTTCCCCCGCAGAACCCGGGCGCGCACCCGCTTGGTCGCCTCGCGGTCAAGCGCATTACAGACTCGCGCGCAACAGAGTGTCCCATGGATACCCTGTCGGCCCTCTCGGCCGTCTACACCCCCGGCGACACTGATCTCGCGTGGGCCGGCGTCACTCTGTGGCGGGCACTGCTTGCGGCCGTCGCAGAGGACTTTGACCGCCTGCCGACGTCGATCCGCGTCGCGGGTAACGCGACGCACCCCTCGCCTTTCCTCGTGGCCGCGTGGCTGCACCACCAGCTGGGTGTGCCCGTCGAGCGAGTCGTGGATCCCGAGGCCCTCACAATCACGGACATCACGTTCTTCTTCGACGACGACGAGACCGTGTCGCTGTCGCGTAGCGCCTCCTCATCGGTCGCGCGCCTGTCGCGCCCGGGCCTCGAGGATCGCTCCGTGAACCTCGCACGCCGCTCCGTGCAGGACTCCCTCATGGAGGATCTGCGTCGCATGGATCCGGACGTGTACTACGGGGAGCTCCTCACCAAGGAACTCCCGCGGCTGGCTGCTTGCTCTGAGGGTGAGTGACGATGGCGACTGTCCACACGTTCGAGGTCTACCCGACCGTCGAGGAACTGAACGAGGCCGTCGGCCGCGCGTTCCTCGCTCGTCTCAACACACTCATCGACGAGGCCGGAGCTGACTCGCGCATCAATCTGGCCATCTCGGGGGGCGCCATCACGACAACCCTCTTGCCGTCGTTGCTCCCGTCTGCCGACAAGATCGACTGGTCACGCGTGCGCGTGTGGCTGGTCGACGAGCGTTATGTGCCGGCGGGCAACGAGGATCGCAACGATGATCAGGCGTGGGAGGGCTTCCTCCACGCGGCCACCGGCGTCGAGTTCGTCCGTATGCCGACCTCGGATGCGTCCGCTCCTGGCGCGGGTTCCCTTGACGAGGCGACCACGGCGTTCGCTGACACGTGGCGTGAGCTGATGGGCGAGGGTTCCTTTGACATCGCACTGATCGGCATGGGCCCCGACGGGCACATCTGCTCACTCTTCCCGGGACGCGTCGACATGGACGAGGCCTCCCCCATTCTGGCGATCCGCAATTCTCCCAAGCCCCCACCCGAGCGCATCACGGTATCGATGCCAGTCATGCGCGCGTGCGGCGAGGTGTGGCTGACGACGGCGGGTACAGCGAAGGCGGATGCTCTCGGGCAAGCCTTTGCGGGCGCGTCTCCCCTCGACCTCCCAGTCGCGGGCGTCCTTGCCCCCACGACACGCGTCTACCTTGACGAGGCGGCTGCGGCCAGCATCGCTACGCTCGCGCCGTGAGGCAGGCGCCCGTTGAGCGCACCAATCTAGTGCAAGATCAGGGCGATGACCGTAAAAATCGCCCACAGGCCCATGATCGTCGCGTACGGCCACCAGTACCTGCGCGTGATTGCGATGAACTCTCGGATGAAGGCCGTCGGGAAGTAGTAGCGTGCAGTTCGCGAGCCCAGCCCGTCGGCGTTTAATCCGACTGCCCGCGCGTACATGGCGGCACGGAACACGTGATAGTCGCTGGTGACCAATGCGCTTCGCGGCGCTCCGCCCGAGGAGTTTTCGGCGATAAGGTCCCGTGAGAACCTCAGGTTCTCCCACGTCGTCGTCGATCGATCCTCCAGGAGCATCTTGGTGTCGGGAACACCGAGGCTACGCAGGTAACGCGCCATCGCCTCCGCCTCGGAGATTTCCTCGTCCTCACCCTGCCCTCCCGACGGAACGAGGGTCGCGTGCCGCCCCTGAGTGACCCACAGCTCGTAGGCGCACTCGACGCGTCCGCGCAGCAGAGGCGTCAGCTCCTCCCCTATCAGTCCCGCACCGTGGATGATGATGAACTCGTAGTGCCGCTTCCTCGGGAGCGAACGGTAGAGCCACGAGTAAAGGAGCAGTGCTGCAAACGATAGGAAGAACCACGCGCCGCAAGCCATGATCGCGAGGACGAAGCCGATTACCACTTCCGGTGCTCGCAGGGCAACTGCAACGGGAAGCACACCGAACCAGGCGACGATCGCGCACGCGAAGAGCAGCGGCAGGGCGTGAGCGAAGGAGAAACCCTCGCGCCGAACGAGGCTGACCTGGTTGACCACCATGAAGACGATCGTGACGACCGGGGCGAGCGCGACGGCCAGGAAGATCGGGACCGTGATCCACCACTGAGCGAAGGCCTCCGCGGCTGCGCTGAGGGTGGACGCGCAGAAGAAGAAAAGAAAGAACGCGTTGCGAAACTGCCGAGGTTCGCGCCAATAGGACCAGAGAAAGAGGGCTCCCCACACGAGTGCGGGGAGCCACAGCGCTACGTACGTCACGAGTATTAGCTACCGAACTTCGCCAGCAGCGCGTAGCCAATGATGCACACCAGCCAGATGAGCAGCGTGCCCAGCGTGATGCGGTTCAGGTTACGCTCGGCGACACCGGAGGAGCCGGCCGACGAGGAAATGCCGCCACCGAACATGTCCGACAGACCGCCACCCTGTCCCTTGTGCATGAGGACGGTCAGGGTCAGCAGGATGCTGGTCAGGAAGATCAGCACGATCAGGACGTTGTTCAGAATGGTCACGGTCAATCCAGTTTCTATCGCAGTTCGCCCCGGATCGGGGCACATATAGCTTTAGTCTAACTGAGAATGCCGGTGGGGCCAACCGGCACACCGGTTGGCCCCACCTCGCGTCCGCTCCGACCCGGCTTACGTGGCTGGGCGGAGTGGGCGCGTTACGGTTTCTCAGGCGTAGAACGTCGCCATGGCGGCGAAGGAGTCAGCCTTGAGGGACGCGCCGCCGACGAGGCCGCCGTCGACGTCGGGCTGAGCCATGAGCTCCTTGATGTTGTCGGGCTTGGCGGAGCCGCCGTAGAGGATGCGCGTGGACTCGGCGGTCTCGGCGCCGAAGTCCTCGGCCAGGGCAGCGCGGATGGCACCGCACACTTCCTGGGCGTCCTCGGCGGAAGCGGTTTCGCCGGTGCCGATGGCCCAGATGGGCTCGTAGGCGATGACGATCTTGGCGACCTCTTCGGCCTTCCAGCCGGCGAGGGCGGCGCGGATCTGGCCGAGCACGAACTCGACGTAGGTGCCGGCCTTGCGGACCTCGAGGGCCTCGCCGCAGCACAGGATCGGGGTCATGCCGGCGTCGAAGACCTTGCGGGCCTTGGCACCGACGAGCTCGTCGGACTCACCGTGGTACTCGCGACGCTCGGAGTGGCCCATGACCACATAGGAGACGCCGAGCTTGGTCAGCATTTCGGTGGAGATTTCACCGGTGTAGGCGCCATTGTCGTGGATCGAGACGTCCTGAGCACCGTACTTGATCTGCAGATCATCGGCATCAACGATGGTCTGGACGGTGCGGATGTCGGTGAACGGCGGGATGACGAGGACCTCGCACTTGGAGTAGTCGTGGCCTGCGTCGGACAGGGCCATCTCCAGGCCCTGGACGAGGCGGTTGGCCTCGAGGTGATCGAGGTTCATCTTCCAGTTGCCGGCCATCAGGGGCGTACGTGCCATGAGTCAGTCCTCCAGAACTGCGATACCGGGCAGAACCTTGCCCTCGAGGAGCTCGAGGGAGGCGCCACCACCAGTGGAAATGTGGGAGAAGGTGTTCTCGTCGAAGCCGAGCAGGCGCACGGCCGCGGCGGAGTCGCCACCGCCGATGACGGAGAACATGGAGCCCGTGGAGAGGGCTTCGGCGACGGCGCGGGTGCCGCCGGCGAACGCATCGAACTCGAAGACGCCCATGGGGCCATTCCAGGCCACGGTCTTCGCGGTGGCCAGCTTGTCGGCGAAGAGCTTCGCGGACTCGGGGCCGATGTCCAGACCCATCTGGTCGTCGGGAATGGCGTCGACCTTGACGACGGTCGCGGGCGCGTCGGCCGCGAACTCGGGGGCGACGATGACATCCACGGGCAGGACGAGGTCGACGCCGCGCTCTGCGGCCTCGGCGATGTAGCCCTTGACGGTGTCGATCTGGTCTTCCTCGAGGAGGGACTTGCCCACCGAGTAGCCCTGAGCGGCGAGGAAGGTGAAGACCATGCCGCCGCCGATGAAGAGCATGTCAGCCTTCTTCAGCAGGTTGGCGATGACGCCGAGCTTGTCGGAAACCTTGGAGCCGCCGAGGACGACGCCGTAGGGGCGCTCGGGGTCGCCGGTGACCTTGGACAGGGACTCGATCTCCTTGAGGACGAGCAGACCAGCGGCCGAGGGCAGCAGCTTCGCAATGTCGTAGACGGAGGCCTGCTTGCGGTGGACGACGCCGAAGCCGTCGGAGACGAACGCGTCGCCGAGCTTGGCGTACTCGCGGGCAAGCTCTTCGCGCTCCTCGTCGACCTTGGAGGTCTCACGGGGATCGAAACGGACGTTCTCGACCAGGGCGATCTCGCCCTCACCCAGGGCGGCGACGGTCTCGGTGGCCGACGGGCCAACGACGTCGGAGGCCAGCGTGACCTTCACACCGGAAAGCTCAGCGAGGCGCTTGGCGACGGGGGCCAGCGAGAAGGCGGGATCGACCTTGCCCTTGGGGCGGCCGAGGTGGGCCATGATGACGACCTTGGCACCGGCGTCGGTGAGGGTCTTAAGGGTAGGCAGCGCCGCGCGGATACGGCCGTCGTCGGTGATGACGCCGTCCTTGAGCGGAACGTTGAAGTCGGAGCGGACGAGGACGCGCTTGCCGCGCAGGTCGCCCAGGGTGGAGATGGTCCTCACGAGGAGTCCTTTCGGTCTGAAGGCGGTGGCGATGTACGAGATGCCCGTGCACGAGCGTGCACGGGCATCTCGCTGATCAGCTCATGGCTGGTGTATCAGCTGTGTGCTCAGGCGAGCTTGGAGCCGACGAGGGCGGTGAGGCGAACGAGAGCGTTCGAGTAGCCCCACTCGTTGTCGTACCAGGACAGGACCTTGACGAGGTTGCCGATGACCTTGGTCTCGGTGGCGTCGAAGATCGAGGTGTGCGGGTCGCCCACGATGTCGGAGGAGACGATCGGATCCTCGGTGTACTTCAGAACACCCTTGAGCTCACCCTCGGCGGCAGCCTTGACGGCAGCCTTGACGGCCTCGACGGAAACCTCGTTCTTCGCGATGAAGGTGAGGTCGGTCAGGGAGCCGGTCGGGGTGGGGACGCGGACGGCGAGGCCATCGAACTTGCCCTCGAGCTGGGGCAGAACCAGGGCGACAGCCTGGGCAGCACCGGTCTTGGTGGGGATCATGTTCAGGGCCGCGGCGCGGGCGCGACGCAGATCCGAGTGGGGGGCGTCGAGGACGCGCTGGTCACCCGTGTAGGAGTGGATGGTGGTCATGATGCCGCGCTCGATGCCGAAGTTCTCCTCGAGAACCTTGGCGAGGGGGGCGAGGCAGTTGGTCGTGCAGGAGGCGTTCGACACGATGTTCATCGTGGCGTTGTCGTAGTCAGCCTCGTTCACGCCCATGACGAAGGTGCCGTCGACGTTCTTCGCGGGAGCGGAGATGACGACCTTCTTGGCGCCACCGTCGAGGTGAGCCTTGGCCTTCTCGCCGTCGGTGAAGAAGCCGGTCGACTCAACGACAACCTCGACGCCGAGATCGCCCCAGGGCAGGTCGGCGGGGTTACGCTGCGCGAGCACCTTGATGTGCTTGCCGTCGACGATGATGCCCTCGTCGTCGTAGGAAACCTCGCCCTGGAAGCGACCCGTGATCGAGTCGTACTTCAGCAGGTGAGCGAGGGTCTTGTTGTCGGTGAGGTCGTTAACGGCAACGATCTCGATATCCGCGCCCTGCTCGAGAGCGGCGCGGAAGAAGTTACGGCCAATGCGGCCGAAGCCGTTGATGCCAACGCGGGTGGTCACTATGTTCCTCCTGCTCGTGCCCACACGGGACACGGTCTTCGATGCAACCGGGCCTGCGGGTTGCCTGCCCGGCCCGCAGATGTCTGCGGTTCCAGCAGTTCCTAATCTACACCTAAAAGCGGACTCAGTCACAATCCAATTAGAAAATCTGCACGTGGGGTAATTCTCGTTTGGATTGAGACGAAGCGGCAGGAAAAAGGGACCTCAGTCCTCCTCGAGCATGTCGAGGGTGAGCGCGGATTCCGTGTCCGGGATGCCGCGCTCGTGCGCGACCTTGTCCGCAAGAGCCAGAAGCCTGCGGATACGACCGGCGACAGCATCCTTAGTGAGAGGCGGATTCGTGTGCTTGCCGAGCTCCTCGAGGGAGGCCTGCTTGTACTGCAGACGCAGAGTGCCGGCCTCGAGCAGGTGGGCGGGCACGTCGTCTCCAAGAATCTCGAAGGCGCGTTCAACGCGGGCACCCGCGGCGACGGCCGCGCGGGCGGAGCGGCGCAGGTTCGCGTCGTCAAAGTTAGCCAGTCGGTTGGCGCTGCCTCGGGCCTCGCGGCGTTCGCGCCGCTCCTGCCACGCCTCGAAGGTCTGGGGGGCGCCCATGGCGGAGATCAGGGTTCCGATCGCGTCCGAATCGCGGACGGAAACGCGGTCGGTACCGCGAACCTCTTTCGAACGGGCGGCCGCGCCGAGTTTGCGCGCACACCCCACCATCGCGAGAGCCACCTCGGGACCGGGGCACGTGATCTCAAGGGAAGAAGAGCGTCCGGGTTCCATGAGCGAACCGCGCGCGAGGAAGGCACCGCGCCAGATAGCCGCGGCCTCCGCCGTTCCGGAAGCGACGAGCACCGGAGGCAGGCCGCGCACGGGGCGACGCAGGGAATCGACGAGGCCGGTGAGGCGCGCGAGCTCGTCGGCCTTATGAACGACGCGCACGACGTAGCGCTTGCCACGTCGCAGAGAAGAACCGGACACCACGACGACAGAAGACTCGGCGTTGTACAGAGCCTGCAGGTAGGTGCGCAGGCGGCGCGCGGCCACGGGCGAGTCAAGCTCGGCCTCGACGAGGATGCGCCCACCCACGAGGTGCAGGCCTCCCGCGAAACGCAGCGTCGCGCTCACTTCGGCGGCGACCTCAGACGGCGTCGTGATAACGGCGCGCGCCAGCTCGTCCTTCATGTCAGATGTCAGGGACACGGCTTCTCCAGATATGTCATGTCGTTTGTCAGCAGGCAACAGGTTCTAAGGTAACCACGTTTCGGGCTGTCCGACCTCGCCAAGGAAGCCGTCAAATGCGTCACGCAGTGCGGCGGCGAGGCGCAGCGGGTCGTGGTGCGGGGCACCATCACCCGTGCGAACCTGCCGCAGGAGAACGCGAGCACCGAGTTCTTCGGCGGCAACGATGAGGTCGTCGATATCGTCACAGGCCGTCGGGTCGGCGACCACCACATCAAGCTTGAGCATGGGAGCGTACTCGCGCAGGACACGCACGTGGTCGGCGGTCGACATGAGGTCGGTTTCGCCGCGCTGGCGCGCCAGGTTGAGCACAAGCGCGCGGTGGGCGTCGGTCGTGGCAAGCGCGCGATTAATCTCTGGCACCAGCAGGTGCGGGATCACGGAGGTGTACCACGAGCCGGGTCCCAGGACGACCCAGTCGGCCTCGGAGATAGCCTCGGTGACCGCGGCAGGTACCTCGGGCGCTTCAGGAGTAATGCGTACGTGCTCGACGGTGCCGGGAGCGATGGCGACCTTGGACTGGCCGGACACGACGTAGCGGCGGCCGCCGTCGTTCATATCCGCCTCGATGTCGATCGGCGTCGACGACATGGGCAGGACACGCCCCTGCGCACCCAGCAGACGACCGACCCAGTCAAGGCCTTCGACCGGATCGTCGAGAAGCTGCCACAGGCCGGAGATCAGCAGGTTACCGAGGGCGTGCCCGTTGAGCGGACCGGTCGTGTCGAGGCGCAGCTGCATGACGTCGCGCCACGTCAGGCCCCACTCAGATTCCTCGCAGAGAGAGGCCAGCGCCATGCGCAGGTCGCCAGGAGGCAGGATCGGCATCTCCTGGCGCAGTCGGCCGGAGCTGCCGCCGTCGTCGGCGACGGTCACAACAGCCGTCAGCGCGCGGGTGATATGGCGCAGGGCCCGCAGGGTTGCGGACAGGCCGTGTCCGCCGCCGAGGGCGACGATGTTTTGGCCGGATTCTCCACGTTGAACCCAGCCGGCTGCATCAAGATAGGGCATCAGTCTCTCCCAATGTCACGGTGCATCACGCGAACCGTGTATCCGTGTGTGCGCAGGCGTTCGGCGATAGCCTCAGAGGACGCAACGGAGCGGTGCTTTCCGCCCGTGCATCCGACGGCGATCGTGACGAATGGCTTCAATTCTGCCAGATAGCCGCTGAGCATGGGGGCAAGAAGGTCGGCATATCCGAGGGCAAAATCACGCGCGCCCGGCTGTGACAGTACGTAGTCGGCGACCGCCTGGTCCTTGCCCGTGAGATGGCGAAGCTCATCGACCCAGTACGGGTTCTTGAGAAAGCGCACGTCGACGACGTGATCGGCGTCGAGGGGCAGGCCGTGCTTGAAGCCGAAGGATTCGACGGTGACCTGCAGGGGGCGCTCCTCCCCCGCCACGATGTCGCGGATGCGCCTCGTCAGATCGTGGACACTCATCGTGGAGGTGTCGATAACCTCGTCGGCGGCGCGGCGCAGGGGCGCAAGCAGACGCATCTCAGCCTTGATGCCGTCCATAAGAGTACCGGCGCCCTGGAGGGGATGCGGGCGGCGGTTGGATTCGTAGCGGCGCACCAGTGTCTCAGGGCTGGCCTCGAGGAAGATGACGCGATAGACAATGCCCGCGCCCTTGAGCTGTTCGAGCGTGGCATCAAGCGTGCGGAAGAACGTACGCGAGCGCACGTCCACGCCGACAGCCAGTCGGTGCACGCCCGCAGCCGGGTCATTCGACATCATGCCGACGAGCGCGGGCAGCATCGTCGGCGGCAGGTTGTCGACGACGTACCAGTCAAGGTCTTCGAGTGCGCGGGCGGCACCGGTACGACCCGCCCCGGAGTAGCCCGTGATGATGAGAACCTCATTGGAGGCGCGCGGCTCGTACTTGACGCGCATCATGTCACGCACGGCGATGCCCTCGGGGACCGTGGGAGGGTTCTCCTCGTTCATTACCGAGGCCTGGGCCTCGTCTACGTCGTGAGCGTCCGTAGGTGTGTGGTCGGGCATAGCGTCCTCCTGACGGGTCGGCGGGTCGGGTGATGGGAGCTGTTAGGCGGAAGGGGCGGAGGCCTCGTCGATCGTGATACCGGCGGCAGCGCGTCTGGCGATAACCCGTGCTTCCTTCGGCGTGCTGGCGGTGGCGGCGACGACGCCGACCCGCCTCCCGGCGCGGCTCACAGGCTTGCCGAAGAGACGCACGATGTCGGCGGATTCGAGGGCGCGACCGACGCCGTTGTAGACGGGGACATTGACGGCGCTCGTCGACTTGATGACCGCTGACGCACCCGGGGTGGACTGTGCGGTGGAGACGGGCAGGCCGAGGATGGCGCGTGCGTGCAGCTCAAACTCGGACTGGGCTTGTGTCACCATCGTGACCATGCCGGTGTCGTGGGGGCGGGGCGAGAGCTCGGAGAACCAGACCTCGTCACCCTTCACGAAGAACTCAACGCCAAAGATGCCGAGGCACGGCCCGTGTCCGGCTTCGGCCAGCGCATCGGTGACGGCCTTAGCCATCGTGCGCGCACCCTCGAGGGCGGCCTCGCTCATGGCCATAGGCTGCCAGGATTCAACGTAGTCGCCGCCCTCCTGGCGGTGTCCAATCGGCGCGCAAAAGCTCGTCATAACGCTGCCGGACGCGCCGTCCCACGAGCGCACGGTGAGCAGCGTGATCTCGTACTCGAAGTCGACACCCTCTTCGACAATGACAACGCCGGTCGTGGCGCGTGCGTCCTCCTCGGCGTGCTCCCAGGCGGAGGCGGCCTGCTCGGGTCCCGTCACGCGGGACTGACCGTGCCCGGAGGAGGACATCGTGGGCTTGACGAAGGCGGGGTAACCGACCGCGTCGAGAGCCGCGGCCAGCTCAGCCTCGCTGCGCGCGAAGCGGAAAGCGGAGGTGTGGACGCCGGGCAGGGACGCGGCGAGGTTACGGATGCGCTGACGATCCATCGTCGCCTGGACGGCAAAGGCGTTGGGGACGACGCGCACACCGCGCTCTTCATAGGCGCTCAGCTCGTCTGTCGCGATGGCCTCGACCTCGGGGACGATGAGATCGACGTCCACGTTGTCAAGCACCTCACGCAGAGCCTGCGGGTCGCTCATGTCAAAGACGCGAGATTCGTCCGCCACCTGCATGGCGGGAGCATTGGCGTAGGAATCGCAGGCGATCACGGTGCATCCGTAGCGCTGCAGGGCGATCACGACTTCCTTACCGAGTTCGCCCGATCCCAGCAGCAGTACGCGTGCCGGCAGTGGCACGGGAAGCGTCGTTGTCATGGTGTGTCCTCCCTCGACGATGCCGCTAGCCTATCGCGGATCGTGCGCGCAAGGCCGAGTCCCACGCCCTTGACCTCGGCGATCTGCTCGGGCGTGGCCTCTCGAATCCGCTTGACGGAGCCGAAATGTTTGAGCAGCGCGGCCTGGCGGGCGGGTCCAAGCCCTGGGATGGAATCGAGGACCGAGCGGCGCTGGGCCTTGGAGCGCCGCTTGCGGTGCTTCGTGATCGCGAAGCGGTGGGACTCGTCGCGCAAATACTGCAGGAGGTAGAGAGCCTCCGACGTTCGTGGGAGGATCAGCGGGAAGTCATCCCCGGGGATCCACACCTCTTCGAGCCGCTTCGCCAGGCCCACGACGGGCACGTCCGCGCCCACCGCGTCCAGGGCGGCGCGCGCGGCGTTCACCTGGGGCAGGCCGCCATCCACGACGACCAGGTCGGGACGATAGGAGAAACGCTTGGGGCGTCCAGTCATGGCGTCGATCGGGCCGGAAGCGTAGGCGACGCCGTCCTCGTCCTCGCCGTCGACACCGGCCTCCTCGGCGAGGAGCCGCGAGAAGCGGCGCGTAAGAACCTCGTTCATCGCGCTCGTGTCGTCGGGGGTGCCGTTTCCGTCCTCGCCGCGGATGTTGTAGGTGCGGTAGGCGTCCTTGCGCGGCATGCCGTCCTCGAAGACCACCATCGAGGCGACCTGGTTCTCGCCGCCCGTGTGCGACACGTCGTAGCACTCAATGCGCAGGGGTGCACCCGGCAGGCCGAGGTTTTCCGCGAGCTGCTCGAGTGCCTTCGAGCGCGCCGTAATATCACCCGCGCGCTTCGTGCGGTGCAGGGCGAGGGCCTGGCGGGCGTTCTCCGTCACCGTGTCCATGATCTGGGCCTTCGGGCCGCGCTTGGGCACGTGCACCGACACGGACGCGCCGCGAATCTCGGCCAGCCACTTCGCAATGGTGTCCTTCTCCTCGGGCTCAACGGAGACGAGCACCTCGCGCGGGATTGCGGACGTCGGCGTGTGCGCGACGTCGTCCACGCTCACGGCCGCCACCTTGGCTGCCTTCCCGGCCCCGGCCTCGTCCGGCGACGCCGAGGAATACACCTGCTCGAGGAGGCGAGCCATGAGCGCCGCGTCGTCTGCGCCGTCCACGCGCTCAATCACCCAGCCGCGCGTGCCTCGGATACGTCCGCCGCGCACGTGGAAGACGTGCACCGCAGCGTCCAAGTCGTCGCTCACGAGAGAGAACACGTCCGCGTCCGACCCGTCGTCGAGCACGGCCGCGTTGCGCTCCAGCACCGTGCGCAGCGCCTTGACGTCGTCGCGCAGCTTCGCCGCCCGCTCGAAGTTGAGCTCCATGGAGGCCTGGCGCATCTGCTCCTCCAGGTCACGAATCACCGGGCCCGTGCGCCCCTCCATGAACTGGCATAGCCCCTCCGCGAGCTCGCGATGCTCCTCCATCGAGATGCGGCCCACGCACGGGGCCGCGCACTTGTCGATATAGCCAAGCAAGCACGGACGCCCCTGCGCCTTCGCACGCTGAAACACACCCGCCGAACACGAGCGCATCGGGAAGACGCGCAGCAGCTGATCGATCGTCTCGCGAATCGCCCACACCTGCGTGTACGGGCCGAAGTACCGCGACCCGGCGCGCTTACGTTCGCGTGTCACCTGCACGCGGGGAAAGCGCTCCCCCATCGACACCGCCAGGTAGGGGTAGGACTTGTCGTCCTTAAACATGACGTTGAAACGCGGATTGAATTCCTTAATCCATGTGAACTCCAGGGTCAGGGCCTCAACCTCGGAACGCACGACGGTCCACTGCACGGCACTCGCGGTCGTCACCATCTGCTGGGTGCGCGGGTGCAGGTTCGCCAAGTCCTGGAAGTAGTTGGTGAGGCGATTGCGCAGGTTTTTGGCCTTGCCGACGTAGATGACGCGGCCCTGCGGGTCTGAGAATCGATAGACGCCCGGCGAGGTCGGGATGTCTCCCGTGCGGGGTCGGTACGTCGAAGGATCTGCCACGCTCCCAGGGTACGAGGCCGGGGCTGGGCGTGCCCGGCACCCACCTTGGGCGTGCTGTATGTCATGAAACATTTGAATAATGAAACCAATACACGCGCACGCCACCTGTGGGCATATACTGAACTTGGTTGCGAATTGACCGATTCTTGACCTTTGAGTACAGCTCTCCCACAAAGAAGGACGTTCATGTTCACCTCCACCCAAGAGGTCGCAGACTTTATCTCCGAGCAGAACATTGAACTCGTCGACGTGCGCTTCTGCGACGTCCCCGGGGTTCAGCAGCACTTTACGATCCCCGTGAGCGAGTTCCTGGACGCCGCTTTGTCGGACGGCCTCATGTTCGACGGCTCCTCGGTGCGCGGATTCACCGCCATCCACGAGTCCGACATGAAGCTCATCCCGGACATCTCCTCCGCGTTCGTCGATCCGTTCCGCGATCGCAAAACCCTGGTCGTGAACTTCTCGATCGTCGACCCCTTCACAGACGAGCCCTTCTCGCGCGACCCGCGCCAGGTGGCTGCCAAGGCCGAGGCCTACCTGCGTTCGACCGGCATCGCGGACGAGTGCTTCATCGGCGCCGAGGCGGAGTTCTACCTCTTCGACGACGTGCGCTACCAGGTCACCCCGCACAACACCTTCTTCTCCGTTGACTCCCCCGAGGCGTACTGGAACACCGGCCGCGCCGAAGAGGGCGGCAACATGGGCTACAAGGTGCCCATCAAGGGCGGCTACTTCCCCGTCTCCCCCGCCGACAAGTACGCGGACGTGCGCGACGAGATGAGCCGCCTCCTCGAAGAGGTCGGCCTGACGATCGAGCGCGCCCACCACGAGGTCGGCTCGGGTGGCCAGCAGGAGATCAACTACCGCTTCGCGACGCTGCAGACCGCGGCCGACGACATGATGAAGTTCAAGTACGTCATCAAGAACTCCGCCCTCGAGTTCGGCCACTCCGCGACCTTCATGCCCAAGCCCCTGTTCGGCGACAACGGTTCGGGCATGCATACGCACATCTCGCTGTGGAAGAACGGCGAGCCCCTGTTCTACGACGAGCGCGGCTACGGCTCCCTGTCCGACACTGCTCGCTGGTTCATCGGCGGCCTGCTCGAGCACGCGCCCGCGCTGCTGGCCTTCACGAACCCGTCGGTGAACTCCTTCCGACGCCTGGTTCCCGGCTTCGAGGCCCCGATCAACCTCGTGTACTCGGCGCGCAACCGCTCCGCATGCATCCGTATCCCCGTGACGGGCACGTCGCCCAAGGCCAAGCGCGTGGAGTACCGCGTGCCGGACCCGAGCGCGAACCCCTATCTCGCCTTCTCCGCGTGCCTCATGGCGGGCATCGACGGCATCAAGCGCCGCATCGAGCCGGCTGCGCCGATCGACAAGGACCTGTACGAGCTGCCCCCGGCCGAATACCAGGACATCGCGAAGCTGCCCAGTTCGCTCGAGGCGGCCCTCGACGCGCTGCGCGAGGACCACGAGTTCCTCACCGAGGGCGACGTCTTCACACAGGACCTGATCGACACGTGGCTCGACTACAAGGAGACCAACGAGGTCGCCCCGATGCGCGCCTACGTACACCCCTACGAATATGAGATGTACTACGACCTGTGATCTAATCGTCACTTGAGCGGCCCCCGCCCCGATTAAGGGGCGGGGGCCGCGCCACAACCAGTAGACTCACATCGAACCTGTTGTTCAGTCTTTGAACCGACATCCCGGAGGACACGATGAAGCGCATGCGTGATGGCTCGTACACGATCAAGCCGACGTACAAGGTCGGCGAACACGACATCGTTCCCGACATGCTGGCCAAGCGCGCCCTCCTGCACCCCGACCAGGTGGCGGTCGAGCAGCGCTCCTCCGTCGGCTCCACGCGCTCCCTGACCACAGCTGAGCTCCAGCGCCAGGTCGAGTACACAGCCTGCGGCCTCATCGGCCTCGGCGTGCAGGCCGGCGACGCCGTCGCGATCCTGGCCCCGACCTCGTACGAGTGGCTCCTCCTCGACCTCGCCCTGCTCTCGATCGGCGCGATCACCGTCCCGATCTACGAGTCCGACTCCGCCGCCCAGATCGAGCACATCCTCACCGACGCGCACGTCACCCGCGTCTTCACGGCCACCACCCAGCAGGCCGAGCTCGTGCACTCCGTGGCTCCCGAGTACACCGTGGCGGTCGACTCCTTCGACCGCGGCGCCCAGCGCATGATCGCCCGGGCCGCCACCGGCATCACCATCGAAAACGTCGAGCAGCGCCGCGCGGCCATCTCCTCCTCGGACATCGCCACCATCATCTACACCTCCGGCACAACCGGAAACCCGAAGGGCGTGGCCCTGACGCACGCGAACTTCGTGGCTACCACAGAAGGCGCCCGCCAGGTCCTCGGTGACGTCATCGACTCCCCCGAGACCCGCCTGCTCCTCTTCCTGCCCGTCGCCCACGTGCTCGCTCGCCTCGTCATGCACGTCATTCTGTCAGGCCAGGGCGTCCTCGGCTTCTCCCCCAGCATCAAGAACCTGCTGCCGGACATCCAGGCCTTCAAGCCTTCCGTCCTCCTCGTCGTCCCACGCGTCCTCGAGAAGGTGTACAACGCGGCCTCTTCCAAGGCGGGCGGCGGCATCAAGGGCCGCATGTTCGCGTGGAGCGCCAAGCAGGCACGCACCTTCTCCGTGGCCTCCGAAAAGACCTTCGGCCCCGGCCTGTTCAAGAAGATGCGCCACGGCATCGCCGACGCGCTCGTCCTCAAGAAAATCCGCTCGGTCCTGGGCCCCAACCTGCGCTACATCGTGTCCGGCGGCGCGCCGCTGGCCACCGACCTCGCACACTTCTACGCCGGCATGGGCATCACACTCATCCAGGGCTACGGCCTGTCCGAGACCACCGGCCCGATCGCCGTCCAGCACATCGGCAAGAACCCCGTCGGCGGCGTCGGCCTGCCCCTGCCCGGCAACTTCATCAAGATCGCCAAGGACGGCGAGATCCTCGTGCGCGGCCAGTCCGTCATGCCCGGCTACTACCATCTGCCCGAGCAGACCGCCGAGGTCATGCCCGACGGCAAGTGGTTCCACACGGGCGACCTGGGCTCGATCGACCGCAAGGGCCAGCTGACTATCACGGGCCGCAAGAAGGAACTCATCGTCACCGCGGGCGGCAAGAACGTCTCCCCCGAGGTCCTCGAGGACTCCCTGGCCACGCACCCGCTCATCGCGAACGTCATCGTCGTCGGCGATCAGCGCCCCTACGTCGGCGCCCTGTTCACCCTCGATGCCGACATGCTGCCCGACTGGCTGGCCAAGCACGGCCTGCCACAGTGCTCGCCCACCGAGGCGGCCGAGCTGCCCGCTGTTCGTGAATCTCTCGAGAAGGCCGTCGAGCGCGCCAACAAGGCCGTCTCCCGCGCCGAGTCGATTCGGAAGTTCCGCATCATCGACGCGACCTTCACCGTCGAGAACGGCTACGTGACGCCGTCGATGAAGCTGCGCCGCCGCAAGGTCATCGCCGACTACGCCCACGAGATCGACGCCCTCTACGGCGGTCCCGTCTCCGCAGAGCAGCCCAAGAAGCGCGGGCTTTTCGGCCGCGGCAAGAAAAACTGATCCACCACGCACGGCGCACCGCGCCCACCCCACGAAAGGACCGCAATGACGGTACGCAGGCTCGCCGACGGCTCATGGGAGTCAATCGCGACCCGAGAAGCCACCGAGGACATGAACCTGCCGAAGATGCTCCACCAGCGCGTGGCGTCTCACCCCGGGCAGATCGCGATCGAGCGCCGCTCCAACGTCGGCGCGTGGCGCCCCGTCACGATGGAGACCTTCCTCGGCGAGGCCGACTCGATTGCGCGTGGCCTCATCGGCATCGGGCTCGAGCCCGGCGACCACCTGGCGATCCTGGCACCCACCTCCTACGAGTGGGCGCTCATCGACGTGGCCGCGCTGTCCTGCGGCGCCATCACGGTGCCCATCTACGAGACGGACTCCGCCTCGCAGATCGCGCACATCCTGGCCGACGCCGACGTGCGCATCGTCATCACGGCCACCACGCAGCAGGCCGAGCTGGTCGAATCCGTGCGCACCGATGGCGTGCGCCATATCCTCTCCCTGGACCGCGGCGCCGAGCGCGTCCTGACCGGCGCAGCACAGGGCGTCACGGTCGAACAGGTGCGAGAGCGCACCGACGCCGTCAAGCTGAGTGACGAGGCGACAGTCATCTACACCTCCGGCACGACCGGCATGCCCAAGGGTGTCGTGCTTACGCACGGCAATTTCATCTCGCCGATGCTGCAGGCGTACGACTTCCTGCCCCTCCTCATTAACGACCCGAAGTCGCGTTCCCTGCTCTTCCTGCCGGTCGCCCACGTGCTCGCGCGTTTCGTCATGTACTGCCTGCTCGCGGGCCAGGGCGTCACCGCTTTCTCCCCCGACACGCGCAACCTGGTCAACGACATCGCGACATTCAAGCCGACGATGCTCCTCGTTGTCCCGCGCGTCATGGAAAAGGTCTACAACGCCGCGGCGGCGAAGGCCGGCGGCGGCATGAAGGGCCGTATGTTCGCTTGGGCCGCCAAGCAGGCACGCGCCCTGTCCAAGGCCACCGCCTACGCCGACTCTCCCCTGCCCGAGTCTGCCGTCGCTGGTCCCGGCCCTGACACGACGCCCGTCCCCGACGCCTCGGCGATGCCTTCACCCGGCCCGTCAACCGCGCTCAAGCTGCGCGGCCGCGTCGCCGATGCGCTCGTCCTGTCGAAGGTCCGCGCGATCCTGGGACCGAACCTGCACACGATCATCTCGGGTGGCGCTCCCCTGGCCCTCGATCTCGCGAACTTCTATCGCGGCCTGGGCATCACGCTGCTGCAGGGCTACGGCCTGTCCGAGACGACCGGCCCGATCTCCGTGGAGACGCCGCAGGACTTCCCGCCGGACTCGGTGGGCTTCCCCTGGCCCGGTAACCGCATGAAGATCGCTCCCGACGGCGAGCTGCTCGTCCAGGGCATTTCCGTGTCGAAGGGCTACCACAACCTGCCCGAGGCCACGGCCGAGGCCTACGTCGATGGCTGGTTCAAGACCGGCGACCTCGCATCCATCGACGACCGCGGCCACCTGCGCATCACGGGCCGCAAGAAGGAACTCATCGTTACTGCGGGCGGCAAGAACGTCTCCCCCGAGATCCTCGAAGAGTCCCTGTCGACGCACCCGCTCATCGCGAACATCATCGTGGTTGGCGACAACCGCCCGTACATCGGCGCGCTCATCGCTCTGGACACGGAGATGCTGCCCGAGTGGCTGGCCACCCACGGCCTGCCCGTCGTGGATGCTGCGCAGGCCGCGAACCTGCCGGAGGTGCGCGACTCGCTCGAGAAGGCGATCGCCCGCGCCAACAAGGCGGTTTCTCGCGCCGAGTCGATCCGCCGCTACCGCATCGTCAACGCGGCCTTCACCGTGGAGAACGGCTACATGACGCCCTCCCTCAAGCTCAAGCGCCGCCGCGTCCTGGCCGACTACGCCGACGAGGTCGACGCCCTGTACGCGTCGGGTGAGGCAGCGAAGAACCAGGAGTAACCCGGCCACCGGCTCGGGAGTCCGATCCGACGAAGCGGCCCCGGCCTCGTTCCAATGACGAGGCCAGGGCCGCTTCCGTACGTGTCGACTCGCCTATTCGTCGGCCGTGTTGCGCCCCACGACAAACGCCGCGAAGAGCGCAAGAAGGAAGATCACGCCGATGACCGGAAGCGGAATCCACATCAGCGTGCGCCGGGTAATCTCCAGCGCAGCCGAGGCAACCACGGCGACCGTGAGGAACATGTGAAAAGCACGCGCCCACACGAAGCCGCCTGATTCAGCGCTCCACAGGGACACAAGCGTCATAATCAGGAACACGACCGCGACCGCGTAGATTGCGATGACCGTCCCCAGTTGCCACACGTGGCGAGCCTCTGCGTGGGCCGTCACGCTCAGGCACAGGTTGCCAAGACCGGCGACGAAACCGCAGCCCAGTCCATAGACGCGGCTGCGCCCAGCCGCATGCGCAACGAGTGCCTTCAAGACGAGGCCGCCGGACACCACCATGAGTGCCACAACGATGAGGTGGACCCACGCGGGCCAAAAGTACGAGAAGCCGTAGAGGCCGTACATCGGATTCATGAGATCCATACTAACCATCACTTCTGCGAACTCGCGGCGTCTCGCTCGGCTTCCTTCGCCAGGACCTCGGCGAGGTACTGGCCGGTGAAGGACTCCTCCACCTTCGCGACCTCCTCGGGCGTGCCCTGAGCGACGACCGTGCCACCGCCAGCGCCACCCTCCGGACCCATGTCGATGATCCAGTCGGCGCTCTTGATGACGTCCAGGTTGTGCTCGATGACGATGACGGTGTTGCCCTTATCGGCGAGCGACTGGAGCACCAGGAGCAGCTTGCGGATGTCTTCGGAGTGGAGGCCGGTCGTGGGCTCGTCAAGCACGTAGACCGTGCGGCCGGTCGAGCGTCGCTGCAGCTCGGAGGCCAGTTTCACGCGCTGGGCCTCGCCGCCCGACAGGGTCGTGGCGCTCTGGCCGAGGCGCACGTAGCCCAGGCCCACCTCGACAAGCGTGTTGAGGTGGCGGGCGATGCGCGAGATCGGCGCGAAGAACTGCGCGGCCTCCGCGATCGGCATATCGAGGACATCCGCGACGGTCTTGCCCTTGTACTCAACCTCGAGGGTCTCGCGGTTGTAGCGGGCGCCGTGGCAGACCTCGCAGGGCACGTAGACGTCGGGCAGGAAGTTCATCTCGATCTTCAGGGTGCCGTCACCCTTGCAGGACTCGCAGCGCCCACCCTTGACGTTGAAGGAGAAGCGTCCCGGACCGTAACCGCGCACCTTCGCCTCCTGCGTCTCAGCGAAAAGCTTGCGGATCTGATCCCACACACCCGTGTACGTCGCCGGATTCGAGCGCGGCGTCCGCCCAATCGGGCTCTGGTCCACGTGCACGACCTTGTCGAGCTGCTCGATGCCCGTGATCGTACGGTGGCGTCCGGGCACCATGCGCGCGCCGTTCAGACGCGAGGCCAGGGTGCGATACAGGATGCCGTTGACGAGCGTCGACTTACCCGAGCCGGACACGCCGGTGACGGCGGTGAGCACGCCGAGCGGGAAGGACACGTCAACGTTCTTCAGGTTGTTTTCGCGCGCGCCCTTGACGGTCACGACGCGCTTCTTGTCGACCGGGCGGCGGGTCGGCGGCAGAACAATGCGGCGCTTGCCCGACAGGTACTGGCCGGTCAGCGACTTGCGGTTCTTGAGCAGCTCCGAGAGCGGGCCCGAGTGCACGACCCAGCCACCGGTCTCACCGGCACCGGGGCCGATATCGACGATCCAATCGGCGGCCTCCATCGTCTCCTCGTCGTGCTCGACGACGATGAGCGTGTTGCCCAGGTCGCGTAGGCGCTCGAGGGTGGCGATGAGCTTGCGGTTGTCGCGCTGGTGCAGGCCGATCGAGGGCTCGTCGAGGACGTAGAGGACGCCGACGAGGCCGGAGCCGATCTGCGTGGCCAGACGGATACGCTGCGCTTCGCCGCCCGAGAGGGTTCCGGCGCCGCGTGAGAGAGTCAGGTAGGTGAGGCCGACGTCCACGAGGAAGGCCAGGCGAGCCTCAATCTCTGTGAGGATGGGCGCGGCGATCGAACGGGCGCGCTGCTCGAGCTCGACGTCCGCGAGGAACGCACGAGCGTCCGCGATCGACATGTCGGAGAGCTCGGCGATCGACTTGTCGCCGATGCGCACGGCGAGAACCTCGGGCTTGAGGCGCGCGCCGTGGCACGTCGGGCACGGGATCTCACGCATGTAGGAGTCGAGCTTCTCCGAGACGGCCGCAGACTCGGTCTCCTCGCGCTTACGCTCGATGTAGTTGACGGCACCCTCGAAGCCCGTCGAATAGGAGCGCTCGCGACCCCAGCGGTTACGGAACTTGACGGTGACCTCGTAGTCCTTGCCGTACAGGATCGCGTCCTTGACCTTCTTGGGCAGGGACTTCCACGGGGTACCCATCGCGAATCCCAACTCCTTGGAGAGGGATTCGAGGAGCTTCTTGTGGTACTTGAAATTCGAGTTCCAGGGGATGACCGCGCCATCGGCGAGGGAGAGCTCCTCATCGGGGACGACCAGCTCGGGGTCGACCTCGAGGCGGAAGCCGAGGCCCGCGCAATCGGGGCAGGCACCGTAGGGGGCGTTGAAGGAGAAGGTGCGCGGCTCGATCTCGTCGAGCATCAGCGGGTGGTCGTTGGGGCACGCGCGCTTCTCGGAGAAGCGGCGGCGGCGCTCGGGGTCATCGGCATCCAGGTCAACGCATTCGATGACGACGAGGCCATCCGACAGGCGCAGGGCGGTCTCGACGGAGTCGGTGAGGCGCTGTCGCATGCCTTCGCGGACGACGAGACGGTCGACGACGACCTCGATCGTGTGCTTGAGCTTCTTCTCGAGCTTGGGTGCGTTCTCGAGGCGAACCATCTCGTCGTCGATGATCGCGCGCGTGTAGCCTTCGGAGCGCAGCTCGTCGATGAGGTCCTGGTACTCGCCCTTACGGCCGCGCACGACCGGGGAGAGCACCTGGAATCGCGTGCCCTCATCCATCGTGCGCACACGGTCGACGATCTGCTGGGGCGTCTGTGCCTGAATGCGGGCGCCACACTCGGGGCAGTGCGCCACGCCTGCACGGGCGTAAAGCAGACGCAGGTAGTCGTGGATCTCCGTGATCGTGCCGACGGTCGAGCGCGGGTTGCGCGAGGTCGACTTCTGGTCGATGGAAACTGCGGGCGACAGACCTTCGATAAAGTCCACGTCGGGCTTGTCCATCTGTCCGAGGAACTGGCGCGCGTAGGAGGACAGTGACTCCACGTAACGGCGCTGTCCCTCAGCAAAAATCGTGTCAAAGGCGAGGGAGGACTTACCAGATCCGGACAGGCCGGTGAAAACGATCATGGAGTCGCGGGGCAGCTCGAGGTTCACGTCCTTAAGGTTGTGTTCGCGGGCACCCTGGATGATTAGCTTGTCATGCACCATTCGATACTATCCGCCATCTAGGCAAATGCCGGGATCAGGGCTAGTGTTATGCGTATGGCTTACTATGCAGTTGAATACGTCTACAACCCGTCGATGACCGAGACCATGGACGAGGTTCGCCCGACGCACCGCGCGTTCCTGTCCGGCCTGCTCGAGCAGGGGATCAACATCGCATCCGGTCCCCTCGTTGGCGAGATCCCCGGCGCCCTGATCCTCATCAACGCCGAGAGCCAGATGGATGTCGAGCGCATCCTCAACGAGGACCCCTTCTACGTCGCCGAGGTCATCCAGGCGCGCCTGATCCGCGAGTGGAACCCCGTCATCCGGGCGTTCTGATCGCAACAAACGAACGAGGCCGGGGCCGGGTGATTCACCCGACTCCGGCCTCGACTCGTATTGAGCGCTCTCAGCCCTCCAGTGAACGGGCGAACTGGCGAGCGTAGAAGATGCGCTGAGCAACCTCGATAAGGAGGGCCGCGCAGGCACCGACGCACGCGATGACGAGCCACTCGTATCCGCTCGGCGCGACCATCGAGAAGAAATGACGCACGGGCGGAATGAGCACGCCGCCCACGGTCGCGGAAATGACGCTGACCAGGAGCACCCACTTCCACGTCGATAGCGGCCGCGAGGTGATAACGAGCAGCCAGATGGCGCCCAGCATGAGGGAGAGAATTGCAGCGGTGGACTCGCGCGCCTGCGGCGGGCCGTCGACAATACCGAAGGCCGTGAGGGCTGCCGCCGCCAGGATGATGCCCGTGGGCATCGCGAGCGACAGCGTGCGCTTGAGGAATCCGGGCACGTAGCGGCGCGGGTTCGGCCACAGAGCCAGGAAGAACGCGGGAATGCCGATGGTCAGCGAATCGATGTAGCTGAACTGGCGCGGCAGGAACGGGTATCGCCAGCCGACCAGGGCCGTCACGATGACGAGGACGGCGGCGTAGGTGGTCTTGGCCAGGAACAGCGAGGATACGCGCTCCATGTTGGCGATAATGCGGCGGCCCTCCGACAGGACCCCCGGCAGCACGGAGAACTTCGAGTCCACGAGGACGATCTGCGCGACTGCCTTCGTGGCCTGCGTGCCGTTACCCATCGCAATGCCCAGGTCGGCATCCTTGAGCGCGAGTGCGTCGTTCACACCGTCACCCGTCATGGCGACGCAGTGGCCGCGTGCCTGCAGCGCTCCAACCATCGCGCGCTTCTGCTCGGGAGTCACGCGCCCAAATACGTCGTGATTCTCAATCGCGTCGATAAACGCCTCTGAGGTCAGGTCCTCGGGCAGGTCACGCGCGTCCATGAGGCGCGCGGGCGAGCCGTCGGGCGCGGTGAGGCCGGCCTGCGCGGCCAGCGCACCGACCGTCGTCGGATTGTCGCCCGAGATGACGCGCACATGCACGCCCTGCGAGCGGAAGTAGTCAAGGGTCTCTGCAGCGTCGGGGCGCAGGTCCTCCTCGAGGACCACAAGCGCGGCAACCGAACGGTGCTCAGGAAGCTCATCATCAGCCACAGCCTCATCGGCGTGGACGAGGGCCACCACGCGGGAGCCTTCCTGCGCGATGCCCCGCACCTTCGCAAGGAGGTCGGCATTGGAAGCCGAGGCCTCGTCGATGACGAACTCAGGGGCGCCGAGGATCCAGGATTCGTTCCCGCTCCCCCACGCACTCCACTTGCGCGCCGAGGAGAAGGGGACGGACCACTCGATCCGCTCGGCTGCCCCGGCTTGAGCGTTGTCTCCCAGGTGCTGCCAGATCGCCTCAGCTGTTGCGTTGGTTCGGTCGCTTGCCGCGCTTGCCAGCGCGCGGAGGACCACGGCCTCCTCGCCCGAAATGACCTCGACGCCGCGCACCCGGATGCCACCGGTGGTGAGCGTGCCCGTCTTGTCCAGGCACAGGCAGTCCACGCGGGCGAGGACCTCGACGGCGGGAAGTTCCTGGACGAGTACACCGCGGCGTGCCAGCGTTGCCGATCCGATCGCGAAGTTCATGGACGTCAGGAGCACCAGGCCCTGCGGGATCATGCCGATCACGGATGCGACCGAGAGAACGAGGGCCTCGCGCCAGTCTCCCCCGTGACCACCTGCGATGCGGTTCTGCGAGTAGAACGTGAGAATAACGATGGGAAGCAGCATGACGGAGACAACCTGCAGCACCCGGTTGATCGACGTCTGGATCTCCGAGACCGTACGCGTGAAGGCACGCGCCTGCTCGGACAGGCCCTGCGCGTAGACGCGCTCACCGACAGCCGTGGCCACCATGCGGCCAGCACCCGCGACGACGCTCGTGCCCGCCAGCAACTGATCGCCCTGCTTCTTCTTCACCGGGCGTGACTCGCCGGTCAGCAGTGACTCGTCGATCTCCAGGCCCGCCGAGGACAGAACCGTGCCGTCGACGCTCACCTGATCGCCGAGCGTCAGATCAATGACGTCATCGAGGACGACGTCGCGCGCAGGCACGACCGACAGCATTCCGTCACGCAGGACGGTTGCCTGCGGGGCGTCGACAATCGCGAGGGAGTCAAGCGTACGCTTCGCGCGCAGCTCGGACACGATGCCGATCACCGCGTTAATGATCATGACGCCACCGAAGATGCCGTCGCGAAGGTCGCCGAAGAGCAGGACAATCACCGACGCCGCGACGATGATGGCGTTGAACAGCGTCAACACGTTCTCTCGAATGATCGACGCCACCGAGCGAGAGGTACGATCCTTCACGCGGTTGACGGCGCCGCGCGCCATGCGCTCAGCGACCTCGGAGGCGCTCAGTCCGTGCTCATCGATAGTCAGGCTCTCAGCGCTCACCGGCGCCCTCCTCATCCATCGCGCTGCGGATGAGCGACGCGATAACAGTAACGGCCAGGGTGACGACAATGACCCCAAGCGACACCGACACGGAAATCTCCGGCGCCCACTCGAAGCCGTGGCCCCCGTTGATGAACGGTAGCGTGTTGGCGTGCAGGGCCTCGAGAATCAGCTTGATTCCGATAAAGCTCAGAATGATGCCGAGGCCGTAGCCCAGGTACACGAGCTTGCCGAGCAGCGCGTCCACAAGGAAGAAGAGCTGGCGCAAACCCATGAGTGCGAAGACATTGCACGCAAACACGAGGAAAGGCTGCGACGTAATGCCGAAGATTGCGGGGATCGAATCAAAGGCAAACATGAGGTCGGCTGAGCCCAGAGCCAGCACGACGACAAACAGTGGGGTGAGGTAGGTTCGACCACCGTGGCGGTAGAGCATGCGGTTGCCGATGAAGCCGTCTGTAATCGGCAGGACGCGACGCACGACGCGAATGAACGCATTCTCCTCATATTCCTCGTCGTCTCCCCCTCCGGCGATGGTCTCTTTGATCTGGGAGAAGGCAGTCCACAGCAGCCACACACCGAAGATGAAGAAAACCCAGGAGAAGCGCGAGACAAGCGCCGCACCGAGCAGAATGAAGACGAGGCGCAGCAACAGCGCGATGACAATGCCGAAAAGCAGGGCCTTTTGCTGATTCTCGCGCGGCACCCGGAAAGCCTTGAGGATCAGGATGAAAACGAAGAGGTTGTCGACCGACAGCGACCACTCCATCGCCCAGCCAGCGTAGAACTCTTGGGCGTACAGCCACCCGTTCGTCAGCCAGATACCGACGCCGAAGACGCCCGCAAGGCCGACGTAGAACAACGTCCAGCGAGCTGCTTCAGCGGCCGTCGGGGGGTGCGGGTTACGGGCGTGCCCGAGGAAATCGAGCACCACCAAACCGATGGCTACGAGAGCGAGAATGCCCCACGCCCACGGGTGAACAACCATGAATACCTCTTAACTATCCGACCATGGTATTTTATCGCTCTCCCACGGCCGGCTCCTGTCACGCGCGCCGTTTGCTGGAAACCGCTAGAGAAGCAACGACCGTGATCAGGATCGTCACGACGATGAAGCCCAGCGAGAACGCGATCGACGGCTCGGGGATCACAGACACCTCGTGGCCCCCGTTAATAAAGGGCAGCTCGTTGGTGTGGAGGGCGTGGTTGATGAGCTTGAAGCCGATAAAGCCAAGAATCGCTGCGAGGCCGTAGTGCAGGAAGACGATGCGGTCGAGTAGGCCATCGATGAGGAAGTACAGCTGGCGCAGGCCGAGTAGCGAGAACGCGTTGGCGGCGAACACCAGGTAGGCCTCGGAGGTCAGCGAGTAGATCGCGGGGATCGAGTCGACGGCGAACATGACGTCGGCGGTACCGATCGCGATAACGCACAGCAGCATCGGCGTGATGTAGGTGCGGCCGCCGTGGCGGTAGAGCATGCGCGATCCGATAAAGCCATCGGTCACCGGCACGACCTTCGACACCCAGCGAACAATCGACGGCGGGCGGTATTCCTCGTCATCGTCGTCGCTGGAGCCCTCGCGCACCTGGCTGATAGCAGTCCACAGGAGCCACGCGCCGAAGATGTAGAAGACCCACGAGAAGTTCTCGATGAGGGCGGCGCCCGCGAGGATGAAGATCAGGCGTAGAACGAGGGCAATGATGATGCCGGCCAGCAGGACCTCCTGCTGGTTCTTACGCGGCACGCGGAACGTCGACAGAATGATGACAAACACGAAGAGGTTGTCAATACTCAACGCTTTTTCGGTGATGTAGCCGCCGAGGTATTCCTGGCCGTACTGCGGCCCCCAGACCGCCCACACGATGGCACCGAAGATGAGGGCAATCGCGATGTAGGCGACCGACCACCAAGTGGCTTCCTTGAGAGTGGGTTCGTGGGGTGTGCGGACGTGGCCGACGATGTCGACGACGATCATGGTCAGGATGATGCCAGCCAGGACGATCCAGGCAAGGGCGTGCACGTGCATATGTGTGGCCTCCGGTACGAGTCGGGTACCGGAGGTCTCCTCCCGCCAGGAACTCCTGGCCGGTGACGCCGGAGGCCGCGCCGCGTGGGCGGGCCGTCGTGATGACGACGCCACTGTTGGTGGGAGTACTCCCCTCCGCTAACGCTTCCATCCTAGTGGGTACCCGTTGAGTCGCGTCCCTACGTGCGACGTGGCGTCGGTCGCGATTCTCTCCGGGCACCTTTTGACGAGGCAGAGGCCACCCCACGCTCACAGGCAACCGGGGCGCGGCCGAGGTCAGTGGGCGCGCTTCATGGCACGCAGTTCCTTCTTCAGGTCTTCGATCTCGTCGCGCAGACGAGCCGCGACCTCGAACTGGAGGTGCTGCGCAGCGGTCATCATCTGGGCAGACAGCTCTTCGATCAGTTCGGCCAGCTCGGCCTCGGCGCGCTGCCCCGGAGTCGCAGTCGGGCCACCTACGGCAGCACTCATCCGTTCGCGTGCGCTCTTCTCCTTGCGATACCCGCCCTCGAGGAGGGTGCGCGTATCGACCTGCTCGCGGGCAAGCATGTCGGTCACGTCGGAGATCTTCTTGCGCAGCGGCTGCGGGTCGATGCCGTGTTCCTTGTTGTAGGCGATCTGGATCTCGCGACGACGCATCGTCTCGGAGATGGCCTCGTTCATCGAATCCGTCATGTTGTCCGCGTACATGTGGACCTCACCGGACACGTTTCGTGCGGCACGGCCGATCGTCTGGATGAGCGAGCGGGTGGAACGCAGGAAGCCTTCCTTGTCCGCGTCGAGGATCGACACGAGGGAGACCTCGGGCAAGTCCAGGCCCTCACGCAGCAGGTTAATGCCGACGAGAACGTCGAAGGTGCCCAGGCGCAGCTCGCGCAGCAGCTCGACGCGGCGCAGCGTGTCGACGTCGGAGTGCAGGTACTCCACCTTGACGCCGCGCTCAGCGAGGTACGTCGTGAGCTCCTCGGCCATCTTCTTCGTGAGGGTGGTGACGAGGACACGTTCGTCACGCTCGACGCGCAGGCGCACTTGCTCGAGAAGATCATCGATCTGCCCCTCGGTGGGCTTGACGACGACGAGCGGATCGACGAGGCCCGTCGGACGAATGATCTGCTCGACGACGCCGTCGGAGCGTTCGAGCTCGTAGGGTCCGGGGGTCGCCGACAGGTAGACGGTCTGTCCGATGCGCTCGGTAAACTCATCCCACTTCAGCGGACGGTTATCCATCGCGGAGGGCAGGCGGAAGCCGTAGTCGACGAGGGTGCGCTTACGCGACATATCACCCTCGAACATTGCTCCAATCTGCGGGACGGTCACGTGCGACTCGTCGATGATGAGCAGGAAGTCGTCGGGGAAGTAGTCCAGCAGCGTGTGCGGAGGCGTGCCGGGTCCACGCCCGTCAATGTGGCGCGAGTAGTTTTCGACGCCCGAGCACGAGCCGATTTCCTTGAGCATCTCCAGGTCGAAGGTTGTGCGCATGCGCAGGCGCTGTTCCTCGAGCAGCTTGTTCTGGCCGCGGAACCACGCGAGGCGATCATCGAGTTCGTCCTCGATAGAGGCGATTGCCTTCTTCATGCGTTCCTCGCCGGCCACGTAGTGCGAGGCCGGGAACAGGTAGGTGTGATCCACGTGATCGATCACATCGCCGGTGAGCGGGTGGAGAACTGCAAGAGACTCGATCTCGTCGCCGAACATCTCGATGCGGATCGCGAGCTCCTCGTACACGGGGATAATTTCGATCGTGTCGCCACGCACGCGGAATGTGCCGCGCGTAAACGCCATGTCGTTGCGCACGTACTGCATCGCGACAAAACGACGCAGCAGGGCATCCCGGTCGATCATCATGCCCCGCTCAAGCTCAATCATGCGGGCCACGTACTCCTCGGGCGTACCGAGGCCGTAGATGCAGGACACTGAGGAGACGACAACCGTGTCGCGCCGCGTGAGCAGTGAGTTCGTGGCGCTATGGCGCAGACGCTCGACCTCGTCGTTGATCGAAGAGTCCTTCTCGATGAAGGTGTCCGTCTGGGG
Organism: Schaalia odontolytica; assembly: GCF_002847525.1. Taxonomy (GTDB): domain Bacteria; phylum Actinomycetota; class Actinomycetes; order Actinomycetales; family Actinomycetaceae; genus Pauljensenia; species Pauljensenia odontolytica_B. The sequence continues at coordinate 116,310 of NZ_PKKM01000001.1, read as the reverse complement.
AACGTAGGCCTCGGGCTGATAGTAGTCGTAGTACGACACGAAGTACTCGACAGCGTTGCCCGGCAGCAGCTCGCGGAACTCCGCCGCAAGCTGAGCAGCGAGCGTCTTGTTCGGCTCGAGCACGAGGGCGGGACGCTGCAGCTCTTCGATGAGCCACGCAGTGGTCGCGCTCTTGCCCGTGCCCGTCGCACCCATGAGGACGACGTCCTGTTCGCCGTCGCGGATGCGAGCAGCCAGCTCTTTGATGGCCTTTGGCTGGTCGCCCGAGGGCGTGTACGGGGAGATGACCTCGAAAGGATTGTTCTGTCGGATCACGACGTTATTGCTCACGGCCCTACGCTACCGCCCAGGCACGTGTGCTGCGCGCACAAAGCGCACGGGTTCGCGACGAGCGTGGAGCGCCCCGGCCTCGTCAATCGATGAGGGCAACGTCCGGGGTCAGCCAACGCTCATAGACAAGCCGCGCAACCTCCTCAAGATCTGCAGCGCTCCCCTCGTTGTCGATCCAGATCGTCGCGATGGCTCGGCGCTCCTCGGACGAGGCCTGGGCGCGGATTCGTGCACGCGCATCCTCGGGCGCCACTCCCCTGCCTTCCAGGCGCTTGACGCGCTCCTCGACGGGCGCATCCACGATGACAACCGCGTCGAAACGATCCGCGTAATCCCCTTCAATCAGGAGCGGAATGTCGTAAACCGCGAGAGCCCCCTGTGGTGCTCCGCGCAGAATCGACCACGCGCGTGCCTCGATAACGGGGAGGGTGATGGCGTTGAGGCGCGCCACGCGCTCGTCGGCTCCATCGCCCCCGAAGACACGGGATGCGAGAAGCGCCCGGTCCAGGCTCCCGTCCTCCCTCAGCAGGTCCTCCCCAAAAGCGCGAGCAACCTCGGTCAGCGTCGGCTCGCCAGGTTCGAGAATCACCCGCGCAATCGCGTCCGCGTCCGCCGTCACCGCGCCCAGAGACGCGAAGACGCGCGTCACCGAGGACTTACCGGAGCCGATACCTCCGCTGACCGCAACGATGCGGCGCGGCCCCTGCGAATGAGGCGCGTCAATCGGACGAATGAGGGTGGCCGTGCAAGCCCCGCAGCTCAGAGTCGTGTTCACACCCACAGGGTAGCCCGCCAATTGTTGCCTTACGTGGTCGTCGTGCAAGAATTGGGGCTGTTATAGAACCCACACCATCAAGTGAGTAGCAGTGACGCAGACAGTCAATGACGATTCCACTGGACGCTCGAGCAGCACCGCCGTCCTCATCGCAACCTCCCTGACGCTTTTCTCTATGTTTTTTGGCGCAGGTAACCTGATTTTCCCACCGATCATGGGCGCGTCCGCGGGTACCAACTTCGCTCCCGCGATGATCGGTTTCCTGATCGGCGGCGTGGCACTGCCCGTCATCTCCATCATTACGATCGCCCTGTCGGGCACCGACCTGCGCGACCTCGTGAGCCGCGCCGGCAAGTCTTTCGGCATCGTCTTTTCCGTCATGGTCTACCTGTCGATCGGCGCCTTCTACGCCCTCCCGCGTACGGGAGCTGTGTCTTTCTCGACTGCCGTCGCACCTCTCATCGGCACGAAGTCCTTGACCGCGTCGATCATCTTCAGCTTTGTTTTCTTCGGCATCGCGTTCTATCTGTGCTGGAATCCCGGTAAAATCATCGACAACCTCGGCAAGATCCTCACCCCGATCCTGCTCGGGCTTCTCGTCCTCCTCGTCTTCCTGTGCCTGGCGTCACTGCCGGCTTCGCATGACGCTCCGACCGGCGAGTACGCAGCCACGCCCCTGGCTGCGGGCCTCCTCGAGGGTTACATGACGATGGACTCGATCGCGGCTCTGGCATTCGGCATCATCGTCGTCACGTCGCTCGGACACACCGGGGGCGGCATCGGGGCAAAGGTCGTGCGCCGAACCTCGACGGCGGCCGTTATCGCGGGTTCGCTGCTTGCCGTCGTCTACGTGGGCCTGGGACTCATCGGTCACGTGATCCCTAATGCTCAGAGCTACAGCGACGGTGCGACCCTGCTGGCGGATGCCGCCCAGATGACGATGGGCTGGCCCGGACAAATCGTCTTTGGCCTGATCGTGCTCACGGCCTGCATGACGACGGCGGTCGGCTTGATCGCAGCGACCTCTGAGTTCTTCCACCGCCTACTCCCAGCCATTTCGTACCGCGCATGGATGATTGTCTTCACGATCATCTCCTTCGTGCTGGCTTCGGCGGGATTGAGCTCGGTGCTCGCCATCGCGGTACCGATTATCACGTTCCTCTACCCCATCGCGATCACCATCGTCTTCCTGACAATCGCGACCCACCCGCTGCGCCTAGCCACCCCGGCGCTGTGGACGTTCCGCCTGGGCTCGTGGATGGCGGCGGCGTGGTCGGCAGCGACGACGCTGGCTCATGTCGGCGTTTACCCCGAGCACATCAATTCTGTGCTCATGTGGAGCCCGCTCCAGGCGAACCAGCTTGGCTGGATCCTCCCCACGGTGATCGCGGCGTTGATCGGCACGTGCATCGACCTCGCAGTCGTAAAGCATTCGGCTACATAAGCACAACGTGTGCAGGGCCCACGGGCCGCTAGAGCCTGGCTGCGGTGCCCGTGGGCGGTGGCGGGGCCTGGGCCCACAGGTGTGGAGGGCGCCGGAGGGACCGGAGGGCACGGGCGGGCTTCGAGGCGCGGCTCCGAACGAAGTGAGGACGCCTAGCCTCGCGGGCGGCCGGGGCCTCCGGCGCCCGGAACACCCGTGGGGCCACAAGCAGCCCCGCACCCAGCGGGAGAGCCTCGCGGCGGCCGGAGAGCTGGCGACAGCCGGAGAGCTGGCGGCAACGCAATCAGACAAATGCAATCAGACAAAAAGTGGTGGCCCCCAGGAAAACCTGGGGACCACCACTCATGCGTTCACTGACGTGAACTGACGAGTCGAAGCTCAGTCAGAAAGACTGGTTCAGTTGTTCGTCAGCTTCTCACGCAGCGCGGCCAGGGCCTCGTCGGAAGCAAGGGTGCCCTCGTTGTCGACCGGGGTCGAGTAGGAGGCCTGCTCCTCGATGGAGGGAGCCGCTTCGGCGTCCTCTTCGAGGGCCTTGCGGACCTGAGCCTTGTGGGCCTCCCAGCGGGCCTGAGCCTCTGCGTACTGGGCTTCCCAAGCCTCGCGCTGAGCGTCGAAGCCTTCCATCCACTCCTGGGTCTCCGGATCGAAGCCCTCCGGGTACTTGTAGTTGCCGTTCTCGTCGTACTCGGCGGCCATGCCGTAGAGCGAGGGATCGAACTCTTCGGAGGTCGGATCCACGCCCTCGTTGGCCTGCTTGAGGGACAGGGAGATGCGGCGACGCTCGAGGTCGATGTCGATGACCTTGACGAAGACCTCTTCGCCGACCTTGACGACCTGGTCCGGCAGCTCGACGTGACGCTGAGCCAGCTCGGAGATGTGGACGAGGCCCTCGATGCCGTCCTCGACGCGGACGAACGCGCCGAAGGGGACCAGCTTGGTGACCTTGCCGGGCACAACCTGGCCGATGGCGTGGGTGCGGGCGAATGCCTGCCACGGATCTTCCTGGGTGGCCTTGAGCGACAGGGAGACGCGCTCGCGATCCATGTCGACGTCGAGAACCTCGACGGTGACTTCCTGGCCAACCTCGACGACCTCGGACGGGTGGTCGATGTGCTTCCAGGACAGCTCGGAGACGTGAACCAGGCCGTCGACACCACCGAGATCGACGAACGCGCCGAAGTTGACGATGGAGGAAACGACGCCGGAGCGCACCTGGCCCTTCTGCAGGGTGTGCAGGAAGTTCGTGCGGACCTCGGACTGGGTCTGCTCGAGCCATGCGCGGCGGGACAGGACCACGTTGTTGCGGTTCTTGTCGAGCTCGATGATCTTCGCTTCGATCTCGCGACCGATGTAGGGGGCGAGGTCGCGGACGCGACGCATCTCGACGAGGGAGGCGGGCAGGAAGCCACGCAGGCCGATGTCGAGGATCAGGCCGCCCTTGACGACCTCGATGACGGTACCGGTAACGACGCCGTCCTCTTCCTTGACCTTCTCGATCTGGCCCCACGCGCGCTCGTACTGCGCACGCTTCTTCGACAGGAGGAGGCGGCCTTCCTTGTCTTCCTTCTGGAGGACGAGCGCCTCAATCTGGTCGCCCACGGCGACAACGTCGTCGGGGTTGACGTCGTGCTTGATGGAGAGCTCGCGAGAGAGGATGACACCCTCGGTCTTGTAGCCGATGTCAAGGAGGACCTCGTCGTGGTCGACCTTGACGACAGTGCCCTCGACGATGTCGCCATCGTTGAAGTACTTGATGGTCTCGTCGATGGCTGCGATCAGGTCTGCTTCCGAACCAATGTCGTTGATAGCGACCTGCGGCGTGTTGGTGGTCATGTAGTAGTTTCTCCGAAACGGACTGGATAGTAGATGGACAGTTCCGGCGTCTTGAGGCTGATGCAGATGCACCTGTCCCCAGACACCGTGAACCAGTCTATCAGTCTTTGCCCTGCAAATGTGACGAATTTGGCGGCACTTTCCGTGGCGTGCGTCGCGTCGTCACGCCCGTTAGTGGGCCGCGAGCTGCCACGAAGCACCGATTCCGACGGCGACATCGAGCGGGACGGAGAGCTCCACGGGGGTCGCCATCTTGTCTCGGACGATCGCTTCGAGCGCCGTGGCCTCTCCCGGGGCAACCTCGAGGAGCAGTTCGTCGTGGATCTGCACGAGGAGGCGTGACTTCAGGCCGGCCTCGGAGAGGGCATCGACGACGTTCATCATGGCGATCTTGACGATGTCTGCGGCGCTGCCCTGGATGGGCGCGTTGAGAGCGGCGCGCTCGGCCATCTCGCGGCGCTGGCGGTTCGAGGAGCGCAGGTCGGGCAGGTAGCGGCGGCGCCCGAACATCGTCTGGGTGTAGCCGTCGGCACGCGCCTGAGCGACGAGGCCCTCGAGGTAGTCGCGGACCTTCCCGAAGCGTTCGAAGTAGCGGTCGCGCAGGGCAGCTGCCTCAGGCACAGGAATGCCGAGCTGAGCAGCGAGGCCATACGACGACAGGCCGTACGCGAGGCCGTAGGAGGTTGCCTTGATTCGCGACCGTTCCTCACCGCTCACCTCGGCGACCGGGGTTCCGAAGACCATGGACGCCATCGTGCGGTGCAGATCCTCGCCCGAGTTGAACGCTTCGATGAGCGCCTCGTCACCGGACAGGTGCGCCATGAGGCGCATCTCGATCTGTGAATAATCGGCGCTCATGAGCGACTCGAATCCCTCACCGGCGACGAAGGCGCCGCGGATGCGCATACCGTCGGCGCTGCGCGCGGGGATGTTCTGCAGGTTCGGATCGGAAGACGCGAGGCGACCCGTGGCCGCGGCGACCTGGGAGAAGGTCGTGTGGATGCGTCCGTCGGAGGCGACGGTCGCGGACAGGGAGTCGACCATCTGCTTGAGCTTGATGCGGTCGCGGTGGGTGAGCAGGAACCCGAGGAAGTCGTGCCCCGCTCCCCCTTCGTCCGCGGTCTTCGCGTGCAGGTCCGCCAGGGCCTCGGCATTCGTCGTGTACCCGGTCTTCGTCTTCTTCGTCTTAGGCAAGCCGAAGTGATCGAAGAGCAGCTCCTGGAGCTGCTTGGGGCTCGACAGGTTAACCTCGCGTCCCGCCGCAGCCCATGCTCCCTCACGCGCAGCATCGACGGCCTTGCCGAGTTCATCAGAGAGTCCATCGAGCACGGCCGTGTCTGCGGCGATGCCGATGTCTTCCATCTGACCGAGCAGGACCGACAAAGGCATCTCCATGTCGGTGAGCAGCGCGGCCTCGGAGCTTTCTTCGAGGCGCGACCTCAGCGTGTACGCGAGCGGGTGCAGGTGGGCGGCCAACTTCCCGGCGCGCACCTGGGCCGCGCTCGGGCCCGCTCCCATGTCGCCGAGATCGAAGAGAGCCTCAGAGTCACCCTCCTCTTCCTCGATCACGACGCCAAGCACACGCGAGAGCACATCCTCCAGCTTGTGGGAGCGCTGATCGGGATGCGCGAGGTACGCCGCCAGCATCGTGTCGCACTCGACGGTGCCGAGGGTCCAGCCGCGCGACGCAAGCGCATGGCGCGCCCCCTTCGCGTCGTGCACGATAAGGGACGAGGCCGTGGCGAGGACCTCGCCGAGTGCTTCCTCCTGCTTGGGGCTCAGTTCGACGGGGTCGATCACGAGCGCCTCGTTGTCAGAGGCGAGGACAAGGCGGGTAACGTTGCCACGAGTCGGCCGCATGTCGCCCTCAACGAGCACAGCGAGCGTCGAGTGGGCACGAGCCCACTGGGCGATGTCGCAGGAAGCATCCGCGAGGGACACCGAAATCTTGACCTCGGCCACGGGCTCTGGGGCCTCTTCAACGTGCCCCTCCCCCATGCCGATGCCGGCAACCTCGCGCACCTTCTGACGCAGGCGCCCGAACTCAAGAGAGTCAAAGAGACGATCAATGGCGGCGACATCCGTGGGGCGGCGCGCCAGATCGCTCGGCGTCACCTCGAGGTCCATGTCGGTGAGCAGACGATTGAGACGGCGGTTGCGCACGACGTCGTCCCTGTGTTCACGCAGGGCAGCTCCGCGCTTTCCACCGATCTCGTCGGCCCGCGCCAGCAGGTTGTCCAGGCCGTCGTACTTATTGATCCACTGGGCGGCGGTCTTCGGGCCAACGCCGGGAACGCCGGGCAGGTTATCCGAGGTCTCACCCACGATTGCGGCAATCTCGGGATAGCGATGCGGCGGCACGCCGTACTTGTCCTCCACCGCCTGCGGAGTCATACGGCGCAGATCGCCGGGACCCGTGCCCGGGTACAGCACGGTCACATTGTCAGTCACCGTCTGGAAGGAGTCACGGTCACCGGACACGACGAGGACGGTCGCGCCATCATTACCGGCTCGGTACGCGAGCGTCGCGAGAATGTCGTCCGCCTCGAAGCCCTCGCGCGAGAGCGACACGATCCCCATCGCATCGAGCACCTCACGAATCAGCTCCACCTGGCCCTTGAACTCCTCGGGCGTGGCGTCGCGCGTCCCCTTGTACTCCGGGTACTCCTCGGTGCGGAATGAGTGCCTGGACACATCGAAAGCAACGGCGATATGCGTCGGCTTCTCTGTCTCCAGCAAACGCGTCAACATTGAGACAAAGCCGTAAACGGCGTTCGTGTGCTGGCCCGTGGCCGTCACGAAGTTATCCGGCGGAAGCGCGTAGAACGCACGAAACGCCATCGAATGGCCATCAATAATCAGCACAGTATCACTCACACATGCCACCCTAGATGCCATGACACACGATCACCAGACGAAACACACGCATTCTTCCTCACCCGATCCGCTCGCACGCGGCGGCTGGGTCGGCGCCCACTGGCCCGGCACTCTGATGGAGGCCACCGGCATGGAAGTGCTGGAGCACAGCGCGTCACGAACCGTGATCTCCATGCCCATCGACGGAAACCGCCAGAGCGCCGGAATCCTCCACGGTGGCGCATCCGCTGCCCTCGCGGAAACCGCGGCTTCTTTCGCCGCCCAGATCCACGCGCGTGAAGCTAACCCGGGCAAGCAGGCCTACGCCGTCGGGACTGAACTCAACGCCTCCCATATCAGTGCAGGACGCGAGGGCATTATCACCGCGACCGCGACCGCCGTTCACCTCGGCCGCAGCTCGACCGTCCACACCGTGGAGATTCGCGACGAGGCCGACCGACTGATCTCCATCGCACGCGTGACGAACCGCATCCTGGTGCGTTCAAGCCACGACTGAGTACGAGTGCACAGCAATGGGGAGGGTCAAATGACCCTCCCCATTCGCGCATCTATGACTCAGTCGTCAACCTGGTTGATCACCGCGTCGGCAACCTCGCGCATGGACAGACGACGATCCATCGACGTCTTCTGAATCCAGCGGAATGCCTCGGGTTCGCTCATGCCCATGTTCTTCATGAGCAGGCCCTTCGCACGGTCCACGCGCTTGCGGGTCTCGAAGCGATCCGACAGATCGGCGATCTGGTCCTCGAGCGACTCGATCTCTGCGTGACGCGACAGAGCGATCTCAACGGCAGGGATCAGGTCAGCAGGGCTGAAAGGCTTCACGACGTATGCCATCGCGCCGGCGTCGCGTGCACGCTCAACGAGCTCCGTCTGCGAGAAAGCCGTGAGCATGACGACAGCGCAGGACAGCTCCTGCAGGATCTTCTCCGCAGCGGTGATGCCGTCCATCTTCGGCATCTTGACATCCATCACGCACAGATCGGGTTCGAGCTCGAGTGCCAGCTCGACAGCTTCCTCACCGTCGGCAGCCTCGCCAACGACCTCGAACCCCGCCTGGGTGAGCGTCTCAACGATATCGAGACGAATCAACCCCTCGTCTTCTGCGACGAGGACGCGACGCGGTTCAGCCTGCTCTTCACTCATTGTCATATTCCTCAGTTTGATCGGTTTGCTCAGCTGCTCTATTGTGGGACACGCACACGCGAAGCCCCGATAGCCCAACTGGCAGAGGCGGTCGGCTCAAACCCGGCTTGTTGTGGGTTCGAATCCCACTCGGGGTACCGCCAGTGGAGTACGTGCTCCTAATGGTACCGGCAATTCAGCACGTGTGCGACGTGCGTAGCACAAATTGATATAGCAAAATCGCAGACGAACAAGGGGCCGACAAGCAATGCTTGTCGGCCCCTTTGTCACGGCTCAGGCCACGACGCTCAGTTCGAGACCGAGGTACTCGGCAGCCGCGCCCCGGCGGGCCGGCTCGTCAAGGTCGGCAATCGCCTGCTTGACCCTCGAGTCGTGGAAGTCGGCGAACCACGGCTCAACGGCACGTGAGAGCTGGCCGACCTCCAGGTTGTTGGCCACGCGGCCAAACAGAGTGTCGTGGACCGACACGGTCCGGATCTTCGTATTCATTTCTCTTTCTCCTCTTCAATTCGGGCGCGCCAGAAAACGTGCTTTGTTCGCACAGGCATTCCTGATCGCGCCGAGCAGCGATCTGCTGCACTGCCGCGCCGTCGTTGGTGCGGCGTCCACGTGTCTCAACGTGTATCCGAGTACTTTATTCCACGGATTTTATTTTGTCCACGTGAACAAACAAAAAGTGCGGGGGCGCCGGCTTGATGCCGGCGCCCCCGCTACTCACGTATCTCACGCGTGGCGGGTTCCGCCAATCGCGTAGTCGGCCTCATCTCCGACCTCATGGATACGCAGCATGTTCGAGGATCCGGCGATGCCCGGGGGCATACCAGCAACGATGATCAGCTGATCACCGATGTCCGCCAGGTGCGCAGACTGAACCACCTGATCGAGCTGCCACACCATGTCGTCGGTGTGCTGCACCTCGGGAACGCGGTACGTCTGGATACCCCACGAGAGGGCCAGGCGGCGACGCGTCGACTCGAGCGGCGTGAAGGCCAGCATCGGGATCGGGCGGCGCATGCGCGACAGCAGACGAGCGGAGGTGCCGGACTGACTGAAGGTCACCAGGTAGCGAGCGTCCATGTGCTCGGCGATACGCGCCGCAGCCTCACAGATGACGCCGGCACGGTCAGCGTAGAAGCCGGGGATCGACGCGATGCGCTCGCCGCCGTTCTCTTCCGTCGACTCGATGATCGCGGCCATCGTACGCACCGTCTCGATCGGGAACGCGCCGACCGAAGTCTCTCCCGAGAGCATGACCGCATCGGCACCGTCGAGGATCGCGTTGGCGCAGTCGGAGGCCTCGGCGCGCGTCGGGCGCGGGTTCTTGATCATGGAATCCATGACCTGCGTCGCGACGATGACGGGCTTGGCGGCAATGCGGGCGAGTTCAATCGCGCGCTTCTGGACCAGCGGAACGGCCTCGAGGGGCATCTCGACACCGAGGTCACCGCGGGCAACCATGATGCCGTCGAAAGCCTCGATAATGTCTTCCAGCGCCTCGACAGCCTGGGGCTTCTCGATCTTGGCGATGACCGGGATGCGCTTGCCCATCTCGTCCATGATCTCGTGGACATCCTTGATGTCCTCGGCAGAACGCACGAAGGACAGGGCGATGAAGTCGGCATCCTGCTCGATACCCCAGCGCAGATCCTCCTTGTCCTTCTCGGACAGGGCGGGGACGGAGACGGCGACGCCAGGTAGGTTAAGGCCCTTGTGGTCCGACACCATGCCGGGAACCTCGACGCGTGTAACAACGTCAGTGTCGGTGACCTCGACGACACGGACCGCGACGTTACCGTCGTCGATCAGCAGGCGGTCGCCGGGGGCGCAGTCACCGGGCAGGCCCTTGAAAGTCGTACCGACGAGTTCCTTGGTGCCGGGAACGTCGCGAGTCGTGATGGTGAAGGTGTCACCGATCTTCAGCTCCTGGGGGCCGTCCTGGAACGTCTCCAGGCGGATCTTGGGGCCCTGGAGGTCGACGAGTACCGCGATCGCGCGGCCGGACGTCGCAGACGCCTTTCGCACGCGCGCAATGACGGCCTCGTGTTCCTCAGCCTTTCCATGCGACCGGTTGATACGCGCGACATCCATGCCGGCGTCCACCAGTGCCTGGAGCTGCTCAGGGGATTCAGTGGCAGGTCCAATAGTGCAGACAATCTTAGCTCGACGCATAAGTAAAAGTTTACCTTCCAACCCCTGTTCTGACGAGGAAGATCAGCAGCGGCGCGACGTGATCATTCCCATGAATCCACCTGTGGTGGGACCTCTGGCACACGGATTGCGCGCACGGAGCGAGTCTAAAACTGCTCGAGAGTGCTCTCTTCAGCAGTTTCATCCTCACTCACGCTGGTCCCCACAACATCGTCAGCATCGGATTCACTGGCGCAAGTGTGCAGGTCTTGGCCTTCTCCGTCCGCGTTATCCGCAGTCGTCTCAGCGACAACCCGTGTCGGGCGCCCGAGCCGGCCGGCGATGACGAACACGAGTACTCCCAGTGCGAACACGAGCACGGACGTCCATACATTGAGGCGCAGGCCCAAGACTCTGTGCGCATCGTCGATGCGCAGCATCTCAATCCAGCACCGGCCGGCGGTGTAAGCCATCAGGTACAGACCGAACACCTGTCCCCCGGCGAAGCGGTGACGCCGGTCGAGCCACACGATGAGCGCGGCAGCAGCGAGGTTCCACAGGCACTCGTAGAGGAACGTCGGATGGAACAGCGTCCCCGCAGGGTATCCGGCCGGCATGTGCGCAGCGTCGATCTGGAGACCCCACGGCATGGTCGTCGGAGCGCCGAAAAGCTCCTGGTTGAACCAGTTTCCCCAACGGCCGATCGCTTGGGCAATCAGCAGAGCCGGAGCCAGGGAGTCGGCGATTGGACCGAGGCGAACACCCGCACGTTTGACGGCGATATACACGCCAAGCGCTCCGAAGGCGACACCGCCCCAAATACCCAGGCCTCCACGCCAAATCTGGAAAGCGAGCATCGGGTCACCGCCCGGACCGAAGTAAGCATCCGGGGACGTGATGACGTGGTAGATCCGCGCGCCGACGACGCCGAGCGGAATCGCCCACAGCGCGGCGTCATACAGCGTGTCCGGGTTTCCACCGCGGTCACGATAGCGGCGTGCCGTCCACCAGACGCCAATGATCATGCCTGCGGCGATGATAATTCCGTAGGCCCGCAGCGGAATCGGCCCAAGGTACCAGACGCCCTGCGAGGGCGACGGGATACCGGCCGCGACGAGGGCCCTCATGCGCGTGCCCCGCTCACGCCGAACTTCAGCTCGGTGGCGAGCTCAGCCAGGGCCTTCAGGCCACGGTCGATGTTCTCATCGAACAGAGTTTTCACAAGGGCGGATCCGACAATGACGCCGTCCGCGTAGGCGCCGATTTCACGGGCCTGAGCACCGTTTGAGACACCGAGGCCCACGCACACGCGCTGAGCACCGGCGGCGCGGGTGCGCTCCACGACGTCGGCGACGTGAGCGCCGACGGCAGCACGCGCGCCCGTCACGCCCATCGACGAGGCCGCATACACCCAGCCACGCGAGTGCTCCGCGATGAGCTTGAGGCGATGCTCGGGGGACGAGGGAGCACTCAGATAGATGCGTTCGAGGTCGTACTTGTCCGACGCCACCTCCCACTGCGCGCCCTCCTCGGGCGGCAGGTCCGGCGTGATGAGGCCGGAGCCGCCCACGGCGGCGAAGTCCTTGGCGAAGCGCTCGACGCCCCACCACTCGACGGGGTTCCAGTAGGTCATCGAGCAGGTCGAAATGCCGTACGAGGTCAGCTCGTCCACCGCGTGGAAGAGATCCTCGAGGTGCGTGCCTCGTTCGAGAGCGGCGACGGTCGCACGCTGGATGGTCGGGCCGTCCATGCCCGGATCCGAGTACGGGAAGCCGAGCTCGATGACGTCGACGCCGCAGTCCGCCAGGACCTTACCCGCGCGGATCGAATCCTCGACCGACGGGAATCCAACGGGCAGGTATGCGATGAGCGCAGCATCGCCGCGCTGGAGGGCGGCGTCAATCGCGACGGCTGAATGGGGTGCACGCGTCATGTCACTTCTCCTCGTTCTCGTCCAGGACAGCAACGCCCGACGGGCCGGCGCTGGGGTCGATGACCTGCAGCTTCGCGTGTCCGTAGCCAAACCACCGCGACGCCGTATCCACGTCCTTGTCGCCGCGACCCGACACGGTCACGATCACGATGGGCTCCTCACCCGGCGCAAACAGGCCCTCGGCCTCGGCCTTCGCGCGGGCCCAGGCGCGTACTCCGGCGAGGGCGTGCGAGGACTCGATGGCGGGAATAATGCCCTCCGTGCGCGACAGATGGAGGAATGCCTCCATGGCCTCGGCATCCGAAATCGGTATGTACGAAGCCCGACCCGAACGAGCCAGCCACGCGTGCTGCGGGCCGACGCCCGGATAGTCCAGACCGGCGGAAATCGAGTGGGAGGCCTTCGTCTGGCCGTCGCGTTCCTGCAGCACGAACGTGCGTGCACCGTGGAGCACGCCCACCTCGTCGGCGGTAATAGAGGCTGCGTGTCGCCCGGTGTCGAAGCCATCGCCAGCTGCCTCGCACCCGAGCAGCTCGACGCTGGGATCATCGATGAACGCCGTGAAGGAACCAATCGCATTGGAGCCGCCGCCGACGCAGGCGACGACGACGTCAGGCAGACGTCCCTCGGCGGCGAGCAGCTGCGCGCGCGCCTCGTCGCCGATGACACGCTGAAGGTCGCGCACCAGCTCCGGGAACGGGTGCGGGCCGGCGGCCGTACCGAAGATGTAGTTGGTCGTCTCCACGTTGGTCACCCAGTCGCGGAAGGCCTCGTTGATCGCGTCCTTGAGGGTCGCCGATCCAGCCGTCACGGCGATAACCTCGGCGCCGAGCATCTGCATGCGCGCGACGTTCAGCGCCTGGCGCTCGGTGTCCTCACGTCCCATGTAGATCGTGCAGTCGAGTCCAAGGAGAGCAGCTGCGGTCGCGGTGGCCACGCCGTGCTGACCCGCACCGGTCTCAGCAATAACACGCGTCTTGCCCAGTTCCTTGGTGAGCAGCGCCTGCCCAAGCACGTTGTTGATCTTGTGTGAACCCGTGTGGTTGAGGTCCTCACGCTTGAGAAACACGCGCACGCCGCCAAGGTCCGCAGCGAAGCGAGGCGCCTCCGTCAACAGAGACGGACGTCCCGCGTAGTTCAGGAAAAGATCGCGCAGGCGGTGCTGGAACGACTTATCGCGCCACAGGCGCTTCCACGCTGCCTCAACCTCTTCGAGGGGGCCCATGAGGGACTCGGCGACGAAGCGTCCACCAAAATCACCGAAGTACGGTCCTTGAGCAAAGTTCTCAGCGTCCATCACTGTCCTTCCTGACGCGCCGCTGCGACGCGAGCCTTGCGATCCGTGCGCAGCGCGGGATGCTGGCCCGCGCTCACCATGTCCTGAATGCTCGCACGGGGATCACCCGAGGTGACGAGCGCTTCGCCGACGAGCACGGCATCCGCTCCCCACTTGGCGTATTCAAAAACATCGTGTGCATTCGCGACGCCGGATTCGGCGACCGCAACAACGTCCTGGGGGATCACGTCGATGACCTGCTCGACGGTCGAGCGGTCCACTTCCAGGGTCTTCAGATTGCGCGCATTCACGCCAATGATCGAGGCACCAGCCTCCATGGCGCGCAGGGCTTCGAGTCGCGAGTGCGTCTCCACCAGCGCCTCCATGCCGAGCGAACGGGTCCGCTCCAGCAGGGACACGAGTACGTTCTGTTCGAGCGCGGCGACGATCAAGAGCACGAGGTCAGCGCCGTGAGCACGCGCCTCGTGAATCTGATACGGCGTCACGATAAAGTCCTTGCGCAGAATCGGGATATCGACCGCAGCGCGCACCGCGTCAAGGTCCGCAAGCGAACCATTGAAACGACGCTGCTCCGTGAGCACCGAAATGACGGACGCTCCCCCGGCCTCGTACGTCGATGCGAGGGCTGCGGGATCCGGAATGGATGCGAGCGCACCCTTGGACGGCGAGGAACGCTTCACCTCGGAAATGATCTTGACGGCACCATCGCGGCCCCGCAGGGCGCCGAGCGCATCCTTCGCCTCCGGGACCTGGGTCTCCATCTCCTTGATGCGAGCCAGAGGGACGCGGTCTTCACGCTCTTTCAGGTCCTCGCGGACCCCGGCGATAATGTCATCGAGAACGCTCACGACGCTCCCCTTTCAGGCAGAAACGATCAATCCTCATCAAGGCTAGCGAAAAATAGCCCACAGCGGGCAAGCCATCCCGCACTCCGGGTTAGGACAGCGGAACGAGAGTCGACGCCCGCACGACGGACTCGACCGCTGCGGCGGCCTTATTGCGTGACTCCTCGTACTCGAGGGCGGGAACCGAATCGGCAACGAGTCCCGCACCCGCTTGCACCGAGGCAACGCCGTCCTTCAGGGAGGCCGTGCGAATAGCGATCGCCAGATCCGCGTCACCGGACAGGTCGAAGTAGCCGACCACGCCGCCGTACACTCCGCGCGCCGCGGGCTCGAAGTCGTCAATGAGCTGGATGGCACGAGGCTTGGGCGCGCCCGAGAGGGTGCCCGCCGGGAAGGTCGCAACCAGCGCATCGAGGGCGTCAGCGTCAGGGCGCAGGACACCCGTCACCGTGGAGGAAATGTGCTGAATGTGCGAAAAGCGCTTAAGTTCCATGAGCGTCGAGACCTCAACCGAAGCCGGATCGCAGACCTTCGAGAGGTCGTTGCGGGCCAGATCAACGAGCATGACGTGCTCGGACAGTTCCTTCGGATCCTCGAGCAGTTCGGCCGCCAGTCGGTGGTCTTCGGCCGAATCGGCACCGCGCGGGCGCGAGCCGGCAATCGGGTAGGTCCACACGCGGCGTCGTTCGGTCTTCACCAGTGTCTCCGGGGAAGAACCAACAACCTCGAAGTGGCCGCCCAACTCATCCGGCAGGTCGAGGAAGTACATGTAGGGCGAGGGATTGACCGTGCGCAGCACACGGTACACATCGATGCCGCTCGCCGCCGTCGACACGTCAAGGCGCTGGGAAACGACGATCTGGAACGCGTCGCCGTCTTCAATCGCACGCTTGGCCGCGTTGACGGAAGACTCGAAATCTGCGCGCGCCGTGCGCTCGCGCACCTGGGGCGGCGTGGCACCGCTGCTGCCCAGAACCGCGGGGGCGATTGGGGTCGCAAGCTGTGCGGTCATCGCGTCGAGGCGCTCAATCGCGCGGTCGTACGCCCCGTCCACGCCGTCGGCCGAGCCGTTAAGGTTCCAGGCGATCGCCATCAGATACACCGAACCAGTCGCATGGTCGAGCGCGGCGACCTCAGTCGCGAGCACGAGCGTTGCATCCGGAATGTCGGATTCCTTCGGCGCGGTCGCTGCGAGCGTCGGCTCCCACTCGGGGATGATTCCCCAGCCCAGGGATCCGACGAGTGCGCCCGTCAGAGGGGGCATTCCTTCAATCGCGGGCGCGGCAAGCTCCTCCAGGGCAGAGTGCACAACCTCAAGGAAGCTCCCCTCCTTCAGGGCACCCTCGGGGTGCGAACCGATCCACTGGGCGTGGCCATCGCGTGCGACGATAGCGCCAGCGCTTGATGCGCCCACAAACGACCAGCGTCCCCACGAACCACCATGTTCTGCGGACTCCAGGATGAAGCTGCCATAGTTGCCGTGCGCGAGCTGTCGATACACGCCTACCGCACTCAGCTCGTCAGCGAGCACACGCCGGACAACCGGGATCACTCGGCGGTCCTGTGCAAGATCGACAAAAACATCGCGGGGAGGCCAGGTCTGGCCCCAATCGAGGCTCACAGGCTCGCACTGGAATGAAGGCGTCTCGTTACTCACCGTGCCATTGTCCCATTCCCGACCGGCCTCGGCCCGTCGGGTCCACGATGAGGCCACGCGAGTACCCTACAGCCAGTCCGGAACGACACCCCAGGCAATCGCTGCGAAGAGGGCCGAACCGATCATCCAGGGGCCCATCGGCACGCGCGACTTGGTGCCAGCCGAACCGATCACGATCTTCCACAGAGCGGCGAGCCCCGCCAGCACGAAAGACAGCAGGAGAGAGAAAACCGCCGCGTGCAAGCCGACGGAACCGGCCATGGCGCCCAAGACGGGTGCGAGTTTCACGTCTCCCCCACCCATGCCGCCGGGCAGACGGTTCAGCAGAGCGATGGGAATCGTCCAGATCAGAGCGCCGACAAGACACCCGATGAGGCGCTGCTGCCACGCTGGAGAAATCACCACTCCTACGGCCACACCAGCCGCGACGCCAATAGCCATCGCCGCAGTGTATGCATTCGGGAGACGGTGCGTGTGGGCGTCGACGTATGCGCTCAGCGCTCCGATCATCGCAACGGCCATGACGGAAGGCATGCCGGGGCGCATCTGCGCCGCGACGAAAAAGACTGCGCCCACGATAGCGGCACTCCAGACAATCGCATTGCGCGTCAATGGCGTGCGTGTCGATTCAATAAAGTACCTGCGCTGGATCTTCCAGCCGGATCTCCACAGCCATGCCAGGACAATAATCCACGTGAGGAAGCCCGACACGAGGGAAAGATCCGCGCCGATTCGCGGAGGAAGCCAGCCGACGATCACGGCGCCGATCCTTCCCGTGATCGGCGTTCCAGTTCATCCTCGAGGGCCTCGCGCATAACATCGGTGTCGGGGCTGCGCCCAGTCATGAGTTGAACCTGTGCGGCGGCCTGGAAGACGAGCATGTCCGTGCCCTCGGCGACGACACCCGCGGCGCTCTCAAAGGCGCTGCGCAATGCGGTGTCGCGCGGAGAGTACACAACGTCCAACAGGATCTGTCCCTCCCGAACCCGCAGGCGCTCGGCGAGTGGATCGGCGGCTGAGGCAGGAAGCGTGGAAATGACAAGGTCCACGCTGGAAGCCGCACGATCCACCGCCTCGGAATCCGACCATAGAATCTGTTCGATAGTGACTCCAAGCCGCGAGGCCGCCGCCACAACAGAGCCTGGACCGCCAAAACGGCGCGCGGCGACGGTCGACGACGTAATCCCCAGCTCGCCCAACGCTGCAAGCGCGGACGATGCGGTAGCGCGAGCACCGAGAACGAGAGCACTCGATGGCGCGGAGCACCCCGCCAACGAACAGGCACGCCTCACGGCCGACGCGATGCCTGTGACATCGGTGTTGAAACCAGCAAGGACCCCCGAAGACGGAACGACCGTATTGACGGCGCCCACCGCGCTTGCCAGCGGATCGATCGCATCGAGCAGCGGCATGACGGCCTGTTTGCAGGGCATCGTCACGGACAGGCCCACGCAGTCGCCACCGAGACCGGCAACGAAACCGGGCAGTGAGTCTGTGTCTTGCTCGAGACGGCGATACTCCCAGCCATCGATGCCGAGCTGGGCCCATGCCGCGCGATGAATCACGGGCGACAGGGAGTGTTCAATCGGCGACCCGATGACCGCGGCCCAGGTCATGATGACGTACAAACCTTCGGGTTCGCCGTGCAGTACGCCTTGAACTTCTCACGATTCTTCTCCTGTTCCTCCAGCGTCGAAGCGAACAGAGTCTCACCCGTGTCCAGGTTGACCGTCACGAAGTACAGCCACGTGCCCTCGGCCGGGTTCAGCACGGCCTTGATGGCCTTCTCACTCGGCTGACCGATCGGAGTGGGCGGCAGGCCGGCATGCAGTCGCGTGTTGTACGGATTGTCGTTGTCGAGGTCTGCCTGATCGGGAACGCCGCTGGTCTTACCAACGCCGTAGAGCACCGTCGAATCCATGCCGAGCATGCCCTTCGTCTCGCCGTTCGTGTCCGCGAGGCGATTCTCGATGACGCGGGCGACCATCGGCATGTACTTGTCGATGTTCATTTCACCGTCGACGATGGAAGCCTTGATAAGGACGGTCTCCCGGTCGGCAGGAGCGACACCAAGACGATCAAGCTCATCGATGGTGCCCTTCACCATGCGCGCGATCACGGTTGTCGGCGTATCTGTCTCGCCGACTTCGTAGGAGCCGGGCAGAAGCCAGCCTTCCGCGTTTCCCCCAGCCTCGGAGGGAAGTCCAATTGCCTCTGTATCGGCAAACGCCGCATCGACCTCAGCCTCGGACACGCCCATGATATCGACAATGCGCTGCTTGACTTCCGACAGCTTCTGACCGGACCCAACCGTCACCGTCGAGTCAACGCGGTTCGTTTCATCCAGCAGCGCGGCGAGTGCACCGGAAGCGCTCATCTGCAGCTTCAGTCGGTACGTACCGGGACGAATCGACATTGCCGCACGGTTCGTTTCAAACTGGCGAACGAAAGCACCCACGGACTTGACGACCCCGGCATCCACGAGAGTCTGGCCAATCGCGCGACCCGACGATTCCTCATCGATCGTGACCTCGACGGAGCCGGAACCGGGACCCGGGAAGTCGTCCGATGCGGTCGTCGAGGAATTAAAGAGCTGGTCGTAGGCGACGTAGCTGGCACCCGCGAGCAATCCGAGAACCAGAACGATGATGAAGAATGAACGCACGCGACGACGGCGCTTCCGCTTGCGCGCCGCTCGACGCTCGCTCGCAAGCCTGCGCGAACGCATGCCGGTCGTCTCAGACGGCGTCTCGACGGCCTGTGCTCCACCGCGAGCACGGGTACCAGAGACAGACACGCGAGAAGTCGCTCCGGTATCGGTCACTTCGTCGAAAGAGGGAAGCGACGCCGAGCGCTGGCGAACACCGGTGCCGCGCGCAGGCGCGGCGGCGCTATCGGACGAGGACGCAGCCGCCGCAGGCATGCCCTGCGCCGGAGTAGGCGCAGCATCTGGCGTGGCCTCGACGCTGGCGTTCTCATGCGGAGCGTCGGAGTAGACCTTAGGCTCGCCGGAGTGAATCTCGCGACGAGAACGGAAGGGGTAACGGGGAGGCGTACTCATGCGTGCGCTCCTTCGCTTGGTTCGAGGATGATTTCCTCACCGGGAGCTCGACCGCCCATCCGTTCGAGCTCGAGTGCCTGTTCCAAAATGATCTGCGCCGCGACCTGGTCGATGACGCTGCGATGCTCGATCTCAGGAATCCCAGATGCACGAAGACGCGCATGCGCCTGATTGGACGTCATGCGTTCGTCGACCATCGCCACGCGGACATCGGGAACAAGCTTCTTAATGCGGCGCGCATACTTACGCGCACCCTTCGCGGAGATCCCCTCTCCCCCACGTAAGTGCCGAGGAAGTCCAACGATCACCTCGATTGCGTCGTGGCTACGCACAATGTCGGCTAAGCGATCAAGATCGGACAGATCGGGAGCCCTGTGAAGGGTTTCGACGGGCATCGTGAGAATACCGTCGGGGTCGCACCGGCTGACGCCGACACGCACGGTGCCGACGTCCACGCCGATACGAATACCCCGACGAATACTCACAGAGCCTCGATTTCCTTACGGATCGCGTCGATCGCGTCGGCAATACCCTCGGGCTTGGTGCCGCCGCCCTGGGCGATGTCGTCACGGCCACCGCCGCCACCGCCCATGTACTTGCCGACGGCGCGAACCAGCGCACCGGCCTTCACCGACGCCTCACGCGCTGCCTCGTTCGTCGCGACGACCAGCGAAGGCTTGCCACCGACGACGCCACCGAGGGCAACGACGGTCCCGCGCTCATTGCCGAGGCGGTCACGCACATCGAGCGCAAGGGTACGCAGAGCGTCCGCGGAGGGCATCTCACCGACCGAGGAGGCGACGACGGTCACGGGACCGATAGCCTTCGCGGAAGCCGCCAGATCGGCACCCTGGCTCAGAGCCTGTGCTGTGCGGATCTTCTCGAGCTCCTTCTCAGACTCGCGCAGCTTGGTCAGCAGCGACTCAATGCGCTCGGGCAGTTCGTCGGCGCGGCCGCCCACGAGCTGGGAGAGCTGGTTGACGAGCGCATGTTCCTTGGCCTGGAACTCGTATGCGCCGTCGCCCACCAGGGCGTCGATACGACGCACGCCTGAGCCGACGGATCCCTCGGAGAGCACCGTGATGCGGCCGATGTGACCGGTCGTCGGCACGTGGGTGCCACCGCACAGCTCACGGTCAAAGCCATCACCGATGGTGACGACGCGAACCTCGGAACCATACTTCTCACCAAACAGCGCGATCGCACCAGCTTCACGCGCGGCATCGATGCTCATGACCTCCGTGGTCACGGCCAGATCCTCGGCAAGCTTCTCGTTGACGAGAGCCTCGATGTCGCTCAGCTGCGAGCCCTCAAGAGCGGACCCGTGGCGGAAGTCGAAGCGCAGGCGCGACGGCGAGTTCTCCGAACCCGCCTGGGTGGCGTCCTCCGACACGACGTTACGCAGGCCCGCGTACACCATGTGGGTCGCGGTGTGAGCACGCGCAATGGCGAGACGACGCTGGCCGTCAATCTCGGCGTAGGCCTTCTCCCCCACCGTCATGCCGCCCTCGGTCAGGGTGCCACGGTGAACGCTCAGGCCACGGATAGGAGCCTGCACGTCGTGAACCTCAACGACGCCACCGCCAGCGAGACGGATCGTGCCGTGGTCGGCGAGCTGGCCACCCATTTCCGCGTAGAACGGAGTGCGATCGAGAATGACCTCAACCTCGGCGGGCGCGCTCGCAGCGGGAGCCGCCACACCATCAACGAGCAGAGCCTCCACGGTCGCCTCGGCGGCCTGCTCCGTGTAGCCCAGGAACGTTGAGCCGCCACCCATCGCCTTCTCGATGTCGTGGAAGACGCGAACATCCGTGTGTCCGGTCTTCTTCGAGCGAGCGTCGGCGCGTGCACGTTCCTTCTGCTCGGCCATCAGAGTGCGGAAGCCCTCCTCGTCGACCGACACGCCCTGCTCGGCGGCCATCTCGAGGGTCAGGTCAATCGGGAAGCCGTAGGTGTCGTGCAGCGAGAACGCCGACGCACCAGAAATCACGGGGGCGCCCTTCGATTCCTTCGCCGTTGCAACCGCCGCATCCAGGATCGTCGTACCGGCGCTGAGGGTGCGACGGAATGCATCTTCCTCCGCGTACGCGACTTCGGAGATCGTCTTCCAGTTGGTCTCCAGCTCGGGGTAGGACGCCTTCATCGCATCCTTCGAGGCCGTCAGCAGAGTCGGCATGGTTGCCTCGTCGACACCCAGCAGACGCATCGAGCGAACGGCGCGGCGGATCAGGCGACGCAGCACGTAGCCGCGGCCATCGTTACCGGGACGCACCCCGTCGCCAATCAGCATGAGCGAGGAACGCACGTGGTCGGCCACGACACGCATGCGCACGTCGTCGTCATAGGCAGCGCCAGCCTCAGGGCCAGCGGCGCCCAGACCGTAGCGCTTACCGCTCATCTGCATGGCGGCCTCGATGACGGGGAAGACCTCGTCGATCTCGTACATGTTGGGCTTGTCCTGCATGACGAAAGCCAGACGCTCCAGGCCAGCGCCCGTATCGATCGCCTTCTTGTCCAGCTCACCCAGCAGCGGGTAGTCCTTGCCGGAACCCTCACCACGCATGTACTGGTCGAACACCAGGTTCCACACCTCGAGGTAACGGTCGCCACCCGGGTCGACGGTACCGCCCACGGCCTCGGGGCCGTACTCGGGGCCGCGGTCGTAGTGCCACTCGGCGCACGGACCCGCGGGGCCGGGCTGGCCCGTGTCCCAGAAGTTCTCCTCGCGCGGCAGTCGCACGATGTGCTTGGGGTCCATGCCGATCTGCTTCGTCAGCACGTCGAAAGCCTCGTCGTCCTGGTCCCACAAGGTCACCCAGAAGCGATCGCCATCCAGGCCGTACTTGCCCTCGTCGCGCGAGCCGGTCAGCAGCTCCCACGCGTAGTTGATCGCACCTTCCTTGAAGTAATCGCCGAAGGAAAAGTTGCCGTTCATCTGGAAGAACGTGCCGTGACGGGTCGTCTTGCCGACGTTGTCGATGTCGTTCGTGCGGATGCACTTCTGGACCGACGCGGCGCGCGGCCACGGCGCGGGCTCAACGCCCGTGATGTAGGGGATGAACGGAACCATGCCCGCGATCGTGAACAGAATCGAGGGCTCCGGAGAGACGAGAGAAACGGAAGGACGAATCTCATGACCCTGCTTCTCGAAGTAGTCGAGCCAGCGGGTGCGGATTTCAGACGTACGCATAGTCCCCCATGTTAGACGGTTGGCGCCGCTCACGACACATCGGCGCGCGCAATCGGACAGTGGAATGAAAGAAAAAACCGCGCCCCCGAGCGTCGCTCGGGGGCGCGGAGTTGACTAGTGTCAGCGCGAGTAGTGCTCGACGACCATCTGGACGTCGACGGTCACGGGGACCTCAGCGCGCTTGGGGCGACGCACCAGGGTCGCCTTGAGGCGGGACAGCTCGACATCGAGGTACTCGGGGACGGCGGGCAGCACGTCGCGGTGAATACCCTCAGCGGCGATCTCGAAGGGAACCGTGGTCTGCGACTTCGGCTTGACCTGCAGAGTCTGGCCGGGCTTCACGCGGAACGACGGACGGTCGACGATCTTGCCGTCAACGAGGATGTGACGGTGCACGACGAACTGGCGGGCCTGCTGGATGGTGCGGGCGAAGCCAGCGCGCAGGACGAGGGCGTCGAGACGCATCTCGAGCAGCTCGACCAGGTTCTCACCGGTCAGGCCGGCGGTGCGACGGGCCTCTTCGAAGGCGCGGCGCAGCTGCGACTCACGGATGCCGTACTGAGCGCGCAGACGCTGCTTTTCCTTCAGACGAACGGCGTAGTCGGAGTCCTGGCGGCGGCGGGTACGGCCGTGCTCACCGGGGCCGTAGGGGCGCTTCTCGAAGTAGCGGACGGCCTTGGGGGTCAGAGCCAGACCGAGGGCGCGGGACTCGCGCACCTGCTTGCGGGAACGATTCGTTGCCATGTTTCTTCTTCCTGTTTCTCATGTCATGCCGGGAATCCCGGCATGGGGCCAACTCCAGGATCGCGTCGATCCGTCGGCTAAGGCCCCAGGTGCCCGCTGGTGCGGACAACTGTTCCATCCTAGCGTCTTTTTAGCAGATTGCGAATCACACCGAGCCGCTTCGTGAGCATCGCCTCATGTCCGTTTTCGGTTGGCTCGTAGTAACGGGTGCCTTCCAGATCGTCCGGAAGGTACTGTTGCGCGGCGACATGGTGCGGTTGATCGTGGGCGTAGAGGTATCCGTCGCCGTGGCCGAGAGACTTAGCACCGGCATAGTGCGCGTCACGCAGATGCTCCGGTACCGCTCCCCCACGTCCGGCACGCACGTCGGCGATCGCGCGGTCAATCGCCAAATAGGTCGCATTCGACTTCGGGGCCGTCGCTACGGCGACGACAGCCTGCGCAAGGAGCAGGCGCGCCTCGGGCATACCGATGAGAGCAACGCCCTGCGCGACACTCACACACGTCGTAAGAACCTCGGGAGCAGCCATGCCAATTTCTTCGGACGCTGCGATCATGATGCGCCGCGCGATGAAGCGCGGGTCTTCCCCGGCCTCGATCATACGGGCGAGATAGTGCAGCGAGGCGTCCACATCGGACCCGCGCATCGACTTAATGAACGCGCTTGCTACGTCGTAATGCTGATCCCTGCTCCACCGGACGAGAGCTTGGTTGGCTGCCGCTTCGACGCTCGCAACCGTAATCTCTCCCGATCCGTCGTCGCTGGCGACGCCCGCGGCGGCCTCGAGGAGGGTCAAAGACTTACGCGCATCCGAGCCCGCCAGGCGCACAAGGCCAGCCACTGCCTCGTCGGTGATAGCGAAGCGGCCGCCAAGGCCACGCTCATCTGCCAGCGCGCGGCGTATTAGTCCTTCGATCACATCTGCATCCAGGGGGCGCAGCGTCAACAAAAGCGAGCGCGACAGCAGCGGCGAAATAACCGAGAAGGACGGATTCTCCGTCGTCGCCGCGACGAGAACGACCCACCGATTCTCAACCGCCGGAAGCAGCGAATCCTGCTGCGACTTGGAGAAGCGATGCACCTCGTCAACGAACAGAATCGTTTCCTCACCCCCACTGGCGAGGGTGCGACGCGCATCGTCCACGACACGCCGGACGTCGCCCACGCCGGAGGACACCGCGGACAGCTCAATGAAACGTCGCCCAGACGCACGCGCGATCAAATAAGCGAGAGTCGTCTTACCCGTCCCCGGCGGCCCCCACAGCACGACCGAGGAAACAGCAACGCCATCACCCGAACCGGGTGAGAGCAGGCGGCGGAGCGGTGCCCCATCACCGAGTAAGTGAGACTGCCCAACCACCTCGTCGAGAGTCGTCGGGCGCATACGAACGGCGAGGGGCACGCCTGCATTGAAAGCAGGCACGCCCGACTCGTCGACAGATTCAGAATCAAACAGATCCATGAAACCTAGCTTAGGACAGAGTGACCCCACTCGAGGAAGAGCCAATCTTAGGACCGGAGAGAACCTGGACAACCACGAGGCCGCCGAGGATCAGCATGCAGGCACCCGCACCCAAAAGGTAACCGTTGAGACCTTCAGATTCATTACCCGCCAGCGAGGAGGAGAGCATCTCCGCATGGAGCTTCACACCACCCGACGCATCCACGGACGAACCGGTACCGGCGGCGGCCACGGTCGAGGCGACCTTGAACTCAGCCCAGCCGACCAGCTCATGCTGGCGGTTAGCCACGACGACCTTGTAATCACCCATCGGCAGGCCCGTCACGTCCATGGACACCTGGTTGGAGTCTTCGACCTGGAGCCAGCGAGCCTCACCGGTCTGCATGATGTTTGCGCTGACCCAGTCACCAGCGACGGCCTTATCCGAAGGAACGTTGATCGTCAGCTGTCCACCGGTGAAGGCCGCACTGACGCCACCCTTGTTCGCGTCAGTCAGCTGCGACACGTCCGTAATGGGTGACACCGGGGTGTCGGAAGGCTGCGAAGCTGCAGCGGACGCGCTTGCCGACGGGGTGGGGGTCGGCGTTGCAGAGGGAGTCGGGGTCGGACGCACAGCGGGCAGCTGCGGATCGTCGGGCTGGGGAGCCGGAGGCTGCTCCGTGGTGGGCGCGGGCGCAGGATCGGAGCTGGGCTCCGTCGTTGGTTCAGGCGCAGGTGCAGGATCAGCGGTCGGCTCCGTCGTCGGCGCGGGGGCAGGCTCGGCGGTCGGAAGCGGATCGTCGATATTGTCGTGCGTCGGATCCGCGCTCGGAAGTGGAGCGTCGGTATGAGCCGGGTGCGCAGTGTCACTAGCGGGCTGGTAGACGCGCACGTGATACGTGACCGGATCGCCATCGACGAGCGAGCGGCCTTCCTTGAACATGAGGACGGTAACGGTGTGGCTCGTACCGGGTTCCCAGGTGATGCCCTCAACATTGTTCTTGCCGTTGGGAACCGGGACGGTCAGCGTGTAGTTGTCCGGACTGGTGGCAACCCACACATCATCGGCCGTGACGGTCACCGTCTCGCCATTACGGGTGTAGGTCGGTTTCTCAACCGGCGTGACGCGGCCCGAATCGAGCATGACACCCCAGTAGCCGGTTTCTCCGTAGGTCGACTCGAATGACGAGCCATGCTCGATCGTGACAGTAAACGTCGTGTTCGGAACGGGAATCGAATCGTTATTACCGTCCGCTCGAGCAGCAAATCCGGGTATCGCGAGCGCAATGGCAGCGAACAGGCTCAGGCCCATCAGGAGGCTCATCAAGCGACTGCGCCCCGCAAGCCCGCGCGCTGCAAGGCCGGAAGTAGCCCGTGCGTGCTGCATACCGTTCTCCTTAGTGACTTAATCCTCAGAAGCACATGTTCCGAAACTAGAGTAACAGGCGTGACGCATGAATGCTAAATTCCAACGCGCACCAATCGGTTAATGCACATATTCTCGCCGCAATGCGCCAGGTGAGACGTCGTTAGCGCAGCAGACCGTGCGGACGTCGAACAATACTGACCGTCACGATTGCGCCAAGGAGCGCAATCAGGCCACCCCCCGCGAGGATCCAGCCATTCAGACGCGATTCCTGCTCGCGGGCGGCCTGATTAGACGCCTGTTGCTCAGAATGCGCCTTGGGGCCAATCTGCGATGCGGACACACTCTGCTGCTCAGAAGAAGTGGAAGGCTCGGGCGTCGGGTCAGTGCCGGTAGCGGCTCCACCGGAGGAAGATGTCGAGGCCTGGGCAGAGGACGCGCCCCCCGCCGACGACGGAGTAGACGAAGGCGCAGGAGAGGACGCAGACGAAGTAGCGTCGCCCACGCGCGAAGCCGTAGACGTCTGCGTCTGCGCACCCACCGGGGCAATCGATGACGATGCAGAAGCCGTCGTCTCACCATTAGTCGTCGAGCCAGTATCGTCACCAGCAGGATCGAAAGGATCTGCGGGCGCATTCACGGCCGCATCGTCAGGCGTCGGTGCCGCAGTATCATCGGTGCTCGGCTCCACGACGTCGGCGGTCGCCGACTGAGTCGGATCCAGTGAACAGGAAGGCGCCTCGGCCGAAGATTCGACGACCGTCACCTCAATCTGGACGTAGTTACCCGTGACTCCATCACCGATCATCACCTGGTGAGAGGAGCCAACCGTCCATGATGCAGGCAGGTCAAGATCAACGGAAAAAGCTCCATCAGCGTCGACCTTTGCCACCGACCACGCAGCCTTATTACGCGCCACCGACACGGGAGCCCAGGACGGAAGCACAACATCGTCGGGACGCCGCTCTTGCCCATCATCGAGCGTCACGATAACGAAACCCAGAGTGTCATCCGACGAGGGTCCCCAACCGGCGCCTTCCACATGCAGCTGCGAACCACTGGCAACGACCGACGATGCAATGATCGACGCCCCTTCTTCAGACGCGGTCACACACTGCGCGGCACCATCGCCGATTCCATCAACACTATAGGCAGGGGCAACGGAGACAAACATTCCGCCGACAACAGAAGCAGAGGCGGTCAGTGCAAGCAGGGACATGCGAAGCCCCCGGCTTTGTGAGCGCACCTGTGTCGTCATGCGTATTCGTTTCCTTCTGTCTGGGATAGTCTCAACCGATCGGCACAGTCACGCGCGGAACGATCATGTCAGTGTCCGAGTAACCACTCGCTACAAGCACCATACTATTGCGTCGTCCCCACAATGTAATTGCGAGCAACAAGCAAATTCATGGCACACCTGCTCAACACCTGATTTTACCTGATTTTATGCGACTTTACCTCTATGACTGTGAGCAATATTATCGAACAATCATGCTCACTGATGACCCGCTGGTCAACATTTGAGATTTTTAGACACACACGCACCTCAACGACGAGGAATCACCAGTGGAGCACCCGTCTCAGGATCATCGATGATGCGGCACGCGACCCCAAAAACCCGCTCCACAAGCTCTGGAGTCACCACACTCGTGGGCGCGCCCTGCGCAACGATCTGTCCGTCTTTCATAAAAACGAGGTGAGTGGCATATCGGAACGCCAGATGCAGATCATGCAAAACGGCAACAACCGTCGTGCCCGCACGCTGCATGCGCTCCGCCAGGCGCAATACCTCGAGCTGATGATTCAGGTCGAGATACGTCGTCGGCTCGTCGAGGAGAAGAATGTCCGTCTCCTGAGCAAGCGACATCGCGATCCAGACGCGCTGACGTTGGCCGCCCGACAGCTCGCCAACCCGGCGCCCCACCAGGTCGCGAACCCCAGCGTCCCGCATCGCGCGAGCCACGGCCTCGTCGTCCCGTGAACTCCACTGGTGGACCAGGGACTGATAGGGATAGCGGCCACGCGCAACCAAATCCTCGACGAGCATGTCGCCGGGAGCGACCGACGACTGCGCAAGTAACCCGAGTCGACGCGCGAGGGCCTTCTGATTCATATCGCCCACGCTTTGCCCATCCAGCTCGACCACACCACTGCGAACACCAAGCACGCGGGCCAGCGAACGCAGCAGAGTCGACTTTCCGCACGCGTTTGGACCCACTATGACGGTCAACTCCCCCGGTAGCACGTCCAGGGTAAGACCCTCGAGAATCGGAGCGTTCTTCCCGTAGCCGACGACGATATCCCGGGCGCTCAGGCCCCGGTTCACGACAGACTTCGTCACGATTTCACCTCACGAATCAACAACCACAGAAGGTACAGGCCTCCGACGACGCCGGTCACGACGCCGACAGGGAGCTCAGCGGGAGCCACAAGCCTTTGAGCGCAGATATCAGAGACCAGCACGAGCACAGCGCCAACGAGGGCGGAGGAGGCAAATCCGACTCCCCCAGCCGCACACAGCCGATGCGCGACGTGCGGAGCCGCCAGAGCAACGAAGGCGACTGGCCCAGCGACCGCAGTCGCGGACGCAACAAGCAAAATGGCGACGATAATGAGGAGCACGCGGGTCTGACGTACTCTGACGCCAAGCCCTGTCGCGATGTCATCGCCCATCGCGACAAGTCCGAGGGGAACCGCACAGACGGCACACACCGCAACGACACCGGCGATCACGATCAGCAGAGGCGTCAGACGCGCGATGGTAACGCCCGAGAATGAGCCAGCGCTCCACAGCTGCGCGCGCTGGGCCGCCTCCAGAGGCGCCTTGACGATGAGCAGCGAATTGACCGCCCGCAAGGCCGCCGAACATCCGATTCCCACGAGAACGACGCGGATTCCCGTCACTCGCATGCCTCCCGCGCACGCGAGGATGAACGCGCCCGAGGCGAGTCCACCGAGCAAGGCGCCGATTCCTGTGACGGCGGGGCTCGAACCCATCATAATGATGGCAATCAGAGCGCCGGTCGCGCACCCCGTGGACAGGCCCACGATGTCGGGGCTACCGAGCGGATTGCCCGAGATTGTCTGGAAGATGCGCCCCGCGATTCCGAGTGCCGCACCAACAGCCACCGCCGCGAGCATACGCGGCAGGCGCACGGACTGGACGAAGTAGACGCCCAAAAAGTCATCCCGAGGCCCACCGTCTCCGAGGAGACGACGGAATGAATCGGCGGCGCTGAGCCCGTAGTCACCAAGAGTGAGCGAATAGACCGCCAATGCACACAGAAGAGCGAACCCGATGAGCACGACGGCGGCGCTGCGCCGGTGCACGCGCACCGACACGCGACGCAGCGAGATAACTGTGTAGCGCGAAGGAGCTGGCCTCATGACATGCCCTTTCCGCGCGACCCTATGATAAAGAACGGCGCACCGATCAAAGCGACGATAACGCCAACGGGAACCTCGGAAGGCGCCAGCACGAGGCGCGAGACAACATCGGCAGCGCACACCCACGCGGCACCGACGATCAGCGACCACAGCGCAATCGTCCCCTGCCGAGCACCCACAACGCGTCGCACCAAGAGCGGAACCGCGAGACCCACAAAGGTTAGCGGCCCACCAAGCGCCGTCGCCCCGCCAGCCAGGGCCGTGACGGCCACGACGCCAAGACTGCGAATGAGGCGCACACGCACACCGAGGCTCACCGCGGTGTCCTCACCGATAGCGAGGACCCCAAGAGCCGAGGAGATCAGGGCAGCAACCACGCCGCCGCACGCGATGACTGCCCCGGCGGCAACCACGGAGCCCATGTCGACGCCCTCTAATGATCCCGACGCCCAATATCGGAATTCGTTAAACGCAAACTGATTCGCGGCGAGAACGGCCTGGGTCAGCGATGCGAGCGCAGCCGATACGGCAATACCCGCGAGGGCGAGGCGTGATCGAGAGCCTCCCCCGCTCCCCGACATAGCGAAGACGAGACCGGCGGCAACACCCGCGCCGACGAGGGAAGCGCCCAGCGTCGATGTGCGAGTGGCGACGCCGCTCGCAGCGGTGACGGTCACGACGAGAAAGGCCGCCCCTGCGTTGATGCCGAGTACACCGGGATCGGCGAGGGGATTACGAGTCATCGCCTGCATGATAGAACCCGCCAATCCGAGCGCCGCACCGATCACCAGCGCCGCGATCGTACGGGGGACGCGCAGCTGCGTGACAACTTGGGCATCCTGACTGACGCCCCCGTTGACCAGGGCATCCCACACGACGGTGGGAGCGATCTGGCGCGAGCCCAGAGCGAGAGACGCGAGCGTCACGAGGACAAGCACCAGCGTCGCCACTGCACAAGCAATGGCGACGCTGGCGGCACGACGAGTAGTCATGTCAGGTCATCGACCCGGGTAGTTCGTTCACCCCGCTCAGGATGCGGGGACGAACTGCGCTTCGATGCTGGAAATAATGCCGTCCATGAGGAGGTACCCACCGGTGGAGGTCCACAGGGAGCCATCAACGGGGATGACGTGGTTCGCCTTGACGGCGCCGAGCGAGTCGAATCCGACGGTGTTCTTCGCCTCTTCGAGGGCAGCGGCCGAGGCCTCGACACCCGTGTTGCCACCGGCGGAGGGGTTGTTCACCGAGGCCTTACCGAGCGTGCCGAAGAAGATCCAGTCCGCGTCGATCTGGTCGATGTTCTCGAGGGAGACCGGCTCCGAGTGGCCTTCGCCGTCACGGTCTTGGTTGGCGGGGCGCTTCATACCGAGCGCACTCAGGGCCTGGCCGGCGGGCAGCTCCTTCAGGATGAGGCCGGCGCTGTCGCCCTGCCAGCGTACGACCGAGTAGGTCTGATCGAGGTAGCCGGCGTCCTTCAGGCGGGCGCTCACGGAGGAAACGTGCTGATCGAACTCCGCGAGCTTGGTCTCAGCCTGGTCGGCAAGGCCGAGCGCGTCGGCCGTCAGGGTGAAGGTCTCGCGCCAGTCGCCGCCCTTTTGCGTGGTGAAGAAGACGGGGGCGATCTGACTCAGCGCGTTCAGCGTCTCAGAGTCGTTGTTCTTCACCGACGTGCCGTCGACGAGGATCAGGTCAGGGTGCGCCGCACCAATGGCTTCGAGGTTGGGAGTGCCGATGGAGCCCAGAATCGGGATGTCACCCGCGCGATCGACAAGGTAGTTGGCGACCGTCTGCTGGCCGCGGCCCGAGACGACACCAATCGGAGTCACGCCCAGAGCGAGCGCATTGTCGGTCGTCGGCTCAGAGAGCGTGACAACACGGCTGGGGTGCGACGGCAGGGTAACCTCCTGGCCGGACGCGTCGGTGACGGTGCGCGTCGCAGAGCTCTCGGACGTCGCGGAGGCCTCGGGGGACGAGGCCGGAGCGGGCTGGTTGGACGAGCAAGCTCCCAGAGCGAGAGCGGTCAGAGCGACGCCAACGATGGCGCGAATTCGCGTCGACAGGTGCACAAGTGCCTCAATTCAGTCGATCTTGTTAGGTGCATAGGTAAGCCTAACCTACAGACTGCCCATTGACCTAGGCTATCTCAATCCTGGTCAGTATGAAAAAGCGCACCACCAATCGAGGCTACGCACAATGCCCTCGCGCCACCAGGCGACGTCGTGCCCGCTGCGGTAGTGGTCCACGTCGACGGGCACCCCCAGGCCTCGCACAAGCTCAGCGCACGAATCGACCACGGGGCGCATCGTCTGTTCCAGCGTGCCCACCTGCAGGCGCAGCTGCACATCCCTACGCGGCCTGACGCTCCCGGCGCGAAGGTCGCCCATCAGCGTCCCTTCGCCAACTCCTCGTTGCTCTCCTCCCCACCACAGGGACGGAGACTGGGCGACCGCACAATCAAGGGGAAGATCACTGCGCAGCGCCGCTTCCAACACAGCCAGACCGCCGTAGGACTGGCCGGCGACCATCACAGGCCCCGCCCCAGCCTCGTCGCACACTGCCCGTAGCAGCGCCACGACACTGTCCACGTCGGTCAGCTCCGCCTCGCGCGCGCCCAAATCTCCGGCGTCGATCGTCACGACGCGCAGGCCCCGATAGCGCCGCGTCAACCAGCCGACGCCGTTGCCCCGCCAGATCTCGCCGTCGAAGAGGATGAGCGTGCACGTCGGATCCGCCTCGCCGTCATGAACGATCACATCATGCTGGCGCGCGACAGAGAGACGCGCGCTCACATCCGCGGCGATGTTCCGTTCGCGCGCCGCACGCATCTCGGGAGCAGACAGATCCTGCGACGGCCACACCACCCGCGCGTCGGGCCCGACAAAGAGTGAGGCTGCGGCACCGCGCCCATTCACGACCCTGAGCGGATTCGACGAATCGGGAGACGCATCCTCAACGAATCTTATCCACTCCCCCATGTCCGTACGCACCGCGGGTTCAAGGCCCCACGGCCCCACGATCACCGTTTGATAGCTGAGGATCGCGTCCGCAGGAAGCGCGCACACGAGCGCCCGAGCATCGGGGTGGCCCGGCCCTATCGACATGCAAAACTCGTCAAGGTGCTCGCGCGCCCGATCCGTGATCGTGTTCAGGACGACGTAGCAGTCAGCCGCGGCCTGGGCGCCCCATTGAAAGGTCACGCGAACGGCGTCGACCCCATCAACGACAAGGCGCGGTCCGACGATCGGGAGCCCGTCGGCATAACGATAAATTCCGTCTGACGCCTCCCAGTGCAGCCGGCAAAAACCAGTGCGCGAAAAAGACGTCTGCTCGAAGGCCACGCGCTCAGTCGAAGAGCGAGACGTCGCCGGCGCCCACGCGCGCAACAACGGCGTCCCCACCGGCGAAGTCGATGACCGTGGTCGGCTCGGCGACACCCACGGGACCCACGACCACCAGGTCGACCTGGTGTCCGATGCGATCATCCACGTCGAAACCGTCGGTCAGCGGCTCGTCCTCACCCGGCATAATGAGCGTCGAACAGGCCAGGGGTTCACCCAGCGCCTCGACAATCGCCTGCGTGATGACGTGATCGGGGATGCGCACGCCCACCGTGTGCTTCTTCTTATTGAGCATGATGCGCGGAACCTCCTTGGTCCCCCGCAGGATGAACGTGTAGGGTCCGGGAGTGAGCGCCTTCATGGTGCGGAACTCGTGATTGTCAATGATGACGAGCTCGCCGAGCTGCGCGAACGAGTGGCACAGCAGCGAGAAGTTGTGCTTGTCGTCGAGCTTACGAATCGAGCGGATCGTGTCCATACCCGCCTTGTTACCGGCCTTCGTGGCGATCGCATAGCCTGAGTCGGTAGGAAGCGCGATCGTGCCGCCGCGTTCCAGCAGGTCAACGACCGTGTTGACCAAACGTGCCTGCGGATTCTCGGGGTGCATCTCGACGTACGACATGTACCCATTGTGCACGAAACCCCCACCGGTCGGTAACCGATGGGGGTTCCGTGGACAAAGTCACGGACGAGGAATCACTTCTCGGATTCCTCGGATGCTTCCTCGCCGCGCTTCTTCGGCTTCGCGTCGACGCCGGCTTCCTTACGCTGCGCGGGCGTAATCGGGGCCGGGGCCTCGGTCAGCGGGTCGAAACCGCCGCCGGACTTCGGGAAGGCGATGACGTCGCGGATGGAGTCGGACTTCGTCAGCAGGGAGACGATGCGGTCCCAGCCGAAAGCGACACCACCGTGCGGCGGGGCGCCGTACTTGAAGGCGTCCAGCAGGAAGCCGAACTGCGTCTGCGCTTCCTCCTCGCCGATGCCCATCACGTTGAACACACGGTTCTGGATGTCGCGGCGGTGGATACGGATGGAGCCGCCGCCGATCTCGTTGCCGTTGCAGACGATGTCGTAGGCGTAAGCCAGCGCGTTGCCCGGGTCCTTGTCGAAGGAGTCGACCCATTCGGGCTTGGGCGAGGTGAACGCGTGGTGGACGGCAGTCCAGGCGCTGTGGCCCAGTGCGACGTCGCCCTCGGCCTCGGCGTCGCCGGTGGGCTTGAAGAGAGGAGCGTCGACGACCCAGGTGAAGGCCCAGGCGTCGGGATCGATGAGGTCGCAGCGCTTACCGATCTCGAGGCGGGCGGCGCCGAGCAGCTCACGCGAGGGGGTGGGCTTGCCGGCAGCGAAGAAGATGCAGTCACCGGGGTTGGCGCCGGTCGCGGCAGCCAGGCCCTCGCGCTCGGCCTCGGTGATGTTCTTGGCGACGGGGCCACCCAGCGTGCCGTCCTCGGCGATCGTGACGTAAGCAAGACCCTTGGCGCCGCGCGCCTTGGCCCACTCCTGCCACTTGTCGAAAGTACGACGCGGCTGCGAGCCACCACCGGGCATGACGACGGCGCCCACGTAGGGGGCCTGGAACACGCGGAATGTCGTGTCCTTGAAGTACTCGGTGAGCTCGGTGAGCTCGAGGCCGAAGCGCAGGTCGGGCTTATCAGAACCGTAGCGCTCCATCGCGTCCTTGTAGGTCATGCGCGGGATAGGCGTGGACAGGTCGTAGCCGATGAGCGCCCACACGTTCTTCAGGACGTCCTCGGCGACCTCGATGACGTCATCCTGGTCCACGAAGCTCATCTCGATGTCGAGCTGGGTGAACTCGGGCTGACGGTCGGCGCGGAAGTCCTCGTCGCGGTAGCAGCGCGCAATCTGGAAGTAGCGCTCCATGCCAGCCACCATGAGCAGCTGCTTGAAGAGCTGCGGCGACTGCGGCAGGGCGTACCAGGAGCCGGGCGACAGACGTGCGGGGACGATGAAGTCGCGGGCGCCCTCGGGGGTCGAGCGGGTCAGAGTCGGGGTCTCGATCTCGACGAAGTCGCGGGCGTAGAGCGCCTCACGGGCAGCGCGAGAGACCTTCGAGCGCAGACGGATCGCGTACTGCTCGGGCTCACGACGCAGGTCGAGGTAGCGGTACTTCAGGCGGGTTTCCTCGCCCACGTTGCCGGAATCTTCAGCATTGGAGGACACCTGGAACGGCAGAGGCGCGCTGGTGTTCAGGATTTCGATGTCGTCACCCATGACTTCGATGGCGCCGGTGGCCAGGTGCGGGTTTTCGTTGCCCTCGGGGCGAGCGCAGACCTCGCCGGTGACCTTCAGGACGAACTCGGAGCGCAGCTCGTGGGCGACGCGCTCGTCGCGGACGACAACCTGGGCGATGCCGGACGCGTCGCGCAGGTCGATGAACGCCACGCCACCGTGGTCACGACGACGATCCACCCAACCGGTGAGCGTCACGGTCTGGCCGACCAGATCGGTGCCGAGGGTTCCAATGTTGTGAGTGCGAAGCACTGTGATTCCTTTCGTAGTTACCATCCGCGAGACAGGCGGCGGCAGTGTCATTGTACGCCTGCCTTCCGAAGAGTCGCGCGTGCCGCGAGTACGATAGTGAACATGCCAACCGCCGATCCCTCCTCCCCCGCCCACTCATCCTGGACGCCGTCCGAAATTGGCTTGGCCATCGGCTCAGTTCTCCTCATTACGCTCGTGGCCTTCGAGGAGCTCGCCGCCACGACGATCATGCCTGCGGTCGTCGAATCGTTCGACGCCGCCGCGTGGTACCCAATCGCCTCGGGCGCGGCGTTGGCGACACAGCTGAGCGCCACCGTGGTAGCGGGCGCGCTGGCGGAGTGGAAGGGACCCCGTTTTGTCCTGCTCGCGGGCCTGGTTCTGTTTGCCGTCGGCCTGGTCGTGTGCGCTGCCGGTTCAAACATCGTCATTTTCGTGGTCGGGCGTGCGCTTCAAGGCCTCGGGGGCGGCCTCCTCATCGTGCCGCTCTACGTCCTCGTGGGTTCGGTCGCCTCCCCGCGACACCGCCCCACATTCTTCGCATCTTTCTCGTTGGCGTGGGTCCTGCCCTCGCTAGTCGGCCCCGCGATCGCAGGCCACGTGACCCAGGAGTGGGGATGGCGCTACGTCTTCGGCGTCGTTCCGCTCTTCGTTGCGGTCGCGGCGCTCCCTATCGCCTACGTCCTGCGCTCGATCCCGACTGCACAGGGCCAGCGCTCCCCCATGCTCGCGTCCCTCTCGCGAGACGCCGGGCTTGTCGGAATTGGCGTCATGCTGCTCCAGCTTGCGGGCGCCCTGTCCTCGCCCGCCGCGCAGTTCGGGGTCTTCGCCCTCGGCGCGTGCATCACTGCCTGGGCGCTGCCCCGGCTCCTGCCTCGCGGAACGTTCATGTCCCGCCGCGGCATGCCCTCGGCGATTCTCGCAAGGCTGAGCGCGATGGCCTCACAGGTCGGTCTCGCCGTCATGATTCCGCTCATCCTCCAGCGCGTGCACGGATGGTCCGAGGCCTCCTCCGCCTGGTGGGTCACCCTCGGGTCGATCACATGGGCTATCGGGGCAGTCGGCCAGGCGCGCATTCATGATCCGCATCTGCGACGTCGGCTCCCGGTCATCGGCGGCGCGCTGATGGCCATCGGCGCGATCCCCGTCGGAGCCATCCTGTTCCCCACGATACCGGTCTGGGTCGCCCTCATCGGCTGGCTCTTCGTCGGCCTCGGCGTCGGCCTCGTCCACGCGCCTCTGTCCGTTATGGCACTCGAGGTGACCCCCGAGGCCAAGCACGGGCGCGTCGCCTCGTGGCTGCAGGTCGCAGATTCGGCAGGACCAGCCCTCGAACTCGCCCTCGTGTCCGTCGCCATGAGCGCGTGGGCCGCCACCGCCGCGGTGGGCGGGGCGGCCTACGCTCCCTATTGGGTGATTGCTGCTGCGCTTGCGATCCTCACCGTGGTCGCGGTGACGCGGCTGCGTCCCTCATCTGAACGCGCCACGGGTGAGGCAGCTAGCGCTCAGTCGTCGTAACGGCGCTTGCCGAAGTGGCGGCGTCCGCCGTCGCGGCCTCCGTCGCGGTCCCAACCGCCGTCGCGGCCACCCTCGCGTTCGCGGCGGGCGCGCTTGATGTCCTTCTCCCAGCGCTCGGTGCGAACGCTGCGGCGCGGACGGGATCCGTCGCCCTTTTCGAAGCGATGCGGACGCTTCTCATCACGGTCCCCGAAGCGGCCCTCGCGATCACCGTAGCCACCGCGGCCTCGGTTATCTCGGTCGAAGTCGCGGCGCTCACGGCGCTCGAAACCGTCGCGGTCGCCGTGAGAGCGGCCACCGGGGCCCTCGTCCACACGGATGCGTAGCTGTCGGCCCGACACGTATCCCTTGGAGATACGGGACAGCTGCTCGCCGGACAGGTCCGCGGTGATGTCGACCAGTGAGAAGGTCGGGTAGATTTCGATGTTGCCGATGTCGCGGCCGTCGATGCCGCCCTCGCCCGCAATGGCGCCAACGATCGAACCGGGCTTCACGCGGTCCTTCTTGCCCACCTCGATGCGGTAGCGGGTACCGGAGCCGGGTGCCGGGCGGCCGCCCGCTCGGCGACGGGCACCATTCGCACCGCCCTTGAGCGGGCGATCCTTATCGCGACCGGCCTCGAAGGTGGCGCCGACGAACTCGCCGGACTCGTCCAGCTGTTCCTCACGGCGGATCTTGCCGTTGCCACGGCGGTCCTTCTCGCGGCGCGGGGCGGGGCCTTCGTCGCCGACGGCCGTCGCCATGAGGGCGGCGGCGATGTCCTCGACGGAGATCTCATCACCAAGGTCGGCGAGCAGGCGCTTGTACATGTCGAGGCGGCCGCGCTCGATACGAGCGGACAGGCCCTCGAGCAGGCGGCTGGCGCGGAATTCGGAGACTGCTGCGGGCGAGGGAATCTCGACCTCTTCCATCTCGGTGCCCGTGAGCTTCTCGATGCGGCGCAGACGGCCGTGCTCGCGCGGGGTGAAGAAGGTCAGCGCGCGACCCTCGCGGCCCGCGCGGCCGGTGCGCCCGATGCGGTGCACGTAGGCCTCGGGCTCACGCGGAACATCGAAGTTGACGACGAGGGAGATACGCTCGACGTCGAGGCCTCGGGCGGCCACGTCGGTCGCGACCAGCACGTCGAGCGAGCCGTTCTTGAGGCGCTCGACCATGCGCTCGCGCTCGGTCTGAGCGACGTCACCGGAAATACCGGCGGCACGGAATCCGCGGCCCGAGAGCTCCAGCGACACCTCTTCGACATCGGCGCGGGTACGCACGAAGACGATGGCGGCGTCAGCCTCTTCCTGGCCTTCCTTGATGTGCTGGGCGCGGGTAGCCAGCACGCGGGACAGCGCACCGATCTTGTGCTTGTAGGGCACCACCGCGTAGGTCTGGTGGATGGTGTCGACCGTCGAGGACTCGGTGGAAACCGCGACCTTGACCGGATCCTTCAGGTGCTCGCGGGCGACCTTCTCAATGGCCGCGGGCATCGTCGCGCTGAACAGCGCGGTCAGTCGATCATCGGGGGCACTCGAGGCGATCGTCTCGACGTCCTCCGCGAAGCCCATACGCAGCATCTCGTCGGCCTCATCGAGGACCAGCATGCGCACGTTCGACAGATCGAGGGCACCCTTCTCGATGAGGTCGATGACGCGACCCGGGGTGCCGACGACGACCTGAGCGCCGCGCTTGAGCGCACCGATCTGCGGGCCGTAGGGCGAGCCACCGTAGACGGGGACGACGTCGAGGCGGGCCGTACGTGCGGCGAAATCCTCGATCGCCTGGGCACTCTGCATCGCGAGCTCGCGCGTGGGCGCCAGCACGAGGGCCTGGACGTCGCGCTCGTCCGCGTCAACAATTGCCAGCAGCGGCAGGCCGAAGGCAGCGGTCTTTCCGGTACCCGTCTGGGCGATGCCGACGACGTCGCGCAGCTCCAGCAGCGGCGGGATGGCAGCGGCCTGAATCGGGGTCGGGACGCGGAATCCCATGTCGGTCACTGCCGCGAGAATCTCCTCGGGCAGTCCGAGGCTCGCGAAGGTGACGGTCTCGTCGGCGGATTCGTCGCTGTCCGTGTCCGTCTCGTCGACGAGGTCGAGGTCCTCGTCTGCGTCACAAATGTCATCGCGCTCGTCGCGAGCGTCTTCCATGTAGTCCTCAGAGGGCATAGTTGTTCCTTGCCTGTTGCATGTGGGTAGCAAAACCATCGGGGCGGGCCTTCACGGCTCCTCGGCGCGGCCTCACCCATAACAACAAACCCCGCATCCCGCGGGCACCATAACAAGGGGCAGCGCCTCATCGCTACGTTCAGCTTACTCGCCATACAGGCGCAGCGGGGCGCGTGGTCGGCGAACTCACTGTTCGCCATGGTCACAGCGATACGACAATCACGCCGATCACAGGCGCAGGCGCGCGATGAATGACGCGATCGTCACCTGTCGATTGTCTTCAGCTCGCACCGGTGCCACGACCAGCCGCTCGACTTCATCTCGGCACAGTCCGCGCAGGTCGCGCATAACAGCACGGCGGCGACGCCCAGCCGCCCATCGACACACCAAGCGATTCAACCCGGCCAGCAAGGCGGTCACAACAAGTGAGACACCGACGAGCGCAGTCGGAGCGGGAACCGGTCCAATCGCCGGAACATCCCAGTCGATGAGCACGGCTCGCCCCAGGTGAACGAGGCCGATCCACGCGGCTCCCACCAGGCAGACAACCCACGCGAGGAGCTGCACTCCTCCGAGGAAACGACTCATCGACGGCGCTCCCGTAGCCACCTGCACGTTGCCGGCAACCTCACGGTGAGCGGCAGCCGGAACGCCCCGTGCGCCTTCGAGGGCACGCTCCACCAATCGACCGCGCCATACCGACGGGCGCCCCTGGGAGCGCTCCCCCACTTCCCGACGCACGGCGTTGACGAAAGCAGCCTCGTCCGACGAGGACCGCGTCGGTAGCGTCGGCGTCGTCGCGCCCTCGGAGCGAGACTCGTCGTCCAGATGAAGGCGACGCAACGGGTCCACGCCCATCCGCGCGATCCATCGCAGCGGGAGCCAGCCACCCGCCCGCCGCCCCGTGCGCATCGTGGAACCTGCCACGGCCTCGCCAATAATGGGCGCACCCGCCAAGTCGGCCGCAGCGGCGCACAGATTGGACGCCATACCATCCGTTTCGATCCCGCGGACGGTGCCTTCCAGCCCGACCGCGTCACGGATCAACACCGCCGCCTCATGCAGGGCTTGACGAGCCCTCGACGCCTGCCGCGACACACGTTCCGCCTCTGTGCCAAGATGTTTGACGAGCGCGGATATTCCTTCGCCGGTCGTCGAAGACACCGCGAGCACCGCCGCAGTGGCCATTCCACGCTCGGACAGGAGACGCCGCAAGTCGCGTTCAATTGCTTCCCGCTCAGCAGCAGCGACAGTGTCGATATGCGTCAGGACAACAGTCACCGACGCATGGGAGGAGCGAAGACGCGCCAGCCACTCGTCATGCAGCCGAGCGTCCGCGTATTTCTGCGGGTTGACGACCACCACGAGAGCGTCGACACGGGACGCGAGGCGATCGGCAATCTCAGCGTGGCTTGCATCAATGGAATCAATATCAGGAAGGTCGATAACGACAGTGTCACCGGGCAATGCAGTCAGCGCTTCCACCCGCCGCGCAACTCCCATCCAGCCGAGGAGTTCACGGGGTGCACGCCCCGCAGGAAGAACAGCACAGGCCTCGCTCGTCGTCGGACGACGAACGCCAGCAGCAACCACCTCGGCCCC
Source organism: Schaalia odontolytica (assembly GCF_002847525.1). Taxonomy (GTDB): domain Bacteria; phylum Actinomycetota; class Actinomycetes; order Actinomycetales; family Actinomycetaceae; genus Pauljensenia; species Pauljensenia odontolytica_B. Next base: position 75,752 of record NZ_PKKM01000001.1, on the reverse strand, counting down.
GCTCAGCGCGTTCACCAGCGAGGACTTGCCAGCACCCGTCCCACCGAGCATTCCGATCACGCACCACGTCGGATCAATCTCACTACGCTCGGAGGTAATGTCGATCAGCTGACGAATCCGGGACAGCGTCGCCTCATCGATGTCGGGGGCCGCCAGCGTGCAGATTTGGTCGAGCTCTGCGGCTGCCGACGCGACCGTGCCCTTCGCGCGCCTCATGCGAGGACCTCCCGAGCGTTCGCCAACGCCTGATCGAGCGCATCCAGGCGTGCGCCTGCATCGGAGCGGTCCAACAGAGCCAACACGGGTGCGACGACATCGGTCACGGACGACACCGCGAGCCTTTCCAACGCGTCGCGCGCCTGCTGCGCGAGAGAACGAACGGTGCGCTCGCCGAAGAAGGACTCCAGAACAGTCTGCGACAGCGCTGCTGATGCTCCCGCAACGCCGACTTCGAGACCCGTCAGCCCGCCTGTCATCGCAAACACGCTGACCATCAGAGAGACCGTCACAACGTTGATACCACCGGCGAGAAGACGACCGCTGATGTGCGAGGACTCGGCCTGGGCACGAATGATCTCAGTGACCTCGGCAGTCCACTCCTGAGCGGTGCGGCGCGCACGCTCCGAGGACTCGTCCGCATCAAGGAGAGGATCGGGCAGCTGATCGGCGCCAAGAACGGGACGAGCGGCGCGCAGAGCGTCGCTCCACGCCTGGTGATACTGATCGGCCAGACGAGCGGCTAAGCCTCCCGTCAGGTCTCGCTGCACCTGGATGTCCGGGGCGGCCTCGCCGCGCAGAGCACCCATGACGCGAGCGCCCAGCCCCGACATAAAACGAGAGATCGTACGCGTCATGTCCCAGGAACCGAGTACCTCGGCAATACGGGCGCTTACTTCCCCGCGCAAGACGTCGTCGCTCGACGAGGAGGCGACCTCACGCGCGCACGACGCGACAGCCTGTTCGATCCTTTCGACTGCCTGTTCGTATGCGCGATTGTGCTCACGAGCGCCATCGAGAGCACTGAGGGACTCCGCCAAAGACGCAGACACAGCCCCGGCTAGAGAACGGCGAACAATCGCAGCCCGCTCCGCGGCATCCCGACCAATTGTTTCCAAGAAAGAGCCAATGGGGGCCACCACGTTGACCGGCAAACGACCATCCGTCAGCGGCTGCTCGTCGATCGTCATGATCGGAACATCTCCCAGGCCTCGGCGCTGCGCGAGCGCTCCAAGGTCGGCGCGAATTTCGTCGGCTGCGCCCGCGGGCACACGGTTCAGCACGATTGCGACACGCAGGCCGCGGCTTGCGGCATCCTCGAGGTGCTTCCATGCGACGGCATCGGCATAGCGCGCTGCACTCGTCACGAACACCCACAGGTCCGCACCATCGAGAAGTTCCGCAGCGAGACGACGGTTGCCGTCCTCCACCGAATCAATGTCGGGGGCGTCCAGGATGCCGAGACCCGACCACAGCGTGTCATCGACAGCAATAGTGATGGCGTCGAGGCTTTCTCCCCCGTCACCGGCATGCTTGGCAAGACGAGGCAGCACCCGATCGGACATGAACCACGCCCGAGACTCCGGTGAGCACACGAGGACAGGGCGACGCGTCGTCGGACGCACGGCACCGGCACGACTGACGTTGCGCCCCAGCAGTGAGTTCACGAGCGTCGATTTACCCGACCCCGTCGAACCACCAACGACGACCAGCAGCGGCGCGTCAGCGTCCTCAAGCCGCGGGAGAACCACATCTTGCAGACGACGGAGCGCACGTTGCGCATCACGATCACTTCCCTGAGGCATCGCCTCCAGGGACTGCTCGAGGGCTCCCGCCAGTGCGCGAGCCGCCTCAACCGACGTCAGCGGCACTCAGTCCGTCACCTTCTCAATCGAGGGCACAGCATCAGCCGCGGGAATCATCCACGTCGCAGGATCTGCCTCCACCTGCTCACCGCTGCGAATGTCCTTGACAGTGTCCGCAGCACCCTCATCTCCGGGGAACCACACAAAGGGAATACCGCGCTTGTCAGCGAACTTGATCTGCTTACCGAACTTGGCAGCGCTCGGTGCCACATCCGTAGAAATGCCACGCGCGCGCAGCGCCGCAGCAATCGCCTCGGAACGCTCACGCTGATCCTCGGTGATGACCGCAACAACGACCGCAGTGGGCACCTTGCGAGACGCCGTCACCATCGGCGCGGAAATCATGCGGGACACGAGACGCGAGACGCCGATCGACAGGCCCACACCCGGGTAGGTGCGCTTACCGTCCTTTGCGAGCGAATCGTAGCGACCGCCCGAGCAGATCGAACCGAGATCCTCGTGGCCTTCGATCTCCGACTCATAGACGCTGCCCGTGTAGTAGTCGAGGCCGCGGGCGATCTTGAGGTCCGCGACGACGGCGCCCGGCATCCGCTTGTTCGCAGTATCGAGGAGCTCGGTCAGCTCCTTCAGACCCTCCTCGAGCAGCTCGCCGCTCACACCGAGGCCAGCCAAGCGATCTCGGATCTCAGCCGAATCGGACGTGCGGATCTGAGCCATCTGCAGCAGCACGGAGGCCTGATCGCCGTCGATGCCGGACTGGGCGAGCTCGGCAGCCACACCCTCCGCACCGATCTTGTCAATCTTGTCGAGGCCGCGCAGCGCCGCCTCAACGTCGGTGACGCCCAGCGACTCGCACACGCCCTGGACAACCTTGCGATTGTTGACGAGCACGCGCACGGGTGGGATCGGTAGGTTGTTGAGGGCCTCGGCCATGACCAGCGGCAGGTCGACCTCGAAGTGGAACGGCAGCTCACCGTTACCCACAACATCGATATCCGCCTGCGTGAACTCGCGGAAGCGACCATCCTGGGGGCGCTCACCGCGCCAGACCTTCTGGATCTGGTAGCGCTTGAACGGAAAGTCCAGCTCGTTGGCGTTCTCAACGACATAGCGCGCGAAAGGCACCGTCAGGTCAAAGTGCAGGCCCATGCCCTTGTCCTTGGGAGCGCGAGCACCCGACGCCGCAGCCTTGAGAGCCTGCAGGCGATCCAGCACGTAGATCTCCTTCGACGTCTCGCCCTTAGCCTCGAGCTGTTCCAGTGTTTCGACCGCTCGGGTTTCGATGCCCGCGAAGCCATGCAATTCGAACACGCGCCGCAGCTCGTCAAGGACGTGCATCTCGATGATGCGCCCCTCGGGGAGCCATTCGGGGAAACCGGACAGGGACGTGCGAGCCATAAAGCGTTCTTTCTGTGAGGAATGTCGGGCGTCAGCCGACACGACGTGCGCGGATCAGATACTGGTTCGAGGTTATCTCATCAGCCAGCGTCGTGGCCGGACCGTGACCGGGAACGAGGACCGTTCGTGGGTCAAGGGCGTTGGAAATTGTGCGCAGGGAGTGACGCATTTGCGTTTCATCACCACCGGGCAGGTCGGTGCGCCCGACGCTGTCCTTGAAGAGGACGTCCGCGCTCATCGCCCACGGCACGGGCTCGCTCGAGGAGTAGAAGGATTGGTTGTTCACGCGGATATCCAGAGGGCTCTCGCCCAGGAAGACCGCGGAACCCTCCGTGTGTCCGGGGGCCGGGACCATGCGCAGCCACACACCCGGGGTCACCTCGAAGGAATCGGTGGGCGCCTCGCGCAGGTCAGCGGGCTTCACCCACTCGCCGACGAAGTCCGGCAGCGGCATCGGAAGGAACGAGGCCGGGTCATCCATGCGGTACATGTCGGGGCCGGGCACGTACACCGGAACGGTGGTGCCATCGGGGCCCCACGTGGAGACCTCGGCGGCATCCCACACATGATCGGGGTGCCCATGAGTGAGCAGAACAGCACCGACGCTCACACCCTCGAGATCGAGAACCTCGCGGATCAAGTGTTGGATGCCGGCGGAAGGATCGACAACAAGGGCTGTGCCCGCCCCGGCAGGGACGAGCACAAGCCCATTCGCCGCGTAGAAAGGCGACGGAATCACGTGAAGACGCATGTCACTCCATGGACGAGGAGATCTGCGCAAGCCAGGCGCGCTTGGTCTCGAGGGCCTCGCGCACGTTCCTGGCGGCCTTGTCGTCACCCTTGGACTCGGCCTCGGCGAGGGAGCGCTCGAGCTGAGCAATCTGTTCCTCAAGCTGGCCAACCATACCGGCCGCGCGGGCGCGGGTCTCCGGGTTGGTGCGACGCCATTCCTTCTCTTCCGCTTCGCGGACCGCAGCCTCGACGGCGCGCAGGCGGCCCTCGATGCGGTGCAGGTCGGAGGAAGGCACACGGCCAACCTCTTCCCAGCGGTCCTGAATCTGGCGCAGCTGAGCCTTGGCGCGGTCGATATCGGTGACCGGCAGGATCGCCTCAGCGTCCGCAAGGATGGCTTCCTTAGCCACGAGGTTCTCACGGTATTCCGCGTCGGTGGCCTCATCCTTGGCGCGGCGGGCATCGAAGAACACCTGCTGGGCGGCACGGAAGCGCGCCCACAGCGCGTCGTCTTCCTTGCGGGAGGCACGAGGGGCAGCCTTCCAGCGGTTCATGAGCTCACGGTATGCGCCGGAGGTACGCGACCAATCCTCGGACGAGGACAGAGCTTCAGCCTCGGCGATCAGGGCTTCCTTCACGCGCTTAGCCTCGGACTGAGCCTGATCAAGCTGCGAGAAGAACTGGCGGCGGTGACGATCAAACTGCGTGCGCGCGGACGAGAAGCGCTTCCACAGCTCGTCTTCCACGGCCTTCTCCAGGCGCGGGCCGCGACGCTGGAGATTCTTCCATTCCTCAAGCAGATCACGCAGCGTCTGGCCCGACTGCTTCCAGTGGGTCTTCGCGGGATCCTGCGCAACGATCTGCTCGGCACGCTCAACGACGGACGTACGCTCGGCGAGAGCGGCAGCCTTCGCGGCTTTGCGCTCCTCGCGGGCGATTTCCTTGCGCTCCTCGGCGGCCTTTTCGACGGCCGCGACACGCTCGCGCAGTGCCGGGATGTCGCCAATCACGTTCGGCGAGGCAACCTGCTCGCGCAGCGTCGCGAGAGTCTGATCGATGTCGCGCGGGCTCAGGGTCGCCAGGCGATCCTCAAACAGCTTGATCGTCGCCTCAAGATCGGCGTAACGACGCTCGTAGAGAGCGTACGGAGAAGCGGGAATACCCTCGGGGAAGCCGCCAATGACGCGCTCCTCGTCTCCATCCTTGACATAGACAGTCCCGTCCTCGCCGATACGGGCGAAGGGGTGCTCCGGAACCTCGGATGCTGCGATCGTCGCCTGGGCAACGACCTCCTCAGTCGTCGAGGGGGCAGCTTCGGGAGCGTTTTCGTTATTCGGAATCGGCGTCGTGGTCACGATATTCCTTCTGAGACGAGGGCTTACGCCCGGCGCGGGTGCGTGCCGATGTGACACACACAGCTAGTGTGTCACATCTAACGAGGAGGGGAAAGCTCATCCCACAAAAGGGGACGGATGTAACACGCTTTTCCCGCTGATCGGCGCAGTCAACCCCGACCTCGTCTACGAGTCGGCACCGATGCGCACCGCCTCGAAGACACCGTCGACCCGACGCAGGGCCGACAAAACCGCGTTGAGGTGACCGAGGTCAGCCAGCTCAAAGGAGAAATTACCCGAGGCGACCTGGTCCCCGTCAGTCTTCAGGGCAGCAGCAAGGATATTGACGCGGTAGTCGGACAGGACGCGGGTAAGGTCGGAGAGCAGTCCGCCGCGGTCGAGAGCTCTGACCTCGATCTGCACGCGGAAAGGAGCACCCAGGCCCTTCTCATTCCACGAGACATCGACGAAACGCTCGGGCTGCAGCTGCCCGAGGCGCACCGCGTTCGCGCACGTGCTGCGATGCACCGAAACTCCCTGGCCTCGCGTGATGAAACCGACAATGTCGTCACCGGGAACAGGAGTACAGCACTTGGCGAGCTTCACCCAGATCTCGTTCGGGCTCAGACCCGCAACCGTAATCGCAGCATCGCCGGTGGCCTCCGAGCGAGGCTTCTGCGAGCCGGGTGTGACGCCCTCGGACAGCGTCTCCTCGGTGCCGTCTCCCCCACCCAGGTTGTCGACGAGTCGGGTCACGACGTTCTGCGCAGAGATATGTCCCTCGCCAACGGCTGCGTACAGGCCGGACACATCCGGGTACCCAAACGACGTCGCCACCGACAGGATCGACTCGTGGTTCATGAGGCGCTGCAGAGGCAGATTCTGCTTGCGCATCGTACGAGCGAGCGCTTCCTTACCCGCCTCAATGGCTTCCTCACGACGTTCCTTGGAGAACCACGCCTTGATCTTGGAACGCGCACGCGGGGAAGCCACGAAGGCGAGCCAGTCGCGAGACGGGCCTGACTTATCCGACTTCGACGTGACGACCTCGACCGTCTCGCCCGATTCCAGGCGCGTATCGAGGGAGACGAGACGCCCATTCACCTTCGCACCAACGGTACGGTGTCCGACCTCCGTGTGGACTGCGTAGGCGAAGTCAACGGGTGTCGAGCGTGCCGGCAGCACGATAACCTGCCCCTTGGGCGTGAACACGTAGACCTCATCGCCGGCGATCTCGTAACGCAGCGAATCCAGGAACTCTTCGGGATCGCCCGTCTCTCGTTCCATTTCGACGAGGGCGCGCAGCCAATTCGCCTGCTCATCCGAGCTCATGCGATCCGCATCGCCACTCGAAGCGTTAGGGTTCTGCTTGTACTTCCAGTGCGCCGCCACGCCATGCTCGGCGCGCTCGTGCATGTCGAAGGTACGGATCTGGATCTCCACAGGCTTACCGCCGGGACCGATGACCGTCGTGTGCAGCGACTGGTACAGGTTAAACTTCGGCATCGCGATGTAGTCTTTGAAGCGACCCGGAATCGGATTCCAACGCCCATGCAGCGAGCCCAGGACGCCGTAGCAGTCCTTGATCGACTCCACGAGGACGCGCACGGCGACCAGGTCGAACACCTCGTCGAACGCTTTGCCGCGCACGATCATCTTCTGGTAGATCGAGTAGTGACTCTTCGGACGCCCGCTCACCGTTCCCTTCGTCCCCGAGCGACGCAGATCCTCCTCGATTTGACCAATAACGTCGCGCAGATATTCCTCGCGCTGAGGGGCGCGCTCCGTGACGAGGCGGTCGATCTCCTCGTAAATCTCCGGGTACAGCGTCTTGAACGAGAGCTCCTCAAGCTCCCACTTGACCATGTTCATGCCGAGGCGGTGGGCCAGCGGCGCGTAAATCTCAAGCGTCTCCTGGGCCTTCTTCGCGGCCGACTTGGCAGGCACGAAACGCCACGTGCGGGCGTTGTGCAGGCGGTCGCCCAGTTTGATGAGCAGGACGCGGATATCGCGGCTCATCGCGACGAGCATCTTGCGCAGCGTTTCAGATTGGGCGGCGGCACCGTAGTGCACCTTGTCCAACTTGGTGACACCGTCAACGAGGTTGGCGATTGCCTCACCGTACTCGGCGGCGAGCTGCTCGAGCGTGTAATCCGTATCCTCGACGGTGTCGTGCAGCAGCGCGGCGACGAGCGTCGGGGTCGTCATGCCCATCTCGGCCAGGATCGTCGCGACGGCCACCGGATGGGTGATATACGGTTCACCGGACTTGCGCATTTGCCCGCGGTGATGTTCCTCAGCGGTGCGATATGCGCGCTCGACGACGCTGATATCCGCCTTCGGGTGGTTCGCACGCAGCGCACGCACAAGCGGCTCAATCTCGGGGATCGTGGCCCGCCCACGCGAGCCGAACCACACGAGGCCGGAGCGCACCCGGGAACCCGCCGCGGGAAGCGCAGAACCTGATGTCATGTCGTCGCTGCTCATGGCCCCATGATAGCGAGGAACGTGCGGGGCCGGGGATCATGACGATCCCCGGCCCCGCTCGTTGTCAAGAAGCACCACTCAGAGGTGAAGCGCGCTCTCCACCGTCACATCCGAGAGCACCGAGCGACCGCCCAGCGCATCGAGTTCCAGCAGAACGGCCACGGCCTCGACGGACGCGCCGCACTGGCGTAGCAGCTTCACCGCCGCGTTCGCGGTCCCGCCCGTTGCGAGCACGTCGTCGATGATGAGGACGCGCTGCCCCTCGTGGACCGACTCGGGGTGTATTTCCATGCGTGCGGTGCCGTACTCAAGTTCGTAGTCGACGCCGATCACGTGGCCGGGCAGCTTGCCAGCCTTGCGGATCGTCAGCATGCCGAGGCCAAGCTCAGCAGCGACGGGCGCACCGAGAATGAAACCGCGAGACTCGAGACCTGCGACGGCATCGATTCGACCCGCGTAACGAGCGCCGATCAGCTCAACCAGTTCCTTGAACGCCGGGCCGTTGGCAAACAGCTCAGTGATGTCACGAAACAGGACGCCGGGCTCCGGAAAGTCCGGAATCTCCAGCATGTTTTGCTGAACCAGAGTGGCGACGCGGTCGCCAAGCTCACCGATCATCGATGATTCTTCTTCCTGTGGGGCTGGTTCTCATTACCCAGACGCTGTCCGGGCTTGATCGGAGCCACCTTGACGGACTTCGGAGTGGAAGCCTCGCCGGCGGCGTTGCGGTGCTCGCGCTCGTGCTCGACCGCCGCGTTGTGCTCGCGGGTCTTGTTCGACAGCTCCTGGAAGGTGACCAGCAGCGGGGAGGCGATGAAGATCGACGAGTAGGTACCGGCGATCATACCGACGAACAGGGCCAGCGAGATATCCACCAGGGTACCCGGCCCCAGGGCCACAGAACCGATGATCAGGATCGCACCGACGGGGAGAAGCGCCACAACCGAGGTGTTGATCGAACGAACCATCGTCTGGTTGACCGCGAGGTTCACGTACTCAGCGAAGGTGTAGTGCTTCTGCTCGTAGACGTCCGAGGTCAGCTCGCGCACCTTGTCGAAGACGACGACGGTGTCATAGAGCGAGTAACCCAGAATCGTCAGGAAGCCGATGACGGTCGCAGGAGAGACCTCGACCTGCAAAATTGCGAATACACCGACAGTGACGGCGATGTCGTGCAGAAGGGCGAGGAGCGCCGAGGCAGCCATGCGCCACGAACGGAAGTACACGGTCATCAGCAGTGCGACGAGCGCCATGAAGATAACGAGCGACTGCGCGGCCTTCGTGGTAACCGACGAACCCCAGGAGGGGCCAATCGACGAGGACTGAACCTCGGTGGCCTCGACACCGTAGGCGCTCGCCAGCGCGTCACGCATCTGCGCGGTCTGCGCAGAGTCGAGGGACGTGGTCTGAATGCGCACGGAATCGGAACCCACGCGCGTGACCTTGGGGGCGCCCTCAACGAGGCCAGTCGAGGCGACAGCGCGCGACGCGAAGGACTCGCTCTGGTCGCTCACGTGAGCGACGTCGAACTGCGAACCGCCCGTGAACTCAATCGAACGATTGAGACCCAGGATTGCGACGAGCGCAAAGCCGAGGACGAGGACACCAGCCGCGAGGCCGACAAAGATCTTGCGCTTGGGGACGACGGCGTAGGACTTGTCGCCCGAGTACAGGGCGTTACCCCACTGAGCAAAACTCATCATGTCAGTTCTCCTCTTCCTCGGTAGCAACCGTCACGTCATCCGTCGACTCAGCCGACGAGGCCTCTTCCTCCGCCTTCTGGGCGGCCAGGCGTGCAGCGCGACGACGTTCGGCGATCGACAGACCGTCTCCGGCCTCGTCATTCTTGTCCTTGGACGCGGATTCGCCACGCACGACCACGCGGCCGCGGCCCGCGTACACGAGGGAGTTCTTCGCACCCAGGTGCTCGGGATCGAGGCCGGACAGCTTGTGGCCTTCACCGAAGAAGCGGGTGCGGATGAGCAGCTCCATCATCGGGTGCGTGAACAGGAAGATCACCGCGATGTCGATGACGGTCGTGACACCGAGGGTGAAGGCGAAGCCCTGAACGCCACCGACGGCGAGCAGGTAGAGAACCACGGCGGCCACCAGGTTGACGGCATCGGAGACCAGAATCGTGCGCTTGGCGCGGTCCCAGCCCTCTTCCACGGCAGCCTGCAGGGGACGGCCATCGCGCACTTCGTCGCGCACACGCTCGAAGTACACGATGAAGGAGTCTGTCGTGACGCCGATGGCCATGATCAGACCGGCAACACCCGCCAGCGAGAGGCGGTAGCCCATCCACCACGACAGGAGCGCGATCACCAGGTAGGTGATGATCGAGGCGACGACGAGCGAGCCCGCCGAGATAATCGCCAGACCACGGTACTGCCAGATGAGGTAGACGATGACGAGCAGGAAGCCGATCAGTGCGGCCCACAGGCCGACTGTCAGGTGATCGGTACCGATCGTCGCGGAAATCTGCTGCTCGGACTCGACCTCGAAGTTCAGCGGCAGCGAACCGAAGCTGAGCTGGTTGGCCAGCGCGGACGCCGACTGAGCGGTGAAGTTACCGGTGATCTCAGCCTGGCCGTTGGGGATGATCGCGTTCATCGACGGCGCGGTGATAACCGTGCCGTCGAGGACGACCGCGAAGGAGTTACGGTCGGGGCGCCCCTGGTAGAACGACGAACCCTGGGGATCCGAGGTGTGGTAGCCGTAGAGGATCGTGGACGTGTCCTTGAACTTCTCCGTACCCGCGTCGTTGAACTGCAGGGACACGGCCCACTGGCCGGTCGTCTGACCGTTGTTGTTGCGTGCGAGACCGGCGGTTGCGGTCTTCAGATCCGAACCGGGCACGGCCACGGGACCGAGGATGTACTTGATCTGACCGGACTCGTCACATGCGGCGTAGGGCTTGTCGGAGGAACCCTCAACGTGCTTGACGTCGGCGGCAGCCGAGCAGTCGAGCGTCAGGAAATCGTAGACAACCTGCTCGGTGATCCACGCGAGATCCGAAGCGTTCTCGGGCGTGGTTGCGGGAGTGTCGGACAGGACGCCGTCCTGATTCGCGTCAGCGATACCCTTCGCGGTCGCCTCATCCAGTGCGGTGGACTGAACGCCCGACTGGGCTGCCTCGGTGGTCGCAGCGCCCGACTGCTCGCCCGACTGGGCACCGGACTGGGCCCCCGACTGCGCCGTATCCGTCTGGGCGGGCTGCTGGTTCTGGATGACGCCCTGAGCTGCGCCGATACGCAGGACGGGGCGGAAGTTCATCTGCGAGGACGAACGAATAAGATCCAGCTGCTCCTGAGAGGGTGTGCCGGGGATCGACACCATGATGTTCGAGCTGCCCATCGAGGAGATCTCAGACTCGGACACGCCGGAGGCGTCGATTCGGTTGCGGATAATCGAGATCGCCTGGGTGATGTCCTCTTCGGTGATCTCACGCTGTCCATCGCCCGTCACGGTCGGCGTCAGGATGAGCTGAGTGCCGCCCTTCAGGTCAAGGGCCAGGTCGGGATACGGGGACACGCCCTTCATGAAGTGCCCGATCGCAAGTGCCGCGCACGCCGCCACGATGGCGACGGTCAGGGTCACGAGCGCGCGCACGGGGCGTCGCTTGTGTGATGCCACGGTTCTACTTTCCGTTCAGCCTTGACTTACTTCTGCTGCTCGTCGGCGTTGTTGTTGAAGACCTCACCGTCGGTCGGCTCGTCGAGTCCAAGGACCTTCTCGTCCTCGTCCGTCGTCTCGTCGACCCCAGCGAACTCGGATGCGTTCACCTGCTCCGCATCAGCGAGAGGCGGCTGACCACCGATTTCCGCGATCATTTCTCGCTCCCAATACATCTCGTGCCCATCGGTGGTCTCCAGGACGACGATGTCGCCGTCGAGGTCAACAAAGCGACCCCAGAATCCAACGCGGGTACGGACCCATTCTCCGGGCTTGACGGCAGCGAGCTGGTCACGCTTTTCCTGCTCCATCTTCGCCATCTGCTTCTTGCGGGAGGTCGAGCTCCACCACATAAAAGCGACCATGGCGACGATCAGGATCACGAGGGTTACGTTGTTCATAAAGGCTGATTCACTTTCGATGACGGTCGGGCGCTTCGAGCGCACCTTGCCAGTCTAATGCCCGGGGAGGGTTTTAGCCTAAGTGATCAAGGTGTGGCGCGGCGCAAGGCACCGTCGGCCCTTCTTTGACAGTGCCGCGCATGCCCGTGGCCAGCCAGGATGGCAACGAGGCCCACTCCCCTAGTCGAAGAGCGCTCCGTCGGGCGACGGCGGGGTCAGCCCGAGGTGTGCCCACGCCTTCGGGGTTGCCATGCGTCCGCGGTTGGTACGCACAAGGAAGCCTTCGCGGACGAGATAGGGCTCCGCGACAGTTTCGACGGTCTCCGCTTCCTCGCCGATTGTGACAGACAGGGTCGTCAGGCCCACCGGGCCACCCGCGAAACGACGGCAGATGGCCTCGAGGACCGCACGGTCGAGGCGGTCGAGGCCGGAGGGGTCGACCTCGAAGAGCTCGAGGGCTCCGCGGGCCGCATCGAGTGTCAACTGTCCGTCTCCGTGAACCTGGGCGTAGTCGACGACGCGGCGCAGGAGGCGGTTCGCGATACGCGGCGTACCGCGCGAGCGCGAGGCAATCTCGTGGGCGGCCTGCGCGTCGATGGGCGATCCGAGCAGCGAAGCAGAACGGGTGACAACGGACTGCAGTTCATCGGTCTCATAGAACTCAAGATGAGCCGTGAAACCGAAGCGGTCACGCAGCGGTGCGGGAAGCAGACCGGATCGCGTCGTCGCTCCGACGACGGTGAAGGGCGGGAGTGTCAGCGGGATCGACGTCGCGCCGGGGCCCTTTCCCACAACGACATCAACGCGGAAGTCTTCCATCGCCAGGTACAGCATTTCCTCGGCGGTGCGCGCGAGTCGGTGGATCTCGTCGATGAAGAGGATGTCGCCCTCTTGAAGGCCCGACAGAATCGCGGCGAGGTCGCCAGCGTGCTGGATCGCGGGGCCAGACGTCAGGCGCAGCGACGTTCCCATCTCGGCCGCGATGATCATCGCAAGCGTCGTCTTACCAAGTCCGGGAGGGCCTGCGAGGAGAACATGATCGGGGCTGGCCGAACGCATGCGCGCGGCATCGAGCACGAGCTGCAGCTGGCCTCGCACGACGCGCTGGCCGACGAACTCAGAGAGCTTCTTCGGGCGCAGTGCGGCCTCTGCGGCACGCTCGAGCTCCCCGGCATCGGGGGCGACGATGCGCATCGCATCGACGTCGAAACCGGAATCCATCTGATCAGCCACGTCCGCCTCCCAGCGTCACGAGGGCAGCACGCAGCATGTCGGAGGCGCCAAGCCCACTGCCCGCCAGCTTCTCGATGGCCTTGGCAGCCTGAGCCTCGGACCAGCCCAAACCGACCAGTGCGGCGCTGACTTCGGAGGCCACGGCGTCCTCGGTGGGCGCGGGAGCGGCGGCGGTTTCGCCGCTCGGCAGTGCTGCCGGGGTACCGAGCTTGTCTCCGATTTCGAGGGCCATGCGCTGCGCCGACTTCTTGCCCACGCCGGGGATCCGCTGGAGTGCCGCGAGGTCCTGGTCGCGCACCGCGCGGCGCAGGTCGTCGGGGCGCAGGACCGCCAGGGCTGCCAGCGCAATCTTCGGGCCGATACCCGAGACAGATAGGAGCTTCGTGAACACGTCGCGTTCATCCGCAGACCCGAAGCCGTAGAGCGTCATCGAGTCTTCGCGCACGATCATCGACGTGAACACAGTCATCTCCTGATCACGCGAGGCACCCTGCGCGAAGGCGGGCGTCACGTGCACGCGGAAGCCGATGCCTCCCACCACGATGTCGATGTGGTCGAGGCCGACGCTCGCGACTGTGCCGCGCAGAATGGAGATCACTGCGTTCCTTTCGTTCCCGGGTCACCCGCACACGCGGGCGAACATATGTACGATTCTAGCCGCGCCTGCGCCTCGGATCGACGGCACCCGTTCGGCGTTGCGCGGCCTGGGCCTCGGCCCACGCCTTTTGGGCGGGCGTCATGGATCCGCGCGCGGTTAGGCGACCCGAGATCGACACTGCGACCGACGAGTCCTCAGGAGCACCGAGCAAGCCAGTCCCCCGCCACGCATGCGTAATCGCAATAGCCAGAGCGTCCGCAGCGTCCGCTGGCTTGGGAGCCTTGGCGAGGCCGAGGATGCGCGCAACCATCGCCTGCACCTGAGCCTTATCCGCGTTGCCATTGCCGGAGACGGCGGACTTCACCTCGGAGGGCGTATGGACGGCCATCGGCAGGCCGGCACGACCGACGCACGTCATCGCCGCGCCCATGACCTGCATCGTGGTGGTCACCGACTGCAGGTTGTCCTGCGCGAAGACGCGTTCGATGGCGACGACCTCGGGCTCGTAGCGTTCGATGACGCTATCGATCGCGTCCGCGATCGTGCGCAGCCGGAAGTGCGTCGCCAGGTCCTTGTCGGTGCGGGCGACACCAACGTACACGAGCGAGGCGCGCCGCGACGCATCGACGTCGACGACGCCGAGGCCGCAGCGCGTCAGGCCCGGGTCGATGCCCATGACGCGCATCAGGCGCGCGCCACCATATCGACGAACATCGCGTGGATCCGATCATCTCCACCCACCTCGGGGTGGAAGGATGTCGCCATGACGTTGCCGCGGCGCACGCCGACGATCGGGCCGTCGGCGCTGTTGCCGGCGCGTGCGATCACCTCAACGCCCTCGCCCACGGACTCAACCCACGGGGCGCGGATGAACACTGCGTGGAAGGGGCCACCCTCAACGCCCTCGACGTCCAGGTCCTCCTCGTAGGAGTCGACCTGACGACCAAATGCGTTACGGCGCACCACCATGTCGAGCGCACCGAAAGAGCGCTGGTCCTCACGTCCATCCAGGATCGACGAGGCGAGCATGATCATGCCCGCGCACGTGCCGTAGACCGGCAGGCCGGATGCGATGCGGTCGTTGAGCGTGTCAAACAGTCCGAAGGAGAGCAGCAGGTTCGACATGGTGGTCGACTCGCCGCCCGGGATGACCAGGCCGTCGACCTGGTCGAGCTCAGAAACCCTGCGCACAAGCAGCGCGCGGGCGCCGGAGTTTTCCAGCGCCCGCACGTGCTCTGCGACGTCGCCCTGCAGGGCGAGAACGCCGATGGTCACCATCCGCGCTCCGCGAGGCGGTGATCGACCGGCAGGTCGTCGACGTTAATGCCGACCATGGCCTCGCCCAGGCCACGGGAGACCTCGGCGATGACGGACGGATCGTCGTAGAAGGTCGTTGCCTTGACGATGGCGGCCGCGCGCTTGGCGGGGTCGCCGGACTTGAAGATGCCCGAACCCACGAAGACGCCCTCGGCGCCCAGCTGTATCATCATGGCAGCGTCGGCGGGGGTGGCGATGCCACCGGCCGTGAAGAGCACGACGGGGAGGCGACCCTCGCGGGCGACCTCGGCGACGAGCTCGTAGGGGGCCTGGAGTTCCTTGGCCGCGACGTAGAGCTCGTCCTCGGGCAGGGAGGTCAGGTGGCGGATCTCGTCGCGGATCTTACGCATGTGCGTGGTCGCGTTGGAGACGTCGCCGGTGCCGGCCTCGCCCTTGGAGCGGATCATGGCCGCGCCCTCGTTGATGCGGCGCAGCGCCTCACCAAGGTTGGTCGCACCGCAGACGAAGGGAACGGTGAAGTTCCACTTGTCGATGTGGTGGGTGTAGTCGGCGGGGGTCAGGACCTCGGACTCGTCGATGTAGTCGACGCCAAGGGACTGCAGAACCTGCGCCTCGACGAAGTGGCCGATGCGGGCCTTGGCCATCACGGGGATGGACACGGCCTCGATGATGCCTTCGATCAGGTCGGGGTCGGACATGCGGGCCACGCCACCCTGGGCGCGAATGTCGGCGGGGACGCGCTCGAGGGCCATGACGGCCACGGCACCCGCGTCCTCGGCGATCTTCGCCTGCTCGGGGGTAACGACGTCCATGATGACGCCGCCCTTGAGCATCTGGGCCATGCCGCGCTTAACCTGCGGGGTACCGACCTCGCGCTTAGCGGTCGAATCGCTCATGTTCACTCCTGCTCTTCCAGCTGGGCACGAACCTCGTCCGACAGGGACATGTTCGTGTAGATGTTCTGCACGTCATCGGAGTCCTCGAGGGCGTCGATGAGCTTGTTGACCTTGAGGGCGCCCTCGAGATCGAGCTCAACCTCGGTGGAAGCGACGAACTGGACTTCGGCGGAGTCGTAGTCGATGCCAGCGTCCTGCAGAGCGGTACGCACGGCGACGACGTCCTTGGGGTCGGACTCGACGATGAAGAGCTCACCGGCGTCCTCGACCTCTTCGGCGCCTGCGTCCAGGACGGCCATCATGATGGATTCCTCGTCCACACCGTCGGAGGCGGGCACCTCAACGATGCCACGGCGCGAGAACAGGTAGGCCACCGAACCCGGGTCGGCCAGCGAACCGCCGTGGCGGGTGAAGCCCAGGCGAACGTCGGAGGCGGCGCGGTTGCGGTTATCCGTCAGACACTCCACCAGGAAGGCGACGCCATTGGGGCCGTAGCCCTCGTACATGATGGTCTCGTAGTTGGCGCCACCGGCCTCGGCACCGGAGCCACGCTTGACGGCGCGGTCGATGTTGTCGGCGGGGACGGAGTTCTTCTTCGCCTTCTGGATGGCGTCGTACAGGGTCGGGTTGCCGGCGGGGTCGCCGCCGCCCGTGCGAGCTGCAACCTCAATGTTCTTGATGAGGCGCGCGAAGAGCTTGCCGCGCTTGGCGTCAATAGCGGCCTTCTTGTGCTTGGTGGTCGCCCACTTAGAGTGTCCCGACATCACTTCTCCCTGTTGGGTGGATAGATACCGCCATATTCTAACGCGTCTGCGGCCCCCATCCGCATCCGGGCGGGCGTCACGTGGACAAACGTAAACACAGTCACAGGAACGATGGACGAGGCCGGGACCGCTTGCGGCGCTCCGTGACCTACCGGGTGGGCGGGGTGAGCAGGACGCGCAGGGTGCAGTTCGAAGGGGCCAGATCCTCCCAGGATCCGTCGAAGGACAGGATGAGGGCGGTTGCCGTGGGCACGCCGCGAGCGACCTCTGACCGATCGTCCTCGCAAGCCAGGACGTAGCCCGCGCCGGAGATGGTCGGCTCGTGACCGACGATGAGTGCACTGCTGCCCTCGAAAGTGCGCGCCAGGGTGAGGATGTCCTCCTCGTCGGCGTTATAAACGCCGCGGTCGAACCAGCTATCACGAATCGACACGCGCTGACTGATCTGAGCGAAGGTCTGCTGCGCGCGTGCCGCATCGGAACACACCGCGACATCGAAGCTCCCAATCTCCCGGGAGAGAACGCCGCCGAGGCGAGTGGCCTGGTCGACGCCCGCGCGCGTCAGGGGGCGAGCGTGATCGGGGTAGGAGTATGCGGCCTGCGCGTGGCGAACGAGAACGAGGGTTGGCATACTTCCAAGCGTAACCGCACGGGGAGGACACCATGGCACTGGGAGTCGAAGCCGCATCGGGCATCTGCTCGGCGCGTGAATGCACGAACGCTGCGATCTACCGGATCGACTGGCGCAATCCGGCAATCCACCGCGGGCGCACGAAGACGTGGCTCGCGTGCGAGGATCACCTGTCCTACCTGGAGAACTACTTTAAATACCGGTCGTTCCCCTACGAGGTGTCAGCCTTCGTTGCACCCGATAAGGACTCAGGCGGCGAATCGTCTCACGACCACTGATCGAGGGGACGGTCGTTCCAGGTCAGGGCGTGGAGCCCCTTCGCCAGTTCGTCGGCCGAGGAAGGGGCGAAGTCGGGCGCCCACTCGAAGGTGGACGTGCCCGTGTTGGACATGAAATGCTTGGAGACGAGCTCCTCGTCAATGTCGGTGGACAGCCACGTGGCCAGCAGGCGCGTGAGCGCACCGTGGATGACGAACACCGCAACGGCCTCGTCCCCCGCGTTCTCACGAGCGGTCAGTCCCACTCGGCGCACGGTCTCCAGCGAGCGGGCCAGGGCCTCGCGCCCGCTCTCACCGCCGGGCATGCGATTATCCAGATCCCCCGCGCACCACGACAGCGTCGTGCGTACATAGAGGGACTGCGAGCACGGGTCAGCTGCCATTTCGAGGTCGCCGGAGCGTAGCTCGCGGATGCCGGGGTACACCTGCGGGGTCAGCCCGTAGGCGCTCGCCAGCGGGGCCGCAGTCAGGCGCGTGCGATGCAGTCCGGATAGCGCAATGACGGTAGGAGGAGGCGCGACCTCGGACTCCCATCGATCCGCGAGGCGCTGGGCCTGGAGGAGTCCTTCGGGAGTCAGCCCGAGGCCGGGGCGCACCGTATCGAGCGCACCGAGGCGATTCGCGGGGGTTTGTCCGTGCCGTACCAGCACAATCTTCACTGCTGCTCCCAGAAAAGTCGTTCCATGACGGCGCGCGCTTTGCGTCCAGCGCGCAGCCAGTCGTCTTCGAGGGCGTTCAGCCCGCCGCTACCGTACCCGAGGATCGCTGCGAGGGCACGCAGCTCCGCGCTATCGCGGGGCAAGACGTCGAGCTTCACACCGCTCATGCGCCCGCTCGCCAGGGTGTTTGCCGCGCGGATACGGGTGGCCATATCCCAGGCGTCAAGAAGAGTCTGCGCGTCTTGAGCGCCGATCAGCTCGCGCTCCTGAGCGCTGAGGATCGCCTGCGTCGTCGAGGGCGTACGCAGTGCGGGGTTGTTCATTCCAGCACGCATCTGGATGAGCTGGATCGTCCACTCCACGTCGGTGAGGCCGCCGGGTCCGAGCTTCACATGGCGAGCGGGCTCGATGCCGCGCGGCAGACGCTCGTTCTCCATGCGGGCTTTGAGCAAGCGAATGTCACGCACATCCGACTCGCTCACTCCCCCATAGGCAAGCTCATCGAACAGTGCCCGTGCAGAATCGGCGAGGCTTCCCTCACCGATCGGGCGCGCACGCACCGCGGCCTGCCGCTCCCAGGTGGATGCCCACCGCTGCGTATACTCACGATGCGACTCGATCGTGCGGCTCATCGGGCCGTTCTTGCCCTCGGGACGCAAATCGAGGTCGACGACAATGCCCAGCTGATTGGTCGCCGAGCCGAGGAGGTTCTTCACGCGGTTCACAATCGCCGTCGCGCTGGCAGCCGCTTCCGCCTCGGTGGCACCCCCGACGGCCTCGTGCAGGGCAATCACATCGGCGTCCGAGGCGTACGAGCACTCGCGTCCGCCATAGCGGCCCATCGCGACGAACACGACGGCCGCCCGTTGCTGGCCCCAACGCTCAGCTTCCTCACGCTGCGCGATGGCGAGGGCTCCCAGAATTGCCGCATCCGTGGCGTCGGCGATCGCGTTACCGCGCGGATCGACGCCACCCAGCAGGTCGCTCATCGCGCAGCGCGTCAACTCACGGGTGCGTACGGCCCGCACGCGAGCGGCAGCTTCCGTCGCGTCTTCATGCCGATCGATAAGGGCGGCGACTTCTCGGGCCAGTCGGTGCGGCTCGCGCGGCGCCAGCTCAGCGTCATCGTCGAGCCAGGCCACGGCCTCGGGACGCTTGGCGAGAGCCTCGGCGATCCAGCGGGAGTTCGGAAGCATGGTCGTGAGCCTGTGGGCGGCCACGCCCGAGTCACGCAGGAGCGCGAGGTACCAGTGCGAATCCCCAATGTCCTCGGACAGGATGCGGAAGTTCAGGAGGCCCATGTCGGGGTCGGCCCCTCTGGCGAGCCACGAGATGAACACCGGAAGCAGGTGGCGCTGGATCGCGGCGCGCCTGCTCGTCCCCTGGGTGAGCGCGCCGATGTGCGTCAGCGCTCCCGCCGGATCACGGTAGCCAATCGCTGCCAGTCGGTCGCGCGCGCCATCCGCGTGCAGGGACACCTCGTCCTCGCTCAGCGACGCGGTCGCAGCAATGATCGGACGGTAGAAGACGTCCTCATGCAAAGCACGCACACGAGTGCGAACCTCGTCGATAGCGGAACTGATCGACTCCGCGTCTGCGAAGCGAGTGGCACCCATCGAACGTCCGAGGACACGCAGCTCCCGTTCCTTGTCAGGAATCAGGTGCGTGCGGCGCATCCGGGGCAGCTGAGTGCGGTGTTCGACGGCGCGCAGGAATCGGTAGCACGAGGCGAGCTGATGCGCGTCGCTGCGCGCGATGTAGCCACCCTCGCGCAGCGCCTCAATCGCCTCCAGCGTCGATCTCACGCGCAGGAAGGCATCGGTGCGACCGTGAACCAGCTGGAGCAGCTGAACCGTAAACTCAACGTCGCGCAGGCCGCCGCGCCCGAGCTTGAGCTCACGCGACGCATGTGAACGCGAGATGTTGTCTTCGACGCGGCGACGCATCGCGCGCGCAGCCTCGACAAATCCTTCGCGGGTGGCAGCGCTCCACACGTAGGGCTGCGCAGCTTCCTCGAAGGCACGCCCGACAGCCTCGTCTCCCGCACAGGCACGTGCCTTGAGCAGCGCTTGAAACTCCCACGTTTGCGCCCACTTGTCCCAGTACTGGCGGTAGGACTCGACGGTGCGCACGAGCGCTCCGTTGCGGCCCTCAGGGCGCAGGTTCGCGTCTACCGTCCACAGCGGCGCTTCGGTTCCGGGGCCCGAGCAAGCGGAGGCGGTGGCCGCCGCCAGGCGCGTCGCGACCTCAAGGGCTTCTCGCTCATCCCCATCAGCCCCGGCCTCGGCGACGTAGACGACGTCCACGTCGGAGATGTAGTTGAGTTCGCGTGCTCCCGTCTTACCCATCGCAATGATGGCGAAGGGGATGCGCCCGCGCGGGTCAATGTCGCGCCTCGCCAGGGCAAGGCCAGCCTCGAGAGTTGCATCAACCAGGTCGGCGATGCGCCGACCGACCTCAGGCATGAAGCCTTCAGGATCATCACTCGTCAGGTCATCGGCAGCCAGGGAGAGCAAAACACGACGGTAGCCGGCGCGCAGGTCATCCACGTGCGCGTGCTCCGAGGCTACGTACACTCCGTTATCCACCCGCGTAGCCCCGACGGATTCCAGCAGCACCTGTGCGGCCTCACCGGGATCCTCCCACGTTGCTCGAGCGCGGCTGGGATCGGCGATGATGTAGTCGCCCAGCCACTGGCTGCCACCCAGCACTGCGCACAGGCGAGCGCGCGCACGCGAATCATCGATGAGTCCCCGCACGAGGCCGGGATCCGCTTCGTGAAGGCGGATCGCCGCCAACAGCGCCTGATCGGGGTCGGCGCTCGCCCCCAGGTCCGCCGCCCATACCTCGGCTCCACCCGGAAGCTCCTCGAAGAAATCGAGGGCGCGGCGAGGGTCCAGGAATCCGGCAAACCGGAGTTCGTCGAGCGTCACCGGGGAACGACCTTGAGGAATTGCTCGAGTTCCTGACGGGTAATCTGTTGACGATACTCCGTCCATTCCTTGCGCTTGTTGCGGATCACGTAGTCGAACACCTGCTCGCCGAGCGTGGAGGCCACCAAATCGGAGCGCTTCATCGCACGCACCGCATCCGCCAACGAGGCAGGCAGGGCACGAATGCCCATGACTTGACGCTCGCGATCCGACAGATCCCAGACGTTGTCCTCGGCCTCAGGCATCAGTTCCATCTTCTGCTCGATGCCATCCAAACCAGCGGAAATCAACACAGCGAACGCAAGATACGGGTTCGCACTCGGGTCGGGCGCGCGGTATTCGATCCGTGCGGCCGCGGCCTTCTTCGGCTTGTAGAGGGGGACACGCACGAGAGCCGAGCGATTCAGGTGACCCCAGCACACGTAGGAGGGAGCCTCTCCCCCGCCCCACAGGCGCTTGTAGGAGTTGACATGCTGGTTGGTAATGGCCGCAATCTCCTCGGCATGGGCGAGCAGGCCCGCAATAAACTGACGCCCCGTCGTGGACAGGCGATACTGACCCGCCGGGGAGAAGAACGCGTTCGCTTCGCCCTCAAACAGCGACAGGTGCGTGTGCATTCCCGAGCCCGGGTGCTCGATGAAGGGCTTGGGCATGAACGTCGCGACGAGCTCCTCGCGTAGCGCGACCTCCTCAATGAGGGTGCGCGCAGTCATGATGTTATCCGCTGCACGCACGGGGTCAACGGCTCGCAGGTCAATCTCGTTCTGTCCCGGTCCGCCCTCGTGGTGCGAGAACTCGACCGGAATCGCCATGTCCTCGAGCATGCGCACGGCGCGGCGGCGGAAGTCGTTCGAATCGCCGCGCGCGACGTGGTCGAAGTAGCCAGCCTGATCGACGGGGATCATGCGATCGGGTGTCACGGGCTGACGCAGCAGGTAAAACTCAATCTCCGGGTGAATCATGACCCGGAAGCCCGCATCAGCGGCGCGCTCCACGGCTCGCTCGAGAACCCCTCGGGGATCCGAGGGAGCCGGACGCCCATCGGGCATGAGGACATCGCAGAACATACGCGCAACCGGGTCCTCGTTGGAACGCCACGGGAGCAACTGGAACGTCGACGCATCCGGCTTGAGCAGCATGTCCGACTCGTAGACGCGCGTCAGGCCTTCGACGGCCGACCCATCGAAGCCAATCCCCTCACTGAACGCCTCCTCGAGCTCACCAGGGTCGATCGAAATCGACTTCAAGACGCCCGCAACATCCGTAAACCACAAACGGATGAAGCGAATATTCTTCTGCGCGACCTCGCGCAGCACGTATTCCTGATGCGAATCCACCGGTGTCCTCCCGTTGAGAAAAGAACGGGCCGACCGCAGGGACTGCGGTCGGCCCGGCATGGCTTCAGTCTACTTGCCCAGGTTGAAACCCTTCGAGATGGATTCCAGTGCGCCGGTGAGATCCGAGGGAAGCATCCACAACTTGGACGCCTGACCGTCTGCGATCTTCGGCAGCATTTCGAGGTACTTGTAGGACAGGAGCTCCGGTGTGGCCTTTCCTGCGTTGATGGCCGCGAAGACCGTCTGGATGGCCTCGGACTCACCCTGTGCGCGCAGGATCTGGGCCTGGCGGGCACCCTCGGCCTGGAGGATCAGGGCTTCCTTCTGGCCCTTGGCCTGCAGAACCTGAGCCTCCTGCTGAGCGGAGGCAGCCAGAACGGCGGCCTGCTTGGCGCCCTCTGCCTTCTTGATCTGGGCCTCACGCTCGGCCTCGGCCGTCAGAATCGTGGCGCGCTTGGTGCGCTCCGCCGTGATCTGCTGCTCCATAGCGGCCAGGACTCGCGGCGGCGGCTCAATGGACTTGAGCTCCACGCGGGTCACGCGGATGCCCCACGGGCCCGTGGCCTCGTCGAGAACGCCACGCAGCTGCTTGTTGATCGACTCGCGCGAGGTCTGGGTCTGCTCCAGATCAAGAGAGCCGATCAGGTTACGCAGCGTCGTCGCGGTCAGCTGCTCGATCGCCTGCAGGAAGTTAGCGACCTCGTAGGTTGCGCTGCGCGGATCCGTGATCTGGAAGTAGATGACGGAGTCGATCGACACCATCGCCTGATCAGCGGTGATGACGGGCTGCGGCGGGAAGTTCGCCACCTGCTCGCGCAGGTCAATGCGGGCAGCGACACGGTCCACGAAGGGGACCAGCAGGTGGAAACCACCCTGCATGACCGCCTGGAACCGGCCCAGGCGCTCGACGACGTACGCCTGCGACTGCGGGACAATCCGCACCGCGCGCACCAGCGAAATAACAACGAAAACAATGAGCGCGAGGACCACGATCACCGCGATGTTGCCGATGACTTCACTGGAACTCATAACGCATCTCCTTTCTTACGTTACTGACAGGAAGCGGGGCTTTCAGGAGGCCGAACCCGCAGACGGCTGGGTAGGTGCTGGCACCGCCGGGTTCAGAGCGCTCACGACGGCGGTTGCTCCGTCGATACGATCGACGCGTACCTCGACACCAACGGGAAGCTCAGGCCCCTCTGTTCGTGCGCTCCATTCACCGCCCGTGAACTGGATGCGTCCGTGACGCTCCCCCACGGCCTCGGTCACGTAGGCGGTCTTTCCGATGAGACCGTCCGTGTTGCTCGGAACGTAGTCGGTCGTCTTGTCGATCCGGCCCTTGAGGAACGGACGCACAACCGCCAGCAGAGCGATCGAGACAACGACGAAGACGATGACCTGAATCGTTAGATTCGCGCCGAACACGCCCGCGATGCCAGCTGCCAGCGCGCCGATCGCGAACATGAGGAAGACGAAGCTGACACTCATGACCTCGACGATGCCGCACACCAGGGCGGCGAGAATCCACAGCCACCAGGTAGTCATATTTCCCCCTTAGTCGGTGACGCCGCGCGCCCACCAGCGACCATCGGTGCGACCGGAGAGCAGCGGCATTCCATAGACCTGCGACAGATTGACGCCCGTCAGCGTGTCCTCGATGGGACCCTGATGGGCAATCTGCCCCTGCGACATGATCGCGCAGTGCGTCACGCCGTCAGGAATCTCCTCGATCTGGTGGGTCACCAAGATGATCTGCGGAGATTTCGAACCCTTCATGATCTCCGAAAGCGCGGCAATGAGCAACTCGCGCGCACCCAGGTCGAGCCCAGAGGTTGGCTCGTCGAGGACGAGGACCTCGGGATCGGTCATGAGCGCACGGGCGAGCAGCACACGCTGCGCTTCTCCCTCAGACAGGGTCGCGAACTCGCGCTCGGCGAGGTGGTCAACTCCGAAGATCTCCATGAGCGCACGGGCGCGCTCATCATCCATCTGCTCGTATTCCTCGTCGTGTGCGACAGCCAGGCCCCAGGCGGCGCTGCGCACCGTGTCGAGAACCGACTGCGTCGGCACGATCTTGGCACCCACCGCAGCCGAGGCGAGCCCGACGCGCGTGGCCACCTCTGCCGGATCGGCCTGTGCCAGATCCGTCTCCGAAACAGTCACGTCACCACTGTCAGGGGCGATGCGACCGGAGGCCACACGCGCCAGCGTGGTCTTACCCGCACCGTTCGGGCCGACGATGACCCAGTGCTGGCGTGGACGCGTCGACCACGAGACATCGGAGAGGATCTGTGTGTCCCCTCGTTGGACGGACACGTGAGAGAGATTCAGGACGTAAGTCATGTATCCAGCCTAGTCGTCTGACGGGTGACGTGCGCCCTAAACGAGCGAACGGTACAGCTCGGCGGTCTTCACGCCGATCGCTTCCCAGGAGAAGTGATCGCGGGCGCGAACGAGGCCGGCCTCGCCCATGCGACGTCCCAGCTCAGGATCGTCGAGGACACGCACCAGGCGATCAGCCATCGCTTCTTCGAAGGCGCGAGGATCGAGCGGCGTTCCCGTGCCGTCCTGCATCTGCTCGATCGGAACGAGGTAGCCAGTCTCTCCGTCGACGATCACGTCGGGGATGCCGCCGGTCGCAGTGCCGACGACGGGCAGGCCCAGGGCCATGGCCTCGAGATTCACGATGCCAAGGGGCTCGTACACCGACGGCGTAATGAAGACCTGCGCAGAGGACAGGATCGCCGCCACCTCGGGCTGCGGGAGCATCTCGGAGATGAGGACGACGCCGGAGCGACGCGCACGCAGCTCGGCGACGAGGCCCTCGACCTCGGCCGCAATCTCGGGGGTGTCAGGAGCGCCGGCGCACAGCACGAGCTGGACGTCATCGGGCAGGAGCTGGGCGGCACGCAGGAAGTATGGCAGGCCCTTCTGACGGGTGATGCGGCCAACGAACACGACCGTGCGACGAGACGGGTCAATACCATGCTCGGCGAGAACGCGGGCGCGCAGTTCCTCGCCCGCCTCACCCTCGGGGGCGTGCCACTTGTTCAGGTCGATGCCGTTGTGGATGACGTGCACGCGCTCGGGATCAACACCGGGGTAGCAGCGCAAAATATCGTCACGCATGCCGTTCGAGACGGCCACAATCGCGCTTGCTGCCTCATAGGCGGTCTTCTCCACGTAGGAGGACAGGCGGTAGCCACCGCCGAGCTGCTCAGCCTTCCACGGACGTAGCGGCTCAAGCGAGTGCGCCGAAATCACGTGCGGGATATCGCCGAGAAGCGACGCAACGTGCCCAGCAAAGTTTGCGTACCAGGTGTGGGAGTGGACCAGGTCAGAACCCTCGCACGCAGCGGCAATCTCGAGGTCGACACCGAGCGTACGCAGCGCAGCGTTCGCTCCGGCCAGCTGAGGCAGATCGGCATGTCCGGTCACGCCCGGGTCGGCTCCATCGGTACCCGGTTCGCGCGGACCGTCAAACGCCTGGACGCGCAGGTCATCGACGAGGCCGCGCAGGACCTTGGCCAGTTCGAGCACGTGGACACCGGCACCTCCGTAGACGTGAGGCGGGTATTCGCGGGTAAGGAGATCAACGCGCATGGTGGGGTCCTTCCGACAAGAGCGACGTGTGAGACACATCGTATCCGATCTCACGTCACCGCTGGTCGAAAACGAGACGGTGTAGCAATCGATAGACATTTGTAATACAGTGTGACCACTCCCACGGATCCGCGCCGATGCGGGTCCACTCGACCAACGAAGAGGTGCCACATGGCAAAGAACCACGTTCTGGCAATCGTTCTCGCGGGCGGTGAGGGTAAGCGACTGATGCCCCTGACGGATGACCGTGCAAAGCCGGCAGTTCCGTTCGGTGGTCACTTCCGTCTGATCGATTTCGCGCTGTCGAACATCGTGAACTCCGGATACCTCAAGATTGTTGTCTTGACGCAGTACAAGTCCCATTCGCTCGACCGCCACGTCACAAAGACCTGGTACACGTCTCCCCTACTCGGCAACTTCATCGCCCCTGTGCCGGCTCAGCAGCGTCGCGGCCCGCACTGGTACCTGGGTAGCGCGGATGCCATCTACCAGTCGCTCAACATCGTCGACGACGAGCAGCCGGAGTACATCGTCATCATCGGTGCGGACAACATCTACCGTATGGACTTCTCGCAGATGGTCCAGCACCACATCGATTCTGGCCTGCCCGCCACGGTCGCCGGCATCCGTCAGCCGATCGAGCTGGCTTCGGCACTCGGCGTCATCGACGGCGAGAACGGGGTTGTCAAGAACTTCCTCGAGAAGCCGAAGAACGCCGTGGGCTTGCCCGACGATCCCACCAAGGTCCTCGCTTCGATGGGCAACTACGTGTTCACCACGAAGGATCTGGTCAACGCTCTGCGTGAGGATGCGGCCGACCCCGATTCGAAGCACGACATGGGTGGCAACATCATTCCGTGGTTCGTCGAGCGCGGCGAGTGCGGCGTCTATGACTTCCAGGACAACGACGTGCCGGGGTCGACCGACCGCGACCGCGACTACTGGCGTGACGTCGGTACGCTGGACGCCTACTACGAGGCGAACATGGACCTGATCTCGGTGCACCCGGTGTTCAACCTGTACAACCGCGACTGGCCGACCATGACGATGATCGACGGCTCGCTGCCGCCGGCCAAGTTCGTGTACGGCGATGCGGATCGTCTGGGTCACGCGATCGACTCCTTCGTCTCCCCCGGCGTCATCGTCTCCGGCGGCGAGATCGTGCGCTCGGTCATTTCCCCGAACACCTACGTCCACTCGTGGGCGAAGATCGAGGATTCGGTCGTTATGCATGGCTGTCGCATCGGCCGCTCGGCCCGGGTCGTGAAGACGATTCTGGATAAGAACGTCGTCGTTGAGGAAGGCGCCGTCGTCGGTGTTGACCTCGAGCATGATCGCGAGCGTGGCTTCACCGTCACCGAGTCCGGCATTACGGTCGTTCCCAAGGGTGCGGTCGTCCGCAAGTGAGCATGACTCACCGTCTCGACGAGCCGGGTGCTCCGCTGCTGTGTGCCAGCGGTGCACCCGGCCTCGTCGTCACCGACGTCGATTCCACGCTGATCAGCCAGGAAGTCATTGAGGAGCTCGCAGACGCGGCGGGCACCCGTGAGAGGGTCGCCGAGATTACGTCTCGTGCCATGAATGGGGAGCTCGATTTCGCAGAGTCTTTGCGCGAGCGCGTCGCAACCCTCGCGGGTGTCCCCGAGTCGGTCTTCGGTGATGTCCTGTCCGCCATCACCCCCACGAAGGGCGCGCGCGAGCTGATCGACGCGGTTCATCGTGCGGGCGGAAAGTTTGGCATCGTCTCGGGCGGATTCGAGGAAGTGGTCGCTCCCCTGGCAGCGTCCCTCAACATCGACTTCTACGCGGCGAACCGCCTCGAGGTCGTGGATGGCGTCCTGACCGGCCGAGTGCTCGGGCGTATCGTGACCTCCCGCGTGAAGGTCGACTGCCTACGTTCGTGGGCCTCGTCCCTCGGTGTCCCCCTCGAGCGTACGGTCGCGATCGGTGACGGGGCGAACGATGTCCCCATGATGCACGAGGCCGGGGTCGGTATCGCGTTCTGCGCGAAGCCCGCCGTGCGCGAGCAGGTCTCCGTCCAGCTCAATACGCCGGATCTGTCCCTAGCGATCGCTCCCCTCGGCCTCGCCTAGCCGAAGGTGTCAGGGCTCGCGCGTGTCTGTCAGGCGGATCATGTGCCCGTCCCACCCGTCGCGCCAGGCGCGCGCGTACTCGAGGATCTGCGCGGGGTAGATCTCCCCGTTGATCTGGGCAGCTGCCTCGTCGATATCCCACCACGTCTGGGCATCGATGACGGAGCGCTCCAGGTCGGTCCACCCGTCCCTGCTGAGCGCGGTCGAAGGTGCCTGGGCGATGAAGAACCACTCGTCTTGCCGCGCGGTGACGGCCAGAAAATCAAACTCCGCAGTTCGGTACAGGACGGGTCCAACCAACACCAGCGGATCCAGCGAAATGCCCGTTTCCTCGAAGACCTCACGCACCGCGGCACTACGAGGGTCCTCCCCCTCCTCGATGCCACCCCCGATCGTGAACCACCAGAATCGCTCCGGTTGGTCCTCGTCGTGGCCCTTCGCCAACAGGACGCGTCCCTCATCATCAAACAAGAGGACGCGGGCGGCCTCCCGGTGGGGGTAGCCGTCCGCGTCCAATGGCCAGTCGAGTGCGCTCATGCCTCCAGAGTAGCCCGACGGCGGCGCAGGCCCCACACCAGGAGTGCTGCGCTCACGACGAAAACCGGGACTTCGATGGCGCCGTAGGTCAGGTTCCACGAGTCTTCGGGAGCCACGAACCCCAAGCCGTTGGCCTGAGCATGCAGAGCGAGCGCTCCAACGAAGCCCAGGGCACCAATGAGGACTGCACGCATCGCGCTGTTGGCACGCAGAACGGCCCAGGCCAGCGCATATCCGAACACGCCGGTGAAGATGGCATGAGCGTATGCGCCAAGGAGGGCACGCACGAGGAACGATTCCCACAGTCCACTCATTCCGTCTTCGAGCGCGCTCACGTAGTAGCCCACGTCCTCACCCCAAGCGAAGCCGATGCCAACGAGGGCGCCAAGAACGCCGCCCTGCGCGGGACGCTCGAGCACCTTGCGTGCGGCGAGAATCAGGGCAAGAACACCCAGGCCTTTACCCGTTTCTTCCACGACGGGGCCCGTTAGCACGGAGGTCACAAAGTCAACGGCACTGTCCCCTAAGCCAGACTCTTCAACGGCAGAATCTACAAAGCCGTTTCCGAAACCCGCAAAAATGAGAGCACCGCCGGTTCCCCAGCCGAACGCGGCAAGCCACGCAAGAACCGAAGGCTTCATGCGCGCCCACACACCGAGGAATACCAGGCCCACGACTGCGCTCAGGGTCGAGGCGCCGACCGCGAGCCAAGCATCGGATGAGGATGTACCCGCCAGGGCGTTCGAAAATTCATAGATAGCCGCCGGGATACTCAGTGCGATCAGCACGGCGGAGCAGACGATCAACGCCCAGGAACGTGGGCGCGTCGATACTTCATCAGTCACGTAGGTTTCCTTTCTGTCCCCACTATCGTGAGACATGAACCTATGTGTGTCCTATGAAAAGACGATGCGCGGCCTGTGAGAATCGAAACACTCACATGGGGCGGATGCCCATGAGCGACTGGAAGGTCTGACGCTGTGCCGTCGCCTCCTGAATCTTGCTCTGAGTCTCGTCGATCCGGGCCTTCTCGGGCCCGCGCACGTTCATGACGATCTGGTCGAGTCCGACGGAAGCCAAGTTGTTCATGAAGGACTTCATCGCGCGCTTGGCAGCGGGACCGCCGCCCGCGACCCAGGCCAGAGCGTTGCGACGCGAGCCCGGGTCACAGACCATCTGAACCTCGCTCGGCAGAATCCACCCCTGGTTGACGTAGGGCATGAGACCGGCAGCGATGTCGCGCCGCTCCCGACGCATCGTTCGAGCGACAAAGAACAGCCAGCCGCAGAACAGAGGAACCTGGAAGATGAAGTAGAGCACGAGGAAACCGCCGCGGGAACCCGAGATCGTGGCGGATCCGTTCCACAGACCGTGCATCGTTACGGCGATCAGGTAGCCAAGCGTCACAACACCGATGCCGGCACCGATCGAACGCGTGCGTGTCACCGCCCATCCGATCGCCCAACCGGTGCATGACGTGTACATGACGTGCCCGAAGACGCCCAAAAGAACGCGCATGATGAACGTCTCGGCAAGAACCCCATTGTAGAAGGTAATCACGAAGTAGCTGAAGTCTTCGACGACGAGGAATCCCGCCGCCGAGTAACCGGCGTAGACGAGGCCGTCAAGCGGGGAGGAGATTCTGTGACGCCGCATCATGACAATCACGAGCACACCGAGAGCCTTGAGGAATTCTTCGCCAAGGGGAGCGGCAACCACGCCCTCAAAGACACTCCCCGCAGCACCGCTACCGGTTGCACTGGCGACAGCGACTCCGGCAAGTCCGTTTGTAATCCCCGCGAAGAAGACTGCCACGCCGCCACCCCAGAGGAGCGCCGCGATCTTCGTCCACCAGGGCTCGGGCTCAAAGCGATCCACGAACTGAAGGAACGCCAGGATGATGACAAGCGGGACCAAGCACATGATCGCTAGGAAGAAGCCGAGGAAGGGTCCACTGGCGAAAAGGAAGCTGCTGGTACCCACGAGCATCATTGCCGCGCCGACACCGATCACGACGGCTTCAAAAACCGGTGCCTTCTTGGGAGCGGTGGGCATGGCCCACGACTGCACCTGTTGCGGCGCTGCCTGCGGGTACTGTGCGGCGCTCGGCCCGGGCATAGTCGGCGCCGAATTGACGAACGACTGGAAGGACGAGGTGAATCGCGCTTCGGGCTCGAATCGCGTCATCGGGTCGGGGGCAGGCATCTGCGTCGACTCAGTGGCAGGCTGCCCTGTTGAAATAGCAGGGGCGTAGGCCGAGGCTGCCTGCGGCTGCGGGATAACCGAACTAGTGGGTTGAGGAACGCCAGCATCGTCAGACGCAGGGGCCTCGGAGGCACCGGGCTGAGGATCAGACGACGGCTGGGGGATGGCATCGCTATCCGAGGCCGTGTCAGCGTTATCTTCCGGCTCAGGTTCGGGGGCGTAGCTCGAGGCTGCGGGAGCGCCATACTGCCCGGCGGGAGCCTGCTGCTGAGGCGCGGGAGCATAACCGGAGACCGCCGGAGCACCATACTGCGATCCCGGAGCCTGCACACCCTGCTGGGGCACTGGGGCACCGTACTGCGAGCCCTGCTGAGGTGCAGGAGCACCGTACTGCCCACCGGAAGCCTGCTGCTGAGGAGCCGGAGCGTAACCCGACCCGGCGGGCGCACCGTACTGCCCGCCCGAAGCCTGCTGCTGAGGAGCCGGAGCGTAACCCGACCCGGCGGGCGCACCGTACTGCCCGCCCGAAGCCTGCTGCTGAGGAGCCGGAGCGTAACCGGACCCCGCGGGCGCACCGTACTGCCCGCCGGGAGCCTGACCACCCTGCTGGGGCACCGGAGCACCGTACTGCGCACCCTGCTGAGGTGCAGGAGGACCGTACTGCCCACCGGGAGCCTGCTGCCCCTGCGGCTGGTTCGGCGGAATAAAGCCCTGCTGGGGCACGGGGTGAGGGTAGTTGTTACTCATAGCTCGTCTTCTTTCTTAGTGTGCCTGCGCGAGGCGGGACACGGCATCCGTCACGTCCTGCTGCTGTTCGGCGATCGACGTCAGGCGCAGGAATTCTCGCCTGTTGTCGACTGCTTCAGCGAGCATCTGACGGTCGGCTTCGATACGTGCGGGGTCGGGGCCGTTCTTGGCCATGAGGCGCTGATCCATGCCCAGAGAGGCAAGATTAATGAGGAAGGAGCGCATGGCACGCTTTGCCTCGCGGCCGCCCGATCGCGCCCACTTGAGGGCGGCTCGGCGCGCGCGCCTGTCGGTGGCCATCGTGACCTCGCCGGGAATGAACCATCCGGTACGCACGTAGGGCACGAGTCCGACGCGGATCTTCTCGGCTTCCTTGCGGGACATGATGATGAGCGCGACCGCCCACACGATGAAGGCTGGAACGCCGATGACTGCGTAGAGGAGGAAGAAATATCGGAACAGGAAGGCCGAGGTGCCGTTCCACGCGAAGTGGATGACCATGGCGAAGAACCAGAACACCAGCACGATGCCGGTCTTGGACCAGCCGCGCTTGAATTTCAGCAGTGCCAGGGCGAGGCCGATGCCGGTCATCGACGTCGCCATCGCGTGCACGAAGGGGCTGAACAGACCTCGAAGGACAAAGGTCAAGAGGACGCCGCCCGCTTCTGGATTATCGACCCTGATGAAGTAGAGGATGTCCTCGGCAAACATGAATCCGCAGGCGGAAAAACCCGCGTAGACGACGCCGTCGATGAGCGAATTAATGTTGGTGCGGCGCACAACGACAACGATGAGGACGCCGAGGCCCTTGAGTGTCTCCTCGACGAGAGGGGCAATAAAAGTTGCGCCAAGGGCATTGGATTGCTGGAGATCGCCGATCGAGAGGATGATGTTCTCCTTGAGGGCGGTGTTAAGGATACCCGAGGACAGAGTTGCGACTCCCGCGCCCCACAGGAACAGAGCCACCTTCGTCTTCCAGGGCTCTGGCTCCCATCGGTCGATGAACAGGATGAAGCTGACAACGATGAGGAGCGGAACGGCAGCGAGAAGAGTCGTCTTGACAAGAGAGGCGACACCCGATGACGCGGGGCTGAGCCAGAAGATGACCATACTGAGAAGGCCGATGGTGCCGACCGTCGTCATGATGACCTCGAACCACGGGAACGAGTGGCGTGCCTTCGGCGTTTGCCACACGGGTGCGGCGTCATCGGGCGCGGGCCCGGAGATACCACTGACGACGTCGATGTTGACGCTACTGATCTTCTTCAGGCGGTAGTCTTCGCCCGGCCCTCCCCAGTGGGTCGTGTGCATGTCAGTATCCCCGTCCGCCGATATGTGTGTCGTCATCAAAGTCAATGGGCTCGGGAACCGGTGCGTGTCCGGCGAGCCGAAGCAATTTTACCATCCGTGCGGAACGCAGGGCGCGGACTCCCGCCACATCGACGTTGTGGACGTTTCTGGTGAGCTCGATACGGTAGCAGGTCGCGTCGAGGGCCTCGAGGCAGGCGGCAGCTTGCGGGTCCGCCTCGATCTGCGCACGCACGTAGGGAGTGAGCGTTTCTCGGATCGCACGCGTCACAGCGGATGCCCGCTCGAGGCGGGCGTTGACCTCGACGCGATCCGCTTGACGCTGAGCGCTGGTGCGTCGATCAAGTCCGTCGGTCGTCAGCTGATCGCCACCGTCGCGAATGTACGCGCGCGCAGCATCGACGAGGCCGGGGTCTCCCCCGCTCTCAAGGCGGGCGGCGTGAGCGAGAAGTTCGGCTTCGGAGGCGCGACGCAGCAGCAGTCGCGAGAGCGCATCACGGGAAGCAAGGATGCGCTGGTGCAGGCGATCGAGTCGACGGGCTCGCGTGATGGCAACGCCCGCGATCAGCGCCACCACGATCAGGCACATGCAGGCAAGAGCGATGCTCCAGGGAGAGATGTGAATCATCGCGACTCCTCTTCCTCGTCGTCGCGGCCACGGATGAGGTCACGTGCCCTCCTCGTCCCCGAATCCGCGGGGCTGCCCATGTCGATGGCGAGCTTGTAGACCTCGAAGACCTTGTCTGCGACGACCTCCCAGTCGTACTGCGCCGATGAGCGCGCTCCGGCAGCGGACAGTTCCTCGAGACGGTCGCGGTCGGTCAGCAGGTCGATGAGGGTACGTGCGAGCGAGTCGCTGTTGCCCGTCTCGAAGAGCGCGCCGGCTCGCCCATCCTCGAGCACCGCACGGAAGGCGGGGATATCCGAGGCAACGACAGCCGTATGGGCCGCCATCGCCTCGACGAGGACGATGCCGAAAGACTCGCCGCCCGTCTGGGGAGCGACGTAAATGTGGGCGCCGGCGAGCAAGGATTCCTTCTCCTCGTCACTGATTCCCCCGAGGAACGACACGGAATCGCCAAAACGCTCGACGGCCTGGCGAATCTCCGGAGCGTCTCCTCGGCCGGCAATCAAGAAACGGGCGCCCGGGAAACGCTCGAGCACCCCAGCGATGGCACCCGCGAAAATGCTCAGTCCCTTGCGAGGCTCGTCGAGGCGGCCGAGGAACACGATGACCGGACGTTCATCCGTCACTACCCACTGCTCAAGGGGCTGCGCGCTGCGGAAGGAGGCCGTCTCCACGCCGTTCGGGATGATGACGGCGTCGCCGCCGTGGTGTTCGATGAGCGTACGTCGAGCTTCCTCGGAGACGGCGATGCGCACTCCGATGCGTTCCATGTACAGGCGCATGGGCGCCGAGGCAATCGCGCGCGAGACCGACCGCCCCAAGGCTGCATGGAATGTTCCCACGAGAGGGGCAGTCGACAGCATCGCGGCAGCCATCGAGACCGAGGGGACCACGGGTTCGTGCACGTGGACGACGTCGAAGTCATTGTCCGCCAGCCAGCGTCGCGTTCGAGCAAGCGCCCTGGGCTTCACCGAAATGTTCGCCACCGATCCGTTGAAGGGGATCGATACGGACGAACCCGCGGACGTGATCCAGTCGGGCAGGTCGTCCGAGGTCGACGGCGTCAGCACCTGCACGTCGTGGCCACGCGAGCGCAGCTTCAATGCGAGGTCGCGAATATGAAAGCCCACTCCCCCGGGCACGTCCCAGGAGTATGGGTTCACGATCCCGATCTTCATCGATTTTTCCTCTCGTGCTCGGCCCTCGCGCGCGCCAGGCGCTCGGGGTCAAGATCCTCCACATACACGCGCTGCATCATGTGCCAGTCCTGCGCCTTGGCCGCCATCATGGCGGCAAATTCGTCCACCCATGCCTGCGTAAGGGCCTCGACGCGGTTGAGACCGGGTCGTTCCTGTTCATCGGCACTGATCGGCCCAACACAACGCACGCGGACATCGGCCCCGGTGGGTGTCTCGTTCTCGTAGGTGATGCATGCAGCGAAAAGCGGGCGCTCCAGCTTGGTCGCAAGCGCAGCGGGCCCCGCGGCGACGAGTGCCCGCCGGGTGCCGAGATCAACCTCGATGCCCGAACCCGAAATATCCCGGTCTGCTAGAAGCGGCACGATGACGCTGCGGCCGCGCACGCGCTCAATGAGGGTGGAAAAGACCGACTCGCCCTTCGCGACGCCGATAATCTCCATGCCGAGGCCTTCGCGCAACGACACGAAACGCTCGAACAGCGCGGGAGGCTCAACCTTCTCCGCGACAGTCACGATGCCCCGGCCGTGCGCACACACCCACGCGCCAGCGCGATCCCAGCTGCCGGAGTGTCCGAGGGCGAGGACGACCGGGCCATCTTTGCTGGCCGCGGCCAAGGCCTCAAAACCCTCGAAGGAGACTCCCTCAAGCAACGGCGCGCCACGACGCGATCCGAGCATCAGCTGTTCGGCGTAGTTGCGGATGTGCGACCGGACCGCGTCGCGCACCTCTTCGGCAGACGGCTCCGTTCCGGTCAGACGTTCCATGTTGGCGCGGAGCCGGTCGATCATGGCTCCCCCGCGCCTGGCCGCGATCGTTGCGCCCGTATCCGCCATGCGCATGACGACGCGCAGCGGGAGGCGAGGAGCAATGGCGAAGGCACAGGACAGGAGCGAGAACGTCACTGGGCTCCCTCGTCAATGTGGCGGGCGGTGAACCAAATTCGCTGACAAACGGTCACAAACGACGCGAAAGCGACCCAGGTCAAACCAGCCGCGAAGATCCATTCAGGCAGCCCGAGGCTCATGAGAATCGCCGTGCCCATGCCGATGATGAGGCGGTCGGTGCGTTCGGCGATACCCAGCTTGGCGACGACCCCGACGGATTCCGCTCGGGCGCGGGCGTAAGGAACGGCCGCGGCGCCGACTATCGAGCAGATGCCCGCGATGATCGCCCATGTGCGAACAGGGGTATCGGCCATCTGGAAAACGGCGTAGGCAGTGAGGGAGCCAAACACGGCACCGTCGCCCAGGCGGTCGAGCGTCGAATCGAGGAAGGCCCCAAAGCGCGTACCGCCCGTTGTCATCCGCGCGAGTGTGCCGTCCACGGAATCGCCGAACATAACGACGGCCAGGGCGATACCGCCCTGCCAGATCCACCCCTGAGGAATACAGATGACCGCGATCGCGACCGTCGCGACGGTGCCCGCGACCGTCACCATGTTGGGGGTGACGCCCACGCGCGCGAGAACGCGAGCGAGAGGCGTAAAGATAGCCTTCGTGATGGAACGCCCGTGGTTTCCGAGCATCAGTCCTCCTTTGGCCAGGCGGCGGCCAGCCGGGCGCGAGCGTCCTCCAGGAGCTCAGGCACGGCCTTCGTCTGCGCAATAATCGGCAGGAAGTTCGCGTCCCCCAGCCAGCGCGGAACAACGTGCTGGTGCAGGTGAGCGGCAATACCGGCGCCGGCCACCTCACCCTGGTTCATACCCAGGTTGAAACCCGCCGGAGACGCGACCTCACGGGTGACGCGCATGGCGGCCGCCGTCAGGTTGCCCAGCTCCACGCGTTCCTCGTCGGTGAGCTCCGTGTAGTCGGAGACGTGACGATACGGGCACACGAGCAGGTGCCCGGAATTGTAGGGGAACAGGTTCATGAGCACGAAGCAGGTGTTGCCGCGGTAGACGATCAGTCCCGTCTGGTCGTCCTTACCGGGCGCCGTGCAGAACGGGCACCCCACGTCCGAGGCGTCGGCGGGCTTGCCTTCGCCGCGGATGTAGGCCATGCGGTAGGGGGTCCAGAAACGACCGAAGCCGTCCGGGACGCCCGCCAGCGAGCGGGCGTCCTCGGTCGGCAACGGACCGTTCGGGGTACCGATCGAGTCCGAACCGGCGTCGCGGCTCATGACTCTCACACCTCGTCGAGGCCGTCGATCTGATCGGCGTTGTTGCGCTGCTCGATGTGCGAGACGATCAGCTCGACCGCGCGATCAACAGCGACGCCGTTGTGCTGCGAGCCGTCACGCAGACGGAAGGACACGGCCCCGGCCTCGACGTCTTCACCACCGGCGATGAGTGTG
This sequence comes from Schaalia odontolytica, assembly GCF_002847525.1. Lineage (GTDB taxonomy): Bacteria > Actinomycetota > Actinomycetes > Actinomycetales > Actinomycetaceae > Pauljensenia > Pauljensenia odontolytica_B. Next base: position 38,683 of record NZ_PKKM01000001.1, on the reverse strand, counting down.
AAGGGGATCTTGTCCTTGGAGGCGTTGCGAATCTTCTTGCCGAAGCGGTCGTCCGACAGGTCGGTCTCGACGCGCACGCCGTGCTCGCGCAGCTTCGCGGCAACGTCCTTGACGTAGCCGTCAAAAGCCTCGGCGACGGGAATGAGTCGGACCTGGACGGGCGAGAGCCACGCCGGGAATGCGCCCGCGTAGTGCTCGGTGAGAACGCCAATGAAGCGCTCGACGGAGCCCAGCTTGGCGGAGTGGATCATGACGGGGCGCTGGCGGGAGCCGTCGGCTGCTGTGTACTCCAGGTCGAAGCGGTCGGGCTGGTTGAAGTCGTACTGGATCGTCGACATCTGCCAGGTGCGGCCGATCGCGTCCTTGACCTGCACGGAGACCTTGGGGCCGTAGAAGGCGGCGCCGCCCGGATCCGGAACGAGGTCGAGGCCGGTCGCCGCGCAGGCGTCCTCAAGCGCCTTGGTGGCTGCCGCCCAGTCCTCGTCCGATCCGATGAACTTGTCCTTCTTCTTTCCGTCCTCGTCGCGCGTGGACAGCTCCAGGTAGAAGTCCTTGAGGCCGAAAGCCGAGAGAATCGACAGGAAGAACTCGATCTGCGTGCGGATCTCCTCCGAGGCCTGCTCAGGCGTGCAGTAGGTGTGCGAGTCGTCCTGCGTGAAGCCGCGCATGCGGGTCAGGCCGTGGACGACGCCGCTCTTCTCGTAGCGGTAGTCGTGGCCCAGCTCGTAGAAGCGCAGGGGCAGCTCGCGGTAGGAGCGGCCGCGCGAGCGGAAGATCAGGTTGTGCATCGGGCAGTTCATGGCCTTGAGGTAGTACTCCTGGCCTGCCTTGGTGACGTTGCCGTCCTCGTCGCGCTCTTCGTCGACGAGCATGGGCGGGAACATCGTGTCCGCATAGTAGGGCAGGTGACCCGACGTGTGGAAGAGTCCGCCCTTGGAGATCTCGGGGGTGTGCACGAAGTCGAAGCCGGCCTTCTTGTGGCGGTCGGTCACGTAGGACTCGATCTCGTGGCGCAGGATGCCACCCTTGGGATGGAAGACAACGAGGCCGGGGCCGATCTCCTCGGGGAAGGAGTACAGGTCCAGCTCGGCGCCGAGGCGACGGTGGTCGCGGCGCTCGGCCTCCTTGATGCGCTCCTGGTAGGCGACGAGGTCTTCCCTGGAGGCCCAGGCGGTGCCGTAGATGCGCTGGAGCTGATCGTTGGACTGGTCGCCCTTCCAGTAGGCGGCCGAGGCCTTGGTCAGCGCGAAGCCGTTACCAATAAGCTTGGTGGAGGGCAGGTGGGGGCCGCGGCACAGGTCCTTCCACGCGACGGAGCCGTCGCGGCGGACGTTGTCGTACATGGTGAGCGTGCCGCCGCCGACCTCGACGGACGCGCCCTCGGCGCCCTTGCCCTTCGTCGTGACGAGCTCGAGCTTGTAGGGCTGTTCGGCCAGCTCGCGGGTGGCCTCCTCCTCGGAGATCTCGCGACGCACGAAGCGCTGGCCTTCCTTGACGATGCGCTTCATGCGCTTCTCGAGGTCGCGCAGCAGCTCGGGGGTCACCGCGTCGATATTGCCAAAGTCGTAGTAGAAACCGTCGGTGATGAAGGGGCCAATGCCCAGGTTCACGTCGGGGAACACATCCTGGACGGCCTGCGCGAGCACGTGCGTGGCGCTGTGGCGCAGGATGTTCAGGCCGTCGTCACTGTCCAGCGTGATCGCCTCGACAGTCGTTCCTGCTTCAAAAGGCGTCTCGAGGTCACGCGGCGTGCCGTCAACCTTGATGGCGACGACGTCGCGTGACTTCTCGAACCACGTCGTGCCCGTGGTCCCCGCCGGTACGGTCTGTTCGTGTCCGTCAATGACGAGCGAGATATCGGGCACTGTGTCTCCTAGTTTCGTTAGATACGCGAGATTGTGTTGCGAATTGAATTCTAGCCCCGTGGCGCGAACGCTTCAGGAGCGGGCGCGCCAGTCCTTCACGGCCTTCGCGGCGGTCAGGGCACGGTAGGTGGCCTTCTTGATGGGCATGTCCCAGCCACCGGGCACGTCTGTGAAGTGCGTGGCGAAGGCGCTCTTGTACTTTCCGACGCTATAGAGGTCGGGGCAGCGCGGCGAATGCGCGCCCATGAGGTCGAATTCGCGCACGCCGTCGCGGGCGAGGTATTCGGCGGCCAAGAAGTCCAGGACCGGGGGCTGGCGCAGGCGACGGCCGGCCTCGGTGGAGGCGCCGTATTCGGCCTGCGCGCGGATTCCCTCGACGAGACAGAAGTCCCAGCACAGGATGTTGCCGTCGGCGTCGCGCATCGAGAAGATGCGAGCGTGCTGCGGGCCCAGCGTCTTGAGCAGGCTGAGGTAGTACTCCTTGGGGTGGGGACGGAAGCCGTCACGCTTGGCGGTCTCCTCCATGACGGCGTAGTACTCGTCGATGACGGCCTCGGCGTTGGCAGTGTCCTCATGGAAGGTGACGCCCTCGGCCTTTCCCTTCTTCAGGCCGGAGCGGATCGAGCGTTTGCCGGCCTTGGGCATGGCGGCGAGGATGGCTTCTTCGGTCTTGCCGGAGGTGTCGATGACGACCGTACGGTCGTAGGAGATCGTCTGCAGCGGCATGCACAGGTCGGGGTGCTGGTAGATAGCGTGCAGGCGCACGAAGGCGACGGTCTTGTCCTTCGCCTTGATCTCGCGCAGAAGGTCCGCTCGCAGAGCGGCTTCGCGCTCCGGGGAGGCTTCCTTCACCCAGGCGGGTCCCCACTTCGCCCACAGGTAGTGCACGCCGCGCACCGAATACTTGTAGAGGGTAATGAAGGCGATCTTGGAATCGTCCTCGCACCAGGCGTATCGTCCCCACACGCCGTGGCCCTGGGATTCCTCGAACGCCTCCCACACGCACGTCTGTTCGATGGGCAGGGAGCGGTCCTGGAAGCCAGAGACCGCGGCGATCTTGTCTTCCTGAGAAATGGGCACGAGTGCGGTTGTCATCATGGTGTCCTCGTTAGTCGGAATTATCGGTCGCGTAGGGGGTCAGTCTATCAGGGCTGCCTCCCCCACCGACGAGGCCAGGGCCGGGCGGGGAGGAGGCGTGACATCAGTAGGACGTCTCGGTAGGCTCCGGGTAGTAGCGTGCAAACTTACGTCGGTGGTTCTGCTTCTGGAGCCAGACGGTGAGGTTGCGTCGCAGATCCTTCTCCGTCGGGTTGAGGAGCAGGTCGAAGCGGCGCCCCTCCCGGATAATCGTCTTGACGCGCGCACGCAGGTCGGGGTCGGTGATGTAGTGCAGGAGCAGCGAGTCCGGAACGAGGGTGTAGAGGATTTCATCGCGGGCTTGGGTCTGCTCGCATTCCTGGCCATCGATGAGGTCGGCGACCATGGGAATCATCGGATTGGCACCCGCTGCGGCCATGTACCAGTTGTTACGACCGATGCGCGGGTTGACCTCAAAGAAAAGTGCGCGCCCATCGCGGGGATCGATCTTCACGTCGAAGTTCGCGAAACCGTGGTAGCCGTTCTCCGTCAGGAGGGTGCACGCGTCTGCCCACAGTTGGGGGAAATCCTCGGTGATCATGGCCACCGGGTTGCCGATCATCGTGGGGGCATGATCCTCGAGGAGCACGCGAGCGGAACCGATGAGGGTGACCTTGCCTCGCGAATCAACATAGGCGGTGATCGAGCGCATCGCCGTATTGTCCCCGGGGATCAGTTCCTGGACGAGGAAGGTATCGCGGAAACCCGCATCCTTGAGCATCTCCCACAGCTGGGTCAGTTCCTCGGGCGTATCGATGAACCAGATCTTGCGCTTGCCCTCGAACTCGAGCACGTCGTAGGGCTCGCCTTTTGCGGACTTGGCCACAACCGGGAAGCTGAACGGAATCTCGGGGGCCACCCAGGCCTCGTCCTCGACACCGGAGAAATCGACGGCAACCGTACCGGGGGAATCGATTCCTGCGCGTTCACAGGCGTGGGAGAACTCCTCCTTATCAGTCAGGCGATCCATGACCTCTTCACTCGGAAAAGGCAGCGCGTAGTGCCGTGAGAGCGTGTCCATATTGCGGGCGACAAACGCGGAGAAGATATCGTGATTCGCCATCAGGATGAGCTTCTTGTCCGTGTTCTCAACGGCAATTGTCATCAGGATGTCAAGCAGCTGAGCGTCGCTCGCATGGGCGCTCACGTGACGAACGTCGAAAAAGTGTGACCGTGTGATCGACTCAGTCGGCTGAGAACCGACACAGATACAGCGGCATCCGAAAGCCTCATTGAAACAGCGCCCAATTCCATACACACCGAAGTCCCCACCAATGATGACGGGCAGGATGTCGTCGCGGGGCGACAGGGGGAGAGGCCGAGTCAGGTAGTCGATCGTCATGCCACAAGCCTAGCGCCTGGTAGGATACGGAACGTTCCCTGAGACCTCTCTCACCTCTACGAAAGTTCGTTATGAGTTCGCCATTTTCACAGCACAACCAGCAGCCCTTCCAGCCGCAGCCGGGCATGGGCGGATACCCCCAGCAGGGAGGCTACCCTCAGGGCGGGAACCAGCAGGGCGGATACCAGCAGCAGGGCGGATACCAGCAGCAGGCAACTCAGCCTTCCTACGGCGCGTCCCCTTACGGTCAGCCCGCTTACGCAGGCGGTCCGATGGGTCCCCAGCCCTCCGGTTCCAACAGTGGCAAGCTCATCGCGATCATCGCAGGCTCGTTCATTGCCGCTCTCGTCATTGGCGGCATCATCATGCTGATCTTCCAGATCGGCATGTCTACGTCGCGGGAAGACCGATCAGCAAGCCCCTCGCCCACGTCGTCGAGCTCCCCCAGCTACGGATCGAAGCCCACGAGCAAGCCCTCCTCGTCGCCCACGTACGGCTCGAAGCCGTCGCCTACGTCAGGATCTGGCACAGGCACAGGCTCGAATGGCTCGAATGGCGGATCTGACCCCGCCGTCGAGAATATGATCAAGTCCACCTGCGACAGCCAGATCTATACGGCAATCAAGGGCGCGTCTATCACGAATCAGGAACTCTTCCTCATCAACACGAGTTCTGACAAGCTCACCTACGCGTACAAGGGTCACGTGACCGGCCGACTCGCCAAAACCAACGAGGCCGTCGACAGTGACTTCACCTGCAAGGCAGACTATGACCTGTCGTCGGGTTTGATTGAAACGCACTTCGAGTAGAAATAGCGACTGCCCTGCAGTCTGCCGCGCGATCTCCTAGGCACTCGGCCACTGCAGGGGCGACCGCACAATCTCCAGACGTCTAGCACCATCGACATCAGGGAGTCCTCATGTCCAACCCCTACGGCCCCCACCAGCCATCGCAGTGGGGTGGTCCGCAGGCGCCGAACGGCCAGTATCCGGTCGGCGCGCAGGGCGGCGCGGTCTACGGGACTCCATCCGCGCAACAGCAGCCCAGTGGGGCTACGGGCGCAGGATATGGACACGCGCAACCCACGGTTAACCAACAGGCACAGCCCGGCTATTACCAAGCTCCGTCGCCCATGCCGCAGGTGCAGCCCGTGGGCGCCCCTTCCTACGGCTCCGTTGGCGCAATGCCGCCACGCCAGAAGTCGCACGCAGGTTTGATCATCGGCATCGTCGTCGCCATCCTCGTCATCCTCCTCATGATCGTTTTCGCTGTGATCGCCACGAGTAACAGGCCTCGTTCAACGGGTCAGGCTCCGGCGACCGGAGCACCCACGACTGGGGCGCCGACAGATTCTTCGTCTGGCTCCTCCTCGGGGTCATCGTCTGGCTCGTCTTCAGGCACTTCTTCCGGTTCCGGGCACGGCGCCTCCAAGCCTCGGGACAAGAACGGTAACGACCCGCTCACTGACGACGAGGAGACCAATGTTTTCGACCAGTGCAAACATTCCCTCAGTAAATCTGCGGCATCGGGCAACATCACGGACTGGACGATTTCCCGTGACGGTAAGACCGACAAGGGTAATCTGCAGTACGTTCTGAAGGGTACCTTCGAGGGAACGATTAACTCCGGCAAGAGCGGAACCTTTGCGTTCACCTGCAATGCCGTTCAGGACCTGAGCACCGGTCAATTCGTCGCCACCGCGACGTTCGACACCAAGTAGAACGCTGCGCAGGCACTCATGATTCACCACCCGGATCTGCTCCCTACGACACGCACCAGCGTCTCCCCCTGGTGGAAAAATGCCGTCCTCTACCAGGTCTACCCCCGCTCATTCCAGGACACGAACGGTGACGGTTACGGCGATCTGCACGGGATTCATCGGCGCCTGGACTATCTGGCGGACCTCGGCGTCGATATCGTATGGATCTCCCCGATCTACCGTTCCCCTCAGGCAGACAACGGCTACGACATCTCCGACTATCAAGACATCGATCCTCTCTTCGGGGATCTGGACGCCTTTGATCAGCTCGTCGCTCGCGCCCACGAGCTCGGCATGCGCGTCGTCATGGACCTCGTCGTCAACCACACCTCGGTCGAACACCCATGGTTTGTCGAATCCGCTTCTTCCACACACTCACCACGCCGCGATTGGTACTACTGGCGTAACGCACGCCCCGGGATGGAACCCGGTGCACCCGGCGCGGAGCCGAACAACTGGGAGTCTTTTTTCGCTGGTTCCGCGTGGCAATTCGATCCAACGTCAGGCCAGTATTACCTGCATCTGTTTGCCCGCGAGCAGCCGGATCTGAACTGGGAGAACCCACGGGTGCGCGACGCGGTCTACGAGATGATGAACTGGTGGTTGGATCGCGGCGTCGATGGATTCCGGGTTGACGCCATTGACGTGATCTCCAAGGCACCGGGCCTCCCAGACGGCGGCCCTGCACGCGCCCCATTCGGCGTGGGCCACGAGTGCTACGCGGACGGACCGCGCCTGCACGAGTTTTTGCAGGAGATGAACGCACGGACGTTCGCCCATCATCATGGATCCTTCACGGTCGGCGAGGCATCGAATGCATCCCCCGAGTCCGCGCTGCTGTTCTGCGCCCCGGAGCGCGGCGAGTTCAATATGCTCATCCAGTTCGAGCACATGAATCTCGGGCTCGAAAACGGGAAGTTCTCGCCCCGTCCCCTCGCCGACGGCGAGCTGGCCGAGGTTTTCACTCGCTGGCAGAACACGCTCGGCGATCGAGGGTGGAACGCTCTCTACCTGGAGAATCACGACCAACCGCGGTCGGTGTCGCGTTTCGGTGACCCCGGCAGCTATTGGCGTGAGTCTGCGACGGCCCTCGCCACGGCGTATTTCCTACAACGTGGCACACCTTTCATCTATCAGGGGCAGGAAATAGGGATGCTCGGCGGCTCTTTGTTGAAGCGCTGCGATTTCCGCGACGTCGAATCCCTCAATTTTCTGGCGGGTCTCGAAGGCGACGAGGTACCGGTCGGCCTGGCCGCCATGTCGCGCGACAACGGGCGCACACCAATGCAGTGGGATGACTCCCCCACCGCCGGTTTCACCTCGAGCGAGCCATGGATCGATATTCCGCCATCCGCCGCTGCCATCAACGTTGCGGCACAGATCCAGGATCCAGGATCGATCCTGTCGTATTACAAGGCACTCATCGATGCTCGTCACCGCGTTCCCGCGCTGACGGAGGGCTCATTCGAGCGCATCGACGTCGGTTCACCGGCGCTCTTCGTCTATCGTCGGTGGACGGCGGGCAGCGAAGTTCTCGTGATGGTCAACCTCTCGGGCTCGGTTCAGACCCCACATTTTCCGGCCCCGGACGAGGCATGGGCACCCTCGCGCTGGAATCTGTACCTGGGTAATACGGATGTACCGCTCACCACCGACTCTCTTCGGTCCCAGGATGGGGCGGATTGCGACGTACGTCCGCACGATTCAATGAAGCCCTGGGAGGCACGCGTCTATCTGCGCGTGCTCTAGCCTGTCCTCGCTGTGCAGCACCGAACAAAGCGCCAAGCGGTGGATCCTCTACCTGCCAGCATGGAGCGCCCGCCAAAACCAGACAAGGAAAACGCGGATGAGAAGGAGTTATCTTCTCATCCGCGTTTTCTGTTGCTCTGTTTCAGCCGTTGCGGCGCTTGGCAGCCACGAGCGAGACACCCGCAATCGTCACGAGGCCGGCCAGGAAGCCCAGACTCGTCGCGTCTGCACCGGTCTTAGCGAGTCGCGGTGCGGGGGGTGTCGACGGCGTGGGCGTCGGCGTCGGGGTCGGGGTCTCCGAAGGCGTGGGGGTGGGCGTCGGAGATTCCGAGGGAGTCGGCGTCGGAGTCGGCGTCGGGGTCACCGAAGGCGTCGGCGTCGGAGTCGGCGTCGGAGTCGGCGTCGGGGTCACCGAAGGCGTCGGCGTGGGCGTCGGAGTCGGCGTCGGGGTCACCGAAGGCGTCGGCGTGGGCGTCGGCGTCGGCGTCGGGGTCGGCGTCGGGGTCGGCGTCGGAGTCGGCGTGGGCGTCGGGGTCGGCGTCGGCGTCGGAGTCGGCGTGGGCGTCGGGGTCGGCGTGGGCTTAGGCGTAGGGACCAGCTTGTTGTTCAGGTTCAGCGCAAAGAGGTGATCCTCGCTGAGCTTGAAGGTCGCCTCGCGGTTGTTGGCCTTGAGGGTGACGCCCTGCGCGGTATCGAACACGCGGCTCTCGGCCTCGTTCCAGGTCACGCCATCGGCTGCAGGGAGGTCACCCTCGGAGACGGTCACCTCGGTGCCCAGCGGAAGGGCTCCCGGGTAGCTGTAGCTCTTACCCGCCTTGACGGTCGCCTGGTAGGTCTTATTGACCGACGGATCGGCGTCGTTCTTCAGCGTGATGTTGAGGGTGTACTCGAGGTCCTTCGCGTTGTCGGGGAGCTCGCCGTCAACCTTCTTCGTCACGGAGAAGGTCTGGTGCGCGAAAGCATCCGCAACCGCACCGAAACGCATCACCTTCGTGACGGGGGAAACCTTCTTGCCGGGAACGTTGAACTTCACGGTGTTGGAGAACTTTCCGACGATGTCGGAGGCACGCTTGGCGCCCTCGACACGAGTCGGAATCTCGACGATCGCCGACTGGTTCGCAGGGATCTCAGGGAAGGTCACGGTCAGCTTCTGGGGCGTGCACTCGACCGTCGAACCAGCACCGAAGGCACCCTTCGAGGTGTCCTTGCTCAGGCGCTTACCCTCGGGCGTGGTCGGATCGACGACGACAAAGGTGTGCGTCTTGACGTAGTCGGTCACCGTGGCGCAGTCGTAGCTCCAGTTTTCACCGGCGGGAACCTCGTCGACAATCGACGCTCCGGTCACGGCCGTATCACCGGCGGGAAGAATCACGCGCCACATGATGGCCTTGTTCTCATCGCCATCCTCGCTGTCACTCAGGCCAATCCAGCCTTCCTTGACGGTACGGGCTTCACCGGTGGGGCGCACGACCATGTTGACCTTGCGCGAGACCACCTTGTTACCAACCTGCACCACGAAGTTCTCGTTGGCGGGGCCGGTGTACTGAATCATGGCGCTCGTCGTCACGGAGCCCGCCCACTCGGCGGCCCCGTCGGCATTCTCGTTGAAGACGACGGTGACGATACCGTCGGTGCCCCACGTGCCGCAGCCGACCACGACGCCGGTCGCGGAACGGACGTCAAAGGAACGCTCGGCGGTGGGGCGCAGGATCGGCTGACCCGTGTTCGCCTCGGCGACGGTCGCGTCATAGGTGAAGAAGTCGCCGGCCTTCACGGCACCGTTCGTCTTCCACGGCAGCTTGACGCCGACATCCCACAGGTTCGCGATTGTCTTCGCTTCCGCACCCTGAGGATTGACCAGCTGCAGGTTGTCCCAGTCGAGATCAACCTTGTTGTTGACGTTCGTCGTGGGGGCAGGACACGCAAGCGCCGTGGCCGACGCCGTGCGGGTCGTCAACAGCTGCAAAGCGCCAAAGAAGCTCATTAGCAGAGCAAAAGCTACAAGAAGTGCGCCGAGCCGACTGCTCTTCAACGCAACCATAAAATACTCCTGTCGATGGACATGAGACAGTACCGCCTCAAGCACATAATTATAGAGTAACGAAGCTAAATGGCTAGCAGACAACACATTAGTGAAAAACTATTTAAATAAAATTTCCCTGTCAAACCTGCTCAATCTGCATATACATTGCTCACAAAAGGAATCTGTAATTGAACCAAATTAATTTTCCACACAGCTGGTCAAGCGCGTTTGACCAGGAAAAACGCGGATTTTACAAAATGATGCTCTTCGTCACATTTCTGCTTAAAATTGCCCATGTGCATCTCACGCGACCATGAGCCACTCACTTTCATTTCACGCGCGACCCACCTCTGGGCATCGTCACCAAACGGCTCCGACAAGCCACTATAAGCGCCACAAGCAACCGCACACGATGAGCGATGACGACATAGTCCACCACTACCCTGCGCGGCATTCTCAGCAGGATTTTCACCGACTCATCTTTTGACAGGACTTTTGTCCGCACGCCCCACACCCTCCCCCCACGAATGATCCGCTACTAAGAAAGCGCACACAAAGAAGTGGGTGGGATGAGCAGTGCTCATCCCACCCACTGTGCGCCCTCAGGCACTCATGCACCTCAGGGGTTCATCGTCATCATCAGTGGCTGCGACGCTTGGCCGCCACGAGAGATAGGCCCGCGATCGCGACGATTCCAGCCAGGACACCCAGGCCAGCCGCATCGGTACCGGTCTTTGCCAGCTGCGGAGCGGGCGAAGGGGTAGCCGAGGGGGTCGGGGTGGGCGTAGAGGGAGTGTCGGACGGGGTCGGGGTCGGGGTCGGTGCCACCGTGTTGGTCAGCGTCAGCGAGTAGACCTGATCATCGCTCAGCGTGAAGGTAGCCTCGCGGTTGTCCGCCGAGAGGGTCACGCCGTCGGCGGCCTCAAACACGCGACTCTCGCCGTCGACCCAGGTGATTCCGACACCGGCGGGCAGATCGCCCTCAGCAACGGTCACGACAGTACCCAGCGGCAGCGACGTGGGATAGGTGTAGGTCTCTCCAGCCTTGACGGATGCCTCGAAGGTCTTGTTCACCGAGGGATCGGCGTCATTCTTCAGGGTGATCGTCAGCGGATACTCGAGATTCTGAGCGGACTCGGGCAGATCTCCCTCGACCTTCTTGGTCACCGAGAAGGTCTGGTGGGCGTACGCGTCGGCAGCCGCACCGTAGTGGAGGGTCTTCGTGATGGGCTCGACAACCTTGCCACCGGGAACGTTGAAGTTGACGGTGTTGGAGAAGACGCCCACGACGTCGCCAGCGCGCTTCGCACCCTCGATGTGGGCGGGCAGCAGGATGATCGCGGACTGGTTCGCGGGAATCTCAGCGAGCGTGACGGTCACCTTGGTCGAGGAGCACTCGACCTGCGCGGCAGCACCGAAGGCGCCCTTCGAGGTGTCGTTGTCTTGGCGGAGACCTTCGGAGGTGGTCGGATCGGTCACCAGGTAGGTGTGGTTCTTCGTGTACTCATTAACGACGTCACAGTTGAAGCTCCAGTTGGAGCCCGCGGGAACCTCGTCGACGATCGACGCGCCGGTCACGGCCTTGTCGCCAGCGGGGAAGACAACGCGCCACATGATGGCCTTGTTCTCGTCGCCATCCTTATCCTCAGCGAGGTTCAGCCAACCGTCCTTCTGGTAGCGAGGGACGCCGGGGGTGCGGCGCAGCATGTCGAGCTCGCGCTCAACCTTCTTGCCGAGCTTGACCGTGTACTTCTCACCGCCGGGACCGGTGTAGTGGGTCAGGCCGTTGGTGGAGACATGGCCATACCACTGCGCGGCGGTCTCGACCTTCTCATTGAAGACGACGGTGACCATGCCGTCAGCACCCCAGGTGCCGCAGCCGACGACGACACCGTTGTTCGAGATGACCTCGAACTTACGGGCAACGTTCGGGCGCAGAACGCTCTCCCCCGTCGCAGCGTTGACGATCGACGCGTCGTAGGTGAAGTAGTCTCCGGCCTTCACACGACCGTCGGTCTTCCACGGCAGCTTGATGCCGAGGTCCCACCAGTCGCCAACAGCCTTGGTTTCGCGGCCGGCATGATCGACGAGCTGAGCGTTGTCCCAATCCAACGTGACCTTGTTGCTCACATTCGTGGTGGGCGCCGGGCAGCTCAAGGGAGCGGCATGCGCAGGAGCCTGAGCGCCGACAAACTGCGCCAGACCGAAGAAACTCAGAACCAATGCGAAAGTCGCAAGAAGAACACCTAAGTGACGGCGCTTCAGGGCAACCATAGAAAACTCCTGTCAACGGGATGTGCGACGGCGTCGCCGCATACCGAACCAGTTTATGCCAATCACCTGCAATTTGGTCAAGAATTGGAGCGATTAGTTTCTCGGGCACCACAACTAACACGAGCGACAAAAGCAAATGTCCACGATTTATCGAACTAATTTATAAACTGACAAAATTTGCTACCCGGGCGTGTCGTCTGATGAGCGAACAACCGCCCCACAACACCGACAAACTCACCGGTCGGTCAGCGAATCGAAGGGTCACGCCACACTGCACGCCCACTCGAGATCCACTGTGACAACGCGTAGGCCCACAATATGCAAGCACGACACGGCACCACATGACACACCCGACGCCAACAGAATACGAACAGAAAAGCTCCCGTCGCCAATCGACGGGAGCGCGAAAAACAAGAAGTCGGATCATCAGATCCGACTTACTGGTGGGCGATACTGGGATCGAACCAGTGACCTCTTCCGTGTGAAGGAAGCGCGCTACCCCTGCGCCAATCGCCCGAGGTGGGTACGGGATTCGAACCCGTGTATACGGCTTTGCAGGCCGCTGCCTCGCCTCTCGGCCAACCCACCACACCCAATGGGATCGAGTGGATTCCCGATTGAGAGCGGATGACGGGACTCGAACCCGCGACCCTCACCTTGGCAAGGTGATGCTCTACCAACTGAGCCACATCCGCGTGAACCGCATGTGCGGCCGGGCTATAGCCCGCCAATCCTGTTACCAGGACGACCGTGGGCGATACTGGGATCGAACCAGTGACCTCTTCCGTGTCAGGGAAGCGCGCTCCCGCTGCGCCAATCGCCCGAGCGGATGACGGGACTCGAACCCGCGACCCTCACCTTGGCAAGGTGATGCTCTACCAACTGAGCCACATCCGCGTTTCTCAGAACGTCAACCGTTCTTCGCAACGGGTAAAACCTTAACAGAAGATCTGGCCAGAACGCAAAACCAAACCCCCGTTATCCAAGTCACACGCTCATTTTCGGGCGGATTATCGCCTATCAGTCCATATTCGTGCGAGGCTTGTCGGTATGGAAACGCGACCTGGCAAGGCCTACCCCCTGGGTGCCACCTTTGACGGAACCGGAACGAACTTCGCGATCTACTCCTCGGTCGCAACGTCTGTGACGCTGTGCCTCTTGGACGACGACCTCAACGAAATGCGCATCCCCATGACGGAGGTCGATGCCTACGTGTGGCACGTCTATGTCCCGCAGGTGCGGGCCGGCCAGCGTTACGGCTACCGCATCGACGGCCCCTGGGATCCCCGCAATGGTCTTCGCTGCGACCCCTCAAAGCTCCTCCTCGACCCCTACGCGAAGGCGATCGAAGGACAGCTCAAAGATTCCCTCGACCTTCTCTCCTATCAGGCCGATGATCCTCTCACGCTCAAGGGCGGCGATTCCGCTGACGCGACAATGCACTCCGTCGTCGTCAACCCCTTCTTTGACTGGGAGGGGGATCGCAGCCCGGGCCACGACTACTCCGAGTCGATCATCTACGAGGCCCACATCAAGGGCATGACGATGCGTCACCCGGACATCCCGGAGGAGCTGCGCGGCACTTACGCCGGCATGGCGCACCCGGCGATTATCGAACATCTGACGAAGCTGGGCATCACCACGGTCGAGCTCATGCCGATCCAGCAGTTCACGAACGATACAACGCTCCAGGCCAAGGGATTGTCGAATTACTGGGGCTACAACACGATCGGCTACTTCGCCCCGCACAACGGTTACGCGGCTACAAAGGACCCCGGCGCACAGGTCTCTGAGTTCAAGGCGATGGTGAAGGCGCTGCACGCGGCTAACATCGAGGTCATCCTCGACGTCGTCTACAACCACACGGCAGAGGGCAACCACATGGGGCCGACCCTCTCCTTCCGCGGCATCGACAATCCCTCCTACTACCGCCTTGTCGACGGGGATCGCCAGCACTACTTCGACACGACGGGCACGGGCAACTCCCTCCTCATGAGCTCCCCTCAGGTCCTCCAGCTCATCATGGACTCGCTGCGCTACTGGGTGACAGAGATGCACGTGGACGGCTTCCGCTTCGATCTTGCCTCCACCCTGGCTCGCCAGTTCGCCGAGGTCGACCGACTCTCCGCATTCTTCGATCTCATCCACCAGGATCCCGTGGTCTCACAGGTCAAGCTGATCGCGGAGCCGTGGGACGTGGGCGCGGACGGCTATCAGGTCGGCGGCTTCCCTCCCCTGTGGTCCGAGTGGAATGGCAGGTATCGCGACACGGTGCGTGACTTCTGGCGCGGCGAGTTCTCCTCGCTCCCCGACTTCGCATCCCGTCTGGCCGGCTCCTCCGACCTCTACGGCACTACCGGCCGCAAGCCTATGGCGTCCATCAACTTCGTCATCGCCCACGATGGCTTCACGCTGCGTGACCTCGTGTCCTACAACGAGAAGCACAACGAGGCGAACCTTGAGGGCGGCGCGGATGGCGCAAACGACAACCGTTCGTGGAACTGCGGCGTCGAGGGCGACACGGATGACGAGGAGATCATCGAGCTGCGCTACCGTCAGCAGCGCAACTTCCTGACGACTCTCATGTTCTCCCAGGGGGTACCGATGATCGCCCACGGTGACGAGCTGGGCCGCACCCAGCGGGGCAACAACAACGTGTACTGCCAGGACAACGAGCTCTCGTGGATCAACTGGGACCTAGACGAGCACGATCACAAGCTCCTGCAGTTCACCCGTCACCTCATCCACCTGCGACGCGATCATCCGGTGATGCGCCGCCGGCGCTTCCTAGAAGGGCCCGCGCAGCGCGGCGGTGAGTCCAAGCTCGGCGAGATCGAATGGTTCACCCCGGCGGGCACACACATGACGGAAGAGGAATGGAACCAGCCGTGGGCGCGCTCGACGATGGTCTTCTACAACGGCGATGCCATCCGTGAGCCCGACGCGAACGGTCGCCGCATCCTCGACGACGATTTCCTGCTGCTGCTCAACGCTGCTCCGGAGGCAGTCGACTTCACGCTTCCAGACACGAAATACGGTCAAATCTGGCACACCGTCGTCGACACGGCCGGCGATGATGATCGCGACGAGTACCACTCGGGCGACGTCGTCCAGGTCGGGCCGCGCACGTCGTTCATTCTGCGCAATCCGCGTGGACTGTAGGCCACCGACACTGACCACCACCTTCCGGGTACGTCTACCGGCTACTTATCGACATGAAGGTTGGCGGCGCGTCTGGACCAAAAGGCGCATGGACACCCGTACGATTTGATTTGTGAATGAAAACGCGGTGCCCGAGGAGTTTATGCGGGCCCTGCTGTCCCTGCGACAGGCGGACCACCTGCCGCACATACTCCTCGAGGAGGTTCCCTCGCCTCGTCGTTTGGCGCCCTTCACGGCGGCGCTCGCGATGCGAACCACCGACGAGGACGAGGCTGGACAGCCCCTATCGACTGGTCGCATGGTGATCCTACACGACCCCGTGGAGCAGATCGGTTGGAACGGCACCTTCCGCGTCGTCGCTCAGATGCGCGCACAAGTGGACTCAGAGATGATCGGCGATCCGATGCTCTCGGAGGGAATCTGGGGCTGGATGCTCGACTGCCTGGACACGGCTGGCGCTGGTCTCCACGACTTGACCGGCACGGTGACCCGGGAGATGAGCGAGACCTTCGGCGGCCTGGAGTTGCGCGGATCGTCACTGTTTGTCGAGGTCCGCGCGTCGTGGACACCGAACAGTGAGTATCTTGGTGAGCATCTGTCCGGCTGGGCGGATGTCATGCGTCGGACGGCAGGAATCGTGCCTGCCCGTCATCTCGAAGGAGTCTGAGTGCTGGTCAACAATGGCGGCGGTTTGCCGCAGGGCGATACGGATAATCCGGAGCTCATTGCGCAGCCGCGTGGGGGGACCCCCGCCGTCATTGACACCCCGAAGGACCTTGAGGCCGCAGCTCGTGCACTGAGTACTGGTTCGGCTCCGATCGCCCTGGACGTGGAACGGGCTCAGGGCTTCCGCTACGGCTCCGATCCTTACCTCGTGCAGATTCGCCGCGAGGACGTGGGCACGTTCCTCATCGACACGCACGCACTGCCTGACCTGTCCGTGCTTCAGCCGGGTGTGGAGGACGTGTGGCTGTTGCACGATTGTTTGCAAGATCTGCCGAATCTGCGCCAGGTTGGACTGCGCCCCTCCGCTCTCTTCGACACCGAAATCGCGGCGCGCCTCATCGGCCTGGAGCGTTTCGGCCTGGCGGCCGTCGCCGCGCAGGTGCTCGGCCTGGGCCTCGTCAAGGATCATCAGGCCTCGGATTGGTCGGTGCGTCCTCTGCCGAAGGAGTGGCTGCGCTACGCAGCCCTCGACGTTGAACTGTTGACGGAGCTCTACTACCGCCTCTCGAAGCGGCTCGATGAGATGGGTCGTTGGGAGTGGGCGCAGCAGGAGTTCGCCTACGCCCTGTCGGTCACCCCTCCCGGCCCGAAGCCCGATCGCTGGCGTTCTGTGCCCGGCGCGGGCAAGATCCGTTCGCGGCGCGGCCTCGCGGTCCTGAAGGCCCTGTGGGAGACACGCGAATCAATCGCTCAGCGCATCGACCTGAGCCCGGGCCGCCTCGTGCGCAACGCCGCCCTCGTGCGCGCGGCCTCGAATCCCCCGCGCAACAAGCGCGCGCTCATGAGCATCAGCGAGTTCCGCTCCCCCGTCGCCCGCCAGTACGAGGAGGAGTGGATGCGAGCCCTCGCCAGCGTGGCCGCCATGACGGAGGAAGAGCTGCCTCCCAAGCGCAAGCCCGTGCAGCCGGGATCGATCCCGGAACCGCGCCACTGGAATCGCATCGACGAGGCCTCGGCCGCGCGCCTGGGAACGGTGCGTCACGCGGTCGCTTCGGTCGCGTCGAGTCTCGGTCTGGCACCCGAGGTTGTGCTCGCTCCCCAGGTGCAGCGCTACCTCGCGTGGGCTCCTCTGGATCCGTCACGCCCGTCGGGTGATGAGGTCGAGGAGCGTATGGTCAATCGCGGTGCGCGCGACTGGCAGATCGATCTGACGCTCGACCCGATCTGCGACGCGCTCGGCGTCTGATTCGAATGATCTAGCGTTCGCCGATTCGCTCGACGAGCTCGCGGGCCGCGCGTTCGATGCCGTCCGCGTCGAAGCCGAACTGCGCGATCATGGCCGCGCGGTCGCCGTGCTCGGGGAATCCCTGCGGCACGCCCAGGCAGCGCACGGGAACACCCGTCTCCGCGACCGCGTCGCGCAGCGACCAGCCGAAACCGCCCTGGACGATACCGTCCTCGACACTCACGACGCAGTCGTAGTCCCACGCCAGCGTCGCCAGATCCGGGCAGATGGGGATCATCCACTGCGGGTCCGCGACCGTGACGCTCACGCCGTCGGCCGACAGGCGACGCGCGGCCTCGATCGCATCGGGCGCGCAGGCGCCGGTGCCCACGATGAGCACCCGAGCGCGTGAATCAGCCACTGCCTCGTCGAAGAGGATGTCCACTCCCCCAACGCTGCGTAGTGCTGGCATGGGCTCGGGCAGCGATCCCTTGCGATAGCGGATGACGGTGGGAGCATCATCGACGTCGAGCGCCTCACGAAGGCGTGCGCGCAGCGTCTCCTCGTCGCGGGGAGCTGCCAGACGCAGGCCCGGGATCATCGAGCACATCGCGATGTCCCAGACACCGTTATGCGAGGCGCCGTCCGCGCCCGTCACACCCGCGCGGTCCAGTACGAAAGTGACGCCCGCGCGGTGGAGGGCGACGTCCATGAGAAGCTGGTCGAAGCCTCGGTTCAGGAAGGTCGCGTAGAGCGCCACGACGGGGTGCGCGCCCTGGTAGGCCATGCCGGCGGCGGAGGCGACGGCCTCGGCTTCGGCGATGCCGACGTCGATCACGCGACCCGGGTAGGCCTCGTGCATGGGGCCAAGGCCCACGGGACGCATCATCGCGGCCGTAATGCCGACGATGTCATTGCGTGAGGCGGCCTGAGCGCAGATCTCGTCGGCAAAGACTCCCGTCCAACCGAAGCGCTCGGGGGCGACCGGAAGCCCGGTCTCGGGGTGAATCGGGCCGACCGCGTGGAAGCGGTCAGCGATGTCTTCCTCGGCCGGCGTGTAGCCGCGGCCCTTTTCGGTGATCATGTGGACGAGGACCGGCTCGTCGAGGGAGCGACCACGGCGCAGAGCGGTCTCGACCGCCGCGATGTCGTGGCCGTTCACGGGGCCGATGTACTTCAGGCCCAGGTCTTCGAACATAACCTGGGGCATCAGCGCGTCCTTGATGCCCGATTTCAGGCCGTGCAGCGCGTCGTAGGCCGCGCGTCCCGGCGTACCGTGGCTCAGCAGGTGCTGTTTGCCCCACGCCAGGGCCTTCTCGTATCTGGCGGAGGTGCGCAACGCGTCCAGGTGAGCCGCGAGACCGCCGATCGTCGGCGCGTAGGAACGACCGTTGTCGTTGACGATAATCATGATGCGGCGATTTTTCGCCGTCGCGATGTTATTGAGGGCCTCCCACGCGAGGCCGCCCGTCAGCGCACCGTCGCCGATCACGCCCACGGTCCACGTGCGATCCCCCTGGCGATGCTTCTCGCGCGAGATGCCATCCACCCACGCGATCGACGCCGACGCATGCGAGGACTCGACGACGTCGTGCTCAGACTCACCGCGCGACGGGTAGCCGGACAGGCCTCCCGGGCAACGCAGCGAGGAGAAATCTTGACGTCCGGTGAGGAGCTTATGCACGTACGCCTGGTGGCCGGTGTCAAAAACGATCGTGTCCTGCGGGGAGCGGAACACCCGGTGCAGGCCGATCGTCAGCTCGACAACGCCCAGGTTCGGGCCGAGATGCCCGCCCGTGCGCGACACGTTGTCAATCAGGAACGCGCGAATTTCCGCCGCCAATTCGTCCAGCTGCTCGCGTTCCAGGCGACGCAGCTCCCGCGGTGCGCTGCAGCGCGACAGCAGGTCGCGTGACTCTCGTGTTCCAGACATGAGAACCAGTGTAGTTGCCGAAGCGTCTCATCTACAGATCAAAGTGCATGTCAGGTACGTTCGGCCCGCGCAGGCGACAAGCGCGCGCACTAAGATAGGTGGTGTTGGCTCGCCGTACCGCTTAAGGAGGCACTATGTCCGTCACCGTCGCACCCCACGGCCTGTGGAAGTCCCCCATTTCGGGCGATTCTTTCACTGCCCGTTCGGTCACGCTCTCCCAGGTTCGCGTCGACGGACCCGACACCTACTGGGTCGAGGGGCATCCGCGCCAGGGCGGACGTGGGACGCTGCTGCGCCGTCGCGGTACGGGGGAAACGGGCGAGGTTCTGCCTCTCATCGACGGTTCCCGCCTGCCCGATGTTGGCACGCGCGTGCACGAGTACGGCGGCAAGGCATACGCCGTCCACCACGGCGTCATCGTGTTCTCCGATCAGACCGACGGCCGCGTCTACGCCTTTGATACGGCCGATCCGCGCCGCGTCGTGCGTCCCCTGACGACCCTGTCGAAGGTCCGCTACGGCGACTTCTGGATCGCCGACGTGCGCGACCTCGTGTACGCGCTGGCCGAGGACCACTCCGCCCCGGGCGAGCCCGTCAACAAGATTGTCGCTATTCCTCTCGATGGCTCCGCCGCCCGCGACGACAGCGCAATCATCACGGTGTTTGAGGGCACGGACTTCGCTCAGGCGCCGACCGTCTCCCCCGACGGCACGAAGATCGCCTGGATCACGTGGAACCACCCGAACATGCCGTGGACGTACTCGCAGCTGCGCGTCGCGTCCCTGACGTTCGAGGGCGCCATCGATCAGGAGGTCGTCCTGGTGGATCGCCCGGGCGTGTGCGTCTACGAGCCGCGCTGGACGCTCGACGGCGATCTCATCCACGTGGATGACTCCTCTGGCTGGGCGAACCTGTACCGCACTCAGGGCTTCGTGTGGCAGGAGGGCGAGGACACGAACGCCTGGACCTCGCGTCTGCGCACTCGCGCGCTGCACCCGGGCCCTCACGCATTCTCGCACCCGCACTGGCAGCTGGGCCTGCACTCCTACGACAACTACGACAACGACTACCTCGTGTGCTCGTGGGCCGAGGACCAGGTCTGGCACATCGGCACTGTACGCATCGACAACGGTATGGCCGAGGAGTGGGCGACCGGTTGGTGGCCGATCGGTAACGTCGCCGCTGCGGATGGCCGCGTCGTCTTCCTCGCGGATTCCGCGACGCACGCTCCCGCGATCATCGAGGTGTCGCGTGGCAAGACCAAGGTGCTGCGTCCCTCGTCGGAGGCCGAGGTGCCCACCGCCCTCGTCTCCACGGCTGAGATGCTCACCTGGAAAACCTCGGACGGCGAGGAGGCTCACGGCTTCTACTACGCGCCCGTGAACCCCGAGTTCACCGCCCCCGAGGGCGAGCTGCCCCCGCTCATCGTCAACGTGCACGGCGGACCGACTGACGCAGCGCGCCCCGGCCTGCAGGTTCCCTTCCAGTACTGGACCAGCCGCGGCTTTGCGGTTCTGGACGTGAACTTCCGTGGGTCGACGTCCTTCGGCCGTCCCTACCGTGAGCGTATCAACGGCAACTGGGGCGTCATGGACGTTCAGGACTGCGTCGACGGCGCTCAGTACCTCATCGATCTGGGCCGCGTCGATCCGAAGCGAATCGCGATCCGTGGTCGTTCTTCCGGTGGCTTCACCGTGCTCAACGCGCTTGCCTCCTCCGACGTGTTCACCGCCGGTGCGTCGTTCTCGGGCATCGCCGACCTGGTGAAGTTGAAGGAAACCAGCCACAAGTTTGAGTCGCACTACGACGCGATTCTGCTCGGCACCGATGACACCTCCGACCCGGTGTGGGCGCAGCGTTCGCCCATCAACCGTGTCGGTGATATTAAGGCGCCGCTCATGCTTCTGCAGGGCACCGACGACCCGGTCGTTCCCGCCTCGCAGGCCCAGGAGATGTATGAGGCGCTGCGCGCCAACGGTAACGCGGTCGCCCTCAAGCTCTACCAGGGAGAGGGACACCTCTTCCGCTCGGCCATCAACATCAAGGATGCGTGGCAGTCGGAGTTGGCCTTCTACAGGACCGTCTGGGGCATCGCCACTGACGCCCCCATTCACGTGGAGATCGCAAACCTGTGACACCTCTTAGTCAGTCCCCGCAGCCAGAGGAACCGGCTGCGGGGACTCGCTTGCGCATCGGCCATACGGTCGCCGCGCATCGTTCCCTGCTCGGCGTCGCCTCCGCACTCGTTGGCGCAGTCGTCGGCGCAGCAGCCGTCGTCTTTAACCTCGCGATTCGCGCGTGGACGTGGGTCTCCACCGGCTTCGACGAGTACACGACCCACGTCGGCCAGTCGCACGGCGTGTGGGGCTGGGCGCCGTGGCTCTTCCTACTTCTCTCCCCCGCCATCGCCGGCCTGCTGTACGGGCCGCTCATTCAGCGCTTCGCGCCCTCGGCGAAGGGGCACGGCATCCCTGAGGTGATGCTCGCGGTACGCCGTAAGGGAGGGCGCATCCCTGGGCGTGTCGCCATCGTCAAGATCCTGGCCTCGGCCCTCACCATCGGCTCGGGCGGGTCGGCGGGACGCGAGGGTCCGATCGTGCAGGTGGGCGCATCGCTGGGATCCACCATCGCGTCGTGGCTGCGCATGCCCGTCTCCCGCGTGGTCCTGTTGGCCTCGTGCGGATCGGCGGCCGGCATTGCGGCCACATTCCACGCTCCCCTCGCTGGCGCGGTGTTCGCCCTCGAGGTGATCCTCGTCGAGTTCACGGCCGAGACCTTCGGCTTCGTCGTGCTCTCAGCCGTGACCTCCTCGGTGGTCGCGCGCATACTGCAGGGCGATGAGATGGTCATTCGCGTCGCCGACAACCTGACCTTCGCGTCAATGTCGGACATCTGGTGGGTGGCGCTCCTCGGCCTCGTCGCGGGGCTGTGCGGCCTCGGTTTCTCGAAGCTCCTGTATGCCTCGGAGGACGCAATCGACTGGCTGTGGGCACGCACGCACCTGCCGGAGTGGGCGCGTCCGGGCGTGCTCGGCCTCGCCCTCGGCGCGGCACTCGTTGCTTTCCCGTACATGTTCGGCTCGGGCTATCCGCTCGAGGAGGAGGCAATCGCGGGGAACTACTCGATCGCGTTCCTGCTGGCCCTCATGCTGGGCCGCGCTGTGTTCACGTCGTTCACGATTGGTATGGGCGGTTCGGGCGGCGTCTTCGCGCCCACGCTATTCATCGGCGCGATGGCGGGCGCCGCCTTCGGAGATCTCGTCTCTCCCCTGTCCGATTCTCCCGTCGGCGTGTTTGCCGTGGTGGGCATGGGAGCCGCCTTCGCGGGTGCCGCGCGCGCCCCGATGACGGCGGTCCTCATCATCGTGGAGATGACCGGCCAGTTCTCGTTGATCCTGCCGATGATGCTCGCGGTCGTGATCGCGACGGGTGCGTCGCGTTTCCTGACTCGCGCGACAATCTACACGGAGAAGCTGCGCCGACGCGGTGATGTGCTCGACGACCCGGTCGAGGGCACGCTGCTCGGCACTCGCGCGGCGTCCGAGTGGATGACGGAGGCGCCAGAGACACTCTCGTACCGGGCGAGCGCCGCGTCAGCGATTGCCGCCCTGCGCCGCACGAAAGAAACGGTTCTGCCCATCGTTGATGAAGAGCGGCACTTCATCGGCCTCGTGTCGTCGCTGCGCCTGGCTGAGCTCACGCAGGAGGACGGATCGCTGGACGCTCCCCTGTCGGATTTGCCTCTCATCGACGAGGCCGTGGCAGCCTCTGCTCCCCCGTCCGAGGTTCTCGGTGCGCTGCGGCGCACAGGCCTGCAGTCGCTGCCCGTCGTGGATGAGGATCGCCAAGTCATCGGCTGGGTGTCCGAGCGCGACCTGGTGGATCGCATGTACCGCGATCAGCGCCGCGCGATCGAGGCCCGCACGCAGACGTCGTGGGGCTCGCGCATGCAGGAGCGCAGGAAGACACGCTAGCGCGAAGAACCCGATACCTGCGGACCATACAGCACGACACAGCTCGGTCGGACTGCACACAAAACCGCATGCAATTCCCGGCACAGTAGCGTCAGTTCGTATCGGATCGATGCGGTCCGCAAGGGAATTGCATGCGGAATTGCATGGGTTCAAGCAGCCATACCGAGCTGGCCTGCCGCGAAAATGCTCTGATGAGGCTGAAGTAATCGATTGCGGACAAAATGGGCTTATTTGTCGCGGCTCAGAACCTTTAGGATGAACGTCTCAGTGCGCGATGAGTAAAGGTATCGCCTCAGCGAAGTCATCGCCCTATCGATAGAAAAGAGCAACTCGAGTCCTGCGTAAATTCCCGATGCTAAAGACCATTCAACCTTCTTTTTGCGCCTGTCGATCACATCTTGGTCAACCACTCCAACACAAGGCCCCTCCCCCTCAATCCATGAACGAACTCCGCCTTTTGTGAAGAGAGAACGCTCGGCAGTTTCGACAGAATTTAGTTTCCGAAAGCCATGATAATATAAATCCCATATATCTTCGTCATAGACAGAGAACGCCCTTACGAAACGTTCCAGCTTATCACCGGACAATCTTTCAATAATATCGCACAATTCCTGCAAGTCAACATTTTCCAAGAAGCCATACCCATTAAACTCCTCCTTGAAAACATCATCATTAAACTCATCCACCCTCGGAAACTCAACATCATCAAAAGACTGCGAATCGGAAAACAACCGCCGCATTTGCAATTCAACAAGCGACGAACGAACACCAACAAGATACTCAAAATTCAGACAAATATCATAAGCATTTCGCTCAAACCAGAAGAGTAGCTCTTCATACGAGAATACCACTTCTTTACGATAGACAATACTCTCTTTTTCAACCAATCTTCTTACATCACGCTTATGACTATAAAAGTACAAATAGAATACAATTGAAAATATAGGAAGCAAAGCCAATATTGCAGGCACTTTTACCAAAACAACATTAAGTAACTGCCCCAAGGAAATAGATCCTTTAATCGGATCAATTATTTCACGACAGTATTGCAAGACAGGAAATTCACATGCCCCCAGCGCAAAATACGCTGACATAACGGACAGACAGACTGGAACAGAAAACAGCATCCGCGCAACCCTCGCCAATCCAGCGCGCACAGACCACGATGACAGCCCCCGCCAAACACGATCATAACTAGCATCATCAAAATAGTCCCACCCTTGACAAAGCAGAAAGGTTAGCTGCCCAAGACAATGATCTAGACGAATTGCCACCAAAGCGCCATACGCACTACCTTTTAAAATTGCTCGACGACCCCAACGCCGGATGCGAGAAGAGCAGTTTACATATACTTGCTTAATAAGCACTTCCCACACGGACAAAACAACAAGCAACCCAATACACCGCACAACAATTAGCAGGAACAAGCTCACTCCCGGCGAATGTGCACTAGAATCACGAAATATTTCTAATCCTGGCGCCCATAAATGGAGAGTTATCGAAAACACAATGGGCATGATGAACTTACGCGCAATAATTTTCATCCGCATATGCTTTATCTCCATCTAGAGTTTCCATCACCGTTGATGGGTCCACCATATCAAGATCGTGTCAACACAGATACGCACTCCACATGGTGAGTGTGCGGGAAGAGATCCCAGGCCTGCAGTGACTCGAGCTCGTATCCGGCCTCGGTGAGGGTACGCAGGTCGCGTGCGCCCGCCGCCGGGTCGCATGACACCAGGACGACACGAGGGGCACCCGTGGCGGCGATTGCCACGCACACCTCGGCTCCCGCGCCGGCACGCGGCGGGTCAGCCACGACAACGTCCGGCACCGTTCCCAGCTGGCCCGACAGGTCGACGACTCCCTCACGATCAACGTTTCCGGCGAACGCGTCCACCCAGTCGAAGGCAGCAAGGTTCTCGCCGGCGTCACGCACGGCGCCCTCGTCACCCTCGAGCGTCACAACGCGCCCCGACTCGCCGACGGCGCGCACGAGCGGCACGGAAAATAGACCCGCGCCCGAGTACAGCTCCATGACCGCACGCCCAGCCCCGGCCTCGCCCGCGCCGAACGCAGCAGTCAGCACGGCGTTCGCAAGCACCTCAGCGCCGCGCACATGCGTCTGCCAGAAGCCGGAGGGACGCACGTAGTACGACTCAACGCCGGAGCCGACGGGCACATTCCAGCGCAACACGTCGGCGTCGATGCGCACGCCGTCGGCGGCGTACGTGTCCTCGCCGATGAGAACGACCGGATCGCCGCCTGAGGGGGCCACCGCGCGCACGCGGTCACCCGGCTTCCACAGGCGACGCCACGGCGTGTCCTGATCGAAGAGTCCGAGTTCGCGGATCGCGGGGACAGCCAGCGGCATGTCCTCGAGCGCGATCACGCGGCGACCGCGGAACTCGTGCATCCCGGCGCGGCCATCCGCGTCGATAACGACGTCAATGCGCGAGCGACGACCGGTGAGCGAATCGCCCGGATCCTCGTCACCGGGCGCAGGAGCGACACGCACTCCACCGAGGGCGTCCACGGCCTCGGACAGGGCCTCGCCGCCCACGCGACGCAGCTGCCCGGCAATCACGCGGGACTTCCAATCGCGCTGAGCAGCCGGGGTCAGGTGCGCGAGCTCCCCGCCTCCGACGCCTCCCGGACCGGCCTGGGGCCAGACGGACTCGACGCGGTCGGCCGAGGCCTCAACGACCTCAATGGCATCCGCCCACGCGAGCTTCTTCTGGACGGCGGTCACCCGCGCGCGGACGATCTCGCCGGGTGCCGCGTGGCGTACGAAGACGACGCGACCACTCTCATCGCGGGCGACACACGCGCCACCGTGGGCAGGCTCGCCAACGGTCAGCTGGAGGACCTCGCCGATCCCCTCGCGGGGCTGAGCGGATGCCGTGCGACGGAGCGGAGAGGGACGACGGCGGGACGGACGGGGACTCATTCGTTCTCCTCGGCGGGGCTTTCGCTGCGAGTGCCGCCGGGCTGCTCGGTTCGGGTCTTCGAGTCTCCGGAGGCCGGTGCTGCGACCCGCGAGAACGGATCATTGACGCGCTGTCGGCCTTCCACGACGTCGTCCTCACCAAGCTGCCACGGGACGATCGTGATGACCACGCCGGGAACACCGAGGAGCGCGGCGCGCAGACGCAGGGCCGACTGATTGTGCACAAAGTTCTCCCACCAGTGGGTGACGAGGAACTGCGGCATGTAGACCACAAGCATCTCGGTGGGCATCGCGCGACGACGCCCGCGCACGTACTGCAGGATGACCGAGGCGATGTCACGGTAGGGCGCGGACAGGAGCGTCAGCGGCACGGGAACGCCGGAGGCCTTCCACTGGCGCAGAATCTTGTTTTCTTCCTCATCGTCGGCGACGACGGAAACGAGCTCGATCGACGTCGGCGAGGAGGCACGAGCCGCCGCGATCGCTCGCATGGCGGGGCGTGACAGCGAGGACACGAGGACGAGGGCGCGCACGCGGGTCGGCAGGGCGCGGCGCGCGTTCCAGTCGTCCACGCTCAGCTGCGAGCGGATCGTCTCGTAGTGGCGGTGAATCGAAATCTGGATACCGAAGGCAACAGCGATCATCAGCAGGGTGATCCACGCGCCGTGCGTGAACTTCGTGGCCAGGACGATGATGAGCACGATGCCGGTCATCATGAAGCCAACGATGTTGACGGCACGCGAGCGCAGGACGGTCATACGCTCCTGGCCCGACTGGCGCGAGCGGAGCTGCTTGTTCCAGTGCTTGATCATGCCCAGCTGCGAGAGCGTGAAGGAGATGAAGACGCCGACGACGTAGAGCTGGATGAGGCGCGTCGTCTGCGCTTGGAAGCCGACGATCAGCGCGATCGCGGCGACCGTCAGAACGACGATGCCGTTCGAGTACGACAGACGGTCGCCGCGTCGCACCATCTGGTGCGGCAGGAAAGAGTCACGCGACAGAACCGAGGCCAGGGTCGGGAAGCCGTTGAACGCCGTGTTCCCAGCGAGTACGAGGATGAATCCGGTGACGACCGTAATGAGAATGAAGAGGATCGATCCCTGACCGAACACTGCGGAGGCGATCTGCGAGATCGCCGGATCGATCGGTGTGTTCTCCGGGACGGGCGCGCCCTGGTAGGTCAGCTGGGTGGCGGCGTCGTCGACGATTTTCACGCCGGTCGCGCGCGCCAGCACAAGGATCGAGATCATCATTGAGGCGGCAATCAGACCGAGCATCGCCAGCGTGGTCGCCGCGTTGCGGGACTTGGGGCGGCGGAACATGGGCACGCCGTTGGAGATGGCCTCAACGCCGGTGAGAGCCGCGCAGCCCGAGGAGAACGCGCGCATGAGCAGGAAGGCTCCCGCGAGTCCGGCGAGGCCGTCGGCGTGAGCGGGAGCAGCGACGAGGTCGTAAGCGGCCGTCGGGGCGGCACCCAGGTGTCCCGTCGCCATCTTCGCAAAACCAACGACGACCATGAGGCCGATGGCCCCCATGTACAGATACGTGGGCACGGCGAATGCTCCGCCGGCCTCGCGCGTGCCGCGCAGGTTCAGAGTGGCCAGGATGACGACGAGCGCTACCGCGATCGGCACCTCATGACCGAGGAGAGCCGGGACGGCGGTCGTGATGTAGTTCGCGCCCGATGAGATCGAGACGGCAACCGTGAGAATGTAGTCGACCAGCAGGGCCGAGGCAACGAGCAGACCCCAGGAACGCCCCAGGTTCGTGGTCACGACCTCGTAATCGCCACCGCCCGACGGGTAGGCGTGCACCGTCTGACGGTACGACGCGACCACGACCGCAAGCACGATCGCGACGACGACGCCCACCCACACGGACTGAAGCGCGGCCATCGAACCGGCGAGTGCGAGGGTAAGGAGGACTTCGTCGGGCGCGTAGGCGACCGAGGAGAGAGCGTCCGACGCGAAGATCGGCAGGGCGATGCGTTTGGGGAGAAGCTGGTGGCCCATCGCGTCCGATCGCATCGGGCGCCCGATGAGCACGCGCTTTGCGTAGGCCAACAAGTTCGTCACGGTTGTTAAGCGTAGTCCACCTGACGGTCCAGTGGCAGCGCCGAAGCACACGCATGGCTATTACGCGAGGACCGGAGTAGTTTGGTAGTCGTGCACTTTGTGATCATGGGTTGCGGGCGCGTCGGCGCTCGCCTGGCATCGACGTTGGACGCTGCGGGCCATTCCGTGGCGGTTATTGACCAGGATTCCAAGGCTTTCTCTCGCCTGTCGCCGGACTTTTCCGGTCGTCGCGTGACGGGCGTGGGCATGGACCGCGACTGCCTGCGTCAAGCGAACATCAAGGATGCGTACGCGTTTGCGGCCGTCTCATCGGGTGATAACTCGAACATTATCGCCGCGCGCGTCGCACGTGAGGTCTTCCACGTCGAGCACGTGGTCGCGCGCATCTACGACCCGACGCGCGCCTATCTGTACGAGCGCCTCGGCATTCCGACGGTCGCCTCGGTGCAGCGCACCACCGAGTCGGTGATGCGCCGCCTGCTCCCTCCGGATGCATCGCTCATCTGGTCCCACCCAACCGGCGAGGTCGGCCTCGTGAACGCGACACCTTCCCCCGGATGGTACGGCCTGAGTTTCCAGGTCGTCGAGGAGCTCACGGGCTGCCGCATCGTCTTCACATCGCGCTTGGGATCCATCCGCACCGCGTCGCCGGACCTCGTGGTCCAGGAGCATGATCAGCTGTACTTCGCGATCAACGGGACCGAGACCGCGCAGTTGCGCGACCAGTTGGCTAACTCGCCCAAGACGGAGGTGTGAGCATGAAGATTGTGATTGCTGGAGCCGGATCGGTGGGCCGCAGCGTCGCCCTGGAACTGCTCGCTCACGGACACGACATCACCCTGATCGACAACATGCCCGAGAAGCTGCGCATCTCGTCCGTGGCAGACGCGGACTGGGTGCTCGCCGACGCGTGCTCGCCTGACGCGCTGCACGACGCAGGCGTGGACGAGGCCGACGTGATGGTCGCCGCGACCGGCGACGACAAGGCGAACCTGGTCATCTCCCTGCTGGCCAAGACCGAATTCGCGGTCCCCCGCGTGGTTGCTCGCCTGAACAACCCGAAGAACGAGTGGCTGTTCGATCAGGCGTGGGGCGTGGATGTGTCCGTGTCGACGCCGCGCATTATGACATCCCTCGTCGAGGAGGCGGTGTCGGTGGGCGTTCCGGTGCGCCTGTTCTCCTTCAACACGGCCGCCGTGTCGATGCACGCGCTCATCCTGCCCGAGGATTCCCCGGTTGTGGGCAAGCGCGTCCATTCCCTGGCGCTGCCGGCCCGTTCGGTCCTCGCCGCGCTCCTACGCGACGGCCGTCCGATCACGCCAAGCGCCGACGACGTGTTCGAGGCCTCCGATGAGCTTCTGCTTCTCGTGCCCGATGCGGACACCGCCGAGCTGGAGGACCTGCGTCAGTTGGTCGCTTCCCCGGAGTCGGAGGAATCATCGGAGGACGAGGAGTAACGGCGCAGGCCCCACCACGTGGCCCAGGCGCCGAGCCCGAAGAGCGGCAGGCCGAGGATCAGCTTGGCCACGCCGAGCGCCGCGACCTGTCCGCCGAGCCAGAGGGGCGCCTGAACGGCAACGCGCAGCGCGAAGATACCGGCCCACATCCACGTCAGCAAGCTGCAGCTGCGGCGCAGGTCCGCGTACGTGGGGTCTGACTGCCACCCCTTGGGCAGTCCGGTCAGCGGGCCGTAGAACTGGGCGACGAGGCCCCTCCTGAGCAGAACGGACACGGCGAATACGAGGGCCATGGCGATGTTCGTGACAATACCCCACGCGAAGTAATTCTCTCCGCGCCCCGTCGCGGCCGCGAAGATGACGCCGATGGCGACACCGAACAGCCCGGACAGTGCCTGTTGGAGCCCCTGGCGTTGAACGAGGCGGATCACGCAGGCAAGAAGCGCGACGCACGATGCCGCGATCAGCGTGGGGACGAGCGCACGCGTGGCCACGTACACGACAACGAACACGAGGCCGGGTGCGGTAGCTTCGATGACGCCGCGCGTGCCTCCGAGCGCGTCGGACCACGAGAAGTCATCGGAGGTTGCCTGACTCATCCAGCGTGGGGTCGGCATCAGCCTTCCCCCGCGATCACGCGATAGAGGGGGTTAATGATGACGAGGCGTTCGCCCACGCGACCGACGGTGCCTTCGGCCTCGAGACGTTGGCCGACGCTGAGCCCGGGAATGGACGCGCGGCCAGGCCAGCGCAGCTCCAGGGTGTCAGTACCGTCGTACAGGGTCGCAACGAGGACGCGCTGGGCTCCCTCCTCGGGCGGGTACGTCATACCCAGCAGCGTGCCGAACACGAGCACATGAGAGCGGTCGGTCACGTCGCGGATGGGCGTGACCCCGCGGGCGGCGCGCGCCGAGTCCTCGTCAAGGGCAGCGTCCAGGGAACGCGTGTCCTTGTCGAGACCGAGTGCCGCGCCCACCCGAGCGATCCACGAGGCCATGTCAGGCTTCCTGGGCACCCGCAGGCAGGTGTACCGGGAGCAGCTCCAGGCGTGTGCGCGGGTGCTCATCGCGTCGCACGATGATGCGGTCGATGACCTTTTCGATCTCGACGCCGGCTTCCGCGTTCGCGGCGGCGGGGCCGAGGATGTCGATGCGGGCGAACCAGCGGTCGCCTTCGCGGCCGATGATGCGCATACGCGAGGTCGCGGAGCGTCCGTCGGGCATCTGCATTGGCATGTCGACGAGGAGCTCGTTGCCGTAGCGCGTCGGGTAGTCGGCTACCTTGGCGCCCTGGTCTTCGAAGCCTTTGCGAATTTCTTCGCGCAGTTCCTCCCACACGCCACCGGAACGGGGCGCGGCGGCGACGCTCATCTGGATGCCGGAGCTACCGAGAACGACGAGGATCTGCAGGACGGTCGTTCCGTCGTCGGCGACCTGCGTGCGCAGCTGCATGCCCTGAACCGCGGGGAACAGGATGGATCCCATGTCGACGTAGCCGTCGGAGGCGTCGACCTCACCGTAGTTGCGAGGACCGGGCTCACTCCAGATGTCCGCATCTTCGTCGCTGAGGCGAGGCAGGACCTCGACCTCTTCGATGTCTTCTTCAGCGTTCTTCTTGTTGCGTCCGAACATCGTCCTACCTCACATCGCGCACTCGGTGCACACGGGGGCGCCGTTGGCGTCCACGTGGTCGAGCTGCGACGCGTGGTGCACGAGGAAGCACTGCGAGCAGGTGAACTCGTCTTCTTGACGGGGAACGACGTGAACGGTCAGTTCTTCCTTTGACAGGTCAGCGCCAGGAAGCTCGAAATTCTCGGCGGCCTCGTTCTCGTCTTCCTCGATCTCGGCGGAGCCGGCGTCGTTGCGACGGGACTTCAGCTCCTCGATCGAGTCCTCTGCGACCTCGTCTTCGTTCTTGCGCGGCGCATCGTAATCGGTTGCCATGGTTCTCCCCTTTCGCCTCTCGAGCCGGTTTGCGCGAGTGGTCTATGCGCAGGGAGGATAACACTTGTGAGAGTAATGTGCCATCGTATGTGTGACACGCGCCCAGCTACGCGACATTCTTTGCATTATTTGAGACGATTCGACCTAGACGTTTGAGGAGGAAGTGATGATTGAGCTCGAATTGCTCGGGACCAGCGCCGATGGCGAGTCCCTGGTGCTCACCGATGCCCAGGGTGAACGCTATTCGGTGTTGATCTCGGACGAGCTCCGCGGTGCGACGCGCCGCGACCGTCCGCGGGTGGAGCTTGCTCCCGCTCGCCCCACCCTCGCTCCTCGTGACATTCAGGCCCTCCTGCGCGCTGGCGCAACTCCTCAGGACATTGCGTCCGAACACGGAATGGAAGTCAGCGCGGTCGAGCGCTTTGAGGCTCCCGTGCAGGCCGAAAAAGATTATGCGCTCACCCGTGCGCGCGCCGTTCGCGTCGGCGAGGGTGGTCCGACGATGGGTGATCTCGTCGTCGATCGCTTGGCCGCACGCGGCGTCGACCCCGCTTCCCTGGAATGGGCTGCGACCCGCGAGGCCGGGGAGCCCTGGCAAATCATCGTGACGTTCGTGCAGGGAGCCGCCGAGCATGCGGCCCATTGGCATCTGTCGAATTCCGGCTCGCTGGAGGCTATCGACCAAGAGGCTCAGTGGCTGACCGAGCAGGTGTCCGTCTCTCCGACGGCGTCGATCTTCACTCCCCTGCCTCGCACGGCTCCCACTCCCACTCCGGATCCGGACGAGGAGGATCTGCGTAACCGCGAGGCAATCGTCGATCAGCTCAACGCCGTGCGCGGCAAGCGCCAGCAGATTGACCTGGATCTGGACGACGAGGTGGACGAGGAAGCCGAGTACCTGGCCGCAATCGCTGGCGAGGAGGAGGCTCCCACGACGGAGCCCGACACGTCGACGGGCCCGATTTCCGCGCGCATCTATTCCCTCGCGTCGGCGCGCACGAAGTCTGAGGCACCGGCACAGACCTCCGAAGACGCGCTCTTCCCCGCGACCGGGCAGATTCCGTCAGCTCGCCCCGCGGCAACCGGCTCCATCCCCGTGGCTTCGCGGTCGCCGAAGAACGAGGCCCCGGCCTCGTCGGGCGTGCTGCCGTGGCTCTCCGATGCCCCCGTGTCTTCGGACGTGGACAAGGGCGAGGAGCCAAAGGCCGAAGAGCAGGCGACCCCCGCGATCCCCATGAAGGCCGTGTCGGCGCCCGATTCCGCTGAGTCCGCACCTGCCGAGGCAGAGGAGAGCGCGACCGGGTCCGTTCCCGCTCAGGGAGTGACGGGTTCGAGGATGGCGCGCGCTTCCTCGAAGAAGACCCGCCGGTCGGTCCCCAGCTGGGACGAGATTCTTTTCGGGTCGAAGTCCTAAACCGTTCACACGTCAAGCGGCCGCTCACATCAGTAAGCGGCCGCTTCGCGTATGTCCCGTTGTCGTCCTACGACAGGACGATGACGGGAATGCGCATTTCCGTGGAGGTGAGCGATCCGTGCACACCGGGCATAGCAATCGCCGAAGCGCTTTGCGTGCGTGAGTCGACGACTCCGCCCCGGCCTCGTGCGAGAACGAGGAAGTCTCCGATAATCGACGCGCCGTCACCCGCACCGATAAGGGTGCTGATGTCGTCACCGGACACGACCCAGGCGCTCTCCCCCAGGACGTCGCGCCAGCGCGCCTCCACCTCGTCGGCGCGTCCTTCCTCGGCGTGGACGTGCACCGCGCGAGTTTCTCCCGCGATGATGCGCACGCCATCGCGCAGGGCGGGCGTGGATGCGACGTCGAGGATCTGCGTGGCGTCGACGTTGATCATGCCATGATCGGCCGTCATGACGGTGCGCACGCCCGCGGGCAGCGACCTCAACAGCCGGGCGAGGCCCGCATCGAACTCTTCGAGGCCACCGATCCAGCTGTCCGAGCCGACGCCCGAGCCGTGGCCGGCGTGGTCGATCTCGGACCAGTAGAGGTACACCACGGGCGTTCCCGCGCGCAGCTCGCGCAGGGCGGCGCTCACGCGCTCATCGAGCGTCTCCGCAGGCACGTGACGCGCTCCGCGCAGTGCGGCACCCGTTAGTCCGGAGCCCGCAAAACGCGCGGGCGAGATGACGGCCGAGGACACGCCAACCGCTGCGAGGCGCTCAAAGTACGTGGGGGTGGGCTGCCACTCGGTGGGCGCGGGCCCACCCTCCATGGCCAACAGGTTCATGACGCCGCCACCGTAGGCGACGGAAAAGCCCACCATGTTGGTCGCACCCGGGCGAGCCCCCGTCCCGAATGCCGTGATGGCCGCGGCCGTCGTCGAGGGGACGACCGTGTGGATCGAGCGAATATCGTTCCTCACGCGGCGCAGCGTCGGCGTATGCCCGAGGTGATCCTGGATCAGCTCGTACCCAAGCCCGTCCACGAGGATGAGGAGCACCTGCTCAGCCCCGGCCTCGATCCCGAGGGCGTCGGCCGCCTGCGCCGAGGCGCCGGGCAGCGCTGAATCGATCGATGCGAGGGCGCCAGCGATAACGTCCGTGATGACAGGATCCCCCGCGCCGGGCAGGTCGGCGCCAGGCAGGTCCAGCGTCAGTTCGCGCTCACTCACTGCGGGTCCCCATCAGTGTGGCAAGGTGATCGACGAAGACCATGGCCTCGTCGAGGGCGTCCTGCCCATCGGCGGCCGCGGAGATACGGAAGGTCATGTCGTCGGGGAAGGACGTGCCCGCCAGGCCATGATCGGCCATGCAATTGGGGTCGTCGCAGCGGGCGGGCTCAAGCTCGAGGCGGCGCGCGCCCTTCAGGTCCAGCGCAATCGTCATTTCGGACAGGCCGCTCGCGTTCTCCGGATCCGTGTAAACCTCCATCGTGGAGTACCCGGCGATGTCGCCGACGCGATGCACGGCCGTCGCGATCGTCGCAGAGCCGCCGTCCATCTCATCGACGTGCAGCTGGACGATGGCGCGGTCCGTCAGCGAGGCGACCGTCAGGTGCCGGAATACCGATCCGCGGTCGAAACCCGTATCCACCTGGCACAGCGTCACGATCGGCTCCGCGGCGCCCAGAGCGCGGCGCAGCGCGCGCTGCACGGCCTTGGGGTAGAAGCCCCCACGTTCGATACGGGTCCATGTGTCCATGCCCCAATTGTGCCCCGAAGCGGCGCGCCAGTCGATATGAGCGCCAAGCCGCGCAATAATTGCGCGTATGGCTAAGAAGGACCAGGTCGTCGACATCCCTGAGAAGGACGAGAACATCACAGAGATCGACGTATCCGATGAGATGCGTGGGTCCTTCCTGGAGTATGCCGTCTCGGTGATCTACGCTCGCGCGCTCCCCGACGCGCGCGACGGCCTCAAGCCCGTGCAGCGCCGCATCCTGTTCCAGATGGATCAGATGGGGCTGCGCCCCGACAAGGGACACGTGAAGTCCCAGCGCGTGGTCGGCGAGGTCATGGGTAAGCTCCACCCGCACGGCGATTCCGCGATTTACGAGGCCTTGGTGCGCCTCGCGCAGCCCTTCAACCTGCGCGTTCCCCTGGTCGATGGGCACGGTAACTTCGGCTCTCTGGACGACGGCCCGGCCGCCGCGCGTTACACCGAGGCACGCATGGCACCCGCCGCGCTGGACCTGGTGACGGGCCTGGACGAGGACACGGTCGACTTCGTCCCCAACTACGACAACCAGTTCATGCAGCCGGACGTCCTGCCGGCCGCGTTCCCGCAGCTGCTGGTCAACGGCGCCTCGGGTATCGCCGTGGGTATGGCGACGAATATCGCCCCGCACAACCTGTCGGAGACGATCGCGGGCGCCATTCACCTGCTGGATAACCCGTCGGCGTCCGTCGCCGACCTCATGCGCTACATTCCGGGTCCCGACCTGCCTGAGGGTGGCGTCATCGTGGGTCTCGAGGGCATCAAGGAGGCCTACGAGACGGGCCGAGGCGCGTTCAAGACCCGCGCGAAAGTCCAGATCGAGCGCGTGACCGCCCGCAAGATGGGCATTATCGTCACGCAGCTGCCCTACATGGTCGGTCCCGAAAAGGTCATCGAAAAGATCAAGGAAAACGCGAACGCAGGACGCCTCAAGGGTATTTCCTCGGTTCAGAATCTCACGGACCGCATCCACGGCCTGCGCTTGGTCATCGAGGTGAAGAACGGTTTCAACCCCGAGGCCGTGCTCCAGCAGCTCTACCAGCGCACGCCGCTGGAGGATTCCTTCTCGATCAACGCGGTGGCGCTCGTAGGCGGCCAGCCGCGCACGCTGGGCCTCAAGGAGATGCTGCAGGTCTTCCTCGATCACCGCCTTGATGTCACGACGCGCCGCAGCCGCTTCCGCCTGAAGAAGTGCGAGGATCGCCTGCACCTGGTCGAGGGCCTGCTCATCGCGATCCTGGACATCGACGATGTTATCGCCATCATTCGCTCCTCCGACGACGCGGAGATCGCGCGCGAGCGCCTCATGACGGCCTTCGACCTGTCCGAGGCCCAGGCCAACTACATCCTGGAGCTGCGCCTGCGCCGCCTCACGAAGTTCTCACGCATCGAGCTGGAGACCGAGCGCGATGAGCTGCTGGCGAAGATCGCCTCTCTGCGCGAGATACTGGAGGATCCGGAGTTACTGCGCGCGCTCGTGAAGAAGGAGCTGCGCGAGGTCTCGGATCGCCTGGGCACGCCGCGCCGCACGCTGCTGCTTGCGTCGACGGGCACGCCCGTGGGAGCCGCGTCCGACGATGCCGCGCTGGCGGCCCTGCCGTCGGTGTCGCGTTCCGGCAAGGGCCTGGACCTGCAGATCCCGGACGACCCGTGCGTCGTGGTTTTGTCCTCCTCGGGGGCTCTCGCCCGCGTCGAGGGCGGGGATCCCCTTGAGCCCGGACCTCGCGCGGCGTCGGACGGCTGGCGCGTGCAGCTGCCGTCGACGGCCCGCTCGCAGGTAGCCGTGGTGACGGAGGACGGCATCGCCCACCGCATCGACGTCGTGGATCTGCCAGCACTCCCCCGCTTTGAGACGGGCCTGTCCCTTGCCGGGGCGATGCCTGCGTCACTCCTGCTGCACACGGACGTTCCCGCCGTTGGTCTCCTCGATCCCGAGGGCACCGATGTGGTCGCGATGGGCACGGCTCGCGGCACGGTCAAGCGCCTGCGCCCGGACGTGCTGCAGCGCGACGAGTGGGAGGTCATCGCCCTGGAGGATGGTGACCGTCTAGTGGGCTTCGATCGCTGCTCGGACGAGGCGGACCTGGTGTTTATTTCGTCGGACGCGCAGATGCTGCGTACCCCCGCTGCGAAGGTTCGCCCGCAGGGTCGTACGGCCGGCGGCATGGCGGGTATGAAGCTGAACGCCGGTGCCGAGGCCTTGGGCTTCTGGGTGGTCGAGGCTCCCATCGACGCCGTCGTCGTGACTGTGGCCGCCGCTCTGGGCGCACTGCCGGGCACGGGCCAGACGACGGTGAAGGTGACGCCTTTCGAGTGCTACCCGGCGAAGGGCCGAGGCGGTCAGGGCGTGCGCTGCCAGCGCTTCCTGCGCGGTGAGGATCGACTCGATATCGCGTGGGTGGGCACGAAGCCGGCACGCGCCGCGTCCGCGGATGGTTCGCCCATTGAACTGCCCGCCGAGGACGAGCGCCGCGACGGCTCGGGCGTGCCGATCACCTTCGCGATCGCGTCGATCGGCTGACGCCCCCTTCTAGTCATGACGGTGGGGTGGCCGGGATTGCTCCCGGCCACCTCACCGTCGTCTCTACACACTATTTCGCGTGGTAGCGAGGGCTTGTTCCCAGGTGGGTAACCGAGGTGTTCATCGGATCCGTCAGCTTGGATTCATCAAGGCCTCGATACGTGTAGGAGTTGTCGTTAACAATCTCCGTCGGATCAACAATGCCATCCAGGTACTGTTGCACTTCCGACTGCGTGGGACTCGAGCCTCCCCCTTTATCGGCAAGCGGATTCTCATCGGGGAATTGACTCGGATCCGTCTTGACCATGGCAGCGGGATCAATAGCACCGTATCCCGTGTATTGGTTCCATCCGTGATCGGGATTCAGTCCTGTCTTCACGAGAAGTTGCAGGAGCTGGTTGCTGGTCGCATTTGGCCACTTCTGGCGGGCTAGGGCAAGGGTTCCGGCAACAATTGGGGCGGAGACCGATGTTCCCGACACTTGTGTGACCTGCCCACTTACGTAGTCGTGTACCGCAAGTGGGCCTCCAACAGCCGCGGTAGTAACTCCCTGTCCCCAGGACGAATACTCCTGCCTGCTATCATCAATCCCAATTGCAGAAACGCCAACTACTCCCGACCACTGCGAGAGAGAAGTCGCGTTACCATCGGTCGCTTCATTACCTGCAGAAGCAGTAATGATAATTCCCTGAGCCATCGAGCGTGCTATTGCCCATTTCAACTCATTTTCTTGAGACGTACTAGAGGAAGACAAATTGATAATCTGCGCACCATCGTTCATTGCTGAGTTCAGCAACCATGCATAGCCGTACTTGATGCGCGAACTACCATCAATACAGTCGGAGGAAGGTTGATCGCCATCCTGCTTGGAACCTGTCCGATACGCCAGCAAGGTTGCATCTGGGGCGACACCATAATTTGGGGAAACCAGAATTGAAGCCACCGAGGTTCCGTGGCTTTTGGAAGCCAAAGATGAGTTAATTGAGCAAGTTTCCTTTTCTTGGATCGATGCACCGGCAAGTTCTAGCGCAGTAGTCTCAACCGGTCCATCAATCATTGCAATCGTTACGCCTTTACCCGTGTAGCCCTTCGCCCTGGCTTGGTCAAGGTGGTAGTAGGTGAAATATGGTTGGTCAGCGGCAGTAATAGGGTCAGCCGCATGCGCCGGGGCGACAGGTACAATAAGCGACGCTGCCGTGAGGGCGACAGCAGATGCAACAACAACACTGCTCCGATGAAGGCAACGAGTGGTATTCACTGAATTCACCATTGCCTGATATCCCATCCATCGTTCTTTCGACTCACCGGCTCAATGTCCTTATCCGAACCGTACGTCTGCGAGAGAGGATTGATGGCTCTTCATAATTGAGGGTGTAGTTGGGGTCTGAATCCTCCGGTTTCGAGGAGTGCTCGGGTGATGTAGTGGTTGAGGTTTCGGAATCCGAGTGCGGA